>JAFGBT010000001.1 GCA_016933025.1 Spirochaetota bacterium | reverse complement strand
ATAGTTTATCGTCATAAGAAACAGCTAATACCATTACGAATGATGGAAATAATATTAATCAATGCAATTCTATAATTCAAGATGAGGGACGATAACATGCGGGATAAAGTGGTTTTGCTTGGTGTTGAGATAGATAATGTAATGAAAGATGAGGCGTTGGCCATATTTGACGAAATTATTAAGAGTCGTGTCCCCTCGCTGGTCGTGACACCCAATGTCGATCATATCATGAATATACAGAAAGACGCTGAGTTCCGAGAGATTTATAAGAAGGCCTCCCTCGTTCTGACTGACGGCGTTCCGCTTATGTGGGCTTCGCGATTTCTGGGTACGCCCATTAAAGAAAAGATAGCCGGCTCCGATGTTTTCCATGATATATGCAGGGTGGGAGCGAAGAAGGGTTATCGGATATTTTTAATGGGGGGCAGGGAGGGAGCTGCCGAGCGGACTGTGGAAATAATGCGGGAGCGGCACCCATCAATACAAATCGTGGGACACTATTCGCCGCCCGTTGGTTTTGAGGACGATGAACGAGAGATGAAAAAAATTGAGAATATGCTTGCTGCCGCCAAGCCAGACGTGCTTTTTCTGGGACTTGGCTCGCCCAAGCAGGAGAAATTCTATACTATGTATTCGGTACGCTTCGGTATTCCCGTAACCATGGGGATCGGCATCACGTTTGAATATGTTTCCGGGATGGTGAAAAGGGCTCCAGTATGGATGCAGAAGGCGGGTCTGGAATGGCTGTATAGGCTGATAAAAGAACCTAAACGTCTGTGGAAAAGATACCTGATAAATGATCCGGGATTTTTCTGGCTGGTGTTGAAACAGAAAATTTTTGCTAAATAGATGGCGATATCAGATCCGCTTGTACAGCCATCCCGGGATCGGGAAGGTTCTGCTGTTTAATATCCCTCCAATGACATTTGCCTGGTTCACTTTAAGGGTATGCACAATGCTTCTCGTCACCTGGATATGGTCTTTCCCTTCATTGACTATGAGCACAACGCCATCAACATTTGACGACAGGATGGCTATATCAGATATCTTTTTCACAAACGTACAGTCAATTAGAACGGCATCATAGTGGTTTCTGGTTTTTTTTATCAGCTGTTTGATGTTTTTTTCCTGCAGTAATCCCCCTGTTTTCTCGGATACTTTACCTGTCTGAAGAATATGATATTTTTTGTCGATGGCGTTTATCGAACTTATAATGCCAGAGCCTGGTTTTCCCAGCATATGCGTGAATCCGGGCCGTTCTTCAAGTTTAAGTAATTTCTGGACCGAGGGTCTGCCAATATTCGCGTCGATTACCAGGGACTTGAGGCCGGAATTATGCGACAGGCAGAAACCGAGATTTGCCGTTATGGCAATGTTCGTTGCTTGTGGAGTAACAGATGCGAATAGAAGTGTTTTTAAATTTTGGACTTTCATGAAAATCATTATTTGATCGGAAAGATCATTGTAAAAGTCCACGTACAGGCTGCTGGCCGAGGTATCCTTAATAATCAGGCTTGCCATAAATTTCTTCTTGGGGATTGATCCTATGGCGGCTATATCCAGATATTTTACCATGTCGTCGGGTGCTTTAAAGGTATGGTTCATAATATCGAACGTAAAAGCAAGGGCCATGCCGATCAGACCGCTTACGAAAATACTTACAAGCATTAGTAAAAACTTCGGTTTCCCGACCGGCTGATAGTTCGTTGACGCCTGCTCGATTATTTTTACGCTTGCGGTCCCGATTGAATCGATATCTGATAGTTCTTTCCCAGTAAGGTACGCCGTCATTTTATTGATATTGTCCCTCAGCTGCTGTACGGTCGGGTGCAGATTCCCATATCGCATGGTAAGCTCAGCGAGCTGTTGTTGGAGATCATATATTGTATATGAACGGCTCACGACATTGGCGATTTCAACGGCTTTCACGGGATCAAAATCGCGGACCAGTATCACAAACAGGTCCGTGTTCGGTTCGAGATAGGTTTCGATATTTCCCTTTAACTCATTCATCGCTTTCCAGAGGAGATATTCCTTGCGTTCGGCCGGCGATAAAGAGTCGATATGCTTTTTTTCTTTTTGCACTTGATATTTGATGAGTTGTTTCTTGAGAGGATAACAGTAGTTGCTTTCATAGTCGAGAGGTCTTTTATCAAGACCGAGGGCTTCCACGGCTTTTTTAATGACCGGATTAGACTTTACTATCGCCATCTGCGTAAGATGGATGCGCCATCCGCCAAGTCCTTCATATGTCGGCGACGCCACATGGCTCACCCCTTTAATTTGGATGAGCACCCTGGCCTGGTACATGGGTGTCTGAAATTTCAGGCTAATATATGCGGATGGCACGATTATTAATGCGGAAAGGAATATAACCATTTTCTGCCTGAAGAGGGGACGTACGAAATCGCGGAATGTCAGGTTCATTGGATTGCTTTTTTCCATAGCTTAAACCGTATTCTCCTTCACGGGCAGTGACGATTCCTCCAGTTTATTATTGAGAAAGATGAACTTGTATACAAGGCACATCTTTCTCATTATGGAATATTTTTCAATAATTATTTGGATTATTCGCTAAAAGAATCCCTCGGAAACTATGACAATATCGCCGGGTTGGATCACAACATCTTCTTTTGCGTCACCGTCCATTGCCTTTTTAAGATTTATTTTTATACTCTGATATCCCGGCTTATCTGCATAGGGCCTGAGCACTTTCACGCGGCTCTTGGATCCGAATCGTGTAAATCCACCGGCCATTGATATCGCTTTAAGCACTGTGGTGTTGCCCAGGATCTGATAGGAGCCCGGCCGGATCACTTCGCCTGAAACAGTGAAATTTCGGCTGCGGGACTCGATGAGGGATACAACGACAACTGGATATTTCAGATAACCATGGGAGAGACGCCATTGGATCTGTTTCTGGACTTCCGGTATGGTTTTTCCCACAACAATAATTGTACCGATATATGCCACAGATATTTCTCCACCGGGAGTGACTGTTGATCTGTCAATGATCTCTTCGGGTTTGAGAATTCTTACCTCAATAATGTCGCCAATGCCGATTTTATATGCTTCTTCAGCACCTAAGGGATACGGTATGCAAACAGAAAGCAACAGTATAAACCACAAGTAATTCTTCAATTTCGGCCTCCACTATCGGGCTTGAGAAATAATAATTAGATCTTCAATTATGAAGCATCAGATGAAAAAATGCATTATTCGATTTATTTTCTGTAATAACAATATACTAGGAAGTATAATATTTTCAATGATTTTTCATGATTAATGTGCCAATAAATATGCTATAATTCAGCGGTTATCCCAATGGATAGTTGATTCCTTGTGTAGCCGCTGAATGCGACTGCGTAACCCCTGCTGTTGAAGACATAACCCCGAGACAGTCGTAATCCATCGACCCGGGTATAGTTGACGGATAGTTCATACCAGATTCTGCCGGAAAGATGCTCGTTGAATTCATAGGCAACTGAAGGTGCGAGGCCAAAGAACCTGTTTGTTTCTCTCCTTGTTATATAAAATCCCTGACCGTAAAAGATAGATGCTGATAAGACCAGTCGTGAGAAAATATGTCGCGTGAAGTCGCCGGAAATCTGCCAGTTGGAAAAGATGTCGATGCTGTTGTCCCGTATCGAAGTTCTGTATGTAAATATTAACGATGCGACTGTCTTTCGGTCAACCTCGTTAACAAGGGATGCCTGCGTGTAGAGGCTGATATACAGGTATTGCCACGGGGCAAGTATCGATTGCAGGATGTTAACGCCGCCAAGCGGATCGTGATAGGGGAGAAGGAATTCAGGTGCGACTCGCACTTCAGCATAAAGCTGGGAGGTGAAGTTGAGCCTGTGACCGGCTCCCGGTGTATGCGTCTGCGATACTCCTCCGGGGTAATGCTGCATCCATGTGTATTCATAAAACAGGAATGAGTAATTGTGGGAGTCCCAGTGCATTTCCTGCTGGGTCCTGGCGGCGTGCATTATTGATGAATCGACAGGCCTCTCGATGAGGTTGTAGTTTGCATATTCAATCGCTCTGGATCTCCAGTTGACCCTGTATTCGTTCTTGAAATATTGATTAACATATTCGAGAGTAAAAGCATAATGCGGTGTGATAGTGAACGTGCCTCCGATGGTGATGGTGTTGCCATAATAGGATAATCTTCCTTCGGTAATGCCGAACTCCCTTTCGTAGCGGTCAGGCTCCGGATAATGCTGGAAATTGTCGATGACATGGAGGGTCGCGAGATCGGAAAGAGCCATGGTATAGAAGAGCGCGGCATCTTCGGAGTAATTTGTCATCTCCTTGAAGTTCTTACCGTACACCTGCGAACGAAAGCGGCCCTGTATATCCAGAACCTGTGTTTTCCCCTCGTGATGTACTCCCAGGCTCGCCATAACTTCAGATATAAAATCCCAGAGTATTCTTTCTTGGCGGGTGAAGAATATCATTGCAGGGTTGCTGGCGAACAGGTAAGGATTGATCGGGACCTCAACAGTCGCGTTAATGTTGTCGTCAAATGTTTCACGCAAATAGCCATTGGCAACGAGTTCCCAGGCAGAGCATATTCTCGGAGCGGCCATGATCAGAACAATGGCAATAATTATGAGAGCGGGGGCGGATTTGCTCATTATTCTATCCATTGTAACGGGATCGGCGAAAGCGAATGGTTATCGGGAAAAATCATACGCAACGATCTTATAATTTTTTGGGTTAATAGTGCCTATCCCGCCGCCGATGCAACCCAGAATTTGTTTTCGGGTGTTATTGAGGCGGTCTGGGTCAAGCCAGGGAGCGTGCGGTGAAATGACATGCTTGCAGGCCACGTAGTCAAGGGTTGCTGGATTTTCGCATGCAAGAACGGTTCTTGTTTCAGTCGCTGCCCCCATTCGCGAGTGATGGCCGGACCACATGGCGGCGGTGATATAGAAAACCGGAGCATACATTCTTTGTATATATCGCGCCGTCAGCTCTCCCGCGTAATCGGCTCGTCCTTTGGTGTAGCTGGCGCTGTGCATGTGATGGCAGGTGGTCCAGCCTCGCCTGATCGTGGCATTGTCGCCGATATGTATTTCTGTCGCTCCAAAAAAAGATTTTATTGCGCTGGTCACGCCGGCGTAATCTTCCTTCCCGCCTTCCCAATCATGGTTGTTCAAGGTCGGCATGAAAATCGTCTTAACCGTTCTCCCCGTGTAACCTTTGCCGCGTTCCCACACGCCCTTTTTCATGTCTATCATTCTGCCGGAAGTCAGCGGCGATTTAAAAACGGGATACGAAAGATAGACGGTCATGTCATGAAACGAGAAGAAATCCCTCACCCAGCCTTCACCGTCGGCAGGCCCCTTGTACGTCGAATCCGGCGGGCTGTTTTTCCATTGTTTCACCGCGACTTTTTTACCCCGGGACCGGTAATACGCTGCGAGCGATTCCCAATTGTGCTCGGGCCAGTTGTGCTTTCGGTTGGGCGGCGTGGCGCCAAACCCTGTCTGTTCGATGCCGTGATGATTGAAGACATTCTGGATATTGTCACAAATCAGTATTTCACCGGAAAACTTCGGAATCCTCAAAATTTCGTCTATGACCGCCTTGATGCACCCGGTGTGGGTATAGCCCTGATTCGGCCACTGCGCATTACCCTTGATAACGACGATATCAGTAGGGTCGATATATTTTGCAATTCCGCCCATGAGACGGAATAGTCTGGATATATTTTGGAAGCAATCGCCGTTCCTGACCATATATACTTTTACAACATTTGATTTTTTCCGAGCGGCTTTCTTCGCGGACTGTGCCGGCTGAAGTTTTTTCAGTTGTGAGAAAACAGGGACGGACAGGGCGGCAAGAATTATTTTGACAAAAAACCGCCTTGTGATTCCCCGGTAGACAGCTGTTTTGGTTGAATGCTTCATAATTACTAATCCTGTGAAATATGAATTATTATGTATAATAATTTACTCGCACAGTGCGATTGTGTCAATTATTACTCAGAATATATTCAGGATAATGCACGGTGTGCTGCCGGCCTATGGGGTGAAGTCGTACGATACAATATCGTATCTGGAAGCGTCGATTGTGCCGATCCCCCCGTCAATGCATCCGAGTATCTGCTTTCTGGTGTTATTGCTGTTATCAGGATCAAGCCACGGCGCAAGGGCCAGTGGCATGACATGTTTGCATGCAACATAGTCGAGCGTTGACGGGTTTTCGCAGGCGAGAACCGTTTTGGTAAAAGAGGCGCTTCCGGTTCTTGATTCATGCCCGGACCAAATCGCGCAGGTGATATATAGCACCGGTCGGTACATCGTGTGGATGTAGCGCGCCGCAAGCTCCCCGGCGTAGTACGCATGGTCGATTGTATAGCTGGAGCTGTGCATATGGCGGCAGGTGTGGCCGTCAAGGGTCACCGTCTCGTCATCGCCGTTGTGTATCTCAGTCGCGCCGAAGAAACACTTGACCGCGCTGGTGATCCCCGCGTAGTCTTCTTTTCCGTAGCCGTGGTTGTTAAGAGTCGGCATGAAGATAGTTTTGACCTTTTGCCCGGTATATCCACCGCCTGGCC
The DNA here is from genome assembly GCA_016933025.1 of Spirochaetota bacterium. Classification (GTDB taxonomy): domain Bacteria; phylum Spirochaetota; class UBA4802; order UBA4802; family UBA5550; genus RBG-16-49-21. The sequence continues at coordinate 136,940 of JAFGBT010000001.1, read as the reverse complement.
CCCCCTCCCATACGCCGTTTTTCATGTCAATCAGTCTGCCTGACGTCAGCGGTGATTCGAAAATGGGGTATGACAGATAGGTGGTATGTCCATAAAAGGAGAAATAGTCGCGAACCCAGCCGGTCCCTTCGGCTGCGCTGTAGATGCGGTTGCCGGTGCTGTTCTGCCAACGGAATATGGCCACCGGCTTGCCTGCGGCCTGATACTCGGAAGCGAGAGAGCTCCAGTTGTGGGCTGCCCAGTTGTTGGTCCGGTATGATGCGCCGGCGATGAATCCGCACTGGTCATTGTACTCTTTGTTCTGTATGTTGTCGCATATGAGGACCTCGCCGGCAAATCCGGGTATTGATAGTATCGCGTCGGCAAGGTATTTAATGCATTCGGTATTTGTGTATCCCTGGTTCGGCCATTGACCGTTGCATTTTAACACAACAATATCGGTCGGGTCAATGTATGTGATTATTCCGCCCATCAGTTCCAGAACCTTTTCAATATTCTGCTGGACTGTGCCGTTTCGTGCCATATACACATTATAATGTAACGGATCGCGTTTTACAGCTGAATTCATTAAGAGCAGAGGATTGATGGAGCCTGTATCGTTTTTACAGTGCGTCAGGAACAGGGCTGATCCGGCGGTCAAGAGCGCATTTTTTATAAAAGACTTTCTTGTCAGCCCGGATTTGGTTTGGTCTTTATTTTTGTTCATAAATATTTTCGTTTTCCGTAATATGATAGGTTCATGATGCCAGGAGTCTATTGATTTATAATATTTTATAATTTAATGTAATGATAATGTAATGATAATAGTATTGAATATCAAGTAAATGTATCTTGCCGTGCCATTTTACCCGGATGCGATTTCTTATAGTTGTCTTTAGAATCTTTCATCGGTATTATTTTGAGAATGAACCATGTTGATCATTGATCATGAAATAGTGGCCGCCTGAAAATAGAGTACGGAGTAGCGCTCCGGCTCTTGCCAGATAACATCAAATAGCACTCAAACTGAACAAGGATGAAGGTGTGAATCTGTCATTGAAATCGTTATTTCAACGTCAGATCTTTTATGGTAAGATCGTAGAAAATAGCGGTTTTTCTTCAAGAAAAATTTCTGTAAAATTGTTATTATATCAGGTACATCAGAATTTTGCCATATTTTACTCAATATCATTGGGTAACGGTTGTTCAGGATAATGATGTTCGCCTATCATGTTATGACAATGCATGCGGCATCTCCCGGATATGAGCCGTAGCCCGATTTTTCACGGTAAAGTCTTTGAAGGCCCTCCTGACGGCATCAACAGGAATGCCGAGTACAGAGGATACTTCTTCTTCGGGGAGGCTCTTTTCCCATGCATAGAGAAGATGATCGAGTTTCTCGAAGGGTATCCGGAAGAAAAATTCCTGGTCGGTGACCGGGAGGCTGAAGGTGTCCGGGCTCGGCGAGCGTTTTATGATTTCCGGAATTACCGCAACATAATCGGCGATCTGGTATATCTGGTTTTTATACAGGTACGACAAAGCCTCTATATCCGTGCCGCCGTCTCCGTACTTGCAAAAATCGCCGAGGATCATCTCGGTGCGATTTGTTGTGCCGGCGACGATCATGTTATGCCGCTCGGACGCGTAATAGAGATGCAGCATCCGCGAGCGTATTTTAATGTTGGCAAACGAGGTAATTGCACGGAAGGCATCAGCTCCCAGCCGCTTTTTTATTATTGAGCCGTCAGGCAGCTGCACCTGGAGAACATAAAAATTGAACGAGTCGCGCTCAAGCAGGTCGGTCGGAAGGCTGATGTTGTATTTATAACCGGGCTTGAAGTCGGGTACCAGAGACCGTATATAGTCGTCTCGTTTGCTGTAACCGCCGACGCTGTCCACCGTCGGCGTTATGTCGACCTCGCGGCAGTCAATGCCGAGTTGCCCGGCGTGCTTTGCGGCGAACGAGCTGCTTATCGGGTTGGATTCCCTTTCCGGAAGGATAAGGCCGATGACATTTTCTTTGCCGACTGCGCGCACGGCGATTGCCGCCATAACGGCTGAATCGATGCCGCCGCTCAGGCCGACCACCACGCCGCTGCGGCGGAATATGTTTTTGGTCTGGTCCGCGACAAAATCGGCCACGCGCCTTGCTTCGATTTCAGGGTCAATTTTTAAAATATCAATACTGAATTTCATGTCATTTGGCATAATTAATATATTGATCCTCCTCGTTATACTGAGCCGATATCGAAAATAAAGATAATTTATTGATATGTCCCCGCGAATAAAGTTTATCGGATATCTTTAAGGGCAATAAGAACTTACGCGACAGTTTCTGTATAGTACTATAAACGGCTTTTTATGTCAATTGTGTAAATTTTTACGACCATCTTTAAAAGCGGCTTGACGGGAAGTCGTAAACCGGAAAATACTCTGCCATAAAATTATCTCTTGATAAATTACCCCATCAATTTCCGTGTGGCTTATTGCATTGGGCGGAGGCGGATCGGATAATAACATATCAAATACTATTTGAAACAGCGAGTTGTTATATGCAGAACCCCAAAGAAATCATTATGAATTACATCAACGAGAATTTTATTCTCGGAAGAAGCGGCAACGTTGAGTTAACCCCCGATATTTCGCTTTTGGAAAGCGGTATCATGGATTCCACGGGTATCCTTGAGCTCGTACTCTTCCTGGAAGAGAAATTCTCGATTAAAGTCGAGGATGAGGAGATAGTACCGGAAAACCTCGACTCGATCAATAATATACTCGCGTTTCTGGAGGAGAAGATTAAGGCGCGAAAATAAAATGACAAACGGCCATGCAGCCGGCAGTGACGCAGAGTTCCGCTGATTTCACTAACGCAATAACCGGCCCGCAGTATGCTTGCAGCAAAACCCTCATTATATTTTTTTAACACAAAGCGATCGGTCTAATCAGTATGATAGATATTTTTTTTAAAAAAATCGTCCATTAACTTGACGATTGAAAAATATTTATATAGCTTTATAAGGTTTGAGAACAAACCATTGACTCGATAGTCAAGAATACATAAAGAGAAAAGGATATGGAGGAATAATGGCTCGTATAGTGCTGATGGCAGTCCTATGCCTAATGGTTTTTAGCGGGTGCTGGGAGAACGACAAGCGTGTTCTTTTGTTGCTGGCACTTGCCAAGAATTATGGGTACGTTGCCCCGACGTTCGTCAATGCGCCCTCTGCAAATGACGAATTTAATTTCGCCTGGGAGGGCTCTTCTTCTCCGGACGGCTTGTGGCGACGTTCTTCATGGGTGGCGACCGGAGGGAACCTGTTTACATGGGAGAACGCGGTGACCCAGCCGTCATATACAGGGGCGACCGGCGGCGTACTGTTGCTCACGGTTCAGTCTGCATCGCCGGGCGACACTCCGTATGAGGGTGGCGAGATCCAGAGTGTAGGCGACAGCGGAAGCACGTTCGGATACGGATATTACGAAACGCGCATGAAGGTAACCGGCGTTTCCGGCTGCTGTGTTTCTTTTTTCTGGATCCAGTCTCCCGGATACGGACCGGGCGAGATAGATATTGAATTTCTGACAAACGAGACATGGACGCCGGACGGCGGTACCGTCCACTTTACGCTTCATCCTTCGGAAATTTCAGTGACGCAGTCGCTGCCGTTCAATCCCTCTTCCGGTTTTCATCGTTATGGGTTTTTATGGACTTCAAGCCGTGTCGTATTTACCGTTGACGGGAATGCGGTGCGGACTTTTACCAGCGGCGTTCCGGCCGAAGCTCCCGGATATATAATGGCGAACGCATGGACTGGCAATGCATACTGGGGGGGCGGGCCGCCGTCTGAGGATGCGACGAGTGTATATGACTGGATACAATTCTATCCCGATGCCGTGGCTATTCCTTGATACCTGTCCCGCATAATGCCTGAGAGTGTACGCCCCCGGTTATCTGCATTACCGGGGCCGATGTGCCACTGCGACTCCGGCCTGGCGGCTCACGGCGGTTCGCACTGAACTATTGCTCTGGCGACTAAAAATATCTTGATTATATATCAGTGCTTCAAAATTATGACGGATCGTAATGCATGGAGCTTTTTATATGCAGAAAAAATCCGATCGATACGGGCGTCATTCCGGCTGCAGAGATTTTCGGTAATACAATGCGCCATCTTTTGTCATAAATAATCATATAGAATACTGCTGACATTCGGTCATTGCAGCCGACAGCCACCAGCCACCAGAAAAGTGCTTGAATCAGGAAGGATAGTCGGCAAACATAAACAATTATGATGTGCCGGTATTAATGGGGAATGCGGGGATAACGGGATATGAAATTTAATAATAATTTTCAATTAATTGGGAAGAATATCAATATAGGGAAAAATGTTAGTATTGGCGACAGAACAGTTGTTTATGACAATGTACGGATCGGTGATAATTCCATAATTGCAAATGATTCGGTTATCGGGGAGCCGGTGAATGATTATTACCACAACAAAGAGTACATAAATCCCGAAACGATAATAGGAGAAAACAGCCTCATACGGAGCCATTCAATAATATATGCAGGCACAACAATCGGGAGAGAGCTCCAGACCGGGCATCGAGTTACGATCCGGGAAAATTCCCGGATAGGTCGTAATTGTTCAATCGGCACCATGTGTGACCTGCAGGATCAAGTTGTGATAGGTGATTACTGCAGACTGCATAGCAGTGTTCATGTGGGGCAGAAAACAGTCATAAAAAATTTTGTCTTTATATACCCATCCGTAATATTTACCAACGATCCGACCCCACCCTCGGATGTCTGGCTCGGTGTGACGGTAGGTGAATACACCCAGATAGGCTCAGGGGCGATATTGATGCCTGGAATAACAATCGGGAAAAACTGCCTGATAGGAGCGGGCTCTGTTCCGGCGAAGGATTTCGACGATTACAGCGTGGTGATGGGAAATCCGGGGAGAAGAATAGGCGATATCAGGGAAGTTAAATCGAGGAAATTTGACGGCCCCTATTATCCATGGATGTATCATTTCGACAGGGGAATGCCCTGGAAGGGTATTGGCTATGAAGAATGGCTCAAAAAAAATAAAGCGGACGGCGAATAGATGCCGGGCAGTGACATCGGTATATTTAGAACAGGGAGACCACCATGCAGTATCAAGCGCATCCTCAGGCGATCATTGAATCGACTGTTATAGGCAAGGGAACCAGAATCTGGGCATTCGCTCATATTCTCGCTGGAGCGAAGATCGGGGCCGATTGCAATATCTGCGACCATGTGTTCATTGAAAACGACGTGATCATCGGCGATCGCGTGACAATAAAGAACGGCGTGCAGTTGTGGGACGGAGTTAGAATCGAGGACGACGTCTTCATCGGTCCGAACGCGTCCTTTACCAATGATCACTTCCCGAGAAGCAAGCATTACACGGGGAACTTGTTGACCACTGTGGTAAAGCAAGGAGCGAGTATCGGCGCTAACGCGACGGTTCTTCCGGGGTTGATAATTGGTAAAAACGCGATGGTTGGGGCCGGATCGGTCGTCACCCGGAATGTCCCGCAGAATGCCATTGTCGTCGGAAACCCGGCTAACATTACGGGATATGTCTCACAGTCGTCAGTCAGGAAGTCGACAATGTTCCAGATGCCTGTGGCGGCCGAACCGCAGGTCATAAAATCGGTCGTCAGGGGAGTCAGTATATACAATCTGCCGATCATTCTTGACATGCGGGGAAGCCTTTCCGTAGCGGAGTATGGACAATACCTGCCGTTCATTCCACACCGCTATTTCCTTGTCTTCGATGTTGTGAGCAAGAAAGTTCGCGGAGAACATGCGCATAAAACACTCCACGAATTTCTGGTGTGTCCCAAGGGGTCGTGCGCTGTTGTGGTCGATGATGGCGCAAACAGCCAGGAGATCGTCCTGGAAGCTCCCAATGTCGCAGTCCACATCCCCCCGATGGTCTGGACCGTCCAATATAAGTATACCAAAGACGCTGTTCTTCTCGTCCTGGCCTCAGATGTTTACAAGCCGGAGGATTATATACGCGACTATGATGAGTTTCTCCAGGCAGTGGAAATAAAATGAACGTCCCTTTTCTTGATCTGCAAGCGGCCTGCCGGGAGCTTGGTGATGAGCTTGATAGCGCGTACCGACGCGTTATGGATTCGGGGAGATTCATACTTGGCGAGGAAGTGAATGCGTTCGAGCTCGAATTTGCGTCATATTGCAACGCGAAGCATTGCATTGGCGTCGGGAATGGTCTTGAGGCGCTGCACCTGATACTGAGGGCATCCGGAATCGGTGCCGGCGATGAAGTGATTGTACCCGCCAACACCTTTATTGCCACATGGCTGGCCGTGACATACTCGGGTGCAATCCCAGTTCCGGTTGAGCCGGATGAAAAAACATTCAATATAAATCCGGATCTCATAGAGTCCTCTATCAATTCAAGGACGAAGGCAATAATGCCGGTCCATCTGTACGGGCAACCCGCTGACATGGACCGAATTAATGAATTGGCACGTAACAGAAATATCATAGTCATAGAGGACGCAGCTCAGGCCCATGGGGCTCTATATAAAGGGAAGCGGGTCGGGGCGCTCGGGCATGCGTCGGGATTCAGTTTTTATCCGGGCAAGAACCTTGGTGCTCTCGGCGACGGCGGCGCGGTCGTGACAAATGACGATACCATTGCGAATCGTGTAAGAATGCTGAGAAATTACGGCTCATCGAAGAAATATTTTCATGACATGGCCGGCTATAATTCAAGGCTTGATGAGATGCAGGCCGCGTTTTTGCGAGTTAAGCTGGAAAGGCTCGAAGAGTGGAATGCGAGAAGATGTGATATGGCACGATTCTATCTGGAGGAGCTGGGTGGAGTGAAACAACTAGTTCTTCCCCATGTGCCCGGATGGGCCTTGCCGGTATGGCATCTTTTTGTGGTTTGCTCCAAAAAGAGGGATGATCTGCAGAAACAACTGGAGGAATCAGGCATAGGCACACTGATACATTATCCAGTTCCGCCTCACAGATCCGGGGCTTACCAGGATATGCATTACGGCCCCCTGCCGATAACCGAAACCATGGCAGGGACGATGTTAAGCCTTCCCATGGGGCCCCACCTGTCGTTAAAGGATGCGGAAGCTGTCTGCTCAACAATCAAAAAGGCACTCCAATATGAATAAAAGCTTCAGCGATAGTGATTCAAAGTCATATAAGCAGATAATAAAATCGACGACTATCATGGGCGGTTCCCAGGTCGTAACAATTATTCTGCGTATTATAAGGACAAAGGCGCTTGCCCTGCTTCTCGGGCCGGCCGGCGTAGGGATTATCGGTATATATGACTCGATAACGAGCCTTGGCAGCACCATCGCCGGGGTAGGGCTTGAAATCAGCGGGGTGCGGCAGATTGCCGAAGCCAGCAGCACCGGTGACGAGGAAAAAATATCGCGTACGATCATCAGCCTGAGACGAACTGCGCTGCTTTCCGGCATTATAGGGGCGGTCCTTCTGCTTATTCTTAGTAATTCCGTTTCACGAATTACGTTCGGCAATTCAGAGCATGCGCGCGACATCGCAATATTGTCGATCACCGTTCTGTTCACCGCTGTTACCGGCGGACAGACGGCGCTGATACAGGGCATGCGGAGGATAAGAGACCTCGCCATGCTGAGCATCCTGGGCGCGTTCTGGGGCACGGTATTCAGCATCCCGATTATCTATTTTTTCGGCCCGCGCGGCATTGTGTTTTTTATGATCATGGTTTCAGCCATGAGCATTGTCTCATCGTGGTGGTACAGCAGGAAAATACCGGTGAGAAAAATGCGCATGAGCTTGAAGGAGACTGTGGCGGAGGCGAAACCGCTTCTCCGTCTCGGCATTGTTTTTATGACGACGTCGCTTATCGGGTTTGGATCGCTTTACATCATCAGGGTGCTGGTCGTCCGGAACCTTGGTCTTGAGGCGGCAGGCATGTACCAGGCGGCCACAACGCTATCCGCCCTCTATGTCGGATTCATACTGGACGCTATGGGACGGGACTTCTATCCCCGCCTGACGGCACTAGCCGGCGATTCCGACGCGTTTAAATCACTGGTTAACAAGCAGATTGAGACGGGCCTGCTCATAGCAATACCGGGCGTACTTGCCACCATGTCTCTTGCCCAGATCGTCATCTATGTTTTTTATTCATCAAAATTCATGCCTGCCTATGATGTTTTGCGCTGGCAGTTGCTTGGCGACGTGCTCAGGATCATGACCTGGCCGATGGGGTTCATCCTTCTGGCAAAGGGAAATTCACGTTTTTACTTCTGGACGGAGCTTTTCGGCAGGGTGTTTCACCTGGGTCTCATCTGGCTCGGGATACAGTTTTTCGGCCTGACCGGAACCGGAATGGCGTTTTTCGGCATGTACGTCCTCTACGGGATAATGATATATCTGGTTGTAAAAAACAGGTATCAGTTCACATGGTCTCCGATGAGCGTACGTATCGGGATTTTGACCGTATGCGTGACCGCAGTCGTTTTTATAACCCCCTATTTTTTGTCTGATATGATATCGCTCATCGTCAACCTCTGTGTGACCGCCGGTGCAACGGTCTATTCGTTCAGGATGCTGCGATCAATAATTGGCCCGCAGGCGATATCAGATTTCATGAATAAGATCAAAACCCGACTCGGCATCAAAGGGAAATGACCAATGAGTATGGATCGTAGGAAACCGTTAATTTCATTCATAATCGTCTCGTATAAACAGGAGAGCTATATACGGGAGGCGGTGGAGGGCGCATTTTCTCAGACCTATTCGCCTCTTGAGATCATTCTCTCGGACGATAATTCACCTGACGGGACATTTGCCATCATGAAACAGATGGCGGATTCGTACCGCGGGCCGCATAAAATAATTCTTAACAAGAACAGTGAGAATCTCGGCATCGGCGCGCATATCAATCGAGTCATGGAGCTCTGTTCGGGAGAACTGATCGTCGGGTCCGCAGGGGACGATATATCGCTTCCGCATCGGACGGAGAGAATATGGGATGAATTCCTTTCATCCGGCAAAAGGGCCATGTCGATATCTTCGAATGGGCTGGTTATTGACGAGCAGGGGATAGGATATACCTATATCACGAAGACTTCAAATCCGTCGGGCGAAATCGTGGAGAGGGACCGGAGCGAAGAAATCTCGTTCCTTAATATCAATCCCCTGCGGGAAGAAGATTATTTTCCGGAAAACATTATAGACAGCCAGTACATTCTTCATGGAAGTACGCATGCATGGAGCAGGGAGATATTTGATGTATTTGGACCTATGCTGACGCCCGTTAAGTATGAAGACCGGGTGCTTCCTTTCAGGAGCGCTCTGCTCGGGGAAATCCGCTATATTGACGAGGTTCTGGTGAAGTACCGCCAGCATCGCGAAAATACTTCCCGGCTGGAGATGTCCGCTGAAATGACCAGGCGTAATACATTCGAGAATGAGGCTGTGTACAGAAATTGGCTGCGCGACCTGGGGACCTTTGAAACGATACAAGCGGACAAGAAAGACAGGATAACCCTTATGCGCAGATCCCTGGAGTCCAAACTTGCAGGGGTGCGGAGAGATATGATGCTGTATGATTCCTCTTGGTTCAGGCGCGGTATGGCAATTTTCAACGAGCTGCTGTCTGGAATGACATGGAAAACGGCCAGGAAAAGGATAGGGGTTTTCCTTTTGCCGGGCATTTACGACATGTATATAATCGTACGATACGGGAAGAAATATGCGCGGCGTTCTCGTGGCGATCTATGATGTGCGGAACTCACTCCGGGACGGTTGTAACTAACATCTATCTTTAGGATTGCAGGGAATAAGCAGTGAAATCAATCTCTTTTCAAGATATCACATCAGCTGGAATTAAATACATATTACTGATCGCGATATGTCTGGTTATTTCAGTCTTGATGATTGCCAACCCTAAAATGATAGGCTTGTTAAGCTTCATTTTTTGTGTTACGGTTTTATTCTGGATGGTTGCTCCCTATCTCGACGAGATTAAAGTAATAATTCCTTTCATATTTATTTTGCATCTGCTGCCCATGCTCGCAGGCATCAGGATCCACGGCGGCCTTCCAGTGTTCAAGCCACAGCGGATTGTGACATTGATACTCCTCTTCTATCTTTTTCGCAAAGAGCTTTTGTTTCAATATTATTCTAATTATTTTCGCGTAAACATATTCACTCGTCCTGTAATATTCATATTAATTTCCTACACGATTTCATCATTTCTCTCGAACAATTTCAATGCATCAATATTTTTCACAATTTCTTTTATTCTTGAATATCTGTTTCTGGCGATCCTTGTTTTTTCAGCGTTTAAGGATGATTCCGATATTGACTTTCTCGCTAGGATAATCTGTTATTCAACCATGTTTCTCTGTATGTTCGGCATAGTGGAAAAAATTACCGAGTTTAACTTTTTTCATATTTTCGGTGTATATTTGCCGGATTTTGTTCTTCATCATCAGATGCGGGAAGGCGGTATTCGGATATCGGGACCATTTACTCATTCGATATCTTTCAGCGTGTATCTTGTAATGACAATTCCTCTTTTCTTGTACAGATATAGAAACAGGACCCTCCTGTTTTATTTCACGCTCGGCATATCCATGCTGACAATTCTTTTTACCCAGTCGAGGACCGGGATGATCAGCTCTATGCTTGTGCTCGGAATATATGTCATTTTTATTGATAGAATGAAAATCCCTATCCTGATAATATTTTCAGTACCGATCATCGTCTTGTATCATAATGAGATAATACAATATCTGAGCACGGTGTTGCCCTTTGTCACCACATCTGCCGAACAGGCGGATTCAACTCAGGCCCGATTGAATCAGCTGGCTTTTTTGTGGGATTATATTAAAAATAATATTGTTTTTGGCGTGGGCCAGGTGCCACCTCCCGGAATGCTTGTCGCAATTTCTATTGACCAGTTCGAAACAGCCAATTCAATCGACAACTTTTACCTGTTATACACATATTATTATGGAATTTTCGGTTTGCTGGTGTGGCTTTTTATGGCCTTTATGGTGCTATTCAAATCTATACGCGTTATTATAAAAAAGCAGGCCCACCCAATACTTACATATATTGTTATCGGGATAATTTCATTTTTAATTTCCAATACTGTTGTTGCGCTCTGGGAGAGCCATTTGCTTTATTGGATATATATCGGGATTGCGACGAGAATAATATACAACAGCCAAATCGACGCTATTTCCCGAGGAGAAAAGAGTTTGTCTTGAAAAAATCATTGATCGCAAACTCGAAAGAATTTTGACGAGCTATTTTTTTCCGATTCGCAATAGCTTCGGGAGTGTTTTGACCGATTGCCCGTGAAATGGCGGAAATGAAAGCGTCTGGATCGGACGCGATTGTGATGACGTTTCTGAATGGTTCCGTACCCATAATAGGTGTTGAGACAATAGGTTTCCCGCAGGCCAGATATTCGTATATTTTGAGGGGATTCATTGATTCTGTGAATTCATTTATTACGTGAGGAATAATCGCAACATCGAAGCAGGAAATATAATCCGGAACGGAATTGTAACTTTTTGGTCCGAGGAAATAGACGTTGTTGCGGGACTGTAATGATTTGAAATGCTTGCGATTTGAAACGGGACCGACAAGCACAAAGTTTATATGGGGGAGCCGACGCGCAACCGTATTCATAAGTTTCGTGTCAAAGCGGTCCTGTAAAACACCCATGTATCCCACAATCGGGTGTGGAATTTTATTTAAGTCATCAGGGACGATGCGTTCACGTTCCTGGAAAAAAATATCATCAACACCGTTCGGCAGGACTATTCTGTTTTTGTTATTGGGAAACATATCACGCTGTTTTTCAGAAGCAAAACAGATCAAATCGGCTTTTTCGTCTACCCATTTATATGCCCTTGTAATCTTGGGGTAAAATCGCTTCATTTGCGGGTGCTTCAGCAAGTCGTCAATTGCGTCGAATATTTTATATCTGGCAGTAATTCTTTCTGCCATGTCAACAACACGGGGATTCGAAATCCATACTATGGGATCATGAAAACCCAAATGCACAATATCCTCTTGAATATTCCGCGCAAGCCGTTCTCTATCCAGACGGCAAAATATTGTATCGGATTCCGGGATTATTGAGGTTAGATTCATCATTAAAGTTTTTTCATTTACCCTGTATAGCGAGGACAGCAGCCTTTTTTGTATAAGCGGATACATGTCTTTTATACGCTTTCCCCGTCTGATGGCAGACAGTATTCTGCGGGGTATGGAGAGGGGAGCGTGGATTATCAAAATTGACTCGACAAAATCCAATTCGCTCAGAATCTTTGAAATCATTCTCGTCCGCTCGCCATGATCGGCAATTTCCATGTTTTCTTCAAGGCCGATCATAATGATGTGTAATTTAGGTTTGCTCATAATGTATCAAGAGCGATTGAGGATATTAAGGATTTTCTGATGCTGGGGAAGTAGCATATGAGGGAGCCGTCTGGATCATTCGGGTATGACAAGTCGGCCTCCTGATGGACAAATGCTACTTTCCTGTAATCGAAATCTCCATCAGTATAATTGGGAGAAACGCCGATTTTTTTTAACAAGGAAAACAGGCGTCTCCCGCCTTTTATCTTCTCGAGGTGATGGAAGATGGAGTCCTTATACTCCATTTGCGTGCCATAGCAAGCAAACCCCGGATCGCTTCTTGTTGTTATCGTTTTTATCCTCTTAATCCCTCGAATCAACTCCAGATCGCTTTTTTTTGATTTCAGATTAAGCATCATCCCCAATTCTCGGATGGACTTCTCCCAGGTGAACTGTTTCGATATTTTGAGTCCTTCCTCCGCGAGATCACCAATTTTATTCTGATTTTGGAGTAGTTCAATTATGGCTTGAGCCATGGCCCGGGGATTCTTAATAGGAACTTTTATGCAGTTTTTATGGTCAAAGGCAAAATCATCAATGCCCTTGCTGTCTGTGCAAACGACTGCTGCGCCGCACGCCATAGCCTCAAGCACCGGAAGACCGAATCCTTCAAACCATGAAGCAGAGACAAAAATCTCAGCCCGCGAATACTCAATAGCGATCTGTTCCGGGAGCAAATTGTCAAGGTACACAAAATGTGCATCAGGTATCGACTTCTTTACTATGCGCTCGGCGTTTCTAACATCCTGGACGCCTTTCATGCCGCCCTTGTCGATCGCAAAAATACGTTTTTTTATTCGGATGTTTTTTCGTTCGTAAAAAATTGAATGATCAATTGCGTTTTTTATCAATATCGCATCAATACTGAAATTATCTTTCAGATGCTTTTGAATATACGTTGAAACAGCGACAAATTTAATCGGTTTCGCAAACACAGAGTAATTCTGATGCACGTACGATTGGACGAGGTAATACTTATTTTGTGCTGGGCAGTTGACGACATACTCGATATCCTTGTCTCCGTCCCAGTGGAAGAAAACAACATCATCAGTCTGCATCAATTGAAGAGCCGTGTCTTTGTTGACGAAGAAGGCGTCTACTTCAAACCAATCCGGAACCTTGTCGTCACAGATAATGAAACATTTCTGGTAGGTGCGCGCGAGGTTATTGCAATGTTCATACACGATTTTATTGCCCCCGCTCAGAATGCTGTGGGGATTTAGATAGAAAATGTTCGGCATTAACCCCTCCGGATACAATGAAGTCCGCTATATCGCGAAGATATTACATGGGCACAATTGTACGATCGCTTCTGTATATGTCTACAACAACTTGCATCTTCTCTGAGGAAAATCAGAGGCTCATGATGCGGCGCTTTATCGTTGATTATTATATCAAACAGCGACAATCGATACGGCGAGATATGATATTTTTACGTCATTCTATCACATAAATATGAACGGCGGCCGGATTAAATGTATCTTGAAGAGAGCCGCTTGTCACGGGAAGCGAGCGGCTTTCATCGAACACCGTGGCTGTCCCCGTGCCGACTCCGTCAATATGGATGGTCGCCGGTACCGGGGAGCCAATGGTGTTCCCGCTTGAATCGAGATTGCATACGCGCACCGCAAAAAGGTAGGTTTTCCCATCGTGTTGCCTCACCATGGTGTCAATCCTGGCGTCCGAAACGGTCACGGTAACAGCCGGATTGATTTCCGGGCCAAGTACAACCGGTGTGAGCCGGGTAATCTGGTCAACGAAGGTGCTCATGACCTGGTAGTTCGCGGCAGGGGTGGTCCCGAAATAATGGAACCATTCAATTCCCTTCATGCCATGGACCACGTTGATCCAGATGACCATCCTGAGCTGTTCCGGAGTCGGCGACCAGGGAGTCGGGTGCGCCATGCCTCCCTCTGCCTGGTCGATATCGCATGTTTCCACAAATGACATGCATGGTACAAGGTTGTATGAACGTCTCCGCAGCTCATCAAGGACCGTGCAGAGGGAGGTAATGGTCGTTCCCCTGGTCGCCGCGAATTCGATGGCGTAATAATCTATGCTGTACATGTCCGCAACCGGTGTGCGGCGTCCAAAGCGGCCGGCGTTATCGAGGTACTGGTAAAAGCCGCTGCGTGTCCACGCCCAGGAGGGATAGGTGTCACGAAGGTATTCACCGAGCAGGTTGATGGAAACCGGGTGCTGCGGGTCCAATGCATGTGTTCGTTTTGTCCATGCGCGAAGCACTTCTGCCGGCAAATAGATTTTCTCATCACCACCGTCCGGTTCATCGCGCCATATCCAGGCGAAAAGGCCGGGATTATTTTTCGATTTGTTGACATACTTATCGATAATCCTGATGTCTGAATTTCGTCCGCCGTCTCCAGTGATATACCTGCCGTCGATGAGTTCGCCCCATGAACCTCCAGGACCGAGTGCCTTAATGCCATTTGACGTACTGCTGTTGAGGTATGAATCCCAGCCATCCGCGGTATAGTCATGAGGGAACCCCTGGCTGTTAAGCATGCTTATGTAGCTATTGGTCTTCCAGGTGGGGATGTCCACGATGTTCAGCATGAACGGGGTGACGGGAAAGAAGAGGTTGCCGTTGACTCGTATAGCGTTGTTCTCGTCAATGCCCACGGTCGGGGAACCGTTGTATGATTTTGGAAATTGCTCCCGGATGGTGTCGAGCACGGTCGACGATGCATTGCGGAGTGTCGCCGTTAGCGTATAGTTTCCTGCCGGAAGGGAGGAATTGTTGAGCAGGACCCGCTCAACCGATTGCAAAGCAGATTTATTCACCAGGGTGGCCGAATAACCGGTGTCTCCGGTGATCGTTATTGCGAGGGTGTTCGAAGCGTCCATGGTGATTTCCCCCGGAATTCTCGCGTATAAATATTGAGATGTTCTTGCATGAAAATCAGCATGCCAGAGCTCGAAACCGATGAAGAGCTCGTCCGGAGTGAGGGTGCTCTCAAATATCTTAATCTCATCGAATTCGCCCCGGAAGGGCGAGCCGGAGGGATTATTAACGCCAATGTATATATGATCTCCCGATGTTGATACAGCGCCGGATTGCGCAACGGGGCATGTGCCCGGGGTGAGGCATTCTTTGCCGTCAAAATAGATCCGGATTGTGGAGCCGTCATATGAAAGAACATAATGGTGCCAATTGGTGTCTGTTGCGCTCATATGCCATGTTTCTGCCGTAGCAGTACCGTTTGTCGTTATTACCTGCCCCATGAGACACTGGCCGCCGTCCCGCATCCAGAGTGAAAACAGGCCCGGGTAGCTGATCATGTAGCCGCTGGAGTATGCCGATGTTTTCCTTGCCCAGAATGATACCGTAAGGACGCTGGAGCCGCCGATAACATGGCTGGCATCGGGGGCATGGACATAGCCGGCGATTCCGGTTAAAATGGCCTTTTCCTGGGCGCCATTGACGAATGTTCCGCTTTCCGACCAGGCGGCATGCAGGGCATTGACGGATGAGTCGTTCAGATTGTCGTCAAACTTGTAATAGACAACAGGGGCTGCGGCCGGTCTGGGGTGCAGTTTTATGTATTCGCCAGTAACGGTTATGGTGGTGGTTACAATGCGGGTATCTACACCGATGACCGTTAGTTTGACCGTGTAAACACCTGGCCGCATAAAGCTATGTGCAATAGATCGTCCCTCGCGCACGCCCATGGAATGGTCGCCGAAATCCCATTGATAGCGGCATCTCGTTGGGTTGCCCAGGGCGTCATTGATTTCCGCATTGAATAGGATTTCTTCGCCGACTTCGGCAGATTCCGCAGAAGCATTGATGTTTAATTCAACAATCGGCATTGAAGCGAACAATAGCATCCTTTTAAGACTGAATGGGCTGTCCGCGAAGAGGGTGCAGGCGGAAAAACAACAGGCGATGATGAGAATTATAAACGATCTGAACATTGTGTTACCAATTGAACGTATAATGATAGATGGTTGTTTTATACAATAAATGTTCACCCGGAATTTGGGCAGAGGGCTAAAAAGCTCCATGTTAAGATGTCCTCCATATCCTTTTTCACTCTGTATATAAAAAATCATAAACATCAGCCATGATTCATAATTGCTTTGATCACATTTATGTAAAGAACTACGAATCAAAAGGCAAAGAGAGAAAATACCTAAAACCAAATGAAGATATTGAAGATTTTAGAGATCGTCAAGCTGTCTGGATGAAAATTTTATATTTTTTTCAAATTGTGAAATTAAAAAATTTTTCATAATGCCGATCCCGAGAAAGAAAATGTGCAATTACTTCATGGGTGCAATGAAAGTCAATTAATAAAAAAGATGCAGTTTCGTCGATTTTCGGTTGCGAATGACATACCGGCTGGGCGGAATATTGTTCATTGTGTATATATATCAGGTGGAAAAGTGTATTGACAAAAACCGAGAGAATAAAATATAGGAAAACAAATCATAAATTTCAATGATCACTGGTTATTAAGGTGAGCAAATAGCGGTAATACCAGATAATTTCAGTTGCGAATGCCTGCATAACCATACTTTTTTGAAGGATAATAATTAATGCAACATTGTTCTCGATGTGTCCTGCCGGAAACATTTCCCGGCATACAATTTGACAGTGTCCATGTGTGCAATTACTGTCTGAGTGCGCAGATTCCTGATGATGAGAAGAAGAAAGAGTATACCAAGAAATTCGAGGACCTTCTCGAAAGCGTCAGGGGAAAATACGACTACGACGTCATCATGGCATACAGCGGCGGCAAGGACTCAACGTATACCCTTTATGTGCTGGCAAAAAAGTACGGAATGAGGATCCTGGCGCTCACCTTCGACAACGGTTTTATATCGCCTCGAGCGGCGAAGAATATCGTTCATATGACCGATTTGTGTGGGGCAACGTCCATGTTCGTCAGACCGTCATTTGAACTCATGAAGAGAGTGTTCGCGGTAGCTGCAAAAGAAGATTTCTACAGCCCCAAGACGCTCGACCGGGCAAGCTCCATCTGCACCACCTGCATCGGCCACGTGAAATCACTGGTTCTTAAAACTGCATTGCATATGGGCATTCCGCTTGCAGCGTACGGATGGTCTCCCGGTCAGGCTCCTATAACCTCGGCCATCATGCAGACAAGTCCCCGCATGCAGGCAATTACCAACAAGACCGTTCGCGATCCCCTGTTCAAACGATTTCCGGACGAGCTGAAGCCTTTTTTTATATCCGACGAAGAATTGAAGATCGACGCAAACCGCTGGCCTATTAACATCCACCCCCTGGCTTTCATGAAATACAATGAGAACGATATCGTCAAGCTCATACAATCGCTCGGCTGGGTGATGCCTGAGGACACGGACCCGAATTCATCGAACTGTACTCTGAACGCGCTGGCGAATTATATCCACAGGCAGAAATTCGGCTTCCATCCATACGCATGGGAGATAGCCGGAATTGTCCGCTCGGGGTCCATGGACCGGGAGGAGGGGATCAAGAAGACCAATCAACCCGAAGACATGAAGATGGTACGGTATGGCGCGGAGAGGCTCGGTATCGAGGTGAAATAAAATAACACCCTCACCCCCGACCCCCTCTCCCGCGGGGAGAGGGGGCAAACGAATGATATGAAGAAATCCACACTCATCCATCATTTTCTTGAAACAAGCGCAGAGCGTTTCCCCGATAAAATCGCCATCATACACGAGCAGACGCGCGTGACGTATGGCGAGATCAATGCAAAAGCAAACCGACTGTCACGGGCCCTCGCAGGCATGGGAGTGTCGCGCGGGGACAGGGTCGTGATACTTCTGCATAACAGCCTTGAATATGTGGCGAGCTATTATGGGGTCCTCAAAACAGGGGCAGTCTTTGTGTCGCTCGGCACGGACACGAAACCAGACAAGCTGGCGCCGCTGTTACGCGAGATCGAACCAGCGGTGATTATATCTTCAGACCGTTTCGAGGCCATGCTTTCAGAGACGCCAGTTTCATCGGTTTCGATGAAGGCCATGATCATATCGCGGCCGAAATCCGCCTGGGACGGCATGCCGTTCCCTGTGCTTCAGCTCGAAGATCTGTTCGAGTCCGGCGATCCTTCAAATCCCGATATAGAGGTGCCTGCGGAAGACCTGGCCTGTCTCATCTACACCTCGGGATCGACAGGCACGCCGAAGGGCGCCATGCTTTCACATTTTAATATCGTGCACAATACCAACTCCATATGCGAGTATCTTAAATTGACGAAGGATGACCGTCAGTTGGTGGTGCTGCCATTTTTCTACGTCATGGGCAAGTCGCTCCTCAATACCCACTTCGCCGTGGGCGGATCGGTCGTCCTCAACAACAAGTTCGCCTATACCGGCGCGGTCGTGAAGCAGATGATCGACGAGCAGGTGACCGGGATGTCCGGCGTACCCTCGACATTTGCATATTTGCTGCACCGGTCTCCGCTGGCCGCGAGCAGGGACAGGCTAGTTTCGCTCCGCTATTGCTCACAGGCGGGCGGGCACATGGCGCGGCAGATCAAGGAAGACCTCAGAAAGGCGCTTCCCGATCATACTGATATATTCATCATGTACGGAGCGACGGAAGCGTCGGCGCGTCTGAGCTATCTCGAGCCCTCGGATTTCGGGAGAAAAATAGATTCAATAGGCAAGGCAATACCGGGCGTGACGTTACGCGTCCTTGATGAGAGCGGAAAAGAAGTCCCGCCGGGAGAGACGGGCGAGCTAACAGCCTCGGGGCCGAACATCATGAGGGGGTACTGGAAAGACCCGGAAACTACCTCGCGGGTGCTAGACGAGAACGGCTATCATACCGGCGATCTCGCGTACATGGACGAGGAAGGGTATTTTTATCTGGTGGGACGCAAGGACAACCTTCTCAAAGTCAGCGGTCACCGGATCAATCCTCAGGAAATTGAGGACGTTATCATGGAAAGCGGGCTTATAGTAGAGGTGGCGGTTATCGGAAAATCGGATGAGCTGAAAGGGAATAAGCTTGTGGCGATTGCCGTACCAATTGAGAAAGAATGCATTTCGGAAAAGGTATTTGAATATTGCTCCTTGAAACTCCCGAAATTCAAAATGCCGGAAGATATAATATTTGTCCGCGCCCTGCCCAAAAAAGCGAACGGGAAGACAGATCGGTCAGCTTGCGTGAGTATAGCTCAGTAATTCATGAAATGAATTGTTTGCATATACAAGTATATTAAATTCTTATTAGCAGTTTTATTAGGCTTATTTTAATATAAATGGGAAAAACAAAGGCCTTTTTTTGGTATATCAGATTTTGGCCAGATAATTTTATTATAAATATCTATATTTTCCGTAAATATTATTTTTCGATAAAAAAGTAATTGTAATAATAAGGTGTGATTTGTTTTATGCAATTCAATAAAAAGCAATCCCGGACGGTTTATTATTTCAGCTTATTTATCGTGAAATAATTTTATTCCTTGGGAAACGAATATTTTGATTTTCTATATAATGAGGGGGAAATTAAATGAAAAAACGATTTTTATTTATTGTTTTTATTCTTTTAGCTGGCCTTGCGATGATGAATGCGAGAGCAGAGGCCTGTCAGCTGGAGAATGTCACAATTACTGCAAATTGTAGTGGTTTTACGATTTCAGGTGAATTACTTGCGAATTGGTATTATCATGAATACGCTAATATTTCTTATTCATTTGTGGTAAGCAATGGAACGGAATCTATCGACGTTTCCGGGAGGGTAACGGTACAGCGCGTTCCCGGGGAATATGAGTGGTTTGAGATGTATTCAATTCCACTCGCGATAAGCGATATCTGGCCGAAGCAGTTCTGTGGGGACGTGACCGTAGAGGGAATCACTGTGATTTGGCACAATACTGATTATGATTCGATCCTTGAGGATATCGTTGAACTCGAACCGGTGACCTTCTATTGCCCGTGTTCAATTTGGTGCCCGAGAACTCCCGGATACTGGAAAAACCATTCAGAATCATGGCCCGTGTCAATCATGGAAATTGGCGGGGTATCCTATACCCAGGCTGAGCTGATCGAGTTTCTCAAGACACCGCTTTCAAAAGATAAAAATCTTATCCTGGTGAAGCACCTTATAGCGGCCAAACTGAATTTATTATCGGGCTCGAGCTTCAGCCAGGATATCCTGGACGAGGCTGATAGTTATCTGATGTCGGGAGGTTTCAGTAAGGATTATATGACGTACCTGAAGGATATTCTTGACGAATTTAACAACAGCGGGGATTGCGACTGATTAGTATTTAAGAAAATGAATATTACAAAATCAGGCCTGTTTTGAACAGGCCTGATTTTTTATCATCATCTGCATCTCAGGTGAATAGTTTCAGCCGGACAGATTTGATAAATTTTTGTTGAATTTAAACAATATTACTGGCGTTATTGATTATTAAATACATTCCCCGGGGGGGGCATATGAAAGGAATAATTTTAGCGGGAGGATCTGGCACACGCCTGTACCCGATAACCAGGGTGATCTGCAAGCAGCTTTTGCCGGTTTACGACAAACCGATGATCTATTACCCGCTGTCGATCCTGATGCTCGCGGGGATACGGGAAGTCCTTATAATATCGACTCCGGAAGATACCGGCAGGTTCAAAGAGCTTCTTGGCGACGGGAGCCAGCTCGGCATGTCATTTTCCTACGAAATCCAGAAAGAGCCGAGGGGGCTGGCGGACGCGTTCCTGGTGGGTGAACAATTTATCGGGCAAGACAATGTGTGCCTCATTCTCGGCGACAATATCTTCTACGGCCACGGGCTTCCGGAAATACTCAGAGAGGCTGCATCTATAAAGACGGGGGCCGTGGTGTTCGGTTACTATGTACAGGATCCGGAGCGCTATGGCGTCGTCGAATTCGATACGCAGGGGCGGGTGTTGTCCATCGAAGAGAAGCCTGCAAAGCCGAAATCGAATTACGCCGTGTCCGGTTTGTACTTCTATGACAACAGCGTGGTGGGAATTGCACGCAATCTCAAACCGTCAGCCAGGGGAGAAATTGAAATTACCGACGTTAACAGGCATTACCTCGAGAAGGGGCAGCTCACGGTAAAAATAATGGGGCGCGGGTTTGCCTGGCTCGATACCGGGACGCACGATTCCATGATCGATGCTTCGACATTCGTGAAGACGATCGAAGACAGGCAGGGGCTTAAGATATCATGCATTGAAGAGATCGCCCTCAGCATGGGCTTTATTGATTCCTCCAAGCTGCGTGAACTGGCGGAGCCGCTACGTAAATCAGGGTACGGCGAATATCTTCTCAGATTTCTCGATAGGAAATGAATTATGCCGTTTGCATTCAAACGAATGGCCATACACGATGTTATACTGATCGAGCCGAAGGTATTTCGCGATGACCGCGGGTTTTTTGTTGAAACATACAAAACATCCGATTTCGTGTCAAACGGGATCGGAGAAGCCTTCGTCCAGGATAACCATTCATTTTCAAAAAAATTCGTGATTCGCGGATTGCACTATCAGCTTGCCCCGGCAGCGCAGGGCAAGCTGGTATCAGTGGTAGAGGGGAGGGCGCTTGACGTTGCTGTCGATATTCGAAGAGGCTCTCAGACATTCGGAAAATGGGTGTCAACCGAGTTATCGGATGAAAACCATATAATGGTCTTCATCCCCGCAGGCTTCGCCCACGGCTTCCTTGCCCTCACGGACACGGTCCACCTCGTCTACAAGTGCACGGCCGAGTACAATCCTGGGCTTGACAGGGGAATCCGATGGGATGATCCGGATATCAGCGTCGACTGGGGAATCAGTGATCCTGTTGTATCGGATAAGGACAGGGGTCTGCCATTTCTTAAAAATGCTGAAGTTTTCGAGTAGAGCGAAGAGAAATAAATGATATGGCTTATTGGCAATAAGGGGATGCTCGGTGCGGACGTCGAAGAGGAAATACAGAGGCGTGCCCTCCGATACGTGGCAACCGATATAGATGTCGATATTACCGACGAGGAACGCGTGCGCGATTTTCTTCGCGAGAAGGATCCGGACTGGATAATAAATTGCGCGGCATACACTGCTGTTGATAAAGCCGAAGATGAGCCGGAGCGGGCCTTTGCTATTAATTCGACAGGCATCGCCAATATCGCTCGGTGCGTCGGGTCGGGGAAATCAAGGATAATACACGTCTCCACTGACTACGTGTTCGACGGTCTAACAACAGCTGAATATTCCGAGGATGAACCTACATCGCCGCTCGGTGTCTATGGCAGGAGCAAGCTCGAGGGCGAGCGGTTGTTGAAGGAGTACGCGGCCGCGCACTTTATTATTAGGACAGCGTGGCTGTATGGCAGACACGGCCGGAATTTCGTCTATACCATGATCAAGCTATTCGGAGAGAAGGACGAGGTCCGGGTCGTTGCTGACCAGTGGGGGAGCCCCACCTGGTCGGCTGATCTCGCCCGGATGATTGTGCAAATCATAAGCTCTGACAGCAGGTCATACGGGGTATATCATTATACCAATGAGGGGAGGGCCAGCTGGCATGAATTTGCACGTGAGATATATGCAATTTCAAAAAAGGAAGGGCTCGTTGATCGGGCTGTTGATATAACGGCGATACGCACTGAAGAGTATCCCACGCGTGCGGCCAGGCCGAAAAATTCATACCTGTCAAAGAATAAAATTAAGCGTATTTTTAATATAAAAATCCCCTCATGGAAAGAGTCGCTCGACTCGTTCATCAAAGATATCAGCGCGGGCGGCAGAGAGGAGGAAGAAAAATAATCGCACGAGGATGACGATGCAGAGAAAATTGGGAAATATAGCGGTTACCGGAGGCGCGGGTTTCATCGGCTCGAATTTTATCAGGTACCTTTTTGCGCAAACGGATTTTACCGGGCGAATAATAAATGTTGACAAGCTTACCTATGCCGGTAACCAGGAAAGCCTCTCGGACATTCAGTCGAAACACGGAAACGACCGCTATGTTTTCGAGCAGGCGGATATCTGCGATTACGAGAGAATGAAGGGAATAATTCAGCAGTATGATGTACGTGTCGTCGTGAATTTCGCGGCCGAATCCCATGTGGATCGTTCGATCTTCGGTCCCAAGGAGTTTATACAGACAAATATTCTCGGCACCTTCAACCTTCTGGAAGTGGTGCGCGAGCTGTGGGTCGGCAGGAACGATGTCCTGTTTCATCATGTGAGCACCGATGAGGTGTATGGTTCACTGGGAGATACCGGATTTTTCCACGAGACCACTTCGTACGACCCGCGGAGCCCGTATTCGGCATCCAAGGCGTCATCCGACCATCTGGTGATGGCCTATTATCATACCTATAACATGCCGGTAACCCTGTCCAATTGCAGTAATAATTACGGTCCCTACCAGTTCCCTGAAAAGCTTATACCCCTGATAATATTGAACATGAAAGAGGAAAAACCCCTCCCGGTTTACGGAGACGGGAAGAACATCCGTGACTGGCTCTATGTCGACGACCATAATAGCGCGCTATGGATGATCCTGAACAGGGGGACCACCGGCGAAACCTACAACATAGGCGGCGAAAATGAATGGGAGAATATCAGGCTCGTTCATGTCCTGTGCGAGAAGATGTCGGAAAAGACAGGAAAGCCCGGTGACTATTACAAGCGGCTCATTACTATGGTAAAAGACAGGCCGGGTCATGACAGGAGATACGCCATCAATTGCGACAAGATTAAGAAAGAACTTGGTTGGAAGCAGCAAATTGGTCTTGACAGCGGGTTGGATATCACAATTCAGTGGTATCTTGAGAATGAGGAGTGGGTTAACCGGATTCGCAGCGGGAAATACCGCGAATGGATAGATAAAAATTATAGCAACCGGTAGAGAAACATATATTATTACAATGGGTAAACAAACATAAATTATAAACCCATCTCGGCGGATTTAAATAATATATTTATTTCTACCCATTCATGCATATCCTGCTACTGTCCTTTAAAACGATAACCCAAGATCGGCATCACGATTTCCCTCCGGGGCAAAGGGGCGTGAATTGATAGACGGCAAATTACAGAAAAGACACCTGATAATCAATTTATATAGACTGCTGGACATCGCGCTGAGCCTCGGCTCATTCGCTGCCGCATACTATATCAGGAAGTATTTTCTGCCATTCAACCTGAGCACCCTCCAGGAGGGGACCATATACCTGATCATCCCTCTGCTGATAGTGATCATATGGTTTCTCATGTTCCTGTTTTTTGATGTAGATGCGCCCATTGGAAAGAAGCTGCTTCAGATCCAATTCAACGTTATTAAAGCAGTTACCGCCGGCATAATAATTCTCGTTGTCAGTCTGTTTTTCTTTAAAATTCACAATGTCAGCCGGCTGCTGCTCGGCACATTTTATATCATAAACATGATTGCGCTGGTCATCAGCAAGGCCATTGTTTACAAGATATATAGAACATCGGAGAAGTCCGATTATAACAGGTGCAATATCCTGATCATAGGGAGCAAGGAGAGGGCGGCCGGGGCAATAAGCCTCATAAACTCCTGTGATTCCCGGTACTTTATTCTGGGCTGTCTGGACATAAATAAGGATAAAATCGGCAAGGTTGTCAAGGAGGGCATTAAAATCATCGGCACGGTGGATGATATCCAGAGCATACTGCTGAACAACGTCGTCGATGAAATTATATTCGCGATGCCGATGCACCAGATAGACAATGTCGAGGCGTATATCCAGCTCATCGAGCTGATGGGGATCAGAGTGCGCATCTTTCCGGACTGGAACATCCATTCCCTGTTTTACGAGCCCCGCATCGCCACGATTTTTTACGACGAGCTGAACGGCATCCCGTCGATGGTTCTCAGTTCGACGACCACGCGGCAGCGCGATTTATTGATCAAGCTGTTCCTCGACTATATTCTCTCCGGCGTGGCCCTGATAATGCTTTTCCCCCTGCACCTGTTGATAGCGATGTTGATTAAAATTACCTCGCCCGGGCCCATATTTTTTAAGCAGGAACGCGTGGGATTAAATGGAAGGAAATTCCAGGTTTATAAATACCGCACGATGGTAAAGGATGCGGAAAAGAAGCTCGCGGAGCTCCAGGCCATGAACGAAGCGGACGGCCCCGCGTTTAAAATAAAAAAGGACCCCCGTATTATCCCTGTTATCGGCACCTTCCTGAGGAAATCGAGCCTTGACGAGCTGCCGCAGCTCTTTAATATATTCAAGGGAGAGATGAGCCTCATCGGACCACGGCCGCCGCTCTGCAACGAGGTCGCGAAGTATAACGTCTGGCACCGGAGAAGACTGTCGATGAAGCCGGGCATCACCTGCATCTGGCAGATTCAGCCGCGAAGGAACGAGCTGAGCTTCGACGAGTGGATGGATCTCGATCTGGAGTATATTGACGCCTGGTCGCTGAAGCTTGACGCCAAGATATTCTTCAAGACGATCGGTGTCATGCTGGGGGGGCAGGGGCGATAGCATGGCACTGTATACCTATACACTGGTCACGGCTGCGTATAACGAGGAAAAGAATATCGAGAAGACCATCAGGTCCGTCGTGTCGCAATCTCTTCTGCCGCGTGAATGGTTAATTGTAAGCGATGGTTCGACCGACAAGACAGATGCGATAGTTCATTCATACAGAGAAAAATACAAGTTTATTTCATTCTTAAGAATCCCCGGCGAAGATAAACATAGCTTTGCCTCGAAGGTATATGCTTTAAATACCGGAATAGAAAAAATTGATGTCGAATTATCTGATTTTATTGGCATTCTTGATGCGGACGTGTCCTTCGGTGAGCATTATTTCAGCGACATTATACGCCGGTTCAACGATTCCCCAAAACTAGGTATAGCCGGGGGAAATATTGTCGAGAGCATAAACGGTTCGCTAAAAAAGGTCATTAAATCCATCAACAGCGTTGCCGGAGCGGTACAGTTGTACCGGAGAGAATGTTTTACGCAAACAGGGCCATTCCTCCCCCTGGAGTATGGCGGAGAGGATGCCGCCAAAGAGATTATGGCGAGGATGAAGGGGTGGGAGGTAAGAACATTTCCGGAAATTGAAGTCAGCCACCATGGCTTTGTCGGCGGCGGTAAATTTTACAGAAACAGATACAGGCGCGGGATACAATATTTTTTACTCGGCTATCATCCGCTGTTCCATTTTGCGAGATGTATATTCAGGGTCAGGGAACGGCCCGTCTTTACGGGGAGCCTTGTTGAAATGATCGGCTATATATACGCGAAGGCCAAATTCAGTAAAAGCGGATTGCCTGCCGACGTGGTTAGATTTCTTCGCTCAGAACAGATGGAGAGACTGAAGGAAGTGCTGAAGCCTTTTGGATCGAAGAGTGTCAAGGATCAGGTCGTTTATTGAAACCTTATTTATTTCGCCTTACGCCATGTTGGGGAATTAATCCCCCGTAAGGTATTTCCCCAGGTATTCGGTCAGATCGTCCAGGTTCTTACGGATCATCGATTTAAATTCCGGGGGGATATTCTGGGACATTACTACCTTGTAGTAGTTGATCGCGTCCCGTACTTTCCGCTTCTTTATGTACTCGTTGGCCTTCTCGAGCATCGGCTTGTACTTGTAGAAGGCGTATTCGATGATATTCTTTTCGCGCGAGAGGCCTATTTCGTCGGGTAGCTTGGTGAAGTCGTAGCTCACCTTGAGTATGGGAAGCTCCTTCTTTTTCCGTTTGGTGGTGGAGAGGAGCCTCCGATAGAAGGATTCGTCCTCCCGCTGCTTCATGTCAATTTCATCTGTCGTGGTGACTTCTTCGCGGCGATCCTTCTTCTCGCCGATTATTTCGAAGTCTTGCTTGCCTTTGCTCTTCCCGTCCTCGCGGAGAATCTTCTCGAATATCTCGTCGTCGCTTAACTCGTCGGCTGCCCTGTCCTTTCCGTATTCGCTCATGAGCTCGAAATCGTCTTTTTCCTCGGCCTCGCCGGCCATGCCGGGGGAATACCCGCCCGGCTCACGGATGGAGGAGGGTGCCGGCGCGCCCTTCTGGGGTATGCTGGCCATAAGTTCTTTCAATGAGCGGGAGTCAATAAGCGGCTTCTGCGAATCAAATTTCGCGGCTGCGATCGAGGGTTCACGTTCGCTTTCGGTCGCCAGGGCCGAGGCCATCTCCTTCACGGACCTGCTCAGCGTCTGAAACTCGCGCTTGAGGTCGGATAGCTCATCGCCCTGCTGCTGAAGGGTCTGACCGACCGAGCCGCCGGCCACTCCTGCCATGCCGGCGGCAACGCCCCCGCGCAACTCATTGGCATCGTCCAGACGGTCCATGCGATTCTTGAGGCCCGAAAGGGTCTGGGCCAGCTGCGACTGGACCTGGGGAGAGGCGGCGGCCGGCGTGCCCTTGAGGGAGTTTATCTCGTCCCTGACGTCGCTCAGTTCGCCCTTGATCCTCTGGGTGACGCTCTCGACAACCTGCTCCATGTTCAGGTTTTTCGACGGGTCGATGACGCCGATGTTTATCGAGTCTGGAATTGAGCCGATCTTGATGCCGTCCGGCAGGGAGCCTCCCAGGGTAATCTTGATCTCGCTGCCCGCACCTGCTGCGCCGGTTTCGCCGCGCCTGGCCTGTTCCTCTTTCTTTTTTGCCTGCTCTTCTTTCTTCTTTTTGTAATGCTTCAGGTATTCGATATCGGCGTCTATCTTGAACCTGGTATCGATATCCTGGATCCGTGACCTGACGCCCTCGAAGAGGGATATCGCGGTCGAGTAATCTCCCTTGCTTGCGTATACCTCCGAGTTGAGAAGCGTTCTCCGGTATATCCTGTAGCGGGAGGTTTCAGGTATGATTTCATCGGCGAGATAGGGAAGCTCGAACGGCTTGTCCGTGTCGGGGGCGGCTTCTTCGGGGGTATCCGTCTTCCGTCTCCTCAGGTGGGCTCCCTGCTCGTCCGGGAATTGTTTTTCAATCTCCTTGTCCGTGGCCCTTCTTCGAAAGGTTTTGTCCTGGTCTTTGGAAGCGTCTCCGCGCCTATCGGCGGTGTCGTTTTTGCCGCCCAGGAGAGCCCACGCCAGTATGAGTATGATTGACAGGAGAATTATTATAAGTATAATATTCATCGTTTTATCTTTGCTTCAATGTATATATAGTATATAACTTCGGTAATTTTGTAAATAAAAAGATTCTATGCCCGGGTACTACCCCCTGAAATACGGGAAAAGCCCCTGGTTATATTTTCGACATAAAATGCGCGTTCGGATAAAATAATCCGTCACATAAAAAAAAGCTGGACATCATAAATAATAGCCTGAATAAAGCATGATACTATTACAAAAAAGGGATACTGAGATGTCAGACGATAAAATTAAGAAAGAAATGACCTTCGGCGATCTTCTCCGCCAGTTCCCCAAGGCCGGGCCGATTCTTTCCGGGTATGGACTGCACTGCATAGGATGCCATATCGCGGTTTCTGAAACCATAGAGCAGGGGGCCCGGGCTCATGGCATGGATGAAGGCATGATCCAGAAAATGATGCAGGATTTGAACCTCAGGGCGGCGAATTAACGATCGTCGGCTTCACCCGTCAGTCCGAAACCAGTACAACAGTTGCAAGCTTGTCCACGCCGTAATGGTCGTCAGCAAGGTATTCTTCCCTGCCCCGGTCGTAAATATCGCCGGGGGATGGTTTTGACGTGTCAACGGCTATCCTCCAGCGGGCGCCGGAGGGTGCCGGCGGTATTTCGAAATTCAGCTTTGACTTTGACGCGTTGAAAATCAGATAGAGGTCCTTGTCGGCGCGTCCCTCGGGCAATTCTGCATAGGCGCCTGATATAAGCGCCGCGATGCAATGGCTTCCCTCTCCCCAGTTAGGCGCGCCAATTCTGGTGCCATGCCAGGTGATGTCAGGATGGTCCGCGCCACTGCCGGCCTCTCCGGTGAAAAAAGAGCTCTTTCTTAGTACCGGGTGGTCCTTCCTGAACCGGATCATCTCCCTCGTGAACCGCAGGAGGTCGCCGTTGGTTTCAATGAGGCGCCAGTCGACCCATGATATTTCGTTGTCCTGGCAGTACGCGTTGTTGTTCCCCCGCTGAGTTCTCCTGAACTCGTCGCCAGCCAGGAGCATCGGGATTCCCTGGGAAAGCATGAGTGTGGCGAGGAAATTCTTGATAAGACGGAGCCGCATGCGAGTGGTATGCACGGTTTTATCCGGCCCTTCGGGGCCCCAGGGACTGCTCAGGTTATAGTCCTCGCCGTCAAGGTTGTTCTCGCCGTTTTCCAGGTTGCGTTTCTTCCGATAGCTCACAAGGTCGTTGAGGGTGAAACCGTCGTGGCAGGTCACGAAGTTGATGCTCTGGAGCGGGCCCTTGCCCGATCTCCCGTAGAGGTCGGCGCTGCCGCAGAGACGTGTCGCGAAGCTCCCGACGCTGTCCGGGTCTCCGCGCCAGAACCTTCGTATATCATCACGGTACTTGCCGTTCCATTCGGACCATCTACCGGGGAACTCGCCGACCTGGTAGGCTCCGGCGGCGTCCCATGCCTCGGCGATGATCTTGGTGTTCCTTAAAATCGGGTCGTCGCCGATTATCTCTATCAGCGGAGGATTACTCATGATCGTGCCGTTCTGGTCCCGGCCGAGTATCGAGGCGAGGTCGAACCGGAAACCGTCGACGTCCATCTCAATGACCCAGTAGCGGAGGACGTCAAGGATGAAAAGCCTGACGAAGGGGTGGTTGCAGTTGACGGTATTTCCGCAACCGGAGAAGTTCATATAATAGCGAGGGTCTTCCTTGAGGATGTAGTACAGCGAGTTGTCGATGCCGCGGAATGATAGGGTGGGGCCGGTCTCGTCTCCTTCGGCCGTGTGGTTGAACACGACGTCGAGGATCACCTCTATCCCCGCCTCGTGGAACGCGGAGACCATATCCCTGAATTCCGCGACCTGTTCACCCATGTTCCCGGATGAGGAGTATGATCCCTTCGGGGCAAAAAAGGCGATGGTATTGTAGCCCCAGTAGTTTCTGAGCTTTTCGCCGGTCTGAGGGTTGACATTGATGTTATCTTCCTCGTCGAACTCTTGGACCGGCATCAGTTCGACCGCATTCACGCCCAGTTCTAAAAGATAAGGAATTTTTTCGGTAAGCCCCCTGAAGGTACCTCCTTTCGATACGCCGGATGACGGGTGGAAGGTGAATCCCTTCACGTGGAGTTCGTAGATAATGTGGTCGCGTTCTGATATGCTGAAGGGGTTGCCATGGGTGAGGCCGGAGCGCGACATGGCGATGCACCGGGGCATGAAGGGGGAGCTGTCGACATCGGAAAAACTCAGGTCGCCATCGTGCGAATCGGCGTCATATCCGAGCGCCCTGGTGAAGTCCCAGCGTCTGCTTCCGGTGATTGCGCGGGCGCAGGGATCGACCAGGAGCTTGTTCCTGTTATAGCGGTGGCCCTTCCCCGGGTCATAAGGCCCGTCAATCCTATAGCCGTACAGCTGGCCATCCGGTAGTCCTTCAACAGCGATGTGCCAGATATCGCCGGTGCGATTGACAACAGGGTCCAGGGGAATTTCCTCAAAGGAAGAATCAGGAGCGTCAGAATCAAAGAGAACGAGGGTGACCGCGGTACAGTGCCTACTGAAGATGGAAAACTGGGCGCCCTCCCTGGTGAAATGGGCCCCCAGCGGGAGAGGATACCCCGGTGTTGTTTTATAGTGACGCGCGCTTACGCTCATTGGTTTATTCTGTTACGGCGCTTAACGTCAAGTAGATAACCGGCTCTGATTTGTCGTTAGTTTCAACCTTTATGCGTTTATTGAGTTTTCCCGGACGGGCTCCGGTTTTCAGTATTGTTTCAATTTCTCCACTGCCTCCGGCAGGGACCTCCTTCCTGGAAAGAAGGACGGCGGTGCAGCCTCACCCTGCGGTTACCTTCTTAATAACAAGAGTGCCGGTGCCTGTGTTGGTAAAGGTAAAAACATGTTTCACCTCGGTTTTTAGGGGCTGCTTCCCGAAGTCATGGCCCGTGGCGTCAAATTGGATTTTTGGCGTTCCGAAACAATTAAGGGTCGCGAGCATCAGGAGAGGCAACAGGATTTTTCTCATCAAAAGTCCTCCTACGATTCTATGATTAGATTTTGTCCTATTTTTATTTAAGCAAGCATTTTTTGTTTAAATGGACAATGAAATCAGGAAAAAGATACGTTTTGGACATAATTTTTTGAATGTCACAGAAAAAATATTAAATAATATCAGGATATATCCGATTATATAAATGTTGATTAATGATACACTCCTATCATAAATTTACCAGGTTGAAGGCTTTTGCAGCTGCACTCATGCAAAAGCCTTTTTTATTCTATCATCGATTTATGATATGCTGACTTTCATACCTGTTTTGTTTAATTAAATTTTAAGCCCATTATTACGATAATATAAACATCTATCTTTTAGTCATCTTTACTATTATAAAAAAAAGATGGCAGGTACGAGAATATTAATTTATAAAAATGAGGATTCCATGATAGGAACAACAGGAGTCCTGAGTTGCACGGGAACAATGATTTTTGTTATTAACGAGCAGAATCCACAGAAACGACTTGTTGAAAAGGCCGTGGATATACTGGAGCAGGGCGGTGTCATCATTTATCCGACTGACACTGTCTATGCCTATGGATGTGATATCAATGACAAGAGGGCTATTGAAAAAATTTACTGGCTGAAACGTATAGGACGAAACAAGCCGCTCAGTTTCATTTTCAGCGACATCTCGGAGATCAGCGATTACGTCAAAAACATTTCAGACAGAGCATTTAAGATTATGAAGAAGGCGTTCCCCGGACCCTATACGCTGATATTCAAGGCGACAAAGCTGGTGCCGAGGGTCGCCATTACAAACCAAAAGACGATCGGAGTAAGGATACCGGACAACAGGATCGCGCTTGAGCTGGTAAGGACGCTCGGGCGGCCGATTATGTCAGCAAGCGTGAACACGTTAAGCGGAGAATATATTGTAGAGCCGCGCGACCTGGAAAAGATGTACCGAAACGAGGTAGACCTCGTTATAGACGCCGGTCCCCAAATATCTGAACCGTCAACGGTGATAGACCTCTCGGAGGGCGAGCCGGTTATAATCCGGGAAGGCAAGGGGGAGCTGTTTTTTTAGCTGGACAGGCCGGACGCACTGATTCTTATGGGTTGAGCATGGATTGTTTGCGGCAGTGAAATACATACAACAGGCAAGTCGAGAGGTGTAATCATGGTAGAAGGGTTGAGAGGGTTTTTGAATGTGCTCAAAGCAATAGCTATATTCCTTGCGCTGGGAGGCGTAGTATCGTTCATATATTACAATATCCGCAAGCGTGACCTGTTCGGCGGCTATATCGGCGGCCTGGTTGTCGGATTTATTGGCGCCATCATCGGCGGGTATGTGCTTGATTATCTTTTCTACAATATATCGGTTACCATACTAGAATTTTTGTCACGCGGCATCGGAGTGAATGTCATAGCAGGGTTCATCGGTGCGTACGCGGCTCTCTATGTCATGAATCGTCTCAACCACGACAGAGAGAGAAAGAAATATTAGTAGATTCCTCTGGTAATCATCCCCCCAACCCCCCAGAGGGGGGCTTGAAGAAAATATACAATACTTCTCCCCTCTCCCTTCGGGAGAGGGGCTGGGCGTGAGGGCGAATCCCCCGCTGGGGGATTTAGGGGGCTTGATTCCTACAGGATTTTTATATTCTTTTTGATCTCCCCGTCAACATCTTTAAGCAATTCTCCCGCATCATCAATTGTCTTGAACGGCCTTTGCAGCACGATATCTGTGGCACGTTTTTTCCCGATGCCGGGTATGAGCGAGAGGGATTTTTGGGAAAGGGCGTTGATGTTGACGGGTAACGGAAGAGCGATTACCGATCGCTCGCGATGGCCGATGACCACGGCATCGTGGAAACTCATGTCAGGCAGTAGAATCGGGAACTTCGCGGTGATTGAATAACTCGAGATCTGCTTGCCGTACGAATATCCCATGCGCGTCTCGAGAATTTGCAAGTCGCGGAGGACAGTCCCGACCGGATAGATAGTGCGAAGCATCGGGCTCTCGACATCAGACCGGATTTTATCACGGTAGAATCTGAAACGGTTCTCCACGGGCCGCGTGAATGATTCTGTCATTCGGTAGAGCGGCGTTCCCGGGAAGGGAAGGACCTGGCGGATGTTGATGCGTTTGATCAGCAGGCCGCGCTCACCGATCTCCACGAGCCTGCGATAATTCGTCTCAAAGGTGCGGACGGATTCACCGGGGAGACCGTGGAGCAGGTTCACGCCGGGAAGAAGTATGGGCACTGAAACGGCCCTGGTGCCGCCTATGCGGTTGACGGTTTCAACGGCTCTGATAGATTCTTCGGCAGTCGCCTTCAGATTGTTTCTGGAGACCACAAGATCGTCAAATGACTCCACCCCCAGCGCCATGGTGTCGCCCGGTGTAATTGTTTTTACGAGCTCTTCCAGGATCATCCCCGACTCAGCCGGGAAGCGCGCGATCGTTCCAGGGTTGGCGTTGTCAATATTGAGCACCCGGATGAGGCCGCCGGCAATCCGGCCGCGCAGTTCGGCAAGGAGCTCTCGAATCGGCCCGATCGCGGGCGTGGGGAAACCGTGCTTGAAGGACGAGCAATCTGATCGGTACTGGAGTATGTCCGCCTGTCGTCCGATCCTGAAGCGGGTGACGCCGGCTGCGATAAGGGAGTCGATTTCCGAAATGATGTCCCCGGCATCCCTGAACTCGACTCTGGGGAAAAGGCCCTCGGAGCAGAAAGAGCAGTGAGACTCCCGCGGGCAGCCGCGCGAGGTCTCTATTTCGCATATGACATGCGGGAACCGGGGGTGGCGGCGCACCACGGCGGCACCGTCGACCGCCCAGCGTGCGATCTGCGCAGGCGATCGTTGTAGATCGGCCGGCTCACCGCGCGCGAACCGGTAGGCGAATTCCTCGATGTCGTTCAGTACCGGGGTCACACCCGGCCCGGCCCGGATGATGTGGCTTATCAGACCGCCGATGGCGAATGGCTGTGCGCTGTTGCGATCCGTAATGCGTCGGATTTCAGCGAGGGTGCCGATTTTACTGCCAAGATATCTCCCCGGGACAACGGCTCCGCCGATGAGGAACACCATGGCGTAGACATCATCGAGCAGATAATTTTTTTCGCGAAGGTGATCAATGGTGATGTAATCGATACATTCCGGTTCGACGCCAGCCCCGACAAGCGCGCCAAACAGGTACCGGGGATAGGGCGAGATGAAGGGGGGGACGCCGAAGCAGGCCGGCTCGTCTACGTAGCAGTCAAGGATGCAGAACTTCAGCATAGCTCGGCGAGAATCTCCTCAATGTCCCTGGCGAGGAAGCTCTGGAGCTTGCGCTCGAGGGCCAGAATGAAATTCTTGTTTTCAGTGATGAGGGTGATGATGTGCTCGTTTATCCCGTAGCGCTCTACCAGGTCGTCCACACGATCGTCGATCGATACGATACGGTCATGCATTACTCGCTTGTCCGCGTAGAACACGATCTCCCGTTCCTCAAGGTCCCCGAAGGGCATGAACCCGTTGAAGACGACATGAGATTCCACGGCCATCGCAATGGCCTCGTACCCCATTTCCCTCATGATTTCGCCGCCGAGGATATCGTGCCTGAGCTCCCTCGTGCCGATTGTCCGTGTCTTCGCGATATCGTGAAGGAGCGCGGACGCCAGGACCAGGCTCGCCTGTACGACGTCCGGGTCCTTGAGGTTGTCCACCAGGGCCATAGACACGTTCTTGACCTGTATTGAATGGTCGATAATATTGTCGAGCATATTAAAGCGCTTCATAATTACGAAGCATTCACTCTCGCTCGGGACCGGAACCGGCGCTTTCATCTATTTCATTTCCTCTCGTGTCATTCTTCCGATAATATTTTTAAATAAGCAACTGATATTTTAATATTAGATATATAGTTCTAAGAAGGGACCTGGATCTATAATGAAAAAAAGGTTGATAATTTAGCATGTTATTGGCATGATAATTGTAAGCAACCGGAGCTGTATTGTTAAACAATTACCCGGAGCAATACCTTCAATGCACTATGGGGCTTAATTTCTACATTCGTGATGGAGAATAACATGCGGAAGATATCTTCAATTGTTCTCATCGTATACATGATCGCAATCCCGCTATCAGCCAAGGATGAACCGAAACAGCCGGAAGTTTTGCCCCGGGGGCGACTGGCAATAGAGCTGGCCAGCATCTCTCTTGAAGAGTTCGGCCCGATGAAAAAAGACAAGTCCTTTAAAGAAGGGGATTTGGTTTTTGTTAACATCGAAGTGAAGGGCCTGCAGCCTGACGAGTCCAAGAAGGTCGTGTTTCAGGCGGATATAATAATCCCGCAACTAAATCTTGACGCAACAAATGCCATTGACGGCTCAATGCCGGCCGAGGGTTCGCTGCCGATTTATTTCAGAGTCCCGATCGGCGAAGTGTACCGGTCAGGTTTTTGCGATGTGACGATACGAGTTCGCGATATGGTTGCCAAGACAGCGGCGGAATTTAATACAAGCTTCCAGCTCTCCAACGAGGTTTTGACCTTTCACTGCGGAATGCTTAAAGACAGCAAATACGTTGACGTGAGCGCCGCGATAAAAGATTTTCCGGGAATAAAAAAACGTCTGTCTTCAAAAAATTTCCGAAGAAAAAAGGAAGTGATAATTCAATACACTGACACCTTTAATGAGACCGTGTTTGTTGTTGTCCCGAAAAAGGATAGAGATAAATATCTTGTAATCCCGGACGAATCTAAAGACGACGCAAAAGCCGGATGCGGAAAATCCTTTGATCTATTTAAGGCCAAGTACTTATTCAACTTCAGCGGGCACGATTTCTATCGGGCAATAATCAACAACAACGGCAAATAATGGCGTACGGGCGCTCCAGCGCAAAGAGGAGACACATGCCTTCGAACGGAGGGACTGGATCCTGCATACCCATAGGCTCGCCGGGGTGTGTCAGAATATGTATATCGTTCCCAAGTCAACGGCCCGCGATTTGCTAAGTGAGACGAGCCTTTTCCCGCGTTCGGAAATATATCTGAGTATGGGCTCGTAATCCGGATGAAATCTGAGCGTGCCGGTGCAGAGCATGGTGTCCTCAGCGAGTCCGGTGGCCCCGCCGATAAATCCGTACGCATGCCCCGGAAGGTCAATTGCGCCCGGACGTATTACCAGTGAAGAGAGCCCAGCGGCAAGGGCCGCCTGATTAATTGAGGAATCAGCGGTTATAATGGAACGGTCATCAACTATCAGGGTTGAGCATTTAACATAGCCCTGGCTGACGCCGATTGTTTTTATGAGCTCCGATTGCAGGATGCTGGAAACAAGGGGATCGATATGCGTATGATGATGCAGGGCAACACTTCCCACGCAAGCGATATTGTAGGGTATATCGGCCGGGTAGTGCCGATCGAGGCGAGTCGGGCAGATGACGGTCTCTGCGTATCGCTCAATCTCATTCAGGAATGACGGCGATATGTCCGGGTGGCAATAGAAACGGCCGGCATGCAAGAAGAGCTGAATATCAGGATGTCCGGAGATCTGCGGTGACACGCGGTCAGTCCTCGGAATCGCAATCGGCTCGATGTCGAGCGCCCTTAGGTTTTTCAGTATTTCCACGGATGCGTCAGGGCTGATTATGGCTATTCGGTTCATGTCTCCTTCGCCCAAAAAGAATTGACATGGATTTTCTCATGTAATGATTATGATATGCAAGCTGTTTTTAAATCATTTTTTAATGCACGATCCCGAAGGCGCGGTTGCGCAACCGCGCCTTCGGATGTTGAATATTCCAAATAAAGGAATACGCCATGAAACTATCCAGATATATCCTCCCGACACTCAAGGAAGACCCCTCAGATGCGGTGGTGCTGAGCCACCGGCTGATGATACGGGCCGGGCTGATCCGCAAGGAGTCGGCCGGCATGTATGTCTATCTCCCCATGGGCTGGCGGGTTCTCCGAAAAATAATGGGGATCGTGCGCGAGGAGATGGACCGCACGGGCGCCCTAGAATTCCTGATGCCGGAGCTCACCGCCGCTGATCTCTGGAGGGAGTCGGGAAGGTGGGAAACCATGGGGCCGGAAATGTTTCGTATTCGCGACAGAAACGGATTGGAATACGCCCTTGCGCCGACCCACGAGGAGGCATTCACGGCGGCCGTGCGCAACATTATATCATCATACCGCGACCTGCCGGTAAACGTATACCAGATCA
Source organism: Spirochaetota bacterium (assembly GCA_016933025.1). GTDB lineage: Bacteria > Spirochaetota > UBA4802 > UBA4802 > UBA5550 > RBG-16-49-21. Next base: position 99,263 of record JAFGBT010000001.1, on the reverse strand, counting down.
ACACCAAATTTCGGGACGAGATACGGCCGAGGTTTGGCGTGATACGGAGCAAGGAGTTCATCATGAAGGATGCCTATTCCTTCGATATGGACGAAAAGGGCCTGGAAGCATCGTACCAGTCGATGCGCGCCGCGTACCGGAGAATATTCGAGCGCTGCGGCCTCGATACCATCCCGGTGGAGGCCGACACGGGAGCCATGGGCGGCAGCGACTCAGAGGAATTCATGGTCGCGTCCGAGGTCGGCGAGGAGTCGCTGCTTATCTGCGATGCGTGCGGCTACAAGGCGAACCGGGAGAAGGCTGAGTACAGGAGACCCGATAATAAGAAAGGGGATAAGCCGAAGCCTCTTTCTGAAGTGGCGACGCCCGATGTGAAAACCATTGACGACCTGGCCGGCTTTTTCAAGTGCTCCGCTGATCGATTTTTAAAGAGCATCGTATACCTCGCTGACGGGAAGACGGTCATGGCGGTGGTCACCGGGGACCGTGAGATCAACGAGCAGAAGCTCGCGCGTGCGGCGGGGGCGGCCGCGGTCGAGCTGGCACCAGACGAAGTGGTCGTTGAAACCACGGGGGCGCCCGTCGGTTTCGCCGGGCCGGTGACGACGAAAAACATCCGAATGGTCTTTGATATTTCGGTTAAGCACGTGGTGAACGGCATAACCGGTGCCAACAAGAAAGATGTGCATTACGAAGGAGTCAGTCCCGGCCGCGATTTTTCGATACAGGAGGAGGCGGATATTACCTGCGCCGAGCAGGGTGACCCCTGCCCGCGATGCGGATCGGCCATGAACATGAAGAAGGGTATAGAGGTGGGCCACATCTTTAAACTTGGGTACAAGTACACAAGATCCATGAGCGTCAGCGTGCTTGATGAAAGCGGTGCAGAGGTGACGCCGATAATGGGTTGCTACGGGATCGGCGTCAACAGGACCATGGCCGCAATAGTCGAGCAGCACAATGACGAGCGCGGCATTATCTGGCCGGTATCAGTCGCTCCGTTTGACGCGCACCTGGTTGGTCTCGGCAAGAGCGGCGATGAGATCGCCGTGACAGACGCGATCTATGACATGCTTGTCGACGGCGGCATTGATGTCCTCTATGACGACCGAAAGGCCAGCCCGGGCGTAAAATTTGCCGATGCTGATCTGACGGGCGTGCCGGTACGGATAACAATCGGGAAAACGTATTTCCAGTCGGGCGAGATAGAGGTCAAACAGAGAAAGGGTTCTGAAATATTCAAGGTGAATAAAGAGGCCCTGGTTGACCGGATTAAGGAATTATTGAAATAAAGTCGAACATTACCCCCCGCCCCCCCTCTCCCACAGGGAAAGGGGGAGCTCCCAAGAAAACATTTATTATAGAGCCCTCTCCGCGAGGGAAAGGGCGCGCCGGAGGCGGGGTGAGGTAGTTACTGAAAAAATCGGAATCAGACGCCTATTAATATTGACAATTGCATCCATGTTTTCAAGAATGTTCACAATTGAATGAAACAACATTAGATGTCGCGTTATACATAAAATAATACTAAAGGCGCGTGGGGCGCCGAGAGCGCACCACACGCATCTAGTATATTAAGATATATTCAATAAAAATTTTAATAAACGGAGAAAGGAGATGAAGATAGCTGTTTGTCTAAAACAGGTTCCGGATATGGAATCGAAGTTCAAAATCGTTGACGACAAAAAAATCGATGAATCTCAGATCGCTTTCAAGATCAATGATTTCGACAACTATGCCGTTGAGGCGGCATTGCAGCTGAAAGAAAAGTTCGGCGGCGAAGTCGTCATCGTTACCTGCGGTCCGGATCGGGCGGCTAAGGATATCCGCCAGGCGTTTGCCATGGGCGCGGACTGGGGCATCCATGTCATGGATCCCGAGGTAGAGGCCGGCGACAATTTCGTAGTCGCCAGCACCCTGCAGAAAGCCATCGAGAGCATCGGCGACGTTGAGCTTGTACTTACTGGCGTACAGGCAGAGGACGACCAGGCGGCCGTGACCGGCGTTATCATGGCGGATCTCATGAAGTGGCCCCATTGTACCAACGTCAAGAAGCTGGAAGTGAACGGCACGGCCCTCACGGTTAACCGTGAGCTCGAGGGCGGGCTCAACGAAGTGATTGAGATGAGCGCTCCGGCTGTTCTCACGTTGCAATCCGGTATCAACGAGCCCCGGTATCCGACCCTTCCCGGCATCATGAAAGCCAAGAAGAAGCGGCTTGATGTCAAGAAGGCCGCCGATATCGGCGCGACCGCGAAATCGAAAACAGATTTCATCAAAATGTTCTTCCCTGTGTCCGAGCACAAGGCGGAGATAATAGAGGGCGATGCGGCGACCGCTGCGGCGAAGCTCGTCGAGAAGTTAAAGAACGAAGCCAAGGTCATATAAGGAGGGAGCAACTATGGCAAAGATATTAGCAATAGCCGAACACAGAAACGGGAAATTGACCGACGCCTCCCTTGAACTCTGCAAGGCCGCAAAAGAAATTGCATCGGCGATGGGCGCAGAGCCTGCCGCGGCCGTTATGGGTAAGGACGATTCTATTGCGAAGGAAGTCGCGAAATATATTCCCACAGTATTTTCAGTGGCCGATGCGGCACTTGAGGTCTATACGTCGGACGGGTATACCCAGGCCATCAAGGCCGTGGTCGACGCGCAGGACGTAAAGGGCGTCATCGTGGCCCACTCATATGACGGCGTAGACTACGCGGCGAAGGTCGCCATGGCGATTGACGCCGGCATCGTGTCGAACTGCAACAAGGCCAGGGTAGAGGGCGGTGCGGTCATATTTACCCGCAACACCTACAACGGAAAGATCCAGGAAGAGAAAAAAGTAAACACAGACAAGTTCGTGGTCACCTTTGAAAAAGGTGCTTACGACATGGAAGCGGCCGGCGGAGCGGGCGCGGTATCCTCGGTTTCCGCGAGCATCAGCAACGTCAGGACTAAGTCCAAAGGGATCATAGAAACGATGGCGGGAGCCGTCGACATATCCCAGGCCAAGGTCATCGTCTCCGGAGGTCGTGGTTGCAAAGACGCCGACAAGTACAAGGACGTTATTGTAAGCCTCGCCCAGAAGCTCGGCGGCGAATATGCCGGATCACGTCCGGTCATCGACTCAGGCTGGACTGATGCGGCCCGCCAGGTCGGGCAGTCCGGCAAAACCGTTGCGCCGGACCTCTATATCGCGGCCGGGATTTCGGGCGCAATCCAGCACGTTGCTGGGATGAAAGGCTCGAAATGCATTGTCGCCATCAACAAGGACCCGGAGGCGCCGATCTTCAATATAGCGACCTACGGAATCGTGGGAGACCTTTTTGAGGTCATCCCGGCAATGAAAGAGAAGCTGTAGAATTTAATATCGAATCGCACAAAAAAGGCGCGGTTTTAAAGCCGCGCCTTTTTTGTGCCGGAATGGAAAGTCGTCAGTCCTTGTCTTCCATGATGCAGGTGCCGTTGAATATGGACCCTGATTCTATGTTCAATTCGGGGGTCACGAGGTCCCCGTTTGATTTGCTTTTCTTGAAAAGGTCGATTTTTTTCAAGGCCTTTATTTTACCGGAAAATACGCCGCTTATGTTTACTTCACTTGCCCTGATATCGGCGCTTACCTTGGCCTCTCGTCCTATTATCAGCTGTCCGTCCGTCTCAATTTTACCTTCGAAAGAACCCTTTATCTTTAGCGAGTTCTTGAATTTCATGCTTCCCTTGAATGAAATGTCATCGGCAATGACCGTGTCGATTTTGTTCTCGTCTTCAAGTATTTCCTTCTGCTCCGCCATCATTATCTCCATGGTGTATGCAAATTCAGGCCCGGAACGAATCCGGCATATTAATGAGCGCCCGTTGAATGGGGTTAAATATACGTGCGTAATGGAAATTGTCAAACAAAAAGAGTCTCGCAGGCGAGAAAGTTTTCGAATTGGGAGCCAAAGGCCGTGGAAGGCGCCGTATGGATTAATTTCATAAAATAATCTTGATTAATTTTAAGGCGCGGAGATTATTATATATAGAGAGGTGGTATGGTGGATGAAATACTCGGAAAGGCTGGAGAGCTGGGCAGATTGATCAGGGAGACCAGCATATACGGTAATTACCGCGCATTAAGCGATGCCCTTGATGCGGACGGCGATTCCCGGAAAATACTCGATGAATTCCTGGCGGCCGCGCGTGAGTTGCAGGAACGCCGCGATATGGGTGATATTATCGAAAAGTTCGAAGAAGAGCATGTCGCCAGCCTGTCGGCGATGGTATCACACAATGATGCTATAATGAGATTCCTGAAATCCCAGCAGGCATATCTTGAACTACTCCTCATGATACAGGACGAATTGGGCGGTGACGATCAAACATGACGTCACAATGCTTAATTCCGAACCAAGCCGTTTTTTAATAAATAGCATCTCTTAGTATGGTAATACAAGAATGGCATGTGAGAGTGTATGAAAAACAGGGAATTCAATTTCGACATCAGGCAGCTCCGCTCTTTCCTGACGGTTATAAACGAAAACAGCTTCACGGCCGCATCGAGAAAGCTCCGGGTGGGGCAGGCCACTGTCAGCCATCATGTCGGCCAGCTGGAGAAGGCGCTCGGCGTGAAGCTGATAAACAGGAAGACAAAAGAGATTCTTCTCACTGATGAAGGGCGGATTTTCCAGGCTTTTTGCGAAAGGCTTTTCGCAGGACTTGATTCGCTGTCCTCGGAGCTCGACGGCGGTTTTGCTGGCGGACTCACGACAATTGCGGCGAGCACCATCCCGGCGGCGTATATTCTTCCGAAAATCCTGGCATCAGTGAATAAAAAACATCGGGATATATCATACCGCGTGGCGGTAGTGGACAGCAGGGAAGCGGTCGAGATGGTTAAGGAAGGCCGTGCTGACGCAGGGGTTGTGGGCAAGGAGTACCGTCAGCATTCCCTTTCGTACACTCCGGTTTGCCGTGATCAAATAGTACTGGTAGGCTTCAAGGGATCGCCGGATCGGGTGCAGCCGGACGATCTCGCCAGGATGCAATTCATCATCCGTGAGCCCGGTTCCGGCACAAGGAAGACATATGAAGACGGCCTTGGCACCATTGGAATCACCCCATCGGACCTTACGGTCGTGATGGAATGCTCGTCGACAGACGGAATAAAAGAGTCGATCGCCGCAGGGATAGGCGTTTCGTTCATTTCGCGTATCGCTATTGAGCGTGAAATTAGACAGAAAACATTGAAAGTGATCGATATAAAAGGGTTTTCGGTCGGCAGGGAGTTCTATTTCGTTAGTTCTAAAAACAGGCGCCTGCCACGGGGCGCCTCGCTTATCCGCGATTTGCTGATAGAGTACGGTTCCCGCTGATTACGCGGTAGGGAGCCCGTGTTAAATTGCCTTCTGTACCTTGCCGGATCTGATACAACGGGTGCAGACGTATTTTCTGACCGCACGGTTGTTTTCCAGGACCTTGATTTTTTTCACGTTGGGGCGCCAGATTTTTTTGGTCTTCTTGTTCGAGTGGCTCACATTGTTCCCCACTTGAATTGACTTGCCGCAAATATCACATTTAGCCATGGTATTTCCTTTTTTATATAGTTACTTGCCAATATCGCAACGGGCGCCCGTTGCGCCGTTAAGGCAGATAGTCATTAATCTGAGTTGACACTATTAATAGCACGCCTTTTTTTTTCAAGCATTTTATTCACAAGGCGCACTTAATTATCTTGACGAATGAATCTACAAGGTTTTTAACTATTCAGCCGATATAATTTCTTTAAATGGAAGAAGCAGCAATGAAGATAACAAGGAATACAAAAGCCACAGATGCCTTGAAGTCTTCCCGGAGCGTATTGGCTGTATTCAAAAAACACAACCTGTATTGTCCGGGTTGCAGGGGAATAACTGAGGAGACCATAGAGAAGATAGCCATCTGCAATGGTATGGACGTGAAAGAATTCGTGGACGAGCTGAACGGGGCGCAGGAATGAGATGGAGGGCGTAAAGATAATCGCCGGCGAACTGAAGGGACGGGTGATCCCTTTTTCAAACAGGAAGTTCGGCAACGCGGATATCACAACCCAGAAAATAAAGGGAGCCTTATTCTCGATGGCCGGCGAGTGGCTCAACGCCAGGGGTTTTCTCGACCTCTATGCAGGGTCAGGCCAGGTGGGGATAGAGGCCCTGAGCAGGGGCGCTGATCCGACTATCATCAATGAGCCGGACATGCAGCGGTTCCGGTTCATACAGTCCTGGCTTGAGGGTATAAGCCTCTCGAGGCAGCCGATCCTTCTCAATCTTGACGACAAGCGCGCTCTGGAGTTCGCGAGGCGGAGGAAGATAACCGTAAGTATTATCTTTTTGGATCCCCCGTACCGGCGGGAGGACAATCTTTCCTGGCGGTTTGGTGAAATAATGGGAGCCATCGCGGATTCGGGAATATTGGAAGAGGACGGATCGGTAATCATACAACATTATCATGGAAATATACTCGATGAAGAATATGGACACTACCGCCTAAAAAGGACCAGGAAATTCGGGAAGACCTCGCTTTCGGTATACGGTTGAATGAATTCAGTCCGGCATAAAACGGCCCGATACGTAACGGGAATGTAAAAAATCGTCGCGGGAGTAGTATATATTCAGCCTATACATGATAGAGCAGTATATTGATTGACATCAGCGGGTCGCGCATTGTGTTTTTGACTTGAAGAGCCCGGCAGGAGGGCACAGTCATGTAATAAGATCAGAGGTTTGCGGGATGGAAAAAGAAGAAAGGACTTCACGATCCAATTTCATAAAAGATATCATCGATGAGGATATCAAAAATAACAAAAATGAAGGGCGGGTGGTGACTCGCTTCCCCCCGGAGCCCAACGGCTATCTCCATATCGGACACGCCAAATCGATATGCATAAATTTCGGCCTCGCGAAGCAGTACGCCGGACGGTGCCATCTGCGTATGGACGATACCAATCCGGAGAAAGAAGAGATGGAATACATCGAATCGATAATCAACGATGTCAGGTGGCTCGGATTCGACTGGGGCGAGAATCTTTATTATGCATCGGACTATTTTGAACAGCTCTATCAGTGGGGGCTTCTCCTGATCAGGAAGGGCCTCGCGTATGTCTGCGACATGACGCCAGAAGAGGTATCCGCGACACGCGGCACGCCCTCGGTGCCGGGAACCGAGAGCCCCGGGCGAACGAGGAGCGTTGAGGAGAACCTCGACCTGTTCGAGCGCATGAGGGCGGGGGAATTCCCTGACGGCTCCAGAACGCTGAGGGCCAGAATCAACATGGCCTCGCCGAACATGAATTTGCGAGACCCGGTGCTCTACCGCATCAAGAGGGCCGAACATCAGCGGACCGGAAACGACTGGTGCATTTATCCGATGTACGATTTTGCTCACGGCCAGTCCGATTATATCGAGGGCATCACACATTCGATATGTACGTTAGAGTTTGAGGCGCACCGTCCTCTCTACGACTGGTTCCTCGACCACCTCGCCGAGCAGGGCAGGGTGCGGCCCCGCCAGATAGAGTTTGCCCGCCTTAGCATGACCTATACGGTGATGAGCAAGCGAAAGTTGCTCGAGCTGGTTGCCTCGAAGTTCGTTGACGGATGGGACGACCCGCGGATGCCGACCATCTCCGGCCTCAGAAGACGAGGGTACACCCCCGAGTCGATACGTGACTTTGCCGAGAGGATCGGCGTAGCCAAGGCTGACAACATAGTCGACGTTGCGCTCCTGGAACATTGCCTGCGGGAGGACCTGAACAAGCGGGCGCCCCGCTTCATGGCGGTGCTTGATCCGCTGAAGGTCGTTATCGAGAACTATCCGGAAGGGAAGACCGAGGAGCTCGAGGCGGTCAATAATCCCGAGGACGAGGGGATGGGAAGCAGGACCATGCCGTTTTCACGGGTCATCTACATAGAGCGCGATGATTTTCGGGAGGAGGCTCCGCCAAAGTTTTTCCGTCTTGCGCCGGGGAAAGAGGTGCGGCTGAAGTTCGCCTACTATGTGAAGTGCACCGCCGTAGAGAAAGACGCCACTGGCGAGATTGCCGAAATCCGCTGCGCCTACGACCCTGCGACGCGCGGGGGCTGGTCGGAGGACGGACGCAAGGTCAAGGGGACAATACACTGGGTCTCGGCGGAACACTCGATAGGGGTGACGGCGAGGCTTTACGACTATCTCTTCACGGACCCCGACCCTGAAGACGCCGCAGGCGAAGGGGATTTCACCCGTTTTTTGAATAAGGATTCCCTCATGATTCTTGATGAGTGCCGGGCGGAGCCATCGCTCGCGGGCGTTCGACCCGGAGACCGGTTCCAGCTCGAGCGAATAGGATACTTCTGCGTCGATCCCGATTCCCAAGAGGGTAAACCGGTGCTGAACAGGACCGTTACGCTCAAGGACACCAAGGGCAAGAATTGACGATTTGAGGGCGGGGTCACCTATTCACGCCTCTGGGAACGCCTCGTATCTTCATTTTCCCAGATATTCCACCGTCAGCTCTCTCACGGCGGATGCGGCACGGAGGTATGAAACAGGAGCTTCTGTCTTCAGGTCATGGTATGCAAGGGCGACATACCTGTTGCCGTATTTATCGTACGGTTTGGCGGCGTCGACCAGAATCCACCTCCCCTTGACCCACGCCTCCGCCCACATGTGGTAGACGAAAATATTTTTTTTCCCCATGAATTCGTCGGCGAGGAGCATGCCAATCACCGCACGGGCCGGCACCTGTATCTTGCGGAGCAGGGCCACGGTTAACACGGTATGCTCTGTGCAGTCGCCTTTTTTCTTGATGTATATGGTACGAGCCGGAAGGAACGGTATGCCGATTGTCTTTTCGGAAATGTGATCGGATACAAAATACTCTATAGCCGTGACGGGATGCCGCGATTTCCTGAATCGCCTGGCCGCGGCTGTTATTTCCGGGGAGGAGAGACTTAAAAAACGCGTGTCTTTAAGGTATTCCGAAAGGTTATCCGGGGTATCTTCCGGCATAGGCCATCGGGATGTTTTTATCTCGATTATTTTTTTATCCCCTTCCTCCCGCTGGCGGATGATCTTCTGGTATGACGTCTCAACGAGCGTGAAATCTTCATCGGACGATATAAGCCGGTAGCGGGACGTCCTGTCCCAGTAAACCGAAGACCTGAAGTTTTTCACTTTGACGAAATAATTGAAGGTGTCGGAGGAGAAAACCGTTGCCGACAGGAGAATGATGGTGAATGAAATAATAATTTTTTTTATCATAGCGGGTCACGCAGGAGCGGTTTGAAAACCGCGCTTTCAGTTATCCAATATGAGTTCCAGCCTGTTGTTCAGCATCGTAATGATTGTTTTCTGCGTGATGCCCTCATCGTCTATATAGCTGTCGATGTTCTTCATGTTCTCGATTGAAAAACCGAGATGAATCAGGCTTTTTTTATGATCGTTGACAAGGATTTTCTCCCTGCCGATGACCTTGACCAGGACCAGGACCGGCTCCTCAATATCGACCGACGGTTCATATATGTAGTTTCTGATGACGGTCCCTTTCTTGAAACCGGTCTTAATCAGTTCGTTCATGAAGTAATTGCCTTCAAGGATGAACGGCCTGCTGATAGTGATGACCGATTTTGATTCACCGGTGTCGAGGGTTACCGTGTCGCCGTTGAATTCGGCCACGGTTTTAATCTCAGTATCTTCTCCGTTCTGGAACGTTTTGTTGCATATCTCGAGCCTGATCGGCCTGAAGTCAATGGTCTCTATGATCTTCTGGCTGGTCCAGTTTCTGACGTATCCGGCGTCCATCTGCATTTCCATCGAGGAGATGTACCGACCGCCGCTTTTTGAGTTGCTCACAACAGCGGAGCCAAGGGGGGCGCCGTTAACCAGCAGGCGGTATTTCCAGGTTCCGGTCGGTATGGAGTCGGCGCCCTTGCGGCATGAGGGGACTGCCGTCACCATGACCGCGCAGATTAATGCCAGTGTTTTCAATATGCCGCGATGCAAAGGGGTTGCGGAGATTCTACGAGCAATAATGTTCATGGCAGTATTCAATCCTCATTTTGCATTTGTCATACCCGATGACCGCCATCACCTGGTCGAGCTCAGGGCCCTTCTGGCGCCCGGTAATGATCGCCCTGAGCGGCATGAAAAAGCTCTTGCCTTTCAGTGACGTTGCACCCTTTACGGCCGGGATAAGGCCTGTCGCGAAGTTCGCGGAATCCAATCTGTCCCGAATAATAGTGCGGGAGGCGCGGATGACATTCTTCCCATCATCGCTTTTCAGCATGGCATCCGCTTCTTCATCGGGGACGCAGACCTCATCGAGAAAAATGCCGGCAAGGTGCCCGATGTCAGACAGGATGTCACAGTATCTCCGGAGTATCGACACAACGGTTTCCAGGTGCGTACGGTCAATTGCGTCCACGTTGTAGCCGGCATTGGCGAGATACGGCATGAAGAGTATGGTGATGTCTGCGAGCGGGTAGTCGCGGATATACATGCCGTTCATCCACCGGAGCTTCTGGAAGTCGAAGATCGGGGCGTTTTTCGAAAGCTTTTTTAGATCGATCTGTCTGATGATATCCTCGATCGGCAGGATTTCTTCGCCGCTTTCGGAGGCCCAGCCGAGCATCGCCATGTAGTTCATGAGAGCATGTGGGAGATATCCCTCCTTCCTGTACATCTCCACCGACGTGATGCCGTGCCGCTTGGAGAGCTTGGATCGGTCTGGCCCCATGATGAGTGGCAGGTGGGCGTATTCCGGCTCGGAGAGGCCCAGGGCCCTCGCAACCAGGAGCTGCTTCGGAGTGTTGGAGAGGTGGTCGTCACCCCGGATGACCAGGCTGATTTTCATGAGAGTGTCGTCTATAATGACGATATAGTTGAAAACCGGCACACCGTCCGACCGGACGATGATAAAATCGCCGCCGATGTTGCTGCTGTTGAATTCAACGGGCCCCTTGATGCGGTCGTTAACGACGATCGAGACATTGTCCGGCACCCTGAAGCGGACGGTGGACGGACGGCCTTCGGCCTCGAATTTCTTTCGCTCATCGTCCGTGAGGCTGCGGCACCTGCCGCTGTACGTGTATGATTCAGCCTCGCCGTCGCCCCCTTTTTTCATTCTATCCAGCTCCTCTTTGGTGCAGTAACAGCGGTAGGCGTTGCCTTCGCCGAGCAGACGCTCGGTATAGGAGCGGTATATATCGAAACGCTCGGACTGACGGTAGGGACCGAACTCACCGCCGAGATCCGGCCCCTCGTCCCATCGGATGCCGAGCCAGGAAAGGTCTCGAAAAATAGAATCCTCGGACTCCCTGGTGCTCCGTTCAAGGTCGGTGTCCTCGATGCGGAGGACCATCCGGGCGTTATTGCTCCTGGCATAGAGGTAATTCACTATGGCCGTCCTCGCGTTGCCCACGTGTAGGAACCCGGTGGGGCTCGGGGCGAATCGGACTCTCATGAGCGGCTCCTTGAGATATCAGTAGGTTCGTTGGTATACTTGTTGCGGCGGTCCATGGTGTCAATAAAAAAGTAGTTTGTCAGGGCACGGGATTGTGACCGGGACGGGTTTTCAATAATCATACAAATTTGCCGAGGGCCTTCCGGTAACGATTTCCCTGGTGTCCCGCTCGATACGGTTGACAAGCTGCTGTATCTTGTCGGCGGTCTCTTCCGAAAAGAGCACCTTGTCGCATCGTGTGCACTTGAAGGCGGGGATATTATCTATGATGAATGAAAAGTTTTTTTTGCTCACCCTGTAAGAACTCTTGCCGTCGATGAGCGCTCCTCCGCATTCGCATTGCATGTGACTCACCTTAATCCGGGTGTATTTTCCGCTGAATTCGTTAGCGTGAATGAGGTATGGTGGCGTACAATATCCGATTGTCAAGATATAAATTCTTGACAAAACCGATTTGTTACCGTCGAATCAGGGGAGCATGGTGGAAAAGGATAAAACAGAATGGACGCAACAATAGCACGGGCGGCGGACATCATCCTGAGCGCGAAGCACGTGATCGCCCTGACCGGCGCGGGAATATCCACCGAGAGCGGCATCCCCGATTTCAGAAGCCGCGGCGGTCTCTGGGAGAGGTACGATCCGTCTGAATACGCCACGATCGACGCATTTCATGAGCGTCCCGGGAAGGTCTGGGAAATGCTTTTTGACATGGTGGGCCTCACCAGGAGCGCACGGCCCAATCCGGGGCACGCCGCCCTCGCGGAGCTGGAGAAGATGGAGCTACTGAAGTGCATTATCACGCAGAATGTCGACAATCTTCACCAGGAGGCCGGCAGTGTGAACGTGATTGAGTATCACGGGAACGTAAGCCGGCTCGAGTGCCTCAGCTGCGGTACCGTCTATGAGGACCGGGAGTTCGACGTGGCGGAGATAATTAAAAGCAGGGTCCCGCCCGTTTGCGGGAAGTGCAAGGTGATGCTGAAACCGACGGTGATATTCTTCGGCGAGATGATCCCGCAAGAGGCGACGGTGCGGTCCCAGGAGGCGGCGAGGAACGCCGACGTGGTAATGGTCATAGGCACCTCGGCAACGGTATACCCGGCCGCCGGGATACCGCTTATAGCGAAGCAGAACAATGCGGTGATAATAGAATTCAACATTGAAGAGACGGGTCTGACGAACTATGCAACGGATATATTTGTACGCGGAAAGACCGGGACGACCCTTCCCGATCTGGTTAATATGATAAAACAATAGTCACGGTGCGATCTGTGGAACGAATACAAGTATTGCCTGACAGCGTCAAAAAAAAGATTGCGGCGGGCGAGGTCGTCGAAGGGCCGTTTTCCGTCATCAAGGAACTGGTGGAAAATTCCATAGATGCCGGCGCGTCAGCTATTGACGTCCGGGTGTTCGAGGGCGGCCATAAAAAGATGCTGGTCCGGGATAACGGCAGGGGGATACACCGGGAGGACGCTCACCTCGCGGTTATGGAGCACGCGACCAGCAAAATAAGGGACATCCATGACATCGCGGGCATTTCCTCATACGGATTCCGGGGCGAAGCTCTTTCCAGCATATCCTCTGTCTCGCGATGCACCATACTCTCACGGCGGCCGCAGGATCAGATCGGGGCGAAGCTCGTGGTGAACGACGCCGGCGTTGAACAGAGTGAATTCGCCGGGCCGGCCGGAACCACGATCATCGTGGAAAATCTGTTCTACAACGTGCCGGCGAGGAAGAAATTTCTCAGATCGGCCGGAGCGGAAATAAAGTCGATACGCGAAACCATCCTGAAAATCGCGATTCCCCATCCGGGCATTTCCTTTAATCTCGAATTGGACGATAAACGCGCCATTACCCTCCCGAAAACCGAATCGGTTGATTCACGAATCATGCAGATATACGGGAGCGGGATCATGAACGACCTGTTGAGCGTGGAACTGCGGGACCTGAAGGTAAACGTAGCCGGCTACTTGTCCCGACCCCATTTTCTGAAATCCTCGCGTTCAATGCAGATACTCTATGTAAACAGGCGGCCGGTCGAATACCGGTATCTCGGCTACCTCCTGACAAAGGCCTACGAGGCGGTAGCGGTCAGGGGTAAATATCCGGCCGGGATCATCTTCGTGGAGATCGATCCGTCTCTTGTCGATGTGAACATTCACCCTGCCAAGAAGGAAGTGAAGCTCTTCGACACCCACTACATCGACCGCCTGATAATATCGCTGGCAGGCAAGGCGCTCGACAGGGAGCATACGGTTGAAGAGCGTTTCTTCAGGCCGGGTGACGAGGAGCCTCGCAAAACGGCTGAATCCGACAGTGCCGCGGGCGTCGAGAGGGAACGTCCTCTTTTCAGCGGCGGGACCAGCGCTCCCGTCAGGTTTCTATACGGGGATGGCGCGCCGCCAGTACGGAGGTATTCGAACGCCGTACGTGACACGGCTGAGACATACCTGGATGACAATGAAAGCGGAATAAGAATTATTGGTATGGCCTTCGGGACCTATATTATTCTGGAGAAGGACAATTCGATTTATTTTGTTGATTTTCACGCGGCACATGAGCGGGTCATTTATGATTCGATCATGGATAAAGAAAGAACATTCGAAAGCCAGAGACTGGCATTCCCAAAAATACTGGAGATGTCGCTGGATGACCACGCGATTATAACAGAAAATATTCAACATTTTTTGCAAATTGGGTTTGACATCGAGGAATTTTCGGATAATTCAATAAAGATATCAGCCGTCCCTGAAGCGGTTCACGGTTCGGATGCCGCGGAATTGCTCCTTGAATTCCTGGGAACCGTACGCGGCGAAAGTCTTGCTTCGAGCATTGCTGAAAGGATCGCGGCTACCGTGGCGTGCCATGCGGCAAAACGTTCCGGTGACAGGATGAGCCCCTCGGACATGGATCGGTTGATGACCGATATTTTCCGGGAGGGACGGCAGCTCCGGTGTCCCCACGGGAGGCCATTCGTGTATAAGATGGGAAGGGATGAGATCGAGCGGATGTTTAAGCGGCAATAACAAGCGGCAATACAAGTGAGGCGGCGCACATGAAAAAAATCATACTGGGGATTTCGTCATCCATTGCGGCCTATAAAGCATGCGACCTCATCAGGATGTTCGTGAAGGGCGGCTATTCGGTTCATGTGGTTGCGACGGAGAACGCGCTCCACCTGGTGTCACCGCTCACCCTCGAAGTCCTTTCAGGGAATCCCGTGTACAGCGGGCAGTACTCGAGGGAGCGGCGGGAGATGGGCCATATCGAGCTCAAGTCTGACGCATCGCTGTTTCTGGTTGCCCCGGCGACGGCCAATGTCATCGGCAAGTTCGCGAACGGGATTGCCGACGATCTGCTGTCAACCACCTACCTCTCGGTGACATGCCCGGTGGTCATTGCGCCGGCCATGAACCCGAACATGTACGCGCACCCGGCGGTGAAGGAAAATATCGCGAAGCTCCAATCGCGCGGTGTGATATTTGTGGAACCGGCGAAGGGAGAAGCCGTGTGCGGGGACGAGGGAATGGGGAAGCTCTCCGATCTGGACGAGATATACAGGAAGGCGGTTGATGCCGTTGCGTGATATGAAAGCGGTTGTAACCGGCGGCCCGACCCGCGAATGGCTCGACCCGGTACGTTTTATTTCAAATCCCTCTACGGGGAAGATGGGTCTCGAACTGGCGGCGGCGTGTGAAGGCCGTGTCCGCGAGACCGTTTTCATCCACGGGCCGGTTGAGGCCGGTCTCGTAGCCGGCCGAAGTTTCCGATGCATATCCGTGGATACGACTTCGGAAATGCTCGAAGCCGTCCTGACGGAGCTTGAGGAAAACATGGTGCTGATCATGGCGGCCGCGCCGGCGGACTACTCGCCGGTAAAGAAGTCGGAGACAAAAATAAAAAAGGGGAGTAATAACCTCACTATCGAACTGGAGAAAACGCCGGATATACTCAAAGAGGTGGCAGCGAAAAAAACGAGGAGCCGTATGGCGAAGGTTATTACCGTCGGTTTCGCTGCCGAGACGAATAATATTGAGGAATACGCGCTCGGTAAATTACGGGAGAAGAGCCTTGACATGATCTGTCTCAACGACGTTTCGCGATTGGGCGCCGGATTTGCCTCGGATACAAATATTGTAACAATATTCGCCAGGAACGGCGAGAAGATAGAGCTGCCGGTGATGCCCAAGCGGGAAGTCGCCGCGCGGATATTGGATGAAATTGAGTCACGTCTTCCCGGATATCTGACATGAGGATGATGCGAGGAGGTGGCGTATGTACAGAAGAAGACCGGCCGTTGCAGGATCATTTTATCCATCTAGCCCTCAGCGCCTGGAGAGTATGATCAAGGAGTATCTGGGCGAGGCGAAGGGATCGGTACAGGGAGAGGTCGTGGGCCTCGTTTCGCCGCACGCTGGTTACGTGTATTCCGGCCCGGTTGCAGCGTATTCATACGGCCTGCTGTCGGGGAGTGGCGTTAATTGCGCGGTGATTCTCGCTCCATCCCACCGCGCCAGGTTCAACGGGGCGGCCGTGCTCACAGACGGCATCTATGAGACTCCGCTCGGTGACGTCTCCATAGACGCTGATATCGGTCAAAATTTAATAAATCGTGACGGATTCGGCGTAATCAGAGAGGCGCATGAAATGGAGCATTCACTTGAGGTCCAGGTCCCGTTTCTCCAGAAGGTACTCGATACATTTACCATCGTCCCGTTGATCGTGGGCACTGTTGATCTCGACATATGCCGCGGCCTTGCTGCCGGGATCCATGAGGCGATGTCGGCGGTCAAAAAGAGATATGTTGTCGTCATATCGACCGACCTGTCCCATTATTACGCATATGAAACCGCGCGGACAATGGACGGCAAATTCATTGACGCACTTGCTTCCATGGACGAGAAAAAGGTGAAGGATGTGATTTCGTCCGGCAAGGCCGAGGCGTGCGGCGAGGGGCCCATACTGGCGGGAATGGCGCTCTGCAAGCTTCTCGGGGCGGAACGGGTAGAGGTGCTCAAGTACGCCAACTCGGGCGATACGGCGGGGAGCAAGGACCAGGTTGTCGGATACCTGTCGGCGGCTTTCTTGAAATAACAGGCGGCGCCATCCTGATGCCGCGAAACAGGGGACGGTCATGATAGAACTCAACAAAGACCAACAGCTCAGGCTTTTAAAGCTGGCGAGGAATACCATCGCGGATTCGCTCGGAATTGCCTATGCGGGCGGGACGGAGTTCCAGGAGCCGATATTCGAGGAAAAGTGCGGAGCATTCGTAACACTGCATATGCGCGGCATGCTGCGCGGCTGCATCGGATACATACAGGGAGTGAAGAGCATACCGGAAACGATCATCGACATGGCGAAGGCATCGGCCTTCAAGGACCCGCGTTTTCCGCCGCTGAGAAAGGAGGAATACCAGAACATCGATATCGAGATATCGGTCCTTTCGCCGATAGAGCCGGTGCAGAATGTATCCGATATCAAGGTCGGAAGGGACGGTCTGATCATTTCCCGTGGATTCAACTCGGGACTTCTCCTCCCCCAGGTGCCGGTCGAGCAGGGGTGGGACCTCGAAACATTTCTGGGAAACACCTGCTATAAAGCGGGCCTCCCAGGCATCGCATGGCAGCAAAAGGGGACAAAGATTGAGAAGTTTTCTGCCCAGGTTTTCGGCGAAAAAGAGTTCGGGATTACCCCGCAACAGTCAAAACCCTCTTGACGGAACGCGCGCGGAATACAATTCTGTACAACTATTGAGGTGCTCTCATGAAAAGATTGCTGGTCTTGCTCTGCACTATAATGTTGCTTGTTGTTTCCTGTAAGAAAGAGAAAAAATTTATTGAGCCAGAAATCGTGTTCGCCAGATGGTCGCGTGCCATTGCCAACCTGAATTACCCCGAGTACGCCTCGTGTGAAGCGTATCCCAAGAGCGAGGGAGTGTTCAGGACGATGTTCAGGAACAGCTACTATGGCGACCTCATGGTGACCGAAGTCGGGAAGCTGGATGAAAAGAAGGTATTGAAAGACAATAACGGCAATTCCTATATCAAGCGTAACGTCCGGTTCGAGTGCGTTGAAATCAGGCGGAGAGACCGGAAGCCGGTCAGGCTCCTGCGGGGAGACGTCGATTTCATTAAGTTCACCGGCGGGGAACGTGCCGGCCAGGGCTGGCGGATGTGGAACCGACAGATCATCAGGATTGAACGATAACTCGGCTGGGTCAGCGCAATGAGCGTATACGAATTATTCATCGGATTCAGGTATCTTAAATCGAAAAAGAGCCAGGGTGTCGTGTCATCCAACACGCTGCTCTCGATTTTTATAGTTTTTCTGGGGGTCTTTATCCTTATAGTGGTACTGTCGGTGATGAACGGCTTTCAGGCTGCCATCAAGGACAAGATCCTCGATGTAGATTCCCACGTCACGATCCAGAGCATGTACGGTCAAACAGAGGGATCGGGCCTGCGGGGCTATGAGCCGCTTCTCGCAAAAATACGAGATGTCGATGACGTACGCTCGGCCGAGCCCTACATCATGTCCCAGGGGCTTTTCCGGTACGGCACCAATATTTCCCCGGTAATGGTCAGGGGGGTGGGCCGGGGCGGCGTCATACCTCCCGACGTAGGCAAGTTTATCGTAAAGGACATCGAACGCTTTGATAAACAAGGTGCACGGGACCTGTCTGAAAAGGTAGTGAGCGATTTTTTCAACTCTCGTTCGGTGTTCATTGGCCAGGAAATGGCTCTGAACTATAACATACTGATCGGCGATTACATAGAGCTCATTGTGCCGAAGGGGACGCTCGCGGTGAAGACCGGCATTACTCCCGGGATGGAACGGTTCAGGGTCATAGGTTTTTTCAAGACAGAGTACTATGATTTCGACACGAAGCTCGTCATACTGTCGCTCCCCCAGGCCCAGCGGCTTTTCGAGGTCGGTGATACGGTGACCGGCATAGGCGTCAAGATTAATGACGTGATGTACCGGATGAACAATGTTGCTGAAAAAATCAACGCGCTCCTCGATTACCGGTATCTCGTTATGACGGCAGAGGAAAAAAACAGGAACCTCTTCTACGCACTCCAGCTCGAGAAGCTGATAATGATGATCATATTATTTCTCGTGATCATTTCGGCAGGCTTCACGATTATGGGGACATTGGTGATGGTCGTCATGGAGAAACGGAAGGCCGTAGGGATATTGAAATCAATGGGAGCGAAGCCGAATTCAATCATGGTTATTTTCATACTCGAGGGATTTTTCATCGGCATTATCGGCTCCTTCATCGGCGTGGTATGCGGCATAGCGGCGGCCCTGAATCTGGACGCCATAATCCGGTGGGTGGAGAATTCGATAAACGCGGTGGTCGGAGGCATTTACGGCATGTTCGATCTCGGTTTCTTCACCAGGATTAACCTTGTGCCGAGCCACGTCTACTACATAGAGGGGATACCGACCGAGGTGAAGCCGGAGCTGGTGGTATTCATAGCGGTCATTGCGGTCTTTCTCTGCACTGTCGCGGCAATATTCCCGGCCTGGAACGCGTCGCGGATGCAGCCGGTCGAGACAATCAGGTATGAATGAGGACACGCGGATGGGAACTGGCGTTATAATAAAGGCCGAGGGACTGGAAAAGATATACGGAAATGGCCGGAGCGCACTCCGTGTGCTGAAGGGTGTTTCGCTCGAGATCATGGCGGGGGAGGTGATATCCATCGTCGGGCCCTCGGGAGCGGGCAAATCGACCCTGCTCAACCTCATTGGGTGCATCGATTCATTTCAAAATGGAAGGCTCGCGGTCATGGGGAAAGACGTTTCCGAACTATCGGTGGAGGACCTTTCCGGCTTCAGAAACAGGCATATCGGATTCATATTCCAGTCACACAATCTTCTACCTGAATTCACGGCAATCGAGAACATCATGATCCCTCTCATGATAAGCAGGCGGGGAAAGAAAGAAGCGCGGGACCGCGCGCATGCACTACTTGAACGATTTGGGATGACAGACCGCGCGCACCACAAGCCGGCGGAGCTGTCAGGCGGAGAATGCCAGCGCGTTGCCGTGGCGCGGGCGATAGTCGGGCGTCCCGACATCATACTCGCGGACGAGCCGACCGGCAATCTGGACCGGGCGAATTCCGGGATGCTGACCGACCTGCTTCTTGAATTGGGGCGCCAGGAGGGAGCCACGATCGTCATCGTCACGCACGACAGGGAAATAGCCGAGCGGACGGTGAAAACCATAACGCTCATCGACGGTACAATACATGATTCGAGCCTGCAGGGCAAACATTAAAATTTTTATGTATTGACATACGCCGGGCTCCCGGGGATAACATTCATGAAAGCGGAGCGTGGAAACGCGACAAGGGGATGTGCCGCGGGCGACTTTAATAATTAGGTTATACAGGTCAAGGTATTATTTTCCCGCGGCATAGCTGTTTAAAGAAAAACTTTTAAAACGAATTCGGTACAGACTCGATGGCTGGAACGATAAAAACGATAAGCGACAAGGCGCAATTCAAAGAAATATTCGATAAATTCTTTTTAAGAAGGGATGTCTTTATCAAGACCAAGTCCGGAGACATGTCGATACAATTTTTAGGATATGCTGACGGAAATGTTGCTTTTAAGATCCCCCGCGTGAAAAGCCTCCCGGATTCCATCGTCGTTCTAACCAGACTGGGCGACAATACCATATACGCGAGCCTCAAGCTCCTGGTCAGGAACGAGGATACATTCACGTTCATCCCGATCCAGTTCCAGGTTATCATGGAAAAGAGGCGGGAGGAGAGGACAGACCTGCCGGAAGCGGGCGGAAAAAATGTTCTGTTCGTCACAAACCTCATGTCCGAGTCGATGATACAGAATATACTGGATTTGAATGAAAAGAAGCTCGGCATTCTCAAAGACAACATCAAACGCGATTTGAAGGGGAAATTCGACCGAACCAAAATCGTGTTACTAAACGAAACCAGAATTGACGTGAGGATGAAGAGGTTTCAGGACGCGTGGACCCCGATATTCATAAGGGACATTACCGCCGCTGAGGCGAACAGGGGAGACCGCGAGCTTTCATCGTACATGAGCGAAATATACGCCAAGGATTACAAGCTTGCAGGCCAGAAGGAATTGATATCAGAAATAACGCTCCCCCTCATATACAGGAACATCATTCCCTATGGCTACATACAGGTAAATAACGTCAAGCCGATGAACGACACCCACCTCACGAGCATCAAGCGCCTTGCGGCGATGATCAACGAGTATTTCGTCAAAGAAAAGATATTCGAGCCGGCTAAAGAGAGATTTATCGTAAATGACGTTTCGATGAAGGGAATTGGCATCGTGTTCAGGGACCGGCGTCTTCTCAGATATTTCGCGAAAGACAGTCGCGTTATAATCGAGTTAATGCTGCCGGATGACAACAGGGTCACCATGGTGGTGGTAGTAAGAAACACAATTTTTCACGACAGCGGTATTATTAAAGTAGGAATGGAAATTGCCACCATTGATGCCATTAGCGAAGTAAATTACGAGGAATATCTTCAGACAATGAAGCAATAATTTCATTCCGTCTTCTTGTTTTTCTTTGCCTCGCTTTTTGCTTTTTTCTTCTCTATTTTGAGGCGTGCCTTCTCAAGGGAGGCGTCGCTCGTTGACAAGGTCCCCGATTCGCCGTTGAGGCCGGGATCAGAGCCCTTCCTGTTTTTGCGGAGACCCCTGATTTTATCTGTAAGATAATTGGCAAATTTCTTGCCGAACTGGGCTATAAAGCCGGCGATCAGGATCGTCACGGCCCACTTCAAAATAGTTGAGACTGTTTCGGGATCAAGCAGGGTCTTTGTAGAATCATTCATAGCTGTTCCGATAACCATAAATATACAGATTTTTTGTATTCTATAAAGCATATTTCAAGCTTTTTTCAATATTTATTTTATTCGTGCGAGGCCAATTATTTGATTAATTAATTCTCATATAAAATCCGATAATGACCGATCATTAAAATGATATACTAGCTATGGCCCGGGCTTACCTAAGACGTAATGAAAGTATACGATAATACGCAAGCCGGGCAGGGCGCCTCAGGAGTGTTTGTCAATGAACAGGCATATTGCAGAGATGGGGAATATTTTAAAACAGGAAACCGCAATTTTCGAAAAGATATATGCTCTCGAAGAGAAGAAGACGGGTGCTATAATTGATCACAACGGGAAGCTCATAGAGAAGATATCAATGGAGCAGGAAGGGCTTCTTGGCAAGGTATCGGATCTCGAAACCGAACGGATGAAAAAGGTAGACGCCTATAAGAGGGAACGACATATACGGAAAGAGATAACGACCCTGTCAGATATAACGGCGATGTTGGGCCAGCCGTCAGGAGGCATGGTGGCGTCGCTGGGCGGGGAACTGAAAGATATCATGGGTAAGCTTGCCTGCATGCAGGATACGAACCGGGTGCTGATAACGGACAATATGAAATATTACAATATCCTTCTCACTGGTCTTCGGAGGGACACGAACATGGACGCCGGGTACCGCCATGACGGGAAGGAGGAAGAGAAGCTTCGAAATTCAATTCTGTTTAACACTACGGTGTAAGGGGGCTGGTGATGCATTCAACATTCATGGGACTTGAAATCGGGAAGAAGGGACTGATGTCCCATCAGCAGGCACTCCATGTCACCGGCCACAACATTGCCAACGCGGAGAATAAGGAGTATTCCAGACAGAGAGTCGTGATTTCAGCGGCGGACCCGCTGTACGTGCCGTCTCTGAACAGGTCCAACGCGCCGGGAAATATCGGGCAGGGATCGGTGGTGCAGTCCGTAGAGAGGATCAGGGACAGTTTTATCGACGACCGTCTCGTAGTTGAAAAGAACGTGGCAGGGTACTGGAAGGTCCGGAACGAGTTCATTTACCAGCTTGAGACGATATACAACGAGCCGTCTGACCAGTCGCTGCGCTCCCGGCTTGATGAATTGTGGAAGTCCTGGGAGGAGCTATCAAAATATCCGGAAGAGCGCTCGACCAGGGAGGTGGTCAAGGAAAAGGCGATCAATCTGGCTAACGAGGTAAACTACACCTATAACCAGCTTTACGAGATAAAGATGAACGCCAACCGGCAGATCGAGCACCGGGTAAACCAGATCAACCTGTACGGCATGGAGATCCGCGACCTTAACGAGCGTATATTAAAAGCCGAGGCGCTTGGGGACAACCCGAACGACTTGAAGGACCGTCGGGACGCGCTTATTGAGAAGCTCTCCGAACTGGTGAACATCAGCGTGGGGAGGAGCGATAGAGACGAAACCATCGTCTATATCAGCGGTGAAAACCTTGTGCAGGGCGAGGTTTTTCACCCACTGCTGGCGGAGATGGACACCACAAACGACGGTTTATTCAAGGTGGTCTGGAAGGATACCGGGAGGGACGTGGAAGTCCAGAACGGCGAACTGGCAAGCCTTTTCGATATGCGCGATAAGGTTATCCGCCAAAACATCAAGGACATCAACTCGTTTGCCATAAACCTGTCAGACCTCACCAACGAGGTGCATCGTGACGGTTTCACCAGGCGAAATGAGACGAACATAGACTTTTTCAGACATATAATGATCAGCGATAACGTAGACGGCAATTACGATCTCAACAACGACGGACTGAACGACGTGACGTCCGTATTCAAGGTCTCCGGAAACAACAAAATCGACGCATCAGCCGCAATAGGGGTAAACGGGACGCTTACCTTCGTCGCAAACAACGAGCTTGAGTCGAATATTCTGATAGATTACAACATATCCGACACGGCCCTCTCGGTTATAAAGAAGATAAACGACGCGCACATGGGCGTAGTGGCATACATGAACCATAACGGCCAGCTTGCCCTCAAGGCAACAGCTGCCGAGGACACGGACAAGAAGAACTTCATGATACGGCACCTTGAAGATTCCGGGCAGTTTTTGGTCGGCCTGACCGGAATACTCAAGCAGACCGGGGCTCAGGGTTCGTTCGATTACCGTCGGATCAATGATATCGTCAAGTTCCTGCCGAGCAGGGAGCACGTTACAATAACGCCGAAGTTCAACCCGGCCTCGCATATGGCCGTATCGGATGCAATTATATATGATGTAGACCGGATAAGCGCGGCCCGCGGCAAGGATGTCGGCGGGACGGGCGATTTTAACACGTCGAACGGAATCGGCGATGGTAGTAACGCGCTTCGGATAGCTCACATACGGCACAAGAACGCCATGGTTGACACCAATACCACGTTCAACGACTTCTACACGGCGGTAATTTCCCGCGTGGGCGCACAGGGTGAAGAGGCGAAGGACAGGGTCAAAAACCAGGAGACCCTTATAAAAAACCTTGCCAACCTGCGCGAGTCCATATCAGGGGTGAACCTGGACGAGGAGATGGCGAACATGGTGGCGTTTCAGCACGGATACAATGCCACGGCGCGCGTTATCAGCACCATGAACCAGATGCTGGACACCATTATAAACAGAATGGGGGTATAACGCATGAACCGAATTACGAACCAGATGATTAACAACACAATGAGCTACAATTTACAGCGGCACCAGGCTGAGATGGACCGCATACAGAATTCCCTTGCAACAGGCAAAAACGTCAATATACCGCGCGACAATCCTATTGCGAGCACCAACCAGATGCTCTACCGGTCGCGGCTTACGGAAATTGACCAGTTCCTGAGCAATTTGAGCGAGAGTCGTTCGAAGCTCGACGAGGTGGATACCTCGCTCCAGTCAACGCTCAGGATATTCCAGCGCATACGCGTACTTACCGTGCAGGGAGCAAACGGCATATACTCCTCTTTTGAGCTGAAGGAAGCGGCCGCAACCGAGGTGAACCAGCTTCTTGACGAGCTTGTGGCGATTGCGAACACCAAGGGGGCGACAGGAAGGTCGGTTTTCGGCGGTCACCAGACTGGCACAGAGGACCAGCCGAACCCCTTCGTGCCGATATACCAGACACTGACTGCCGGCAACCAGGGAGACGCGATGATAGGCGTTGAGTATCGGGGAAATATTGGAAAGTTCCAGCGCGAGGTTGCGAAAGGAGAGTATATGGAAGTCGGAATACCCGGCAATGAGGTGTTCTGGGCGACCAACCAGATACTCACCTCCAACAAGGACTCGGCTACCTACCTTGCTCCGACAAATCAGTCTATTAAAATAGACGGCAGGGAGATAAATATATCGGCCGGCGATAATATCGATATTATTATCGATAAGATAAATAATTCCGGCCTTAGCGTGAGAGCGTCCAAGGGCGGAAGGAACAATATTATCATGGAATCGACGACGCCCCACCAGATATGGCTCGAGGACGTCGGGAGCGGCACGGTGCTGAAAGATATCGGCATTCTCAACCCGAATTTCCCGGAACCGCCCAATAACATAGATCCTACTGTGACAATAGGCGGTATGTCGATATTCGAGATGATCATACAGCTTCGCGATGACCTGGTCAGGGGCGACCAGGAGCTGGTCGGCGGCAGAGACCTTGGTCTTATCGATATGGGCCTCGAAAACGTGCTGAAACATATAGCCTCCGTCGGCGCTAAAACGAACCGTATCGACGAGATCGAGAAGAGGACCGAATACGACAAGGGGAACGTCACCGCGATGCTCTCGAATTCAGAGGACATCGATTACGCGGAAACTATCATGAACTTCAAGTGGCTCGAAAGCGTGCATCGGTACGCACTCGCCGTTGGCGCCCGTACGATCATGCCGACCCTCATGGATTTCCTCAGATAGGATAAAAAGTTCTTGCATAGTTCGCTGGATGATACATCCTGTTGACAGTGCGGTACCCATGGATGCGCGGTTTAACAACCGCGCTTTTACCAGATACATGGCGTATGTTCAACATTCTCAAGGAGAACCGATTGAGAGTAAAAATTAACACAAGGCCGTTCGGAGAAGTTGAGGTGCTGGAACAGCAGATCATCGATTTTACTGAAGGCATACTCGGGTTTGACCATATCAAGAAATTCGCGCTCCTGGATACGCAGGACGAAAATTCGCCTCTGAAGTGGCTCCAGGCGGTTGATGAGCCGAAACTCGCATTCATCATAATACGGCCGGTGGATTTCATGAAGGAGTACGAGCTTGTAATCTCGATGAACGATATCGAGGCAGTGGGCGCGAAGGACGCAGATAATCTCCTCGTTTTCGCCATTGTGACCATACCATCGAACCCCTCGGAAATGACGGCCAATTTGCAGGGACCGCTTATAATAAATCCTGAAAAGCGGCTCGGTCGACAGGCGATATCCCTGAGCGACAGGTATGGTGTGAGACACAGGATACTTGACGAAATGAAAAAGGCCGCCGAAGGATAACGGTATGCTGGTACTAGCACGCAGGTTAAACGAAAGCATCATGATCGGCGACGAGATAGAAGTCGTCGTGATAGACATAAAGGGCGATCAGGTTAAACTCGGCATACGGGCGCCCAAGCGCGTTTCGGTGCACCGCAAGGAAATCTACGACGAGATCAGGAAGGAAAACATAGCGGCCGTGGATTCCGGGTTCAAGCCGGAACAGCTGAAAGAGCTTTCGGATTTCCTCAAGAAGGGTAAAGACGATAAGGAGAAAAAATAATCGCCACAATGGATTTGTTCGGCATACCTTGTTTCACGTCACTTCTTGCCGCACTGACCGCCGTTCTTGTCGCACGAGAGGTGGCGACCTTCCGGGGAACCATCTGGTTAAAGTATATATTAACCCCGCTGGTAACTCTGATAATCGCCGGATTTGTTCTTCTTTCCATGCGAGAATATGAAGTTACGGCATACCGTACGTTGATTATTTCGGCAATCGCATTTTCGCTTGTCGCGGATACAATGCTGATGATAGTCGAAACCAATCTTATGAAGCACGGAATAGCCTTTTTTATGTTAGCCCACCTGATGTATATACTGGCTTTTTCTCTCGAGTATAAGTTTCGGATATGGCACGGGGCAGTTGCGGCGGTCATGCTCGTGTTTGTCTGGCGGTTCAACATGCGAATAAGAGGGCCTGCGGGGGCCCTGCAGATCCCGATCACGATATACGCAGTCGTGCTTTCCTTAATGCTGTTTTTCGCCATATCATCCATTTCGCTTGAGCTGTCGAGAAAAACCGTGCTGATTTTTGCCGGGGCTCTACTATTTGCGATATCCGATTTTCTTATAGCCTTCCTCACCTTCATCCGTCCCCATAAGCAGGAATCAGTCATTGTGTGGGCGATCTACGCGCCGGCCCAGCTGATGATTGCTCTCTCATGTTTCAGCTGAAAAGGATCAGTACAGGAAGAGATGGCTTCTGCCGAAGAGCCTGACACGCCCGGGAGAGAGAGAACTATAGGTAACGTGCCTGAACGGGGTTACCATAGGGGTTATAAAGTCATGATCGGCATATATGCGCTTGCCGAGACGGTCTGCAGCGTAATTCATGCTCGCGTCGTCAAGAAGTATAAAGAAGCGTGGTTTGGCGTTATATTGCGGAGATATGCCGAATATGTCCTTGACGGGCAGGGCTTGTGTCCCGGTATCGACATCAGCAAATTCCGATTCTTCAAGCAGTCGGATTTCAATATTAATGTTCTTGATGATTTCGGCATTGTGGTATCTGGCAATAAACCAGGACCTGTTTCGTTCAAAAGTGATCCATTTGCATTTTTTCTGTAAGCAATTGGAAGATCTAGAATAGTCTTCTTCGACTGCAAGCGGCTTGTTTTCATGCGGGAGAGCGGGAAAATTCTCAAAGCTCACGTTGCGGTCGTTGGAGATCTTAATCAAGAGACGGTTGATGAGATTGAAGTTAATCCCCTCGCGCGTGTATCGCTTTCGGTATGATTCAAGCAGGGATTTAAGGCGCAAGACATGTTCTCCGCCGCCGAGGGTGTTATACCCCGAATAGACCGATGACAGGATTTGGAGTTGCTGCATGACGCCGGCGTAAAACTGCTCGAAATCGACATAGCTGGTTTCCAGTTCATGGAGAGATTTCTCCACATGCTGTTGCATCTGTTCGATTTGCTGGAGATTGACGCTCCAGAATTTCTGATAGTCCATGTGGGAGACAGGAGCTGTGGTTTTGGGTTCCATATCGCGAACGAGAGATACTCATCACCATGAATGATGAGACGACATAAATTTTCAAGTATCATACCTGATTCAAAGATTATAGTCAATAATTTTTAAATGTAACCCCAAATTACTTGACTTTGATCCGGATTTTTTAAGAATTGCATATTCTTATTTACGGCGCGCGGGCATGCGCATGTTCGCTTTACGCCGCGGTTACAGAGGTGCTGCCATGATCGGTAAAAAGATACGTTTCCAGAGAATAATAAACCGCAATACCGGCAAGACCATCATCGTCCCCATGGACCACGGCGTAACGGTTGGTCCGATACATGGGCTGATCGATATGCCGCGCACGGTCAACCAGGTCGCAGAGGGCGGAGCAAACGCCATTCTGATGCACAAGGGAATAGTCGAGACGGGGCACCGGAGCTCGGGAAAGGACATAGGACTGATCGTGCATCTTTCGGCGAGCACGGTGCTGGCGCCGGATTCCAACGCCAAGACGCTGGTATGCACGGTGGAAGAGGCGGTTCGCCTCGGGGCCGATGCAGTGTCGATACACATCAATATCGGAGCGAATACCGAGGCAGATATGCTTCGCATGATCGGCGAGGTCTCGAAATCATGCCGGGACTGGGGAATGCCGCTCCTGGCGATGATGTACACTCGGGGGGCAAAAATTAAGAACGAGTACGATGTTAATGTGGTGAAGCACGCGGCCAGGGTTGGGGCGGAGCTTGGCGCCGATATCGTCAAGGTCAACTATACTGGCTCACCCGCCACCTTCAGGGAAGTCGTGATGGGTTGTCCGGTGCCGGTCGTAATTGCGGGCGGCGAGAAGATGGAGACCGACGAAGAGATCCTCGACATGGTCCGGGGCTCGATAGAGGCAGGAGGCGCCGGCGTGTCCATAGGGCGGAATATATTCCAGCACGACAATCCGGCATTCATTGTAAGTAAAATATCAGAAATTGTCCACGGGAAAAATTGATGAAAGAGGTCTGGCTCAACCTCGCGGCGTGGGAAAAAAAACTGGTGACCGAATCGCTCGAGTCCGGAGTGGACGCGATCATTACCGTTGAGGAATTTGTCCCGAAGATAAGAGAACTCGGCCGAATAACGGTAATCGCGCCGAATAAGGGAGACCGTGCAGTCCCGGCGGACGTGGAAATTATAACCATCAAGGACAAGGAAGACGAGAAGCGGGCGGCACAGTCACTCAAGACGAAGTCGGTTGTCGTCCGTACTACAGATTGGGATATCATACCTGTTGAGAACCTGATACCCCAGGGCGGCGAACGTCTCTATACATTTGTCAGGGACGTAGAAGACGCGAAAGTCGCCGCGGGAATACTGGAAAAAGGCGTGGCCGGTGTCGTCATCGAGACCTCGGACCCCGCTGTTATTTCCAAGGTCGTCCGATACGTCAAGTCTCTTGACAGCGAAGCATACAGTATGACGGTGCTCGAGATCACAGGGATCAGGAACATAGGGATTGGCGACCGTGTCTGCGTGGATACCTGCAACAACCTGAACCTTGGCGAAGGACTTCTGGTAGGCAACAGCAGCCAGGGGATGTTTCTGGTCCATGCGGAGAACATAGAAAATCCATATGTCGCGCCGCGTCCTTTCAGGATCAACGCAGGCGCGGTACATTCGTACGTGAGAGTTCCCGGAGGAAAGACCAGGTACCTCGGCGAACTCAAGACCGGAGACGCGGTCCTCATTGTCACCAAGGACGGCGGGACCTACACATCGTATGTTGGCAGGTCAAAAATCGAAAAACGGCCGATGCTGGTCGTCTACGCAGCCGACAGCGACGGGACGGAGCATTCCGTTATTTTACAAAACGCTGAAACAATAAGGCTGACCACCCCGGACGGCGCGGCATTGAGCGTTGCATCGTTGAAACAGAGCGACAGGGTCCTGGGGTACCGCGAAAAAGCGGGCAGGCATTTTGGCATGGCCGTTGATGAAACCATCAAGGAACAATAAAGCGGCCTTCAGCTTCTTCGTATAGAGGAATACACATGGATGACAGCGTAGTCTGGATTGATTTTCAGACCATGGAGCGCTTCATGGTCGACGTACTGAAATCGGCA
Organism: Spirochaetota bacterium; assembly: GCA_016933025.1. Taxonomy (GTDB): domain Bacteria; phylum Spirochaetota; class UBA4802; order UBA4802; family UBA5550; genus RBG-16-49-21. The sequence goes on along the minus strand of JAFGBT010000001.1, from coordinate 69,604 downwards.
GGGGTCCCTGACGGGGACGCCCGTATAATCGCCGATGTTCTCATCACGGCTGACAAGCGCGGAATAGACTCTCACGGAATAAACCGGCTCAAGCCGATATATATTGACCGCCTTGGCGACGGGATCGTTTCTCCGATTACGAAGATGGAGTTAGTGAAGGAGGGGCCGACCACGGCTGTCATCGACGGCCATAACGGCATGGGACATGTCATCGGGAAAAAATCGATGGAGATGGCGATTGACAAGGCGAAGAAGTACGGCATGGGCATGGTCGCCGCAAGGAACTCTTCGCACTACGGCATCGCCGGATACTACGTTATTATGGCCGCGGATGCCGGTATGATAGGAATAACCGGTTCGAACGCGCGGCCGTCGATAGCACCCACTTTCGGCGTCGAGAATATGCTCGGCACCAATCCACTGGTTTTTGGTATACCAACGGACGAAGAGTTCCCCTTTGTCATTGATTGCGCTACGTCAATCACCCAGCGCGGGAAGATAGAGGTCTACGAGCGCCAGGGGAAAAAAATGCCGGAGGGGTGGGTCGTTGATGAAAACGGCACCTCCACGACCGATGCGGAAAAGGCTCTCAAGCAGCTCATCGACGGTTCTGCGGCACTGACGCCGCTCGGCGGCATAGGTGAGGACGGCGGGGGGTACAAGGGCTACGGATACGCAACGGTGGTGGAAATACTATGCGCCGCTCTGCAGGCCGGCAATTACATGAAAATGCTGACCGGTTTTGATAACGGTAAGAAAGTACCTTATCTCCTCGGCCATTTTTTCGTGGCGGTCGACATCTCGCACTTCATTGACGTACGGGAGTTCATGAAAACAGCGGGAGACATTTTGCGCGAACTGCGTTCTTCCAGGAAAATGCCGGGACAAGAACGCATCTATACCGCAGGAGAAAAGGAATACCTCTCATGGCTGGAGCGTAAAGACAAGGGCGTACCCGTGAACGTGAGTCTTCAAAAGGACATTGCGGCTATGCGCAATAAATTCAAGCTTACCGCTTACAATTTCCCCTTTTGATAAAGGTTAATCGCCTGGCCGTATTGAGCGCTCTCATGCGGACGTGCCGATCCAGATTATTTTACCCAAATTATTTTTTCGAAGTTTCGAACGTTCTGCTTTGAAATAAAATCCTTCATTTTTACGCTTACGGCCGCGCCGGACATATCCGCATTTCGAAGGTGCGCGAACAAAGGCGACCTGTTATCGGAATTGCGCATGCTTTCGTCGGTGGACGTGTCGGATTTCGACACGAAAATGGCGTCGCGAAGATCGGCGCCGCTCAGGTCAGCCCCATAACAATAGGAGTCGATAAGATTTGCCCTTTTCAGGATTGCATTGTGAAGAAGGGCGTTCCTGAGATTCGCGCCCCGCAGGTCGGCCCCGGAAAGGTCGGCCGCGCTCAGATCGGCTCCGCGGAGGTCGGCGTTGACCATGACCGCGTCTGTCAGAACGGCAAAACTGAAGTTGGTCCTCACCAGCCGGGATTTTGTGAGGTTTATCTGCGGAAGCCTGAGATTGTAAAAATCGTATCCAGACAGGTTGGCGCCGGCAAGTTTTTGAGTCAGGAGCACCCTGCGCGAGTATCGAGCGCAGTCAGGGGATAGCAGCAACAGCGATAGGATTGCGCAGAGCGATATTTTTCTGATAGAAGGATAAAGCATGAACGTGTCAGATATTTTTTCCAGCATTGCGTAAACTCTATATACAACGATTATTCGGACGAGTCAATAAAAATACGTCCATCTTTATTTTCTTGACTTTTTGGCCAATCAGGTCATTTGTATAATAAAATCTCGATAAGGAGCAGCGTATGGAAGAAGTTAAAGTGGGTATGGTCGTAAAGTTTTTCGCCAAACCGAGCGTTGCCGCGATCGAGCTGACCGACGGTTCGCTTACGGTGGGGGACACGATAAAATTCCATGGGCACAGCACGGATTTTCAGCAGCAGGTGGAATCGATGCAGATCGAGCACGCATCGGTAACCACTGCAGATAAGGGCGCGTCCATCGGTATAAAAGTCAAGGAACGCGTTCGAGAGCATGATATTGTGTATGTTGTAAGGCAGTGACGCGACCCGGGTGATTGTCGGGATCGGCCTTCGGCGTGTTTTATCAATTTCGATTGCTTACCTTGTCGCCAGGTGCGCATATTGTCTTTTTTTATACTTTCCATGAAAAAGACTTGAAGATTTCCATGAAAGATAGTAGTGCATTGGCAGGTGAAGACATAAAAATTATTATCCCGGGTTATGAGAAATTCAACAAGGGAGGTTGCGTATGAACAGTGTCTACAAGGTCATTGAGATTATCGGAGCCAGCGACAAGTCATGGGAGGATGCGGCAAAAGGCGCCATAGCAACCGCGTCGAAATCATTAAAAGAGATGCGGGTCGCCGAAGTCAAGGAAATGGATATCAGCGTTGACGACGGAAAACTCATTTTTCGGATTAAATTGAGATTATCTTTTAAGTTCGTAGACTGAAGACTTTGGCATTGCCATTTGGCATTCAAAACAGAGCCGGTGCATCAGGCCGGCTTTTTTATATTTGCGGAGATTATCTTCTGGTGATAATTGTTTTACATGATACAGACCGGATTAGAACGGCTTCTTGCAAAGCCTGACATTATCAAAAACAGGAGTGTCGCGCTTATAGCGAACCAGACCTCCGTCACAGCGGACATGAAGTACAGCTGGGACGAGCTGAACCGGCTGGGCATACGCGTGCGGCGGCTGTTTTCCCCGGAGCACGGTCTTTTCGGGACCGAACAAGACCAGGTTCCGGCACCGACGGTCTCAGGTATTTGCTCTGAAGTCGTCAGTCTCTACGGCGGCTCCTGCGATTCGCTGGTTCCTCTCGATTCGCATCTTTCCGATGTCAATTGCGTTCTTTTCGACATCCAGGACATCGGCGCTCGATATTATACCTACATAAGCACGATGGTGATGTTCATGAAGGCCCTGCAGGGGAAGGATATCGAATTCATAGTCCTTGATCGTCCTAACCCTGTCGGCGGTGTCATTGTTGAAGGGCCGGTTTTGAAGAAAGGATATGAGTCGTTCGTCGGTTCCCTGCCGGTGCCGGTGCGTCATGGCCTTACGCCGGGAGAACTCGCCATGCTGGCGCATGATTATTTCGGGCTCGACACTAACCTTAAGGTCATTGAGATGAACGGGTGGAGGCGCGAAATGGTATATGACGACACGGGACTTCCGTGGGTCCCCCCATCACCAAACATACCCTCCCTGAACACCGCGTTTGTGTATCCCGGTATATGCCTCCTGGAGGGAACGAACATCTCAGAAGGAAGGGGCACGACCACGCCCTTCGAGGCTGTGGGAGCTCCCGGCATCAATCCCGCCAGGGCGGCAGACGAATTAAACGCGCTCGGCATGCCCGGGGTATATTTCCGTCCGATATACATGCGGCCCACCTTTAACAAGTATTGCGGTGAAACAATCGGCGCCGTTTTCATTCACGTTACGGAGCGTCGTCTATTCAGGTCGTTTCTTGCCGGCGTTGCCGTCGTTTTACGGATGAGCGAAATGATGGAGGACTTCCGTTTCACGACCGGCGCCTACGAGTTCAATGAAATTCATCCGGCCTTTGATCTTCTGACCGGAAGTTCCGGCATCCGCGAGATGATACTCGGCCGGAAAGACCTTGAATGGATCGCTTCCAGCTGGGAAAAAGAGCAGAAAGTTTTTGCCGGCATCATGGAAGAGTTTCTTCTGTATCGGGAGCATTGATGTACCTGGACGCAGCGATTATCGTCATATACATGGCGGCCATAAACATCATCGGCGTCGCATCCTCAAAGGTGAGGAGCGTCGAAGACTATTTCCTCGGCAACCGGAGCATACCCTGGCCGGTGGCCTGCTTTTCAATCGTAGCAACCGAAACAAGCTCGCTGACATTCATTTCCATACCGGGGCTTGCGTATATTTCCGGCACCGGGTTTTTACAGGTGGCGCTCGGATATGTGCTCGGCAGGATGCTTGTCGCCGCCGTTCTCCTGCCCCGTTATTTTGCGGGCAATCTTGAGACAGCCTACCAGTTTCTCCAGAACCGCTTCGGCATTGGAGCCCGCAAGGCAATAGCGGTCCTGTTCCATGCGACGCGGCTGCTTGCCGACGGGATACGCCTGTTCGCCACCGCAATACCGCTGTCGATGCTCTTGGGATTCGACGGATACTGGCAGGCGATACTTATCATCGGACTCACCACCTTCGCCTATACCCTCTACGGCGGCATACGGTCTGTCGCCATCACCGACAGCATACAGCTCGGCATCTATATCATAAGCGCAATCGCGGGCATATGCGTCATCTCAAACACGCTTGGCCTATCCGTCCCGGAGACTTTCGGACGGATACCGGAATCGGGCCTCGTTATGTTCTCCACCGGAATCAGCGGAGGATGGCGCGGCGTGTTCGGGTCTTACAATGTCTTTTCCGGGCTTATCGGCGGCGCGCTTCTTTCGTTTGCCTCCCACGGCACCGACCATCTTATCGTGCAGAGGGTACTGTCCTGCCGCGGCCTAATAGCGGCGCGTAAGGCAATGATATGGAGCGGTATAATCGTTTTCTTTCAATTCGCGCTGTTTATGATATGGGGGCTGTGTATATATGTGATGCTCGGCGGGAAGGAATTTGAGCTGCCCGACACCATCATGCCGTATTTCATCGTGAATCATGTGCCCTATGGGATACGGGGGGTTATGCTGGCCGGAATTTTTGCCGCCGCCATGTCAACCCTCAGCGCTTCAATAAATTCAATATCTTCCTCAACCGTCATGGACATATTGATGATACCCGGGAAAAATATTTCCGAAAGACTGAAGGTGAGGATATCCCGGGCGGTGAGCTTCGGCTGGTGCTGTGTCATGATGGCTGTCGCAATGCTCCTTCGCGACACAAAAAGCCCCCTCGTTGAGCTCGGCCTGAGCATTGCTTCGATAACATACGGCGGCATGCTCGGGATTTTCGTACAGGCCGCACTGTTCAGAGATTTCAGCGACAGGGCATCACTCGTCGGTGTTGCCGCGAGCATCATTGCCGTGCTCGTTGTTATGGCCGCCTTTAACGTATTCTGGCCGTGGTTTGTTCCGATAGGGTTCGCCGTATCGTTTTTTACCGGAACGGCGCTCAATCGTGTCATGAATAAATAGCGACCCGATACCGTTATTGGGAGGGATCCTCGATGATTTTAAGAGAAGAGTTATTGGCCGCGGAGTCATTTTCGAAAGCGGTATCGAATATTATGATGATTTCCGTTCGTACACCCGGCTTGATGATGAAGTAATACTCGCCGGCGAGCTTCCTGACGAGGTCGATGCCGCGGCCTGTCTCGGAGATGAGGTCGGAAATATCCTCCTCGAATTCATCGGCGTGTTCCAGAATGAAGTTCTGCACCACGACGCTGTTAATGCTGTCCAGTATCTTTGATTTTGTGAGCTTGCCGTTATAGTCGTCGATTGCTATCCCGAATTTGCCCCGGTCGCGCGCGAAGAAAATATCGACCCAGTTGCCTTCGGGGAGCTGTACCGCGATCCTCTGTTTTTTTTCATCGGTGAGGCCGTGAGAGTGATACACTGCGTTGATCGCCATTTCATTGAGAATCAGCGTCAGCGTGTTCCTGTTTCCGACATGAAAGCCCCATGCTTTGATTTGGTCGATGATGACCGGTATAGCTTTTTTTATCTGCTTTGAGCCGGTGATCCTGATTTTTTTAGACTCTTGTATCCCGGTGATATAATTTTCAAGGCCGAAGATATTTTTCTTTGTTATCAGCTTTTCGGCAAGGGTCAGGATCTCCTCTTTCTTGAAGGGTTTGCTCAAAACGTTCCCGATGCCCTCCTTGAATATCCTCTCGAAAAAGGTGTCGATGTTTTTATCCGTCGTCATTATGGTCGGAATAAATGGATAGTTGTTAGAAATATAGCCGTACAGGTCGAAGGCATTGTCTCCCGGCAGCTCGACCTCCGAGACGACAAGGTCGAAGTCGACGGCCTTCAGGAGCTTCATCGCCTCGAAGGCTGAACCGCACAGTTCAACGGCATACCCGCTGTCGCAGAACATCTTGACGATTGAATCCTTGAATAGCGATAAATCGACGATAAGAACCTTGTACATGTCTGCTCACTCCTGTTCTATACAGCCGTTAAATAGCATGTATCATCTATCAAAATCAACTAAAATATCAAAAAACTGCGGAAAAAAGGGGCGGTTAAACCGATAATTAAGTTGAAAAATTCTGCACATCATGATATATGGAGTGTGCGTTTTGTCTGCAAATAATATTTACAACGAATAGATACTGGAGGATGCAATGAAAAAAGCCTTCATGGTAATACTGTGCGTGGCGCTGACGGCGGTCATTTCAACGGCGCAGGAGAAAAAGTCGGATAAGCAATATAAATTGGAATCGGAGCAGCTTGACAGAGTGGGGAAGAGCCTTGATGCACAGATCCTGGCATACGGCAAAAGAATGGCCGAAATCATACATAAATACGAACTTTTGAAAGCCAGCGACCTCAGGATTATTCCTTACCAGACGACATACGTCATGGGTTCGGACTATATCGAGATGGAAAAACACCATTTTATCAGGGACGACGCTCTCGGGAAAGAGATAACCGGGCTCCAGACCAAAAGGATAAAGATATATACAAACGGTCAGAGTATTTCCAAGATAGAGTCTGAAATATATGACCGCATGTATTGGGCCGGCACATCCGTCGTGGTCAGGATGACCGATCCGTCCCCCCTTTCCGAGGGAACTGACGATATCGTTTTCACACATATCGCCAACGGGAAGGTTCTCCTCGAGAACAAGAAACTCGGCGATATCAAAAACACGACCGCGTTCCCAATACGCAACGAACTCAAGCGGGATTTTGTGGTACCCCACATGTCATATTTTATGAATTCTCTCCTGTTCATTGCGGAGTCCTACAACAAGGGCCTCAAGGACGCCGAATCTGTTATGAGCAATTTTTTGAAAAAGTCGCAAAAGTAATCGGCAATAAATACAGGAACGACCGGGGGCTGTTTGTTGAACAGCCCCTTCTTGTCGCAGGATAATACGCAATAAAAGTGTTGACACAGATTATGCGAATTATGATGTTTTTAGGTGAATGGAATGCGGCATGCCCCGTTAAACCGAAGATGGTGTCCCGGGGTATTATAACCCAATGATGACTATACGAGCCTACCGGAGTGCGCGATGAAACTTGCTGTTATTGGAACCGGCTATGTCGGCCTGGTCACCGGGACCTGCTTCGCCGATATGGGCAACGATGTCTGGTGCATCGATATCGATAAAACTAAGATCGAAAATTTGAAGAAAGGTGTTCTGCCGATTTACGAGCCCGGGCTTGAAGAGTTGGTGAAACGAAACTACGGCGAGGGGAGGCTCCGGTTCACTACGGATCTCAGGGAAGGCATCAGCGAGGTGACCTTTGCCTTCATAGCAGTCGGAACGCCGTCGGATGAAGACGGCTCTGCCGATCTTCAGCATGTTCTGGATGTGGGCCGTCAGATAGGGAGGTTCGTCGAGAAATACATTGTCATAGTGGACAAGTCGACCGTCCCCGTGGGCACGGCAGAGAAGGTGCGCGCGGTGGTCGGGGAAGAGCTGGAGAAGAGAGGGAAGGGCGACGTTCCGTACGACATCGTATCGAACCCGGAATTCCTGAAGGAGGGCAGCGCGGTGGAGGATTTTATCCGTCCGGACCGCGTTATCATCGGCGCGGACAACCAGCGTGCGGCTGAACTGATGCGCGAGCTATATTCAACCTTCGTGCGGAAGGGTGACCGGGTGATGTTGATGGACATTCCCTCTGCCGAGCTGACAAAATACGCCGCAAACGCCATGCTTGCGACGCGCATCAGCTTCATGAACGAACTCGCTCAACTCTGTGAGGTTACCGGTGCCGATATTGAAAGCGTGCGCCGCGGAATCGGCTCTGACAGCCGCATCGGCAACGCGTTCCTGTACGCGGGCATAGGGTACGGCGGTTCGTGCTTCCCCAAGGACGTCAAAGCCCTTATATACACCCTCAGGGGCAACGGTTTCAAGGCGAGGATTTTGTCCGCGGTGGAGGAAGTAAACCATCTTCAGCGTAACAATTTTATCGACAAGGTCGTGTCAAGGATGGGCGAAAACCTGTCGGGAAAGACATTCGCCATATGGGGCCTCGCATTCAAGCCGCAGACCGACGACATGAGGGAAGCGCCCTCCATCGCCATCATTAACGGGCTCAGATCACGAGGAGCATCGTTCAGGGCCTATGACCCTATAGCGGTAGAAAACGCGCGGAGGATCCTGGGCGACGAGAACATCACCTATTACAATAACAATTATGAGACCCTCCAGGCCGCGGACGCTCTCCTGCTTCTCACAGAATGGCACCATTTCCGCAAGCCCGATTTCGACAAGATAAAAAAGTTGATGAAATCTCCAGTTGTGTTCGACGGCCGTAATCAGTATGAACCAGACAAGATGAAAAAACTCGGTTTCAACTATTATTCGATAGGAAGGAATTGAATCAATATTCTAACCGGGCCTACAGTATTAATCAAAGATCGAGACTGAATAGTCTCGCCGCATTGGCTGTTGTCTGTTCCGCCACGTTCTCAACTGATACGCCGAGTATTTCGGCGGCTGCCTGCAGGTTGTACAGGATATAATGAGGATAGTTTATTTCACCCTGCTTTTGAACTGGCGGAATGTCCGGGCTGTCGGTTTCGAGGATGAAATGCCGCGGATATATCAGTTTCAGCACTGCCGCCCGTTTCCTGCTGTTGCGATAGGTAAGCGTCCCTCCCATTGAGCAATTGATTCCCAGAGAAACCAGTTCCTCAGCGAGCTCCGGGCTCCCTGAAAATGCGTGTACCATACCGCCCGGCCGGGGAACGCCGACGCGCTTCAGAGAACGGATGAGATCGCCGGAAGCGCCGCGGCAGTGAATAATCACCGGCAGTTCGAGCTCGCGGGCTATGGAGAGCTGTTTTTCAAAGAAGTTTAATTGGAGCGATAGGTCATTTGTCTCGGTTTTACTGTCAATGCCGATTTCCCCTATGGCGACGGCGCCGAGCTCCTTTGCTCGGGCGAGTGATGGTACGTCGTCGAGATAAGATTCGCGGATGTACCAGGGATGTATCCCGAGGGCGAATTCTACCTCCGGGAATTGCCCGGCAATGCTTCGCGAGAGATCCCACTGGCCGGGCATTATTGAAGATGTAATCAATTTCACGATTCCCGCGTGTCTTGCCCGTTCGATGACCGCCCCAAGATCTCCTGAAAAATAATCGCTTTCAAGATGGCAGTGCGCGTCTACGAGTTTCATGATTATTCGCCGATAATTTTAACCATAACGCGCTTGGGCCTGCGGCCGTCGAATTCGGCGTAATAGATCTGCTCCCATGGCCCGAAGTCGAGAGTCCCGTCGGTAACGGCAACAATGACCTCGCGCCCCATTATGGTTCGTTTGATGTGGGCGTCGCCATTGTCCTCGCCGGTTCTGTTATGACGATATTTAGATACCGGTTCGTGGGGGGCAAGGCCCTCGAGGAAATCATCGAAATCCTGAATCAGGCCGCTTTCAGCGTCGTTGATATACACGGAGGCGGTGATATGCATTGCGTTTACCAGACACAGTCCTTCTTTAATGCCACTTTTTTCGACCAATTTTTCAACGGTATCGGTTATATTGATATATTCCCTTCTGTTTTTCGTGGTGAAAGTGAGGTGTTCTGTTAATGATTTCATCTCTGAAGAAGCCTCCAGCAATTAAATATTTGTATAATACCAGAGCATTCTAAATCTCTGCTGTCAAAGATAATACGGTCTTGTATCCGGGAATCATGAAGGCAAAAAAATTGTTGACATAAACCGTCTGGATGGTTAAATTGTTTTATATCGAATGTTCGATATAAATAAATCCTGATCACGTATGGTTTATCAAAAATAAATGTAGTCTAATGATAAATCAGTCAAAAATTGCCGAGATTTTCGATGAAGTCATCGCCAGCCCAGAAAATCGCCTCCTGGAACAGGATATTGATGAAGGAAAAATTCCTATCGGGTATACCTGCAGTTACGTGCCGGAGGTCCTGCTGAGCGTTGACAGGCTCGTTCCGGTAAGGATGAGGGCCCCCGGGATTGCCGGCACAGAGATTGCCGATAACTATCTGTCCAGCGTGATCTGCTCTTACACCAGAAGCATACTCGAATTTGCCCTTGATGACCGGTACGATTTCCTACGGGGATGGGTTTTTGCCGCCTCGTGCGACCACATGCGCAGGCTCTACGACAACCTGGTATACATAAAGAAGCCGGCCTTTGCCCATATACTCGACGTGCCACATAAAATCAACGAGGCCGGTCTTGCCTGGTATACCGATGAAATACAGGACCTTGCCGACCGTCTGTCAAAGCAGTTTGAAGCAGACATGTCAGATGCGGCTGTATCGGCCGCAATACGAGAGCGTAATGATTTTACAGCACTGCTATCATCGATCCACGAGCTGAGGAAGATTGATCCGCCGCCCATTACCGGGACTGAATTCCACCGTATACTGACCGCGGCGCAGGTCTCACCGATGCATATGATAATTCCGCATATAAGGGAGACCCTTGACGAATTACGTCAGCGGGAAGGCGGGTCGTACCGGGCGCGCCTCATGATGGTCGGCGGGGAGCTGGACGACCCGGAGTACATCAAGGTCGTGGAGTCGCAGGGAGGTGTTGTCGTTGCGGACAGGTTCTGCACCGGCTCAATCCCGGGGCTCGAACCTATCGAAATGAAAGGTGACCCGATCAGGACAATCGCTGAACACACATTCAAAAAGACAATATGCCCCCGCATGATGGCCGATTTTGAATCAAGGGTGCAGGCAATAATTGATGTCTTCCGGGACTACAGGGTCGACGGTGTGATTATTGAATTCGTGAAATTTTGCGATATCTGGGGGGTTGAGTCAAGCCCGCTCGTCTCGGCGATCCGGGATGCCGGAATACCGGTGCTCAAGCTTGAGCGAGAATATCGCCTGAGCGGCGAGGGCCAGATAAGGACGAGGGTTCAGGCTTTTCTTGAGAGCATGGGGAAATAGCTCATGGCAGGGGGCGTTTTGAATTGAAGATAAGGGATCGTTACATCTTTGCGAAATTCTGGATTCTCTCGTATCTGAGAATCGCCTTGATGGGCCTCAGGCACGGTCCCTTTAATATGGTTCGGGAACTTATACGATATCCATGGCTCAGGCATCTTCTAAAGGTGGCCGGTCTGATGGGACGGCTCGCCACAGGTAGAACCGGGGCATTTCTTGAAGCTGTCTGTATGATACAGTATTCGGTCGTATGCAGCATCGCAGATATTTTGACAGATATCTTCACGTATAACGATCGGCTGATAATAAATGAGGACATGGTTCCGCCAGAGATCGCGCGCGCCATGGGCCTCAAGACATGGAATGCCGAGGTGCTCGGCATTCTGCTGCCGATGCTTGATCAGCGTGCGATGGAGGAATACATCGACGCCAGCGAGAACGAGGGTATTCCCCCCGATATATGCAGCCTTCCCAAGAGCACCATGGGCCTTACCCTCAGGGGCGAAATGCCGCCGGCGCTGGCGATCGTCACATCCAACCTCCCGTGTGACGGCGGGATGACATCTTATGCGCTCATGGAGCGTGAGCTCAAGGTCCCCGTTTACCGCCTCGACGTACCGTTCAATTTTTACAGCAAGCGCGCTGAGGAGTATTTCGCAAACGACCTCAGAGAAATGATCGCATGGCTCGAGAAAAACACGCCGGGACGTATGGATTGGGACAGGCTGCGGGAGATATGCGAGGAACGGAACCGCATGACGGAATACGAGCTGGAACTCTGGGAGATGCTGAGGACAAAGCCGGCCCCACTTGCCGCAGAGGCGGTATATCTCGGCCATCTCTGGCACTTCAACATGAGCGGCGGCGTGAAAGAATCGACCGGGGTGTTCAGAAGACTGGTAGAACTGGCTCAAAACAACCTCGAACGCAACATACCGGCAGTTAAAAACGAAAAATATCGCGCGGTCCTGTGGAACCCGCCGTTCCTTCATTTTTTGGAGATATTCAACTGGATCGAGCGTACCTATGGGGTGACGCTCATAATCGACAGTATGACGTATAACAGGGTGCCGATGATCGATACCTCGACGCCGGATACCATGCTCAGGGGACTCGGTACTATGATCATGCAGGGCCCCATGGCGCGGCACACTCGCGGGCCGGCGGAAAATTATCTGGACGACATCTTCCGGCTGTACAAGCATTTCGATCTTGACATGGTATGGGTCGCCGGCCATGTCGGTTGCAAGAACACGGCGGCGCTCAATGGAGTGCTCAGGGAAAAGTGCAGGGCGGCCGGCATCCCGCTCCTGATACTGGAATATGATCTGTCGGACCCGAGGATCGTGACGCACGAGGGAATGATCAGCCAGATTGAGTATTTCATGGATAACGTGATGAAGGCTGAAAAATTCGAATGATTTTTACTGTCATGCATGCAATGGATGTTAACGATGGCGGATTGTACGGCGCCGTAACAATAAAAGCAAGAGGGTGCAATGGAAAATAAGTATTACGGCGGATGCGATGTCGGTTCTACTACCGGGAAGGCGGTCATCATGTGTGACAGCGGGATCGTGGCGTCCGCCATTGTCCCGAGCGAGATCGATCCGGAGGAGACGGCCGTTCGTGCCCTGGAGGAGGCATGCGGGACGGTCCCGGAACTGGGCGGCTATAAGAACCTGGATTACCTTATCGGCACCGGGTACGGGCGGAACGAGGTCCCGTTCGCAGATGAAAACATATCGGAAATAAGCTGCCATGCTATCGGAGCCCACCACTGCAACAGTGAGATAAAAACAATCGTTGATATCGGCGGCCAGGATGTGAAGGGGATTTCCCTGAACAGCGACGGGTCGGTGCTGGAATTCGCCATGAACGACAAGTGCGCGGCCGGCACGGGGCGCTTCCTCGAGGCAATGAGCCGGATTTTCAGGATGGAACTCGATCAATTCTCGGACCTGTCGCTGAAGGCAAAAAAGGTGATTCCGGTCACGGCGCAGTGCAGCGTATTCGCGGAAACAGAGGTGGTGAGCCTTCTTGCGAAACGAAACCCCCCTGACGAAATTGCCGCAGGGATACAGGCGGCTGTGGCCAAACGATGCTTCACGCTTCTCAAAAGGATTGGCGTCAGACCGCTGGTGACCGTTACCGGCGGGTGCGCGAAAAACAGGGGGCTTATCAAGGCCCTTGCAAAAATACTCGCCATGGAAGTGACCGCGCTTACTGTTGACCCGCAGATCATCGGCGCTCTGGGTGCGGCCGTTTTTGCAGGAAGAAAATTGAACGCCCCAAAGTAGCTGTACAGAGCAACTCAACATTCCATATAAAGACGAAGGCAGTAAAAGGGATGCATGAGCACATTGAAAATTCCACCCGCGTGGTGTTCCTGCAACATAAAAAAGTTATTGCAAAAAATCATTACATGTTAAAATCTACATCGGAATTCTCGCCAGGTAAGTGAGAGCCAACCACTTCTTTCAGCGGAGAGACGCGCATTGCAAACGCAGGTACTTATCATCGGCGGCGGTGCGACCGGAACGGGCGTTGCACGGGATTTGGCGCTTCGCGGGGTCGACAGCATCCTTGTGGAGAAGGGCGATCTCAACTCGGGGGCGTCTGGAGGAAACCACGGCCTGCTTCACAGCGGCGGTCGTTATGTGTCGAACGATCCCGAGGCAGCCCGGGAATGCAAGCTCGAGGGTGACATCATAAAAAAACTTATGCCCCAGTGCGTTGAAAATACCGGTGGGCTGTTTGTCGCGGTGGAAGGAGACGATTCGAATTTCATCGCTGATTTTCCCTCGTTCTGCGTCACGTGCGGCGTGCCATGCGAATCGATCACGCCTGAAGAGGCACGTTTCCTCGAACCGACGCTTTCTGCGAAGATCATTGCCGCTTACAAGGTGGAAGACGCCTCAATTGATCCCTTCAGGCTTACGCTCCTCAACATGGGCCAGGCGGTGTCGATGGGGAGCCGCCTGCTGCGCAAGACGAAGGTGACCGGTTTCGACATTCGCGACAAGAAAATCAGGAACACGAGGGTGATGAATGTCGACACGAACGAGGAATTTTCGATCGAGGCCGAACAGGTCGTCAACTGCGCGGGCGCGTGGGCAGACCAGGTATGCAGGCTTGCCGGCATCGGGATCCAGATGCAATATTCAAAGGGAACGCTTCTCGTCACAAATGACAGGATAAATTATCGCATTGTAAACCGTCTGAGACGGCCCTCTGACGCCGATATCCTTGTGCCTGGAGGCACGGTTTCCATCATTGGGACAACTTCCACGCCCGTTGAAGACCCGGATGCCATATACCCTACGGTTGAAGAGACCGACCTGATAATCAGTGAGGGATCGGCGATGGTTCCGGTACTCGAGAGAAGCCGGTTCGTACGGGCGTATTGCGGTGTACGTCCCCTCTTCGGGAAGAGCGGCGGTTCTGACGGGCGTTCGGTGAGCCGTGGTTTTACGCTACTGGATCATTCAAATGAAAATGTTGAAAATCTTACAACAATCACAGGCGGCAAGCTTACGACATTCAGGCTCATGGCCGAAAAAACGGCGGACAATGTATGCTCAAAAATGAGCATAACTGCGCCATGCCGTACCTCGATCGACCCGCTTCCGGCTGCTGATGACTCCCGATGGACGGAACCAGGCATATCGCCAAAGAAATGGATGCGATCACACCAACCTGACGATATCATGATCTGCGAATGCGAGATGGTGACGAAGACGGTTGTCGATGAAATTATTGATTCCCTGAAGTCAAAGAATGAGAGGCCGGGCCTGGCGGATATAGGCCACCGGTCGCGCCTTGGCAAGGGAGCATGCCAGGGAGCCTTCTGCGGGGCGCGAGCTCTGGCCTACCTGTATGAGCGGGGCGAGTTTACATGGGGAGAGGGGCTGGTTGAGATCGGGAAGTTTTTCCAGGAACGATGGAAGGGCATCCACTCAATCCTGTGGGGCGATCAGCTTATCCAGGCCGAGCTGATGGAATCGATACACTGTGGCCTTTTTGATGAAGAGCTGCATACAACATTGAAATAAGGGAGTCTCGGAGAGCAAATGGCGCTGCCGAAATCGCACAATTACGATCCTGCGCACGTGTTTGATGTCATGGTCATCGGTTCGGGCATTGCCGGGATGGCGGCTTCCCTGTTTGCGGTTGACCGCAAGCTTTCCACTGTGCAGGCCGGAAGCGCGGGCGGGACACTGTTCACCAGCGGCCTTTTAGATTTGATATCGGTATACCCGATAGAGGAAAAGAAGATGTGGGCCGATCCATGGGAGGCGATTGCCGCGCTGAGAAATGACGAATCCCTTCACCCGTACGCCCGGATCAGCAATGATGAGATCCAGAGTGCTTTCGATGAAATTATATCGTTCCTGAACTCCAGGGGGATGAAATTCCGCTGCGAAAGGAACAGAAATTTAAAGATTATAACCTCCATGGGTACCGTCAAGTACAGCTATTGCGTCCCTGAATCAATGTGGCATGGCGTCGAGGCCCTTGAAAAGCGCGCTCCATGCTGCATCGTGGATTTCAGGGGGCTGAAGGAGTTCAGCGCACGTCAGATAGCGGCGACACTCCATGAAACCTGGCCGGACATCCGGCCGTTCAGGGTTCCCTTTCCGGGGATGGAGCAGCGAAACGAAGTCCATGCGGCGCATCTCGCACGGGCGCTGGAGCTTTCGGAAACCAGGATAGCGCTTGCATCTGAGATCAAGCCGGCTATCGGCGATGCCCGGTATGTCGGCTTCCCGGCAGTGCTGGGGATCAGGCGAACACCGGTGATACAGGCTCATCTGGAAAAGATCCTTGGCCTTCCGGTATTCGAAATACCGATGATGCCCGCCTCGGTCCCGGGGTTCAGGCTCAAGGAGATCTTCGATACGGAATTGCCGCTTAAAGGCCTTCTCCGATTGATAGACAAACGGGTCGATTCGGTCACGCGCGCTGAAAACGGAAATTTTCTGCTGAATATCGGAGGGGAAGAACAGCCGCAGCTTATAAAGGCGAGGACGGTAATACTGGCCTCCGGAAGGTTCATGGGGAAGGGCCTGCTTTCCGATCGGAAGGGCATTTACGAGCCGCTCTTCAATCTTCCACTTTCACAACCGTCAGGGAGGCACGCGTGGCATCATGAACAGTTTCTCAACCCTGCAGGGCATCCCATAAACAGCGCCGGCGTGGAGGTAGATGACAGCTTCCGGCCTGTCGACGGAACGGGGAGAGTCATCCATGAGAATCTGTACGCGGCAGGATCGATACTCGCACACCAGGACTGGATGAGGATGAAATCCGGCTCCGGAGTGGCAATCTCAACGGCATATGCGGCCGTCAACGCAATAATGCGCGTCATCATGGACAGATCAATCAGGGATACCGCGTGATGACGACGGCACTGCTTGGATCGAAATTTCTGTATGCATGTCTTTATATAGCCCTCTTCGCATGCGTATGCGGCACTATATTCAGGATGGCCCGGTGGTTTTTTATAACAACCGGGCCCGTCGCCGGAGCGCCATCTCCCGTACGGCGGGGTCTGGCGGTCCTGAAGGGAGCCGCATCCCTGTTAAGTCTGAAAATTTTCGGATTCCTACATGCGTTGTTAGTCGGAATACCGTTCCAGACCGGTATTTTGCGGACCGGATTTTCACGATGGGCCATGCACATCTGTATTTTCTGGGGTTTTATACTTCTATTGCTCATGCACGCGCTTGACGAGCTGGTGACGAAAAAAATCTTCTCCGATTATTTCTCGACTCTCGATCCTTACCAGTTTTTAAGAAACCTGTTTGGAGTCATGGTACTGGCCGGAGTCTGCATGGCAGTATACAGGCGCATACGGCACCGGGGACCGATGCTTGAGACTCGTCGCGCCGACCGGTTCGCGATTGCGCTCCTCTCGGTGATAATCATCACCGGATTTGCGATGGAAAGCGCGAAGATGATTTCCGAGAGCGTGTTCAACAGGATGATGAATGATTTCTTTGCGGGCGAGTCGGCTGGCGACGAGGAGGCCCTGAAGGCGTACTGGTCTGAGGAATACGGCACCTCATTCAGGACGCGGCACTATACGGTCAACCCGACTCTTCTCGCAAGGGGCCGGGCCGTAAACGAGCAGAGCTGCGCTTCGTGTCATTCGCCAGCCCGTTCAGCATTTGTCTCAAGGCCGCTGGCTAAGCTGATGCGTCCGTCCGCTGCCCGGCTGGAGGAGGCGGGCGCGGACAATATCCTGTATTATATACATGTTCTGGCGTGCTTACTCGGACTCGCCATGCTTCCGTTCACCAAGTTCTTCCATGTTATATCTGATCCGATAGCCATTCTGGTGAGTAGCATTACCGACAAAAAAAATACAGGCAGGTTCGCGGCACTACCACGGCGGGCCATGGAACTTGACGCCTGTACCTCCTGCGGGACGTGCAGCAGGCACTGCTCGGTAGAGCCTGTATATCGCATGATGGGGAACAGGCACATCCTGCCGATGGAAAAATTGCGTGATGTCAGGGCTCTGTCCGCAAAAAAAGAGGTGCCGGAGGATATACGCTCAATATCAGAGGGAGCGTTCATATGCACCTCGTGTTTCCGCTGCACTGAAGTATGTCCTGCCGGCATCAATCTTCAGGACCAGTGGAATGCGTCGCGCGAATTGCTCTCCGAGAAAGGGCATCCTTCGCCCCATGAATGGATAAAAGACTTCAGGGCGTCCGAATGGTCGGACCTGATGCTTAAACACGAGTCCTCCTGGAAGGAGATTGATACCATCAAGGGCAAATACTATAACTTGACCGACGATTCAGATGTCTTCGCTCCGTGCATACAATGCCAGACCTGTACCAATGTCTGTCCCGTCGTCGCGGCGCGGACCGACCCGGAGGAGGCGGTCGACATCACTCCGCAGAAAATCATGAATCTTCTACGGCTCGGCCTGAACAATCTGGCCATGGGCTCGCGGATGGTCTGGGACTGCACAACTTGTTACCAGTGCCAGGAACACTGCCCCCAGGGGATCAGGGTGACCGAAATCATATATGAATTGAAGAACAGGGCATATGATCATTTCAAGAATATCGACCGGACGCTCCGGCAGGCCGACGTCCATGAAGATGGCGAAAAAAGCCGACAGACAGAAGAACGGAAATGAAGGCAATGAAGTTCGCATTTTTCAAGGGATGCAAAATCCCCTATTATCTTGAGCAGTACGAGACTTCGACGAGGGCAGTGCTGAAACCCTTTGGAGTGCGTCTTGTTGATCTTGAATTTAACTGTTGCGGGTACCCGAACAGGGACATACATTTCGAATCATTTGTATTTTCCGCTGCGAGGAACCTTGCTATAGCGGAAAAGAAAAGGCTCGATATCCTGACTCCCTGCAAGTGCTGCTACGGGACCCTGAAGTATGCACAGCATTTCCTGAAGGAAAACGAGCACCTGCGCGGCGATATCAATAAAGAGCTGGCGCGCGAGGGACTGGCGTGGCGAGGAAAAATTGCGGTAAAGCACATCCTTACGGTCCTCTGCGATGACATCGGACTTCCTGCCATATATGCCTCGATCAGGAGTCCACTCGGCAACTTGTCGATTGCGCCTCATTACGGCTGCCATGCCCTTCGGCCGAGCGATATTGTACACTTCGACGATCCGCTTGCGCCCTCTATTTTTGAGGATCTTATATCCGCCACCGGCGCAAAGCCGGTGGAATGGCCGCGGCGCCTCGACTGCTGCGGAAACCCTCTCTGGGTAAAGAACAGGGGAATATCTCTCTCGCTCATGCGGGCGAAGATAACGGATGCGGCGGAATCCGGTGCAGATTGTCTCTGTACCGCCTGCACCTATTGCCAGATACAGTTTGACGCCATCCAGAATGCTGAAATGTCCGAAGACAGCCGCATTACCCCTATGCCTTCCGTGCTCTATACGCAACTCCTCGGTCTGAGCATGGGGCTTCCTGAAAGGGTGCTCGGGATGAAGCGAAATCACATCCAGTGCGATAAAATGCCGAGGGCCTGAGACGGTCTCGGCTGCCGTATTTTAACGATCAGACGATTTTTTTATTGATATTAATTCAAGGTTTGGATCAGCTATCTCTAAATATACAGGTTAAAATTGTGTGGGGAGGAGGGTTTTATGGGCATACCGCAATTGTCAGGATTCTTCTTTGTTCTCCGGAAAAAGGCGTTTTTCGGCATTATGCATATTTTGCTGGCCGTTTCATTTGCTTCCGGATGCTGGAACGGTATTTTCGGCGGCCTTTACCAGAGGAATGACCTGGGGGCACGTCCCGACACGTCACGCGCGACCGGCATCGAACAGGAATTCATACATTTTGCGCAGTTTTCCGACGTGCATATCGTCGATGACGATAATCCGCTCCGGTTTGAAAACATCAAGCTCGTGGCCTCGAGCCCGGGCGATCTCGGAGACCTCGATATACTGATACAGTCGATATCGCGGGACCAGGATCGGTATTCGGCCCGCATATGGGATTCTGTAATCCGCTCTATTAACGAAAAGAATGCCGTATCCCCATTCGACTTTGCCATAAGTACGGGCGATCATACCGATACCGGCCTGTTGAGCGAGCTCAGATGGTTTATTGAAATCGCAGACGGAATAAAATCACCATCGCTGGAGAAGGCCGTCCTTGACGGTACGATGGAGGACGTGGACCCGGTCGGATTGGACGTTCCATGGTATGCAGTCGTTGGCAATCATGATGTGGAGTATCAGGGCACACTCAATAATTACGCAATTGTAACCGCACTCCTGTCATCGTTCGGTGACACGGGAGACCTCAGCTATCTTCCCGATCCTGTGGATCTCTACGGATATTCAATATCCAGCCCGTGGTGGCATGGGTTCGACTTCCAGCCGCCTGAATCCAGGGCCCGCTCATACGGATATTACAGCTTCAACGCGAGCGAACTCGTTCACTGCATAATTCTGGATACAGCGATCTACAACCTTGAGGGAGAATGGCCGGTGGAAACCTTCGCAGAAGGCTGTCTCGACAGGACACAGTTCGACTGGATGATAAGGGATATCGAGGACAACAGGGACAGGCTCTGCATCATCTTTTCCCATCACAGCCCGACCGATTCATTTGCGGACCAGCTGAGCCAGGTCAAGTCAGAAGAGTTCATGAAAGCCCTCTGCGCCTACGATAATGTCATAGCCCACCTCAACGGGCATTCGCACATCAATGAGATAACGCCGGTTAAATATGACTGTCTGCCGGGCGGATACTGGAATATTAACACCTCGGCGATAATCGAATGGCCCCAGGAATGGCGGGATATCACCGTGGAGGACAACGGCGACGGTACAGGCTTGATCTCCTGTAGAATGGTGCAGCATAGCGATACGGAATCCCTTGATGTCGCCGGGGGTGATCCGGATGCTCAAAAGGACACGCGCGAAGGCACGCGTAAGGACAGGAATGTTGCGCTGAAGATACAAATCCCCGTGGCGGTGAAGGAACGGATACTCGGCATGTAGCTATCCGATATGCTTTTTAACGAATGTGCCGATATTCCGGATAGCCTTTGTTCCGTCCGGCACAATCCGTGATACCATCTGAAAATCGTGGAACATGCCGTCATATACTTCTAATTCAACTTTGTTTCTTGCCTTTTTAGCTTTTTCGTACATGCGAAGCGTATCGTCAAGGAGACATTCGTCCGTTCCGACCTGGAAGAGGAGGGGGGGGAGCTTGTTGAATTTACCGAAGAGGGGAGATACCGCTGGATCGTCCCGCCTGGCATTCCCCGCATAGACCGCAGAGCACGATATAAGCGATCGCGGCGAAAAGACCGGATCCTTCTTGGCATTGTATTTCATTGATTCACCGGAGTTTGTCATATCGGCAAATGCTGATAGGGCGATGCCGCAGGCCGGCATCGGCATCTTGCGGTCCCGAAGAGTCTGGAGCAGGGAGATGACCAGACTGCCGCCGGCCGAATCGCCAATGACTGCGATCCTGGACGGGTCAAAGTTATTGGCGAGAAGCCAGTGATATGCTGCGAACACGTCTTGCGGCGCTGCTGGAAACTGGTGTTCCGGCGCGAGCCGGTAATCAAGCGTCAGGGCCCTCCCGCCGGTCTCGTGTAATATGCGTGCCACTGTGTTTCGGTGGGTCCGTGCCGAGCTGAAAACAAATCCCCCGCCGTGAAGGTATAGTATTACAGGGTAATCGGACGAGTTGTCGTGCGCCACCCATTCCGCAGGAATGCCGTTGACGCGCACCTTTTTGTGGCGGCAGCTTACATAAAATATGGGCTGTAAAACCTGGAAGGCGAATCCGAACCTTACAAATGAGAACATTCGTATACGGAAGAGAAATCCACCGATTATCTTCATATACACACGTAGCCAAATTTTTAAAAAACGAAGGGCCAATATAAAAACCTCCCATCCAGGTGGAATATGCCTTGGCTAAGCCAATGAATAACAGGTATATGCCATTGTCTATCGAAAAATGGAGTTAAACGTCAAATACTCAAAAATGGTTTAAACTGCGACTATCGATTAAAATTTATCGTATTGTCTATGATCTATATTCAATTAAAATCCAGGTCTTCGGCGCCGGTATCATTATGATCTCTCATCGCCTTTTTGAGCTCAAGGATCTCTCCTATATCATTTTCGTTTAAGTGGTATTTTTTTGAACAGAAGGAACAGGTGACTTCGGCTCCCTTGTCCTTTTTCAGCATATCGAGCAATTCATCAGGATTGATGCTCATGAGCATGTCGCGTATTACGTTCCTGCTGCAACGGCACTCGGCTCGGAGCTTGTTGGACCCGATGAGCCTGACCGATTCGCCGCCGAAAAGGTCCTTTATAAACGTTGTTATGTCGAGCCCTGCCTTCAGACAGTCCCCGAGACTGTTGCTCATTGCGGCTATGTTGTTCTCAACAGTGATTATGGAGTCCTCGGGCGTACCCGGGAGAGTCTGGATTAGTATACCGCCGGAGGAGGATGTGCTGCCGTCTTTTTCAAGCGTAAGGGCGATAATGACTGCCGATGGTATTTGCTCAGAAACAGTCAAATAGTAGGCGACATCTGCGGCAACCTCTCCTGATCTGAGGGGGATGACGCTGGTATAGGGCTCCCTCATGCCGATGTCTTTGCGCACGGTGAGAAAGCCGGCGCCGATGGTCCTTGAAAAGCTAATTTTGTCGATATTACCGGTAATATCAGGATGAGGATTTGCAGCGTAGCCCCTGATGTTGCCGCGGGCGTCGGCCTGCGCGTGTATTTCCCGTATCGGACCGTTTCCCTCGATTTTGAGGAGGAGACTCTGGCTGGATTCGGGCTTGAGCGTGGCGCCGAGAAGCGCGGCTGCCGTCAGGGTCCTGCCGAGTGCGACAGTGGCGTTCGGCGTGGTGTTGTGGAGCGAGGTTATCTCACGTACGGCACCGAGCGATACCACGGTATAGGCTCTGAGGGACAGAGCATCGCAGATCAGGCGTGAAATCAGGTCGGTTTCCATGACTTTCAGTTATTTTTCGCCGAGACGCGTGCACCCGGGGAATCCGCCAGTGCAGGATTCCGAACACTCGGATTTCCTGTCGGGGCAGCAGTATTCAATCTCGCCTTCCCATATTCTATCCCTGGCGGAATACAAAAGGCTGCAGCGCACAAAGCATTCGAAAACGGCCCGCACCTGAACGTATTGCCGGCGAACGGCTCCGGCGCTGGCAGTGGTCTCCCTGTTCTCGTCGATTACGAAACGGGCGAGGGCGACGCATGGAATTTTTTTCCCGAAATTTTCAGGCGAAAGCATTTCGAGAAGCGTAAATGACTCGATGTCAGCCTCCCGCTGTTTGAATACATGGCTGTTGGCGAGCGCATTGCGCAGGATGTATGAGGCCTCTGGTTTTGTCGGTACGGGGATGGAGCTTGCGCTCGAAATCTCGCGGCACATCGTGCTGATATGGCAGTCGGCCACTTCCTTTCCCCTGTAAATGCAGGAGGTCCCGCCGTGTTCCCATGCGCCGTTCAGATATGAGAGTCTTGATACGAACAGGCATTCATAGCCGGTAAGGGTATCCCGTATGGTATCATGCTGAGAAAGCGAAACCCGTGTCCTTACCAGGCATTCGGGAACGCAGAGGCGCCATCTGCTCTTAATGCTCTGTATCGTAATATCGCCGACAACAAGGTCTTCGTAGATGCCGGTGAGTGCTTTGGAAACGAGTTTTTTTATAACGGCGTCCTCTATCGACGGGTGTTTTTTCTTTGGCCGGGTAAGCTGCGTAGACGAAACCTTTGTTATTTCCTTGAATATCCAATCGGTCTCTAGACGGTGATACAACACATCCCAGTTTTCATTGATTCTGATGCCGCAGTCGTCAAACTGCACGATATGCGCCACGCGATGCACCTGTGCGGGAATTTTTCGGCGAGCCAGTTCAACCGAGTAGTTGCGGACTTTTCCGGTATGATAGATCTTGACGGTCTTAATCCCCTCCTGCGGCCGGTATGCATGACGGAAATCCTTTACCGCTCGTTGCCGTGCAAGGGTTTCGGTTTTGACCGCCGCCCGTTTTTTGGCGGCCTTAACATCTTTTTGGGGAGCTGTGCCGGCATTATGTGGACACGAAAAAAACAGAGCAAGGGCTGTGACTGCGGCGAAAAAAGTTGTGTTATTTGATATCATCGGTGCCTCCCGTGTCCGCGCATTCGGAATCAGCATGACAGAACGCGTGGGCCAGATATATGTTCAACGGTATAGATGACCTTGCGATAATTGAAGAGCCGTTCAAGATACTGCATGTTTTCTTTTTTATCACCGATGTACTCTCCCGCGTGGCTGTTCGGTATGGCAATGGCGAGAAGTCCGTTCTCGGAGTGTCCGTGTGAAGAGATGCGGGAGCGTATAAGGCTTTCAATTTCTTCCCTCCGTGCCCGGGATCTGACAAGGCCGCCGAAAGAGGGATGGTACGGACCGGCGACCACGGCGTTGATTTCCTCGGGGGAGAACGGGTGAAGGCCAATGCGTATGGCGGGAATGCCTCGTGCCCGGAAGATGAGGTAAATATCCTTGCAGAGTTCTACAGCATCCTCGAGCGAGAGCGGCTGGTATGCGCCAGACAGGTATAGTTGTTCCATACCGGTGCCCTTCAACACGACCGCCGGATATATTCTGACAGCCGAAGGGCTCAGCGTTGGGGCCGTTAAAGCAGTCTGTAGCGCAGAGTCCCTTGTTTCACCGGGGAGGCCTGGCATCAGTTGTATCACAAAAGCAAAACCACGGGCAGCTACCAGCTCGACGGCCCTGTAAACATCGGAGACCGTGTGACCCCGGCAGGCGGACTTCAGTACGTCGTCGTCGAGCGACTGAACGCCGAGTTCAATTGTCGTAACGCCATGGTCGGCCAGGAGGTCAAGCGATTCCCTGGTTATGGAGTCGGGGCGCGTCGAGAGTCGGATACCGTGGATGGTGCCCGCGTCTAAATGACGTTTCGCCGACGACAGGTACGCACGCTGAAGCTTCATGTCCAGCGCGGTAAAAGATCCGCCAAAAAAAGCGAGTTCGATACGGCGAATGCTTGATTTCATGCATGATACACAGGTATTGACTATTGAATCAATATGATCGGGGGCCGGAGCCGAACGGGAACCGGTGGCGGCCCGTTGATTGCAGAATATGCATCGATGGCGGCAGCCGAGGTGTGGTATGAATACCGGGATGGTGAGATGTTGCTTTGACATCAAAAGATGATAATCATGTCGCCCGTACGCCTGTCTATAAAAAAATTGGATGTCAGGCTCAATAAAAATATATTGACACGAGCCGCCTCGGTAACTTTAATGCCTCACGATATACTGCAAAATCCGTGATGCCGCGCTGGTAGTAAAGACTCCAATGCCGCGGATTTCCCGGAGATGTCATGCGAAGATAGGAGTTCCATTATGCCAACGTATGAATATGAATGTCTGGAGTGTAAAACAAGATTTGACGTTTTTCAGTCGATTAACGATGCTCCGGTGGAATCGTGCGTAAAATGCAACGGAAGGGTGCGCAAGATATTCAGCTCGACCGGCATAATCTTCAAAGGCTCCGGTTTTTATGTGAATGACTACAAGAAAGGCGGCGGCACGGAAAAGTCTGGAAGCACCACGACCGGAAGTGAGAAGTCGTCATGTCCTGCTGCGGATTCCTGCTCATCGTGCGGGTGTTCGGGAGGGGTGTCGGATTGACCGGCTGGCACATCGCAACACGAAATATTTCAAAAATCTCCCAAAATTATTTTTATTCAAGGCGTCCCTGTTGAGGGAACGCCTTTTTTTTATTTTTTCAGCTTGGCTTTCTTTAGCAACTGGGCCTTTTTTTGGAAGTGAAGGGTCTTGAGATATTTTTCGATGGTGAGTATCGCCGTCCCGGATATTTTTTCATCTTTTATCTTCTCGCCGGCCAGGGAATCGGTGAATTTCCGTATGGTTTCAGGGGACTGGATCACGTCCGGGTCAACAAGAACATATTCGATATCGCTGATTAGATACTGCTGGCTGCGGTTCGGGTAAAGTATTTTACGGGCGTTGTATACCGGGACGACTATTTTCAGGTTGAGCTTTCTGAGGTCGTTGATTATCGCGTCGATCTCTTTTTCATTTGCCGGAATGAGCTCGATGTGGCTGGAAAGCGCAATCAGCGGGCTCGAGCTGCTTCTGATCGTGCTTATGATATTCTTGGCTTCGCCCGTTGAGACTGGCCGATATGCGCCGGCCTCTTGATCGTGATCCCTGGAGACAGATGCTGCAGGTTCTTTCCGGCCGCCGAAGAGTGAACGGAAAAATTGGGAGATTGCGTCGATTATCGATCTTTTTTTCCTGGATTCCCGGTCCTCGCTTCCCACGGCCGACTCCATGGCGAGGCTGTTCTGATACTGTTCGTACTCAATGATTATCTGACGCAGCCGTGCGATGCCGTCGTCGCTGTCGATGATGACCCTCAGCTTATCTTCAGTCGAAAGCAATTTTTTTCCGACATTGCACAGTAGATGCACCTCGTCAAGTATGCGCGATCTCTCGGCATGGCCGAGCCCGGCGATATTTTCCTGTTGGAAGAGTATTTTATCGTGAAGTTCGGTCATCCTCGGCAGGAGATAGGTGCCGTCAATCAGATAGATAATATCAGCCTCATCTTTAAATGTGATTATTTTATAACGCTCACCCTTTTCCTGTGCCCACTGTAAAATCTTTTCCTCGCCGAGGTTGTCAAAAACTGACGAGATAGTAGATGCAGCGCAGATGCGGTTTTCCCTGACATAGGATGCGATGTCGTTGCTCGCTGTGATAAGGGGGTCGATAAGCGTGTCGACTTTTAACAGGCACGACCTCAGGGAATTGAAGTTCTTCACCTCGGTGAGCTCGGAATCGGACAGGGAGAGGTATATGTCTTGCAGAAGGACATTGAGAATGTAGTCAAGCTTGTTGTCATGATAATCGCTGAAGTCGGTATTGAGGATGCCGAAATTTTTAAGGCGCCTGAGTATCTGGGCGGAATGATTGATGATGATTTTATTGAACTTTTCAAGGTTGAGCGATTTTTTCACCGGTTCGTAATTATCCCTGTGAAAACAGAAGTCCTCGGTGACCTCGACATTCTGCCTGTTAATGGCAAAGTTTTTGTATGTAAAAACGCCTTTGCCCAGTTCAAGTTTTATGACCTGCGAGAGGAGGGTGCGCTCCCTCGTTTTTTTCAGGAGCTTGGTGAGATTAAAAAGCCTGAACTGTGCGATGAGGTTCAGAAAGTTTTCTGCCGATATGGCGTTCCGCTCCGCCTGAAAACGGTTGAAATCTTCATTGCTCAGCATAACCGTGTATTCGTGGTTTTCTATAATCGAGAGCTTTTTCGTATCAGGCTCGACCGAAAAGGTGAAGGTGATAATTTTCCTCACGAATTCGGGGTAGTTGCGGGTCAGTATGTCAACAAGGTTTATAATTATCTTGTTCCGGGCTATCGTAAAAGGAATTTTAATGTTTCGCGAAGTCTTGAGGTCCTCAATGCCGGCGAAGTGCCCTATGTCGGTCTTAAGAACGTTGTTCTGGAAGCTCATGATTTCGGTCAGGACCTCATAGATGTGAGGCTCCCGCGCAACGTGGGAATGAAGAAACGGGAATCGTTTGTCCTGAATGTTCTCTTTTGCCATGGCTGATTCAACGGAGCGCCCCCGTACTGATGAGTCGCGGGGGGCAAAAAAACTGAATATACGTATGTGAAATTCAAGAAAGTAATTTGTCAATACTTTTACTGTTCCCGGGTGCCGCGGATCATCGGAACAAAGCGGACGTAGGTAATTGTCCTCTTTGTCACGGTGCCACCCTTTTTCGTCATTTTGACGAGTTCCTGGGAATAGTCGCCTTCGGGTGCGACAAGAATGCCGCCGTCATCGAGCTGGTCGATAAGGCTCTTGGGGATCTTCGGCGGCGATGCCGTCAGAATTATAACGTCAAACGGGGCCTTTTCCGGCCAGCCGAGGTAGCCGTCGCCGATACGTACCTCGACGTTAGAGTATCCCATTTCTGCCAGTCGCGTACGCGCACTTTTACCGAGAGGGTCTACAATCTCGATTGTGTAGACCTCTTTCGCAAGAAGGGAAAGCACGGCCGCCTGGTAGCCGGAGCCGGTTCCGATTTCCAGGACCTTCTCGTTTCCATCAAGATCGCAGAGTTCGGTCATCAGCGCCACAATGTACGGCTGGGAGATTGTCTGTCCGTGGCCTATCGGAAGAGGGTGGTCCTCATATGCGCTGCTGACATGGATGCCGGGAACGAATCTATGGCGTTCGATTTTCCTCATCGCGGCGAGGACCCGCTCGTCGCTGACGCCGCGGTTTTCAATCTGGTTCCTCACCATGAGTTCGCGTAGCTGTTCCATTGACCTGCCTCCTTCACTGCTACAGAAAACAGGGATAAAAATTAACGACAGAAGGCATACCGGCGTCTTGCGTATTGTCGATGGTATTGGCATATCGCTACCGCCTCACCCGTAGATTCCCCCGATGCATTTCGTGCGAGTTAGGGATGCATTGAGGCAACCCGTCGGTACGGGCTTCCTGAAAAGCAAAAATTTATCTTGAAAAAATTTTCTTGTTGTAAAAGACAAATATCTTGATATAATAAAATGTATTAAAGATAACAATATATTTCAAGTAATTTATATATCTATACGAATGAGAACCCGCTCGCCTTGGACCGCCGGCAGCGGCTGCATGAGGGCTGTGCGCAATTGGGCCTGCTGTTACCAGTGCGTACTGTCCTGAAATATGGAGGATTTATTTGGCCAGGAATATCAAAAAGGCTCCGCAGAAGAAAAAAGCGACGGCGAAAAAGAAGACAAAGTCATCCAAAACTGGCGCGGCTGCAGCCAGTAAGGAAAACGGGGGTCGGAGCAGGAATGCGGTATATGTGCTTGTCATCATGGGCCTGATAACGGCTCTCGCGTTGCTTTCAAACAGGTTCATATCCAGACATAAAATGTCTCCTGACGTAAAAACAGAAAAATCAATTCCGTTCGAAAATATTTCAGAAAAAGATGAGAAGCCGATACCTGATCGTGAGGAAAAAGCACGGAAGCCTGAACCCGGAGAGACAGCGGTATCGACCGAAAAGCCGGAGAAAAAGAGTGTAAAAGTATATTTCGTGAAATTGAATGAAAAAACGGAGAAGCTTTACCTCTCGCCGGTGAACAGGAAGGTAGAGCGGAACGCAATGCTCGAAAACGCGATTAAAGAGCTGATCAGGGGACCTTCATCTGGAGAGAAGAGAAACGGCTACCTGAACGCTGTTCCTGCAGACCTGAGGATAAACGGGATACGGTTGAGAAACCGCACCGCAGAGATAGATTTCAACGGTGCAATCGAGCGGGGTGCGACCGGTAGTATACTGTTGAACAGAATAGACCAGATAATATATACGGCAACCCAGTTCGAGAATGTCAGAAGCGTAGTCATAAAGATTAACGGCAAGACGAGACAGACACTCGGGAGCGACGGACTTTCGATAAGCGGTCCTCTCGACAGGAGAAGGTGATGGAACTTCTTGAAATTGAAGTAAAGTCGTATTGCGACGATCACGCGCCGGTGCTGAAAAAGCTGCACGCCATTGAAGCTCAGCACGGCGGCAGGTTCAAAGAGGTTGACCTCTACATGAACCATCCGGCTCGTGATTTCAGGAAGACCGACGAGGCCCTGAGGATTCGGCAGGTCGGTGGCCGCGTACTCTTGACCTACAAAGGCCCCAAAACGGGCAAGGTCTCAAAGACGCGAGTCGAGGAGGAGGCTGCTGTCGGAGATTTCGACACGATACTGGCGATTTTCACGTCGCTCGGATTTACACCGGTCGGGTCAGTTGTCAAGGAGCGGGACCTGTACGTGATGGGAGAGATCGAGATTTGTATTGACAGGGTCGAGGGACTCGGTAATTTTGTAGAATTGGAGATGAAGGGTACCGATGTCCAGGGCGCGGAGCGCCAGCTCTTCGCGCTTGCGCGGGAACTGGGGCTGAATCGCTTCGAGAATAAATCATACCTTGAATTGAAATACGGTAACAATCAATCATAGCGCAAAACTAATCCAGGATGGCGCCCATCAGTTTTCGTGCACCGCTACATTTAATCATGGAAGAGGAAAATGATGTTGTTTCGCAATAAATCAAAGGACCCCGATCAGAGCAGGAGCCGTCTGACCCATCTTGAAAAAAAGAACAAACAGCTGGAGACCCTGATCGAGATCAACACCTATATAGCGAATTCCCTCGAGAAGGAAGAGGTGCTCAAGCGCATTCTAAACCAGACAAAAATACTTCTCAATTGCGAGTCGAGCAGCATTCTGCTGGTTGACCGCGGCCTCAAGCGCCTTAACTTCGCAGTACTGAGCAAGGATGAAGAGGAGGGCATTTTAAAGGATACGGGCCTCCGCATGGGCGAGGGCATAGCAGGCACGGTGTGGCAGAACGGAATACCGGTAATCATCAACGATGCGCAGAACGACCCTCGTTTCTCGAACCGGGCCGACAAGATGGCAAAAACCGTGACGCGGTCCATCATCGCCGTTCCCCTCACCGTAAACGGAGAGATCATCGGCGTCATCGAGGCGATCAATAAGGTCCGCGGTGATTTTTACCCGTTCGATTTACGCATGCTGCAGTTCATATCGACCCAGTCGGCCATCGCGATCAACAACGCGGATCTTTACAACACGGCGATACGCGACGGCATGACGAAGCTGTACATCAAAAAATATTTTCGAGAGCGACTTCATGAGGAATGGAACAGGACTGCCAGGAAGAACCATTTTCTATCCCTCGCAATTTTTGACATAGACAATTTCAAGGGGATAAACGACACATACGGACACCAGGCCGGCGACCGGGTCATAAAGGAGGTCGCACGGGTACTTCTGAACCATTGCCGCTCGATCGATATCCCGTGCCGATACGGTGGCGAGGAATTCGCGGTGATGCTGCCCGAAACAGGGCGTGATGAGGCGATGGCGTTCGCCGACCGGATACGGCGTATTGTCGCGGAACTGAGACTTGAGCACGAAGACAGCGTGATATGTATCAGCGTTTCCGGCGGATTGGCGAGCCTTCCCGATGTCGAGGCAAAGGACCCGCGTGAGCTGATAGAAATCGCCGATCTGGCACTCTATCATTCCAAAAACAACGGAAGGAACAGGATTTCATTTTTTGACCCGGGACGTATGGAGCGACAGTCGGACGAGAAGGGCGCTACCGGAGCGTAAAGCCGTTCTTCCCCAGGATTTCCACGGTTCTTTTCTGAAGGGCGTCTATCTCATCGGGAGACAGTGTCCGATCGGACGATGCGAACACAATCTTGAGAGAAACAGACTTCTTGCCGTCAGGGACCGGACTGCCCTCGTAGACCGCAACCACCTCGACGCTTTTAATGCATTCAATGCGGCCTTTTTCTATGATTGAGCATATATCGTGCGCGTATGCATGACTTTCGGCAAGCACGCTCACCTCGAAGGGCACTTCGGGATATTTTTGAAGCTCCGAAAAAACCGTATCACTCTTCCGTGCCGCATACAGGGCGGTTACGTTAATGTCGAAGAGTGCGGCTGAACCGGGGATGTCGAAGGCGTGCAGGGTTGCGGGGTGGAGCTCGAAAATCACCCCCGCTGTGTGTCCGTCAATACTGATTGAGAGCGACCGCCCCGGATGAGCGTATGTAGGCAACTCTTTCCTTTCGGGTACAAGCCGACAGTCGGCGATCCGGAGCTTCCGGATCAGTCCGGCCGCTATACTCTTAGCATCGTAGAAGAGCGGCGCATCGGGTCTTTTGCGGTATACCGCGCCGGTAGTCATGGTCAGTTCTTCTGCCAGATCAGGGGAGTCGCGCCGTACCTTGTGATAGACGCGGCCGAGTTCGTAGATGGCAAAATCGTCCGTGTGCCGGCTGTTGAGCTTGACAGCATTGACGAGGTCGGGGATGAGGCTTCTGCGCAGCCTGTCCTGTTCTGATGAGAGCGGATTGCTGAGGCGCAGCTCGGCGTCATCGTTAACGCCAAGCCTGTTGAGCGTATCCTCGCACGTGAAGGAATAGCCGCTCACCTCAAGCATGTTATAATGGGAACTGAGGGCGTTTTTGATGATGCGCTCGAACAGCCTGAACCTGTTTTTAGCGGGAGGTTCGCAGGGGACCATCGGTGAAACCGGGGAGATGTTGTCGTAGCCGTATATCCTCCCGACCTCTTCGACGATATCTTCCGGGATCGAGATGTCCTTGGTCGCGCGGTAATCGGGGACATCAATGGTGAAGTTGCTGCCGCGGTTTTTGAGCTTGAAGCCAAGCGAGTCGAGTATTTCTCTTATGCGGGCATCGTCAATTTCATGGCCAAGGCGCTTCCTGATAAAATCAGCGCTTGTATCGATCACGATTTTCTTCTGCTTGACCGGGTATGCGTCGATGATCTTCGACGCGGTCGAGGCGCCGGGCGTCGTCATCTTTATCAGCTCGTAGCATCTGAGAAGAGCAGGGATCGTCAGCTCGGGGGAAATGGACTTCTCGAACCGTATGGCGGCCTCGGTGCGGTGGTTATACCGGTTGGCGGTTTTACGGATGTGCACAGGATTGAAATTTGCCGCTTCAAGGACGATTTCCGTTGTCGAATCGTCGATTTCACTGTTGCCGCCCCCCATTACTCCTGCGAGGGCGATGGCCCCCTTCTTGTCGGCGATCACGATGTCCTCCGGGTTGAGCTCGAAAGAGGTGCCGTCGAGGGTCACCAGGGGTTCGCTGGTATCGGCCATACGAACGATTATTTCATTGCCGTTCAGCTTTTTACGGTCGAATGCGTGCATAGGCTCGCCGATCTCGGCCATCACGTAGTTGGTGATGTCGACGATATTGTTGATGGGACGCATGCCGATCGATTCCACCATGGCCTTGAGCCAGTCGGGAGATTCGAGAATCGTAACGCCGGTTACGACCAACCCGCTGTAGCGGGGCGACGCGTCGGAGTTGACGATACTGACAGCGAGCGTTTCCTTGTCTTTCAATTCCTTCAATAGGCCGTAATCGACAGGGCTTTTGAAGGGCCTGCCGTACAGGGCTCCGATTTCACGGGCAAAGCCCTCGTGGCTCCAGAGGTCCGGCCGGTGGGTTATAGACTTGTTGTCGATCTCGAAACGGACGTCGGTGCGGTGGGGAAAGATGGCGGCAAGGGTCGAACCCGGCCTGGTGTCGGACGGAAGAATCATAATGCCGGAATGGTCGTCCGAAATGCCGAGTTCGCGCTCTGAGCAGAGCATCCCCTCGGATTCTTCTCCCCGTATTTTCGTCTTCTTGATGACCATATCTTCGCCGAGCTTTACCCCGGGAGTCGCCAGCGGCACGATATCGCCCTTTTTATGGTTGTGCGCACCGCACACGACACGGTATTTCCTGTTTCCGGCGTCACATTCAACCAGGGTGAGCTTATCCGCGTCGGGGTGCGGTCTGACATCGATAATTTTTGCCGCTACAATTGAGTTAAAGTGATCGTTAAGGCGCTCGATAGAGTCGATTTCGGCGGTAGACATGGTAAGCCTGAGTGCGAGCTCCTCGGGGGCAATGCCGCTCGTGTCTACCATCCGGTTCAGTATGTTAAGGGAAAGCCACATCTGGCGCGCTCCGTTAAAATTGCTTCAGAAAGCGGATGTCACCGCTCAGGAAATGTCGTATATCGTTGATGCCGTATTTCATCATGGCGAGCCTGTTCAGTCCGAGACCGAATGCGAAGCCCGACCACTCATCCGGGTTGATTCCTCCCATGCGCAGCACGTTTGGGTGTACCAGACCGCAGGGGAGGAGTTCGACCCATCCCGACTGCTTGCATACGCTACAGCCGGCGCCGTCGCATATGAGACAGTGTATGTCCAGCTCGAACCCGGGCTCGACGAACGGGAAGTATCCCGGCCTCAGCCTGACGGCAACATCACGATGAAATATCTCCTGTAAAAGCTTTTTCATCACGTAGATGAGATGGGAGACGGTTATGTCACGATCTACCATCATGCCTTCGACCTGATAGAACGTGTTTTCATGGGATGCGTCCGTGCTTTCATATCTGAAGACGCGGCCCGGGCCGACGACCCTGAACGGGGGCTTGACTTTTTCCATCGCGCGTACCTGGATCGCGGAGGTATGCGTTCGGAGGAGATTGCCGTCTTCGGTCCAGAACGTGTCCTGCATGTCGCGTGCGGGATGGTGCTTCGGTATATTCAATGCCTCGAAGTTGTAGTAATCCGTCTCGACCTCAGGGCCGTCGTGGATCTCGAAGCCCATTGAGGTAAGGATGTCCTCAATTTCGTACTGTATCTGCGATATGGGATGAATGCGCCCGAGCCTCTCCTGTGTCGTGGCAGCTGGAGCATCAAGAGTGACATCGATCCATTGCTTCCGGACAAGCTCCTCCGAACCGGTGCGCGAGAGCGACGTTCTTTTCTCCTCGATGGCCGTTTCGATTTCAACTTTATAACGGTTGGAAAGCTTGCCGACGGATGACCGTTCCTCGGGCGGGATATTGCCTAATGAGCGGAGTATCTGGGTGAGCGCACCCTTCCTCCCGAGGTACTGGATGCGTATCTCTTCAACTTCTTCGATACTCGAAGCCGTTGTGGTTGCCGCAAGCGCTTCGGCGCGAATTTTATCGAGTTCATTTTGCATATAATAAACAGACGATCTTCAATAATATTGAACCAATAGGTTCAACTGCGGGTAAAAGTCAAGAAAAATGCAGATTATTGTGGTATGGAATTGATTGCGATCTTCGCAGCGCCGAAAGACGGGACCTTTGAGGGGTCCTGAACCGGAATGATCTGCAGATTTCCCTTGAAGCCCTTTAGCGATCTCTCATTAACCACCTGCCTGGCCCCGGGAATAATGTATTTATGAGCCCTGGATAATCCGCCGCCCAGGATGATGGCTTCGGGGTTGAATATATTAACCAGGTTAGAAATCCCAATCCCGACATAGACCGCGTATTCGTTAAAAATTGCAAGGGCCGTATCGTCTCTGTTCTGCGCCTCTTCGAATACCATGAGCGGCGTGAGGGGTTCCTTCTTAATTCTTTCAGCGATGGAGGATGTCCTGTTCTTTTTAAGGAGTGACTGTGCCAACTCGACCATCGCGGGTCCGGAGGCGTACCGCTCCCAGCATCCGCGGTTGCCGCAGGGGCACTCCCGGCCGTTGAAATCGATGGTCATATGCCCGACTTCCATGGCATTCCCCGACTGGCCGGTGTACACCTTGTTGTCGATGATCACACCGCCGCCGATACCGGTCCCCAGGGTGATCATGATCCAGTTCCGGTATTTGCTCACGTTTTCCTTCCACCACGCGCCAATAAGCGCGACGGTCGCGTCATTTTCCAGGAAGACCTTTGTGCCGGTAAGGGCCTCCATGTTTTTTACGATCGGGTGATTGCTGACCGACGGGATGTTCGGTGCGGTTAAAAGCAGTCCCTTCTCGCGGTCAATGGGACCGGGTGACCCGATTCCGACGCCCATGATGTCTATCTTCGAAACTGACGCAGAGGTAGCCAGGGATTCAACAAGCTGGTAAATACCATCGTCGATCTCGTTCGGCGTCCCGGGGGTTGTAATCTCGCGAAAGCTGAGCTCCTTTCCAGAGCTGTCTGTGAGAATGCCCTTGATTTTTGATCCGCCAATATCTATGCCGACAAACATGCCGCACCTTACTACACTTGTAATATATATTGATTGTAAGAAATGTGTTGAGGAGTAATTAGTAAAGTAATTTTTGGCCTCGAAAAATATTTTTTTAACGATAAATATCGCGAAATTTGACAGCAAGGTACTCAATAAATGGTTTTATCTGAATTTCGCCGCCGGTTATTTCCCGTACAAGTTCGGTACATGTATAACGGGAGCCGTGCCGGTGTACGTTTTTTCTAAGCCATGACAGCATGGTCGCCATGTTGCCGGCCTCTATATCAGATGGTATCGACGGGATGTCGTGAACGGCCGCGCTGTACAGTTGGGCCGCCATAAGGTTCCCTATTGTGTATGTAGGGAAATATCCGATCGAACCGTGCGCCCAGTGAATGTCCTGTAACGAGCCGAGCGCGTCATTCGGCGGTGAGATCCCGAGATAATCGCGGTATTTGCCATCCCATTCCCCGGGGATGTCTTTCACGGCCAAAGTACCGTCAATCAGTTGTTTTTCGATTTCAAATCGTATGAAGATATGGAGATTGTACGTTAGTTCGTCTGACTCGACCCTGATGAAGCCGGGACGAACCCTGTTCGCAGCGCGGTAAAAATCTTCCAGATTCACGCGGTCTAGACGCCCCGGGAAGAATTTCTTGAGAACGGGGAGATAGTGGCTCCAGAAGCCGCGGCTTCTTCCAATGATGTTCTCCCATAGGCGCGACTGAGACTCGTGAACCCCCAGCGATATCGGCTGGCAGAGCGGCGTATCGACCAGCTCAACCGGCAACCCCTGGTCGTAAAGGGCATGGCCGCCCTCGTGAATAGTGCTGAAGAGAGCCGAGAATAGATCGTTCTCGTCAAATCGTGTGGTTATCCGCACGTCATAGGGCGTGAAGGAAGTAGTGAAGGGGTGGGCAGACCGGTCCTGACGGCCCCTTCGGAAATCGTACTGCATGTCATGGAGAACCTTGAGGCCGAAGGCCTCCTGTCCGGCAATGTCGAATTTACCCGTTAAAAAATCCGGTTCGCTTTGAACGGTTCGTCCCGCTATTTCCCGCACAAGGGGCAAAAGCTCCTCTTTCATTTTATCGAACAGTTCTTCAACCTGCGCGGTGGTCAGTCCCGGTTCGTGCAGGTCAAGGAGCGCGTCGTAGGGGTGGGCCTGATAGCCGAGGAGGTCTGCCTCTTCCCTGCAGAGTCCGACAATTTCCTCGAGTACCGGAGCAAACAGGCTGAAATCCGACTTTTTTCTTGCATCGATCCAGATGGAGTTCGCCAGGGCGGTGGTCCCTGCGATTCGCGAGACAAGCCCTTCAGGCAGCTTGACTTTTTGCTCGTAGAGGCGCCGCGCGACC
This sequence comes from Spirochaetota bacterium, assembly GCA_016933025.1. Taxonomy (GTDB): domain Bacteria; phylum Spirochaetota; class UBA4802; order UBA4802; family UBA5550; genus RBG-16-49-21. Next base: position 32,918 of record JAFGBT010000001.1, on the reverse strand, counting down.
CTGAGCATGCTTGCAGAGTCCGAGAAGTAGTCCGCGTCGCTGGATTCATTCTCGGCTTCCTCGATGAGACATCTCGTCTCAGGCGCAACGAGCCACTGATGTGAAATTTCGGAAAGGAGGGCAATCTGCTCTGAGCGGGGCTTGACGCCCTCCTCGGGCATGAATGTCTCCATGTCCCAGCCGAGGACCGCTGCCGTCTGTTCAAGCCTGCTGATCCGCGCCCATCGTTTAATGAAATTGTCAAGCTTTTCAGTCATGATGTAGATCCCTCCGCGCAATCATTCTATCCAAGCAAACAGGCCGCGCTGCTGCGCCAGCGTCGCTGCGAAACGGTAGACCGCAGATACGATTATTCGCAATAAATTAATTGACTGGTAATAAAAAAATTGGTACAAATGATTAATGTGCATCATAAATCATGTAACTCTATTTTTTACTTGATTTACATAATGAATAAATGCCAGATGAAACCGGCATTACGCAAAAAGGTGCACGGGTGCGCATCGATTTAAGATTCCGAATCAGGAAATACGGGAGGAACCAATGACAAGAAAACGATTAATTTTGATGTCAATGCTTACAGTCGCCGTTATTGCGGCTACCGGCTGCGGATATAATGTCATGCAGCAACAGGAAGAAGAAGTGTTCAAGGCCTGGGGCGACCTCGAATCTGCGCTACAGAGAAGGGCCGACCTTATCCCGAATCTTGTACAGACGGTGAAGGGATACGCGAAACATGAGCGGGAAACCCTGACCGCCGTCATAGAAGCACGCGCGAAGGCGACGTCGGTACAGATCAACCCCAAAGACCTTGGAAGCGCTGAAGCCCTTCAGAAGTTCCAGCAGGCGCAGGGAAATCTATCCTCAGCCCTCGGTCGGCTGATGGTCGTGGTAGAGAGATATCCCGACCTGAAGGCCAACGAGCAATTCCGCGACCTGATGCACCAGCTCGAGGGGACGGAAAACAGGATTAATGTCGCCAGGACCCGCTACAACGAGGCGGTGAAGAACTTCAATTATTCGATACGGAGCTTCCCGTACAGCCTGACCAATTCGATACTCCTTCACCTCGAGAAAAAGGAATACTTCAAGGCTGACGAGGGGGCCAAAACGGCACCGGAAGTGAAGTTCGACTGAAAATGAACCTCGACAGGGTATCAAGGATTGCACGGTTTCTGCTCCTCGCGGCAGTAGTCGCCATCCCGGCACTGGCGCTCGATGTGCCGGCGCTCACGGGTAGAGTCAACGATTACGCGGGCATGATCTCCCCGGGGACGGTCGGCTCACTTGAGGCGAAACTCGCCGAGTTCGAGAGGCAGGAGTCGACGCAGATCGTCATTCTCACGATCCCGTCCCTTGAAGGCGATGCTCTTGAGGACTTCTCGATCAGGGTGGCTGAGAAGTGGAAAATCGGGCAGAAGAAGCTCGACAACGGCGCGATTCTATTGATTACAAGGGACGACCGAAGGCTGCGCATAGAGGTGGGATACGGTCTGGAGGGCACCCTGACCGACCTGCGTGCCGGCAGAATCATAGACAACATCATAAAACCATACTTCAGGGCGGGCGATTATGACAGGGGAGTTGCCGAGGGCGTCGACGCAATCATGCAGACCGTCCGGGGAGAATATTCGGCAGCCGACACGCCACACGATGCTACCAGAGACGCCGATCCATGGAGATACGCAACACCGGCGCTTATCGCATTCTTCTTCATCGGGATAATCGGCAAGATAAAAAGATTACTCGGTGGAATAGCCGGCTCCATGATTACCCCTATCGCCGGAGGACTTATTTACGGGCTCTCTCCCTGGCTGTTTGTACTGTTACCCGTAGGATTTCTCATCGGACTGATAATACCGACTCTCATGACCGTCTTCATGATGAGTGGCGGGGGAGGCATGCGGACGGGTGGCGGATTTGGCGGCGGCTTCGGCGGTGGGGGTTTCAGCGGCGGCGGCGGCTTCGGCGGCGGCGGGGCCTCAGGAAGCTGGTAGAGAATAAAGCGAGGATTGTATGAAAGACCTTGTGCGTAAATTCATCAACGAAACTGAGAGAGCCAGAATAATAGATACCGTCAAAAAGACCGAGATGTCAACGGCCGGTGAGATAGTGCCAATGATAGTATCGGCGAGCGGCGCCTATCCGCTTTCAGCCGTCATTGGCGCAATGGCTCTATCGCTGCCGCTTGCTCTGATCGGTCTGCATTTCATAGGCCCCCTGCTCGGTACAGGCGCGCGAGATCTCTGGGTATTCCTTGGCATTGAAACGGCCCTTTTTGTAATTTCGTATATTATGGTTAACAATGTATTCTGGATTAAAAGGCTTTTTATATCCGGGAAGGAGATAGAGGAAGAAGTCAGCCGCTCTGCTTTGGAGAGCTTCTACAAAAACGGATTGCACAGGACCCGCGATGAAACAGGGGTGTTGATCTACATTTCGATATTTGAAAAAACAGTATGGGTGCTCGGGGACCGCGGTATTAATGAGAAAGTAAGTCCGGAGGTCTGGCAGGAGATCGTTTCCATCATCACCGGAGGCATCAAAAAAAATCGTCAGGGAGATGCCATCTGCAGGGCAATATCCCGTACCGGCGAGATACTGCACGATCATTTCCCGGTCAGGCCGGACGACCGGGATGAGCTCCCGAACATTATAACCGACAAGTGACTGAATGAAGAAAATTGACCTCCACACTCACACGACGGCTTCTGACGGAATTTTCTCTCCTTCGAAACTGATAGATTTTGCCGCGCGTAACGGTGTGGTCGCTCTCGCCGTAACTGACCACGACACTGTCGACGGCATCCCTGAGGCGGTCGAGCACGCGCGATCGGTCGGGTTCAGATTATATCCCGGCGTTGAATTCAGCATCGATTACGATGCCGGTTCATTCCACCTGATCGGACTCAACATAGATTACACAGATGCAGAGATCAGGAAAACCGTCAGGGAACTCGCCGATCACCGCAATAGGCGAGCCTACCGGATCATCGATGAACTGAAGAAGCACGACATCGATATTCCGATCGGCGAGGTGCTCGCGGAAGCTTCCGGGGGGGCGGTCGGCCGTCCACACATCGCACGTGTAATGGTAAGCCGTGGTTACGGGGCGAACCTAAGGGATATCTTCGCCAATTACCTAGTCAAGGGAAAGCCGGGCTATGTGAAAAAAATACGTATCGGCCTTGAAGAGGCTGTCAATCTCATAAAACGGTGCGGCGGGATACCGGTAATCGCGCATCCGGTTTCTCTTGAATGCGCGGATATGCGGGAATTTGAAACACTGTTGAAAGGTTTCATTGCCGCGGGAGTGGAGGGAATTGAGGTCTACGCAGGCATGCATTCGCCTGAAATGGCACGGGAGTATCTATCAATAGCGGAAAAATACCGCCTCCTGGTGACCGGCGGAAGCGATTTTCACGGTGACAAGGACGAGACGATCGGGAACTACCAGAAGGACTGTCCCATTCCTTTCGAGATATACCGCAAGCTTGAAGAGTATATCAGAAATAAATAACTCAATTTAAAGCAATATCAGGAATCTTCCGCAGTGGGTGCAGAGCGGGATGCCTTTACGTTCCCTGATCTCCTCTATGTAAAAGGGTGGTATTTCCATGTGGCAACCGGAGCAGCTGTTCTTCTCCACGATGGAGAATGGATTATCTCTCTTTTTGCGCATGCGCTCGTAATACGTGAGTGACCGATTATCAATGAGCTTCCTCAAGGATTCAATCTTTTTGACGAGCGAATCGCTCTTGTTTCCATCGTCCATTGTCTTGTATAGACTGTCGAGCCGTATCAGCAAATCGAGATCGGAGGAGGGAACGCCGGAAAGGTTATCCGGCTTTCCGTGGGACGGCCTGTCCTTGACTGAAATCGACTCATAGTATGCCTTATATTCTTTTTTTAAAAAAGCGTAGACCTTCGCCGGCGTCGGCTCCGCGTCGAGCGACTTTTTCTTGTCTTTCTGGGCGAAGAGACGAGCCATCATGCCAATGAGGTAAAGATACCGTGTGCTCATTTCTGTCGGGAATATGCTGAGGAGGAGGTATTTCACCGGCTTGTCATCGATAGACTGGTAATCGATCGGTTTTTCGAGGATACCGAAAATAGATATAAGGTCCGAAACCGATTCGGTGCGCGCATGGGGTATCGCGAAGCCGTTGCCGATCCCGGTGTTTTCGAGCGATTCCCTGTGTATGACTTGAGCGTAATAGCGTTCCTTGTTGGTGATGAGATCGAGGTCCTGGAGCTTGTCAACGAGCTCCTTGATGACAAGCTGTTTTTCCTTTGATTTTAGCTTGATTATCTGTTTACGGTCAAAAAAACCTTCTAGATCCATTGTCGCTCACCGTGGGGTATAAAATAGCATGTCGTCTATGAAAGAACATTCGGGGCGAGAGGATTTGAACCTCCGACTCCTTGACCCCCAGTCAAGTGCGCTAACCGGGCTGCGCTACGCCCCGTAGAATACTGCGGCGATTTTTACAGGATATCCTGCCGGTGTAAAGTAAATTTCTGATTATTCATAAAATATAGATATTTGTATTGACTGGCGGGACAATTCATAGTGCCTGCTGTTAAAAAGGCTTATTAACGGTTGATGACATGACGGCAGCATATAAAAATATTGTGATCCGCTCCCGGTTAATGGCCGGATGGGTAGTTATTATTTTTGCCGCCTGCTCCTCAGTCGGTCTGGACAACTCGCGGGTACAGAGTCTTGACATCCAGGCGAGGAAATACTGCGATGAAGGAATGCGGCTTTCAGGCGAGAATAAACCTGATGAAGCAATCAGGGCCTTCAGCAAGTCGATACGCATAGACCCGAGCGTGACCGCCTATTCCGGCCGTTCGGCCGAATATGCCGGGAAAGGGCGTATCGACGATGCGCTGTCGGACATGAACAGCGCGATACTCATCAGCCCTCGTTATCCTCCGGCATACACGAGGAGGGGCAGCATCTATTTCAGGAAGGGTGACTACGACAGGGCGGCCAGGGACTACCTCCGGGCGATATCTCTCGATCCAAATCACGCCGAGTATTATTACAACCTGGCGCTGACGTATGCCCGCCTCGGCCGCGCCGATGAGGAGCGCGGCATGTACGAGAAATCCGTGAAAACCGACCAGTATTATTATCCAGCCCAGTACAATCTTGCGTGCATCTATGCGCAATCGAACGAACACCAGAAGGCGCTGGACTCGCTCGAAAAGGCGGTTGTCGGCGGGTTTGCAGATGCACCGCGGATGAAGGTGGAGCCGGCACTCTCCGGCGTACGAAACAGCGCGCGCTTCAGGGCGCTTCTGAAAAACATTGAGATAATAATAAAATCAACGATAAAACAATAGAATAGTCTTATTGCCGGAAGAACTTGTAGATTTTCTCCGCGGTCTTGCGGCCTATACCGTCAACCATTTCGAGCTCTTCACGTTCGGCTTTGCGGATCATCTCCACTGATTTAAATCGCTCGAGTAAAATTCTTTTTGCGTGACTGCCGATGGCGATGTCATCAAGAATGGATTTTGTAGTTTTCCTGTCGCGCAGCTTCCGGTGATAGGTGATGGCGAACCGGTGTGCCTCGTCGCGTATGCGCTGCAATATCCTGAGGGCCTGCGAAGACTCGGGAAGCCTGACCGGCCCGAGTGATGGGTCATGGTATATCTCCTCTAAACGCTTGGCGAGCGAGATGATGCGGACGGGACCGCCGAAATTACGGGCCGCTTCGAGCGCGCGCGAGAGCTGGGACTTGCCGCCGTCAATGACCATGAGGTCGGGAAGGGGAATTCCGTCGTTCACCAGATGCTGTATTCTGCGTGAAACGACTTCGTGGATCATGCCGGGGTCGTCAGGGGAGGAGTAGCCGCGTATCCGGTATCGCCGGTATCCCGAGCGTTCCGGCATGCCTTCGCGGAAAAGGACCATGGACGCAACGGAGTCGGTCCCCTGGAGGTTTGATATGTCGAAGCACTCAATAGCGCGGGGAAGCTTCCCGAGCCCGAGCAGGGACTGAAGTTCTTCAAGTCCGGCAAGCATGCTGCGGTTTTCGCGTTCGGCGTATCGGTCCGCGGCGATGATATCAATATTCTTGTGAATCATACGGATGATACCCCGGTCGTCGGCCGTTTCGGGAATTGATATGGCGACTCTGCGGTTAGCCCTCGTGGTCAGGAATTTCTGCAGCACCGGGCGATCAGCAAGCTTCTTCTCGGCGATGATTCGCTGTGGAATTTCGGCATTTTCATAATGCCCGGCGATAAACGAGCTGATGATTTCCTCAAGGCCGGCGTATTCGGCATTCTTGTAGATCGATATCTTTCTTCCCAGGAGGGCGCCGCTCCTGAACTCGAAAAGAAGGATGATCCCCTCGTCACCGTATTTCGAAACGCCAATATAGTCCTGGTCCGTGCCGACGGCCGTCTGAACCTTCTGCGTTTCGGAAATCGCGCGTATGTCGGATATCATGTCTCGTAGTACGCCCGCTTTTTCATATTCTCGATTGTCGGAAAAGCGCCTCATCATCTCCGTCAGATTCTTTACAACAGGGCCGACGCCCCCCTCGAGGAACCGGACAGCGCCGTCAACAATAGCACGGTACTCATCCTTCGAAATTTCGCCCCGGCACGCGCCTGAACACTTTTTGATCTCGAAGTTCATGCACGGCCTTTCGTTTCGTTTCAGGGGGAGCTCACGCGTGCACCTCTTGAGCCTGAACATCGTATTGATCATGTCCGCCATGTTCCGCGCCGCCTTCGCATCGGTGTAGGGGCCGAAGTATCGTGTGCCGTCTTTCTTTACGCTGCGGGTGTATATCACGCGCGGATATTCTTCCCCCAGGGTGACGGCGATATAGGGATATCGCTTGTCGTCCTTTTTCTGGATATTGAACTTGGGACGGTGTTTTTTTATAAGGGCGCTTTCCAGGATAAGAGCTTCCATCTCCGAGTCGGTGACGATTGTCTCAATATCCTTTGCGATAGAGACAAGTATCCTGGTTTTTATGTCATGATCCCGTTTGTGGAAATATGATGACACCCTCTTGCGAAGCGATGTAGCCTTGCCGATGTACACGATAGTACCCGAGCCGTCTTTCATCAGGTATACACCGGGATCGACGGGAAGTGCTGGAAGCAGTTTTTTAAGGCGGATGTTTTCAGGCATCGGCGTTCTGAAGGCGTACAATTTTTTCAATGTAGGTCGAGGTTATTTCGAAATTCGGGTTCAACCTTTGTGCTTCCTTGAACATCTCCAGGGCCCTTGCGTAGTCTCTCTTCTTGGCGTAGGCTACGCCGAGATTGAAGTAGGATCCGAACCCCCCTGGCTTCATGATCGTCATGGTATGGAAAATTGCGATGGATTCGTCCAGGCGGTTATTTTTAAGAAGGGCCACCCCGGTATTGAATACCTGGCCGAGACCGTCGGTCTCCGGTGCCTGCTCAGTATCGGCCGAGGCCTTTTCAGTCCTGTCCTTCAATTCATCGATTAGTGTGTTAAACGATTCTGCGAGCAGATTGAGCTCGACGTCGTCTGTCTTGTTAAGTGAAACATCAAGGTTGCCGTCGGCAGCCTTTTTCATGAAACGCGAAAGGTTCCTGATGAGCAGGGAATAGTTCTGCAAAAAGACGAGCGACAGAAGGGCCACTGCTGCGGCAAGTACCACTGAGACTATAATAATAAGGAGCCGGACGCCCCGTACAGATTCATCGTACGATTCCATCACATGCCTGGTCCGTGAAACTGACACGATCAGCTGGAGGACCCCTTTTTTACGGTTGATTTTAACAGGGAGGTATGCGTTCTGAACGGCGTATCCGCCCTGTACATATATATCTGGATCGATAGTGCTGTGCATCAGGCCTTTCTTCAGATAGTTTACCTCCTTCTGCTCGCGTACGACTCCGGAGCGCGGGAGATCAAGCGGAAGGCTGCGCTGATATGAAAACGTGTCGGCGATCCGAAAATAATTTTCGTCATCAGTCTTGGTGAAAAATATTGCGGTGAGAAGATCGCCGTGCGTCGCGTTGTAGCGTGAAAGTTCGCTCTTTATTTCATCGATTGAAGAAGCATTTCTATACCGGATACGATCAGAAAAAGCATCAAGAGCCTGCATGATCGAACTCTGGTTGTGTGCGATGATAGAATCACGAAGAACGGTCCTGTTCTTGTTCATCATGTAATGAAAGGAGATGGCTACGATAATTATCAGCGAAGAATATATTATGGAAACGGCGATGATGAATCTTCGTGAAATGATCGAACGCTTTTCAGGTGCGTTTCTGCTTCTGAAACGATTTTTGATATTATGCAATAGTGTCATAGAGGTTACACAATGTATTGATTTATAGCATGATACTGCCTTATTGACAGAAAAGGCACGTTATAAAGCCGCGTTGTTAATATAAAACATTAATAGTTTAAAATATTAATCAATTAAAAAACTTTTTTTTAAAAATTTTATACAGGCTCAATTTTAATAATCATTAAGAGGATACTGATCGCAAAATGCAATTATTATTTGTGCTTTACAAAAAAATGAAAATTTGATTATCGAGGATTCAGAAGTACAATTGATTCCGGAAGCCTTAATATAGTATGTGTATTATAAATTCGGCTTTATCATTTTATGAAATAAAAAATAACGAACTGCATTCTGCTCGAAAAACGGGCCGATTGTAAAAATAATTATCGGCCCGCTCTTCGGCGCATTCTTTTATGCCGCGTACATGTCAACGTGCTTTACGCGCTTGAGAGGAATTTTTCTCTCTCCATTATTAACATCAAATGTGACGATCATGTCTCCAACAATGGACCTGTTCTTGTAGAGCTCTATCTCCCTTCCGTCTTCGAGGACAAGTATGATGTCCAAACCCTTGATGTCCAGATACTTGGTAAGCAACTGCTTGAAGCTCTTTTTCTTATGTTTCTTGTTTGGCATGGCGTCCACTCCGAAAGAAATTATGACTGCCGATCTGACTTTATGTCCCATTTTAATTATCGGATTTATGTCAGATAACTTGATTAATTTTTATATATACAGGGAGATTTTTGTGAGTTCAAATTAATCTTCATAGCCGATACGCCAGAGGGCCGTTCCTGCAAGTTTATATCGGGATGCAATCTTACCGAGTAGTCTGCGCGTTTCACGGTCTGAATAAAAGATGCGCACGTTTCGTCCTGACTCATTATACTTGATCACCATGTTGCCGGATGAGTCTCGATGTGCGCCATGTACCCTCGCAACCCTGGCGCACTTTGATGCGGGAAGGGGAGTGGCTTTCTTCCCCTCCCAGCGGTAACCGTACGCAGGTATACCGAGCCATATCTTTTCCGGTGTAACAAACGAGAGGGCGTGAACGATGTTTTTCTCAGCCCAGGAAAGGGAGGTAACAGGCCCCGGGCCGGTGTGGGTACCGTGAAGATCATAGCACATGAGCACGATTTCATCGAGCACTGAACCTATAAGTTTAAGGTCATGGAATCCGCGCAATGATTCAGGGAAATCGACCTGGGGGAATATAGCCATGGTGATTTTGCCATCATAGAATTTACGAAGAATGCCGAGGAAAATGCTCAGTTTAGGCGCGACAGAAGGAGGAAGATATTCAAAATCGAGATGAATACCGGGGAAACCGTGCGTGCGGGCCATGGAGGCGATGCTCATTGCCGCCGTTTGGCTCAAGTCTGGAGAATCGAGAATACGGCGCCCCTGTGCCGCGGTCTTGAAGGATATAAGGGGGTAGATTGCCGTTTTGCTCTTCGAAGCAAGCGAAGTTATTCTTTTCAGTACTGCTGATGCTTCAATCTTTAAACCGCCGGAATCAGTGAGCCTGAATCCGGTGAGGCAGATGACGCTATAACCGGGGAGTGTCTTTGACAGGTACTCGCCGGAGAATCTGGATGTGTGGAGGAGGTACCCCCAGGAGCCTGCATGAGCGCCGGACCCGAAAGGCAAGCATAATAAAAGTATGATGCTTGTATTGCAGATAAGACAACGGTATTTCATTGCTTTATTGGCGTCCCGTATCGTGTTCTTTGATGATTATGCTGATATGCACGCATCATGTAGAAATATTTTTTTATTGAATGGCAAGCAGAATTTATATATAATTCCCTCGATTTGAGTCGCACAGGAACAGCCATTTAATGCGTACGGCGCTTATTTTTTTTGACAAACATGAGTTTTAGTGTTAAATTAATACATAATTTGATAGATAATATAGGTATATGGGATTCAGGATCGAATTTATGAAATTATTCTCACTATCGCGCATGGCTGTCACAATAATGCTGGTCCTCGTCCCGTTAATCTCCTGCAACAACGTGGATAACCTGGACGACCAGGCGCCGGTCCTTATAGTCAATGTGGAAACCACTGATCCGACCATAATCATCAGCAGCACGAACAAGGTATACGTCGTATACTATGCCGATGAAGACTGGCAAAACCCCTACCTTCAGCACGGCACCGACTCGCAGACCATCATAACTCCTACGGTGACGTCCTATACGGTGTATGTCGCGGTGTTCTGGGATGCGGATGGGAACGGCGTTCTGGATCCGGGTGAACCGTGCACCGGATACATGGAAGCAGATCATTCACTGGGAGAGCCTATAGACAAACTGAGTTTCTTTCCTCTTGAATGGCGGATTATACATGTGACGCTTGATTCTGCATTGCGGGTATATTGATACATATTTTCCGGAAGGCTGATGATGAATAAAAATCATAACATACGAGCGGCGGCACTGGCGATTTTCATAATGGCCATGCCGGCGGTATTCAGCTGCGACACATCCACGGGGATGGACCCATATGTAATCATTGATGTATATACCGGCGCTTTTCCGGTTGACGCTACGCATAAATTAAAAATATTTTTATATGTCGACAGCACATGGGATTTATATTACCTGACTGCTTCTTACACAACGAACGTCATATACATGCCCCCGCTCAATACCGGCGATTATCCGATTTACTTCGAAATAACATATGATGCGGATGGTGATAACACAGAGAACGCAGGCGATTGGTACTATGGGTGGCATGAAAAAATAACGAACCGGGATGTGGAGATCCTTGATCCCCTGATTAGGCCTGATATGGAATTCATGTATATCAGTATAGACATGGAAGCCAACCATGGCACGTTCCTCTGATCTGATTCGCCTCTCTCATCAACGATATTGATATGATCCACCGCCAAATTAAAAATATGTTGCACAAATAGTGTACTATGCCATCCATGTTTATCAGTAATAGGACTTGAACAGGCAGGCCGGTTTGGAACTAACGGTAAAACAGAAAAAGAACTTGAAGGGGCTGGCGCATACAATGAAACCGGTCGTGCTTATCGGCAAGAACGGCATTACGGACTCTCTTGTCGCCTCGCTTGAGATGGCACTTAACGCCCGCGAGCTTGTAAAGATTAAGTTCATTGGATATAAAGAAGAGAAGCGGAAAATCATCGAAGTCCTTGCCGGGCGGACAGGCGCTCACGCCATTGGCATAACCGGTAATACGGCAATTTTGTTCAGGCAAAACGAGGATCCTGAAAAAAGAGTAATAGTTATTTAGCCCGCCACATTATTCTTGACAATTATAATTCTCTATTAATAGTGCGTCATACACGATGTCAGGTATATTATACACCCTGAGTGATCGTGTGATGGAGGTCGGCTATGAGAAAGTACAATGTAGTTATCCTCGGCGCGACCGGCGCCGTCGGCATTGAGTTCAGGAAGATCCTGCTTCAGCGGAAATTCCCGGTGGATAACATCAGGTTCCTGGGCCTGACGACAGTGGGCAAGGAATTCGAATTCGGAGACCGGAAAGTCAAATCCGAAGCGGTTGTCGACGGCTGTTTCAGGGGTTTCGATATCGGGCTATTTTCGGCGGGCGGCGAGATCAGCAAAAAGGTGGCCAAACGGGCAGCAGAGGAGGGATGTGTCGTTATCGACAACAGCTCGGCCTGGCGCATGGACCCGGAGGTTCCGCTGGTAGTGCCGGAGGTTAACCCGGGAGATGTTGAACGCCATAAAGGCATCATCGCCAACCCGAACTGCTCCACTATACAAATGGTCGTGCCCCTCAAACCGATCCATGACGCCGCCCGCATAAAGCGGATCGTCGTCAGCACCTATCAGGCAGTCTCCGGGACCGGGCTGAAGGCGATAGAGGAGTGCATGATACAGACGAAGGACCTGGTAAACGGTATGCCGATATCGCAGCGGAAGGTGTATCCGCATCAGATTGCATTCAATGCGTTGCCGCATATTGATGTATTTCTTGATAATGCCTATACCAAGGAAGAAATGAAGATGGTCAATGAAACCAGGAAAATAATGGGCGACGATTCGATACAGATCACGGCAACCACCGTGCGTGTCCCGGTCCTCTATGGTCATTCGGAATCGGTAAATATCGAGACCGAGAAGAAGATTTCGCCGGACCAGGTGAGAGAGCTTCTCGTGAAGGCGCCCGGCGTTACGGTGATCGACAATCCTGCTAAAAACGAATATCCGCTTGCGATCAACGCGGCCGGAAAGGATGACGTGTTCGTCGGCAGGATCCGAGAGGACGAATCAATCCCCAACGGCATCAACATGTGGATCGTATCTGACAATATCCGCAAGGGCGCGGCTCTTAACGCCATACAGATTGCAGAGGTGATGATACAAAAAGGTTTAATAAAATAGAAGTCCGCCGGCGAAATATAACAATTGATTAACAGGGCCTCCCGTTGAAAAACGGGAGGCCCTTATTTTTGCCAAGATTGCTCAATATAACAATATCTTGAGGGATAAGGTCTTATAACCGTATATTTCAATCAAAATTGTCATAAAAATCCGTATAAACATTAAATATTATGTTAAATACAATTCAAATTCTCAACTTTTATCACCATTTGTACGAAAATTATGATAGATAATTATTTTATATTAATATAAACTAACAATATATTAAATTATCAAAAAATGATACGTGGCTGAAAACGACTTGCAGTATGATTGAAAGGCGTTTACTGATACGACGATGAGAAAGATAATTTTTTATTTTGACCCGGCAGTCAAGAAGATGCTGGTCGAGAAAGTCACCGAGGAGGGCGAGAAAAAATTCGTCCTTTCGTCTCCTCATAATTTCGTATACACGGCCGAGATTGTCGCGCGTATTGTTAATGTCGACCACGAGGACCAGATACCGACACGACTCGAGCCGGACACGAAATACTACAGCGTGATTGATTACCAGACCATCAAGGCGGATACCGGGATATATTTCGACGAGGCTAATGCATGCTACAAGGCCTCTGAATACGGATTTGTCATATTCGCCGACCAGAAGCTTCGCTGGATTTCACCGATCACCGTCAGCAAAGACAAGCTAAAGGCCTACTACTCTATATACCCGACAAAGGCTGGGAAGCTTCCGACAACTGCCGATATTGAAGGCCTTCTTCATCAGTATCGTATAATTTCAAGGCTCGAGACCGCCAAGGTGGAGGAACAGCTGCAGTCAGTTGATCCGCAGAACCCGCGGTTCATCAGGGTTCTGGTCGCCCAGGGGAAAGAGGCGGTGATGGGACATGAGGAGTATTACATCCCTCTTATAAATCTCAAGAAAAAGGCGGGCGAGCTTAAATCAGACGGGAGTATCGACTTCAAGGAGGTCGGATCAATCATCGAAGTCAAAAAGGGACAGGAGGTTCTCCGGCGTGTTCCCAAGGTCAAGCCTGCCGACGGCTACGATGTGTACGGTGACAAGATCGTATCGGACATGGAGAGGGTTGACGGATATTCGCGCGGCGCGAACATCGAGCAGGGAATGGGCGATGAGAACATCTTCGTTTCATCTATAGACGGATGCATAGACGTCGACGGTAAAAAAGTATCGGTGCTGCCGATAGCGTACATACAGGGCGACGTCAATTACGATACCGGCAATATCGATTTTGACGGCTCAGTTCATATCATGGGTTCGGTGAACCCCGGATTTTCAGTCAAGGCAAAGGGTGATATTATTATCGAAAAGAACGTGGACGACGCCACCATAGAGGCGAACGGAGATATCACGGTAAAAATGGGTGTCGTCGGCAAGGAGAAGGTCAAACTTACCGCCAACGGCAAGGTTACCGCTAAGTATCTTCTCAACGCAAAGGTCGAGTCGGTCGGCGATATCATTGTTGACGATTCAATAATCAACTGCGATGTTTTCTCGAACAGCCGCATTGTTGTCGTTGCCAAGCAGGGCAAGATCATAGGCGGCAAGGCCACAGCCATGTATGAGATCATTGTCAACGTGTCAGGATCACCCAATGAAACAGAGACCCAGCTGACCGTCGGCAGGAACCTTTTCATAGAAAAGGAAATATCTGACATTCAGAAAGAAATTAGCAAATGGAGGCATTCTGTTGAAGAAACAATGCGCCATCTGAAGGTCAGCTTCGGGGAGGCTGTATTTGAGAACCCGAAAGAATTCATAAACAAGCTGCCTACGGCGAAAAAGAAGAGCTGTCTACTGCTGTTAAAAGAGCTGAGCAACAACAACAGGGAGCTGAAAAAATACATCGAGCAGGGCAAAGAAATTCAGGAAAAACTCAAGCTTGAGCGGGAACCATGCGTAATTATTAAGAACAAGGCCTATCCCAATACAGTAATCAGCATAAAAAAGAGCACAAAAAGGATAGAATCCATAATAGACAATGTTAAGTATTACGAGGATCCGGATGAGAAGATTATCCGGTTCAGCCCCGCCGTATAGCGATGCCGTTTCATATTATCGCAGCGTTACCGGAATTTAATTTGACAAAAGTCTTTACCGAATTTATATGGCGTTAGTTTTGTTAAACTACCCGGTTTTGATACGCCTGCCGTAAGCGACCGGTGAATATATCTGGAGGTACCGTATGAATACAGCACCGAATCTGGCGATTCTTCCACATGTCGGCCCCTGGGAACTGGCCCTGATATTGCTCATAGTACTTGTCATTTTTGGGGCAAATAAGCTTCCGAAAATAGCAAAGGACCTTGGCCATGGTATAAGGGAATTCAAGAAATCAATTTCTGGCGAAAGCGACGACAAGAAGGACGAAACCACCGATACGAAAAAAGAATAGTCGCCAATACTATCGGGACATTCAGTTTTCATAGTAAAACTCTCGCAAGGAGATGACCATGAAACCCTACAAGGTGGATGAAACTGACGAACGTATTCTTGAAATACTCAATAATAACGCAAAATCAGATTACGAAGATATCGCCAAGCAGGTGGGCGTCCCGACCGAGAAGGTGAAGAAGTCTGTTAAAAAGCTTGAATCCGACAGGATTATTCTCGGCTATCACACGAATATTAACTGGCAGAGAATACGGCTGAATGAAGTCAAGGCGCTCATTGAAGTCAAGGTCATCCCGGAGAGAAAAGTGGGATTCGATTCCGTGGCTGAATCTATTTACCGCTTCCCCGAAGTGACAACGGTTTACCTGCTTTCCGGCGGTTATGATCTGCTTGTTCAGGTTGAAGGCGAAAATCTGCGGGAAGTGGCCCTCTTCGTCTCGGAAAAGCTCGCAACGATACAGGGGGTCCAGTCGACCGTTTCACATTTCCTCCTGAAAAAATACAAAGATGACGGCGTTATTCTGGTAGATCAGCCTGATTCCAAGCGTCTACCGGTATCCTGAAAGAATCATGATGCATGTATCGTCATACCCCTGGATATGTCCGGCCACCGTGAGTACAGACGAGCAATCCTCTGTTTAGATGACGCCGATGAACCAGTTCCTATTGGTCTACAGAAAGCTCCTTTCCTTTCATGGCCCCCAGGGATGGTGGCCTATCGTTAATCAACGCTCATTTTCAGGGGAGTATCATGTCGGCGCGCCGAGGGGTGAAGCGGACTTTTTTGAGATATCTATCGGGGCCATTCTCACCCAGAACGTTGCGTGGAAGAACGTCGATGCCGCACTCTGCCGACTGAAAAGGGACGGCCTTCTTGATCCAGACTCTCTCCTCTCTGTACGGGCAGACAGGCTGGCCAGGCTGATACGCTCTACCGGGTATTATAACGAGAAGGCGAAAAAGATAAAAAACTTTCTCGCATGGTACAGGGGGCACATGGCAAATTATGCAGCTATCAGCGCCATGGACACACATGCCCTAAGGCAGGAGCTCCTTTCGGTCAACGGCATCGGTCCTGAGACAGCGGATTCCATACTCCTCTATGCCCTCAACCGTCCCGTCTTCGTCGTTGACGCGTATACCAAGCGCATATTTGCAAGGTTCGGAATACTCTCCGGTGGCGAATCCTATTCCGAAATACAGGAACTCTTTCATAAGCACGTAAGACCATCAGTAGGAAAATATAACGAGTATCACGCCCTTATCGTTGCACATGGAAAGGATTTTTGCAAGAAAAGACCGTCATGCGAACAATGCTGTATCGCAGATCTTTGCATTAAACGTATCGCCTGATCAATATAGCGTATGCCTCGTAAAGTAGTTGACGCACTCGCTTTCATATAATATAATTTTACGCGATTTTACACAAGCAGAATGGCGGTGAACCGCCTTCCTTCTATGCTTTACGTGCGGTGACCGAAAATCAGCCGAGGTGCTTATGGCAAAGCGACGGTTAAGAGAATTAAAAGAATGGAAATCACTCAGGAAGCATTATAATAAAATCCGTGACGTCACGCTCAGGGAGCTGTTCGATAATGATCCCCAGAGGGCGGATCTCTTCACCATCGACGAAGGCGATATATATTTCGATTATTCCAAGAACAGAATAACGCCGACGACCATGCGTCTCCTTATAGGGCTTGCCGGAGCGCGTGGCCTGAAAGATGAAATCGAAAGAATGTTCCGGGGTTATAGAATAAACAAGACGGAAGACCGGGCAGTCCTTCACGTCGCGTTGCGAAACAGGAGCGGGATACCCATGACTGTTGAGGGTGTCGATGTAATGCCCCGGGTGCTTTCAGTTCTCGATAAAATGAAAAATTTTTCTGAAAGCGTGAGGGACGGAACATGGAAGGGGCACACCGGCAGGCCGATCAGGAACGTCATAAACATCGGGATCGGCGGCTCAGACCTGGGGCCCTGCATGGCGACCGAGGCTCTCAGGTTCTACGCGAAAAGGGAGTTGAACGTACGTTTTGTTTCTAACGTCGACGATACGCATCTTGTCGAGACGCTCGGAGATCTTGATCCCGAAGAGACACTGTTCATTGTCGCGTCCAAGACATTCACAACGCAGGAGACCATGACCAATGCTGAGTCAGCGCGGAAATGGATCATACGCGGCCTCTCTTCGGAAAAGGCAGTGCCGCGGCATTTCGCGGCCCTCTCTTCCAACGCCGAAGCGGTTGCACGATTCGGTATTTCCCCGGAGAACATGTTCGAATTCTGGGACTGGGTGGGCGGGAGATATTCCCTGACATCAGCGATAGGCCTCTCATTGATGATATCCATCGGGTACAATAACTTCATATCTATGCTGGAGGGATTCCATCAGATGGACCTCCATTTCAGGAACGAGCCGTTTGAGCGAAACATCCCCGTAATCATGGCGCTCATGGGAGTCTGGTATAACAATTTTTTCGGTGCTGGGACATACGCGGTATTGCCCTATGAACAGTACCTTGCCCGTTTCCCGGCCTACCTGCAGCAGGTCGACATGGAATCGAGCGGCAAATGCGTCGACCGCTCGGGCCTGAGCGTGAATTACGATACCGGCCCCGTTATCTGGGGCGAACCGGGAACGAACGGCCAGCATGCGTTCTTCCAGTTATTGCACCAGGGAACCAGGCTGGTGCCTGCGGACTTTATCGGCTTTGCGCGGTCGCTCAACAGTACCGGGGACCATCACCGCAAGCTTATTGCCAACATGATAGCGCAGACCGAGGCGCTGGCCTTTGGAAAGGACGAAAAGCAATTGAAGGCAGAGGGGGTCCCGGTTCACCAGATACCCTATCGTACCTTCCCGGGGAACAGGCCGAGCAACACGATACTCGCAAAGGAGCTCACACCTTTTATCCTGGGAAAATTGATAGCGATGTATGAGCATAAAATATTCACCCAGGGCGTTATCTGGGATATCTTTTCCTTTGATCAGTGGGGTGTTGAGCTCGGCAAAGTGCTCGCGCAAAAAATATTGTCTGAGTTAGATCCCGATTATAAGGGGGAACTCATGCACCATGGCTCCACAGCGAGGCTGATCCGTTTTTGCCGGAACAATCGGTAACCGAATTTCTTACGTGAGGCATATGACCGAGCACGATACTGAAAAACTGAGGCAATTCGAGCTTCTTCACGCTGAGGCGAACTCCATTCGAGAAAGGGACAAGGTCCTTATCAGGGGGCTATTTCAGAATTTTTATAACAAGAAGCTGAATGTCGGGATAGGGTTCCAGCGCGCGTACGGCGCGATACTTTCCGGCGATTATTTCGACCTGATTCAGCTCCCGGACGGTAATTACCTGTTTATTTTCGCCGACATGAGCGGGCACGGGCTTCCCGCCTATACAAACCTGGTTCGCCTCCGCTCTGCCATAACGATCTCCGTCGGGCAGGTGCGGGAGTTATTTTACAACTGCGGATCGGTCGATTGCGATCTACTGGTCAGGACGATCTGCAGCAGTTTCACCGACATCATGGAGGGCTCGAATTCGCACGATTTCGCATGTGTTCTTTTTACATTCATATATAACGAAGGGGACAAATTTCATCTGAAATTTTACAACAGGGGCATGCTGTTTCCGGTCATAGTGCGGAAATTCCAGGAGCGCGTAGTCGATGTATACAACCTCAACAACGAGGAAAAAGGATGGATTCCGATGAAGGGGAACCTTCTGAGCGGCGACGTGAGGAGCCTTCTCGAAGACAGATACCTCGATATTCCTTCCTGCCAGTTCACACTATACGAGGGGGACTCTATACTATACTACAGCGACGGCATAATCGAGGCCTACAGGCCGGGCAATCCAATGGAAGAATACGGAGAGGCGCGCATGATCAAGATACTTCTTGAAAACATCAGCCTTGTGCCGCAACTGGTGGTCCATGAGCTCTTTGCCTCAGTTTACGGTTTCATGGGGGCGCCTGAAAAACAGAAGGACGACATGACTGCGGTCCTTATCGATTTTCCACCTGTCAGATATTAAAAAGTTGACACCAATGGTCGCGTTTGTAGGCTATTCTCCTGATCCGGAGGAACGCCCATGGAAGATATCATAAAAAGAATTGAAAAACTTTCCCTTCTTAACGATTACCTCACACCTCGCATAATCAAGGAGCGCAATGTAAAGCTTGGATTGAGGAATCCCGACGGCACGGGCGTTGTTGTGGGAATTACCACCAAGGGGCGTGTGGACGGTTATAAACGAATACGAAAAGAGGGCAGAAAGAACGAGTATGCCATTAATCCGGTTCCCGGGAAATTATACTATTGCGGGTATGACATTGAGAAGCTGGTCGAAGAATATGAAAAGCAGAATCGCTACGGCTTTGAGGAGGTTGCGTATCTTCTCATCACCGGCGAGCTCCCGGCGCGCTCCGACTACCGGAAGTTTGCCAGGGAGATCGGTAAAAGGCGCGCCCTCTCAAAGGCCGAGCGTCAGATCATTATGGGCGAAGTCCAGAACGACAACCAGATGTACGCCCTCCACAGCGTAATCTCTCACTTGAGCCGCTGCGACGAGGAGGCCGATTCAACTGACATCAACAACGTGTGCCGGCAGAGCATCAATTTAATAGCAAAATTTCCGGTCATCGTTGCGACGAATTATAACGTGCTCAGGTACAGCAAGGGGGCTGATCTCCGGATCGTGCGGCCGAAGCCTGAGCTATCCACGGCCGAGAATTTTCTCTACATGCTGCAGGGAGAAAAGCCTGACGCCGATGATGCACGCCTCTTCGACATAGCGATGATACTCCACGCCGAGCATGGAGGCGGGAACAATTCGACGTTTTCGGTCCGTACCGTTTCGTCCAGCGGCGCGAACACCTACATGGCCATCGCTGCGGGAATAGCCTCGCTCTCCGGCCACCTTCATGGCGGAGCAAACGAGCAGGTCAAGGACATGATTAAGGACCTGAAACGGGAGGTCTCCAACTGGGACAGCGAACGGTCGATAAAATCATACCTGGCAAAGATACTGGAAAGAAAGGCGGGCGACCGGTCGGGTAAAATTTACGGCTTCGGGCATGCCGTATACACCATGTCCGATCCTCGTGCGATAATGCTCAAGGAATATGCACGGAAGCTCGCGGTGAAAAAAGGCTACGAGGAAGAGTTCGCGCTCTACGATCACGTGGAGCGGATTGCCTCGAAGATGCTTGCCGACAGGAATAAAAAGATAATATCCGCCAACGTCGATTTCTATTCGGGGTTCGTTTATGAGATGCTCGGCATCCCCAAAGAGCTCTATACGCCGATATTCGCCATGGCCCGGGTCGTCGGATGGTGTGCGCACCGTATCGAGCAGATTATGCAGGGGAAGATCATACGCCCGGCTTACATTCAGGTGAGCCTTGAGGAAAAGAGTTTCGTGCCGATGCAAGACAGGTGACGCGACGTTGCCCGGCATTCTCAATTCACGGGCATTTCTTTTTCCAGGATTCGCCGGTAATACTCGCTCTTGTACAGCCTCGCCTTTCCGACAAACGAGCGGTAACGATTTACCAGGTCAGGGTGTTTCAGCGATATATTTTTTTTCTCGTCAGGATCCTGTTCGAGATCATACAACTCTTCTATCCCGCTATCGGTCCTAACAATGTATTTCCAGCGCTGATCGACGACCCCCATGTAGTCGTCCTTCCACGAGGTATGGAGAAGTGCCATCTGCTCGCGGTGTGGCGCAAGGATGGACAATCCTTCCTGCTCGGACGAGCCCGGTATTCCAAGTATGTCAAGCACGGTCGGCAATATATCGATATGGCGTGTTATCCCGTTGAAATATTGGGGGTACGGGAATAGCTTTTTGTTGTAAATGATAAACGGGATATGGACGTTCTCGTTGTATAGGTAAAGCGGGTGGTTATAGTTCATCCTGTGCTGGTAGAAAGCCTCTCCGTGATCGGAAAAAAGAAAGAGCAGGGTGTCCTCCATGAGTCCCGCACGCTCAAGCCTGTCGATCAGCATGCCGAGACATGCGTCAGAATAATAGAGTGAATTGCGGTAATTATTCCATAGGCTCATTGACTCATGGAAGTCTTCCATATCCTCACTGGAGATGTCGAACGATTCATCCGGGATAGCATAAGGATGATGCGGGTTGACGGGCATGAGAACGAGGAGATGTGGCGAATCGCGATGTTTGCGCATGAAATCGATTGCCGGACCGATCATAGCGCGATCGTCGACTCCCCACCCGACGTCGCTGTTGTAGGGGGATAATTTAATCAGCTGTTTGTACTCGATGATATCGTCGATCTTCCTGTTTTTTAAAAAGCTTCTCTGACCGGCGTAGGCGAGATTCCCCGTATGGATCAGGCATGTCTGGTAACCGTGATCCTTCAGGATTTCGGGCATGGTGCGTAGGGCGATATCCGGATACCTCTGTATTGCCATATCTTTCGTGTTCATGTCATACGCCGAGGTGAATACGCTCATGAGCGCGTTCGCCGAGAGCGGGTAATTAGCGAAATGTTTTCTGAAATTAAGGCTGTTTTTACCAAGGCGGTGCCAGTTGCTCAGAAGGAGTCTGTTGCCGATTTTCAGGTCATAGTATTTGTAGGGCGTTGATTCAAAGAAATAGAGTATGATATTGTACCGTTTGCCGCGGGGGATTGCGTTCGAAAGACCGTGGGTCAGTTCGGTGGCCAGGGAATCGGTGTTCAACCCGAATGAAAACAAACCTCCCAGCAATTCGTATCCGGCGGCGGCCGTATCTCCGTTTGCGCGTCCGGAAAAAAGATTGTAAACCGGGTTCATTGAAAATTCATGCAGCATCGCCATGAACCTTCCGGCGTCAACTTTTTCATAACGATCCCTGAATGACGCTGCGGGGACATACGGTGAAGTCAGCGCGAATGACAGCATGAAGAAGGCCAATACTGCCGGAATGATAAGGATCGCGGCCCTTCTTTTACGTTTGGGGGCCGAACGTATGTATCCTGCGATGTCTATGTCGGTTTCGATACGGCGGAGCAATTCTCCAATTATTACGGTAAACGGTGCGAGTATAAAAAATAACAGGTAGAATTCGGTCGAGAATTCAGCGATTGCCGATCCGATGATGCTGCCGAGACCGGAGAAGTGCTCCCTGCCGGCAAAGTTTTTCTGGAATGTGGTTTGGTATACCCTGAAGAAGTCGATGCTGAATAGAATGAAAAAAATAAAGAGGACGGAAAAGAACGAAAGCGCGGCGTACTTTGTTTTTTTATTTCCATCCAGCGCAATTAGGATAACAAGGATCGCGGTAAGAGAAAACACAATGACGATGCTGTCATAATGAAATGAAAGAGCGGCATATTCCCAGAATCCCCTGAGGTGTACCTGGGGATGCAGTTCCTGAATATAGAGGTATACACGCGCCCGGTAGAAGGCATACAGTAGTATCATCACGACGCCATAGGTGCACGCGAGATGAATGTTGCCGCGGTAGCGGTTTTGAATAATACCAAGGATCTTCGAAAGTATTCCCATATTGATGGAGCATATACATAAATAAAGGCCTGCTGGCGGTCAAGAATTTTTATGTCTATGCCTGATGAATCGTCACTTTATTGCGTATACCACCATTGAGCTGGTAACAGCAAAATTGCCGGCATGTATCTTGCCGGCATAATGATAGGCGGCAATGCGCAGCCACCGCAGATAATCGAGTGGCGACCTGAAGGTAGCGCGGGATTTCATCAGTTTGGGCAACAGGCCGAATTCGACCGGATAATAGACTTCTATACTGCTGAAGCCGCATCCCGCAAGCGCCATACAAAGGTTTTTCATTGTAAAATAGGATAGGTGGCCCGGCATGAAGTAGGGATACCGATCCTCCTGCAGCTTTGCCTGAAGGCCGTCCATGTTCGCGGTCTGGATCACCAGGAGGCCGTTTTTCCGAAGGAGGGCATGGCTTTCCCCTATGGCCGCGATGGGGTCGGCGAGGTGCTCGATAAGCTCTACCATCGTAATGACTGCAAAGTGATCGTGGGGGAAGGGATGATCCTCAAGGGTGCCGATATGGATAGAGCTGCCGAAGTATGATCTGGCATGGCCGCCAGAGTAACCTGATATCTCTATACCGTACGGTTCATAGTATTTCGATGCGCTCCGCAGAAAGCCCCCGAAAGAGGACCCGACATCCAAAAAATTGCCTTTCGGTGCGTAGCGGCGTATTACGCGCACGCGGCTGTCCCAGACATGGCGAAAATAGCTGTCGAAGTCTCTCTCGTCAATATATGAATAATCAGCAATGCCTGAATAGTAGTCTTCGCGGTAAAGATCCCTGACCGCGTCGGCGCTGAGTCGCGGGTTCATGAACATGAACCCGCACGAATCGCATACGTAAACCTGGAAGGATGGCGAGCACCTTCGGATGTCGTAGCGTTTTCTTATTGACAGTCCTCCGCAGAGCGGGCAGGTGCTTTCCGGTTTTTCGAACATTGCCATAATACAATTCCACGAGTGTTATACCCGACAGTCGGGCTATGGACGCGCCTCGATTATCCAGTGTGATATCAGGGATGAGAGTTCTCCAATCAGGGTGCGTTCCATCAGACCGTACGAGAATTCCGTAAAAATCGAGAATGCGGTCCGCATCTCATGCTCCTCGTAAAACGACACCATGGAGCCCTGTATGTCGGAAAGGTCAGTGATCCAGGTGTCGTTGCCGATGTGCTTCCCCTTTTTTAAGTATGTGTCCCTGGACGAGCGAAGCGTCGCGAAGAGGAAACCGTCAGGTTTCAATATACGATGGATTTCATCGACCATTTCTTTCAAGTCATCCTTGCTGTTGTAATGCAGAGAGCCCCAGGCTATTACGATGTCGGCCGCTTGATCGCGAATCGGTATCTGTTTGTTGTTGCCCTGCAGAAGCGTGCCCGGATAATGCCGTCTGGACATGGCGAGCGCCTTGGCGCTTGGGTCAAGACCTATGGCGTTCGATATGCCGAGATCGCCGAGGAGCTTGAGATGCCTGCCGCTGCCGCACCCGAGATCAACGGCCGTGATCTTCGGAGTGTCGCCTAAGCCGGCGAGGTTTTTTTTCAGGAGGCGCACGAGATTTTCGTCAGGATATATGAGTTCCGATTTTTCCTTACCGTAATGCGCTTCCCATGATTCGTCTTTTAACATTTATTTGATCCGTATGTTGAATTTCAGCGCGGCCTCATCGGTGAGGGCAAGCGCATCCTCGACGGTGTCGGCTTCGGCCACTACGACACCGATGCGGTCATGGTTGGTTACGGGATCTATGACTTGTGATCCGATTTCCTTGAATATTCTCGAAAAGATGGTCCCCTGTACATGCCTCGGTCCTTCCGGGTTACAGGATGCGAGGATTCCATCGCGTCCCGTAACATAGCGGACTACCACGGCCTTTCTGTGTTTGGGCGGCTGTGGCGGCCTGAACCCCAGGCCTGTCATCGATTTGATCGACTCGCGGATGATGTTGTAATTGGCGCTGGCGGGAATGAGCACATCGGGAATGAACTCGCCGCCGAATTCTGGAACCGCCTCGATGAGGTACGGGTTGCCTTCGGAATCAATTACGAACTCCATGATAAGGGGTGATGTCACTATACCGAAGGCGTCGGCTACTGATTGGCCGATGCCCTCGATTGTCCCCGACAGATCGAGGTGTTTCGATGGCGCAGTGTGCAGAATGTCGATAAAATAGGGCGGGAAAGATGTTTTCTTGTCTGTTAACTCAACAAGATAATATTTGCCCTGATGAACCAGCCCCGCGGCTATAATCTCGTCGCCATCCACGAATTTTTCAATGATACAGTTCGCGGAGGACAGACTGGGATTGCCGAGTATTTTTTTCATCTCGGCCTGGTCCCTGGCCATGCGCACATCCGTTTTTGCATGGCCGTAAACCGGCTTGATGATCACCGGGAAAGTGTCCGGCGGAATCCTGTCCGGTCTCGAACGTTGTGCGGGCGGTATGGAACGCGGCATCCGGATGTTGTGCTCTGCGAGAACGGTCCTCATCCTGGTTTTGTTAACGAAACAATCGCTCATGGAAAACGGCAGGAAGGATACCTTGAAGCGCTCGTTCAGGTAGCTGGCAGTCATTATCGCCATCCCATAGGATTTTGTCATGATGCCGTGTATTTCGCCGTCAACCAGGAGCTCAAGGAGCTTTTTGTAGATCGCGTTATAGTTCTCTATCGATTCCTGTATCTTGAGGTCGCACTGGTAGAACCCCGGAGCCGACACATTGGCGTCAACGCCGATTACATGAAGGCCGAGGTCATTTGCCTCCCTGATCAGTGGGATCTGGTTCAATCCGGAACCGATCGAGACGAAAAAATGCAGTTGCTGAGCTTTCTTTTTCCTCAGGAGCATGGAATATGATTATACCGGATAGTGCCACCGTCAACAAGTTTATGGATGTCCGGCATTGCCATGAACGGACAGGAATAGATTATTGGCGAAAGCGGGCAGGGTAATTTCGCGATAAATAATAAACTTAAAGGGTGCTAACAACGATAAATAAAGTAAACGACCTATGATGCCATGAATATTTCAAATATGAGGAAGACATAATTCGTTCGGTAACACTAACCGGTTCTCCGTGACTAATCAAGGTATGGTTTATACATTTCATGCTTGGACAAATTTTTTAATTGCACGGGGGAGGATAGTAAACTAAAATATACAATATTGTATATATGCCAACATTTTATAGATCAAGTTAATTGGGATGGTCAGGGAGAATATTTTTTTGGTTACAGGGGTATAAAAACACCTTTTAATTAACGTAACTATCCATTTTTAGTGTATATTATTATCATGAAATAAAAGTTACAAAACGGTTTTATATGTATTGCGAACGATGTAAAAGCATGGAAGCAACTATTCACCTTACCGAGATCATCAAGGATGTGAAATCGGAGGTCCATCTCTGCGAAAATTGCGCCAGGGAGATCGGCTTAAATTCAAAGCTCTCGAACTTTTCCCTGTCAATTCCCGAAATGCTATCCTTTCTTGATATCCACGAGGTCGAGGAAAATGACAGTGCCGTTTCCTGCCCTACGTGCGGACTCTCATTTATTGATTACAGCCGTGAGAACAGGCTTGGATGCCCCGACTGCTATGTCTGTCATGAGGAATCTCTGAAATCAGTAATAGCCGGGTTTCACGGGTCTGTAAAACACACGGGCAAGCACCCGAACAACCCGCAGGACACGCACACCGGAAGCTATATCGCCGCCGCTCGTATCTTACAAAAAGCCAAAAGCGTTGAAGAATTGAAGGAGATGCTAAACCGGGCTATATACGACGAACGTTACGAAGAAGCGGCCGTTCTTCGGGATAGAATACGAAAAATTGATTCGCAGACCGGGGATTAATAGTTTGTTTGAGGAAGTATTACAACAATCCGGGTTCTGGGCCTCGACTGGCCCGTTCAGCCACATCGTACTCTCAAGCAGGGTTCGACTCGCCAGGAATATGGCAGCAGTACCGTTTCCAGGACGGCTGCCCTCAGACGAGCTCTCCCCGGTTCGCGATGCGATCGAAGCCTTCGCCAGCGACTCCGATTTCAGGGGCCGCGTCACCATTATAGATCTCAAGCATGTCGACAGTAGCGAAAAGCGCTTTTTACGGGAGAGGAACATAATCACCTATGAAATGGAAGGCTCTGAAAATAGCCTGGTTGCCCTTGATGGGACCGATGATTTTGCGATACTTGTTAATGAAGAGGACCATTTCCGAATCCAGGTGATACGGCCCGGACTCCAGATGTCAGAGGCATACCGCATCGCCGATCGCGTCGACACGGAGCTCAACCGGTTTGTAGCATTTGCATTTTCAGAGGAGCTCGGCTACCTGACCGCCTGCGTCTCCAATCTGGGAACCGGGATGAGGGTCTCGGCACTCCTCCACCTTCCAGTCACTACGATGAAAAACCGTGTCCATGAACTGATCCCGGACGATAAAAAGACGATGATCGACATCAAGGGTACCATCGGCCAGTCGAGCAAAACCCTTGGCGGAATTTACCAGCTGTCGAGCCGCGTATCGCTGGGACTATCGGAAATTGACATCATCGAGACTCTCGACGAGGTGCTCGGCCGAATCCTCGATCTTGAGGATAACGTGAGGGACGAGTATCTATCAGATTCGCGACTCGAGCTTGAGGACAGGATCTGGCGATCCCTCGGCATGCTTCAGTACTCACGTAGGATCAGCTACATTGAGGCTATGGACCATCTTTCAAACGTCCGTCTCGGCATTATTCTCGCGATAATCAAAAACTTCGATGTCAAGGTGGTCAATGACCTCATGGTCCGGGTCCAGTGGGCGCACCTTCAACGGCACTA
Organism: Spirochaetota bacterium; assembly: GCA_016933025.1. GTDB lineage: Bacteria > Spirochaetota > UBA4802 > UBA4802 > UBA5550 > RBG-16-49-21. The sequence goes on along the minus strand of JAFGBT010000001.1, from coordinate 5,430 downwards.
CGGACTGTTGTTCAAAAGCACCAATGAATGCGATGAATACAGGGCCGATTACATAAGAAAAATCATGCATTCGTTCGAGGTCAAGTGATGTTCGAGTTTACCAAACGATCCAAGAAGATACTTGAGATAATGGCGCAGAGCGAAGGCAAGCGGCTAAACTCGGAGATGCTCGAACCGGACCATATCATGCTATCGCTGCTCAAGGACGAGGAGTCGGTGGCTGCCCGCATTATGAAGAATATCGGCATTCATTTCGATAAATTCATAATGGAAATTGAGAACGGCATAAAGAAGGATCGCTCGACCATCATACTAGGAAAGGTGCCCCTCAGCTCAAAGTATAAGCGGATCATCGAAATGTCGAAAGAGGAGGCACGCAAACTTAGGAACTCCTATATCGGGACCGAGCACCTTCTCCTGGCCATATTCCGCGACGGTTCATGCTCGGGAGTCGACGCTATGATCCGTTCAGGGATCGACTACAATGTGATTCGCAACGAAATTCTACGCGTCCTCGGGGTCAAGGTCAACAATGACAAGCAGACGAAAGTAAAGGCGAACAAGCCCCCCGCGCTTGACGAATTCGCCCGCGACCTCACGAAGATGGCCTCGGAAAATATTCTAGATCCGGTTATAGGGCGCGAAGAAGAAATCACTCGGCTGATACGCATACTTTCACGGAAGAGGAAGAATAATCCGATCCTGATCGGCGAGGCGGGCGTCGGCAAGACCGCTATCGTCGAGGGGCTTGCCCAGAGAATCGTACGCAAGGAGATTCCGGAGCCCCTCCACGACAAGCGGGTGCTCTCACTGGACATGGCGGCTATCGTCGCCGGGACGAAATACCGGGGGGAGTTCGAGGAGCGCCTGAAGCGCGTCGTAAAGGAAATCGTAGAAGACGGCAATATAATCATATTCATAGATGAGGTGCATACCCTTATAGGAGCCGGCGCGGCAGAGGGCGCCATCGATGCGGCCAACATCCTCAAACCGGCGCTGGCGCGGGGCGAGCTCCAGTGTATAGGTGCGACGACGCTCAATGAATACAAGATGTACGTTGAAAAGGATACGGCACTGGTGCGCAGATTCCAGTCCATTCTCGTCGAGGAACCGGACGTGGCAGAGACCATCCGAATACTCTCCGGACTGAAGGAGCGGTTTGAGAGCCATCACAAGGTTAAATTCCACCGTGATTCCCTGGTAAAGGCCGCAGTACTTGCGGACCGCTACATAAACGGCCGGTGCCTTCCCGACAAGGCGATAGATGTCATTGACGAGGCCGGTGCTATGGCCAGGCTTGAGAATTTTGACATGCCCGAGGACATCATAGCGCTGGAGGCCGAAATAGAAGGGCTCATAACTAAAAAAAATGAGATGGTGCTTTCACAGGAGTACGAGCAGGCCGCGGCGATTCGCGATCTTATACAACAAAAGCGCGAAATCATTACCACCAAGCTTGACAACTGGCACGACAAGAAAAACGAATACGAAATAATGGTCACCCCCGATCAGATATCCCTGATCGTCTCGGAGAGCACGGGCATACCCGTCAAGAACATCGAGGAATCTGAATCCGAGAAACTTATGCGCATGGAGGAAGAAATACACCTCCGTATCGTCGGACAGAACGACGCGATCAGGGCGGTGAGTCGTGCCATCAGGAGGTCCCGCACCGGCCTGGGCAACGCGAACCGACCAATGGGCGCTTTCATCTTTCTCGGACCGACGGGCGTCGGTAAGACCGAACTCGCCAAGGCCCTCGCAGAATTCCTATTCGATGACGAGCGCAATCTCATCAGGGTCGATATGTCCGAATTCATGGAAAAGCACTCCGTTTCCCGCCTCATTGGCGCGCCGCCGGGGTATATCGGCTATGAGGAGGGCGGACAGCTTACGGAGAAAATCAAGCGGCGGCCCTATTCGGTCATTCTTCTCGATGAGATAGAAAAGGCCCATCCGGACGTCTTCAACATCCTCCTTCAGGTGTTCGAGGAAGGGGAGCTCACCGACGGCTCAGGATCGACCGTCAGCTTCCGCGACACGATCATCATAATGACCTCAAACATCGGAAACCGTGAATACCAGAAGATAGGGAAAATGGGCTTTGGCGACGACGAATCCCCTGAGAGCGGTGCCCAGGAACGGGTCAGCGACGAGATGAAGCGGCTTTTCAGCCCCGAGTTCCTCAACCGAATCGATGAGGTTGTTATTTTCCACAAACTCGAGCGCAGCCACATCCGCCAGATCGTTGACCTGATGCTTTCGCGAATCAACGAAAAACTCTGGGACCGCAAAATAGAGCTTGTCTTTTCAGCGGGCGTTAAGAAATATCTGATCGACAGGGGGTTTGACGATAATTTCGGCGCCCGCAATCTTCGTAGGGTCATCCAGAGCGACATAGAGGATGCACTGGCCAGCGAAATGCTGAAGGGAAAGATCCATGACAATACGAGGTTGAGGGTGGTCCTAAAAGGAAAATCGATATCGTTCAAATCCGCCGGGAAAGCGTCGGGCACCGAGGGCGGGCAGGATCCCGAGACCGAAATTATGGTGGAGGACGCAATAGAAATCAAAGGGATTTGATGAATGGGTCACACTATAGCTGAGAAGATTTTTAATGAGCACCGGATCGACAGCCCCTCGCCAGCAATTCACGTACTCACCATAGACGCCGTTTTTTGCCACGAAGTCACTACGCCTACAGCGATCATTGACCTCATGGCAAAAGGCAAAGACAGGGTTTTCAACCCCTCTAAGATCAAGGCCGTCATAGACCACGTGTCTCCGGCAAAGGACAGCAAAACGGCTGAACAGGGCAAGGTGCTGCGCGAATGGGCGCGCCGGCACGGCATACGGGATTTTTTCGACATCGGCAGGAACGGCATATGCCATGCCCTTTTCCCGGAAATGGGCTATGTCCGCCCAGGATACACGGTCATAATGGGAGACTCGCATACCTGTACACACGGCGCATTTGGCGCCTTTGCGGCAGGCGTGGGATCGACCGATCTTGAGGTCGCCATTCTCAAGGGGGTATGCGCATTCGGCACGCCCCGGACCATGAAGGTTAACCTGACCGGCCAGATACCCGAGGGCGTCTTTGCGAAGGACGTGATACTCAAGGTCATCTCGACTATCGGGGTCAGCGGGGCAACCAACATGATAATGGAGTTTACCGGACCGGTTGTGGCCGCCATGAGCATGGAATCACGCATGACCATCTGCAATATGGCCGTTGAAGCGGGCGCAACGAGCGGAATCTGTTATCCGGACATGGTTACCGTAGACTACCTCTGGGAATTCATTCGCGGCGAATACCGGACGAAAGAGATTGCGCTGAAAGAGTATTCACGCTGGATTTCTGATCCCGACGCCAAATATGAAAAGATCGTGCAGATAGATGTTTCCGACCTTGAGCCGCTGGTTACCGTAGGATTCAAGCCGGACCAGGTGAAGACGGTGCGCGATCTATCGGGAACCCCGGTCGATCAGGTATATATCGGTTCGTGCACTAACGGCAGAATCGAAGACCTACGAATCGCCGCTTCCGTACTGAAAGGAAAACAAATAAGCGATTCGGTACGGGGGATCGTGTCGCCAGCGACCCCCAGGGTCTATCGTACAGCACTTGATGAAGGCATAATAAAGATATTCATGGATTCTGGCTTCTGCGTAACCAATCCTACCTGCGGCGCCTGCCTCGGCATGAGCAACGGCGTACTGGCGCCTGGCGAAGTATGCGCCGCAACCACCAACAGGAATTTCCAGGGGCGCATGGGCCAGGGAGGCATGGTACACCTCATGAGCCCGGCCACCGCGGCGGCAACAGCGCTCGCCGGCACTATATCAAACTCATCACTGTACAAGGGGCGCGTCTAGCATGAAGAACTTCAATGGCAGGATCCTGTTCCTTGACAGGGCCGACATAAATACCGATGAAATCATTCCGGCCCATCATCTTACTGAGATCGCCAAGGAGGCCATGAAGCCGCATCTACTCGAGGGCCTCAAGATAGATGGGTTCAATCCGCGGAGGGATATACCGGGTAAAAGCGTTATCGTTGCCAGATCAAATTTCGGGTGCGGCTCGTCGCGCGAGCACGCTCCTTGGGCACTAGAGGCGAACGGCATTAATATTGTCATTGCCGAGAGCTTTGCACGGATATTCAGGCAGAACATGTACAACTGCGGCATGCTGGCCGTTGAGCTTTCCCATGACGCAATTGACAGCCTCTTCAGACTCGGCGCGAAAAAGGATGTCACCATCGAGACGGATTTTGATGCAAACCAGTTCATCGTAAGCGCGGACGGCGAGGAGGAACGGATCGGGTTCGTCATTTCAGATTTCGACCGAGAACTGGTAAGGGACGGAGGATGGCTGGAATACGCCGAGAAGAAGTACTAGGACGCCTCGTCAATCGGCTCTCTTCACGTTCTTGCTGTTCATCATATCTCCAGTCATGATGAATGGAATAATGTACCAGTCACCCCGGTAATATTTATTCAGGGCAAACCTGAACGCGCCCGGTAAATCCTGTATAAAATTCTTGGTTAATTCAAGCTGTATGTTCAGAGGGTTCGAGTTAAGCTCAATGTCAAATAACCCTGTAATTTTTAGCCTGATATTGTTCGCGTTGAAAATGAATGAATTGACTTCGTATGCCGTTCCCTTTATGTCAATGTTGCCGTAAATCTTGTTGAATTCAAGGTCCCTCAGCTTGTACTTCAGCTCGGAGAGTATCAGCCCGAGACCGTTCTGCACTCCGGTGTCAACGAGCTTTCCCCGGTCAACAGTGAATTCTACGTTCCCCCTGGCAGTTTGCAGGATGTCATCGCTCAGTTCAAACTGGATTTTTGAGTTACCGCTCGCAACGCCGAAAAACCTGTTTCGCAGTTTATCATTTAAAGAAATTGCGTCCTGTACCATGATGTTGCTGATTTGAAGAGAGAGCGTCGCCTGGGGCGGTCCTTCCGCCAGGATTATGGAACCATTGCCGTTTATCTTACCTCCGGCAAACAGGAACTGGAACCCGCCGATGTCGAAATTGCTCCCGGAGAGTCGGTATTGGAGCTGTATGTCGCGCATTCTGAAACGGCCGTATTCCATCTGCCGGACATTTATGATGCCGTTTATTCCCATGGGGATGTTTATCGGTGCATCAGAACGGGAGAACTTGCTCTTCTCGGTATCGATGACAATTTTCTCCGAGGAGATGTTGACGTGCAGGGTTGAGATCGAAGGATCAGTCGATGCGATTGAAAGAAAACAGGGGTTTCCGATGAAAGCAAAAGGGATCCCCGTGCTGTTGAACATATTGTTGCGTACGGTGATATTCGCCTGTAAATCATCGACAATTTTCAGATCCCGGTCGTAGCCAAAACCGTCTAATGCGAGAGCGCCGTTGTACATCCCCTTGCTGCAGCTCAGGT
>JAFGBT010000008.1 GCA_016933025.1 Spirochaetota bacterium | reverse complement strand
GTTAAGTCCCCCTATGGGGGATTTAGGGGGGTGTAAGTCCCCCTATGGGGGATTTAGGGGGGTGTAAGTCCCCCTATGGGGGATTTAGGGGGAGGAAGTCCCCCTTCGGGGGATTTAGAGGGCTTTCTTCCTTATCTTTCCAACGATCGCTGGTAACGCCTCGCCGGTCTTCATCGGGACATAGACGTCGGATATGTCGAAAAAGGCGTTTTCATTCGGGTTGACCACTATGATCGGCGCTCCCTTCTGCTTCGATTCATAGGGAAGCGCGGCCGCCGGATACACGATGCCGGAAGTCCCGAGTACCAGCATGGCGTCGCACTCCCGCGACGCCTCGAAGGCCCTGTCGAGGTCCTTGACCGCCTCGCCGAACATGACGATGTCCGGCCTCATGAGTGCGCCGCACGCGCCGCAGCGCGGCACCAGGGCGGCCAGCTCCGCCAGGCTGAAATACTTCATGAGCCCGAGCTTCTGCCTGATATCGGCCACGAGGGGTTTGCGTTCGAATTTCTTCTGCGCCCCGCAGCCGAGGCAGACCATGCGGAACAGGTTGCCGTGCACCTCGATGACGTCACCGCTGCCCGCTTCATGCTGGAGATTGTCGATGTTCTGGGTGATCACGGTACCGAGGATGCCCATCCGTTCGAGGTCGGCGAGCGCCGCGTGCCCCGGGTTGGCATCGGCATTTTCGAAGGCATCCAGCAGCTCCAAAAAAACGGGCATAAGCCTGCCGGGGTCATGCGCCAGCACGGACATGAGGCCGTCCGCTGTGCCCACCTCGGCCAGATCGAGCCTGTCCCAGATGCCGCCCGGGTCCCGGAACGTCGAGATGCCGCTTTCCGCTGAAATCCCGGAGCCGCAGAAGGCTGCGGCCCTCTTCGCCTTCATGAGGATTTCCGCCGCCTGTGAGATCTCTTTATCGTACCGTGCCATGCCGTATCCAGCTAAACGATAGGGTTCTTACCGGGGCGGTCAACAAAAAAACGGTGAAATAAAAGGGCCGCCCCTGTGGGCGGCCCCGGCGTTACTTCTTTTTACAGTGCTTTGTGTGATGATGGGGCGGATGCCTTTCGATATACAGGGCGAATGAGCTGTCGTCTATGCTCCATTTTTTTGTCCACGCGAAGTTGTCTTCGCCCACGTTGTTGCCGATATCAAGCCTCACATTGACGGTGTCGCCGGAAACCAGGCCAGCGGCCTCCCCGCCGTACACCGCTATCTTCCAGAATCTCATTTTGAAATTCAGCACCATGGCGACATGGCCCACTCCGGCAATGCGGCCATTATATGTGAAAACGTTCTGGGAGTGGCGCCTGAGCCAGTGCTGCTTCCGGAAAGAGCCGGCCGGAATGAGGATTTCAACGTCATTGGCGGTCAGTACCACGTCGTCGGTTTCCGGGTCAAATGCCTCGCCGCTGTCAGCAAGCCTCAGCGACCCGAGGCCGAGAATCCTGTCGATCGGTTTGCCGCACCAGTTCTTGTCGGCGGCCATGAATATCGTTACGTTGAACGTCTCCATCGGATCGCTGCACAGCACGGTTATGGCGACGTTGTCGTCTCCGTAATTGGCGCCGTCGCCCATGGCGCTCACCATGAAATCGCGCGTCGCCGTTTCACCGGAGGCGCACGCGTCCAGAGGAACGGTCAGCACGTATTCGAAGGTGAATTCCATGGTCCCCTCTATGGTAATGTCGGTGTACGACACCGGCGTGACGCTGGTCAGCCAGTCCTCATAGCCGGGGGTCGTTACCTTGAGGGTAAGCTCGTCTATATGGAGCAGTTCGTTCTCGATAAGCTGTTTTATTGCTGCCGGTATCTCGCTGGCGGTGGTCAGCTGGTACGCGTCTCCGCCGGTAAGGCCGCTCCAGTGCTTCCACAGGGTCATGTCGGAGGTGCCGCCGCTGTAAATCATGAGGAGCGTGATATCACTGGCCGCAACGCCCGCGAGGACCTCTTGTAGATCTAGGTCGTCCGCGGTGTCAAGGAGGCCGTCCCTTCCCGGATCTTTGCCGGTCGAGTTGACCGTTGTCAGGCCCGGCACCCCCTCGTTCAGGTCGCAGTCATGGGGAACCGCATCGCCAAACATTACCAGGATGCGCTTCGAACCGCTCCGATAGGTTATTGCCGGGTCCGAATACGCTTCGTACATGACCCGGGAATAGGACTCGGGAATGTCCGCGCCGCCGCCGGTTGTAAGCCCGTTGATGGCGACCTGCACCAGGGCCCTGTTATCCGTCAGGTTCTGGTCGAGCCGATAAGGGTAATCGCCGCTGCTGCCGTAGTTGCCGTAATATCCGCATGATGACAGGTACCCAACATAGTCCTTGAAGGATATGACGCCGTACTGCGCATCGCTGATAAGCGTGTCCAGATTGTTCATGATGGCGATGGCGTTTGTCTTCATCTGCGCAAGCTCCGCATCCATGCTCCCGGTGACGTCAAAGACAAACAGTATGTCGGCTTTGGGGACCGACCCGGTTATCGTGACGGTCTTGGATACCGTGACGCTTTCTCCAGGCCTGAGGGCCGCGGCCACTGCGCCATCGTTCGCAACGAGGAGACTGGCCGCCTTCCCCGCCATGCCGAGCATTGCCGCTTCTTCAATCTTAGGGCTTCTATCGTCCGCGACATAACAACTGGTGAATAGAATGAAAAGAAACAGCATCGTCGAGGAGAGCAGCGACCGGATCAAAAGTGCTGATCTTCTTTGAATTGTTTTATTCATACAACCCACCCTGCAAATTATAGTAAGAACATTGCGTTGCCGGCGCTTTTTACCGGCTGTTATGACAACAGCATGTTATCAAATTAATTGCATAGAATCAATGACAATATACAAAGACGCTGATTGCTTGTCCAACAAAATACTGGCACAAAATAGTGTAATAATTGTTAATTTCTGATACCTGATCTTAACAAGCCTGCTTATATAATATATTACGAAAAAATACGCTGATTCAGGCTGGTTTGTGTGCGGAAAGCGGCATATTTTTATTATCCTCGATATATCTGATTATATCGCTTATGCCCATTATCATGGCGGCCGCGCCAATCCGTATCGCCTCCCGTGGCATGCCGAAGACAACGCATGACGACTCGTCCTGGGCGATGGTCGCGGCGCCCGACTCCCTCATCTCCAGAAGACCGGATGCGCCGTCGGCGCCCATGCCCGTAAGAAGAATGCCGGTGGCGTTCGATCCCGCCGTCTGGGCAACGGATCGAAACAGGACATCGACCGACGGCTTGTGGCGGTTAACCGGCAGGCCGTCATTGACCTCGACGTAATAACCGCTCGCGTCAGATCTCAGTATGAGATGTTTGTTGCCCGGCGCGATCAGGGCGATGCCGCGGTAGACCCGATCGCCGTTCTCCGCCTCCTTCACGTACGGCCTCGACATTCCGTTTATCCTGTCGGCAAAGGCCTTTGTGAACTTCTCCGGCATGTGCTGGACGATCACAATCCCCGGAAGGTCGTCGGGCAGCACCCTGAACAGTGCGGCTATCGCCTCGGTGCCGCCGGTGGACGCCCCTATGGCGATTACGCTCTCGCTCCTGTGTTTTACCTTAATCGCTCTCTTGGGCGGCAGAATCACGTCCGCGGAATGCCTGGCGATAATCGCGGGAGCCCCTCCGATGGCGTTCAGGGAGGAACCGCGCTTTTTAACCTTCGACTGACTCGCCGCAATGATCTTTTCCGCAAGCTCTCCGGAAAAACCCTCAAGAGAGCTTTCGGCGCCTATGGTCGGCTTCAAAATGAAGTCGACCGCGCCCAGCTCGAGAGCTTTCATGGTCACCCGTGCGCCCGCGTCAGTGAAAGAGCTGACCATAATGACCGGCATCGGCCGTGCGACCATGAGCTTTGACAGGAAGGTGAGTCCGTCCATCCGGGGCATCTCGACGTCCAGGGTCAGAACATCGGGGTTGAATTTCTTGATCTTTTCGGTGGCGATAATGGGGTCCAGGGCTGTCGCCACGATTTCAATATTCTTTGATCCCGATAGCGCCTCCGAAAGATATTTTCTCGCAACCGCCGAATCGTCAATGATGAGGACTTTTACCTTCTTCATGCCACGTCAAGTCTCCCCCGCACATACGAAGACTCCTGATCCTTTATCTTCTCTATGACATCGCTTCTGGTGATCGTCTTCATAAATACGGTGCCTGTCGCGACTTCCATGATAATCTTCCTCGCATTGGAGCCGCCCACCGCCATTTCGTCTATCGGAATATCCTCGATCTCGAGCATCAGGCACGCAAGTCGCACGTTATCGAAGGGAATGGAATTTGTCCCGCGCATTGCCGGGATCACGTTTCCGCCGCCGAATACTTTTGCCCTTATATTCTTCCGTTCGGCGCCGTGTTTCTCCATCAGCATCAGCAGTTCGGTGATCGCCGTCACTCCGTAGCGGGCCGACTTGTCGTTGAACATGTCCGATTGCACGATCCTGCCCGGAAGCATGAAATGATTCATGCCTGACACCTTGACGACCGGGTCGTAGAGGCAGACGGACACGCATGATCCGAGCATCGTTCCGATCATTTCGTCTTCGGACGATACATGGTACTCGCCCGGCTGTATTATCTTGACCTTCTTCCCGAATTTTGTTGAATGTGGGACGTGCATATCAAACCACCTTGCTGTATATAGTATGGCCGACGTAGCGAAACCTGCTTGTCATTCCCGCCAGTGTCTCCGAATGGCCCATGATCAGATAACCGTCATCGGCCAGGCGATCGTAAAACTTGTCAAAAAGACGCGCCCGTGACGGGGCATCGAAATAAATGATGACGTTGCGGCAGAATATAATATCAAAATGCCCCCTCATCGGATATGATTCGTCATGGAGATTAAGCCTTCTGAACGATACAAGCTTGCGAACCTCGTCCTTCACCCTGAAAAACCCCTCGTTTTCGCCGGCCCCCCTCTTGAAATATCTTTTCAGGATCTCCAGGTCCATGAAGTCGACTTCGTTGACGCAGTATATGCCTTCCTCACCCTTCTGCAGCACCTGCGTGTCGATGTCCGTGGCCAATATTTTTATATCCGGCATGTTTTTGTCATGGAAGTACTCTGACACGGTGATGGCTATGCTGTACGGCTCTGCGCCTATGGAACAGCCGGCGCTCCAGATTCTGATCGCATTTCTCCCGGAGTGCTCGAATTCGGGGAGGGCGACCTCCCTTAAAAAATCGAAATGCCTCGGCTCGCGGAAGAAATCGGTCTTGTTCGTCGTGATGCAGTTGATGAGGTTAATGATCTCATTGTCGTAGTTGTCGTTAAGGTAATGGCAATAGTCCTCATAGCCACCTATCTTCAAATCCCTGAGCCTCTTCATCAACCGGGCCTGGACGAGGGCCTTCTTCATCTCGGTAAGACGTATCCCGCACTCCCTGTAGACAACGTCTTTGATATGATAAAATTCAGAGTCTCTGAGCGCATGGATTCCGTTTATGGTTACCACGTTACACCTCAATCAAAGAGCAGCACTTTCCCGAACCTCTCGTTGTTCCCGAACACGCCGTTTATATACTCGCTTTCGAGCCTCATGAACTCCGAATGATCCCGGTTGTTCATCAGGATCTTCCTGAACGACGATCCCGTGCGCGGGCAGAAAAATATCTTCCGCCGGTAATTGCCGCCGAGGTCTTCCCGGGCGACCTGGATCTTTTCAAGCTTGAAGTATTCATGGAGAAACTGAATATTACTCCCCGCCACGTTGTCCAGCCCGTGGTCGCCGCTGAACTCGCCCGCGCCGTACAGCGTCGCCCGGAACGACTTCCTGTCGCCCCCGAGCTTGACGATCTCTCCTATCAGGTGCTCCATGCTGGTTATCCCCTGTGCCGCCACCTCATCGGCGATGATCCCCTCGGTTCCGATCGACCCCGGCACGATAAAGTGGCCCACGCCGCCGATCATCTTCCGGTAATCGTACAGGCAGACCGCCACGCACGAGCCGACCACGGTCGCGATGAGAGAATTGTCCGCCGCCGCGTGGTGGTCCCCGGGATAAAGGATGTAGAGCGGCTTGCCGAATCTGTTGTTATCGCTTCGTATCATGCCGTTGCCGTCTCTTCGCTCTCAAGCGATTCTATCTCCTCTACCGAAAGGATCTTCTCAATATCGAGAATGATAACGAGCTTCTCCCCGATCTGCCCGATACCATTGATGAAATCCGTGTCTATCTTCACGGTGAAGTTCGGGGTCTTCTGGATGTCGGCCGCCGGCATGTCAACGACATCCGAAACCGAATCGACGATCATGCCCACCAGCATATCACGCACTTCAACAATTATAATAACCGTGAACATATCGTATTGCCGCTCCTCCATATTGAACCGCTTGCGCATATCAATGACCGGTACCACCGAGCCGCGGAGGTTGATGACCCCTTTCATGAAATCCGGGCAATTGGGGACATGGACTATCTCCGTCATCCCGATGATCTCCTGGACCTTAAGGACCGGCACTCCGTAGTTCTCGTTCGAAATCACGAAGGTCACAAATTGTTTCTGGTCCTTCACCACTCCCTCCTGCTTGCCTCCCCTGCTCTCGTGTATCGCAGTACTGTTCATGACAACCTCCAATGATAATTATAAATTGGCCCTCATGTTCCGCCGTTCACCCGCGGGCCGCCGGGCGTCACGAGCCCCTCACTTGACCAGCTTCTGCACGATATCCATCATGTCCTGGTTCTTGAAGGGCTTGACGATCCATCCGGAGGCGCCCGCCTCCTTCCCGGCCTTGATCTTGCCCTCTTCCGATTCTGTCGTGAGCACCAGCACCGGCGTGAACCGGTCCACTTTACGGAATTCGCCTATAAACGTTATGCCGTCCATTACCGGCATGTTGATATCAACAATGCAGAGCGCCACGTCTTCCCCTTTGCCCTTGATCGACTTAACCTTTTCCAGCGCATCGGAGCCGTTTTCCGCCTGATCCATAGCGTAGCCCAGCCCGTTCAGGGCGAACTCCACGCTTGTCCGGATGGTAGGGGAATCATCTATTACCATGATATGCTTCATATCCGCCTCCCGATAATCAATTTATATCTTACGCCCGCTCTCCCCTCTCCCTCCGGGAGAGGGGGCAGGGGCGAGGAAAATATCCGGGTCATGTCAGTGTATTCCCGCGTATGACAGCAGCCTCGCCGTCTCTTCGCTGGCGTTCCGTATCTCGCATATCCCGCCCTTGTACTCGCAGTAGCGCCGCAGCGCCTTCACGACCTGGGCAACCGAGAGGTCAACCCGGCGGACCCCGGAAAAATCAAGAACGAAGCTGTCCTCGTTCTCCATCGCCAGCATGATTTCGTCGTAAAATTCCCCGATTTTTTTTATCCCGCAATCTTCCTGGATCTTAATTGTTTTCATATGCACCGCCTTTTCCCTTCATCATGAAGGGTATCAAAATATGATTACACGCTTGGCCGTTTTTCCGTTCGCCAGCTCGCTCCCCAGCGCAGCCATCACCGACCCGGCTGGCGCGTCCCCTGACGCCTGGCGTACGCGACGCCAGGTGCCCTCGAGGTCCGGCCGGATATTTCCGTAGGCAGATTTAAAATACGATTTTACGCCCTCGGATATCCCGCGCGCGGACTCCCCCGCCTCAAGCAGAACATCCTTTTTGTATTCACCATCGATGAACCCGAGTACATGACCGCAGTATCGTCCTATCTCCTGTGATATATCCCAGTAATACTTCTGCGATTCATATAGTTTGACGGAGACCTTCTTCATGGAATCGATGCAATCCACGAGGACATCCTGCTGAACCTTGAAGTTCTCGGCGTACTGATTCACCGCATCCATGATATTGCCCCGTATTTCCTTGTAGAGGGCCATCGAATGATCAACGATCCGTTTCATCTGCACCGGGAGCGACATGACCGAAGTCAGCGCGCCGCCGAGGGTGCGCGAAAGCTTCGCGTGGCGGGCGAGCTCGATCCGGGTGATCATGTTGAGCGCCTCGAACCGCTTGACCGTTTCCGCTATGCCGTTGAAAAGCCCCTCGAATTCGTTGAGAATGACCGTAAACGATTCACAGAGGCTTAGAAGGTTCTCCTTTCCCGATATGATTTCTTCCATGTGATGAATGTATTCATCCTTTAATTGCTCAATCCTCCGGTATATGGCGTCCATACGGCTCTGCTCCCGCTCCGCCTCGGTCTCCGCCCCGCTGTAAAACCGCGAGACCATGCCGCCCAGTATCGAGGACGTGCGGTCACACAACCCCTCCACCTCGCGGTACTGATCAAACAGGGATTGTTCGAGCTCGCCGAGACGCTCCGACGCGAGGTGAACGGCGACCGGGCCGATTTCCTGCCGCATGAACGGGTCATCGGGATACTCGTTTTCATCGAGGAAAAGGACTATCCGTTCGATCTTCTGCCGGATAACGTCCTCCATCTGCATGCTGTTGATGAACGCCTTCATGGAATGTTCCACTTCGTCCGAGCTTGTCAGCATGTCATTGACGTTCCTGGAAACGCCCCCGAGCTCCTGCACCATCTCGCCGAAGACCATCGACAGGTTGATCTTCATTCTGGTCAGATAATTCTCGCTTATGACCTCGATGCGCCTCCGGATATCATTGAATTCCCCGCGATACACCTCGAGGTTGGCCAGGTAGTCCCTGAATTTTCCCCCGATGCCGTTGACCATCCCGGCCATGGCGCCGACCTCGTTCGATATTCGCGCGAGGGACAGGCCCTTTTCGCCATATTTGGTCGATATGATAAGCATGTTCTCCGCGTACAGGTCGATCTCGTCTATAAGCTCGAGTATCGTATCGACGCTCTTCGCGAGATCGAGGACGGCCTCGATGGCGCCCGAGACCCGCTCGTTCATCTTTTCATCGCCGGTCATTATCTTCACTGCCGCGTCGATGGCTCTGTCCAACTCTCCCCGGCTCGGCGTAACCACCTCGGATATAAAGCAGTCGTTCTGCGCTCCGTTCTCGGAAGGGTAGAAGTATTTCACATAGGGGGTTATCATCTTCCTGAAATCGCGCATCCGCTCCGTTGTCTTCACAATAAAATTTCCCATTTCACGGTATATCTTCGTAATGCCTTCCCTGAGCTCCAGCAGGGCCGTCTTCTCATGTTCGAGTCCCTTCGTCCCGGATGTATCACAAAGCATGACATTCATAACTGTACCCCCTTCGCATCAGCAACTGGCTATTTCGCTCATGAGACCGTGAATATCAAGTATAAGAGCCACTCTCCCGTCTCCGAGGATGGCCGCCCCCGACACTGCGCGCGTGGTTGAGACCCTGCCTCCCAGGCTCTTAATAACGATCTGCTGTTGGCCCACGATCTCGTCGACCATGATGCCGAGCCTGTCGCGGCCCGATTCGGCAATTACCACGAGAGCCTCTCCTATTTCACGCACCTCAGCTTCGATCCCGAAATATGTATAAAGCCGCACCAGCGGGACGTATGAGCCCCGCACCATTATGAGCTCGCCCCTGCCTTCAACAGTATCGATCTCTTCTTTCCCGGGACGAATGCATTCGATAATGGAAAGAAGGGGAACGATGAACACGTTCTGCCCCGACCGTACCAGCATCCCCTCGATAATGGCGAGGGTGAGCGGCAGCTTGATGCGAAAGGTCGTGCCGATGCCCTCTCCGGTCTCGATTTCCACGCTTCCGCGCAGTGTTGCGATGTTGGTCTTCACGACATCCATGCCGACCCCGCGGCCCGACAGATCACCGGCCGTTTCCGCGGTCGTGAACCCGGGGGTGAACACAAATGAATAGAGAAAATCGTCGGTTACTTCTTCGTCCGGTTTCAGCAGACCGAGTGAAACGGCTTTCTCGCGGATTTTATTTCTGCTCAGCCCCCTCCCGTCATCCGACACCTCAATGTAGACATTACCCTCCTGGTGGTACGCGTTCAGCCGGATGAGTCCCTCGCGCTCCTTGCCCGCAACGACACGCTCATCCGGCGGCTCAATGCCGTGGTCGACGGCGTTCCGTATCATGTGCTTCAGCGGGTCTCCGATCTTCTCGATAACGGTCTTGTCCAGCTCGGTCTCCTCGCCGAAAATCTCGAGCCTGATTTCCTTGCCGTGGTCGCGAGCCGCGTCGCGCACGAACCTTCTGAACTGATCGAATGTCGGCCCGATGGGGATCATGCGGATCGACATGATCTGCTCCTGGAATTCCCGCGTCGTCCGCTCCAGGCCGTACAGGGCGTTTTTGAGACGCTGCCCCTGCTCTTCGGGAAGGTCCTCGGCGATGCGGGCGAGCCCCGACTGGCCGATCACGATTTCACCCAGGAGGTTCATGAGGCTGTCGAGCTTCTTCGTATCGACGCGAACCGTGCCGATACCGATCTTCGTCCGTATCCGCTCCTGCTCTTGAAGAGCGATACGTATGTCTCCCTCGGTGGCCAGTCCCTTCTCAACCACGATGTCCCCGAGCTTCCTGTTCCTGTTTTCCTGAGCCTGCAACAGGTCCTCGAGCTCCCTTCTGCTCACGATCCCTTTGCGCACCAGGATGTCGCCGATCTTCCTGTCCTCGAGGATACTCTCTTCCTCGAATTCATCGACATACTCGCCGGTGGCGTCCTCTATCACGATCTCATTGTCGTCCCTCACGAACAGGAAGGACTCTTCAACCTTCCGCATCGGCAATCTGGTCCTGACAGTCGCATTCCAGCCGAGATAACATTTCTCCGGATCGAGATCTTCGAACTCCGGCATGGCCGAATGGTCGACCTGGAGGTCCACCACGCTTCCAAGAGACAGAAAATCCTCGATAATCGAGAGGGGATCGATGCCGCTTTCGAATATGTTCTCCCTGAACCGCGCCCGCACCCGGTAATAGCGGCAGCCCTCGTCCTTCGCCTCCGGCTCCTGAACATCTCCGGAATTACAGGGTCCCACCGCGTCGCCGGTGAACCCGGACAGAGAGTCAACGAGATGCTGCTTTAATCCACCGTCCTCCTTCCGTCCTTCGCCGCTGAAAAGCGCAAGCTTCACCCAGTCGAAGCTTCCGAGGAGGAGATCGATGAGACGGTCATCGGCCTTGAGGCTTTCGGACCGGAGCCGGTCCAGAACGCTCTCAAGGCCGTGCATGAATTCGCTCACCTCGCCGAACCCCGCCATTGCGGAGCTCCCCTTCAGGGTATGGGCGCACCTGAAAATCCGATTCAGGAGGTCGGCGTCGGCGCCCTGTTCGAGAAGCACGAGATCCGATTCGACGCTAGACAGGATCTCGCGCGCCTCGTTCAGGAATACATCTTTTATGGACGTTGCCTTCATGTCTCTCTCCGTTTACGGCGCTCCGCCTCTCCTAAAACTCCTCGAATCCTTCTTTCGTCAGGATTTCCTTGATGTCCCTGCTCTTCGCGTCGATCGCGGCCGCAGCGGCGACACTCTTCCTGCCGTTTCCGTTATCCTTCTTGGCGTCTGCGCCCGTCCCGGCATGAAGGTGGACTTCCTTGGTCTTCTTCGTGAAAATATCGTTCCTGACTTCGCTCCGGATCTTGAATTTCCCTACCAGCATGCCGAGTTCCTGGGACTGGTTCGACATTTCCTCGCTCGCCGAGGCGGTCTCCTCCACCAGCGCCGCGTTTTGCTGCGTCATGGTATCAAGCTCCGCTATGGCGATGTTGATCTGGTCGACCCCGCGCTTCTGCTCCTCGCTCGCCGCCGAGATCTCGGCCACCTGCTGTGCGACAGACTTGACCGACTGGATGATCTCCTTGAGGGCCTCGCCGCTCTTGTTCGCCAGCTCCGTGCCGATAGCGACCTTGTCGACGGAATCCTTGATCAGCTGGCCGATTTCCTTGGCCGAACTGCCCGCTCTCTGGGCCAGGTTCCGCACCTCGCCGGCCACCACCGCGAACCCGCGGCCCTGCTCGCCCGCCCGCGCGGCCTCGACCGCGGCGTTGAGGGCCAGGAGGTTGGTCTGGAACGCGATCTCGTTAATTACTGAAATAATGTCGCCGATCTTCTTGCTGAACTGGCTCACCTCGTTTATGGCCGCAACGGCCTCGGCGACGACCTGGCCGCCGTCCTCCGCCATGCGCGACGACTCGATCGCCTTCTTGTTCGCAGATATCGAGTTCTCGACGTTCTGCTTGATGCTCGCCGTGGCCTCCTCGATGGTGGACGCCACCTCCTCGAGCGACGACGCCTGCTCGCTTGTGCGCTGCGACAGGTTCTCGTTCCCGTTGGCGATCTCCTGGACGGCCTGGCCCAGGTTCTGGGTCGATACCATCACCTCGGAGACAAGGCGTTCGAGATTATCCATGGAGGCGTCGAGGGTGGCGGTGAGAACGCCCACTTCGTCCCTCTGCTCTACACCGCTCCGCTTGGTGAAATCCCCTTCAGCCAGCCGCTGCACATGGGACATGAGTATCCTGATCGACTTCAGAATCGACCGCACCAGCACCATCAAGGCCAGCACGATGATTCCGATCATCACGATGCTGACTATGATTATCGGAATGAGAACCGCCTTCAGCATGGCCCCGACATTGTCGGTGTAGACACCGGTCCCGATGATCCAGTTCCATTCCGGGAAAAGCGTCACATATGATATCTTCGGAAACAACAGGTGCTGCGGCTCCCCCGGCTTCGGCCAGAGGTAATCGACGAAACCGCTGCCGCTTTTTTTGCAGACCTCGACAAAGGCCTGGAAGAGGTTCTGGTTTCTTCCCATGGCGACATTATAGGAGGGGCTGTCCAGAACCTGCCCGTCCAGGGCCGAGTTTACCGAATGCATGATCATCTTCGGATATGGAAGCGTGGTATCGTTTATCCAGAAATACTCGCTCCCCTCGTACCGCAGCGCCCTCACCGCCGCTTTGGCGGCGTTCTGCGCCTCTTCGACCGTCATCCTCCCCGATTTGGCCTCCCCGGCGTAGAACTCGAGGATTCCCCTGCCTATCTCCGTGGCGGCCTGTGCCGTTGCATATCGGGTATCCGAAAGCGAATCGCTCATCCTCAGGCTGATCCACCCGATTACCCCTGCGAAACAGAGCACCACGAATGCAATAATTGCCGCGCTTTTGGTCGACAGTTTTATGTCCTTGATTCTCATAATTCTGCTCCTCCTGATGAAGATAAGATCGTCTCCAGACTCCCTAACATTTTCTTACACATCACATACCTCCAAAGTTATTGTGATCTTTGCTGGCCGCAGGCCATGTCACGGACCGCCTGCAGTGCCCGATCCATTTCCAGAGATTTATCAAAAAAATATACTGCCCCCAATCCGTCGAATATCTCACGGTACTGGGGAAATGAATAGTTTGTCAGCACCAGCACGCGGGAGCGCACCCCCTCGTTCCGTAACATTTTCATAACTTCGAATCCGTTCCCGTCCCTGAGAACGATATCGAGAATAACCAGGTCCGGTGTGTACTCGCGGATCAGTTGCATCCCCCCTTCGGGATCATATGCCATACCGCAAAGCTCAACGCCCGGCATCAGCTTTAATTGCTCAGAAAGAATGGTCCTCGCCACTTCCGAATCCTCGATGATTAATATTTTCATAACCGCGATGGTCCTGGATTGTCCGGTATCAAACACTACGCAAAAGCCGCTCCCTTCAGGTTGAATGTACCCTGATCCCTGCGTTGTGACAATTGGGTAATGACCGATTACGGGTTAAGAAATGCGGAAAAAATGGGTTGGGGCGATTCCTAAAGATGGATAAATCTTTTCCTATGATTCCGGATTAATCTAAGAACGGCGTAGGTATACAAAAAACACGAGGCCTGTCATCATGTAATACATCATGCCGAAGGCTTATTTCCCTGGAGCCACTCCCGTGCGAACCGGTTCAACTCCATAGCTCCATCAAGCCCGAGCTTTTTTATTATATGCTCCCGGTGGGCCGCCACGGTCTTGACGCTGATGTTCAGCTTTTTCGCTATCTGCCAGTTCCTCAACTCCTGACCGATAAGCTGGAGCACCTCCAGTTCACGGTCTGTAAGCCTGTTGATTGGGTGCTGATCGCTGTCGGCGGATGACGCCGCAATCTTTCCGACAAGCCTGGTGAGAATGGAATCGCTGAAATAAATGTTGCCCTCAATAATCTTGCGGAGGGCCCCGATCAGAATTTCAGGAGTCTGGTCCTTCATCACGTACCCCTTCGCGCCGGCCTTGAGCGCCCGCTCGGCGAACACCGATTCTTCGTGCATGGAATATACGAGGCACGGAAGGCCCGGATAACGTGTGGAAACCGCCTTGATGAGATCGAGGCCGCTTGAGCTTTTCAGGGATATATCGACGATAACCGCATCCGGCTTCGCTTCGGCAATCCGCTTCATGGCTGAATTTATGTCGTCCGCCACGCCGCAGCACATCAATCCTTCATCGTCATCGATCATCTGGGCGAGTCCCTTGCATATGAGGGGATGATCGTCCACAATCATCACGCGCCGTCTACCGGCGCGTAAGTCTTTATCCCTCATCGATGCTCCCCCCCTCCAGGATTACGCTCCCGGGCATGGTGCAGGTCACCTGTGTCCCGCCGCCCGGGATCTGACGCACGCTGAACGTACCGTGTATCGACTCCATCCGGTAAGCCATTATCCTCAGCCCAAGGCCCCTTGTTTGATCCGGCATCTCGGGGATACCCGTACCGTCATCGCTGATCATCAGGATAACCCTGTCCGCGTCGGTTGTCAATTTAATTATTATATTGCGGGCCTTTCCGTGACGTATGGCGTTATTCACCGCTTCCCGGGTAATGAAATAAATCTGGGTGGAAACATTGATGTTCGAGATCACCAGGTCCTCGTCCTGCTCGAATACGCATGATATGCCGAACATCTTCTCGATATTGGCGGCGAAGTCGGCAAGGGTGAACGAAATCTCGTTTTCCACGAGGTTCGGCGGATACAATTCGCGCGACAGCGTGCGGACCATGGTTATAATATGATAAACCTGGCTGGTGACCTCCTCGGAGCGGGCCGCCTCGGGGAGCGCAAGGTCCCTGAGCCTCTTTGTCAGCGAACTGCTGAGGAACGCGACGCCGGTGAGGTCCTGCCCGAGGCCATCGTGAAGATTCTGTCCGAGCCGCTGCTGTTCGATGTCGACGATATTGATGATCTGTTCTTGAAGAAGCTTTCGATCTGTGATGTCGCGGAGCGTCGTGTGAAAGAGCACCTTCCCCTCGATAGGAATGGCCGTAAACACGACCTCGGCCATGAACATTAAGCCGTCGGCGCGCCGGTGCTGCCATTCGAATTTGAGGCTTTTCTCCTCAATGGCGCGCTCCAGGAAGTCGATCCCTTTCAGAACCGAGATCCTGCCGTCAGGCTGCATGTCGGGGAAAAATTTTTGAATATACTGGCCGACAATCTCGTCCCTGTCCGCGCATCCCATTATGTTCATCGCCGCATTGTTGCAGTCAACGATGAGCGCGCCCTCCATGAGCAGCTGCGCGTCCCCGGAGCCGGTAAAAAGGCTGTGAAATTTCTCCTCACTCTCGCGAAGGGCCGCTTCGATCCGGCGACGCTCGGTGATATCGACAACGATCCCCCGCGCGCCCCGGTATGAGCCGTCAATCATTTTGGCGCGACTGTTAATTATAACGGGGAAGCGCGTGCCGTCTCTCCGTATTACCGTATATTCGTGAGGGACGCTTCTCTCCCCGTTCCTGATGGAGAAATAATTTTTCATGAGACGCTCCCGGTCTTCAGGGGCAAAAAGTTCAATGAATTGTATCTGGACCATTTCTTCAGGCTGGTACCCCATCATGGGGAACGCCGCCCTGTTGGCGTAGGTTAAAGAGCCGTTCTCATCAATTTCAAAAATAATCTCCGGCATAAAATCGGCAAGCTCCCGGTATTTTTTTTCGCTCTCGGCAAGCTCCTCTTCAGCCCGTCTCCGCTCGGTGACGTCGACTCCGATACACAATACCTCCCTGATAGTTTCGGAATCGTCTATGATTACTTTATTCGTCCACGAAATCCAGACGCGCTCCCCGCTCTTCTTGATATTTTCATTCTCATTGTATTTATATTTTTCAGGATCGCGCGCGATATCCAGTATCATTTCGTTCTGGTTCTTGCCGGATGAATCGAGCTGTGGAACGATCGTGCCAACGACGTTTCTGCCGATAATTTCGTTCCTGCCAAATCCAAAAAACCCCTCCGCAAACTCGTTAAAAAAGGTAACGTTCCCCTGCGGATCCATGCGAAGAATGATGCTGTTGGCGTTTTCCACGAGTTCGCGGTATTTCCGCTCGCTCTCCTGAAGGGCCATCTCGGCGGTCCTGCGGCCGGTTATATCGACCAGCGTTTCGATTGCGCCAATGATATCTCCATTTATGCTTCTGATTGCCGTGGCGGTAAAATGCAGCCATTTGCCGCGATCCCCCAGATTCGGAAAATAATCAAAGGCTTCGACCGCCCCGTCGACATATTCTGATTTTCTGTATTTATCGCCATACCATTGTTCCATCTTTGACCCCGCGCCCTCCGTGTCCAGCAGGAGATCCGCGATACACGGCCGTTCCTCTGTATAAAAGGCCCTCCACTGGTCCCTGGTGCCTATGATATCCCGTGCCTGGATGCCGCTGATCCTCTCGAGGGCCTTGTTCCAGTAGACGACGCGGCGATCAGTATCGATAAAAAACTGCGGTATCGAGGAGCCGTCCACCACCGCTTTCAGCTTCTGCTCGCTTTCCACGAGGGATTGTTCGGCCCTCTTCCATGCTGTGATATCCTGAAGGCAGAGGAGAAGATCGGGGCTCTTGTCTGGATGAAGGAGCGTCGTGGACGCGAGGAAAAAGAACTCCCCGACTCTTCCGCCTCTTGAGATCGCGAGCTTTTTTTCAACACCGGTTCTCTCAAGGCGGTCTCCAAAGGTACCCTCGATGGCAAGGAGCAGCGCGCATGACGCGCAGTTTTCCCCGTAGCCGCACCCACGCGAGTCATCGAGCGCGTTGACGCACCCGAGAACGCCGCAGGCCGGGGCTGACACCGATTCCCCCTCCTCCCACCCGGAGAATTCCTTGAACGCCCTGTTGCCGCGCAGCACCTTCCGGTCCTGGCCCACAACGCACATCATTATCGGCGCGCCGTCGAACACGGACTGGAGCTCTCCGCGGCTCCTGTCAAGCGCCTCCTCGTACCTGATGCGCTCCGTTATGTCTTCCGCGGCGCTTACGATACAAGGCTGACCTTCAACGTCAATCCTGACCGCCGAATACAATACAGTCTTCAAAGAGCCGTTGCCGGTTCGCAGCATCACCTGTTCTCCCAGCACTATTCCTGATGAAGATACCGCTTTTCTTATGCGGGCCCGCACCGTCGAATCAGCCCAGAACCCGAGGTCCACTGAACTCCGGCCGACCACCTCCCCGCGGGAAAAGCCGGTCAGATTCACAAATGCCTCGTTGACATCGAGGTATCTTCCATCCGTCAGAGTGCTGAACGCGAGAGAGACCGGAGAGAACTGGAACATTCTCGAAAACTTCTCCTCGCTCAGTCGCAATGCCTCTTCCGAGCGCTTCCGCTCGGTGATATCGCGCGCCAGCGCCACAAGGCGGACATCCGACGTCCGGGGACCACCCATGGCCGCTATTGAAAGCTCGAACCAGAAAACGCTGCCCCGGATCGGCAGCGAATAGACCCCTCCCCTGTGGAGCCCGGTTTTTTTGGCTTCATCAATGGCCTGAAAGATGACCGGATGCGTGCTTTCAGGCATAACCTCATGTACTGTTTTTCCTATAAATGTCTCGGGCGAAATAGTGAGTTTGGAATCCCGCGGCGTACGGTAATCCCAAAAACGTCCTTCACCGTCGAGCTCGAACATATAATCCGGCAGAGCATTGAGGGTCGCCGCCAGACGCTCGTTGGAGCTGCGCAGCTCTTCCACGGCCAATCTCCTGAGCGTTATATCCGACATCACGCCCAGGATGCCCGCAGGCTCCCCCTGCTCATAATACGGCCTGCTCGAAAATTTCGCCCATCTGACGTCGCCCGACCTGGTCTTTATGCGATACTCGCCGATGGTGCGATTTCCGGCAAGAGCCTCGCCGAAGTCGCGGATGATTGATTCTACGTCTTCCTCGTAGATGGTCTCGCTGTAATTGCGCCCCTCGAGCTCATCAGGGCTGAACCCGAGAACCTGTCTGACCGCGCCGCTGACGAAGATCAGGGTTCCGTCCTTTCGGACCTTGTATAGGACATCGTTCATCTGCTCGACCAGGTCCCGGTATTTCTCTCCGCTCTTGCGGAGCGCCGCCTCGTCAAGCTTGCGTTTTGTGATATCGCGGCCGATAATAATGATCCCTGTCGGCTCACCCTGATGATATACAATGGTCCCCGTGCTTTCAACGTACATTATATCGCCGTTTTTCTTTTTCACCCGGTATTCAGCTATTTCATTCTGCTTTCCGGTCCGTACTATCTCCTTCACCGCTACGATAACCCGCTTGAGATCCTCCCCCTCCAGCAGGTCAGTGAATGAAGCCCTGCCGAGGTCATCTTTAGTATAGCCCATGGCTTCAAAGGCCTTCCGGTTCGCATCTATGAACACGCCGTTAAGGTCGGCCACGCAGACCATTTCTATTGAATTATTAAAAAGCGAAAAATAACGCTCCTCGCTCTCTTTCAGCATGTTTTCAGCGCGCCGGCGTTCATCCACTTCCCGTTCAAGCCGGCTGTTTACCTCTCTGAGGCGCTTTTCAATTTCATGCGCCGATAGGGCCATCTCTATCGTTATGCGGAGCTCGTTGGACCGATACGGCTTCAGGATATACCCGTACGGTCCGGTCTCCTTGGCGCGGCTGATAAGCGAATCATCAGAATAGGCGGTAAGGTAGATGAAAGGAATGCCGTATTCTTCGCGGATCATACCGGCGGTCTGGATCCCGTCCATCCCGCCCGGCATATCGATGTCGAGTATGATCAGGTCGGGCCGATGCCTTTCTATGGCATCCAATGCCTCTCTTCCTTTCGATGCGATGGCCGGAACATCATAGCCCCACTGGCCGAGCTCCCGTGCAAGATCGTTGGCTATAATTGCATTGTCCTCAACTATGAGTATCCTGGTCTTGTCCATATCTCACCTGCCTGTTCGTCCCGCCGTTCGCATGTAATTTACACAGTATATGCCTTACGGCCGACCGGCTTGAATCTGAAATTCCCGATTGGCCGCATGATAGTTTGAAAATACACTTCTGGATATTGAAAGGCAAGACAATAGTACTGGATATTAACTGAAAAACGTTATTTTAATGGATGCGGGCGGATCAGGGCAAGGCTGTGCTAACTAAGAGCAATAGAATGCTGTTATTTAAGCAACATCGAATACGCGCCAGGCAGGGATCGAACCTGCGACCCACGGCTTAGAAGGCCGTTGCTCTATCCACTGAGCTACTGGCGCATTACATATTCAGAAAACTGCACATACAGTGTCTTAGCAAATCTTGTAGCAGCGTGGAGGATTATCATGAGAAGGCGGCAGGATGGCGCCGCTCCCGCCTCGCAAACAGGACGTTTTTTGCGAGGTGGGCGAATGATAAACCTCCGCGCGTAGATAATCTTTGTGTCGAAACGCGATTATTACAAGGCATAAGCCTAAAAATATACCAAACTGAGCGTGGAGGCTTATCAATGAGAAGGCGACATGGAGGTCGCCGCTCCCGCCTCGCAAACAGGATGTTTTTTACGAGGCGGGCGAATGATAAGCCTCCGCGCGCAAGAGAGCTTATGCCGAGGCGCTTATATTCCGCGATGCGATGGCTGCGCAAGCAGCCATCGCATCGTGAAAACTTCCCTTCGGGGTGAGAGGATTCGAACCTCCGACTTCCTGCTCCCAAAGCAGGCGCTCTAACCGGGCTGAGCTACACCCCGAAACGCACATCAACCTATAATCGGGACGGGTTTTGTCAATAGTTTTTCCCGGCCTCAAGCGTGTTGAAAAGAAACAGGGCCGTCGATACCGGCCCTGGACGATTATCAGGCTTTACGTAACATGTTACTTGCCTGTCAGCTGCTTCCTCATTCCCCGGAGGGTCACATAGGGCTGCTTCACCACCGTCAGGTTCACGAGACCGGCGGGGAGCTTTCCGCCCGGATCTGCCAGGTTCTGGTAGGTGACCCTCGTCCTGTTTTTACCGAGCGCTTCGAAGATCCACATGCCCACCATCTTCGGCATCCGCACGATCCCCTTCCTCTCGGGGATGGAATCCAGCTTGATGCCGTGAAAGTACCTGACGATTTTTCCCGGGCTCCGCACCACGCGGGTCTGGATGATGACGTCCCTGTTCGATACCAGCGGAGCTGTTATGACATTGTACTGGATCGGGTTGACCGGATCGTCCTTGATCACCTTCGATTCGATCATGTCGCACATCCAGTTCACCTGGTTCGGCACGTTCTTCATGAGCCTGTCCACCGCTTCGATCGGCACGTCGATTGTCATGACGCCGAGGAACTCCTTGAATTCGATGCCCTCAACATTGCGCACGAATACCTTGATGCCGTCTTTGTCTTTTTTCTGGACCCAGGGGTTTTCCTTTTTACCCTCTTTCTTGGCGGCGTCTTCCTTCGCCCCTGCGTAGAATGAAACTGAGACCAGCAGGGCCGCTATCGCGGAAATGGCCACCAGATTGCGCATGCTCTTCATTCATGGCCTCCTTGTGTAATATACCGGCATGATATCATATCTATCCTATTTAGTATGATACTTCGGCGTATAAGTCAAAATTAAAATATGATCTTGATCGCCATCCAATGGTTTTTTTTGACTTTTATATAACTTCTTGACGTTTCATCTTCATCCGCTGTATTATTGCCACGGCTTATCAACATGTTTTTAACAGGAGGGAAGTCCATGGGACAGGTCCGGTGCAAGGCGTGCGGTTTTATCATGCGTGAAAACAAGCTCGGGGAGGTATGCCCCGCGTGCGGCGTGCCGCGCACCGTGTTCGAGCCGTATCATGAAAACATCTCCAAAAAAAGGAAGGTAATCCTCGACCTGTATCTCCATCCGATAATCCTTCATTTTCCCCAGGCCATTGCCGCCCTCCTGCCCCCTCTTATCCTGTTGGGCGTCGCCCTGGGAGGCGCTGTAGGCCGTTCCATGCTGGGAGCGGCCTGGGTGCTCTCAGTGCTGCTCCCCTTCTCGGTCCTCGGCGCATTCGCGGCCGGACTGCTCGACGGAAAAACGAGGTTCAAGAAGCTCTCGACCCCGCTGTTGATAAAAAAAATTATTATCGGATCGATTCTGCTGTTACTCTCGGCGATCATTGGAATAGTGGCCATGGCATACGGGATCGACTATCCCGGGAGATTGTATATCCTTCTGCTCTCCCTCGGATGCATTGCCTGTGAAATCGCGCTCGCGCAGGCGGGGAAAACGATGATGAACGCAAAGCTCCCCGGCTGAGGCGGGGTCAAATGAATGCGGGCGGGGTCACGTGACCCCGCCTTACATATCTTATCACGCAACCTTTATCCTTACCGCGTTCTCCATGAAATCCCTGTACGGCGCCTCGATCCTGAGCAGGCCGTTGTGATACTCTGCCTTGGTTGCGTCTGCCTTGACCGGACAGCAGAGCGACAGCGCCAGGGTATATTCAAGGTCTTCACGCGCCGCGCCGAGGGTGAAGCTGTCATCGAGCATCCTCAGGTCTATGTCCTTGCCGTCAACGCCCGGTACCTCAACCTCAATAATAAGCTTTTTATCGTCTTCGCTGTTATAGGTGCAAACTTCCGGTGATATTTTGATCTTTTCCTGTGCCATGATGTTCACCTCGCTTGTATAATGTCTTATTTCGTCTTCTTTAAATTATGTGAATATACACATGCGCGCGGGCGTAGTCAAGAGGAGTTGTTAAGTTTTTTAGATTTTTCTTAATATCCATCCGGCCGGCCGGACGCAGTGACCTGATATCCGAATTCATACCGCGGGCTATTCGATTTATTGACAATTGGATCTCCATGCGGTATACTTGGAACACGTGTTTAATCCAATACATGCGAGAGGAGGCGCGCTATGAATTACCGCGAAAAAAGCTGGTGGCTGGAAACTCTCCCGGCGGACATCAAACCGAACAGGCCCCTTGAATCCTCGGAAAAAGCGGATGTCGTGATCATCGGCGGCGGATACACCGGCCTTTCAGCCGGCTACCACCTGAAGCTGCTGAAGTCACAGCTTGACGTGAGAATACTCGAGGGCGAAATCTGCGGCTTCGGCGCCAGCGGCAGGAACGGCGGGTTCTCAATGACCCTGTTCGGCCTCACCAAGGGAATCACGAAATTCCGCTTCGGCGACGAAAAGGCGAAGGCGGCCCAGCTCTACATGGAAGAGGCCGTCGAGTACCTCCACGACATGATAACAAAAAACAAGCTCGCATGCGATTACGAACGGAGCGGCTACCTCCTGGTGGCGACGAGCCCGGCGCAAATCAAGCGCCTCGAGCACGATTTCAGGATAATCGAGCGGTGGGGACTCACCGGAATCGAGCGCTGGGAGCGCGACAGGCTGGCGGGCGAATTCAACACGGATTTCTATAAACTGGGATGGTTCGAGCCGCGCTGCGCCATCCTCA
This sequence comes from Spirochaetota bacterium, assembly GCA_016933025.1. Classification (GTDB taxonomy): domain Bacteria; phylum Spirochaetota; class UBA4802; order UBA4802; family UBA5550; genus RBG-16-49-21. The sequence goes on along the minus strand of JAFGBT010000008.1, from coordinate 37,001 downwards.
ACCCTGCAAGGCTCGCCCGCGAGATGAAGCGCATAACCGAACAGAAAAAGGTCACCATCTATGAGAACTCGCCGGTCACCGGCTTCGAGAAAAAAAGCGACGGGCGCTTTCTCGTCAAAACCGCGAAGGGCGAGGTCCGCTGCGAGTACCTGGTGTTTGCCACAAACGCGTATTCCCTTCTCTTCCCGCAGCTTCGGTCGATGCAGGCGCCTGTCTTCACCCACCTGGTCCTTACCGAGCCGCTTACGAAGCAGCAGATCAAGTCGATCGGCTGGAAATCCCGCGCGGGCGTTGAAGACGCGCGCGACTTCATTCACTACTACCGGCTCACGGCGGACAACCGCATCGCCATGGGCGGCGGCGACGTCTCCCTTACGTTCGGCGATAATTTCGACCGCGACGAGAACAGGGAAATCTTCGACCACCTGGAGGGCCACATCACCGAGGTCTTCCCGCAGCTGAAGGGGATCAGGGTCACCCACCGCTGGGGCGGGCCGGTCTCCATCACCGTCGACATGGCCCCCGCGATCGGCTACATCGGCAATGACCGAAAGGCCATCTACTCGCTCGGGTGCATGGGGCACGGCGTATCAATGACCACCCTCAACGGCAGGACCATCGCTGAGATGATCTGCAAGATGAGCACGCCCCGCACCGCTCTCTTCTTCGTGGGGAGGAAAGCCATCCCGTGGCCGCCGGAGCCGATCAGGTTCGGCGTGTCAAAGCTCATCCGCGGCTACATGCGGCTGGAGGACCGGTACATCTACAAGTGATCCTGTAAAAAAAATAAAATCTTATTTACATCATTCTCGGTCAAATATATAACGTACCGAATTTATCGCTTGGAGGCATTCATGAAACAGGTAAAAATTCCGGCCGTCGCCGCGATGCTCTTCTGCTTTATCGTATCGGCCCTCTCCGAAACGGCGGATGAGGCGGGTTACAGAATCATGAAAATGAACGATGATCAGCCGATATTCCAGAAAATCAAGGGGGAGGCCGTCCTTAAAATATACGCGAGCACCGGCGAGCTGAAATTTCAGAAGAAGCTTGTCATGGCCTCGTATACCGAACACATAGGAACTCCGAAGCAGAAGGAAAATTATATCTGCTACTTCATGGCGCCGGCGGACGACAGCGGCAACTCATACCTGGCGTACAACTACAAGGCCCAGGCCGATATAAAATATGTATACCTCAAGGGAATCCGCAAGGCCAAAAAGGTTACCGGCGCGGACAAGAAGCTGAGTTTCTTTGGAAGTGATTTCACCAATGGCGACATCGGGAAGCCCGACTTCACGGAATGCAACTACCGCCGCCTGCCCGATGAGCGGGTCATGTTCAAGGGAAAGCCGTTCGATTGTTACGTTATCGAAAACAACCCCAAGAGCGATGATATCGTGCGCGACACCGGCTACGGCAGGAAGGTCTCCTACCTCGAGAAAAAGACCCTCCTGACCCTGAGACTCGACTACTATGACGAGCACAAGATCAAGATAAAAGAGCTGTCGCTCAAGTCCTTCATTACCCGGAACAACGTATACGGGAAAAAAGTATACTACACAACCGCGCTGGAGATGAAAAACGTGAGACGCGGCACCAGGACCGAGCTCATCTTCAAAAACATGAAATTCGAGGAGGAGGCGAACATCAATCCCGGCATTTTCACGGTAGAATACATGACCAGGAAATGGTGGTAGACCGGCACGGCCGGGCGCGCCCATGAACGCGGGGCGCGGGGACGCCGGCAGGGAATCATGATTCAACATTTTTCAGCAAGGAGTGAATCAATGAAAACAACATCCGTTTTTATCGCCGTGCTTGCCGCGCTGGTGATGATCGGCTGCTACGCAAGCCTGGAACAATACCCAAAAGAGAAGTGCGGCCTCCTGCCGAACGACAATGTCGTAAAGGCGATCCACGACAACTGCATCAAATGCCACACAAAGGACTTCAAGACGAAACAGGACATCTGCGCCAGGAAATCGATGATAATCGATTCAGTGAAATCGGGCAGAATGCCCAAGATGGGCAAGCTCTACGATTCGTACAAGGCCACGATCCTGAACTGGAAATGACCCGGCACGGGGAGGATGGACACCCCCGCCCTAGAATGAAAAAGCCACGCCGAGATACGGCCCGTAAAACAGGTCGTATTTCTGCCTGTTGTTCTTTCTCGGCGCCTCGGTATACCAGAGAAATTGCGCCCGGCATCCGGCGTCGATGGTCATGTGCGCTCTCGGTATATGATACGCAAACGATAGAGCGGCGCTCCCGCCGACCAGGGTGAAATAGTTTTTACTGCCGGTGGTATCTATTCCCAGGTAAAAGACATTTACAATCCTCTTTAAAATGTTATCCGACCTGGAATAGTCCCTCCCCTCAAGGGCTATCACTGAAATCGCCGGAAGCATATAGAAATTCTCTACCAGACGGGCCGTAAAGGAAAAGCCGGTGCCCAGGCCTATCGAATGGAAGATAATGGAGTCGGAAAACTTCATCGGCAGCGTCACTCCGACAGTATCCAGAATTGTCATGTAATCGTTTATAGCATCATGCATGAAATACCCCTGGTATTTCACGCCCCAGAAAAACTTTACCCACGGGGCTATGAGGTAATTGACGAGCAGGTCGGCATCGTGCTTTTTTACCTCTAATTTATGCTGTACTAAATAAAAATAATTATCAGGATCGAAATACTTCATAAACGACTCGTTTCCCTTATATTCATATTCTCCGTACATATATGAGCCGCTGAGGCTCCACCGCTCCGCCAGCGTTATGGAAAAAGCGGGATTGTACAGAAAATTCGCCCGTGTGGACATGTCCAGATTATGGTTGATGCCCGGCAGTTGAAAACTGGAAGTACGCAGGGGCATGGTCAGCCGCGACTCCGACCAGACCGGGTCCCACCAGGCATAGTGGCACTTGAATCCCATCGCGAACACGCTCCCCCGTGCCGACTTTGCTTCACCCTCGCCTCCGTCCTGGGCCAGCGCGCCGCCGACACCGGCGCAGCAGAACAGCAGTGCCGCCGCCGCAATAAGATATACCCTGATCCTCGCCATGTTCGTTCCTCCTGCTGTAGAGTATTCAATCCGTTCGAGCCGGTCGCGATACTCGCGATTATTAATACCACGGCGCCCGGCTCATGTCAAGTTTTTTAGCCGGCGCGTATAAACCGGCTGTAATCCCGGGCCGTCATGGCACGAGTCGATGTTCGCTCGGCCCGCAGCTATTAATCTCTTGACTGACGAATCATCCTCTCTATAATGATTGCATGGCCCGGGACGATCGCATCGGCGGAGAAATAGGCCTTAAATACGCCGCATTCATGCAGGAGCGGACCTTCAGGTACAGCAGACTGGCCGGTTGGTTCTCGCTTTCCTTTCCGGTGCTCTATGTTATCTGGGACCCCTATCTCGTATCGTATCCGGTCAACTCCGGCCCCTGGCGGCTCATGCCCTTAGTTTTCGGCATGACGCTTCTCGTCTTCGTACTGACCCCTCTCCGGAAGCATAAGCGAATCATTTCGATAATCTATTATCTGTTTCTCGCCAGTCTCATGGTGATGATGTGCGGCCTTGTCATCATATACATGCGCTTTCATATCATAGACACCATCATCACGGGGATGGTCACCGTAATATTCGCGATACACTTCGCCTCGATGGGGGGCTACCGGTACCTGCTTCCCATCTACGCCCTTCCCTTTGCCGCGACCGTAGCCTATATCCTGGTCGCGGGCGATCCGACGAAGCAGCTTCTGGTGACCCTGTCGAATCCGATTGTCATGATTATCGTCGCCTGCGTGTCGGCCGAAATTCAGGAGCGGTTCCGCTTCAGGGAATTCCTGTCGCGGCAGAAAATAGAGGCCTCCAACAGGGAGCTGACGGACAAAAACCGCGTCATTGAAACGAACAACGTCCTGTTCCAGGAGCAGCTCGGGCTCGCGCGGACCATTCAGCTCAACCTGATCCCGAGGACGACACCCGAGTTGTCGGGTCTTGATATACACTCGGTATACATGCCGCTTTACGAGATCGGCGGAGACCTCTATGACTACATATACTTCAAGGAACAGAACCTGTTCGGTATTTTCATCGCGGACGTGACCGGCCACGGCGTGCCGGCCGCACTTATCACCAGCATGGTAAAAACGCTCGCCAACATGTCGGGCAAGGAAAAGCTTTCGCCGGGCGACTTTCTTCATTATTTAAATGACAAAATAATGGACATGGGCAATTTCGAGTTTATAACCGCGTTCTACGCAATATACGACTCGGATACCATGACGCTCCGCTACGCCCGCGCCGGCCATTGCATGCCGTACCTGATACGGGGACACGAGGTGCTGAACCTCACCGCGCGGGGCATGCTGCTCGGCGTTAACCGGGGCCAGATCTACCAGGAAAAGTCGATCCCGCTCAGGCCGTTGGATAAGCTTATTTTCTATACCGACGGGCTTATCGAAGCGGAGAATGAGGAGGGCATTCAATTCTCAGAAATTTTGCACCATGACCTCAAGGTGCTCGGGGACCTGCCGATCCGGGATCTCGTCAACCGGGTCTACAGCCGCCTGATCGACTTCGTCGGAAAAAAGAAGTTCGAGGACGACGTATGCATCGTGGGGATCCAGATCCGATAGCGCCTATTTCAGGCGGGTCCACGTTATCCTGCCGAATCTTGATCTCATAACGAGCTTTTTATCGTCGAGGCTGAGTATTTTATACGAAAGGCTGTAGCGCGGGAAAACTATTGTCAGCCGGTCTTTCCTGACCAGGTAGGACGCATCGGCCGGTTTCATCTCCGTATTGGTGATCTGCGCCGTGAGCGTGCCGTTGTCACGGATGGTGACCATAATGTCGCTGTTGAGAGTAGCCTTCCCGGCGTTCCACCTCCCGACCAGATCCCTGCTGTAGTCTTTAGAGCACGAAGAGACGACGAGAAGAAGCGCGGCCGTGATTAGGGAAAATATTTTTTTCATCGCGAATACCGAGTCGTTTATACCCGGAACCGGATGCGGATGTCAATAAAAAAATTGGACTGCCGCGGGCGCCGGATAAACAACCCGTCACTCGACTCCATTCGTGATGACCTCGAATATACTTTCTTGGCGCCCCTTCGGTACTTCTACCTTCCTCAACGTTTTCCAATTATCAGGTTATAGAGACGATCCAGGCTGCAGACATACCCGAACTCGTTATCGTACCAGAAGTTCAGGTCGACCATGGTATACAGCTGTCCGTCGCGTTTGGTCGTTCTCCTGTGCGTGAAGAGCGCGTCGTAAATGGTCGAATGGGTGCTCCCTATGATATCGGAGCTCACCAGCTGCTTGTCCGAGAACCTCATGATCTCCGGATTGCGCTCGCTGTACTTGCTGAATATCGAATGCATGTAGTCGTTGTCGTATTCCCCGATGAGCGATATGTCCAGGATGACGATTGACGCGGTGTTGGTCGGCACGCGCAGGGACGATGCCTGCGAGCCGATCCCCAGGGTGCGGATTTCAGGGATGACCTCGATAACCGCGTTGGCGGCGCCGGTGGTCGAGGGGATGATGTTGTTTATAATACTCCTCGTTTTCCGGCAATCCTTCTCGCCGTCCTTGGGGAGCACGTCCAGCACCTGCTGGGAATTGGTAGCCGCATGCACCGTGGTCAGAGCATATGAAATGAACTTGTCCCCGAAATGGTCCACCAGCGCCTTGATAGGCGGGGCGCAGCAGTTCGTGGTGCACGACGCGTTGGAGATAATAGTATGCGCCGCGGGATCGTATCTGTCGAAATTCACGCCGCCCACGACCGTCACCGCGTCTTCGGGCATCATCGCCCCCTTGTTCTTGATCTTGAAGGGAGCGGTCAGCACCACCTTCTTCGCGTTGTGTAGATGTCCCCGGAGCGAGTTGTCTTCGTTTTTGGTCGGGTCGGTCATCTTGCCCGTCGTGTCGAACACCAGCTCTACGCCGTGCTTCGACCAGGGGATGCTCCCCGGCACGCGGTATTCCTGGTCGTTCAGCCAGACCAGCTTCTTCCCGTTCAGGTAGAGCGTGTCGTTGTTTATCTCAATGGCCTTCTCCCGACCGAAGCCCGATATAAAGCGGGCATACGGGCCGTATGTTGAATCGTACCCCAGGTAGGTCGCCAGGTCGTCCAGGCTTTTGCCGCTCTTCCTGCCCGTCGAGATGACGATAGCCTCCAGCTCCTCTTTCGTAGACATCAGCCATGCCATAAGCTTGCCTATTCTCCCGATGCCGTTGATGCCGACCGGTGATTTTGGTGAAATGGTTGTCATGGTGAATCTCCTTGTTGTTGTATGCGGGCGAGGTCTCGCGGCCTCGCCTTCGTTATTATATCTTCCGCTTCACGGTTTTGTGAAATCCTCGATACACATTCCCCGTGGAGCCGTCAATCGTTATGAAGTCTCCCTCCCCGATGATGACTGCATCGCCGGCGTCCGCGCCCGGGTCGACACAGGCCCGGTTCTTCTCCTCGTCGATTCGCATCGTGGAAAAATCGCTCACCCCCGACTTCCCCAGACGCCTCATCTGCAGCACGGCATGAGACGTCATCCCGCCGATACAGGTAAGAATGCCGTCCGACTTTTCCATGCCGACAACGTCCTCCGGGTTTGTCTCGGGCCTGACCAGGACGACCCCGTCGCCCGGGTGCAGTTCCCTCACCAGGTCGATTCGCCCGATATCGAACACCGCCCTGCCGGAAACCGCGCCGCCCGAAGCGGCAAGCCCCTGTCCGAGCAGAAAGGGCTCGAGGTCCGCAGGGGACTCGACAAGCTCGAAGGTTTCAAAGATATGGTTCACCTCGCCGCGCACCTGGAGGATATAGAGCATGCCGTTCTCTATCGTGAATTCAATCTGCAGGTCGTTTCCCCACCGGTCCCGTATCCTCTGGACGGCGTGGAAAAGCATGTCATACAGCTCCGGGAAGCGCTGTTCCATCGACGGCATGGCGGCGAACCGGGGGTATACCTTCTTCTGGTCCTCGCTCACCGGAAAGACGCGCGCGACGCCGCTCACGATGTCATGGCCCTGCGCCCTGGTCTTGTACTCGCCGAAAAGGTCGATCTTTTCCTTCCCCTGGTAGCGGCTGTGCACCACGCCGGTGATGCTGTCGGGCGACGAGTTGCCGAATACCATGTTCTGGATGATGACCGCAGTCCCCCAGTCGTCCGATATGTTGACCAGCTCGCGGTACTTGCGGGCGACGGGCGAGTTCCACGATCGGAAAACGGCCACGATCGAATAGAGGAGCTGTTCGTACGGGTCCTCCGGAATGTAGTGGCCCTGGCGCCTGATCGCGTCATGGTACTGAATGGCGAGCTCCGCCATCTGGTCTCCGGTCATGTTCTCCTTAAGGCCGACGCCGGCCTTCTCCTTGTAGCCGTACATCAGGTCCTCGAATATCCTCCGGTCCATTCCATAATATGATATTGCCAGGTCCTGCAAAAATCTCCGGTAGCAGTCGCACGCGAACCACTGGTCGGAACGGGCGTAATGGGCCAGTATCTCGCGTGTCATCCCGACATTGGTGATGGTGTCCATGACCCCGGGCATCGAAAAGACCGCGCCGCTGCGGACCGACAGGAGGAGCGGATTTTTGGCGCTCCCGAACCGGTTTTCCGTGAACTTGTCGATGTAGCGCTTCAGTAAATATATCGTCTGCTGCCGCGATTCAACGTCGTTGATCAGCGAATCGCCCAGCCGCTTGTAGAGCTCAGAGGAGAGGATTATTCCGGGGGGCGCGTTAACGCCCTCCATGTTGGCTATGAAGAGAAGACCGTGCGCCTTGCTCCCTATCTCCCAGACCGGAGCATAGCGGTCCTCCTCGCCGTGCGCCTCGCCGAGCTTCTTGATGTCGTGTATCTGGGCGTACCGGTCCTCGTCGTAGGGATCGTACGGATCATAGGGATCGCTCGGATCGTCAAGGAGCCTTATGACCTCCCAGACGCTGTTCCGCACGCCGTTCCGCTTCTCATCCTCGTTGAGGCATACCGGGTCGCCCTTCTCCCGCGCAAGCATCTCCTTTACCGCGATGAGGAAGTTGTCGAAGAGCTGCAGGAGGGGCGACTGCATGATCTGGCCGCGGACGAAACGGTCGATTATGACCTCGATGCTCTCGGGATTGTCGCGCGGGATGTACTGCTTCGCGATGCGCTCGACCCCGATGTTCCGTATCGCCTCGCGGCAGACGTATTTGAATGTCTCGTTGAACCGGTCCGAGATTTCGCCGTGAACGGTAAGGGTCTGGGTGACGATGTCCCTGAGCTGGGAGAGCCGCAGGTTCGGCGTTTCGAGGAGATTGTTGTAGTTGAGCATTTCCTGGTTCGCCAGCCCGTCGATGACGAAGGTCTTGATGAACAGCTTGTAGACCCTCTTCACATCGTTGAAGGACGCCGGGCTCCCGGAGGCGAGGTTCATGCCGTCAATGATCTGCCGGAAAAAACGGACGCGGATGAGATTCATGTGGAAGAAAACCTTCAGGGTATCGAACTTCTTCTCCTTATAAGAACCGTACATGGACGGTATACCGAAGGCAATATGGCGTTTCAGGTCGATCGTATCGAGCGGCTCGAACACCTGCTCCGACAGTAGTATCCGGTCCTTGAGCACCAGCTGCGTCTTCAGGAGAAGGTCAAGCGCGGTCAGGGTGTCGCTTCCCTTCATACTCTCGAAAAAACCGGGAGGCGGATCGAAGAGCCCCTCGGCCGCGTAGCGCTCGAGCTTCTCAATGACCCGCACGTCGGTGAAATTGTACTTGTCAAAAAGAAGCCGGTACACGTGGAGGAAGGTGATGAACTTCTCGATGTTTACCCGGGATATGTCCCGGGTGCCCACGTCCTCGAACATCTTGCGGAAGTCGTCGTCAGAGATCTCGTAGATGAACTTCCAGATGACCTTCTTCGACACATCGAGGCCGAACCGGTTCCTGATGTAGTGGAGAATCTTCGTCATCTCGGTGGGAAGCCTCGTCTCGAAATATAACCGCATCAGCTCGAGCGCCGCCAGCTTTTCGTCCTCCGAGACGCCCGTGAACGAGCTGCTCGCCGCGAAATTCGCGAACGGCTCCTCGTCCACGTCGTTCAGAAAATCCCAGAATTTCTTGTCCGCATGCTCTGGAAAGCGCTTCACCGCCTCCCGGTACATCTTCCCCGGCGCGTCCTCCACGTCCAGGTTGACCAGTCGGAAGAAGGTCCCCAGGTTCTCATAGACCTCGGGGGGCACCATGTTCTTCAAGAGTTCCCGTTCGCCCGTCATCCAGAATTCCATGATCCGCTGGATCAGGAGCACCGTCTGGGAGCTCGACTCGACGTGCACCTGTTTTCTCATGAAATGGATCAGGTCGTTCATGCGATGGTTGGTGTCGATTCTCTCGGTGAACGCGCGGATGTCGCCGGTGGCCCCTATGTCGTGGTAGAAGGCCGGGAACACCGACGCCAGGGAAATGATCAGGTAAAATACGTCACGGTAGTTGCTGTTAAGAAGGCGGGAGATGTCCCGCTGGAACACATCCGTGTCCTTCAGGAAGACGCCGTACAGCTTCAGGTTGACGATAAGGCTGGCAGACAGCTTTTTCATCACTGCCGGGTTGATCTCGATAAGCTTCATCCATGTCCTGATGTTCTCGAGATGGCTCGAGTTGACGATAACGGACCAGTCCGAAGCGATGCCGGATATCTCCGGAAAGCTGAATTTCGATCGGACCAGGATGTCCTCGAAAAAATCTATTAATCCGATGTTGCCCGACCTGATGACTGACTCTCCAATATTGTATATCGTGTAGAAGGCCGCGGTGTAATTGCCCCCCCGCTCGATCTCGGCGAGGAGCACCGGCATGATAAGGCTCACGACATTCTGGAGCAGGCCCAGCCTGCCGTTCTTCACCAGGACGGCGCAGAGCGATGAGAGGGTGCGGGACATGAAGAGCTGGAGGTCCCGGTCCCCTCCCTGGTTTGATTTCCTTATCAGAAACTCAAATATGCGCATGATGGCGTCGTCGCCGCCGATATCCCCGTTCTCGATTGCGCCCGTCGCCATCAGGCAGATACGCTCCCAGAGTAACGTGTTGTGCTTGAAGTCGGCCACGGTTCTTTCTTTGAGAATGAGCTCCGCGGCCGCCCCCCCGGCGAGCCGTTCCATCTCCTCCAGGCGCCTCTCGTACGCGCCAGTGGCGACATCGTTGAGGATCTCAATAAACCGGTCCCTTCCCGGCGGCGGCCCAAGCACGTCGTGGAGCTCCGCGATATCGCTCTCCTCCACCACGATGGCCCGCCCGACGTAGACCCGGTACTGGAGCAGGATGAATCGGGCCAGGGCGCCGGCCCCGCCGGTCTCATCCGGGTCCTCTCGCGCGCACAGCAGTTCCCCCGCGCTCAGGAACCGGTCGTGTATGTTCTCGAAATAAAAGCCCTCGTTACTGAGCCTGGTCAGGATCTCCAGGTAATCCGTCAGGCAGGAATCAAAAAACGCGCAGATCTCCCGGAACCGTTCGTCGCCGTCCAGGAACCTGCCCTGCGTGAAGATATAACGGTCGAAAAAGGTATCGCATGCGCGTATCGCCGATATCTTTTTCCTTTCCGTAGCTTCCCTGAGGTACCGGTAGATTACGGGCATCACCGTATCGGCGTAGGGAAGAAGATCGTAGATGTAGTCAAAGAGGTATGTGCGGAGGCCTGATATGACGAATTTCCAGTCAACATTGGGATGCGTGAGCTCGGCGATGAGGTTCTCGGTTTTCTGTACCGCTCCCACCATGCCCCGTACCGGCAGGAGAAGGTCGCGCACGCCGGCGCCTCTGTTTTCTTCCACGGTTATCATAGCGGCCCCCGATGGATTGCAGCGGCGCGCCGCTGCAATACTACACTACATTACCGAAATGTCATGTCTATCAGTAATTGACCGCGAATATCGCCAAATCGATAATTAACAATTTTCAGCGATGTCGTGATAACGGTTTTAGTGACGTGCGGTTAACCATTTTCAACTAGTCGGGGAAACTTTCGCCGGAACCTGGCATGACGGGCCCCTGCTTCACCCGCGCGGCCCTGCGGCCGCCTCCTGTGGTCTCATTTTTTCTTCCTTTCAAAATAGTCCATGCTGTTTATGAGACCGGTCACTCTACCGACCGCGTCCTGGACGCCCGGCGGCAGGGTGCGAAGCAAGGGTATGAATTTCACAATGAGCGGAATCTTCAGCTGCTTTTTATTTTTTCTTATTGCGGCCAGGGTCTCCCTGGCCACGGTCTCCGGCCTGAGCAGCGGCGTGAGCAGCGGCGCCTTATAGCCGGGGAACATTCCGGTATCTATCCCCGCGGGACAGACGCACAGTATTTTGACGCCCGTGCACCCCCGCTTCTTCATTTCCATTCTGAGGGTATCGGTGAACCCGACGATGGCGAACTTTGAAGCGACGTATTCTCCCATGCGGGGCATGGGAGTGAGCCCCATGGCAGAGGCGACATTGACTATATGACCGTCGTTTCTCTTCATCATGTCGGGCAGCATGAGCCTGGTGAGATACGCGCCGCCGATAAAGTTAACTTCCATGGTCTTTTTTATCTCATCGAATTCATACTCATGGACATACTTTCCCTTCACCATTCCGGCGTTATTGATTAGAATGTCCACGCGGCCGAAATCCCTGATGACGTTTCTCGCAAGTCCATCTATGTCGTTTTTATCAGATATATCGCAGAGATATGCCCGTGCGGCGGCGCCTTTTGAAGAACAATCCTTCCTGGCCGTCTCCAGTTTTTCACTGTTGATATCAGCCAGCGCAAGTTCGGCTTTCTCATCCGCCAGCATGAGGGCCATCAGCCTCCCGATGCCCGTCGCCGCTCCCGTGATCAGAACACGTTTATTTTCGAAATAGCCCATGGGTCCTCCTTGTCATTCCATGTGTATGATATGCTATTCGCAGAATCGCGGGGCTGCTTGCATGAGGCCATGTCAGGCGGCATGGTCAAGAACTATTTACCGGCTGCGCTCCGGTATCGGGAAAGCATCTCACGAATGATTCAGCCTCGCCCGAAATGAACGCGGAGCGGTGCTATTCTCCTGCGATCTCATTCTCGTCGATAAACCGGCTGATCCGCCCGCGGTAATCATCAAGTTCCTTTCTCATCTGGAGGAGAAGACTTTTCATTGTCCCATCGTCATGACCGATGTATTGCAGGGCGCATCTCATCAGTGATTCATCCCTGTTCTCGATCCTGACCACCGCCTCGGGATCCCCGCTGCCGGCCAGCGCCTTTACAATCTGGCAGTCCTTGCTGCTCCCGTCAAACATGACATCCCCGGCTTGCGTATACCAGAACGGATACGTCCGGCAAATGAGGGGACGGGCGGGATAGATCCTGCACCATCCGCATTCGTCATGAAAGAGACAGGCGCCGTTGCTCTTGTTCTTGATCTGGAGCAGCCTTCCATCAGCACGCATGAGGCTGTAATAATAACCGGGATCCATGGTCTGATAGGCCTCGAGCTCCTTGTCCTTATCCCTGACATCGCGATATACTGCGAACGAGCCCATATCCTCGCCCAGAAACTCCGCTATCCTCTCCGCGTCCTTCAGCGTCAAGAACTTGGAAAAATCAGAACGGCAGCAATCATCCCCCTTTTTAGCGCATTCTATACAGTATGTTGACATTGCAAGACTCCAATCTCTCTTTCTATAATGGTGACCCGCCCGGCGTCAGGTAATATTTCATCTGATGATGCTCCTGCGGGACATGTTTTCTGTTATGCATGGCGTGGGCGCGTGAATGAAAGGTTCCGATGCGGAATAATTACCGGCGAGAGATGTTATACGCAGCCATGGGTCTGCGTCGTTCATAATTCCCCCATGAAAACTGCACTGAGCACTCCCGCATGGGGAATCTCATTCAGTTCTCATATACCCTCTGTAAAAGGAGGTATAATGAGCGGATAATATATACATTATCGAAAAACGTCAAGTAAAAAAGAGACATATTCCAGAAAAGAATAGAAGCATTTAAAATAAATTATGGGCTGAATTCAGCATATTATGGACGATTATATTCATCAATTTTTCCATTTTTTTAATTGACTTATTGTATTACAATATTATTATTTTTATAGAAGAATTTATCACTGTTATCTGGCAATACGCGCCGAATAACAATAATCATAAAAAGATTTTGCATTCGGTTCGGACATCTCTCCGGGTCCCATCGCGTTGCCCGGAGGGAGCACCAGTACTGACGGGAGGTATGCCATGAAAGAAGTATTTGTCGTGAGCGCCGCAAGGACGGCTGTCGGCAAGCAGAAAGGATATTTCCGCGAATACATCGCCCCTGAACTCCTCGCCATGGCCCTTGACGAGGCGGTGAACCGCGCCGGCATTGACGTGAACAGTATTGATGACGTGGTAACCGGCTGCGTATATCAGATTGGCGAACAGGGCTTTAATCTTGCCCGCATGGGTGTGCTATCCTCAAAACTTCCGGTAACGCTCGGAGGCATCAGCGTCAACCGCCAGTGCGGAAGCAGCCTGTCGGCCATCCAGATCGGCGCGGGCATGATAGAGTCCGGCGCCATGGACGTGGTCATCGCCAGCGGATGCGAGCTGATGTCCAAGTACGGCATCGCGTCCGACCTGAACTGCACCCTCTCCAACGGGCAGAACGCCGGGCACCCCATCACCAAATCATACATGGACCGCTTCGGCATCCCGAGCCAGATGATAGCGGCACAGGCTATCGCGAACAGGTGGAAGATATCAAAGGAGGAATGCCAGGATTTCGCCGTCGCGAGCCACGAAAAGGCGCTTAAAGCGACGAAAGAAGGATACTTTAAAAAAGAAATCATTCCCATACCCGGCCTGGACAAGGAAGGCAACAAAATCACCTGCGAATCTGACGAGACAATACGCGCCGGCGTCACCAGGGAAAGCCTCGACGCCCTCAAGGTGATCCCGGGGACCGAATGGCTCACCGCCGGGCTTTCCAGCACCGTTACCGACGGAGCGTCGGCAGTTCTCCTCATGAGCGGCGAAAAGGCCAGGGAGCTCGGGCTCACGCCTCTCGTGCGGGTCGTGGCCAGCGCAGTGGTCGGTTCCGACCCGGTGCTTATGCTCACCGGTCCGTTGACGGCGACTCCGAAGGTGCTGAAAAAGGCGGGCCTCGCGATGAAGGACATCGACATCTTCGAGGTGAACGAGGCATTCGCGCCGATACCGCTGGCTTGGGCGAAAGAGATGAATGCGGACATGTCGAAGCTCAACGTCAACGGCGGCGCGATGGCGCTCGGCCACCCGGTGGGAAACAGCGGCAGCCGCCTCGCTGTCACCGCCATCCATGAACTGCATCGCCGCAAGGCGAAATACGCTCTGGTAACCCTCTGCACGGGAGGCGGCCAGGCGCCGGCGACGATATTTGAGAGGGTATAGGAGACAAGATATGACCGAAGAAACTCGTGAATACGGAAGCTGTCTCGTCACCATCAAGGACAACTACACGGTTGTGACGTTCAACCGGCCGGACAAGATGAACGCCTTCAGCCCCGACCTGTTCGAGGGAATCCAGAAGGCATACGCGGACTTGAAAAACGAAAAGTCGATACGCGCCATCATCTTCACCGGCGCCGGCGACCACTTCTCCGCCGGGGGCGACGTGGCCCTGGACATCGATCCCCTGAAGAACATGAGCCTCAAGGAGTTCAAGGAATATTTCGATCCCCTGGTCGACCTTTACATGAGCCTCTACAACCTGGACAAGGTGACCATAGCCGCCATTAACGGCTTCGCCCTGGGCGCCGGGTTTGAGATGACCCTCCTCTGCGATTTCCGAATCGCGGCGGATACGGCGCAGCTCGGCGAGTTCTTCGTCAGGATGGGGCTGGTGCCGGAGATCGGGATGTGCCTACTCCCGAGGATCGTGGGACCGGGCATGGCGCGCTACATGTGCTACACCGGGGAGCTCCTCAATGCGCAGGAGGCGCTGCGGATCGGGCTGGTGGAAAAGGTGGTGCCGGTTGACCAGCTCCTCCCGGAGGCCGAAAAGCTGGCGCGCCGGCTGGCGCGCGGACCGGCGGCGATCGGCATCATAAAAAAGGCGATGAACCAGATCGGCGGGCAGCCGATTGAGCTCTCCACGGACATCGGCGTCAATTACCAGTTCGCCGCGACCAGGACGGAAGACCACGCCGAGGCGGTCAAGGCGTGGCTGGAGAAAAGAAAGCCGTCGTTTACCGGCTCGTAGGAACGAAGCGTCTACACGCCGGTGAATCGAAAATCCGCGCATTACCTGCCGGCACGAGACCGCACCCTTCTCTTCGGGGCCGGCTTTGGCCTGCCGATGAACCATTTTTCCTCCCTGCTCGCGTTCGAGGATTCCCTCACGGCTACGGCAAACCCGGCCCGCTCCATGGCGCGGACGATCTCCTCCTCGCCGCGGTAGTTCATGGACAGGCCCTTCGCCCGGATCCAGAGCGCCTCGATCATCCTGAGGATCGTTCTGTCTCTCCCCGGCACGGTCGCCCGGGCTATCAACACTCCCTTAGGCGACATCTTCCTCCTCGCGCGGCCGAGGAGGAGCTCGAGATCGGCGTCGGTCAGGTAGTGCATCATGTCGATCATGAGGACCGCGTCCGCCCTGCCCGGAAATTCTGGGAGCTCCGGCGCGCCCCCCTGCGCTACCGTGCCGCGCCCCTTGAGGGCCAGTGAGGCCGCCATGCGCCTCCTGCCGTCCGGCTCGATCCCCCATAACCTGGCGCCGGGAAGCATCTCAAGAACCCACGCGGCAGGCACTCCGTAGCCGGTCCCCACGTCAACGATGGTGTCCGGCCTTCCGAGAAATTCATGGAGCTCCGAGAACATCGGGTCGTACCGCATCTTGTAGCGGGCGAAGAGCCGCGGATACGCCTCCATGAACCGGTAGCGCCTCTCCACGCGCGCCCGGTGTTCCTTCGAACCGGGCACCACGGCGCCGCCCGGCTCTTCCCGGCGTCTGAACACTATACCCAGCAGGGGCGGCACGATGAGGATCGTACCGGCAAACGAGAACCCGATCCCCAGCGCCAGGGTCAACCCCGCGCTCCTCAGGAGCGCGTGCTCCGCAAAGCTGAGCACCCCGAAGCCGATGAGGGTGGAGCACGCGGACAGAAACACCGTCAGCCGGATCAGGCCGACCGAGGGGTGGGCCCCGTCCATGTAGCGCTGGTAGGCCCGTACCAGGTACATGGAGTAATCGGTCCCCATGCCGATCACGATGACCGCGACGATAATGGTGGGTATGCCCGGCTGCTCGCCGAGGAGCTTCATGGCGCCGAGCGTGCACACCAGGGAAAAGACGGTCGGCGCGAGAGATATCAGCATCAGCCTCAGATCAAGGAGGCAGACGAACGCGACCGCAGCGGTGATGGCGCCGACGATGAGCGTCATCCTGAGAAATGCCGACAGTATGATGGCGCCGAGACGATCGGCGAAAAATGACGGGTCGAAGAGACGCGCAAGGCCCGAATTCGACACCCGGGAGTAGAACCGCCCGGCGCGGTACGACTCCCCCGGAGTCAGGACCGAGAACTGAGCCCATGACCCGCCGCCCGGCATCCGGCGGATCCCGAGGAGGCCATGGAATTTTTCGGGAACTTCCCTGCTCGTAAAATTCCTCCGCGCGATCGTATTGAAAAAAGTATCGAAAGCGTCCGGCGCGAACCCTATCTCGCGTGAAGACTCACGCATGGTCTGTCTCAGGACGGCGACACGCTTCGGCGTCCAGAACGCGCTCCACGCGGACAGGTTCTCCTTCATCCGTGCCTCGCCGGGGAAAAGCATGGACGGCACAAAGGCCGATGACAGGGCGCCGGATGCTATCTCCCTGCCGAGCTCGCCGGCGAGTCTGTCTCCCTTTTGCTGGAGCTCTCCGATGCTCCCGGCCTCGGTCATGATGTAGAGCCTCGTCAGGACGTTGCCCCAGGTATCCGTGACCAGCTTCTCGGCCCTCAGTGTGTCGCGGCTCACCGTGTTCATGGAGGCGAGGTCGACCCTGAAGTTCGGCCTGGCGAAAACCAGCATGACAACGCCGAACGCGAGGGCCGCGAAGGCTTTCCAGGCCGGACGGGAGCTCATTATCAGATCCACCACCTTCTGGAGGGAGATGAAGCCTCCCCGTTTCGCCGGTGGCATGGTCGGGAAAATGACGGGGAAGAGCGTGTGCACGAAGATATAGGTAAACACCACGCCGAGAGCGGCAAATAAGCCAATCTGGGCCAGCGCCGAAAATCCGCTGACGAACAGGAATGCAAAGCTGGCAGCCGTCGTCAGCATCGCCAGCAGCCCGATCCCCCAGACCTCTCTGGTAGCGTCCATACCGCGTGTCTCATAGGGCCTGTCGAGGAAGAGGAGATAGGCTATGCCGTAATCGACGGTGAACGATATTATCGTGCCGCCGAAGCCTATAGCGAGAATCGATATCGACCGGGAGAACAGGGAATAGACGAATGCCGCGGCAATGGTCCCCAGGACAGCGGGCACCAGCGCGAGAATGCCGAGAAATGGGCGGGGAAACCCGAGCAGGAGTAGTATCGCGATGCCGATCGTGGCGAAGATCACGGCCATGCGCGTGTCCTTCTTGGCAGTCTCCTCGTTGTCGAGGGCCGCCCGGTACGCCCCGACCGGGTTGAGCGTGAAAGCGATGCCCCGCGGCCCGAATTCCTTCCGGAGGTCACCTTCGCACAGGCTGAGGAGGGAAGCTATTTTCCGCGCCAGCGCCGTGTCCGTGGCCGAATCCTTCGGCTCCGCCGTTATAAGAAGATGCCTTCCGTCGGACGAAACCAGGTGTCCCCGCACCATCCTGATCGTGAGGGAGGGCGCGAGGTGCGCCAGCCGTGCGAGGACCGTGTTCCTAAAGCCGAGGGGGTCGGCCGCCATCATGTTCGCCTGCCCTATCCCCTGAAGGTCGAGAAGCTGTGCGTAATTGTCGGCAAGCGCTTCCCTGACCTTCGCCGGTTCAAGGAGGGGACGTATCTTCTTGTCAAGCTCCCGCGCGGAAAAGAGGACCGGAAGGTTATGCATGACATACGAGATGAGTTCGGGGAATACCGACTGGTATTCCTCGAGCCCGACGCTTTTAAACAGCCCGCTCCCGGCGAGCCGCCTCTCCACAACGGACGCTCCCTCGACCAGCAGGTCGGCGTCCGCCCCGTCATGGCCCAGGTCTATGACGATCCGGTCCTTAACCGGGTGGTGCGTCATCACATACTCGGCGTCCGCGATGACCGGGTCGTCTATCGGCAGCGATCTGGTGATATCCATGTCCAGGGCAAGGCGGGTCGTGCCCAGGTATGACATTCCCGCCGCCGCGAGGACAATCGCCAGTATCGAGAACCATCGAAATCTGTTTTGTTTTGAAAGGCTCATTCTATCATCACCGATTCCTCGCGGACTAATTCCTCGGTTTCCGCATGCGCCCCGTGGATCGCATTGCGCCGCGGGAGGAAAAACGCCGGGATGAAGGCGACCAGCACGATAATCGCGGCGACGATGAAGGCGTCCTGAAAGGACATGACGACGGCCGACTGGGCCAGCTTCCTGTAGATCAGCGCGCCGGCCACCTGCCTCGATTGGGCGTACGGATACCCGATTGAATGCGCATGCTGGAAGACGCGCCTGAATGTTTCCATGAATTCCGGCGTTCCCGTCTTCGCGGCGGCCCCGACAACGCCAAGATGGTAGTGGATCCTGTTGCTCAGGACCGTGGCGAGTGAGGCGATGCCGATGGAACCGGCCACCTGCATGGTGATGTTGAGCATCGAGGAGGCCATCCCCGCTTTTTGATGGGGAATGGCGTTGAGAGCGGCCGCCATTATCGGGGCCATCAGGAAGGCCAGGCCGATGCCGCGGAGAAGAGTCGGCATTATGATCGCGTACAGGCTCATATTCACGTCAAGATTCCTGTAAAGGTACAGGGAAACCCCCAGAAGAAAAATGCCAATAATGGTAGGGATCCGCGCGCCGATACGGTCGCCCATTCGTCCCGTGATCGGCATGAACAGCATGACCATCAGGGCCCCGGGCATCATGATGAGGCCGCTCTGCATCTCGTCATACCCGATCTGCTGCTGCAGAAAGAGCGGCATGAGGAAAATCCCGCCGAACAGGGCGACCGATCGCACCACGATGATGAGTGAGCAGATCGAAAAGACCGGGTATCGGAAAAGCCCCAGGTCAATGATGCCGTGGGGCGCGTGGCTTTCGGCGACCAGGAACAGAATAAGGCTCACGATAGATATAAAGGCGCAGGTAAGTATATATGCCGATGTCCACCCCTCCTTCTCGCCCTTGGACAGGCCGAGAAGGAAGGAAACCAGGAACAGGGTGAGAAATATAAATCCCCAGAGGTCAAAGGAGCGGTGGCTGCTTTCATGGGGCCGGTCTCTGATAAGGAGCATCGACGCGGCTATGAAGGCGATGATGCCGACCGGCAGGTTC
This sequence comes from Spirochaetota bacterium, assembly GCA_016933025.1. Classification (GTDB taxonomy): domain Bacteria; phylum Spirochaetota; class UBA4802; order UBA4802; family UBA5550; genus RBG-16-49-21. Next base: position 17,536 of record JAFGBT010000008.1, on the reverse strand, counting down.
ACCAGAAAGATCGACCGCCACCCGAAGGTCTTAGTCAGGTAGCCGCCCAGGGTCGGACCGATGGTCGGGCCGAGGATGACGCCGACGCCCCAGATGCCGATCGCCTTGCCCTTCTCCTCCGGCGGGAACACCTCGGATATCATGGCCATGCCGGTCGGGGTGATGGCCCCTCCCCCCAGGGCCTGGATGATGCGCGCCCCGATCAGGGATTCGAGGTTCCACGCGGCGCCGCAGAGGAGCGAGCCGATAGTGAACACGAAGAGGCTGCCGAGATAGAGCTGCTTGTAGCCTATATGGTCGCGCATCCACGCGGTCAGCGGCATCAGGGTCGCGAAGGCGATCATGTAGCCGGTCATTACCCACTCGATGTCATCGACGCTGGCGCCGAAATCAGCCATGATGGCCGGTATCGAAACGTTCACGATGCTCGAATCCAGCGTCGCCATCATCGTCCCTATCATCACGATGCCCATGACGATCCACCGGTAATTGTGGGGCATATCGGAGGGAAGATTTCCTTTTATATTATGATTCAATGTTATATGTCCTTTTGACGCCCGCTGAAGGCGCGACACCAATAATCTTTGCTGCGCCCCCCAAACCCCCCAGAGGGGGGCTTTTCAACTGTTGCTGCCAAATAAAGTCCCCCTTCGGGGGATTTAGGGGGCTCGTAAAACCGCGCCTTCACATAATATATTTACCGTACCGTGATCCTGATCTCCACCGACTGTCCGACGCGGAGGATCCTTCCCGGATGCGGGTCGAGGGCTATCTTTATGGGTATCCTCTGAACCAGCTTGATGAAATTGCCGGCGGCGTTATCAGACGGGATCAGGGCGAACTGCGACGCCGCAGCCTTACGCACTTCGATTACCTTGCCGGCGAGGGTGCCCCCCTCGTCCACCGATATCTTCACCTTCTGGCCCGGCTTGACCAGGCCCACCTCGGTCTCCTCGATATTGGCGGAGACCCACGCGTGCTCGATGTCCACCACCGTTATGGCCGCCTGGTTCGTCTCCAGGATGTTCCCGACCTTCGCCAGCTTCTGGACGACGATGCCGTCGACCGGGCTCTTCAGATACGTGTTTTCCAGTGCTATTTCGGCGAGGCGTAGGTCCGCCGAAGCAGCCTGGGCCTCGGCCCGTATCCGGTCAAGCTGCTGCTGGCTCATGCCGCTCTGCTGCGCGAGCGACTCGGCACGCTTCAGGTCCATCGAGGTGAGGCGCGCACGGGCCTTTGCACGATCGAGCTGGGCCTCGGCAGTGCGCCGGTCAAGCTCCGCAAGGAGCTTCCCTTTCGTCACCCGGTCCCCCTCCTGCACGTGCACCTCCTCGATGCGCTGGCTCGAGCCCCGGTTGGCAACCCGTATAATGTCCGCGTCGACCCTGGCATCGTCGGTCCTGACATATGGGTGGAAGAAAAAGAACCACAAAATAATGCCGATCACTGTGGCGATGCCTATGCCGATGAACGCCATGCGCGCATGGCGCGTCTTCCACCAGGCGTCGGCCTCCGCGCCGTTTTCAGAGACGCCGTTGATCTGCATGCCATTCTTTTTGCCTTTCATCATTACTAAACCTCAACAATTTTTTACCTTCAATGATCGTCGACTCATTCCCGCCGGGCTGTGTCACAAGCCCCCCTCCGGGGGGTGGCTCACATCAATCGACCTGTGATACAGTCCCGACATGTTGATGGCCCGGGGCTCCTAGAATTCAAAATAATCGTACCCCACCGCCCGGTTCAGTTCCGCTTTCGACGACTGGAGGTCGTAGAGTGCCTGTATGAACATCGTTTTGGCGCTCGCCAGTTCGACGTTGGCGTCAAGGAGCCTGGTGTTGTCTATCATGCCGTTTTTAAACTGAACAATGGCAACCCTGAGCGACTCCTCGGCGGACGCAATGTTCTCCTTCTGGGAGAGTATGGCGTTCGACGAGGATATGAGCTTCAGGAGACCCTGCTGGATGTCAAGGCGCACGCTCCGCACGAAATCGTCCATCTCCAGGTCCGCCTGCCTCGCCTGGCTCTTCAGCTGGTCCGACTTCGCGTGCGCCGCGTCGAAGGGAAGAAAGCCGCCCCACCGATATGTCGCGCCTATGGTGACGCTCCAGTTCTTGTTCCACCCGGCCGGTGACAGCATCTTGCCGATATCGTACAGGGCGTAATCGGCGTGAATATCGCCGGTTGTCTGGACGATGTCCTTTTTTATCGTCTTGTTCATCCCATAACTTCCGGAGGCGAACAGCGTGGGCCATATGTACGTAGACTCTCCGACGCGGGCGCCGTGCATCAGCGCGTCTTTTTTCGATTTTATCTGAAAAATTTCGGGACGGTTCTTGAGCGACTCGGCTGTCATCCCCGCCAGACGCCCCCTCCGTTCCTGGTCCGTCCATTTCAGGATCGCGTCCGATTCACCCGTATCCACCGTGATCGCCCCCCGGTCAAGCTCCAGGGGCGCGTCGATCTCGCGTCCCATGTGGATGTTCAGGGCCGCCCGAGCGCTCAGGTTGTCGTTCTGCGCGTTGATGAGCCGTGTCTTCTCGTTGGCCGCCGCAACCTTGGCCCTGAGATAATCGAGCCGGGTAACAGTCCCGATCTTGTAGCCGGCCGCCACCACGCGGAGGTTCTCCTCGAGGGCCCTGAGGGAATCGGTCCTCATGCCGACCATCTCGTCGGTCAGGAGTATCCGGTAATAGAGCCGTATGGTCATGATGGTCGTATCGAGCCTGATCCGCTTCTCGTCGTTCACCGCGATGACATGGCCGTCCTGTGACGCTTTGAGGCTGTTGTAGAACACGCCGGGATTGACCGCAATGGAAGCCTTCACGAACTTCAGGTCGTACTGGCCGTCGTTCATCGCCATGATGCCCTTGTCTGCGCCCCACCAGGTCGCCGCCGCGTCGGTGCCGAACTCCGGCCAGAGCTTTCCCCATGCCTCGCGCACCCTGAGCCTGCTTTCGCGCACCTTCTCGTCCGCTATTTTATACCGGTTGTTGTTTTCAAGCGCGAGGCCGATGGCGCTCCGGAGACTCAACACTTCACCCGCGGGCGACGGCCCGGCCGCGAACATCAGCGCCAGCGCCGCAAAGGCCGCGCGCGTTAATGAATGATTCATGATTGCGAAACGCCGTGTATTCATAGTCTTCATTCGCCGTTTTTCACCTGTTGCTCGGGCATGCTGCGCAGCCCGTTATAAAATATTTTGCAGAGAAAGACGAGGTCCCGCCGCAGCCGCTCGTCGGTCATATCCGCTGAATTGAACACCACCCCGCGGAGCGACATGCTCAGCATCTGCGATATGGCGTTGACATGCGATACGCGGGCCAGCGCCTCGTCTTTTTTCAAAATCCTCGCGATCGTGCTGCCGTGCAGGGACAGGACCCTGCTCCTGAACCTGTTGATGATGTCGTGGCTCACCGACATGTCCTGATAGGTGAGCTTGTACATGTTGATAAAATTGCTGCGGAGATAAACGTAGGTGGCGCCGAACGCGACAAGCTTCTCCTCGGGTGTGCCGGCCTGCTCGATCAGGTCGCCGAGCTCCTTTTCATAGAGCGCCAGTTCATGCTCGAGCACCGCGGCAAAGAGCTCCTCCTTGTTTTTATAATAATAGTAGAGGGCGCTCCGGGAAATGTCGAGATGCCGCGCTATGTCACCCATGGTCACTTTTCTGAAGCCGTATTCCGCGAAGGCCGACTGCGCCGCGCATATGATGTCCATCTGCTTCTGCTCTATCTCTTTTGTTTCCATATGAATTCCAGCCATGATGTGTCGTTTTGACAATTATCGTAAAATTGTCAAATACATTTTTTAATATTCTGCTCATGAAATACATGAGGTATTTCATCTGCTTTACAGGATGTTTTCATGCAGGTCGCCGATACGAATTAGCGTATAATAAAATATGTTGATTTCAAAAAACGCCCGTTCGCCAGCACCTCGACGCTCCACCGCCCCGGAGAACGGCCTTTGCCGTCAAGGCGCGCCCATGCCATGGTGTTTTCGGGCGGGACTATGATAGGCCTGCTCCGGTGAACGATCCGGCCGGACCCGTCCTTCCAGAGGAACTCAATCCTCACGGGGACGCTGTTCTTTTTGAATGAAACCATTGCCGTGACTATCTCACCGGGCCTGAAGATGCCCTTCACCTCCTGGTTCTTCCCGCTTTCAATGTTCCTCCCGGTGATGATGCCGTCGATCTCGAGGCGGGCGCCCCTCTCAACGGCCGACGGTTCGCGCCGAAGCCGGTAGATCCAGCGGCGCCCGCCGAGATCGAATTTCTCAGTGACGATGCCGTCGCAGAAAAGCTCGTTCACCAGATCGACGTAGGGGTGCTTCGTTGAGATCAGGAATACCGGCCTGCTGCCGATCGACCTCCGGATAACGGACGCCAGACGTTCTCTGGATTCCCCCCAGCCGCGAAAGCCCCACGAGTTGATCAGCACAATGGTTACATCGGGCCGCCGGTCATAATAGCGCTGGTAATATTCGGCGAGCGGATAATAGGTGCGGGAATCGTCGTCGACGAGCAGGGAGCCGGCCGGAAGCTTTTCGAAAATGAGGTCCGCGAGCTCGCTGATGTCTCGATAGTTCCTCTTGTCCGGGTTTACGATGTAGGCGGCGCAGTCGTGCGTGTTTTCGGTGTAGTCGTTGTTGTACCGGGCGTGCCAGGCCGATCCGGGGTTTCGGGCCCACCTGGGAATAGCGGCGTAGAGAAACGGCGGAATCAAGGCGCCGGCAGCGATCACGGCGATGACCGCGGCCCTCCCCCATCTACTGCCGGCAAGCCATTTCCTCAGCGCGACGTCGGCGCCGGCCAGGCCGGCGATACCGAGCATGACAAATGACGGAAGGAGGAAGGCGAACTTATCCCAGGTCGGATAGCGCATGAAGAAATAGGTGTTCACGCAAAAACCGGCTGCCAGGGCGATGATCAGGTCCCGATAGCGCCGGTCCCGGAACGCCAGCACCGGCCCGGCTATCACGAGCAGGAGGTACGGAGACGGATACTGCAGAAAGGTCAGATAGAGAAAATCGTACAGGCCCCTGAAAAAGCCCTCCCCGAACATTATCCCCTGGAAATCGCCGCCCAACGCCCAGTACAAGACCTTGCGTATCGACTCCCCGGCCGCCGCGTCCCTGATAAATACGATCACGTACGGCAGGAACCCGGCCAGGTAACAGAGTGACGACGCCGCAAGGACCCGCAGCAGCGCCTTTTTATCATTCTTAAAATTCAGGATGATGAAGATGAAAATGGCCGGAATCCAGATGCCCATCTGCACGTGATTGAAAAGCGCGAGGCCGGACAGGGCCGACGCTATATACAGAAAGCGTAACCGCCGCGTTTCGGAAAACAGGAAGAGGCAGTGGGCGATCCAGACCGTAAAACAGGCGTTGAGCGCATAGACCTCGGCGATGGTGCTGTGCCACCAGAGGGACCGGGACACCATGAGCGCCAGCGATACGGCGGCCGCGAGGAGCGGCCTGCCGGTCATCCGTATCCCCATGATATAGAAGGAAACAACGGCCAACCCCCCGAAAAACACGGACACCAGGTTTGCCCTGAAGGCCATCTCCCCCGGCAAAACGAGCTGCAAGAAGTGCCCGGCGATAACCGTGAGGTTATGGTTGTTGACGTGCGAATTTACCTTCAGCTTCGCCATGCCGTCTATGAGGAGGGCCGTGTCGCCGAGCCCGATGGCCGGGCACATGGTGAAGAAATAGAACAGAAATGGCAGAGGCAGAAACAGGAGCGGCAGGTATCCCCTGAGTTTTTGCACGCCGGTCAATTCTCCCCGTTCCCTATCGCCAGATTTGACTGGACCGCGGCGCGGGTTTTCTCGATCAGTTCGCCCATCCGGTCATGGTCGTAACCGGTGGTCTCTATCGGGTCGGCTACGGTCACCGAAATGCGGCCCGGTTTGAAGACGATGCTCCCCTTGGGAAGCACCTTCCTGCTGCCGTTGACGGTAACCGGGAGAATCGGGTAGTGCCGCTCCAGTGCGACGGTGAACGCCCCTTTCTTGAAGTCCCTGAGCCGGCCGTCGGTCGACCGTGTCCCTTCGGGGAAGAACATGACGCTCACCCCGGCCGGCAGGCGGTCCAGGCCCTTCCGAATGCTCTCCCGCGCCTTATCCGGATGAGAGCGGTCAATAAAAATATTGCGCGAGGCGTAGAGCGCGTAGCCAAAAAGGGGAATCTTGAGGAGTTCTTTCTTGATGGTCCACCGGTACTGGGTGCCGAGCGAGGTGACCAGCGAGAGGATGTCGAACAGCGACTGGTGGTTCGAAACGATGACATAGGACACGCCTTTGCCGATCTTTTCCTTCCCGACAATCGTCACGCGCGCCGCCGATATCAGGAGCATGACCCTGGCCCAGATCTTCGTGATGGAAAAGGCGAGGTTCCCGGTGGTGCTGAGCAACGACGCCAGTATGACCGGCACGAAGAGGATAAGGGTCATGCCCGCGGCCCAGAAGTAGATCCAGAATATCTTCGCGTATCGTATGACAAGGTCCATAACGCCCTTCGTGACCGCCGTTATTCCGATTTTTCTTCCTGCGAAAGCCTCACGATCCTGTAAAACCGCTCCCACCGGTCCTCGTCAACCAGCACCCAGTTGCCCTTTCCGCGCTCAGCCACCACATGGTCGCGCTTCAGCCTCTTGACCGCTGCCGGTATCCCCAGGCCGAGCCAGAGTACTGCGAAACAGATAACGAGCGCGATGATATAGATCTTCCCGGCGCGAGCGCCGACAGGCGAAGCAAAGTCGACCTTCAGTCCGATAACCAGAATGGCGTAGACGACCCCGAACAGCAGGGAGACGACCATGAGCGTGAGGAAGAAGGTCGGCACCCACGACCTGCAGAAAAGGAACTGGAGCGGCCCCGCTGACATCACATGGTCTCTGACGCTGCCGAGGTCATAGGCCATGCCGCCGGTCTTCACGGTGCGGCCGGAAACGATATCGTGGGTGATTGATTCGCCCTCCCCCGGGTGAACCGGCGCCAGGAGCAGGCTCTTAAATCGATAGGTCCGCTTCATGAGCCAGCACCCGGAATCGAACCGGGGACAGGTCGATTACGAATCGACTCCTCTACCAACTGAGGTATGCTGGCCTGAAAAATTTACTTAACAATCCATAACCGCGCAATGTTGTCAAGATATTCTTCTTAATTTTTTTTTCATGATATCGGGGAGCGGCCCGGGCCCTCTCAGAGCCGGGTGCGCTTCAGGACAGACTTAAGCGGCTTCAGCATCTCCTCCTTCATCCGCTGCTTGTAAACGACCTCCCTGAAGGGCCGTATGGCCGAGAGCGCTATCAGCATCGAACTCACGAGGCGCTGCTTGCGGAACCCCTTCCTGAAATCGTAAAACCCGTGACTCTTGTAGTACCGGTGGTCCGCGACGAACGGGAAGCGGAGCCAGTTCCATATATCGTCCCTGAACACCTTGCCGCCCCCCACGCCGAGGAAGGTCCTCGGCGCGGCGTAGCCCTTCTCCGCCGCCATGACCGCCTTGCGCGCCATCCACTGAATCCCGAGGTCCAGCTCGCGGGAATTGGCCGACTCGTCCGTGACGATGTCGACCAGCCCCGATAGCTGCAGCTCCGGATACGCATGGAGAAATTCACCGAGGGCGTCCATGTCGGAAAGCGGCCCGGACACGAGAAACCCGATCTGCCGCCCCTGGAGGAAGGGGACGTGGTTGTTGTAAAAGCTCCGGTCGAAAAACTCCTTCCAGCGCGCGGAGAAATAGCGGTCCCTCGTTTCGAACCCGTAGAAGAGTATGTCCGCGGCCTTCACGTTCTTCTCCATGAAGTCGTGATAGCCGTCGCTGTCGCCATAGACGCACCGGTTGTCATAGCCGCACTGTATGCACCCGAGGCAGCCTCCCTTGATGTCCAGGTCGTGAAGGCTCACCGTTGGGACCTCGCCGGCGAACGAATCCTTAAGGCGGCCAACCATTTTCCCCAGGTTCGATGAGCCGCTTTTCGCATCGTGTATGATGAGGACCTTTTTGCCGCCCGTATCGATTCTCTTCTTGGGCGCCGCCGGACGGTACACAAAGGCTGTCCTCCTGACCGGCGCATAGGCCCGCGCGGCCGGCATGTCGCTCGCAACCGCGTCGAACGCCATCCGGGCAAACTCCCTCAGGCGCTCCCTCTCCGCGCCGCGCATCAGGTCGTACATGGAGGCCGAGAAGGAGCCGGCGAACTTCATGTCGAGGTCGTCGCAAATGGAACGCATGTACTTGTGCGCCGTGTGGTCGAAAAAATGTATGGAGGTTGTCAGGACCGCGGCGTATTTCGATTTAAACGCGGAGGCCGCCTTCCGCTCAAAAACCAGCTCGATGAACCGCTTGTATTGCGCGGGCACAAGGAAATAGTAGAGCGGGAACGCCCACATGACGAGGCGGGCGGACCGTACATCGCCCAGCACGGCGTCGAACTCATTCCTCTCCTTCTCGAGGAGCTTGATCCTCTGGGAGATGTTATGAATAACGACCGTGTGCCCGGGAAAGGCCCTGCTGATGTATTCCACATACTGCATCGTCACGCTCATGTCCCCCTTGGGGCTGCCGTTTAAAACCGTAATTTTCATCTTCAACCTCCTTATACCTCCACGCATATTATGCAGACATCGTCGTCGAAGCTCTGGCTCCCCCTGAATTCGACGAGCCTGCCGAACAGCCCCTCGACAAAATCCCGGTGCGGCAGCGCGGCCATCCCCAGCATTGCCGATTCCATTTCGGCGCCGCCGAAGAACCTGGAATAATCGCGCGTGTCCGCGGCCTCCACGAGCCCGTCGGTGTACAGGACGATCTTGCCGTCTCTCTGGAGGACCTCCTCGTGGTTTCGGTACGTCTTACTGTGCCAGGACAGCTCCTCGTTGTCGACGATGCCGAGCGGGATGCTCTTCCCCCGGTCAAGCATTCTGGCCTCGTTGCCGGAAAGAAAATAGGGCGGATGGTGGCCCGCATTGGAGTAGACGATGGACCGCTCCTTCATGTTGATGACGCAGTAAAACGCGGTGACGAAGTTATCTCCGGTCTGCCCGAAAAGGAGCCCGTTCAGGTACATGAGGAGCTCGGCCGGGTCGTCCCGCTTCACCCCCGCCTGGAGGAGTATGCTCTTGAGCATCGAGGCGACCAGGGCCGCCGGCACGCCATGCCCTGACACGTCGCAGATGAATATGCCGATCTTGCCCGCGTCCCGGAACTTGATGAAATCATAGTAATCGCCGCCTATGAGGTGCATCGGCCGGTACAGCGAGTAGATGGCTCCGGAGGGGTAGCGCTGCGGCATCAACTGCAGCTGAATCTTGCGCGCCAGCTTCAGCTCCTTCTCCATGATTTCGTTCTGGAGGGCGAGCTTGTTTTTTTCCGCCTCAAGCTCCATGGTGCGCTGTTCCACCATGTCTTCGAGATTGTCCGAGTATTCCCCGAGCTTAATCGTCATTTCTTCCACCTTCGTTAATGATTTGGAAAACCTCACGGAGAGGATGAAGGATTGCGAAAAGATGAAGAGAAACAGGCCGAAGGGCACCAGGTAGGCGGTCTGGATAATCATCCGCGAATGGAGAATGTCGTTGACCAGCGTCAGGATGATCATGATAAAGCCGACAATGAAAATCAGCGCACCCTCCCGCCTGTTGATCACCGCCCTGATCAGGACATAGAGCCCGTACAGGCCCATGGCGACAATGATGACCTGGAAGACCGGGAGAACGCGTATCGAGACATAGAGCGGCGTGGAAACCACGATGATGCCGAACGCGGCGCACGATACCGCGAAGATATACAGCACGGTCCTGCTCATCTCCTCTTTATAGAGAGCGTATATGAAAAGGGCGAAAAAGAGGGATGCAAGCAGGGTAAATAATTCGACGCGCAGGCTGATCCCCCATGGCATGCAGGGGAAAATGCTCTCTATAAACCTCTCGGATGTAAAAACGAGCCGGGCCGCGATAATGAGGCAGAAGCTCCCGAAATAGAGAGCGGACCGGTCGCTTTTCCTGATGGCGAAAATTCCGAAATGATAGATGCCCATTATCATCAGGCTCCCGAACAGGAAGAGATCGAAAGCAAGGCTTATATTGCCGCTCCTTGCCATGTCACGCTCCGGGCCGAGCCGGACGCTCCTGATAATCCCGCAGATGACGTCGTCGTAGTTTGCCACCTGCATGATCAGCTCAAGACGGCCGCCTTCGGGCCGGAACACCGCGGACTTCGGGTAGTTCTGCGGGACATAGCCATCCCTGCTTGTTCCGACCCTGCCGTTGGATAGTATCTGCCGTCCGTTGACCCACAGGGTGCAGGCCGTGTTCACTTCCTGGAGCTTGAGCGCCAGAAGGCCATCAATCCTCCCGATCAGCACGCGCAGACGGTAGGTGGCAAAGCCATCGCAGTCGATCTCTCTGTTGTCGATGACCATGCCGCTCCAGACTCCCGGCACCGGTATATACCAACGCGACTGTTCAAGGCCGGCGTTCCTGAAATCCTCCGGACCGAGGAGCCGGTTCCAGTAGAACTCCCATTCGCCGTCGAGCGGAATGATTCCATCCGCATCGAAATTCCATCCGGTGCAATCGAGCACTCCCCTGGAGGCAACGGGCGGCTTTTTATGGTATGCGCAGCCGGATAAAACGACGGTCAGTACTGCCGCGTATAGCGGAACAAGGACGATATGTGGAAATCTGCGATCGCTCATGAGCCGAAATCAGCCTGCAGATCCTCTGATAATGATAATCCCAGAATAACCAGCCCCCTAAATCCCCCCTCACCCCCTTCTCCCCTCTCCCACAGGGAGAGGGGAGAAGGTTGCAAGATAAATTCTCAATGCCCCCCCCCAAGGGGGGGGGGGATTAGACAGAAAAACTATTTCATATTAAGCGGTGATAAGCAACTTCTTTTTGGAATGCGGGATGCAGTTTAAGAAAAAAATGGGGAGTATTCAGGCCTTAAAGAGATCTCATTAAAACGTATACGTGATTGACTCGGTCAGGCCGTAGCTGCTGTCCCAGCGGTTAAGGTAGTCGGGGTTGGTCACCTCAAGATAGTGGAGCACCCGGCACCTGAAGCCGAGCGAAAAGGTGATCCGTATCTTCTCGACGAAATAGGCGAGCGACGCCTCCGCGTCTCCGCCCACCGCGTGGGAGTGGTCCCGGGCCGAGACGTTCGACTGCCCGGTCACGGTGCCGTAGAGATACAGAAATGAAGCCGACGGCCTGATGAACAGGTTGTCGACCAGCCGGACATCGAACGAGGCGCCGGCTCTGAGGCCGACCTCGTGGATCGTCTCCTTCCTCGACTGCGACGACAGGTAGCTCGAGGTCCGGTCCCTGAGGACGCAGCCCCGGTAGACCGGGCCCAGCGACACCCCGCCCCACTCCGCGAACCGGTACGCCGCGAGGAGCGAGCCCCCGAAGTTCACGGTGTCGATCCGGTACCTGATGTATTCCGAGGGCGAGAACAGGTTCGTCGTGACGGACGCGACCATGACCGAGGAGTCGCGGTAGGCGCCGGCCCGCGCCGAGGCGGAAAGCCCCCACCCCTTCGGGAACCGGACGTCCAGATCGACGCCGGCGAGCAGCGCCGGGTCGACGTCGTAAAGCCGGGAGCGCTTCTCGATTTTGAGGAAGGGGACGGAGCGATTGAGCAGGTAGTAGAAGAACATATCGCCCGCCTGGCTGATTCTCCTCCACACCGGGTCCCACCAGAGGTAATCGAGCGACACGCCGAGGCTCACGCGCGTTTTCCGCATGTCGGGCGCGGCCGATTCTTCCGCATCATCGGCAAACGCCGGCAGGAATGCGGCAGTAATTATACAGACCGATATGATGATTGCGAAACTATTCCTCAGGCGTGTTTTCATGGCCGTGAAACCTTGTAGATGGTATATACGCCCCCGTCATTCATATGATAGTAGAGGGTTTTCCCGTCAGCGGTGAGAGACGGCGCCTCAACAAAGCCGCTGATCGCGCCGATGCGCGCCGGCTCGCCGAAGGGATCGGACGCATCCGCCCTCTTCGCCACCAGTATCTCCGAGACAGCCGTACAGAGATCAAGCCTGGTGAAAAAAAGCTCCAGGCCGTTATCGCTGATGCAGGGCGCGTACTCGAGGCAGTTGTTAGTGTTGACCGCTGCCATGACCGTTTCGTTACCAATGGCCTTGTTAAAGGTGTTCGGCGCGGAATACTCCGCGATCCCGATATTCGACCTGTCCGGTACGGAGCCGCCGGAGAAATGCGCGTTCACGAAATAAAGGTGATTACCGTCCGGGCTGATCTCGCAGTCCATGATGATCCACCCGCCGGGATCGCTGATGTAGAAGTCGCCGTCCAGAGAGAGCGGGGGATTGGGGGTCACTGTGCCGGCCGCGAAGGTTCCTGTATAAACATTACGGATTTCTATCGGCCAGTTCCTTGTGGATATATAATAGAAGTTGTTGGATGTATCCATGCTCGCGACAGCGTCTAGATGGGGTGGCGATCCATTAACGTTATTAATTTTTCCCTGTGACGTAAACGTCACATCATCGACCCATACCGCGTAATATAATGATGTATCATTGCCGTCATTGAGGCTGTTGAAAAACAGATACCCGGTGCCCGCGCGCGTGACGAACGGCTCCATTGCATGGCCCGCGTATCCGTTTATGGTGACCTTTTGAGGATTGGAAAACTCGGTATTGACGGTCTTTGCCGCGCACGAGCCTGAGCACCTGAACAGGGCTATCAGCGGGCCGGGGTCGCCCTGGTCTTTGCTGTCCGAGCATCCCGTCGCGGATATCAATGACGATGACAACAGCAGCGCAACGGCGATGCCGGGAAGGAACGGCACGGGCGCGATGTATCTATCATGCATATGCGTCTCGCTTAGAACCGGGCCCGAAAGGGCGCATCCAGGGGAATATACATGATTCAGAGCTTGCTGGCAAGAAAAAGTCGTTCATATTTCAATTTTAATACATACTTCTTTCCTGACCTCACCCCATCCCCCTCTCCCGCATAGCGCTTATTATTTCATATGTATCAATAAGGAAGTTTTTACCAATCATGTCCACAAGTACATTACCTATGCAATATTATGTGCGTGTATACCTTGAAAATACAAAAAATGGAGCGCTACTTCTTCAGGGAACCCCGTTCCTCGTTTTCTCTCTTTTTACAATTGAATCCAGGTCCGCGGCTTTTTTGCCTACCGAAAGGGAAAGCTCGATTATTTTCTGGTTGGATACCGTTATGTCCTGGGCCATTTGAGCAAGCCGCCCGATAGTGGACATGGTCTCGTTCATCGAAATGTTCTGCTCGGTCGTCGCGCGCGTAATGTCCCTGGAGAGATCATCCATCAGGGCCGCCTGGTTCACCACTTCATGTATTGCATGGCCCTGATTGGTCATCAGCTCCGAGACCCTGCCAATCTGTTCGGTAATCGAATTCACCATGGTGAATGTCATGTCAATGGCGTTCTTGGTGTTCTTGACGATCATCAAGCCCTCGTTGATATCGTGGATTATCATGGAAATTTTACCCGAGATTTCTTTCGAATTGTCCGAAGTCGCCAGGGCCAGCTTGCCGATTTCATCGGCAACAACGGCAAAGCCGCGCCCGTGCTCGCCCGCGCGCGCCGCCTCAATGGCGGCATTCAGCGAAAGAAGATTTATTCTGTCGGTTATGTCATTGATCACGTCAATGAACTGGTTGATTGAAGTGCCGCCCTCGTGGATAATGTTCATCTTTTCCATCATGTCGTTCAGGGTGTACTCCGTAGTCCCGGTAGACTCCGAAATAACGCCGATGTTGTCAATAACGGATTCGCTGGCGGCGCCGATCTCCTTCTGGGACAGCTTCAGGGTAGTGGCGAGCTCGCGCGTTTTGCCCCCTTCCTCCTGCTGGTGGGACATGGAATTCATAATGCTTTCGTTGGACGAAGTCAGCTCCTCGAAGGTCGCGAACATCTCTTCGCTGGTAGCCGCCTGCTCGCTAGATACCCGCGAAAAACTTCCTGTAAGTTCAGAGAGTTCGTTGCTGACCGTCTGCAATTCATCTGAAATGCTCTCGACCGTGTCGACAACCCCCTGCAGGTATTCGGCCCTTTCCCTGGAGAGTTTTTCATTTTTCTCGATATCGTTGTTCAGAACCAGAAGATTTTTCTTCATGGTAGTGATCTGGTCCGCCAGACCGAGAGAAAACAGGACCACCTGAAGCATGAAGCCCGCCTGCATGATGTTATCGGTCACCGGCGAGTCGATGATCAATCCGAAAGTCTTTGCAAAGTAGACGAGCATCCCGGAAAAAAAGAAAGTGAAGGCGGGCACAAGAAACCTGGACTCACGGGAGACCCCGGCGAAGGCCAGATACAGCACGTAGGGCGCTGATATCACGATGCCTGCGAAGGCCATGAGAATTGAAATAACCATTCCAATCATGAATTGGTCGAAAATGACCGGAATACAACTGCACAGGCTTGCCAGGGCCAGGATCCGCATGCATGCGTCAAACCGCGCGTTCAATTCCCAGGATTTGATAAAATGACGGAGGAATTGAATCAGCAGGGCCGTGCTCACGCCGACCAGAACGGGCATGCAGTTGAACCCCCACCACGGGTGTTCCGGCCAGAGGTACTGGTACGCGGTACCGTTGAGCACCATTATCAGGATGTTAACGGAGAAGATGTAGAGCGCGTAATATATGTAGCTTTTCTGGCGGACTGAGACAAAGATCAGCATATTGTATACGCAGAGGATGAGCATGCTGCCGTAACATAACCAGAGCAGGGCGTATTCAATGAAGATCTTTTTCCCGAAGACCATTGGCTTGATGGCGTTCAATACGATATTGATATTCCCGGCCGATTGATACCGCATGTAAAAGGTGTCTGTCTGTCCGCTTTCGGTCTCCAGCGGGAACACGAACGTGCGGTGATCAACTGGCCTCTGCGAATATTTAAAGCCGTGCCCGGTCTCGATTCGCGAGTAGGAGCCGTCCCTGTCCGGCACGTGGAGGGTGATGTTTTCAATAAGAGGATAGCGCTGCTGGAGAAGCCATTTTACAGGATGTTCCTCGGTGTTTTTGACCGAAAACTTCACCCAGTACACCGTCTTGGTGTATCCGAAACCCAGCGTCGTGCTGCCGGATTTTTCCCATGCCGGCCTTTCTTTCCCCGGTGATATGATTTCTTCGAATGAAAGCGTTCCATCTTTATCGGCAAGGTATTCCAGGTAATGACCGAGGCTCTCGGACTCAAGACCGTCGTTCAGCGGGAAGACGCCGGCATACGCATTGCCAACAAAAAATGAAAATAATAGGATTATTAATGATATTTTTGCCATATCGCCTCCAATTGGGTTCAACACCAAGAAAACTATCTCCTCGCCAGAATGGTCCCATTGTGCACAAAGGGACCGATCTGCACCTGTTTCTGCCTACGCTATGGATGTATGCCCTGGTAGCGGAGCCTATCATTTTTCTCAGATATTTGTTACTGTCTTTTCTTTAAGTATATTTCATAGGGACAATAACCGCAAAAATAAAGTTAATCCGGGCAGTACTATCTCATAATTATACCGTATACAACGCGCAGGCGCCAACGGGTCCCGAACCCGCCCCAACAAACAGCACGGAGTCGCCGTCGCGGAGATTGTCGCCATTTTGTAACATCGAATACCCGATTATAAGCGAGGACGTGCACCCGTTGCCGTATTTCCCGAAGATATCGGGCGCCGTTGCATGTTCACTAAGCCCTATCAACTCGACCATGCGCTTCCCAAAGTCCTGCCGGCATTCGTTTGCGACAACGTGGTTAATTTCCGCCGGTGACATGTTTGAGGGTTCAATGAAATTTTTGGCCAGTTTCCCGGCGTACTCGAGCATTTGTTCGGGATAATCGGGATGGATATCAAATTCAAAGTAGTCCCTTCCGGTAGTCCCGAATTTGGACAGCGACCCGAAACATAATGCGCCAGCTCCCTCCATGTCTTTAAACGAGCTTTTGAAAACAAATTTTCTGAAACCCTTCTCCGTGTCATCTGAACCAGACAGGAGCACCGCCGCGCCGATGTGGTTATAGGGGAATCCCGGATTTGTTTTTTTTGACGGGTGCACATCGCTTGATACGATAAGAACGTTGTTTGCCATGCCGGTCTTTATAAGGCTGTCCGCAACGTGTGCGGCATGCAGAAACCCGCACGTGCTGTTTGCCACGTCGAGACTGAAGGTTGTCCGCAGCGCCCCATTTTCCATGCTGTTATGCACCGGATCAATATTGAGATCAAGCTTCTGCTGCAAGAGGGGCGCAATCGCCGGCTCCATGATGTTGTCGTCCCGGTAGAGCCCCACGTTCAGCAGCAGATCGATGTCCTTTTTGTTGGTTTTGGACTTGGCGATGCATTCCTGCCCGGCCGAGACCGCCAGATCTATGGAGCTGTTTGATCCGAGGGATATCGAGGTCGCCCTGATTATCGTACCCATCATTCAACCTCCAGATCGCCGAGAATAACATCGCCGAAGCCGAACACTATTCCTGACGCCAGCGGAATGAACAAGACCCGGGCACCATTCTTTATCCGGCCTTTCTTAATATAGTCATAGAGAACTACGAAATGCGATGTGGACGCTGTGTTCCCGAAATCATGCAGCGAGAACAGCACCTCGGGGATTTCCTCGCTGCCGAGAAACTCGGTGCACTTTTTCAATACCCCCATTTGCGCGTTCAGCGAGGTTTGATGGGGGATGATGAAATCAAATTCGTCGGCGTCGATCTTGTATTTTGTTCTCAGGTGCCCCAAAAGCTGGGGAAGGTTGTTGGTTACCTGCCGGTGAATCTCAATAGCTTTAGTGTACATTGCGACTCCGGGATTTTCAACACTCGGCATTCCGAAGCAGAGGTCCGCGTATTTAGCGATGGCCAGCATTTCAATCGAGTTGATGCCCTCCCCGCAGCCCGAGGCTTCATCCAGGATAACCGCCACGCCCGAATCGCCCACGGTGAGCGAGGCGAATTGATCGTCTATCGGATCCTTGATCTCTTTTAACGCGATTTCGGCTATCGTGGTAATGCATTCGCCGCTTAACACCATGCCGTTCCTGACGGCTCCTGATTTTATCATACTGTGGAGGAGATAGATCCCTGTCCACATGCCGGCGCAGGCGTTGGTAATGTCAAAACCGACAGCCGTTTCCCTGAGTCCGAGCTCTTGCTTCAGCATGACGCTCATACCCGGTTCAAGCCAGTAGGACATCCCGTCTTTGAAGCGGGTTATCGAGCAGAATATTATCGCGTCGAGGTCTTCCGGCTTGTAATTTGATTTATTAAGGCATTTTTTCGCGGCTTGCGCGGCAAGCGTGAAGGAATCGTCAGTTTCAGACCTCCACCTTCTGTTTGAGATTCCGGTCAAACCCTCCAGATCAAAGGAGGGGGGATTCTTCATCCTCCCGACAAGTTCTTTTGTCGTGACAATCGTCTCCGGCAGATATACGCCAAGGCTTTCAAATCGGATTTTATTCACTGTCGCATCCTCCTCGCAATCTTC
>JAFGBT010000007.1 GCA_016933025.1 Spirochaetota bacterium | reverse complement strand
TGGGGGGAAGCCCCCCCCCCCCCCCCTTCCCGAAACTTTCTGCATGCCAAAGCCCTCCTGACGTGTGATAATCAGTTATGACAAGACCAATTCAGTATATTGAACCGGGCGGGTTGGCCGAGCAAGAGCTGGATCATAAAAACAGCGAGGACGTTTCCGAACTAACGAAAACGTCCTCGTGGCTTCCGGCGATCAATGACGACTAGAACTGATTCATCCATTCACTCATCATGGGGAACATGACGGTCGGCGCCGTATAGCCGAGCGGCAGATCGGCATGAGCAGTGCCGGGAATTTCATAAATCAAGTCCTTTGCGTGCGGAGTCTTCAGGTCGACCAGGTACTTGCTTACGAGCTCGCTCGCCACAAGTCCGTTGGCTTCGGACAGCAGGCAAATCATGGGCGTCGTGATATTGCCCATGTGGTCTTCGTAGTAATAGTAGCCGTCGCCCTCCTCCCTGCTTTTGGGCATTACCTTGCCGGTATTTTCCGGGCCGTTGTTGAACCCTTCCCGCATGGCCAGATTAAGCCCCCAGTCGGCGTACTGGGCGATCATTCTCAGGTAGCCGTTTGAAGTTGCGTATCTGATGAAAAAATCGAGCACATAGGGATCGACATTCGCGGTTTTAAAGAACTGAAGATATTGAAAAACCGAGTCCGGGTACATAATGGCCAGGTTGTCCAGGCCGTTGAAAATATAATCCATCATTTCCGTCATCGTCATATCGTCACTCCCGGATTCAATCAACATTGTTTCCATCATGGTATCCAGGGGAAGTACAATCGGGAGATCGATAATTGACCAGATCAGGAACGTGTCGATGAACTCAGGGAGCGGAGGCGCGACTGCCGGGTCTATGCCGATAAAGCCCCTGACGCTGTTGTTTCGCTGCTGTGCAAGTTCGCTGCTTACTTTTACATGGGGAATGTAAGGAGTAGGCGCGTTTCTTCCATTTATCGCTTCATTTGCATCGATATACGCGCCCTGCAGGTAGACGTAGCAGGTGAGAGCGCCGGTGCTGTGGCCGCCGATAAACGGCTTAAGGCCGGTGACCTCTGTTACTTTTTTTACCATTGCCGGCATATCGAGGCAGCCCGGAACGTCCAGGGTCGAGACGTCCGTGACGCTATCGCTTTTCATTTCACCCCTTCCCGTCCCCCTGTAGTTGCCGAACCAGGGATCGAAACCCTGTTTCCAGAGATAATAACCGAGATTGTAGTACAACATATGGTCATTCTCGATATATTCATCTCCTATGGCCCAAGCGGCAATATCGTCCGGGAGTGTCATCTCTGCATATACATCCTTCATGCGCTCAGTCGTATGCGGCGTAAATTCATCATTGTTCATGAATATTCCGCCAAGCAGCAGAATAGGCTGGCGGTTTGCATTGAACTGCCCGTCAGGGGCCGGACGGTAGCGAATCAGTCGTAATTCGACATTATCATCGGTAACAGCCGAATAAACCTCTGATTCTGAAGTAACTGGATTAACCCCGCCGTTATTACAGCTTATAGATAGTATAGAAATGCAAATAATGACAAGAAAGGGAATTATCGCCTGTTTTTTTAACTTGTTCCTGGATATCGCCATTGCAGAATCCTCCAGTAAATATTATAAATTATTAGTAATCCCGACCCGATGAATAACCCGCCTATGAGTTTAAAGGAAGTATATCAATATCCGTTTCATCCTTTATCCGTCCAGCCGGTTTTTGTAATTATCTAAGAAATTAACACTATAATGATCCAGATTCATCAGTATTTATAAATACTGAAAAAAATATACCTCTTGATTCATGATTTTTTTTCCTTTGATGCTTATCCAGTTTTTTTGTGTATACAATACAATATTTGTAAAGGTTGTATCAGAATGTTGGTCTTACATATATTAACAGTCTGAAAATTTTTTTAGCGAAATTATACTGCCAGCCGCAGCGCGTATTGTGGGAGATTCTGAGTGCGCTTTGCCGGCGAGGCGCTCGGCAAGCCGCTTCGCGGTTTCGGCTACGCGTGGGCGTTGCGCGCCATTTTTGCCGCTTCAATATACATCATCTTTGAATAATATGTATTATATTGTTGACAATTGCGTTCATTTGTATTATAATATATTATCCTCATTTCAATGGTGAACACCATGCCAAAAACGGTTACCTTGCGTATCGATGATAAATTATTAAGCAGACTAAAACACCACGCAGAAATGGAGAATAGATCCATCTCAAATTTTATTGAAACAGCCACCCTGAGATATATCGAGGAAACAGAATTGGTTGATGAATTTGAAATGTCCGAAATTATGAATAATGAAAAATTATTGAAGCAATTAAAAAAAGGAAGTGAAGACGCTCGTAAAAAGAGAGGGCGTTTTGTCTGATTATAAGATTTTTGAAACCAATCAATTCATCAATGATCTCGAAAATATTGCTAAAAATTTCAAAAAAAAAATATATAATAAAATTCAGGATCATACCTATCCGCAATTAAAGGCCAATCCCTTTTATGGAAAAAATATTAAGAAATTAGTAAATTATCATCCCCCAACTTGGCGCTATAGAATAGGTGATTATCGTTTATTCTATGAAATTGATGAAAAAGAAAGAATAATATATATTATTACAATAGAAATTAGAAGTAACGCTTATTAAAGTGGTCCTGCCCCGATTTTCAGGACACCAGGTTAAGCAATATTTTCAAGCAAATCGCCGGATTGCCGCAAATCACTATTAGGACACAACAATGCTCAATGATTTTAGCATTTTCATTATTTTTTTCGCGGGATTCATGTCATGGACCATCGCCCTCGGACAGATCCTTGAAGATAATAAACTGATATACAACTATCTGTTCGCCGCGGTAATGTTCTGCCTCGGGTCACTCCAGCTACTGGACGGCCTTCTCGTTGCCGGAAAATTCACAGATTATCCCCTGCTTATTTTCGCGTACTTGCCGTTCCTGGCCATTATCGGGCCGCTGTTTTTTTTAACGTTCAAATCGGCAAACAATGATTCATTTCGCCTCAGGAAAATCGATTATTTTCATTTTGCCTTTGGATTGATCACATTGCTGCTCCTGGCTCCCCTGATGAAGCTGGATACCGCGACCAGGATGTCTTATATCATGCTGATCCCAAATTTCACCAGCGAGGATCCCCTGTTTCTGTTGTATTCCGGAATTCTCACGGCAGTCATGCTGAATCTTGTGGGCTATGAGATATATTTCGTCAGGGAATGCAGGTTCATGCTGGACATCAGGCTGATCAAGGAAAAGAAGGTGTCCCCGTATCTCATTACGGTCATCCTTGTCAGCTTTCCGCTTCAAATCGTCATGATCGGAAGCATGGTCGTGATGGGCATGATGGAACATCCCCGGACGCTATTGTTCGGAGTGACGCATGTGTTGACGGCCCTCTCCTTTGTGCTCACTCTTGTCATTTTTATAATGGAAAAGAAGAATATCAATTTCTTCAAGCTCCTGCATGAAGAGATTGAAAACAGGCGCTATGAGATTTCAAAGATCAAGAACCTCGATGTCGCGCATGCGCTCTCGAAGTTACAATCGCTCATGGAGGACAAAAAAATATTTTTTAACGAGGACCTTTCCGTGAACGACCTGGCCCGGGAAATCGCCATCGAGCCCTACCAGCTTTCCCGGATCATCAATGAACATTTCAACAAAAACTTCAATTGCTTCGTCAATGAATATCGGATAGAAGAGGCCAAGAAGATCCTTCTGGCGGATACTGACCGCACCATCACCTCTGTAGCGTACGCAGTCGGTTTCAATTCCACCACTGTTTTCTATGACTGGTTCACCAGGCTTACCGGGCTGTCCCCGAAAAAATTTCGGGCGAATAATAAATAAGCGGCCTTGGCGCTTAACCCGGCCGCATTCGCTTCGATCGGTGCGGCCTCAAACAACAGGGGAATTAAAAACGGCGCCTCTCATATGAGGCGCCGTATAAATTCGAATTTGAGAGCACCGTTACGCTCGGCGGCTAGTAGCGTCCCACATCTTCCGGCACGCGGGTTTTAATCAATTTCTTGCCCGGAGTCCAGCCGGCTGGAGTGGCCATGCCCTTGTTGCCGGCCACGGCCTGCATGGCCTGGATCTGGCGGATCAACTCATTCACGGAGCGCCCCACCGGGCCGGTCAATACCTCAACTGCCATAATAGTGCCCTGGGGATTGATGATGAATCGGCCCCGCTGGTTCAGCCCGGAATGCGGCTGCCAGACTCCGTACGCGCGGGCGACCGCACCCGAGGGATCGGCTGCCATGGGGTACTTGACGTTTTTGACCGTGGGAGAGGTCCGTTTGAACATGATGTGGGAAAACACGGTGTCGGTGCTGATGGCGATGACTTCTACATTCATTTTTTTCAGGGTCTCGTATTGGTCCGCGACCGCGGACAGTTCGGTCGGTCAAACGAAGGTGAAGTCCGCCGGGTAGAAGCAGACCACGCGCCATTTGCCCTCGTAGTCTGACAGCTTTATGTTTTTTACCTGGTCGCCCACAACTGCCGGCAGCTCAAAATTGGGGGCCTGGTCGCCCGGCAGGGGTACCGGGCTGATGGTCAGACCGCCCGCGGCCGGCTGTGCCGCTGCCGCCACAGCCGCGCCTGGTTTCTGCGCGTCCGTGGTGCCGCACGGCCCCAGGACCTGGGCCATGGCCACGGGCGCGAGTGAGGCAACGAAAACAAGGACGGTTAATACAATTCCGAGTTTCTTCATAACACCTCCTTTGCTGATGATGTCGGGAAATTATGATCCTCACATGAATATTTGGAGACGTCAAGTCCTATTAGCGGAAGGCGGCGAAATTTTAGCCCCCCCGTCCAGAACTTTTTGCTTGCCAGAGACCTGCCGGTGTGCCAAACTAACTGCAGATAAGCGGCCTTGTGTCGCACCGGGCACCGCTGGTGTGGCCATAGTTTCCTTGAAATTGAATAAAATTGCCCAGCATCCAGAAAAAATTTTGTCACAAGGTTAGTGAAAGAAACACATAATAGTAATGAAATAAATTCCGGGGCCAAAATAATCCATATAACCAATGTTATTGCCGATAAGGCCCGTTTTTTGCCCCCCATTTCCTGTTTGAGTGAATTGCGATATATTGCTTGTGCGAGGTTGCGTGCGTGCGTCGTTCTTTTTTCGTGCATTTGCTTATCATGATTATGTCAATATATCTGCCTTGTGTGGCGGCAATGGCAGAAATCAAAGAGGACCCTGACGACGGCATCATCATACGCGGGGAGCGCCCGAAGCAGCAGGTATCCCGCCGGTCCATGACCGCAGCGGAGATCGAGGAGACAACAGCGTCGCTGGGTGACCCGATGAACGCGCTGACGATATTTCCCGGCATCGAGAGGGCGACCGGTCTTACCGGAGACCTGGTCTTCCGCGGTCTCAGGCCTGAGCACAACAGGTATTACATTGATTCAATGCCCGTTCCGTACCCTGTGCATTTCAACGGCGAGCACATGGTTATTTCGACCCGCTTCATCAAGGGCGTGGACGTGTACTCTTCCGCTTTTCCGGTGCAGTACGGCGGGGCGCTTGCCGGCGTTGTGGATATTACGACCGATGACGATGTAGCGCGTTTCAGTGGATCCATTGACATTAATATGATATCGAATTCACTGTTTTTCAGGGTCCCCATTACCAGGCGCCCGCCGCCGGATGAAAACGGGGAATTCATGAGGGCGACGAAGGGATACATCATGTTCGGCGGGCGGTATAATGGCCTTAAATACATACTTGACAGTATGTTGTATCAGGCCCTGCACCCGAAGGAAAAAAGGCGTGAGGCCGGAAATTACATGTCCGATTATAAACTGGAATACTGGGATTACCAGGTCAAAGCGCATTATGCCCTGGATAAGAAAAATTCGTTCTCAATTCTCGGCATCGGGGCAGGCGACAATGAATTCAGGTCGATCGAAAATTATAAAGATGAGAGAAAATTGCTCATGTTTCACAACCAGGGGTTGTACTATAATTACCACGGCGGTCGTTTTAAGAACAGCCTCCTGGTTTACAATTCCTGGAGTGAACGAAGATTATATAAAGAAACCATCACCTTCATGTATTTCTTTGAACTGACAAATGTCTGCATGCACACTTATTTCGGTTCAAAAAAATCTAATCCAAACATGATGGGCGTAAAAAACAACTTTGAAGTCGACTGGATAAAGCATCACGCGCAGCTCAGGGGCGAGATTGAATATAATTATACATATTATGACTTTCATGGAAAGAACGATGCCGGGTACAATTACATATCAATAATGACAACCGGTTCATCCGGCCCGCCATATGCTATTCAGCTACACTATCCCTATTCAATTCATGTTAACAATCATTCGCTGGGCGGGTATCTCGACAACCGCATAACCTGGGGCGGTCTGGAGGTAACGGCCGGGGCGCGGCTCGACTACCTGAAGCGGTCCAAGACGGCAACTGTCGATCCCCGCGGATCCGTGACGTACCGGTTTGATACCGGAACGACCTTGGCCGGCGCCGCCGGGATATACAGTTCTTTTTTCCAAAACAACCCGGCGGCCCTTTTTAACGAGGACCCGCAGTACGCGAGAGCACATTATGCCAAGCCGGAGCGCGCCATACAAGCCGCCGTCTCGGTTGAACAGAAGATCGATCTCTTCACGCTGTCGGTCGAAGGATTTTACTGTTATCTGCGCGATCTTTTCGAAACCTATCCGCATATGGGAAGAAACGGCTCGTTCAGGATCGGTCTCAACCGGGGAAGAATGCGGTCTTACGGGCTCGAGTTCCTTGCGCGAAAGGAAAAAAACGGCGGGTCGATCACCTGGTTTGGATGGCTCAGCTATTCTCTCGCCTTTTCCCAGGAGCGTTCCGGCCTCTTTCTTCCTGCTTTCATCTTCATGGATCCCTCCTCTCCGCTTGTGATGGGTTCATTGGGGATGATCGGTTCGTTGTACGGAAATAATTATTATAATGAAAATATGTACTGGTGGTTCGTACATAATATCCACGTGGCCGATATAAGCGGGTCCCGGTGGATAAACGCGGATTATGAGCGAATACATTCCCTGAAAATCATACTTGGACTGACCTGCAGGCGGCATACTATCAGTGCACGTTTCCAGCTGTATACGTCGTTCCCTCATACGACCATAGTAACGAGTTATGATTTATCCGGCTCCGGAATCATGAACTTGCCGGTATATAATTTCAAGGGTAATACCGGGCATTTCCCTGTGAATCATCGACTAGATATTCAATACGATTACAAATGGGAATACGAGCGGGGGCATGTCAGGTTGTATGTCGGGATTATCGACGTATTCGCACCGATTAACAAAACCATTAATGGGTATAAAGAATTTAATCCGTTTCTGCCATACATGCCGGGAAAGAATCCCGAAAAATTTGTTTCTCACGAGAAAGACGGCAGTTATAGCGGGCTTGACGGTGTCGCGCCGTATCTGGGGTGCGAGATAACATTTTAATGGGCATCATTTGTTTTTCACAATATCGGGAAGGGCTTTCCCCGCCTTTCGGCATCGCATGCGGATTCCCGTATGCTCGATAGAGATGCCCATACCCCGTATTCATAAAACCTTATACAACGTTCCCTGCTTCTCGCTCGTATATTCTACACCTTGCCTAATCGCAAAAAAATTTTGTGTGTTTCAGCCAGCAATTTGCACCGAATAACATCAAGTTGCAAAACGCCTGTTCAAAACCTTTTGCGCGCCGGGGCCCTGCCGATGTGCCATAGTCACTGCAGATGAAAGCCCCTGCATCGCATTGGCCCTGTGATGCAGGGTCCTCTTCCCTGTCAATTTATTTTAACAGAGACCTTATCTCTTTTTTTCTCGACATACTTTCGTACCCGCCGTCGGCGGCCATTTCAAGTCCGTCATCCGACGAGCGAAGGAACACGATCAATTCCCGATCGTTCTCCCCTCATTCCTTCTTCCGCGACATCCTCCGGTCCGCGTCCTGCGCTCGCCTGAGGTAGAGCCCGTAGAAATACGGCTTCTGCGAGGCGAAGGCCATTGACTGGTGGTGGATCAGCTCCTCGGCGAAATCGATACGGTACTTCCAGGTCTCGTAATCGAAGGTGACCGAGCGGGCGAAATAGAGGGGCTTCAGCGCCTCGATGATCTCCCTCCTCACCTTCGCGCTCCCGGTATCGAAGGTGAAGAGTATCTGGTAGACGGCCTGGGTCCACATCAGGGTGTCCATGTCATAGTGGTCCTGGTCGATCATGTGGCGCAGGTTGACGTAGATGTACTGGCTCAGGTACTTCTTCAGCAGCTTCTCGCGCGCGAGGAACTCGGCGTGCATCTTGTCCTTGAGATCGCGGATATCGACCTTGAGCTCCTGGGGGCTGGCCAGCTTCTTGAGGCCGAAGAGCGGCTTCGGCTTCGGCTTGTCGACCGGCATGCCGATCCATTCGGCCTTCCGCGACAGGAGCATATCGAAGAAGGTGGTCACCACCTGGGTGAACATCGGCCCCAGCTTCGGCGAGCTTGCCTTGTGTATCTTGGCGCCCAGCCCCACCTCGCAGATCCTGAACTTTCCCATGACCGCGTTCAGGGTCATGAAGATATCGATGCCGTAAAACCTGGTGGTGGGATGCCACTTCCGACCGAGCCAGTAGTCGACCAGCCGGGGGGAAAAGGCGAACTCCCCGCCGATCGGCTGGCGGATATTTTCGCCCAGGAGGCCGTAGAGGAGCGGATGGCAGATGTGGTTGGTGATGGTGCCGTCGAACTGGTGACGGCTGTACCGGGGAAGCGCGTAATCGTATCCCTTGAGTATCGGCTCGGCCAGGTATTTGATCCATTCCGGCGTGATGGACCTGAGGTCGGCGTCCACGACCACGGCCGCCTTCAGCGTGGAGGATACCGAACGGGCGTACCTGAAAAGGTTGAGAAAATTATTCCCCTTCCCTTTCACGCCCTTCGGCGTGGTGATGTATTTTTTTTCCGTCGCCGTTTCGGTCGACAGGAAAACCCCGCGGGTATCGTCCTCGCTGTTGTTGTCCACGTTGATGATAATGCCGTTCAGGCCCTTGAAATAGCGCTGCATCCCGAGGCCAACCTGCTTCGTCACAAACCCGATCGTATCGGCCTCCATGTAGGACGGGATTGCCACGATCAGTTCGATCCCCCTCTCCTGTTTCATGACGTTCTCCGGTTTCAGTGATGTGTATAGCTCACTATAACGCCGCGCCGTAAAATAATCAATGATTTTTATGTGCCGGCGCCGCGCGGGACAATAGTACATTAATGATTGACACGGAGCGCCCGTTTCCCGGTATGATAATCCCCGAAACGGCAGGTGATACCGGAATGCATGAATTATCCATCATGAGCAACGTCCTCGACATCGTTCTGGAGCACGCGAAAAAAAACGGGGCCGCGAGGGTCGTAAAAGTCAACCTGAGGATAGGCCATCTCTCGGATATTATCCCCGATTGGGCCCAGACCTATTTCGACATGCTGAGCAAGGACACCATCGCGGACGGGGCGGCGCTTGACATCGAACGCGTCCCGGTCAGCATTCGCTGCCACGCCTGCGGCCACGAGCACACCTTCCCGGACAAAAAGTGGAGTTTCACGTGCGTGAAGTGCGACTCGTCAGATATCGAGCTGCTGCAGGGACGCGAATTTTCAATAACCAGCATAGAGATCACGTAATGACCAGAGAGCTTGATAAAAAACTGGCGGCGCGCCTCAAGGGCCTGAACCTCGACGGGGAGATCAGGGTCATGGAAGTGTGCGGCACGCACACCACCGAGTTCTTTCGGACCGGCGTGAAGGACCTGTTCCCGCACGGCCTCTCGCTGATCGACGGCCCGGGCTGCCCGGTCTGCGTCACGCCGAACGAGTACCTCGACCGCGCCATCGAGATCGGGAGGAGCCACGGCCCCGTTATCGCCACCTTCGGCGACATGCTGAAGGTGCCGTCGTCCTACAGCTCGCTCGCGAAGGAGAAGGCGGAAGGGATGGACGTCCGCGTAGTCTACTCTCCCGTGAACGCGCTGGACATGGCCGCCGAAGACCCCGGCCGCGAGGTGGTCTTCCTGAGCGTCGGATTCGAGACCACGGCCCCTGCCGAGGCCGCGACGGTGCTCGAGGCGCGGAAGCGCGGCATCAAAAACTTCTCGATCATGCCGGGCAACAAGCTCACCCCGCCGGCCGTGGACGCGATCCTCAGGGCCGGCGAGGTAAAAATAGACGGGTTCATCCTGCCGGGCCACGTGAGCGCCGTCATCGGCGCCGCCGCCTGGCGTTTCATATCGGAGAGCCACGGCAGGCCGTGCGTCGTCGCCGGCTTTGACGCGCCCGACCTGATGATGGGCGTGCTCTCGCTGACCGACCTCATTCGCAGGGGCAAAAGCGAGACGGTGAACCGTTATACGCGGGTCGTGAGGGAAGCGGGCAACCGGACCGCCGTCGACCTTATGAACCGCGTGTTCCTGACGACCGACTCCCACTGGCGGGGGATCGGCGTCATACCGGCAAGCGGCCTGGAGGTGCGGAACGAGTTCGCGGAGTTCGACGCAGTCAGCAAATTCCCGGTGACCCCGCCTCCCCCGAAAGAGGCGAAGGGATGCCGCTGCGGCGAACTTCTCAGGGGCCTGATCACTCCGCCGGAGTGCGCCCTGTACGGCCGGGCGTGCACCCCGGAAGAGCCGGTCGGACCCTGTATGGTCTCCATGGAGGGGCCCTGCGCCGCATACTACAAGTACGGGAGAGGATGATGTCTAAAAAAATCGTGGCGGGACACGGCAGCGGCGGGAAGCTGATGAATGATATGATAGAGAAGGTCATCCGCGCCCGGTTCGGAAGGGACATCCTGCAGCTCGACGACGCGGCGGTACTCCCCACCGGGGGGGCCGACATCGCCTTCACGACCGACACCTTCACCATCACGCCGATCTTCTTCCCGGGCGGCGACATCGGCACGCTGGCGGTGAACGGGACCGTCAACGACCTGGCGGTCATGGGGTCCCGGCCGCTCTACATATCATGCGCGCTCATCCTCGAGGAGGGGCTTGAGCTCGGAGACCTGGAACGGATCCTGGACTCAATGAAATCCGAGGCGGACAGGGCCGGCGTGAAAATCGTCACCGGCGACACCAAGGTGGTCCCGGCCGGCAAGGCGGATAGAATCTTCATCAACACCAGCGGCATAGGCGTCTTCGACGCGAAGGTGAGCCGCGGCGACATCGTCCCGGGCGATAAAATCATCGTGAACGGCACCATCGGCGACCACGGCATGGCGATCATGGCCCTCCGGAACAACCTCTCGTTCTCGCGCGGCCTGCAGTCCGACTGCGCGCACCTGAACCACATGATAGGCGCGGTGACCGGCCGGTTTCCGGAAAGCGTCAAGTTCATGCGCGATCCGACCCGCGGCGGCGTGGCGTCGGTGCTGAACGAGATCGTGCAGGGAAAGCCCTTCAGCGCCAGGCTGTTCGAGGACGCCCTGCCTGTCCGCGACGAGGTGAAGGGGGTCTGCTCCATACTCGGCATCGACGCCCTGTACGCGGCGAACGAGGGAAAGGCGCTGTTCATCGTCAGGGCAGAAGACGCCGAGCCCATCGTGCGGATACTGAAAGAAACGCCCGAGGGAAAAGAGGCGGCCATAATCGGCGATATAAACAAGGAATTCCCGGGCAGGGCCTACGTGGAAACGACGATCGGAGGGAGACGGATTCTCCCTCTCCTGACCGAGGAGCAGCTGCCGAGAATATGCTGACCTCGTCCCGCCTCCGCCGCGCTTTCTCCCACGGGGAGCGGGGCCGGGGGTGAGGTCCAAATCAAGACAGGAGAACCAACATGTGTCTCGCGGTACCAATGACCATTACCAGAATTGAGGGGGGCCGGGCCGTGGCCGAGGCCCGCGGCGTCGAGACAACGGTGGACATATCCCTTATGCCCGACATCAAGATCAACGACAGGGTGATCGTCCATGCCGGCTTTATCATCGAGAAGCTCGATGAGCAGGCCGCGCGAGAGATCGACGAGGTCTGGGACAAATATCTTGAGGAGATGGATAGACCGTAGCGGTTCGGCAAGCCGCGGCGCAACGCCCCGTTCCTATTCAATGTCGCAGAGCTCCTGGTACTGAGGCAGCTCCACGGTAAACCGGGCCCACGAACCCTGCTCCGATTCCGCGAAAATCCTCCCGCAGTGCTGCTGGACTATCTTCCATGACACGTAGAGGCCTATGCCGCTCCCCTTTTTCTCGACGAGCTTCTCGCTCTGGAGGCGCGAAAACTTCCTGAACAGCCGGTGCTTGTCCTGCTCGCTGAAACCGGGCCCCTCGTTCCACACGGACACGGAAAATTTTTTGAATCCCTTCGACAGGGTTATCCGGACGAGGCCGCCCCGGTTGCCGTACTTTATGGCGTTCCCCAGGAGGTTCATCAGCACGATCTTTACCAGGCCGGGGTCGCACCGGACGGGAAATATGTTATCATGATATTCCCGCTCCAGCTTCATGGAACGCTCGTCCATCTGTGGCATGAGGATCTCTATGGTCGGTTCGATAATATCATCGATGAAATCAACGAGCTGCGGGTTTATGCCTTCGGCCTTGCTTTCGAAGCGGGCAAGGCTCAGGTACTGGCTGCTGACCGCCTGGAGGTACTCGGCCTTCTGCACGACGCGCATCAGGATCTCGCGCTGTTTTTCGTCCATCTTGCCGTAATATCCGTCCGCGAGCGTCCTGATAAGGGTCACCATGGACGATACGGGGCTCTTCAGCTCATGCGACACGAAGCTGAGCATCTCCATATAGGCGCGGTAATGCTTGTCTATCTGGTCGGCCTGGTACTCCTTTTCCACCGAATACCGAAGGATCCTCGCCACCTCCTCGAGCAGCGCGCCGTGACGGCCGGAAAAGGCGCCGGCGGAACGGGACGAGCAGGCCATAAGGCCGATAATCCCGCCGGATACCACCGGGACAACAACAAGGGACCTGATCCCGTCCTTCCTGAGTCTGTCGTATAAATCGATATGCTCGTCCTCGAAGTCGTGCTTATCAAGGTCGTCAATGATGTGGCTGACCGACCGGTCCGCGCCCTCGAACAGAGCGGGCGGCATATCCGCGATATAGGCCGGTTTTACCTCCAGCGGATCATAATCCGCGTGAACATGCCGGATCTCGACGCGCCTCCCGTTTTCCTCGATAAGGCCGATATCGAGTCTTTCGCAGGGAACGATCCTCCTGAGCTCCGGGAAGATCAGCGCGCCGGCCTCATCGAGAGTCCCGCCCTGCGATGCCGACTTCTCGATGGAACCGAGGACCGCCGTCTCGTCAGGTGTAAAAGTGTATTCGTTCATGCCCGCATCCGGTGAAAAAAGGCTCATTCGTCCTGTATACCCAGAATACCCGCATCATGGAAATTTTCAACAAGAATACCGGCAACCGGGCGCCCCCTCGGTAAAAATTGCGGCCTAACCTTCATTTTTTTATCCTTGACGCGATAATCAGCCGTGATTTATTTTCATCAATAAATTGTTCCGCCGTGCCGGATTAACATCATGAACCGAGGGAAAAACCGGCGCTGCTCTATGCCGATGACCATAATGCCTGTGATCGGATACCGGATGCCGAGATACTCCCGTCCCGACCTGGCACATAGATTGGCGTGGCCCGGGCCCGTGAGGATGCTCCCGATATGCTCATTGCCGGCCTCAGCAACATGAACAGGGAAGTGTAATGGAAGCACGAATCGACAAAACCCTGGAAATACTCTTCGAGCTCAAGGTTGAAGACGCGATGAAGAAAGAGGTCATCACCGCACGTCCGGATGACGCCATGAGCAGGCTGAACGACGAAATGAGCGCGCATCGCCTCAGCGGCATGCCGGTCGTTGATGGCACATCCCTCGTCGGAATTATCAGCATCTCAGACCTCATCTCCTGGCTGACAAACGGCTCCAGCGGCGAGAAGGTCAGGGACCGCATGGCGAAAAACCCGCAGTGCCTCTACGCCGACCAGCCGCTCGTGCACGCCATCAAGCGATTTGACCAGATAGGGTTCGGCCGCTTCCCTGTTCTCGATCGGGAGAGCGGCACCCTGGTCGGCATAATAACCAAGGGGGATGTCATTCTGTGCACCCTCAGAAAGCTGGAGGAGCAGTACAGCGAGGAGGAAGTGCGGCAGTACCGCGCCAGCCACTTTTTCGAGGATATAAACGCCGACCGCATAAACCTCTCACTCTCGTTCGATATCGCGGGAAGGGACCTCGACCGGGCCGGCGCGGTGTCGACCACCATGAAGAAAAACCTGAAGCGCCTGGGCATGGACCCGGCCGTCATCCGCCGGGCGGCAATTGCCTCCTACGAGGCCGAGATGAATGTAGCCATCTACACAAACGGCGGGACCATGAAGTTCAACATCGACAGCGAAAAAATCACGATCATCGTGCAGGACCGGGGGCCGGGCATAGAGAACATTACGCTTGCCATGAAGGAGGGCTACTCGACCGCCGAACCGTGGGTGCGCGACCTCGGCTTCGGCGCCGGCATGGGGCTCCCCAACATAAAGAAGTGTTCGGACACTCTCGACATACAGTCGACCGTGGGAACCGGGACAATGGTAACAATCGAGATCCTCACCGGAATGAACCACGAAACCGAAGCAGGTAATTGAAAAAACGGATCTGACCGCCTTCGAAATAGCCGGCGGGCTATACAAGCGGGGCATCAGGATATAGGTGACGGGCCGCCCGCGGCGGAAATTTCATGCCCGCTCCCCGTTTTTGTGGCGCACATAAAGCCCCGTGTCGACGGCAACAAGCGTGAAATTCGTTATATACAAAAAAATAACATTGTCATAATTGAAAAAAATCTTATGTAAAATGCCTGCAAAATATCCGGTCAGCACTATCAACAGGAACAGCAGGCTCTTCCCCTCCACCGATTTTGATTTCCAGGTCCTGTAGATGGAAAATGGCCATGCCGAGCCGAAACAGATCAGCATGATAATCTCGAAAACACTCATGGCGGCACCTCTCGAAAAAACTAAAAGACCAGGCGGATCAGCCTCCTCACCGATAGATAGATCCACCGAAAGGGGTTCAGCAAATACGTGAAATAAATCAGCGGGCTGTCTTTCCTCACACGATAGATGCCGGACATTCTCCAGCGCGACGGGAAAAGGACCGGGATGAGGAACGCCTGTCGCATGCGCGGCAGCCATTTTTTCTGGTACACGAACGGCGCCAGGATTTTATAGAGCTGTGAATAGAGCAGCCGGCTCGACTCGAGGTTGTGAAAGCACCTGAGATGAAGCGCGACGAGCAAGCGCTCTCCCCCGCCGCACTCGGCGCGAAGGCCTTCCAGCACGGCGCCGGGAACATCCGTGCCGAGGATCCGGACGGCGAACGCGAGTGAAAAGAGCAGAAACGAAACGACCCTCATCGCTCGCGCGCGGGAAACGACGTTTTCCCAGTCCACGCCCCGCTCGATAATGGCAGCGATGTCGGTCAGGTTCCTGAGAACGAACATATTGGCGTAGGGCGACCGCTTCAGCGCCGTATGCAGACACATGAGGATCAGCCGGTCATCCATGGAGAAGACATGACAGCCCAGTGCCCCGTCCCAGGTCCGGTTTTCCCAGAATGACCCGATCGCGTCGAGAAGGGGATCGAGGTTGAACAGGTAGGCGCGGCCCCTCTCGAAAAGGTTTGTGTGGAGCTCGAGCAGCAACCGGTTTTTGGGATTAATGTACTGAAACTGGTTGTTCCATCCGAGCTGGCTCGAGAGGTCGTTTTTTTCCGAATCCTTTATGAGAGGATTCAACATCCCGCCGACATACTCAAAACCGCCCTCCCGGACCAGCCGGTCCGCGGCAAGCAGGTCTTTCTCCCTCACCAGGATGTCCAGGTCGCCGATTGTGCGTATCCCCGAAAAATCCAGCGACAGCCCCTTCATTAAAATATATTCGATCCCGCCGCCTTTCAGGATGGAGCGTATCCTGAACAATTCATTTTTAATCATGTTGTTGAAGAGCGTTGTGCCGAGGACCACTTCTTTTGCCGCGGACGCCATGCTCCGTTTCATCGGTTCGGGAAGCGAATACTGAAGCAGCCTCTCCAGGGCGGCGGGCATCACCATGTGCCGGTGCAGGATGTGAAAAAAATAATCGCGATTGAAACCGGCGGCGCGCACGACATTCTCTACAAGCTGCCGGTTTGGTTTCTTTCGGCAGAGCTCCACCGAAAGCATATGCTCCATTTTCATGCCCATACTAATCCGCCCGCAATAAATTGAGCGACGCATCGGCGCCGCCGGAAGGGAACGTTCGCGCTGTCGCATCCATATGCCGCCCTGATAAAGGCATTCACGGTATTACAGTAATAATCGCTTTACGAATGGACAAGAAAAAAATTTATTTGCACTATAAAACCGAATCGTTCGCGCCCGTTTCGCCGCGCCGTATCGCCCCGCAATCAACTTTTTCGTTTCAGGCCCGGTTTTTATTCTTGAATTATGGCATAATCGCAATTATTCTGTAATTACACCTTAAAAGAGTTCAGGGGGGCGTTTTGGCGCGACCGTTTGATAAAAACGCGAGACATGCGGATGCGGTTTTCATGTCTTTTCCCGCGCCCGGGCGTGCTCGCAATGCCTGAAAAAAACAGTCGCGAAATAATAGCGGGCTGGTTTGACCTTCTCAACGGCATGGTGCCTCACGGCGCCACCGTCGAATTGCCGGTGCTGTCGGGAAGCATGTCGCCCCTCATAACGCCCGGCAGCACGATACGAATACGATCAATTTCCGCCGGGGAGCTCCTTGTCGGCGATATTATCGTATTCAATGAGAAAAACTCATTGACGACCCATCGCCTCCTCGCGCGAATACCACCGTGGGGGACGGCGTTCCTTTACCAGAAGGGCGACGCGAATCGCTTTGGATCATGGATCCGCGGCAGCCGGGTAGTCGGGGTCGTGGACGCCATTCGGGATGGGGCGGGAGGATATAAGGAGATCGCGTCCCGGGAGGCGAGGAAAAAGGCCGGACACGACGCCCTCCGGCAAATCATCCTTGTCGCCTGGAACGCGGGCTTAATCATGCCGAGGTTTATCAAGAGATGTCTCAAAAAAACATAAATGAATACCGGCTGGAAGTCGGAAATCATGTGACCGGCATACTCTGCCCCTCCGGGGAATACGCGGGCTCACTGGCCGATTACTTCGGCGCGCCCTCCTCTGTGAAGGAGCCCGATGTGATCCTCCAGCTCAACATCGTCGTTCACGATGACGAGATCGAGATCCCGGAATCCCTGTTCACCGCCAAGAAGGTCGACGGCAGGACATTCGTAATCGGCGACGGCGTCATCCGCGGAGAGATCGCGTCCGGCCCCGCCGAAATACGGCTCTGGGTCAAAAAGGGCCTGATGATCGGCCAGAGAACGAGGGTTTTCGAGCAGATCCTCTACCAGGCATTCTACTCATGCCGCATGATCAGGCAGAGCAACGCAGTCCTGGCCCACTGCTCGGGCGTGCTGTTCCGCAAGGACGGGTTCATGTTCGCGGGGCCGTCGGGCTCGGGCAAATCAACGATAGCGTCGCTGAGTCGCGGCCACCACGTATTGAACGACGAGATCTGCCTCCTTGAATTCGGCACCAGCGGCATAACGATACACGGGACGCCGTTCAACGGATTTTTCAAGGATAAAAAAGGTGGCTCGGCCCCGCTCAAGGCCGTCTTTTTGCTCGGACACGGCGCCTCGCACACGATATCTTCACCGAAAGAAGCCGATGCAATTCCGCTGCTGGCGAAGGAGATCGTTCCGCCCGTGGCACTGCACGAGCAACAGTCGGTGAGGATTTTTATAGCCATGATGGACACTGCAGAAGCGATATACCGTTCAGTTCCCGTTTACCGGCTCGACTTTCTTCCGGATGCGGGGTTTTGGGACGAAATCGACAGGTTATTCTATTCAGGCATGGAGCGTACAACGACATGATAGGATTGAAAAGCGTCCCTTCGCCCATCGGGGGATTGTGCATCAGGGAACTCGGGGGCGCCGTTATAATCATAACCGAGACCGGCGACGAACTGCACAGCCTTGATGAGACCGGCAGCTTCATCTGGCGAAACATCGACGGGACGCTGTCGGCAGGCGACATCGTTGACAGGCTCTGCGCCGAGTATGACGTGGAGAGAAGCCGCGCCGAGACGGACACGCTGATGTTCCTTGAAACACTCGAGGACAAAAACCTTATCACCGTATAGTCGCCGTGGACCTGCACAGCCAGCTCATCGAAAAATACCGCGCCCTCAACAAGATACACAGTCTCATGATCGAGGTGACGCACCGCTGTCCCTGCAGCTGCGTCCACTGCTTTCAGGTCAGGAACAACGAGAACGAGCTGACGCTCGCGGAATTTTCCGACATCTTCGGCCAGCTCAGGGACGAGGGCGCGATCAACATCGGAATAACCGGCGGGGAGCCGTTCGCACGGGGGGACCTCGCCGCCGTCATCGAGTCGGCGAGAAAGCACGGCTTTTTCCTGAGCATCCTCACCACGGGCCTGATGATCGGCCGCGCCGAGGCGGATATGCTGGAAAAACTCCGCGTATACAGTGCGGAGATATCGCTTCTCGGCGCCACACCCGAAACCCACGACACGCTCATGAACGTTCCGGGCGCCTTCGACCGCATGACGCGCGCCGTTTCCCTCCTGAGAGAGCGGCGGATCAACGTTGCCCTGAAAACCACGGTCATGCGGCAAAACTACCGCGAACTTCAGGACATGAAGGCGTTGTGCGCGCGCCTCGGCGCGACCTTCCAGGCGAACCTGACGGTGTCCCCCCGGCTGGACGGCGAGCGGACGCCCCAGGACTTCCTGTTGACCGGAGAGGAGATCGCGGCCATCGACCCTGAACTGATCAACGGCGGGCTGATACCGGGCGAGGACATGAAGGGAGGGGCAGTGCTCTCCTGTAATGCCGGAAAAAACAGTGCGGCCATATCGCCCCAGGGCGATGTGTATCCATGCATCCTCATGAGGAAAAAGGTCGGATCTCTGCGCGAGCGGTCACTGCGCGACATATGGCACGACAGTCCGGCCCCTTTCCTTGAAGAGCTCCGGACGCTGAAACCCGAGGATGTCGCAGACTGTTCGAAATGCGGAATGCGGGCGTACTGCAGGCGATGTCCGGGGGTCACGTATATAGAAACCGGCTCGCTTACGGCAAAATCGCCAACCGCCTGTCACTGCGCCGCGGGTATCGCTGCAGGCATTCGCGGCAGAAGCGGTCAAGGTGATTAATTGGGAAAAAATCATGCAATAAAAAAGGGCCTCACCAAAGGAAGCCCTTCTCACAGCATAATTAATGCAAAAATGCAGCGAAGAACTAAAAACGATAACTGATTAGCTGCAGCACAACCCAAAGAAAGGAGCAAGTATGGCTATCGGGCCGCTGTTGCTTCCGTATGCGCCGAACACACCGACTTTTATCTGCTCGCTGATTATGGTTGGAACTTGATATTCCTTTTTCATTATACGTTATCCCCACCCAATTTTTTGTGTTTTTATGACAAATTGATTAAACTGTCACACATACCATATTAATCAATGATTATGTCAACACGAAAAATTCATTTTTTTCTTTTTTGTGCAATTTTCCGAATTTCTTGTATTTTTTGTCTAATTTTAGGAATCTTTTCAATACCCGCCAAAATTTATTAAAAAGCCTCCTCGAACGAATTATAATGCTTCTTTGATAAGATAAAATCTGAAAAACACTAATTGACTGATTGTTATCGCGAGATAGCGAAGCGATCTGAATTTATATAGAAAAAAGTTATAGAAATAACTGCTCTGATCAATTATTGTTGCCTGATTAATAAGATTGCTTCATCGCTACGCTCCTCGCTATGACAGTGCGATATAATTTCTGCAATTATTATTAAACGTCGTATATATAGAACAGTAATTTGAGGAATATACAGATACAAGACGGGCGATACTCCATACGATGATATGAAAAAAGAAATGAAACCGCCGGCGATTTGTTTCAATGGCGTGACCAAGATTTATCGCATTCCGTCGATCCTGCCGTGGCAGGCTGCAAAAAAAATCGACGCATTGATAAACGCGACTTTTTCCTGCTCGCCGGGAGAAATCACCTGCCTGCTGGGCCCCAACGGAGCGGGAAAAACAACGGTCATAAAAATTCTCGCAGGCCTTGTCAGTCATGACGGCGGCGATATCGCCCTGAAAGGCGGCCCCCGCGGCGGGGCGGAGCGCGATGCGGTGAAAATCGGCGTGATGGCATCAAATGACCGGTCGTTCTACTGGAGGCTGACCGGCCGCCAGAACCTCGAATTTTTTTCTGCCCTGTACGGATTTAACAGGTCGACCATCAGGGACATGGTCGGGGAGATCCTCTCGGAGCTTGCTATCACCGCGGAAGCGGACAAACCCTTCAGGCTCTATTCAACCGGGACCAGGCAGAAATTTCTGCTCGCCCGTGCGCTCCTGGGAAACCCGGGCATCCTCCTCCTCGACGAGCCGACCAGTCACATCGACCCGATAGCCAAAAGCGGCATCCACGCCCTCATCAGGGAAAACATCGTGAGGAAGCGGAACACGACCATTCTCCTCTGCACCCATGACCTCTACGAAGTCCATGAGCTGGCCGACAGCATCATCCTGCTGCACGGCGGAAGGGTGATCGCGCAGGGCACGCCGGCGCGTCTCCGGTCGATGATCAGGCCCGGCATCACCTTCACGATTAATTTTTCCCGAATGCCGCGGAGGAACTGGGCCGTCAGGCTGCCTGTCACGATTATCCGCGAGGAACGCGGCAGCGTCGAATGCGCCGCCGTCAACAGGAGGGCCATCCCGGCCGCGGTCAGGGCAGCCGTTGCCGGCGGGGGAGAGGTGACGGGGTGCGCGGAGCGCGACGAGTCCATCGTTGAGCTGTTCGCGCGGCTTGCGGGAGGCGACGCATGATGAAAATCGCCGCGTTTCTCAGGAAAGACCTTCTGATCGCGCTGAGCTATCGGTTTAACCTTCTGCTCCAGCTGGTAAAAATCGCCGTCACCCTGCTGATGTTCTATTTCATCGGCCAGACCTTCAGCGGCGCCATCTCCCCCTACCTCGCGCGTTACGGCGGCGATTATTTTTCGTACGTCCTGGTGGGATACGCCGTTTCAAGCTTCATCTCGGTCGGCCTGAACGCGCTCTCAGACGACGTGCGTTCGGCCCAGGTGGAAGGGACGCTTGAAGCACTCCTGGGGACGCCGACATCCATCTATACCATTCTCATCGGGAACTCGCTCTGGTCTTTTATCCAGGCGTTCCTGGAGTCGTTCCTGCTGATCGCCTTCGGCGCCGCATTTCTCGGCTTTCATTTGTCGATCGCAAGCATAGCGGGGACGCTGCTGATACTGTCGCTCACCCTTGTCGCGTTCCTGTCGATCGGCATGCTCTCCGCTTCATTCATCATGATATTCAAACAGGGCAACCCCATCAAGCTCCTGTTCGGCACATCAAGCTACTTCCTTGGCGGCATCATCTTCCCTGTCGAAGTCCTCCCCCTCCCCCTTCAGTACCTCGCGGAGGCGCTCCCCGCAACGCACGCGATCAAGGCCCTGCGCGAGCTGCTCCTCGCGAGAACAGGGTTCGCGGACATCGTCCCGGTCCTTTTTAACCTTCTCATCTTCATCGCGATTGTCATGCCGGTAAGCATACTCGCGTTCCGGTTCGCCGTGCGGCGGGCAAAGAGAGACGGAAGCCTGGTGCAGTACTGACGGCGTTCTCGGAATTCATGCCTTCCTGGTTCGTATCAACCCGCCAGTCCCGCCTCCTTTATCCACGCGCCGATGCGTCGGAGAGCCTCTTCATAGGGAACGCGTGTCTTCCATCCCAGATCACGTTTTATCCGGGAATTATCAATGTCATTATCGCGTCCCATCATGCCCACGTTGTGCCGCGTCAAAGTCGTCTTCAGGTGAAGGCCGGCGCAGACCGGCCCTATTACGCCCGCCCCTGCCCACGCCAGCCCGAAGGGTATCGATGTAAATGTGATTGGCGTTATCTTTTTCCCGATGAGGCCCGCTATGTCTTCGAAATACTGCCGCCAGGTGGTCCCACAGTCGTCCCGCACATGATATATCTGACCTTCGGCCTCTCTGCGCGTGCCCGCGAGAAACAGCGCGTCGACAAGGTTCTCGACATAGACCAGGCTCGCGCTCCACATACCCCCGTCAATGAGCGGGAGAAAGGGCTTCCTCAAATTGTCGATTGCGTCACGCACCCAGACGCTCCCCGGGCCGATGACGTTGGTGGGACGGATGATCGTGCCGGAGATTTTTCCCGCCCGGTGGAATTCCATCACCAGGCCCTCGGCATCGAGCTTGGCGTCACCGTAGTATATGCCTGTCTTCCTGGCCGGGTCCTCCTCTTTCTGGCCTTTCCGGTGTTGCGGACCGAGCCCAGTGGCCACCACGGAGCTTGTATATATAAAGCGGTTTGCACTGCCGGCCGCCTCCGCGAGAAGGTTCTTAGTCGCTTCGTAGATGGCATCGTAAAAATCCTTACGGGTCCCCCAGTAGGTTACCCGGGCCGCAAGGTGGTACACGACATCAATGCCGTTGCAGATACCCTTGATGGCGTCCGGCTTTGTCAGGTCGCCGCGGAGGATACGCACGCCCATTTTTTCCAGACGGGTTGTGTTTTCCCCCGGCATCGCAAGGCCCGTTACCGCGTATTGCTCATCCACAAGTCTTTTGCTGAGGAACGAGCCGATAAATCCGCCCGCTCCCGTTACGAGGATTGATTTTTTTTCGCTGTCTGACATACGAGTTAATCCTTAATGCTTATAATTCTTATCGTCCGAGAAGGCACGATTCAGTTCATTCAGCCTCGCTATCGTCACTGTTCATCTGCCGAAAGCGTGTACACCATGGAGGATATCCCCGCCCACAGGCTGATGGCCTTTGTGAGCACGCCCGGGTATACATTGAGTTTTTTCCTCCCGATTCCGCGCAGGGCCGAACGTACTATCATGGCCGGGCTGCCGATCATGAATGGACTCACGCGCCTGACCGTGGCGCTGCCGAACGATCCGGTGTTGAGCATGCCTGTATCTGCGAAATTCGGATAGACATTGGTCACCGCCACGCCGAACTTCTTCACCTCGGCTGACAGGGCCATGCCAAGCCCGCGCACACCACACTTCGATGCGCTGTAGGACGTCTCGAGGGCCGTGGGAACCGCTGCCGCCAGAGACGAGATAAATACGATATGTCCTCCCCTTCGCGCCACCATATCCGGCAGGAATAGCCGTGACAGTCGCATCGGAGCCAGCATGTTGACCGCCATGAGCCGATCCAGCGCGTCCGCCGGGTGTTCATGAAAAAAGCCGTAGGTGAGCATACCCGCGTTGTTGATAAGGATGTCCACAGGAATGTCGCAGGAGCGGTAGAGCGCCTCGCATCCTCCTGCCGTTGACAGGTCGGACTCGATTGTCTTTACAACCCTTCCGGCTACTCCGGGAATCGATGACATGACGGAGGAGACCTTCTCTTCCAGCGCCGGCCCGTTAATGTCCGCGAGCAACAGGCGAGTCCCGAGAGGCAGGAGTTGTCTTATAAATTCCACGCCGAATCCGCCTGCCGCGCCGGTAATGAGGACGTTCTTATCCTGGAAATAGTTCATACCAATGTCTCCGGATATGTTTATGACTTTCTGCGGCCCGGTTTCAAAACCTGGCTGCCAGACCTTTTTCTTTTCCCGAAATCGATCTCCTCTTTATATCGGTACGGCAATTCCGGCGAATTCCAAGAGGCCACCGGCATTCCGGGATTCAGCCTCGTTCGGAGCCTGTCTGCACTCTGTATGACGAACGGCCTGAGCTCCGCCAGTCCCAGGGCGCGGAGATTCCGCGCCATGCGGTGGTTCCCGCCGCCCACCTCCACCTCCAGATGACGCGGGAGAGCATTTGTGTACCAGGCGTCAGCATCGATAATGATCTTCCAGATGGCGTCCCGGTAATTATTGAACGTGACCAGGTCAAAGGCCTTGGTCGGCACGCCCGGCCCTGCCTCCCCTTTGACCGAAAGGATCGGCTTGCCGGTGTCCGGATCGAGCACGCCGAATTCGAACTTTCTTCCTGAAAGCCTGTTCGGTATCTTCGTGAGAAATTTCGGGTATCCCCATATCTCACGACCTGCCGCCCGAGCTGCCGGGATGGTCACCGGCATTTCCAGTACATAGGCGCCCATATTTCCCCAGCCGGCGCCCCTTTTTTTGAATAGCACCTTGGTCAGGTACGGGCGCGGATCGGGAAGCATCGCAGGCCGCACCACAATAGTTATGGTTACCTCGTCATAGGGACCGATGGTTACATCGCGGTACTGAAAAAATATGAGGCTTACCAGCGCCTTACCGTTAAAGAAGCGGCATGGCACGAGCCCGGTACCGGCAAGATATGGTGTCACCCGTTCATAATCCACGAAGTAATTGAGGCGCCGTTCCGAAACATCATAGAAGAACATGGGGACCTGGATCTCGCCCCACGAGGTCGTGTAAAATGTGCGTGGCACATCGAAGAACCTGTCATTATTCATAATCCGTCTCCTTGATGCTACACTCTCACTTCTGTACCGGCTTCCTCGCCGCCCGTCCCGCGGTCATGTCCGCGGTGAGACGGATCATCCAGCCGGGCAGATAGCACTGCATGAAGTACAGCGACTTCGCGAGGAACCCCGGGATGACGAGATACCTCCCCCTCCGGATGCCGCGGATGACGCGGCGAGCCACGAAATCGGGCTTGAGGAGGCCGGCCATGTTCTTCACGGCCCGTGCCTCCGGAGGAATGGTCTTGCTCTCATGCGCCACCAAGGGCGTGT
Source organism: Spirochaetota bacterium (assembly GCA_016933025.1). Taxonomy (GTDB): domain Bacteria; phylum Spirochaetota; class UBA4802; order UBA4802; family UBA5550; genus RBG-16-49-21. The sequence goes on along the minus strand of JAFGBT010000007.1, from coordinate 55,651 downwards.
CAGTCTCGGGCGGGCACGCGACCATCACCCGTATGCCGTAGCGCTTCAGATCGCCGCGAAGGCATTCCGAGAAGCCGACCAGCGCGAACTTGGACGTGCCGTAAGCGGTGTACCCGAACATGCCGAGATGTCCCGCGATCGAGGAAATGATGACGATCGTGCCGCCCCGCTCCTTCATGTGCGGAAGCGCCGCTGCGATGACGTTGCGCGTGCCGTATAGGTTGATCTGCATGACCGAATCGAACGTTTCATACGTAATATTCTCGAAGTAATCGGCGTGGCCGATCCCCGCGCTGTTGACGAGGATATCGGGAGCCCCGAATTCTTGAGCCGCCCGCGCTATTATACGCTCCACTGAAGCGGCATTCCTGACGTCCATCGCCATTACGGCTATTTTCTGCGATGCCCCGCGGCGGTTTTTCTCGACATCGGCCCGTGCCCGCTCTAGCCTGCCGGGGTCGCGTGCAAAGAGCAAAACATGCGCCCCCTCGCGCGAGAGCTGGCGGGCGATCTCGAGGCCGATACCGCTGGAACCGCCGGTGATGTAGACGCGTTTGCCGTCGAAAAATTTCATCGCTTTTGTATCTCCATTTATATGTTGTATTCGCGACCGGGAACCAGCCGCCCATATAATATCACCGCGGCAGTTTTCTGTCGACCTGTTTTATAAAACGGTTCATGAATATCGAGGACCGGTACCTGTTGATCCTTATAGCACGCTACCTGAAGTGCGTCGTATTTCCTTGGGATTGACGCCGGTGAATTTCCTGAAGGCCTTGTTAAACGCGGATTTTGAATTGAAACCGACATGAAAGCAGATGGAAATAACACTGCGGGCAGGGTCTTCACCGATCAGCTTTTTCGCCTCAGCAATCCTGAACGAATTTACATAGTTCGAAAAATTCATCCTGAGCCTCTCGTTGAGGAACTGCGACAGCTGGTGCGGAGTTATCCCCAGGCGCGCGGCAAGCGCATTGAGGGACAGGTCATAATCCCTGTAGAGGTTTTCGTCCGTCATGAGCGCAGAGAGCTGACCGTGAAGCGCATCGGTATCCATGCCCCTGAGCATGCTATTCCGGTATTTTGTCTCCCTTATTTCCCTTTTCAGGAGCTGGAAGAACTCGGGGTACCTGCTGTGGGCCAGGAAGATAAACGCGTGTATCCCCGTCAGGAGCAGCCCGCTCAAAAGAAACAGGTGCCTGGTGCCTGCAAGGAACCCTGCGAGAAAGAAAATCACGGCCGCGATGGCCGCCACGCTCAGGCCCACCACTATCCTCGTTTCGGTCCTTATCTTCCGGCTTTTCCATACGGAAACGGTCTCCCGGGTAAGGTATGCAAGATAGGCAGTGACAAACAGCGCGCCCAGGCAAATGCCAAGCTTGATGATATGCAGCGACCCGGGCGTGAAGATCTCCAGGATGATCTGTCGCTTCTCCTCATCGGGCCTGAAATGGAATATCATCTCCGCTACGAACGCTGCCAGGGGAAAAACAAGGTGCCCCTTGATGCGCGCGGGGATATCCTTCTGCGGGTCCATCAGGGCCGTGTAGTAGAAGAGGTTGAGCGGTCCGGTCAGGTAGACTGACGTGACAAAGAGCAGCGTGGACAGCGGGTATTCATACTGGACGCCGTTCGCATACATTCCCGCTCCCAGAGTAATGATGCTGTTGCTCGCCAGCATGGCGGCCGAGATGTAGTTGATCCTGTTCCGGTCCCGGCTCGCAAGCTGTTCAACGGCCATCATGAAGGTGAGGCCGGCTCCGAAATAGATGATATGCGTCAGCACGCCAGCGATCTGTTCCATGATGGGTTCAGGCTTGTTTCGCGCGCATGGTATCGATGTTCGCGGCAAGTTCCTTTGAAACCTGCTCGACAATCTTCGAGAAACCCCTCACCACGTCCGCGTTCTCCAGGGTATTCTGGGATATCTCGGTTATCGTGTTGATCATCTTTGTCAATTCCGCGAGAACATTCACCTGTTCCTGAGAAAAATTGTAGATTTCGTTCGAGATGCCGCTCAACTGGTTGATTTTCGGCTGGATGCTGGTGTTCATCCTGCTCAGGCTGGACGTAAAATCGATCGCGTTTTTCAGGACATCGCCGGTCTCGAGAATTTTAGAGCGCACGTTCGTGAATATTGCGGCCGTGTTGCTGATATAATCAAGCTCGCCCGATATCCGCGAGGTCTGCTGCACGATCGTGCCCTGTATTCCCTTGACGAGGTTCGTCGTCTGGTCCGCCAGCTTATTCACCTCGTCGGCGACAACGGCGAAACCCCTCCCCTGCTCTCCGGCCCGGGCAGCCTCGATGGCGGCGTTGAGAGCCAGGAGATTGATCTTGTCGGCCACTTCGTTGATGGAATTTATCGTTTCCTCGATGGTCTTCATGTAGCGAGCCAGACCGCTTATCGCGTTTATCGATTTTTCGATGGTCTGCGCTCCTATGTCAACCTGTCTTATGGCCTCGTTGACGCTGTCGGTAATCTGAGAAACACGCTGAGAAAGCTCCCCGCTGCTTGCATTTATCTCTGAAATCTCCTGCTTCACGCTCTCGGTATTGTCCTGCTGTACCCTGATGGATCCGAGGTTGGCCTCGAAGGAAGATGACATCTCCTCGTACGCGGCCGCCGCCTGCTGGACAATGGCCGTCAGTTCCCGGGCGATATCGGATAGATGCAGGGACGAGTCCTTCAGGTCATTGCTGACGATCTTGATCTCCTTGCTGTTCGTCGTGATGCTGTCGACCATCCCCCGTATGGTCGTCACCATGTTGTTGAAAGAACGGGTGATATACCCGATTTCGTCCTCCATCAGGACGGGGACCTCGGTGTTCAGGTTGCCGTTATTGACCGCCCGCACGCCGCGCGACAGGTTCCTCAGCGGATTGATGAGAACCCTCCTGAAAAAAAGCTGGAACCCGAACCTAACCACCAGGAGGACTACCAATACCATGCCTACGAGCTTGAGCACGGAGGGGTGCATGAACTCCCGGTACCGCACGTACGGAAACCCCGCCTCGCGGACAACGCCTGCGGCGCGGTCCACGGCGCTGTACGCAACGAAATGCCTGCTGTCCGTCAGCGACGAACGATATTCGCGGGTCCCCGGCCTCTTCATCTGAGTGAGATACAATAATACCTCGTCTTTCAGCTCCTTCCCTTCAGACCTGCTCTCCGAGAGGTGCTTTTTGATGGCGGAGGAAAATGTCTCAAACCCCTTGATATCCCTGGCGCAATAGGCCTCCAGCGCAGCGCGGAACCCTTCATCCGGCAGCTGACGCACTTTGTTCGACTGGACCAGCGCGGTCTTGTTCAACGACCCTATCTTCCTTTCAAGATGCCCGGCGGCCTCCGCCCTGTCGTCCGACAGCCCGTCGATCTCAGCGAGAAGCGCATCCCGGTATCCCGCGCAATACCGATGGCTCCTTTCAAGAAGGCGCCTCATCTTGCCGCGCGCGTTGGTCCTCGCAAAGCGGTCGAGCATTTCGTAATAATACGTATTGACCAGGTCGTACGCGATCCCTCGCAGTTCGGCCGCTTCGATCCCGTCGCTCCTGGTTATCTCTCCGTTATCAGCCGAGCACGTGATGTAATAGCTCGCCGCCGCGGTCATCCGGTCGTCATTGACGATCAAAGCCGTCTCTTTCCGGTAAATATCGTCAAATGCATCGTCCCGCTCGCGCAAAAACAGATAGCTTGAAAACTGCAGGACAAGCAGAATGGTGACGAGCGTTATGCCGATAATTTTCCCGATAAACGAGTACCGGTCCCTGGCGTTGTTGATATAGGTGATGGTCATCAGGAAGAAACCGGTCAGGTTGAAGATGGCCCAGCTGGTGTTGAAAAGCTCCCGGTCAAGCAGCCCGTCCCGGCTCATGGTGTTGATCAGCGAGGGAGGGACCGTGGCGATAAGGTACATGACGCAGAGAAGGATGACCACCAGTCGTTCCTCGCGTTTGACGATGAACAGCTTCCAGAGGGTGAATATGACGAATATAGCGACGTACGCGATGATCATCAGTGCGATAATTTTGCTCAGAAATTCCGCGTTGAAGTCCCAGTAGTGGCCGCGAAAATGGTAGACGGTCTCCGCGTTGAAGGTAAGGGCGAAGAATGTCAAAATGGCTATGCCCGATGCAGTATAGCCGCTTCTCCAGAACCATTTGGCAAATCGGGGATATCTCACGTCCGGGAAGGAGAGAACAAAGACACACCCGTGCACCTGAGCAAGGAGAACCGACGCGACAGTCACCCACCGGTGGAACGCGGCCAGGGGATGGTAAACGGTCGAGCATATAAGATATCCCAGGTTAAAAAACATGAGATATAAAAAGGCCATGCCCAGGTGAAAGCCCGCTTTTGATCTCTGTTTTACGGAAAAAATAAAAGCCGTAGCGACGATAAAAAATGCTATGGAAATGAGGGAACCGATTGAAAATGAATTTAAAAATATAATTTCTCGCGCCATGGTTCCCTCCCATTATTATAATAGCCGGATCAGCGAAGACATGGGAACAATATACTATTTTATCATTTCAATACAAATTATAATCTTTGTCAAGGTATATATGAAAGTATGCCGGCTACTCAGATAGCAAATATTATGCTCCGTGATCACTTCATGACCTTCCCGCCGATATGAAGAAAAAATAAGACAAAAAACTGAAACAAAAACCGGTCTGAAATGGCCGGTTTTTGTTCATCATCATCAACATTAATCCTGTCAAATTACTTGATATGCAGCTCCTTCTTAATTGTTTTCACCAGATGGTCGGGTGTGATTGGCTTCTGGAACACGCCGCTGAAGCCAAGCTTTTCTATCTCGACATTCTGCATCGTGGCTGCGCCGATGCTGCTGAGAAGATAGACCGGCAGATGCTTGTTCTTCTTCTTGATCTCCTGAGCCACCTTAGAGCCGGCGTCAACCGTTTCCATCATCATGTCGCAGAGCACCAGGTCAGGCTTGACCTTTGCGACCGATTCGATCCCCTCCTTGCCGTTAGTGGCGGCAGACGCCTCGAAGCCATGCGCGGTGAGTACCGTTGTAACCGCTTCGATAATATCCGGATCATCGTCAATAATCAAAATCTTTTTCCTATCTGACATCTGATTCCTCCTTGAACACTAATTTACTATCGACATATCTTACTTGTTCAGCAAATCTCTTAACCTGGCCTTGAGAAACCGATATGCTTCCTCAAGATTCTTTTCAGCTTCCGGCGTCAGCCGCTCTACAAACTCCCAGCCGTACCCGCGGATGGCAAGGACATACGCCTCGTCCTCCTTCCCGCACCTGTCGCGGCAGAGCGAAAGCACCGAGCCCGGAGACATTGCATGGGTGGTGAACGATACCTCTTTCGACGGCTCGAGCGAAGCTAAAATAAGTAAATTTGATCCCCGGGTCAATTCATAATTTGCATCAAAATTTACATCTTTTTAAGAATGGAACGACCGCCGGTTAGGGTAGCAGATTATCATAACCGGCGGAATTTTCAAAGTACGGTGTTATTGAGGTATGTCAGATACCGAGGGCTTTCCGTATGGATTTGACCAGCTGATCCGGCTGAATCGGCTTCTGGAAAACGCCCCTGAAGCCCAGGCTGTCAATTTCCACGTTTGACGCGGTGGCGTCGCCTATACTGCTGAGAAGATATATAGGGACATTGAGGTTCTTCTGTGACAGATCATGCGCGACCTTTGTTCCGGCGTCAATGCTCTCCATCATCATGTCGCAGAGAATAAGGTCGGGCTTGTTTTTCATGGCTGCCTCAATGCCCTCCTTCCCGCTCATGGCGGTGTCCACGCTGAAGCCGTTTTTTTCAAGTATGATTTTTACGGAATCTATGATATCAATGTCATCGTCAATCAGAAGTATCAGTTTTTTATCTGCCATAATAATCCTCCCGGGGGATATAATACGTTGCCTTCACCATGAGGCGGCGTCTTCCTCCAATCAACCGCCCTGCGTCTGCGGAAACGCCGTGTTCGAATAGAGATATTCGACCTTTTCCTTGTGCTTCATTTCCTCGTTCGCCATCCTGAGAAGCATCTCCTTCACTTCCCCGGCGGGCTGCAGGTCGGCAAGCCCCTTGTAGAAATTGTATGAGTTCAACTCCCGGTGAGCCGCCACAAGGTAGACGTCTTTTGTTTCAACATCCTTCTCGATATCCGGTATGTCAAGATGCTGTGCGATCTTGTAGTCGATGACCTCGGACATCTTCAGCCCGGCGCCGGCTTTCCCGCTCTTGTATGAAACGAGAAACTCCCTGTGTTTCTTCTCCTCTCCGGCGAGAAATGCGAGCGCGTCCTTTGCCGCCGTATCGGCTACCGTTGCTCCAAGCTTTGAATAAAATTCAAAGGCCTCTTCTTCCCTCATGATTGCCTTGTCAATGAGTTCCTCAAGTTTTGCGTTTTCCATTTTCAATCCCCCTAACGTAAGATGTGTGCTTCTCTGCGAGGGAGGGGATGACGTCAGGACCGGTCATTGCCGGCCCTGACGTTCCCGACGCGTTTAACGATTACGCATGTTTATGTGTTGGCGCCTTGTATACAATAGCAATCAGCAGACCAACCACGAGCAGGGTCGCCGCAATATACAGGGCCTGCTCCTTGAACTGCGCGAAAACGAACGGACCCACGAGGCCCGCAGCGCTCCACGCGGTCAGCATGAAGCCGTACACCTTGCCGATGTAGCCGGGGCCGAACGCGTCGGCCGCGAAGGCCGGCATGGTGGCGAATCCGCCGCCGTAGCAGGCGAGCAGATAGCACGCGATACCCGCGAAGACGTAATAGCTGGGGATGAGCTTCATCCCGACCAGGATGTAGAGAACAGCCTGGGTGGCAAACATCGTCATGAAAACGCCGCGCCTCCCGATCTTGTCGGAAACGCTTGCCCAGAAGAGCCGGCCGAGTCCGTTGAATATCGCCGAAATCGCGACAACCGTCCCGCCTGCGACTGCCAGCACCTTGACGAGCTCCTCGCCGGTCACAGAGGCGTCGACCAGGGGTTTGTACAGGTCCTGGGATATCGGCGAAAGCTGGGAGATAAGGCCCAGACCCGCCGACACGTTGAGGAAGAGCATCGCCCAGAGCATCCACCACTGGGGCTTCTTCACCGCTTCGCCGAACTGGTAAGAATCGGCCGCGGAAACAGTGCTCTTCGCCGGAGAAAAACCGGCCGGGAGCCATCCCGCCGGCGGGTTCTTGTAGAACTGGGCCGCGCCGGTTACCAGCACGAGAAAAATGATTCCCCAGATGTACCAGGTATTGGCCACGCCGGACGCGGTAACCACTCCGGCGGCATCCACTTTCTTGAAAGCCAGAATCATGAACGGCGCTATCTGGCCCATGAAGAAGGCGCCTGCGCCAAAGCCCATGACTGCCAGGCCGGTAACCAAACCCCGCTTGTCCGGGAACCAGCGGATCAGCGTCGCGATCGGGGTCACGTAGCCAAAGCCGTTGCCGAGTGCGGCGATAACGCCGAACCCGAGATAGAGGACATAGATATTGCCCAGCTGGTCGCCGAGACCCGCAATGAGCGTGCCGGCGCCGAACATGATGCCGCCGAGACTGGCGACGAATTTCGGACCCTTCTTGTCAACCAGCGTTCCGCCGAAGGCGGCCGCGCATCCGACAACGCCCATGACGATCATGAACGTTATCTGGGTCTGCGTTTCGCCCCATCCATGCATGTTCATGAGGGGCTTTTTGAAAACCGACCATGCGTATACAGTACCGAGACACAGCTGCATCACGATGGCTGCAATGGCTATCAGCCACCGCTTCTTCTCTAAATTCTCGTTGCTCATACAACCTCCAGATTGTTTTTATAAAAACTTTTCGATGCGAGGCATCGACGCTCTATACTCATCAATGCCCGCGGCCCGAATAATAGCGGGCCAGCGATTTGTCGCATTGCGGGCATTTATGTTTCGGGTTACAGTGCGCCACAAACTCCTTTCTGAAATACTTCAACATCGTGGTGATGGGCATGATCGGCGACTGTCCGAGCGCGCAGAACGAAGCCTTCTTCATGACCGTGGCCTTCTCCACCAGCGCGTCGATGTCTTGCTCTGTCCCGCGGCGCTCCGCGATTTTTTTCACCAGGGCGTGGAGTTGCGCCGTACCTACGCGGCACGGTACGCACTGGCCGCACGACTCGTGCTCGAAGAAGCTGAGGATCTGCATGAGAAAATCGACTGCACAGGTCCCCTCATCGCAGACCAGCACGACGCCGGAGCCGAGGGTCACCCCCTTCTTCATCGGGCTGTCGATATCGAGCGGGAGGTCCATCAGGTCCTTGCCGAGGATGCCGCCGGCGCTCCCGCCGACCTGGGCGAACTTGAACTTCTTGCCCTTCGCCATCCCCTTACCGTAGACATTGATGATCTCTTTTAGGGTGGAGCCCATCGGGAGCTCGACCAGCCCGGTCCGGTTGAGCTTCCCGGAGAGGCAGTAGAGCTTCGTGCCGGAGCAGTTCTGCGGCCCTACGGCCTTGTACCAGTCCGCCCCCTTCCCGATGATCATCGGGACCGACATGAGCGTCTCCACATTGTTGACGTTGGAGGGAAGGCCGTTGAACCCGGCGCCGCCTGGGAACGGCGGCTTGAAACGCGGGTACCCCCTCTTCCCTTCCATCGAGTTGATCAGCGAGGTCTCCTCGCCGCAGACATAGGCCCCGCCCCCTTCCTTGATAAGGACGTCAAAGTTGAACTTGGAGCCGAATATATTTTTTCCGAGTATTCCTTTCTGCCGGGCCTGGTCGATGGCCCTCTGCAGCCGCTCTATCGAACGCCGATACTCGCCCCTGATATAGATATACCCGAGGCTCGCGTCAATGGCATAGCCGCAGACGGCCATCCCCTCCAAAAGGAGATGAGGATTTTCCTCCATGAGGATCCTGTCCTTGAAGGTCCCCGGCTCACCCTCGTCCGCATTGCATACCACATATTTCTGGTGCGGCCCCTTGGTGACGAACGTCCACTTGACCCCGGCCGGGAAGCCGGCGCCGCCCCTGCCGCGGAGCCCGGAATCCTTGACGGTCTGCACTATCTGCGCCGGCTCCATCTTCAGGGACTTCTTAAGCGCCTCGTAGCCGCCGCGGGCCATATAGCTCTCGATCTTCAGGGGATCGACTACCCCCACGTCCGCGATGAGACGCTTCATCTGCTTCGGATCGTTGATGACGCAGGCCTTCCCATCGACTTCCTTTCCGCAATCCTCCTTCAGGGTCGGCTTCTTCTTTTTATAGGAATTCAGTATCGAGACGATTCGCTTCGGCGTGAGGTTCCCGTGGATGTCGTAGTTGATCATCATGGCCGGCGCCACGGAGCAGACCCCGAGGCATTCACACTTTTCAAGGAAAAAAAGCCCGTCCTTTGTCCCTTCGCCGATACCGATACCGAGGTGCTTCTGTATCACGTCGAACACGTTAGTGGAGCCCATGACATGGCAGGGCCCCGACTTGCAGACGCGTATAACGAACCGCGCCCTCGGCTCTGTTTTGAACATGGTATAAAAACCGACGAATCCCGCCACGGCGCCCTGGGGCATATTCATCTGCTCCGCAACCGACCTGAGGGTCTGCACGTCCAGAACGTTTTTGCCCGACTGCACTTCGAGATCGCGCAGAATGAGCATCAGATGCTCCCGGTCGTTCCCGTATTTTTCTATTGTCTTGCTGATCTTTTCCGGTTTCATTGCCATGCCTCCTACGCGTTAACCTTTTCAATCTTACAGGCGCAGACCTTAAACTCAGGGATCTTGCATGTCGGGTCAAGAGCGTCTATCGTCAGTTTATTGGCCGCCGCTTCAGCGAAATGGAAAGGAATGAACGCCACATTCGGCTTAGGCCGCTCAGTCACGCGGGCCTTGATCCGGATGCTTCCCCTCCGGGTCGAAACCGAAACGATCTCCCCGTCACTGATATTGTAATTGCTCGCTTCATTCGGGTGAAGTTCCACGTAACCTTCGGGCACGGTCTCGTCCAGTATCCGCGAATTCCGGCTCATGGTGCCGGTGTGGAAATGTTCGAGGACGCGTCCCGTGGTCAGAATCACCGGGTACTCGGGATCGACTTCCTCCGCCGGCGGCGTGTATTCTATGGCGGTCATCAGACCGAGCCCGCGACTGAACTTGTCCTTGTGGAGGAACTGCGTGCCCGGGTGCCCCTCGGTGGGGCACGGCCACTGGATCAGCTCCTTCTCCACCCGCTCGTAGGTGATGCCGGCGTATGACGGCGTCACGGTCCGGATCTCCTCAAAGATGTCTTCTGCCGACTGGTAATTCCAGTCCACGCCCATCCGGTTGGCGATCTGGGTCAGTATCCACCAGTCGTCGCGCGATTCGCCCCAGGGTTTGACCACCTTGTGCATCAACTGGACGCGACGTTCCGTGTTGCTCACCGTCCCCTCCTTCTCAAGGAAGGCGCAGCCGGGAAGGACCACGTCCGCGTACCGGGCGGTCTCGGTCATTACAATGTCCTGAACCACGAGGAAATCAAGCTTCTCCAGCGCCTCGATCACATGATGCTGGTTTGGATCGGACATGACCGGGTTCTCTCCGAAAACGTAGAGCGCCTTGAGGTCTCCCGCGATGGCCGCGTTCAGCGACTCGACGATAGTAAGGCCCGGCTTCATCGAGAGGTCGAAGGCGACCTTCCACGCGTTCTTGAATTTATTTTTGTTATCCTCGTTTCCTACCGGCTGGTACGCGGGATACACCGCGTTGAGCGCGCCCATGTCGCAGGCGCCCTGCACGTTGTTCTGGCCGCGGAGCGGATTCACTCCGCCGCCGGCGACCCCCAGGTTTCCGAGAAGCATCTGAAAGTTGGCGCAGCTCTTCACGCCGTTCACGCCCGATTTGAACTGGGTGATGCCCATGCAGTAATAGAGCGCCATCGGCTTCGCGTTCGCCAGGATCCTGGCCGCCTTCACGATCAGGGAGGGATCTTCGATCCCGCAGATGGAGGCGACATGCTCAGGCGTGTACTTCTCAACTACCTTGCGGTAGTCGTCAAAACCCTCGCAGCGGGTCTTCACGTATTCCGCGTCATGAAGGTTTTCCTTGAGGATCACGTGCGCCAAACCGTTGAGGATGGCGACGTTGGTGCCCGGCTTGATCTGCAAATACACATCGGCGTATCTGGACATTTCAATCCTTCTCGGGTCGATGACCACGAGTTTCTTCTTCTTGTGAATCACCTCTCTCTTCAGCATGGAACCTATTACCGGGTGGTTTTCCGTGGTATTCGTCCCGATGAGAAGATACGCTTCGGAAATCGGGATTTCCCTGATCGAATTGGTCATAGCTCCGGAACCGAGTGTGGCCGCCAGACCGGCGACCGTGGAGCTGTGTCATAATCGCGCACAGTGATCGACATTGTTGGTCCCGATCACCGCCCGCATGAATTTCTGCATAAGATAGTTTTCTTCGTTCGTGCACTTCGCGGATGAAAACGCCATGATCGAGTCGGGTCCGGTCGCGGATTTGATCTCGGACAGCTTCGATGCGACCAGGCCGAGGGCCTCGTCCCATTCAGCCTCCTCGAACTTCCCGTTCTTCTTGATCAGCGGCTTGGTGAGGCGCTTGTCGCTCTGGACGAAATCAAAACCGAAGCGCCCCTTCACGCAAAGATGCCCCTCGTTCGGTCCCTGCTCGTTGCCCATGGCCTTGACGAGCACGCCCTCCTTGTTGGTGTAAAAATCGATCTTGCAGCCGACGCCGCAATAGATGCATATGCTCGATTCCTTCTGGAGCTCCCAGGACTGTCCCCTCCCCAACACCGTCTGAAAGGAGAGAGCGCCCGTGGGGCAGAGCTGGACGCAGGTGCCGCACTTGACGCAGCTTGAATCGCCGATGCGGTCGAACATGTCGGATGTCAGGGTCGTCGCCGATCCCCTGCCGGTGAATTCCCACACGCTGTTCATCTGGATCTCGCTGCACGCCTTTACGCAGCGGCCGCAGAGGATGCAGCGGTTCTCATTGCGCCTGAGGCCGTTGCTCGAGACCGTGTCGACTTCGCGCTCCCTTTTGGGGAACTCGCCGGTCGGCTCCGGCACATCATAGCGGTGGCAGAGCCTCTGGAGCTCGCACTCGCCGTTCCACTCGCAATAGAGGCAGTTGTGATCGCCCTCCGCGAGCAGCATGCCGAGGATGCTCCGACGCAGTTCGCGGATCTCTTCATCTTCGGTGTCAATCTTCATTCCATTGGCCGCCGGCTCCGTGCAGGACGGTTTCAGCGCCGTGTCATTGACCCTGACCAAGCAGATACGGCACGCGCCGGTCTTGCTGATCCGAGGATGGTAGCAGAGGTAGGGGATATCAATTCCGTTATCCCTGGCGACCTCGAGAATGGTCTGACCCTTCTTTCCGGTCACCTCTTTCCCGTCAAATGTGAGCTGAATGGTATCCATGGGCAACTCCTTAAGTCAAATAATTTCAAAAAGCGCGTCAGTAACATTCCGCAATCCTCGCTCTCGATGTCTAAAACTTCACCAAGAACCGCGGATCGTCGCACAATTCCCCCTCAATTGACGGCACATCAATTTATTACCAGATTCTATCGCGACGTTGTTTTACAAATATTTTTTTTATAAAAAATTCTAATTTCGAGGATATTGAAAATAAGTGCTCATAAAAAAACAACCTATTTTTACAAAAGCCCCATGTTTTGCTGATTTTTTTCGATAGTTATCGGTAATATTGACGACACCGTGGAAATTATCTCCATCACATATTCCGGGATTCTTATTTGTATAATCCGGCATGTGCAAATCCCCTAAAATGTCACCAGCATTGTCGCTTCATAAAGCAGTTCTGACGCCAGATGTATGATGTTGATAGGGATAGTGGAACTTTAAAATAAACTTAAATACTTACAATCCGACTTTTTTCAGCAGTTCTTTGGCCACCGCCACCTGGCCGAGGGCGATGCCGCCGTCATTGCACGGTACGGCCTTATGGGTATAAACCGTGAACCCCGCTGCCCCGAGTTTCTCCATCATTCCTGATAAAAGAATCCTGTTGTGGAAGACCCCGCCGCTCAGCGCGACCGATCCGATGCCGGTCCTCTCCCGCAGCCGCTTGGCCACGTCAACCGCCGTGCGTACGATAGATGCATGAAAGGCCGCCGCTATATCGCCGACAGACGCGCGCTGTTCCATCAGTGAGACAACATAACCGGTCAGTTCGTCTGTCTCGATAACTATCGGATCTGAATCTGGAAAAGGAATGATATACGGCCTTGCCGGGGGCTTCCCCCGAAGCGCCGTCTCCTCAAGAAGCTGGGCCGCCTCGGCTTCAGCGCTGACGGAACGCGAAATGGATAGAATTGCCGCGACCCCGTCAAAAATTCTACCTATGCTGCAGGTGAGCGGCGAATTTATTTTTTTCTCAATGACTTCAATAACGCCGGCCGACCTTTCATCTCGCTCCATAAACGGATAATCCCTGCCGAATCGCCCGTGCAGCAGGGAAAGGCCGATCTTCCATACGTCATGAATGGCGCTCTCGCCCCCCGGAAGCGGAAAATATGAAAAATGGGCGGCCCGCTCGAACGATCCCCGTTCCGCGATGAGGAACTCGCTTCCCCAGAGCGCGCCGTCCGTGCCGTAACCGGTGCCGTCAAAGGCGATCCCTATAACCGGCCCGTCGAGACAATGCTCCTCCATGACCGAGACGATATGCGCATGATGGTGCTGAACTTCTATTAGACGCCTGCCGCTTGAGGCCATATCTTCAGCATGCCCGCGGGTAAGGTACCCGGGATGGAGATCGGACACGATCACCTCCGGTTCGGCGTCGAAAATCCGGATAAAATGGTCCACGGTTTTTTTAAAAACCGCGTAGGTGAGCGGGTCCGCCATGTCGCCCAGGTACTGGCTCATGATGATGTAACGCGACCGCGCGATCGCGAAGCTGTTCTTCAGATCGCCGCCGGCCGCCAGGATGGTACGGGGTGATTCCGACGAAAGAAAAGGGACCGGGACATATCCCCTTGAACGGCGAACAAAAAAGGGCTTCACGTCAACCACGTAGAGAACGCTGTCGTCGCCCTGCCCGATAATCTCCCGGTTGTAGGTCACGAAGTAATCGGCGATCCGACCGAGGCGCGCGAGCGCCGTTTCGTCGCAATATTCGATCGGCTCATCCGACACGTTGCCGCTCGTCATCACCAGCACCATCTCCGGATCTATCGAAAAGAGATTGTGCTGAAACGGCGTGGACGGAAGCATGAGCCCCTGGTATGACAGGCCGGGGGCCACCAGCCTGCTCATCAGCTCCCCCTTTTCTTTGAGAAGCACGATAGGCCGTTCTCTGGAAAGAAGGAGCTCCCGCTCGACCGGCGAAACAACGGCCATCCGTTCCGCCGCGCCGATCGATCCTGTCATGACGGCGAACGGCTTGAAAGGCCGGCGCTTTCTCCTCCTCAGTTCCCCGACGGCCGTATCGTTCAGGGCATTAGCCGCAAGGTGGTAACCGCCGGTCCCCTTGATCGCGACAATCTTCCCGCCTTTTAACAGCTCTACGGTCTTTTCGGCAATGCGGCCGTCCGGGACGGGGACCGGCGCGCCCGAGGCGTCAACCAGCGAAAGGCGGGGGCCGCACACGGGACATGCGTTTGGCTGGGAGTGAAAACGCCGATTCGTCCAGTCTTTATACTCGGCAAGGCAGGCATCACACATGGGGAAGGGATCCATGGCAGTGTTTCCGCGGTCGTAGGGAATATCGCTCACGATGCTGAAACGGGGCCCGCAGTTAATGCAGGTTATGAAGGGATAGAGATGCCGCCGGTCGGCGGTGTCGAAGAACTCGCTCAGGCACAGGTCGCAGACCGCCACATCCGGGGAATAAAAGGCGAGCCGTTTCCCGGTGGACCTGCTCTTCTCGATGACAAAATCGGTCCTGCCGGCGGGCCGACGATCAGAGGTCTCCACCGACATGACTGACGACAGCGGCGGGGCCTTATCGGACAGGTCGCGCACGAACTGTTCCAGGTCTGCAGGGTCGCCCTCGGCCTCGATAAGCACTCCTTCGGTATCGTTGAAGCCTCCCCCGCATATCCGATGCTGCCGCGCCAGCTGGTACACGAAGGGACGGAACCCGACCCCCTGCACTATTCCCCTGATCCTTATTTCCAAGGCCTTCTTCATGGTTGCCCGACATCTTGAGGATATTGTCGTTCCCGGCTGCCAGATGGCAATATAATTAAGAAGAAACCGCCGGCATGATGCCGGACAATTATATCCTGTATCCTATCATTCCGGTCACAGAGAGCGAGTGGCGCTCCCCCGCCAGCCGGTCGATATCAAGGAATCCGCAGCCAATGCCTATCTCCAGAAACACCCGGTTCATGGTGAACCCGAACAGGAGCCTCCCTCCGAAATCAATCGGCTCCAACTGCCGCGTCAGGTGCGTGGTGGATCTCAGCAGGACGACATTGTAAAACGCTTTCGCGCCGAAGAGGACCGCCACGTCAAGGCTGGCGCCGACGTAAAATTCATCCATTACATAAAATCGGTACGCGACGGGGAACGTCACGTAATTGGTGTCGACGTTAGACTTGTCCACGTAACGGGTGCCCGGTATAAAATAGAGCAATTCAGGGCTCAGGCCCGGAAGCACTATGCGCGCCATGCCCAGGTCTACTATTTTGATCTGTATTTTTCTCTGTTCATAAAACGCGCCGACCGAAAGGCAGTGATGACGTGTGATATAAAAAAGCGCGTCGATACCGCCGCGGAAGCCGGCCGTGAAAGACCATTTCTCATACCTGAACCGGTACCGTTCAGTATTGACGGCCCGCGGTCCCAGTATAGAATACCCGACCGCGCCGAGGCAGAAGCCCATGTGGAATTCGAAGCGGGACCTTCTTCTCCGTATCGAAATATACTTTTTTTTCGGCGCGGGGGCCTCCCGGGCCTCGCTCCTGTCCAGACGGTCCTCCTTCCCTCCGGGCGAGCCGATGTCACGCCGGGCATCGCGGTTCTGCAGCCCCGACTCGTATTCGTCCTGTCCGCCGCCGTTAACACCAGCGGCGATAACGACGCCCTCAACGCGGTTTCCCGCGCCCGCAGACCTCTCCTTCGCCTGCACGGCGCCGTACCCGAAGCAGACACCGCCGATACATATCATTACGAGCAGGATTTTCATGTAGTTCATGCCCATCCCCGCATAGTTCACCTCAAAAGTAATCCGCGCTCGCGAGATTTAGTCAATACATTTTTAAACCGCGGCATTCATTATCTTTTTGAAAAAATTATGGACAGTTTTACACTTGAATATAATAAAGGATATGCCTTCGGGTATAATAATGGAGCATATCATGGAAATTAAAATCCTTCAGGACATCATGCAGTCGAATAAAAACGTCGCCGGAGAAGTCAAAGCGCTTCTTGAGAGTAAAAAAATTTATATGATCGACATGATGAGCTCGCCCGGCTCCGGTAAGACGATGCTGACCGACCGCCTCATCGGCGCCCTGAAGGAAAGGTACCGGATCGCCGTCATCGAGGGCGACATCAAGACCACCCGGGACGCCGAGCGCCTCGCGAAGCACAACATCCCGATATTCCAGATAGAAACCGACCGCTTCGGCGGGGACTGTCACCTGGAAAGCTCCTGGGTGAAAAACTGCCTGGAACAGTTCGATCTGGACAGCCTTGACCTGGTGATAATCGAAAACGTCGGCAATCTGGTATGCCCCGCCGAGTTCCAGCTCGGCGACGACGAGCGGATCGTGGTTCTCAGCGTGACCGAGGGCGAGGACAAGCCGGCCAAATACCCGCTCATGTTCAACACGTCGGACACCCTCGTGCTGAACAAGATCGACCTTCTTCCCCACCTCGATTACAGCATGGACGAGCTCATGGCAAATATCAAAAACGTGAACCCCAAAATAGAGGTTTTCCAGGTGAGCGCGAAGACTGGCGAAGGCATGGATTCTCTGGTCCAACACATAAGCGCCGGCATAGACGGAAAAAAAGGGGCTTGAAAGGCAGTTACGGCACAGCGACACGATGGGCTTCAGCACAATCACATTCCTTTTCTACTTTCTGCCGGTGGCGCTCGTTCTGTTCTACCTCGCGCCGGGAAAGGCAAGGGTCCCGATGCTTCTGGCGTCGAGCTACCTCTTTTACCTCTGGGGATCGCCGACGGGTGCCGCCGTGCTCCTGGCGGGGACCGTCTTCGATTATCTGATGGGCAATGCCCTCCACCATGCCGCCCGGCAGAGGGACAAAAAATTGCTCCTTGCCCTTTCGGTGGCCGTGAACATCGCGGTCCTCTTTTACTTCAAGTACATGAATTTCTTCATGGGCGAGCTGAACAGGGCCCTGACATTTTTCGACTGGGGCGCAATCCACTGGACCGCCGTTATCTTTCCCGTCGGCATCTCCTTTATCACGTTCCATAAAATCAGCTACCTGGTCGACATCTATTACGGCCGCGTCGAGCCTGCCCGGAGCTTCGCCGCGTACGCGCTATATCTCGCCATGTTTCCCAAGCTGACGCAGGGCCCGATCGTCCGCTATCATACCATCGCAGGACAGCTCACGAGACCGGCGTTCACGCTCGACGACGTTTTCGAGGGCATCATTCGCTTCTGCACCGGTCTCGCCAAGAAGGTACTCATTGCCGATCCGCTCAGCACCGTGGCCAACCCGATTTTCAGCATGGACATATCATCGCTCACCGTCGGGCAGGCGTGGCTCGGCACGCTATGCTATACGCTGCAGATATACTTCGACTTCTCGGGTTATACCGACATGGCCATCGGCATCGGCAGAATGATCGGCTTCACCATCCCGGAAAATTTCAACCGGCCCTATTATTCTCAGAGCTTCACCGAGCACTGGAGGCGGTGGCATATAACCCTGGGCGGCTTCTTCAGGGAATACCTCTACATACCTCTCGGCGGCAACCGCGAGGGAAATGCCAAAACCTATCGCAATCTCTGGATAGTCTTCCTCGTCACCGGCTTCTGGCACGGGGCGAACTGGACCTACATCGTATGGGGGGCCTACCACGGGTTTTTCATTTTCATTGAAAGGCTACTCCTACTCGAAAAAATGAAGAAGTGGCCGTCCGCCCTGAAAATCGCCATCTTCTTTCTGCTTCTCTGCATAGGGTTCGTTATCTTCAGGTCTGAAACCATTACCGGCGCCTTTCTCTACATCGGGCGCATGTTCGATGTCACCGCGGTCGGCGCGATACCGTCCCCGAATCTCTTGGCGAACCTTATCGGCAACCGCGAACTCTTTGTCCTGGCCGTGGCCCTTGCCATCACCTTTTTCCCACAGCCCCTGTATGACATGCTCCGCTTCCGGCTGACATCGTGGTCCGGTCCGAGAGGAGTTGTCGCGATGAAAATAACCGCGGCTTCCCTCATCCTGATATTATCGCTGATATCGCTGATTAATAACAGCTTCAGCCCATTTATATATTTCAGGTTTTGACAATGCTCGCGAAAAAGATATTTATCGGCGCGTTATGCGCCTTCATCGTCCTCATCCTGGTGCAGACCTACCTCAAGCCGTTCGGGGACATGATCCTGAGCGGCGTTGAGGTGAAAGCCCGACCGTCGATCTCCTCACCGAACGACGTGATGTCCGGAACATTCCAGGACACGGTTGAGGCGTGGCTCAAGCAGAATATAGGCTTCCGCGGCTATTCAGTAAAAAGCGACAACCAGATAAACTATTCGCTATTCAACGAATTCTCGCGCAGCCACCCGCGCCGGATCATCCTCGGCAAAAACAAACAGCTTTATGAATTGCCCTATATTGACAATTACAACAGGAACACGGTTCTTCCTCGCAAAGACATGGAGGCGCAGGTTGCCGACCTGAAAAAGCTTCAGCAGGCCCTGGCGCGAAAAAACATCAGACTGCTCCTGACCATAACTCCCAGCAAGGCCTCCATTTATCCGGAATATATTCCGGATAAATTCATCAACCACGATAACCTCTTAAAAGAAGACAACTATCAGATCCTCCTTCCGCTGCTGAGGCGGTACGGCGTCGATTTCCTCGACGGGCGAGAAATGTTTATCGGGTTTAAAAAAGCTGGGGTGCCGAACATCTTTCCGACTAGCGGGTCCCACTGGAGCCTTTACGGCGCCTATCTCTTCACCGAGAAGCTCATTGAGCGGATGGAGGGACTCCTCGGAAGGCGCATGGTGCATATCGAGTCAAAACGCATCATCACCAGCCGGGAGCCGATAGAGTTGGACAAGGACATCGCACGCCTGGGCAATATCCTCTTCACCCGTTCCCTGTTCACGGAATACCTGTACCCGGATACCCGCACCGACGCGCCGGCGAATGTGTTTCGACCCGATATCCTTATCGTGGGCTCAAGTTTTTGCTGGAACTTCATAGAGTATCTCGACAGGCACCGGACCTTCTCCCGCATGAACTTTTATTATTACTTTAATACCGACTACTTATACCCCGGTAAAAAAAGGATGGCGATCGAAAAAGATTCATTCGACTGGCATCGTGCCGTGTCTCCACGCGATTTAATAATAATTGAAGCCAACGAAATCGCGCTGGGAGAGATCGGATACGGCTTTATCAGGGCTTGCCTTGACGCCATAGGGCAGTGAACCCTGGGAAAGCCGGACCGCTCCCTTTTTTTATCGTTGATTTTTCCGGGCAGGATTGCATAAATGAACATGTCACTGACCGGGCAACGCATTACCAACCGAGGAACGGCGGAATGACAATACTTATACGCCGAGGTATCGCTCTCTTCCAAGGCAAGGATACAACGCTCAATTCCTGGCCCATATCAAGAATATTTCGCAATTGTTATTACGCAGAATCTCAATAAAAAACTCCGTGCGCGGGGTTATTTAAAACTGTTAGAAACGCATCAGGGAGGACACATGAAAAGATTAACCAACACAACAATACCGGCGGTATTTCAGGAACAGGTTGCAAAGTACGGCGACCGCGCCTGCGTGGCCTACCGCGACAATGCAAAAGGCCAGTATATCGATATATCATGGAACGAAATGGACAGGATGGTGCGCGAACTCGCGCTCTACCTTATTTCAATCGGGGTAAAAAAGGGGGACCGGGTGGGTCTCTTCTCCCCCAACAGGCCCGAGTGGTGGATCTCGGACCTGGCCATCCTGTCGGCCGGGGGCGTCAATGTCCCTATCTACGCGACAAACTCCGCGGAGGAATCGCGCTACATCCTTTCCAATTCCGGCTCGAAAATCTGCATCGCCGGCAGCAGGGACCACATGGAAAAAATCCTTGAGGCCAAGAAGAAGCTCCCGGGCCTGAAAAAAATAATTGTCATGGAACGCGTGAAATCGTCCAACAAGGCCGTCATCACCTGGGCCGACGCGCTGAAGGCCGGCGCCGCCTATAAGAACAAGGGGGAAATCGGGAAAAGGCTGAAGGCGCTCAAGTCCCGGGACCTCGCCACGATCATTTACACATCAGGGACGACGGGCGATCCGAAGGGGGTCATGCTGACCCATGACAACTTCATCTCCGACGCCAGGCAGATCAACAACGATTTCATCGAATACATAAATGATTCGCATGTGCTCCTGTCGTTCCTCCCGCTTTCTCACTCGCTCGAGAGGACGTCGGGCTACTACTTCCCGCTCTTCGCGGGATGCACGGTCGCCTTCGCCGAGGACTTCTCAAAGGTCGTCGACAACATGAAAGAGGTGCGTCCCACCTTCATCATCAGTGTGCCCCGGCTCTACGAGAAGATCCATTCGGTGATCCTCTCGCGGCTCCCCGAGGCATCGGCTGTCAAGCGGCTCATGTTCAGCATGGCAGTCAACACCGCGAAGAAGAACCTCCCCTACGTCTGCAACGACATACCCCCGAAGGGCCTTCTGAAACTGCGGGTCAGGCTCTTCGATAAACTGGTCTTTTCCAAGTTTCGCGAGGGGCTCGGTATGGACCGGATGGAGTTTGCGGTATCGGGCGGCGCGCCCCTCTCGGTTTCCGACGCCGAGTTCTTCATCGGCATGGGCATCAAGATTCTGGAGGGCTTCGGACTCACCGAGACCACGCCGGTTACGAACGTGAACCCCCCCTGGAAAATCAAGCCGGGCACGGTCGGGCCCACCCTCTCCGAGACCAAGGTGAAAATCTCCGACGAGGGAGAACTCCTCATCAAGGGGCCCCAGGTGATGAAGGGATACTACAAAAACCCGAAGGCGACCGCCGAGGTCTTCACCAGGGACGGGTGGTTCCGGACCGGAGACATGGCCCGCATTGACGAGGACGGATACGTGAGCATCACCGGGCGGATCAAGGACATCATCGTGACGGCAGGCGGCAAGAACATATCCCCGCAGAACATAGAGAACGACCTGAAGTCCTCCAAGTATATCGAGCAGGTCGCGGTCATCGGCGACAGGCGCAAGTACCTCTCGGCCCTGATCATACCGTCGTTCGAAAACCTCCAGAAATGGGCGAAGGCCAAGGGCCTCCCGGCAGCGACCAACAAAGACCTGGTAAACAGCACGGAGGTGTACGCGCTGATGCAGGGCGAGATCGAGCGCATCATGAAGAACTATGCCCGCGTGGAACAGATCCGGAAGTTCGCCCTCCTGGACGCCGAGTGGACGCAGGACACCGGAGAGATCACCCCGTCGCTGAAGGTCAAGCGGCGCGTCGTTGAGGAAAAGTACAAGAACGCCATTGAGTCGATGTATCCGTCAGATGGTAAAGACTGACGGTCATGAAAATCAGAGGCGGCATCCATCGATGCCGCCTCTGATTCTGTATAACAAGCAATTACGGAATGGTTTCGCTTAGAGGCCCAGCATCCCCTTTTTCAGCGGCTCCTGAATGCAGTTGGGGCCGATCCATATGCCGTACAGGATTTTCTTGAAATCAAGGCCCGCGACGAAAGACGCCGGTACGCCGTTCTTGTACACCTGCACGCCCTTCTTTCCCGGGAGGTACACGATATCATAAAAATCGCCGACCTTGATCCCCGAGCTGAAGGTGTTGATGAATTTGTCCATGCCGGCCTTGTATGGCCCGATGTTCCCGCCTGCCGATTTGGTGAAACCCTCCCGGGTGCTGTCCGCCATGCGCTTCGGCGTCACCAGGCCGGAAAGGATGTGGAGCCTGACGGCCATCGGCTCATTCGCCCCGGCAATTGCCGACCCGTTGCCGCTCTTCGCCTTGAGATATAGTGCGCCGACGTAGATATTCATCATGAACTTCGTCCTTATGCCGGTGCCGTTCAGTATCAGCTTTGTCCCGCCGGCGTTGAAGGTGTCGGGAATATTGACACCCTTGACGACCTTCGCCTCAGCGGCGGTCGCGAGAAACGCGACAGCGATCAATAATGCGTAAACCTTTTTCATTTCCTTGAACCTCGCTTTATCTATTTGTTGTATAGTAAGGACAGAGGTTACGATGATACGCACACCTCTCATCTTTTGACAAGAATTTTTTAAATTGGTTCTGTCAAATTGGTTATGATCGGATATTTTTGATTTTTTTCCTTCAAGGAATAAAAAAAGCGCGGCCCGAGAGCCGCGCTTTTGCATCGTTCCGATATGATACGCTTTATTTTACCTTTTCCACCAGCATCGCGCCGGCGTTGCCGAAGGCCCCGCAGAGCGCCGCCATACCGTATTTCTCGTTCGGGTAATCGGTCTTCAGGATGTTCAGCAGCGTGACGAGGATCCGCGCGCCGGACTGTCCCAGCGGATGGCCGATAGCGAGAGCCCCGCCCCAGACGTTTACGCGTTTGAAAGGCGCGTTCTCGTTGTCGATCTTCAGCTCGCGGATGCAGGCCAGCGACTGGCTCGCGAAGGCCTCGTTGAGCTCGATCGGGCCTATGTCGGCCGGTGTCAGGCCGGTCCTCTTGAAAAGCTTCTGCACCGCCGGTATGGGACCGATGCCCATAACGGTCGGGTCGCAGCCTGCCATGACGGCATAGTTGAACTTGTAGTGGTACTCGAGTCCGAGCTCGTCCGCCTTCTTGCGGCTCATCAGCAGGAGGGCGCAGGCCCCCTGCGTCAGCGGGGACGATGTCGCGGCAGTCACCACGCCGCCCGGCTTGAACGAAGACTGCATCGCCTTCATCTTCTCGGGATCAGTCTTGTCGCGAACCCACTGGTCCTTCTCAACCATCATCTCGTTGCCATTGTCATCGAGTCCCTTGAGCGGAATGATTTCGTTTTTAAACTTGCCGGCCTTGTGGGCCTCGGAAGCCTTTTTATTCGACCATATGGCCATGTTGTCCATGTCTTCCCGGGCAATCTTATACACCTCAGCCACCTTCTCGGCCGTGGGGCCCATGGGGAGGTCGGCGCCGTTCCAGTACTTGAGGATCCTCGGCGGAAAATTCATATTCGCTCCCATCGGGACCTTCTCCATGTCCTCGACGCCGGCGGCGAGCATGATGTCGGCCTGGCCGGTCATGATCGCGCGCGCCGCGTGCATGGTCGCCATCATGCCGGAGGGGCACTGGTTCGTTATCGAGTTGGTCCCCACCGATACCGGCAGACCGGAAGCGAGCCACGCCAGCCGTCCGATATCGTTTTGCATGCCGGACAGGTTAGCGCAACCCACCAGTACGCCGTCAAGGTCTTCGGGCTTAACCTTATTGTTCCTGTTAAAAATGGCCTCATAGACCACGCTGAGCATTTCGTCAGGCCGGATATTCCTGAACCAGCCCTTCTCCTTGTGGGCCCTGCCGTTTGGGGTTCGTACGCCGTCAATAAATACCGCTTCTTCCATAACTATTCTCCTGTTTCACTTTGTGTTTTCATCTTCCTCCCGCCGCCGAAACCGGCGGGGGCAGGCTATTTAATTCGATTGTACAATCGAACAATGTTCTGAAAAAAGACCGGCTCTATGCCCTGGCCTTCTGCTTTTTCTTGCCGCTCTTTCCCTTGCCGGACGCCTTCGGCGATCCCTGGTCTTTCGATGCCATCTCGCGGAGAAGCTTCTTGTTGACCTTGTGGACTTCGGTCAGCGGCATGCTCGGGATTATCTTCACCACCTTCGGAACCGCGTATTTGGCCACGTGCTTTTTCAGGTAGTCGACGATCTCTTCCTCGGTTACGTTATTCTTGTATTTCTCTTTCGGCTGGACATACACCGCTATGCGCTCGCTCCCCTCGCGCTCCGGGTCGGGGATGCCGATCGTCGCGGCCATTTCGATCTTCGGGTTCTGGTAAAGAACATCGTCCACTTCGCGCGAGTACACCTTATATCCGGAGACGATGATCATGTCCTTGGTCCGATCGACGATATAGAAGTAGCCGTTCTCATCGATTCGAACGACGTCGCTGGTGTGGATGTACCCGTCCTCGTCCACGCCGTTGCCCGGCTGCGGCCAGTATCCGAGCATCCGCTGCGGTCCGCGCAGCAGCATCTCGCCCCGCTCGCCCTTGAGCATCTCCTCCACGGGAATCTCCTTCCCGGTTTCGACCGACAGGAACTTCATCTCGGTGTCCGGAAACGGGATGCCGATGGTCCCGCGCTTCTCGACGTGCTTGGACGAGGCGTCCTTGGCCGGGGCCACTTTCTTCTTGGTCATTTTATTCATGAAATAAAAGGCCTTGGTGAGCACCCTTCCGATGATCTTGGGTCCCAGGAGCCGAAGCAGGCCGTTGAGGAGCGCCAGGTTCCCCGGGAGGCCGAGGAGCGTCGAGCTTATCCTCATGGAAAGGCGGCCGCCCATCACCCGTACCAGGAAACTCGTGTTGAGGTGCGTACAGGGTGACATCTCCGAAAGGCCGTAGCCCTCCATGATGCCGCCGCCCGCCTTTTTCTCGAACTGCTCCTGCGTGCTGGTCGGAAGCGGTGCGGACCCGGACACGCCGATCATGCCGTAGCCCTCGAGCTCCTCCGATATCTTCATGAACTGTGTCGGCACGCCGATCTGTATGATCGGCAAGTGTTCCTTGATCATCTTTATCATGCCGGCGGTGTCCCTCGGATCGGGGATGAGGATCTGGTTGTGCCCGAACAGAGTGATGGTATGCATGATAATATGACCGTAGGAATGGAAAAACGGCAGGCCGAGCAGTTCGGTCGCCGCTCCCTGCAGCAGCGCGCCTGACTTGCCGAGCGAGCACTGGTTCTGTAGGGCATTGGCGTAAATATTCCGGTGCGTCAGCATGCATCCCTTGGCGAGCCCGGTGGTGCCTCCGGTAAAAATAAGGGTCTCGATGTCCTTCTCGACGTCGAAGGTAATATCGGGAGGCGCGGGCGCCGTCTTTTCTATCATATCCTTCATCCACAGGGTACCCTTGGGGAGCTGCGCCTTGATCTTTACCGCGGCTTCCCCCGGGTTGTTCGAATAGTCGTCAATCCTGCAGAGGATGAGAAATTCTATCTTGCACTTTTTAACCACCAGGGCCCCCAGCTCGGCATGCTCATCAAGCGTGATCAGCGCCCGGGGGGTTCCTTCCTTGAATTTGTGCTCGAGCGTCGGAATCGGCTCGAGCGAGCTGCTGGGTATGTGCGCCAGCCCGGCCCTCGAAATGCCGTAATCGGCCAGCACAAACTGGATCGATGTTGGCAGGATGGTCGCCACCCGCTCGCCTTTTTTCAGGCCCAGCTTGTTGAGAGCGGTAGCCAGCCGGTCGACCTTGTCCTTCACTTCCGGATACGTCATTTTATAATTATGTTGGATGAGTCCGTTTTTTTTGTATTTTTTTGCGGTAGTGTACAGGATATCGTATACCGGTTTGTCTGGATAAGGCTTCAGCGAGGCGGGAATCCCAGTTACTTTGTACTCCTTGTGCCAAGGCATTGCGTCTTTTTTCATAATCTCCCTCCAAAGATAACCAAAAATGAAAACACGCCAAAGGATCGAACGTGTGGGGAAATGAGTCAACGACTTTTTCTCCAAGCACGTTCTATCCCCCGGCGGTTTCCAGACTTAAACAGTTCGGATGAGACCCGGCGCGCGGAAAGCGCGGATCGGGGCTATTACGTAAAGAGCGGCTGGGTCGCCATGGCGAAGGCCATGTCGCCTTCGATCTTCATCGCGCCGGACATGAACAGGTTGACCGGGTTCGTCTCTTTCCGCATCAGAGCTGACGTGTCTTTGGCGGTCATCTTGAACACTGAAGCCGGGTCGGTGGCGCCGTTCAGGATCGCCTGAAGCTTGACCACGCTGCCGTCGTCATTGCTGATCTCAGCCACGAAGCTGCCCTTCAGTGAATTGAGGGCGTTGTATTTCGCCTTGGTAAGGTCGTTCGTGATCCCGATGATCATGTCGAGATTCTGGGTTTTGATCATTTTCTCCAGATCGGCCTTGTCCAGTTTCAGCCGGAGCTTCGCGTTTGCAATGTCTCCCTTGTTGTACGCGACTTCCTTGCCGTCTTTGAGGGTAAAGCCATGCTGATCGCCCGATACGTCGACGACCATGGTGATCTCGGTCCCCGCGAGGTCAGCAGCAGCAGTACCGCTGGTGAGCTGATCCTTCGCTATTTGCGGCATGAGCTCGGACAAGAGTTTATCCACGCTGGTATCAGCCGGTATGGTTGGAAATGTAGCCATAGAGAATCCTCCTTTTCTTACGTCTGTTGTAATAATTTAGACTGACATGTCAGTTTTAGTATACGATGTATACCCGTCAATGAAAAATTTTCTCATCCGAAATGAAAAAAAAGAAAATTCCATTGACAAAATCAGTCCCCTGCCAATCATTTAGACTGACATGTCAGTTTTAGATACCCTTGTTTTTATGTCAACAGTAATTCCCTTCCGCGCCGGGTGAAAAAACAATTGCGGGAGAGGCCCGGCAAGACTTCAAAAATGCGGACGGCGGGTCTTATCATGAATTTTGTATACAGGAAACTCAAAAAGCATGAAAGCCGATGAACGAAAAAAATTGATACTGGAATACGCGAAACGCCTCTTCTCCCGAAAAGGCTATTACAACACGCAGATTGCCGATATCGTTAATGAGGCAAAAATTGCGCGCGGCACCGTATACCAGTACTTCAAGAACAAGGACGATCTCTTTATCACTCTGATTAAGGAATTCTATAATGACTGGGAACAGAACATTTCCCTTGAAATGAATAAAATCGACCTGAAGACGATAAGCCCCCATGATTACTTCTACTTCAGGGTCAAAAACACCCTAGATTTTCTCTCCAACGACCCGGACCTCTGCAACATCGTACTCAGGATGGGGATAGGGCTGAGCGGCGAGCTTGAATCAAGCATCAAGCGCTTTGAAAAAAAAATTCACAACCTCATCGTCAGCGACCTTGAGTTCGGAATGAGAAATAAGCACGTCCGTGCGGACCTGAATGTCGAAATGGCTTCAAACCTAATAACAGGCGCGCTACTCAGAACAGCGCTGTACGACTTCGGAGCGAAAAAAAAGAAAAAAGATCAGGCGGAAATCGATTCCATGGCCCGGGAAATCGTCGGCATATTCGGCCCGGCTATTTTTACAAAAAAATAGTTGACGTACCCGGACCATAGTTAAAAAACTGACATGTCAGTCTAATTTTACTACCCATTTGCGAGGAGAATGCTATGGAAGAAAGAGAATTCAGTTTTGGTTTGTCCGAAGAGCAGCGTACCATGAAAGAAACGGTGGCACGGCTGATTAAAGACGTCGTGGCCGATAATGCCCATGACATGGATGAGAAGAAGGCGATCCCGGCGGATTTCATCCAGAAAGTATGGGAGCTGGGCGCCACGATATCGGTGATACCCGAGGATTTCGGCGGATATGGCATGGACTATTCCCCGATTATGAACGCAATCATTCTGGAAGAGCTGGCCTACGGCGACATGGCATTGGCCGTCGCCTCCACACTCCCCTCGATGTTCCTGTATCCAATCCTGGAAATGGGCACGGACGATCAGAAGAAAAAATATCTGCCGCTCTATTGTGATGCGACGTTCAAACCATGCACGATCGCGATAAACGAGCCCCGCTTCAGGTTCGATCCCGTCAGCATGGAAACAAAAGCCGAGAAGAAGGGCGGTTCGTACGTTATCAACGGCAAGAAGTGCTTCGTCCCGATGGCAAAAGACGCCGGGCATATGCTGGTCGCGGCCGATGTCAGCGGCAAGCCCTCGCTCTTCATCGTCGCGAAGGACAATCCGGGCGTCAAGCTCGGCGAGCGAGAGAAAAACCTTGGCATCTACGCCCTCGAGAGCTACCCGGTGACCTTTGAGAATTGCGAAGTCCCGGCAGCAGACATGCTCGGAGGGGACAACGGCTGCAATTTCGAGGCATTTCTCCAGAAGACGCGGACAGGCCTCTGCGCTATCGGGACCGGGGTGTCCCGCGCCTCCTTTGAATACGCGCGCGACTACTCGAAAGAGAGGGTCCAGTTCGGCGAGCCGATAGCGAGCCGGCAGTCCGTCGCGTTCATGATAGCCGAAATGGCGTATGAGGTCGACGGCATGAGGCTCTTGACCTGGAAGGCCGCTTCCATGCTTGAGGCGGGAATGGACGCCAAGAGAGAATCCTACCTGGCCAAGCTCTTCGCCGGCGACATGACCATGAAGATCACCGACTACGGCGTACAGGTCCTCGGCGGACACGGATACGTGCGCGACCATCCGGTCGAGCGCTTCTACCGGAACGGAAGGGGCATCGCGATACTCGAAGGCATGGCCACGGTATAACAACAAAGGCAATAACGGAGGAATCACCATGATAAATTTAGTACCGTCTCAGAAAATGAATGAAGTTAAAGCGAGTATAAACAATCTGGCCAAGGGCATGCTCCGGCCGATTGCGCGCAAATACGACGAGAACGAGCACGAATACCCGAAAGAGCTCGACATGTTCCGCTCTATCAAGATAATGGGCGGCGGGAAAAAGAAGAAGAAAGAGGGCGAAGAGCCGAAGAAGGACGAGAAGCCGGCCGCCAAGAAGCTCGGCACCAACCTGTCAACGGTCATAAGCATCGAGGAGATGTGCTGGGGCGACGCGGGCCTTCTCCTCTCCCTGCCCAATGCCGGTCTCGGCAACGCGGCGATCGCGGCCGTTGCCACCGAGGAGCAGCACGAGCGGTTCGGCAACAAATGGGCCGCCATGGCCATTACCGAGCCGGGCTCAGGCTCGGATTCCGGTTCAATCACGGCCACAGCGGTGCTGGACGGCGACGAGTGGGTGTTGAACGGAGAGAAAATATTCGTGACCTGCGCCGACCGCTGCGATGTTGTCGTTGTCTGGGCGACGATTGACAAGAAGGCCGGCAAGGCCGGAATCAAGTCCTTCATCGTTGAAAAGGACCGCGAGGGCTTCAAGCTTGAGAAGCTGGAGCACAAGCTCGGGATACGCGCCTCTGATACGGGGACCTTCGTGCTGTCCGACTGCCGCATCCCCAAGAACAACCTGCTGGGAAGCGCCGAGGTGAAGAGCGCGACCGAGGGTTTCAAGGGCGTCATGAAGACCTTCGACAACACCCGGCCGCTGGTGGCCTCGATGGCGCTCGGCATAGCGCGCGCCGCCATTGACTTCACCAGAGAAAAAATAGAAGAAAGCGGAATAAAGCTTGACTACACGAAAAACCCTAACAATATCAGCAGTCTGGAAAAGGAATTCTACCTCCTGGAAGCAAACCTTGATGCAATGAGGCTCCTGACCTGGCGGGCGGCATGGATGGCGGACAACCAAGAGTTCAACAACCTGGAGGCCTCCATGTCCAAGGCGAAGGCCGGGAGGTACGGAACGCTGATCACGCAGAAATGCTGCGAGCTCCTGGGGCCCCTCGGTTTTACCCAGGAATACCTGGCTGAAAAATGGATGCGCGACAGCAAAATCATGGATATCTTCGAGGGCACCGGCCAGATACAGCATCTGATCGTGGCGCGGAATGTCCTCGAGTTTTCCAGCAAGCAGCTCCGATAGACCGGGTGGAGTCCCGCTCCGCCGTATCCTGAAAGCGAGGCCGCACGGCCCCGCCGGTGAATATCGCCCCCGGGCCCCGTATGGGGCCCCGGGGTTTTTGAATAAGAGTAAGCTCAAGGCAAATAATATTTATCAAAAGGAGTATTCACATGAACATCAATGACGTAAAAAAAATTGCAGTTCTCGGGTCCGGTGCCATGGGGCATGGCATCGCCCAGGTGTGCATCCAGGCCGGCGTTGCCGTCGTCATGCGCGACATCAAGCAGGAATTCATCGATAACGGCGTTGCGAAAATCAAGGAAAGCTTCAACTTCCTGGTGGGGAAGGGCAAGATGCAGGCCGCGGACATGGAAAAGGCGATGTCCCTCCTGACGACGACCCTTGACACCAAGGAAGCCGTCAAGGACGCGCAGGTTGTCGTCGAAGCGGTTCCTGAAATCATGGACCTGAAGAAGCAGGTGTTCAAGGAAGTCTCGGACCTCGCTCCCGCTGACGCGATCCTGGCGACCAACACGTCGACCATGAGCATCTCCGAGATCGGCAGCGTCGTGAAGAACCCGGAGCGCTTCGTCGGCCTCCACTTCTTCAACCCCGTCAACCGGATGAAGCTTGTTGAAGTCATCTACGGCGACAAGACGAGCGACGCGACCGCAGACCTGATGTGCGAGATCTCGAAGAAAATCCAGAAGATCCCGGTCAAGGTCCTGAAAGACCGCCCCGGCTTCATCGTCAACAGGATCAACGCGCCGAACCAGGCGCTCCTCTCCGCCATACTCGACGAGGGCAAGGTCCCCCCGCAGCAGCTGGACGCGATGATGAAAAAGATGGGCGCGAAGATGGCGCCGTTCGAGACTGCGGACTTCGTCGGGCTCGACGTTTTCTGCCACACGCTGGACTATTACGCCAAAACGCTCTCGCCGCAGTACAAGCCGGGCAAGTTCCTGTCCGACAAGGTGGCGAAAAAAGAGCTCGGCATGAAATCCAATAAAGGTATCTACGAATGGAAGGATGGCAAGGCCGTGATAGACGTATCAAAGACCTCCGAGGACCTTTCGCCCCTTCACCTCCTGTCGGTGCAGATCAACGAGGCGGTGAAGGTGTGGAAGGAAGGCCTGGCCAACTCCATACAGGACATCGACGACGCGGTCAAGTTCGGGATGAACGCCTTCGCGGGCCCGTTCGCCCTGGCAGCGGGACTGCAGCCGCAGCAGGTTACGGACGCGCTCAATATGCTCCAGAAACGTTTCAACCTGGATATTCTCAAGCCCGAGCCGGAAATAGTTGACGGATCGTTTAAGACCATAGGAAGATAACATTACATGCGGCGTCCCGGCATACCGCCGAGACGCCGCATGTAATTAGAATTAACAATTAAGGAGGAAGAGTATGTCGGATGCAGTATTGAAAGAACAGAAAGACAGGGTCGCAATTTTAAGCATAAACAAACCGAAGATGAACCAACTGAGCCACGAGGTCTTCGAGACCATGCGCAAGCACCTCGACGTGATAGAGACCGACAAGAACACCATGGCCGTGATCATCACCGGAGCCGGGGAGAAGGCCTTCAGCGCCGGCGCGGACCTCTCGTCCGGGTTTGGCGATTTCAACGCGGTCGATTTCCTGAAAAGGGGACAGGACGTCTGGAACAAGGTCGAGTACTTCTCGAAGCCGGTCATCGCGGCGATCAACGGGCACGCGCTCGGCGGCGGGTGCGAGCTCGCCATGGCCTGCCACTACCGCTTCATGAAAAAAGGCGCCCGCATAGGCCTTACCGAAACGAACCTGGGGATCATGCCCGGCTACGGCGGGAGCCTCCGGCTGCCGCGGCTCGTCGGCAAGTCCAAGGCCCTGGAGATGATGTGGTTCGGAATGCAGTGCGAGGCCGACGAGGCGCTCGCGATCGGGCTGGTCGACCGGATCAGCGAGGATGGAAAGCTCATAGACGACGCGCTTGAATTCGCGAACAGGATAGCGAAGCGCCCGCCCCTCTCCATCGCGGCGATCACGAAGCTCGTCAACATCAGCCCCAGCATTACCCCCGACCTGCACCTGAAGATAGAGCGTGAAGAGCTCGGAAGGCTCTTCACCACGAAGGACATGCAGGAAGGCATGACCGCCTTCTTCTCGAAGAGGGAGCCCGTATTTAAAGGCGAATAGTCTTGATTGATTTCGTCCCGCGCGCCCGGCGCGCGGGACGATTGCATACATATATGAAAAAAGCACTCGCATCCATACTCCTTCTGTATGTGATCGCGGCGTCGTCCGCGTCGGCGGCTACCCTTATACTCGGCGAA
Organism: Spirochaetota bacterium; assembly: GCA_016933025.1. Classification (GTDB taxonomy): domain Bacteria; phylum Spirochaetota; class UBA4802; order UBA4802; family UBA5550; genus RBG-16-49-21. The sequence goes on along the minus strand of JAFGBT010000007.1, from coordinate 23,512 downwards.
AATGACACCTATCCCGTTCCCATAGAAATACTGATCGACAGGACGAGAACGCTCACCTTTGACGACGTCAGGGGGTCAAAGCAATTTGTCTCGACTGACAAGACTGCGTACGGGTTCATCAAGGACGTCGTCTGGACCAAGTTTACCGTGATCATCCCGGAAGGGAACAGGACCGAATGGTTTCTCGAAATCGGGTATCCGCTCCTGAACAAGATCAACATCTTCATTCCCGGCGCCAACAACGAGTACACGGTCAAGGAATTCGGGAACAAGCTTCCCTTCAGCAAACGGGACATCGACCACCACAACTTTCTCATCAGGCTGAACACCGACCCGGGCACCTATACGTATTACCTGAGGTTCCAGTCCGACAGCTCCATGAACATCCCGATGAGCATACACTCCCTTGCCTATGTCATATCCGATATTAACATTCAGAAGACCGTGTTCGGGCTTTTCTACGGCGCCCTGCTGATCCTGCTCCTCTACAACCTGCTCCTCGCGATCTCCATGAGGGACCTCACCTACCTGGCGTATGCGGCCTTCATCATTTCAATGATCCTGGTGTCGCTTGAGCTCAACGGGTATGGGTTCCAGTACATCTGGCAGAACCAGATGTGGATGAACGACATGGTCCCGCCCATACTGTTCCTGACCAACTTTACGCTGACCCTTTTTTCCACGATGTACATCAACTGGCGGTGGCTCAATAAAACCTTTCAAACGTTACTCTTCGCCTATCTCGGCATCGTGGCCGCTTTGATGATCGTGTCGATCTTCCTGCCATATCATATCATGATCATGATCGGTGCGGGCATCTACATCCCGGGGATCAGCCTGGTCGTCTTGATCGGCATATATTTAATCTTGAAAAAAAAGCGTGAGGCCTATTTCTACTCCCTGGCCTTCTCATTCCTGTTCGCGGGAGTGGTCGTCACCGTGAACAACCGGTTCGGCCTCCTCCCCAACAACTTCATCACCCTCTGGGGGTTCCAGATCGGTACGGTCTTCTCCATATCTCTCTTCTCCCTCGGTCTCGCGGACCGGGTCAACATACTCACGCGCAACCTCCAGGAGATCAACATACACCTGGAGGACAAGGTGCAGGAGCGGACCAAAGAGCTGTCCCAGGCCAAGAACGAAATCGAGGCCGCCATGGAGGAAATGGAGGCCATCAACGAGAGGCTGACGAACAGCAACCGGGAGCTGGAACAGTCGCAGACCATCTACAAGAAGGACATGAGCATGGCGACACATCTGCAGTCGGCACTCCTCCCGAAGCAGCCGCCGCAGACCGCGCGGTACGATATCGCGCTCGTCTACATTCCCAAGTCGGGCGTATCGGGTGACTTCTACGATTTCTACCTGGACGGGGACGAGCTGATCGGCGCCGGCATCTTCGACGTTTCCGGCCACGGCATCGCGCCGGGCCTCATCACCCTCATGGCGAAATCGATCGTGGCGACGACATTCTCGCAGCTCAGGAACGAAAGCCTGTCGACCGTCGTGGAAAAGATCAACGAGAAACTGATAACCGAGATACGCGACATCGACAATTATCTGACCGGCGTTTTGCTGAGGTTCAAGGACGACATGATCGAGTACCTCAATTGCGCCCACCCGGACGTCATCTGCAGGAAGATGGACATCGGCAGGACGGGAAAGGTGCTCGACAAGACGGGCAAGCGGGTAAGCGGTCCCTTCCTCGGCATCGACCACTCGATGTCCAGGAACGAGCTGGGATACCAGGGGATCTCGTTCAAGCTCAAGAAGAATGACTGCATCCTGATGTACACGGACTCGTTGAGCGAATCGCAGGGCCCCGGCGGCAAGGAATACGGGGAAAATAGGATAATCGAGTCGCTCCAGAAGGCTCCGGCCGGCACGGCCCAGGAGATACTGAATCGCGTTCTGGGCGATTTTTACGCCTTCCTCTCCTCCATGGAAACGCAGGACGACCTGACGGTCATGCTGATCAGGATGAAATGAAGCCCCAACCCGGCGTCGCCGTCAGGGTATTCCCTCTTTTTTCCTCAGATCATCGATAAAATCGCGCAGCTTTTTCAGAGACGGGCCGTCCTCCCGCCACACGTAGCAGGTATTGATGAGCGTCTTCATGAAGAATTTCACCCGGGCATGGTCGGCGATAAGCGATTTAACGTCCATCGGCTTCTGGGCGCGACTCGAGAAAATCCCCTGCAGGGCCGCCGGTCCCATGGCGATGAGGAGGCTCAGCAGGTGGGTACAACCCTTGGTCCCTCCCATGAGGACCTTCATCCGGTTCGAATAACCCTTCGCGATCGGCTCGCCCTTGATGACATCCAGACTTCCGCGCACCGCCTCGCACTCCTCGCGCGGAATGGCCACCAGGTCGACCTCCACGTCGTCAATCACCATGCCGTCCAGGTTCACCAGGAGCCGCACAACCATATGGTGGATTTCCCCCGCCGGCCTCTTCTCGCCTGTCACCAGGTGGTAGTCCTTCATGCGACGGTCGACGAGCCTCCCCTCGACCACGACCGTGTCGCCTTCGGCAGGGTATGTGGAGATTGTTATCGACCTCTCGTGGGCCTTGTCGCCGATCATGTCCATCATGCCGCTCATGGTGCACCTCTCTACCGCAATCTTAATTATTCCATTGGCGTACCGTCAAGAAACAAATTATATCCGGTTCTATATCATTCAGCTGCTCAATATCCAATTTTTCAACACGGTGGGCGCAGAGAATGCAGAGAATATATATCAGTTTCATGTAAATAATCAAAAATGTCATTACGAGGAGTCCCGAGCTATTCGGGACGACGAAGTAATCTGGTTTTTGTTATTATAATGTTTTGGTTCATACCTGAACAACTATCATACGAAAACCGGATCGCTTCGCTACGCTCGCGATGACAGAATATGTAAATTATCAATATTAAATATTCGACAATTTCTATGCGAGCCCCCTGTTTTTTTCTTGATAAATGCCGATATCGCCCATTAATATTCATGCAGGGGGAAAAGGATGAAAGCCTCTATGAAAATCCTCATAGCCATCTGTATATTTTTTCTCTTATCGATAGCCGTCATGGCCATCAGCATTCTCCAGAACGGCATCGGCGGATGGGACGGCCGTTCCGTCGAGAAAATTCTCGGCGTCCCGCCGGAAAAGGCCGCTCTGGCGGACATCGAAAAGCTATCGAAGTCAGAGGTGATGCAGCTCTTTTACGCAGCGTCCGCGCCCGAATTCGCGCGCGTCAGGGGAGAATACAAGGCAAAAATACTTGAGCTCGGCATCACGAGGCCCCTCGCTTCTCTCTATACGAAATACATTCTGGGTCCGGGCGACTGGAAGGGGAAGGCCTTCTATCCTTTTGGGAGAACAGAGGGATGGGGATACAATCTCTGGGAAATCCCGAAAGACGGAAAACCCCGGATAATCAGGTGCGTGAGGATGAAAACATTCATCGGGAAGTCCCGGCTTGACGACAAAGACTCGTTTCAGCTCGACTACAGCCCATTCAACGGCGGCATCGATTACTTTATGAAAGACGAAGCCCGCCGCATCAATGACCGATTATACATCTGCATGGGCATGGTTCTTCCCACCGGGCACCGGTGGAACCCTTCGGCCTTTGTCCTGTACGATCCGACGCCATGGATCGGACCGGACAAGGAGTGAGGGACTTCAATTTCTTCATTGCCCGGACCGGGCCTCCGGGCGCCGGCGCCTAAAGAATCTCGCACAGGGGCGCGTACTTCTTTTCGTCCAGGACAAAATCAAAATGCTGCCGCTTCCCCCCTTCGTCGACGAACGACACGCTGAAGGTGTCAGATATAGCGGCATCTCCCTGTAATTGTATGATGCCGTAATCGCGAAGCTGGATCAGGTAGGCCCGTATTATCCCGAAAGCCATTTTCTGGATGTCGAGGTCGGTGTGGTGCTCGTGATCGTACAATCCGAGATTGACATCGGCGACCCGGTACGGACCTACCGATGCATCGACATTGATCCCGGTTTCGACGCCGTACCGCTGCCAGAAGTGGACGGCGTTGAAAAATCCCAGGGTCCCGGCGACCTCGCCGGAGAGGGGATACGAAAACCGCGTGAGCTCCCGCAGATGCGGGTGATCTATGACCGAGAGAAGCGGCTGAACGACGAACTTCTTGATGCGGCCCATCGCGCGCCAGAAGCTCGCCCTGGCGAAATCATGGCCCCTGAGAACCGCTCCGCTCAAGCCGAGGACGAAGTGGGTTCCGAAGTAGTCGGGGAGCACGTCGGCATCCAGGAACACGACGATGTCGGCCGGGCTGCCGGAGCGGGCGATATTGATGTGATAGAGGGCGCGGCGCATGTCGGCCCCCTTCCCTCGTTCTCCGCCCATGTCGGGTACATCGCAGTCGTTGCAGACCAGCACCTCGACCCCGCTCCACGCTTCGCGCGCCTTTCGCTCCGTCAGCTCCTCGCCGCCGGAGAGGCGTCGGTGCGAGACCAAAATGGAGTCGATATATTCCGACAGGCCTTCGCGGAGCAGTCGGACCTTTTCGCCTACAAGGAGCGCTTCACGATCCCCAAAGGTTGAGAAGACAACGAAAATCCTCCTCCCCTTTTTGAGCCGGACAAGGTCTTCTTTCGTGAACTCGGAGCTATCATACTGCTCGATTCTGTTCATGGCATACACCGCGCATCATATGTCTACGCAATTACGGCGATATTGTCAAGCCCTTATATTCGCTCCCGTATGAAGCGGGGTTGATAACCGTCCCTCCCAAGAAATTTCTCGCGGAGACGCAGAGTCGCAGAGATCAAAATCAGTTTCATGTAAATATTTCAAATGTCATTACGAGGGGTCCCGATTTATTCGGGACGACAAAGTATGCCTCGACGGAGTTTATCCCGAGCGTAGTCGAGGGGCTCGGCATGACAGCAGGTATGTCACCCTGAGCGTAGTCGAAGGGTGCGCTCGCGATGACATATCATGGAATATATTAATCATTATGGCGATTATAATATTCTCTGCGTCTCAGCGTGCTCTGCGTCTTTGCGAGACTTTGTAAAAGTCCGCATTATTTCAAGTATGATGATAAATTTTGAATTGACGATGACATTGACAGCGTGTAGAATCCGGCTCTTGCACGTCAATACGCTTGACCGGAGGAAACACCGCATGGGACTGTTCGGTCCGAACATCGACAGACTGCTGAATCAAAAAAAATTTGCCGAGCTTGTGAAATGCCTCGACAACAGGAGGGCGCAGGTCCGTTATGGCGCCTTTGTCGCCCTCGCAGGCGCGGGAATCGCCGATGACAGCGTCACCGCCAGGCTCCGGGAAATGACCAGCGATCCTGACCCGTGGGTGAAGACGATCGCGACACTCCATTTCACCGACCGCGGAGACCGCTCCATATCTTCAAACATCAGAGAGCTCATGTCCGAAGGATCGCGCAACGCCAGGATCGCCCTGCTCCGCACCATTGCCGGGCGGGGCCCTGACGACGATGAGACCGTGATGGAGATCATCATGGACGGCCTCGCCGACAGGAACGACATGGTCAGGCGCACCGCCATTACCGCCGCCGGCGCCGCGCGCAACCGGCGCCTCGTCCCCTACGTCGCGGAATTATTACATGAGAAACAGCACCAGACGCGGATACACGCCGCCCGCGCCCTCTACGACATCGGCGGGGAGGAAAGCATCGACCACCTGATCGGCCTGCTGGCCGACCGTCACCCGGAGGTGACGGCCGCCGCGCGATCCATCCTCGAGGCCGTCGATTCCGGGCGAACACGCATGGCGCTCCATGACGCCCGGTTCATGCAGATGCTGGCCGGCATGAACGGCACCGAGCCGCAGCGCAGGGCCGCGGCGATACGGATCGGTAACGACGCGGCCAGGGAGTGCCTCCCGCTCCTTCACCGCGCGTGCCGGGACAAATACAAGGGGGTAAGGATCGAGGCGCTGAAATCGATCGCGCTGTTCAGAGACCCGTCGTCGGCCGACTGTACGGCTAAGCTCCTCGAAGACAGATTTTTCGATGTGCGCATAGAGGCGGTCCGCGCCCTCGGTCAGATTGTCAGCGAAAAATCGACGAAGGCCCTTGAAACGGCGCTGAACGACAGGAACGCGCGGGTTCGCGCTGAAGCGGAGACGGCAGTCAGGAGGATGAAGTCCGCCCTGTAGGGTCAGCTCACCAGCTTGCTGTTCGGCGTCGGGCCGACGCGGCCCGGATCGTACTCAAATTCCGGCACGAGCCGCTTGATAATCCGCCGTATCTCGTCAGGGCGCCGGTCGGCTATTGCAATGAGTTCGTCTCGCATGAAGGCATCGATCGCCGCGGCGTCCAAGCCGCCCCTGTCGGAGAGTATGAATATCTTCTCGTTTTCGGTCTTCACCAGGCTCTCGCCGCCGTAGAAAAGGTCCTCATGCATCTTCTCGCCCGGCCTGAGGCCCGTGTATTCGATCTTTATCTCGTCATCGGAACGGTAGCCGTAAAACTCTATGAGGCGCCGGGCGATCTCCGATACCCGGTACTGCTTCCCCATATCGAGAACGAAGAGCTCGCCCCCGGCGGAATAAGCCGCGGCGTTGAGCACCAGGAGCGAGGCCTCGGGGATGCTCATGAAATACCGGGTAACGTCCGGGTGGGTCACGGTCACCGGTCCGCCCCGCTCTATCTGCTCCATGAAGAGCGGAATCACGGAACCCCGGCTGCCGATCACGTTCCCGAATCGGACGATCGACGTCTTCAGACCCTTCGTTTTCTGGTAGTGGGCGGTCAGTATCTCCGCGATGCGCTTGGTCGCGCCCATTATGCTTCCGGGGTTAACCGCCTTGTCGGTGGAGATGAAGACTAACTCGCCGGTCCCGTGCTCGAGCGCGAGATCGAGGACGTTCTTCGTGCCCGTGACGTTGTTCTGCATCGCCTCGGCCTCGTTGAACTCCATGAGCGGCACGTGCTTGTGCGCGGCCGCGTGGAACACGATGTCAGGCCGGTGCTCCGCGAAGACAGTGCCGAGGAGCCTCCGGTCCTTGATATCGGCTATGCGATAGACGATCTCCGGCCCGCCTTCCAGGAAGGGCACGTCCTCGTTCAGGATCTTTATCAGGTTGTACATCGAAAACTCGCCTCTTCCGACCGCGACGAGCTTTTTAATGTTGAACTTCAGAAGCTGGCGGCACATCTCCGAGCCGATGCTTCCGCCCGCGCCCGTGACCAGGATGGTCGATCCCGCGAACCGCTTCTCTATCAGGCCCGCGTCCACACTGACCTCCTCCCGGCCGATGAGGTCGGCGATGCCGATGTCTCTCAGCGAGATGGAGAGCGGCTTCCGCTCGTCAAGCTCGAAAGCGTGAGGAAGCACCTTGATGGGCACCGACCGGTGGTCGCGGCGAATGCCCGACGCGATCCTGTTGATCTTCTCGGACCCGACCGACGGCATGGCGATGATGATCTCGCTTATGCCCCGTTCGCGGACCGCGCGGCTGATGCCGTCCGTGGCGCAGATGACCGGCTTGCCGTTCATGATCTTGCCGATCTTCTCCGGGTCGTCATCGGCGAAACCCGCTATCAGCCTGCCGAGCCCCTTCTTCACGTATTCCGAGAGTATGATGTGGCCGGCTTCGCCGGCCCCGATCACCAGGATCTTCTTTTGCGGCCCGGCTGCCGGGGCGGCTGCCTTTCCGCCGTTGGCCGCCGATCCCCTCCGGAGCGAATAGTCGCGGACAAGGATGCGGTAAAAGACCGAGAGCATCGTCGAAATAAGAAAGCCGAGCGTCAGCACCGGAACGGGATATCCCTGCCCCGCGGAAGCAACCGAAGCGAGCAGCAGGAGGAAGGCCGCCGCGTTCGCCAGGAGGAGACGGTATATGTCCGATATGCTGGAATAGGACCACATGACCCGGTAGGCCTGGAAAAAATAGAAGACGACCGCCGCGATCGCGGCAGGCATCCCCACATGCCATGCAGGCGGCATGCCTTCAAAGCCAAGGGGATAATAATGAAGCGCGCCCGATACCGCGTATGAAGCCGCCACTATCGCGGCGTCAAGCAGAGGGTAGAGAAGCTTTCTTCCCCTGATGTTATACAGAATTCCCATGACCTTGTATCTACTATCCTCTCCCGACCGCGTTGAGGGAATACATTACCTCTTGTTTTTCCTGGCGATATCGACGACGCTTTCAATCACGTAATCGATCTCGGCGTCGGTCATACCGGGGAAAATCGGAAGGGACATCGTCCTCTCGAATACCCGGCGGCAGTTCGGGAAGTCCGCGCCCGAACAGCCCATCTTTTTATAATACGTAAACTCATAGAGCGGGATAAAATGGACGCTCATCCCGACCCCGCGCTCCCGCATCAGCTCGATAAAGCGGTCCCTGGTTATCGACAGCACGTCGGGATCGCAGTCGACCGGGTACAGGTACCATGCCGACTCCCTATCGGGCCGCACGGTATAGGGGGCGAGCCCGTCCACGCCGCCAAACGCCCCTGTATACCGTTCCGCGACCCGCTTCCTCATCTTCCACATCGCCTCGACTTTTCCGAGCTGCTCGACGCCGATGGCGGACGCGATATCGGTGGTGTTGTACTTGTAACCGGCCTCCACGACATCGTACTGCCAGAAGCGGGACGACTCGTGCCTCTGCCATGCGTCCCGGTCTATGCCGTGCAGCCTGAGTACGCGGGCGCGCTTAGCCCACCCGTCGTTATCGGTGCAGATCATCCCTCCCTCGCCGGTGGTGATCGTCTTGGTGGCATAGAAGCTGAAGCAGGTGGCGTCGCCCATGGTGCCGACGCGCCTTCCCCGGTACCATGCCGGGAGACTGTGGGCCGCGTCTTCTATGACGGCCAGGCGGCGCGCCGAGGCAATCGATAGTATCCGGTCCATGTCGCAGGGCTGGCCGGCGTAATGCACCGGCATGATGGCCCTGGTCCGTCCGGTTATGCGCTCCTCTATCCTGTCGGGATCTATCAGGTGCGTGTCCGCCTCGATGTCCACCAGGACCGGCACGGCGTTGAAGTAGCGCACCACCTCGGCGGTGGCGGTAAAGGTCATGGCGGGGACGATCACCTCGTCCCCCTCCCGAAGGTCCATGACGGCAAGGCAGAGGTGCATGGCAGCCGTCGCCGAATTCACCGCCACGGCGCTGCCGCAGCCGATATACTTCTTGAACTCCTCCTCGAACTGGGCCGTCTTCTTCCCGGCAGTCAGCCATCCGGCCCGAAGCATTTCTGCGGCGGCGCCGATCTCGTCATCGGTGATGTAAGGCTTGTGGAAGGGTATGTCCATACTTACCTATCGGCAGCAAGACATCGATAATTCTGCAAAAATCGGGGTTCCGGGGCTGAAAAACGGGCCTATTGGCCATAATACTCGTGAAACCAGGCGACAAAGGCCCTGACGCCGGCCTCGAGTGTCGTCGAGGGTGAATACCCGATATCCCTGGCGAGATCGCTGACATCGGCGTAGGTCGCCGGCACATCGCCCGGCTGCATCGGCAGGAAATTCTTTTCCGCCTTCTTCCCAATGGCGCGCTCGAGCGTTTCGATAAAATCGAGGAGCTTCACCGGGAGGCTGTTCCCGATATTGTAGATTTTATAGGGGGCCCGTGAGCTTCCCGGATCGGGTGAAGTTCCGTTCCATGCCGGATTGCCCCGGGGCGGCCGGTCAAGCACCCTGACGACCCCTCCCACGATATCGCCAACATAGGTGAAGTCCCGCTCCATTTCGCCGTTGTTAAAGACGTCGATGCGCCGCCCCTCCGCGATTGCCTTCGCAAACAGGATGGGCGCCATGTCGGGACGACCCCAGGGACCGTATACCGTAAAAAACCGGAGACCCGTCGCGGGCAGGCCGAAGAGGTGGCTGTAGGAATGCGCCATCAGCTCGTTCGCCTTTTTGGTGGCACCGTAGATGCTCACCGGATGGTCAACATTGTCCGAGGTGCTGAATGGCATCTTCTCGTTCAGCCCGTATACGGACGAACTGCTGGCGAACACCAGGTGCCCCACCCGGTTGTTCCGGCACCCCTCGAGCACATTCATGAAGCCGGCGATGTTTGAGTCTATGTACGCGTGCGGGTCTTTGATGGAATGCCGCACCCCGGCCTGGGCGGCCAGGTGGCAGACCGCGTCGAAGCGCTCCCGCTCGAAGAGGGCCATGATGCGCCCCCGCTCAAGCAGGTCGATCCTGGCAAATCGATAGCCCGGGTATTTGCCGCTCCGGGCGATTTTGCCCCGCCGGGCCTCTTTCTTTCGGATGCCGGAGGCCTCCAGACGCGCGATCTTCAGGCCGACGTCGTAATAGTCGCTCAGGTTGTCGATGCCGAGCACCTCGTCCCCCCGCACGGCGAGCGCCGCAGCCAGATGGTACCCGATAAAGCCCGCGGTTCCTGTTACCAGAATCTTCACGATAACTCCTCTACAATGCAGTCTGCAGTGAACATAGGTATGGCCAAGAACGCTGTCAAGATAAAAACCGGACACCGGCATCGGAGTACTATCGGAGAATACCGTGCGAGCCACAAGGATAGATATTTCTCGAACATATAGTGCAAAGGGTAGACCTCTGTCATGTCGAGCCCCTCGACTTCGCTCGGGATAAACTCCGTCGAGGCATGCTTCGTCGCCCTCATGAACAATGAGGGCTCCTCGCAATGACATCCGCGGCAGATATGGCTGCTGTCGAACATGACGGGAATACTGCGTGCGCATCGGGAATGGATCGCCCCTTCGGCTAGTAAATGTCTATAGGCCCCTCTATCTCGCCGTCGATGAACTGGCGCGCGTATTCGTTCTCCCTCGAAAAAAAGCCGGCGCTCTCTCCCCGGTACACGATCTTGCCGCCGTAGAGGAGCGCGATCGAATCGGCGATCTTCTCCGCGATCCTGCTGTCATGCGTCGTGACGATCGCGGTGGTGTTGAGCGATCGCCTGATCTCGAGTATCAGGTCGGCGATGGAGTCGGAGAGGATCGGGTCGAGCCCGGCGGTCGGGTCGTCGAAGAATATGATATTCGGGTTGAGGCAGATGGCCCTGGCAAGACCGACGCGCTTCTGCATCCCGCCGGAGAGCTCGGAGATCAGCTTGTTCTCGCTCCCCCTGAGGCCGACCCGCGCCAGCGAATTGACCACCATCTTGTCGACCGACTGCTCGTCGACGCTCATCCGCCGAAGCCCGAAGGCGACGTTGTCGAAAACATTCATGGAATCGAAGAGTCCCCCTTTCTGGAACACGTAGGCTATCCTGAAGCGGTTGATGTCGTCCGTGCCTGCCATGTACCGGTCCCGGTAGAGCTCCCTGATGTCAGTCCCGTTTATCTCGATGGCTCCCCGGTACTCGATCAGCCCGGAGAGGGCCTTCAAAACGACCGACTTGCCCGAGCCGTTCTTCCCCATGAGAACGAGGGTACTCCCCTCGGGCACCGTAAAGTCGATGCCGTCTATGATAGTCCTGCCGTCGAAGGCGATGACGAGGTCCCGTGCCTGTATCATTTCACCGATACCGGTTTTCCCGGTATTCCTTGAGCGTGGCGAGGATGTTCAGATATGAGACGTACCGATCCTCGCTGATTGATCCGTTCTCGACCAGCTTCTTGATTTCGCAGCCCGGCTCGTGGTCGTGCGTGCATGGGCTGAACGCGCACCCCCCCGCGTACCGGCCGAACTCCATGAAGTGGATGCCAAGCTCTTCCGGCTCTATATCCATCAGCCCGAATTCCCTGAGACCGGGGGTGTCGATTATCCGCGCCCCGCCTTCCATGCTGAGCATCTCCACGTTGGTGGTGGCATGGCGCCCCTTCCCGGTGCTTCCGGAGACCTCGCTGGTCCGCAGGCCGAGTCCAGGATACATGCTGTTGAGTATGCTGGTCTTGCCGACCCCTGAATTGCCGATCAGGATCGACATCTTCCCGGCCAGCTCCTTCTTGAACGCCTTGATTCCCTTACCTGTCTTCGCGCTCACGAACAGGATGGAGAGGTCGTAGCCATGGTAATAATCCCGTACCCGGCCGGCGTCGTCGTGGCCCGCCAGGTCAAGTTTGTTGACGCAGAGGAGCGTTTCCACCCCCTCCTTGACGCCTCTGACCAGGAGCCGGTCCACGAAGCGCAGATTGAGCTTCGGCTTGCCGAAGCACTGGATCGCCACTATTCGGTCGAGATTCGCGGCGATGATGTCGTCGCGGCCGCTGTCCTTGAACCGCCTGGTGAAGGCGTTGGCCCGGTCGCTCACCGCCTCAATCGCGCCGCCTCCCTTGCCGTCCTCCTCGAAATCGACGACATCGCCGACCGCGACCGGCTCCGAATACTTCTCGAGGCGGGGGTCGTTCCTGAGCTTGCCCCGCAGCGTGCAGTTGATCCTCCGACCGTTATTCTCAACGGTATAATACTTGCCGAAGCACTTTACAACTGTTCCGGTCAAAAGACATACCCCGGGTTCGCGTTTTCATAAATGATATTGTCCAATAAATCTCCTTCGCCGTCCCCCTGCCCTCCCAGAGGGGGGCCAAAATATTATTGACTATGGGGAAAGTCCCCCACTGGGGGATTCAGGGGACCTTTGAACCAAGGATTATATCTAAAAAAAAATAAAAAAATGCTAAAGTTTTTTTTAAAAGCTGCCGATATAAATCATACAAGTTAATATATGGTAATTCCCTCCCGATTTTACCATATTGCAAACTTGGCACTGCGTTTTGGAGAAAGCAGGATAGCCGCCCAGCTATTCTGCTTTCTCTTTTTTATTGGTCAATCCCCCTTTTCCGGCACAGTTTCAAGCACCAGCGGCTTGAACCCCTTTAATTCGGCAATGATCTCCCCCAGGTTCCCGACGTTCTGCACGACAAAGGTCACCGAATAAAACATGCCCTCGTGTGCATTCAGGAAATCGGCCGCGAGCTTTTTCTTTAAGGCGCGTGGAGAATAATCAAACTCTATGTCATGGTTCTTTTTGTCGTAAAACGTTATCTTCTCGAAAATTTTGTCCACGTGCTTCAACCTCAACCGAAGCGTGACTGTTTTTGACCGATACGTATCGATGGAAGCCGCTATCTCCGACAGGAGCGGCTCTCCGTTGCCGTCCCCGGCCTTCTCCTCGGCCGCCAGCGGCGGCAGGGCAATCAAGACCAGCGCGCATACGACTGTTATCAATATCCCCTGTTTCATGGTACTGCCATTTTAGTATATCGGTAAATCATATTCAACTCTAATTAACGGCACGCCTTCATTTTTAAGGGGATACATCCCGGGAAATTGCCGTCAGAAGGGGAAAATGGCCCCCAGCGGATCGGCCGGCCGAATCGGAAGCGTGCGTCAGAAAAAGTGCTGGACAGTTTCCTGCAATATTTGGAAAATATATTGGTTGATTGAATGGAGCCGAATGACTCAAGATCGCACGGTTCCCTGTTAATCGAAAAACTATTCAATCAAGGTTCCGATACAAAATACCGGGCTGTCTCGCAGGTATCCGATATTTTGTGTTATGTGTCGGATTGCGTTCCCGTGTCTGGACACAACCGGATGATAACTGGATAAAAAGTTTCTCGTTACGGGAAGCGTTCCGGATTACTTCATCTCCTATTCTGTTATTTATTATAACAATATAATTCGAATACGTTTACGGGGTACCTGTCTTTTATTCAGCGGATGTCATGCCACAGGATGATTATCCCGTTTTATTCTGTATAGTTGAGAGGCCGATTATGAGCGAAGCAATACTTAATCTTGAAGGCAAGACGTATAGCCTGCCCATCGTCACCGGCACCGAAAACGAGAAGGCCGTCGATATCACCTCGCTGAGGGACAAAACCGGGTATATCTCACTTGACCCCGGGTACCAGAATACCGGATCGTGCCTGAGCGCGATCACCTATATTGACGGTGAAAAAGGGATTCTCCGCTACCGGGGATACCCGATAGAACAGCTCGCGGACAGGGCCAGCTTTACCGAGACCTGCTTCCTGCTTATCTACGGCAATCTGCCCACGGAGGAGGAGCGCAAGGATTTTTCACAGAAACTCACCGAGAGCTCAATGATACACGAAGACATGGTCCGTTTCTTTGACGGCTTTCCCTCCACCGCGCACCCGATGGCGATACTGAGCACCATGGTGAACGCGCTTTCGGTTTACTATCCCTATTTTTACACGGAAGATTTCATGAGCCAGACATTCGACACCATGGCGACACGGCTCATCTCGAAAATACGGACCATCGCCGCATACTCGTACAAGCACTCGATCGGCAAGCCGTTCGTGTATCCGAAGCACGACCTCAGGTACTGCGGCAACTTCCTCCACATGATGTTCGACAGTCCCGTCAAGCCCTACAAGGTGGAGCCCGAGATTGAAAAGGCCCTCAACATTCTGCTCATCCTCCACGCGGACCACGAGCAGAACTGCAGCACCTCGACGGTGCGGCTGGTCGGCAGCAGCATGGTCAACCTGTATTCCTCAATATGTTCGGGCATCTGCGCGCTCTGGGGCCCCCTCCACGGCGGCGCAAACCAGCGTGTGATTGAAATGCTGCAGAGCATCAAGGACGAGGGGCTGACCATCAAACAATGCATAGATATGGCGAAAGATAAACACAACAGGTTCAGGCTCTACGGCTTCGGCCACCGCGTGTACAAGAACTACGATCCGCGGGCGAAAATATTAAAAGAGCAGTGCGGGGTCATTTTTAAAAAATTCGACATCAAGGAGCCGCTTATCGATATCGCCCTGGAGCTTGAAGAGGCAGCCCTCGGGGACGACTATTTCATCGAGCGGAAGCTCTATCCGAACATCGACTTTTACAGCGGAATTCTCTACCGGGCCATGGGCATTCCGGAAGGCATGTACCCGGTCATGTTCGCGATCGGACGAATGCCCGGCTGGATAGCGCAGTGGAGGGAGATGCACGATACCGTGCCGTTCAGAATCGGGAGGCCGCGACAGATATATACCGGAGAAACCATGCGCGACTACGTGGACATGATGGACCGATAGCGGGGAGCTGCCGTATCAATCAAGGCCGAGCAGTTTTTTCACCTCATCGAGACTGTAGCCCCGAAGCTCTTTCCCGGAAACCCTGACCTTTTCGAGCTTTTTCGCGATCTCGTCCCTGGCGTGAGTTTTCAGAAGCTCGTTTATCACCGGCGCGGGGATGTCCGGAACCTGCGCCTGGTTGTACTTTTTAATAAGCTCGTCCTTTTTAACCAGGTTGGAATCCGCCGGCACGTCGGAATACAGTATTTTGTTCTCCAGAATATAGTCCATGCACTGCTCCGCCGGATTGGTCTTGTCCATGGAAGAAGCCGCTATGAAAATCCTCGTTTTGTCCTGATAGACCTCCCTGAACATCTCGACAGAGGTCCCCACGAACCTGGTCTCCCGGCAGGTGGCGACATAGTAGTCGCTGATCGGCCCGATGGGGCTGGTGCCGGCGCGCACGATCCAGGAAATGCCCCTGCTCCATGCCTCGTCGGACTTTTCCGCCGGCACGTCGAACTGGACCTTGTGGTAGGTGAGGCAGCCGGTCAGCACAAGGCCGGCACAGACCATTAAGACACGCGGAATCCTTATCATATGCTTTCCCTCGCAATGCATCATGACGGTAGCCACCGGCCCGGAACCAGAACCGATACGGGCCGGGGCCGCGGGGCATCTATCGTGAAGAATGCCGGCTGACCCGGCTATTCATCGTCTCTTTCGTCTATCACTCCCTCGATTTTTTCCTTGAGGTTAAGTCCCTTTTCCTTTGCGGCTCTGGCTTCACAGGTCTTGCAGAGGCCGTTGATCTTGCTGTATTTTCCCCTCGCGTCCGCCACGGTGCCCGCCTCGAAAATCTCATTGGTCCTCTCGGTGTTGATGTGCGGGCAATCCTTGTACAGATGGTATTTCCTGCCATACTTGGTAAAATACACGTTATCAACGCCGGTCAACTCCTTGACCCGCTCCGTCTGCTCGGCGTACTGTTCCTGTGAGGGCGGGTTGAAGTCGATGCCCGTGCCGAAGGCGATCGCCAGCGCGACGCCGGCAACGGCACCGATAATGCCCTTCTGCTTGCCGTTTATGTCCTTGCTCATCAGGACAAGTATGATGAGCGGCAGGAACGCTATAACGGCAATGATCGCGCCGAGCTGGTTCTGAATGAAAAACTTGACCGGCTGTTTTTCGGAGGCCGGGTCGAACCTGTTCGCCTTTTTCCAGAGGAAGTTGCCGACGACCGCAAAAATCAGATCAGCCGCGATAAACGTCATCAACTGCCACGTGATACCAGGCGCCTTTCTGAACCAGAGGATCGCCGCGATCTCGAGGCCTATTGCGATGACCCAGCTGACGACCGCGATTACGCGGAACTTCGTCGCCTTTGACTTGTTCTCCTCGGTCGGGGTAAAAGCCCTCCCGGACGAGGAACCCCCTCCCGACACCCTGGTTACTTTCTTGGACGTACCCCTGTCTGGCATTTCATTACTCCTTACTGCTAATTAATTACCGATGAACAAACGCATCATTCCGACCGTTATGGGCGGCGCAACCGGCCTCATGTGACGCATCGACCGTTATCACAAGCAGATTGCGGAAAAAGAAAAAACCGCTCACAACTGCATAATTAAATCAGAACGTACAAAAATATCAAGAAAAAAACATTTTGATGCACGGCCAGCCCGGGGGCAACCGCCGGGCGCACTGCTCTCAGTCGATCCCGAAAAGCTCCCGCATCCTCCGGTCACCCGTCTCGCGCGCGAAATCGACCGCTGTCTTGCCATCGATGCTCTTGATGTCCCTTTTCGCCTTCTTTTTAAGAAGGAGCCCCACAGCCTCGTGGTTGTTTCGCAGCACCGCATAGTGAAGCGCGGTATAGTCGCCCGCCGCCTTCGCGTTGATCTTCACCCCCTTCTTCACCAGAAGCCTGATAAGGTCGATGTTCCCCCTGTTGTCGATGCATGCTATAAGCGGGGTATTGCCCGCCTGGTCCCGCACCTTGACCGGGGCGCCTTTCTTGATCATGAGAAACGCCAGGTTGTCCCATTTATTGTAGATCGCCCTCATCAGGTCCATCTCACCGACCGGCTTCGCGCGGCTGTTCAGGAGGAGCTCGGCGATCTCGGCGCGGCCGTGGCTGATCGCGATCGAGAGAACGCTGTTGTTGCCCCGCTCCCTGTGACGGTAGTTGACGTTCGCCCCGTGCCGGATGAGCGCCTCCACCACGGCGCGGTTGCCCGCGGCGGCCATGTGCCAGAGGGGGGTCTCCCCGGTCATGTCCCGCACGTTCACGTTGCCCCCCTCTTTCACGGCCGCGTCGATCCCGGCCACGTCCCCGTCAATCGCGGCGAGAAAGAGCTTTTTATCCGCCGGCTTCAGGTTAGACTTCTCAATGACGATATGTTCGTCCTCGCCGAACCTGATGGTGACCGAATTGCCCCCCTGTGCCGCGGCCGGAAGCGGGAGAGCCGTTAGTACGGCCGATATGATTATACAACTTCTTAAGGGTACCATTGATATTGTCTCCATCGATATGATGTGATGCCGGCAAAGACTGTGGCACGGCGGGAGCGTAATTACAAGCAAAAAGTTCCGGACAGGGGTGTTAAAATTTTGAGCGCATTTCCAATATCTGTTTCAACGACAGCTTCCCGGAGAGCGGGAGGTCCCGCGACGACGGTCCGGTGAAAAATAGATACGGCGATTCGTCGAGCTCCCATGCCTTCCGGCCTGCGTTGTAAAACAAGCAGTCTTTGGCAGGGACATCGAGGGTCACCCGTCGCTCCTCGCCCGGGTCGAGGAGCACCCTGGCAAAGGCCTTCAGTTTCTTGACCCTGCGCCACTCGTCTCCCGGATTTTCGCATGCAACATAGACCTGCGAGGTCTCCTCGCCCCGCCTGTTCCCGTTGTTTTTCACCCTGAAGGACACTTTCACCATAGGGGCGCCGCTCCCTTCCGCCAGCTCAAGCTCCAGGCCTCTGTAGGAAAATGTCGTATATCCGAGCCCGAAACCGAACGGGAACCGTGGCTCGATGCCATGCCGCTCGAAATAGGTATAGTCATGCCAACAATCATAGGTCACCTCGCTCGTCTTCGTGTCGAGCAGAGGGAGCTGGCCGGAGAAACGCGGAATAGTTATCGGCAGCCTCCCTGACGGTGCGATGTCGCCGAACAGGACCTCCGCCACGGCTGTCCCTCCCGCCATGCCGGGGTACCATGCCATGACCACCGCGGGTACCGTGGAAATCCAGGACTCCATGCAGACGGCGCTGCCTCCCATAAGGAAAACCGCGCAGTTTTTATTGGCGGCGGCGACATCAGCGATGAACCGCTCCTGCCGCCGATCGAGCTCCAGACTTTTCCGGTCGCCCCCTCCCAGAAGGGGGAAGTATTCCCCCTCCTCCTTCCCGGAAAGGCCCCCGATGTACACCACGGCATCGGCCCCGCGGGCGATCCTGAGGGCCCGCCATCCGCCCCGGGCGTACACTACCCGTATCGTTTCGCCGGCGGCCTTCCTGATCCCGTCAAGAGGCGTCACCGTCCAGGGAGGGGTCACGCCGACGCTTCCGAAGCTCCCCAGGTTCGCCCTTTTCGCGAGTCTGCCGATGACGGCGAGCGTTCGTATCGAATCGCGTTTCAGCGGGAGCACGTTCCCGTCGTTTTTAAGGAGGACCATGCTCTTACGCGCGGACTCAAGCGCCAACCGAGCATGCTCGTTGCATGCCACAATTTTTTTATCAGCGACAAAATCCGGGTTGAACAGGCCGAACTTCTTCTGGGTCTCAATGATTCGTCCGACCGCGGCGTCTATCATCTTCCCGGTGATGCTCCCCTTTTTCAGGGCCTTTTTAACCCGGTAGGGAAGGTAGTAAAGACCCTGCGGCATCTCTATGTCGAGCCCGGCCCTGATCGACGCCCCGGTGCTTCGGCAGCCGAGGAACCAATCTGAAATGACAAAACCGGTGAAGCCCCATTCATCCCGCAATATATCGGTGATGAGATGACGGTTCTGCCCGCAGTAGGTCCCGTTCACCCTGTTGTACGCAGTCATGATAACGGCAGCTCCTGCGTCCACGCAGGCCTTGAAATGGGGAAGATATATCTCGCGGAGCTCGCTCTCCCCGATCGAGATGTTGACCCTGAACCTCGAAAGCTCGATGCTGTTGCAGGCGAAATGCTTGATCACGGGCATGACATTTTCGGCAAGGCCTGATACCAGCGCGGACCCCATGGCCGCCATGTGGCAGGGATCCGCCCCGTATGTCTCCTGGGCCCGGCCCCACCCGGGATGGCGGAGGATGTTGACGCAGGCAGCGCCGCAGGCGTTGGCCCCCTGATGCCGCGCTTCCAGGCCCATCGCCCTTCCTATACGCCACTCCAACTCCGGGTCCCATGTGGCGCCGCGGCCGATGTTGGCCGGGAAGCAGGTCGAGCGGCCGAGCACGATCCCCCGCGGCCCGTCGCAGAAAACAAAGGGTGGTACTCCGAGCCTGCTGTTGCCGCGCGTTCTGAAACGTACGAGCCGGTAGGTGACGGGCGTGAGGCCCAGCAGGCCCCTGATGCCGTGCATCAGGCGAATTTTTTCTACCAGCGTCATTTTCCGTATCAGATCTTTGACATTCGGCTCCATCATCAACCCTCGTTCATATAAATTTCATATCATTCCGATTCCAGCTTCTTATATCTCAATAAAAGAACGTCCACAGTTTCACTGTTTTCTTTCAGTGGCCGGCATAGAGACGATTGATCGCGCCGCACTACCCGATCCACCGCCTCTTCGTAAGAAATGCCGAGGAGAGCCCGCATGCCGCTGATTGCGCACCCGAGCGGCGCCGCATAGGCCGCGTCTCCAGTCGAATAGACCTCGGCCCGGAACAGGTCGGCGAGCAGCTGTTTCATCAGGCGGTTCCGCGAGCCGCCACCGACCAGGCAGAGCGAAGCGGCCCTCCCCATGTGCGACGAATGGAGCCTGAGGGAAAGGGCCTGCGAGAGATGGAGGGCCCGTATATTGGCAGCGGGGTCCTGTTCTGACAGCCCGTCCCGCGCGATCCCCCTTTTCCTCATTGGCACCGATTCGTCCAGGAGGTACGGCAGCAGGAGCGGTTCGTCGGGCGAAAGAAAGGGGGAGCCGGCCGCAGATATATATTCATTCCATTCAACGGGAGTGGGATTCCGTTTATCATGCTTCAGCATGTATTCTTCCATGAAATGATCATGAATCTTGCTGCCGTTGGTAATGACGGAGAGGGCCATTGTCCGCCCCCTCGTATATCCGAAGATATTGTACTCCCCGGTCTCTGACGGCACAGGGCGCTCCATGATCCCGTTGACAGTATAGCTGCTCCCCAAAGAAATAACCGCGGCGCCTCCGCACCCGAGCAGGGTAGCCGGGTTGTCGCCGGTTCCCGCCAGCACGATGGCGCCGGCGGTGATCCCGTACTTCGCGGTGAAATAATGTGCAATGCTCCCGACAAGGTCGTCATAGTGGCACATGGACCCGAGCTTCCCGGCCAGTGACGACAGCCGACCCGCCCCCTTCAGGTACGTATCCGAAGCGGCGATTGCATCCTCGCTCCATCCCGGATGGTCGATATCAAGGGAATTGAGGTTCGTTCCCCATCCGTCGCCGGTGTCAACCGGCACGATCGAGCCGGACAATACCGACGTCACGAAAGCGCTGAGGAGGAATATGCGTGAAGTGCGTGCATATTCATCCGGAGATTCCTTCGCCCATTTCATGATCTGCGCGGCCGGGAAGCGCAACTCTGCGCGGTTGCCGGTCAGGGCCGCGATGCCGCCCCTGGACGCGAATCTTTCCTCGAGAAACCGAGCCTCTTCCGTTGTGCTCCGATCTTCCCAGATGGGACTTGCTTTCCGTGTCAGGGAGGGCCCCAGCTGCTCCAGCAGGGTCATCCGCGGGTCAAGGGCCCGCACCGCGCATTCGAATTCCCGGCCCGCGTACACGGTGCAGTGCTGCATGGCGTCGACCTTCACCGCCCCGATACTCCGCATGTCCAGGCCTCCGCCGGCAAGCCGCGAAAAGGCGGCGTCAATCGCCTCCAGCATCATCAGGGGGGACGTATGCCGCAGCTCCGGTTTTACCGAGGTGAGCACGCCGCGATCGGTCCCGTACGATGGGAAGACGGAATCGTAGTCAAAGGCCCCGGCATGGACCACGTCGCCCGATGCCGGGTCGACAACAATCATTTTCACGCTCTGGGTGCTGAATTCGATTCCGAGTGAAAGCATCCGCAACCCCTCAATGAATATCCAGCAGACGCGCGGGAGGGCCGGCCAGCCCCATTACAACCGCATCATCACGGTCTATACATCTGCTTGAAAATTGCATCCGCCCTGACGACCGCGTCGCGCATCATGTCCTCGGCGGCGGCGGTGTCCCTCTCCTCCAGGCGTTTAATCAGCCCGTTGCAATCAAGCTCCTCCGACGCCTTTTCGCACGCCTCCCAGCTGAGGATGCTCCTGACGACCCGGTCAATCCCCCGCTCCTCTGAATCATACGGCCTGACCTGCATATCGTGCCCCTTCCATCTGCGGTATCCCGACTCCCGAACCAGGCCGGCGATGGCGACATTCATCCCGTTGATCCGCGCGCCATGGTCAATGTCGAACTTCCCCGGCCCGCCGAGGATAATCCCGTCGTTGTAGCCCTGACTGTTTATGTGCATGTGGAGGAGCATGCCGTTGTCGATCTCCTCAACCGTGTCGTACACGTGGTCCAGGCCGATCATCTCCGAGTGCCCGAATTCCTTGTTGACCCCTTTCTTTTCCGGGGAGACGCCGTATTCCCTCTCGAGGGTCCTCCAGAAGAGTATGGCGCTCGCGACAGTGGGGATCAGCAGGGCCGGGTGCCCCTCGTTCGGCTTCGGTTCTATGGAGATGTACAGCTCCCCGCCCAGTTTTTTCTCATGCTCGCAGAGGGCCGCAACCGCCTCTTTGAGATGGCCGTACATGGCCCGGATGCCGATCGTGGCGACGTCATACCCGAACGATCCGTTCCATAACACGAGGGAAGGCGGCGCGTCGACGCTCCATGCCTTCCGCAGCGGCCCGTAGGCGAGGTCAACCGACCTCGTGCAGAAGGCCGCCGCCTCTTTCCTTTCGCGCGGGTCCGGCGAGGAGACGCCGCCGTAGGCAAAATGCCGGTGCGCGCCCGGCGTCACCATGGCGAGGGCGATGCCGGTCTCCCCGAGCGCCGAGGCGATGGCTTCCGCGCTCCCCTCGTCGTATTCATAATCGTAATGGACCTCCAGGCCGAGGCGGACATGTGCCGGGAGCCGCGGCATGATTTTGTCGCGCATGAGGCGTATCTTCCCGACCGTGTCCATCCGCGCATCTGACCAGCCAGGCCTTGAATCCAGGGGCGTGAACCCTCCCTTGCCTGCGTTGAATGTCCATGCGCATACGCTGTGGAAGCTTGATGCAATCATACCATACCTCGTTTTTTCGTCAGCGGGACCGCGCTGGCCTGTTCGGCGACAGCCCCAGCGCCATAAAACCCCGGTAAAATTGATTTATGATAAAATAAGACGCGCCGATGACTCCCGCGTTACGACCAAACCCGAAGCAGACTAAATCAACCTCTTTTTTAATCCAGACCAGCAACCTGCCGTTCGCCATTGCCCTGAGACGGGAGATAAATCAACATCAAGGAATGCACGGCCACACCAGCGGTGACCGATGCGACACAAGGCCTGTTACTTGTGCTGGGCCCTTCGACTCAGCTCAGTATAAACCTGTCGAAGCATCCGCAGTAAGTTTGGCACGTCTGAAGCTCTATGGCAAGCAAAAAGTTATGGACAGGGGGGGGGAAATTTAGTACGATTAGGCTCTATGTGACCCACAGGACCGGGCTGGCGAGGAGATAATTTCCAAGATATTGAACGTAAGTGGATGCGTCATGGCAAAAATATCAATAACAATCCTATTATTTTCATTTTTTATTGGCAATGCGTATGCCGGCGTCTTTCCGCTGAACGACGGCCTTGAGTCCGGGAGCCTCGGTCATTACCTCGAATACCTTGCCGATAAAGATGGAACGCTTACATTCGAAGAAATCATATCACCGGGGAAAGAAAGGCCGGCATGGAAAAAATCCGACAGCGCGACGCTGGGTTTCGGATACACGAAGACGGTGTACTGGGTGAAGTTTTCGGTCAAAAATTCCAAAGAACATCCTGTAAAATGGTACCTCCAGCAGAGCTATCCTCTTATTGGAAACCTCATCCTCTACATGCCGGACAGGGACGGTTCCTTCTCGCAGATCAAGACCGGGTGCGCAGTGAAGTTTTCACAGAGGCCCCTTGAGCACCGTACCTTCGTGTTCCCGCTGGAGACCGAAAGCGAACGGACGGATACCTTTTACATGCGGTATCAATCGGCCGGGAACATCAATGTCGTATTGAACGCCATCAAGCCAAAAGTCTTCGAGAAAACGATCTTCATAGAATACGCCCTGCTCTGGTTATGCTACGGCAGCATGCTCATTCTCAGCATATACAATTTACTGATCTTTGTCTCGATCCGCCAGAAAAGCTACATATATTAC
>JAFGBT010000055.1 GCA_016933025.1 Spirochaetota bacterium | reverse complement strand
GGGAGGCAGCAGCTTGTACATCCGTGTACGCTGCTGCATTCGTGACATCCTGTCACTCAGTGGGCGGGGGTGAGGGCAAGTCCCCCTTCGGGGGATTTAGGGGGGTGAGAGAGTCGAGGGGTCAATCCTCGGTCGACAGCACCTCGTCGTGCATCACCGCCATCTTCTTTTCCGGGATGGCGATACGGGACGCGGAGAAGAGATTCACGCCGGCGATTATTGCCCCCAGCAAAAAAACGTACTGATAGCCGAGCCTATCCCATATCACGCTGCTCGCCAGCGCTATGGTGATCGAGAACACATGGTCGATGGTGACGCCCATGGTCAGGGTCTGGGGCACGTCGTCCGGGATGACCGCAATCTTCTTGATATATGTGGCCCGGGCCATGCTTACCGACATCAGGAGCTGGTCCGCAATGAAGCAGGCGCAGGTAATGTAGAGCGCGATTGATTTCGAAAAGAGTGTAAGGGAAAAGCCGTAACCCAGGCAGACAATCACAAGGAGAACCGCCTCGCTCATCAGGATGAAGCGCTCGCCCAGCCGGTCAATGGCCCGGCCGAGAAGGGGATTGAAGCCTATGCCGATAACCCCGCCGATGAACAGAAGGGTCGCCAGCACCTGTGTTTCCTGTTTGAATATGATGACCAGCACCCACGGGGCGAAGGTCAGGAATATCTGCTTTCGGGTGCCGTAGAGGATATTGAGCCAGTAGAAGAGCCTGTATTCTTTTCTGAGGGTAAATTTTGTTTTGATCGACTGGGGCGTCCCCGGCGTCATTCCGAGTATCAGAACGGATGCCGCCAGCAGACCGGCGCCCGCTACCAGGTAGGAAAGCGTGTAGGAGAAATCAAGGTATCTGAATCCGATAAAAATCAGGAGGCTCCCGGCGATAGCGGCAAAGTTCATGGCGCCCGTCTGCTGGCCCAGGCGCCGGCCCGTCCGGCCGTCACGGGCGAACTCCATGCCGATGCTCTGATTCAGAGGGAGAAAGAGGTGCTGGCCGATGCTGTAAATGAAAAGCCAGACCAGCATCAGTTTGAATGTCGACGAAAAGAGGCCGATCATGCAGACGCCTGCGGCGGCCAGGATGTTCGCCAGCACCGCCAGGCGGCGGGAGCTGAAAAAGAAGAAGAGGGCCGATACGAACACGACGAGAAAGCCCGGCATTTCCCGCGGCAGTTCCAGTATGCCGCGCTGCATGCTTCCGATGGCGAAGGTATCTTTAAGGAAATTGTTGAATACTGCGTTGATTATGCTCTGTGAAAAGCTGAAAAGCGCGACCGCGAGGAGAAACAGTATGAAATCGCGGGAGCGGCCGGTTATCTTTTTCATACTATATCCAACACAACCATAGTCACGTCGTCCTCAAAATCTTCATCGAGGCCATGCCAGCGTCTCAACGTGCCCGTCAGGCTCTCCGCAAACTCCGCTCCCGAGAGGTCACGGCAGCGGACGATGGTGTTTTTGAGGAAATCCGAGTTAAATATCTCGCGATCCTTGTTGTAGACTTCGGTGATGCCGTCGGTGTAGAGTATGATCCTGTCTCCCAACTGGAGATCGGCCTCTGCGACCTCGCAGTTGCTTTCTGGAGCGTAGCCGATGAGCCTGCCCGCCGGCGTGAACTCCATGATGTCGTTATTCTTCTTCCTGAACAGAATAAGCGGCTCGTGGCCGCAGCGGGTGTAGCAGAGCTTCATTTTTTCACGATCGACCAGCACGTATCCGGCCGTGGCGAACTGGTTTTCTATGTTGCCGGTGAGTATTCTGTTCATCTCGTTCATGAGCCTGATCGGAGCATCGGCCATGTCTTTCAGCATGTAGAATGTGATTTTGAACATTGACGCGAGAAGGGCTGCGGGAACTCCATGGCCCGATATATCGGCGATGAAGGCGCCGATACGGCCTCCTCCGATTTCATGAAAATCGTAATAATCGCCGCCGATGATCTGGGTCGGGATGTATTTCACCGCAATTTCGAGTCCCTGTCCCCTCGGGATCTGCTTGGGGAGGGTTGCCAGGTGTATCGTCCGGGCCAGCGCCATCTCCTGCTTGATCGACGTCAGCTTCTTGTTTTCTTCCCCCGTTTTTTTCATGCGGATGAGAGTTTTAACCCGCGAAAGGAGTTCCGTCTTGTCGAATGGCTTCGAGAGGTAGTCGTTCGCTCCCGCCTCCATTCCGGTCGCCATGTCGGATGCGCGGCTCTTGGCGGTGAGCATCATGATGGGAAGATCGAAGAGCGAGAACTGCTCGCGTACGGTGCGCGCAACCTCGAGGCCCGACATCTTCGGCATCATGATGTCAAGGATCATCAGGTCGGGCTTCAGGCCGGTGTTGATTTTATTCAGCGCGTCGATGCCGCTCGTTGATGTGATAACCGTATAGTTCTTTACCGACAGCTGGTTTTCGATGACCCGCAGGTTTACCGGATCGTCGTCCACCACCAGGATTGTCGGCTGGTCCGGTGCGGCATTTTCCGGCAGGGGAGGGGCGGCGTTGATGCCGGCCGGTTCAACCGCCGGCCGGAATTTCCGCGCAACCGCCGCTGTACTATCCGGGCGGTGGTCCGTATACTGGGCCGTGTGCTCAATCGGCCTCCTGAGCGGCATCCTGAATGTAAAGGATGATCCTTTCCCCGGGTCAGATTCGACCTCGATGTACCCTCCATGGAGGCGGATCAGGTCCTTCGTTATGGAAAGGCCTATGCCGGTGCCGCCGTAGATGCGCGCAATTGATCCGTCGCCCTGTTCAAACGGATGGAAGATGACCGGCACCTTGTCCTCGGGTATGCCGATACCGCTATCGGAGACGGTGACTTCCAGGAGCGAATATTCCGGGTCCTCTCCTATCAGGACCTGCGCGGATACGTCCACCCAGCCGGCATCGGTGAATTTGATTGCGTTACCGACAAGGTTAATGAGTATCTGCTGCATCCGCTCCTCGTCGGCCAATATAAGCGGTATGTCGGTCGGGATGGAGTTTATCACCGCGATGCTTTTGGTCTTCTTGAGGTGCGAGGTCAGGTCGATGGCGACATCAGCGAGAGTCTTGATGTCGACGGGCTTCAGCTTAAGCTTGATGTCCTTGTTCCGCAGCTTGGAAAAATCGAGCAGGTCGTTGATGAGATTGCTGAGCCTCTTCCCGCTCGAGATTATCATTCCCAGGTTCGAATTCACCTGGTCCGGAAGGGTGCCGGCGGCCCCGTCGAGAAGGGATTCGGCGATTCCGATGATGCCGTTCAGGGGCGTTCGAAGCTCGTGGGAGGTGTTGGCCAGAAATTCATCCTTCAGCCGGTCGATGCTGATGAGCTGCATGTTTTTATCCTCGAGCTCCAGCGAAAGCTCCTCGATGTTGTCAAAAGCGCGGGTGAATCGGATTGACATGAGGAAGGCCTGCGATAGAACAAAAACGAAGAGCCCAAAGGGGAAAAAATTGCCCGTGTTGACCACCATGTTGTCGAAGAGGATTTCATTCGTGACGGTGATCATCAGCACCAGCGTGCCCAGGATGAAAATCTTCGACCCTTCACGCTTCCGGACTGCTGAAAGGATTATGGCGTAGACAGTGTAGGCGCTCGCCAGGAGCGTTATCGCCTCGTAGGCCAGGACCGTATGCGAATAGATTCTTGCCGGCGTCGCGATGACGATCAGAGAGAATATGCCGCCGAGCGCCAGGATGGGGTTCAGGATTTTTTTCGGGAATTCGACGGGGAAGAGTGAGTTCATGAACAGCGCGAAAGCCGGCAGTCCCAGATAAAGGGTCAAATATTCGGACTTCAGCATCAGTTCCCAGTTGGTCTCCGGGAGGAGCCATATCAGGTAGTATTCTCCCGTGACCATCGGTCTGAACGAGATCAGCAGGCAGAATATTGCGAGGAAGAGCGACGACCTGTCGTTGCGCCTGATAATGAACATCCCCAGGTGGTAGAGTCCCATAATGAGAAGGCTCCCCAGCATGAATATCTGGAACGAGAAGCTGAGGTCCCTCATATCGCGGATGTCGCTGGTTTTACCGATGTGTATCGAATGGAACGGGCCGCCCTTCGCGTGGTGGTAGTTGGATACCTGGAGCACGATCTCCATCCTGTCGGCGTGCGGCGCGAAGGCCGCCACGACCGGCAGGTACTGGGGCACCGATGTCTCCCGGGACGTGCCGACCCTGCCGTTGGACGCAATTTTTTTTCCGTTTACAAACAGCGCGTAGGTGGTTCGCATGTCGATGAGCCGGAATGACAGGGGGACGTGCGTTTTTCCCAGGAGGACTGTAAGCCTGAAGGTGGCGTAGCCCTCCGAGCCAAGAGTTTCGCCGTCCACGACTGCGCCGTTCCATGCTGCCGGCAGTTTCAGAAATCCGCTTTTTTTGGGCGGATGGATTTTCGCGAAGTCTTCGCTGGCGAGGAGCTTTTTCCAGTAGAATTCCCACTCGCCGTCTAGCTTCAGGGTCCCCTCCCGGTCAAAGTCCCATTTCGACAGGTCAATGACCCCCTGTCCGGCCACTGGCAGTGCGTCACGGCCGCCTGCTCCGCAGCAGGAAAGGGCGCAGGCCGAGAGGCTGAACGCCAGGAACATGATGCAAGCGGATCGTGACACTGTAACCACCCGGAATGGAATAGTGTAGTCTTCTCATCGAATATATCTTTTAATGAAAAAAACAAGGATTTTTCGATTTTGCTCCAAATAAAATATTTTTCCAGGTGGAAAGATTGACGGGGAACAGGCCGTGCTTATGCGTCCAGAAATCGCCGGGCGGGGAGATCACATTCAGGCCGGCAGCGCATTTTGGTGTAATTAATGAGAAATAATCTTGACTAAAAAATATCAGGAATAAATTGTAAGGGTTCGGCATGCTGAAACGGTTAAAATGCCCGGTATGCCGAAGCAGGTAATGGCGCGGCGTACCGCGCCCCTACGGTAAACCAGGGGGAAATTGTCATGTCCGATACTGTAATTCATGCTCTTGTTCTTGTACAGAACTGGGGAGACGACAGTGATATCATCTCGAAGCTCATAACCGACCGGCATGTGATCTCGCTGTTCCATGTAATGGGGCGCCACAGCTACCTTATGGATGCGAATTTTGACGACAAGGCGCAGCTTGCTGACTGGGTCGGCCGCATTAAATCGATACGGCTTTCTTCCGGCCAGCCTGCCATTATATCGATGCAGACGCAGAGAATCATCGATGTCCACAAGAAAAAGGAGGATTTTTCCCTCTCGGACTATCTCAACATGAGGGAGCGGTACCATTTTTTCGTCAAGATAGACAATCCCCATCATGACGACGCGCTTCTCAAGCTCCTGGCGAAGAGCTCAATCGTACATTCCATTCTGCATGTGCAGGGGGAGAATTCCTTCACTATCGAGGTTATCGTCGGTGATTACAACGAGTATCGCAGGCTCCTGTCGGGCATGAAGAAGCTCAGGACCATACATCACATCGAGACGCAGGAAGTGATATCGGTCCTGAAATATCGCAACCATGTTCTGGGAGAGGACGGCAAGCCGAAAAAACCGGAGGCTGACTTGAGAGAACTGTACACGCTGTAGCAGGCGAGGTCCCGAAACCTCGCCCTGGAGGGTCCGCGTTCAACGATACGAATACAAGGATTATATCATGAGCATTCCGCATACTATCGAAAACCCTATTGAATATGCCCGCGACGTTGTGGGCTGCGATCCCTTTGCCACTCATATCGGCATAAAGGTCGAGGAGGTGCGCAATGGATATTCCCGTGTCGGGATCACGGTGAAGCCCGAATTCATGAACGCGGTGGATCGGGCGCACGGCGGCTTCATATACGCCCTGGCCGATCAAGCCTTCGCGGTTGCGTGCAACAGCACGGGCGTCATGGCGATTGCTGTGAATTTCAGCATCAATTACCTTTCATCAGCGGTTGACGGCGAGAAGGTCATCGCCGAGGGGACGCCTATCAATATTGGCAGGAAGGTTTCTGTCTGGAAGATCGAGGTGAGGGGATCGGGGGACAAGCTGATTGCAACAGGGATCGGGACCGCCTACCACAAGTAATGCTTCCCTGACTGCTGCCGGGGGTGAAATAAAGTGTTGACAATCAGGTCTGCGATGTCGTAGTAATGAATCCGAATTCTGATCCGTGGGGTAAGTGGTGTGAAAAGGTTTTTCATTCTGTTGCTGGCGTTGCCGTTTCTCTTTGTCGCCTGTGACGTCTTCCTGAAAAGGGCCGACCTGGATGTTCTCAAGCAAAAGGAAGAGAAGGTCTACACGCTCAGAAAAGATATTGAAATTGACGGAAGGAAACTCAGGAAGGGGGAGGATGTCAGGATTATATTCAGCTCCGGGGGCGACTGGATCAAGGTCCACGCCTATCTCGCACGGGCAGACAGGTTGAAAGCGGACCGGGTCCTCATCCTCTATCTTTTTGACGATGATTTCCGGGGGAAGAAGTTTGACGCTCAATTTTTCTACGAGCGGCTTAACGAGGTAATCGGCGAGCGGTGAGCGAAACCGCCTCCCGTGAATATCTGAAACTAACTTTAATGGAAAGCGTTATGTTTGAAGGCGTTTATACTGCAATGATTACGCCGTTCAGGGACGGTTCAATCGACTACCAGGCGCTTGAGAAGCTGGTGGCGAGGCAGATCGAGAACGGCGTCGACGGCGTTGTCCCCATGGGAACGACAGGCGAGTCGCCGACCGTTTCCTTTGACGAGCACAAGGAGTTTGTCAGGCGCGTCGTGAAGCTGGTCGGCAAAAGAGTGAAGGTCATAGCGGGAACCGGAGCCAACTCGACCGAGGAGGCGATCTGGCTCTCCCGGGAGGCCGAGGAGGCAGGCGTCGACGGCGTGCTTCAGGTGAACCCGTATTACAACAAGCCGACCCAGCGCGGACTGATCGCCCATTTCGAGAGCGTCGCGAAGGCGATCGGCATACCCGTGGTCCTCTACAACATTCCCGGGCGCACCGGCGTAAATTTCCTTCCGGCGTCGGTCAGGGAATTGATCAACAGGGTGGATAACGTCGTGGCAATGAAGGAAGCCTCCGGCGACATCATCCAGATGATGGAACTCCACGAGCTCTGCGGCGACCGACTCACCATACTCTCCGGCGATGACAATATCCTGCTTCCGTTCATGTCAATCGGCGGCAGGGGCATTATCAGCGTTCTGTCGAACCTCCTCCCTGCCGACGTGAAGAATGTGGTGACATTTTTCAACCAGGGAAAGATAGAAGATGCGCGGAAGCAGTTCTACCGCCTCCTGCCGCTCTGCCGGGCGATGTTCCTTGAGACCAACCCGATCCCGGTGAAGGCCGCCATGGCGATGGCGGGCCACTGCACCGACGACCTCAGGCTTCCTTTGGTCCCGCTGAGCGATGAGAACCGGGCGAAGCTCCGTAAAGCTCTTCTTGACTATGGGGTCCCGCTGAAATGAAGATAGGCGTCTGCGGCATATGCGGCAGGATGGGCGTGGCCATCCTGAGGATCCTTCTGGAGAGGGGGCACGTCCTCGGGGCCGCGTTCGACCGGGAGGGCCTCCCGGCATTCGGATCCGACGCGGGCTCGCTTATCCAAGCGGGGCATTTAAATGTTGCGGTCGGTGCCATCAGCGGGGATGCCATTGCCGGAACCGACGGCTGTATAGATTTTTCAACTCCCGCGGCGACTATGAAGATGCTGGAAGTGTCTCTCGCGAAGAAAAAGCCGCTGGTGATAGGGACCACCGCTTTATCTGAAAGCGATAAGAAGGAAATTGAGCGGGCGTCCCGGACCATTCCCGTGCTTCTTTCTCCGAACATGTCCCTCGGGGTGAACCTTTTGTTCAGGCTTTCCGAGGTGGCTGCGAAGGCGTTGAGCGACGATTACGATATTGAAATATTCGAGGCGCATCATCGCTTCAAAAAGGACGCCCCGTCGGGAACGGCCAGAAGGCTCCTGGAGATCATCCGCGGCGCCAGGCCCTCGCTGCAGGGAGCGCGTGAGGTATCGGGCCGGGAAGGGCTCGTGGGCGAGCGCGGGAAGGACGAGATCGGCGTCCTGGCGATGCGGGGCGGCGATATCGTCGGCGAGCACACGGTCTTCTTCAACGCCATAGGCGAGCGTATCGAGCTGACGCACCGCCTCGGGAGCAGGGAGCCGTTGGCCAGGGGCGCGGTGTTGGCGATGGAGTTCCTTTACGGCAGGCCCGCTGGGCTCTATTCCATGTTTGACGTACTGGGGCTGTAATGTCCGAGAAAAAAGAGAAAACGACCGACGGCAAGCAGGCCTTCGAAGAAAACCCGTTCAACCCGGAAAATCGTCGGCCCGAGGATGTCGTACGGCTTTTCTACACCAGGGACGTGCCGATCATCCCGGTCGTTTCCAAGCGCGGAATTCTGCTCGGTATTTTAAAAAAGGAAGATATCATTTCAGAGCTCTCCGACATCGAGCGCGGGGAAAGGCTTCGCGTCGATGATTTCATCACTAGGCTTGCTAAGAAGCTTACGCTGGACGAGCTGCTCCCGTACGGTGAGATCAGGCAGTTTACGGTCATCAACATTTTCGGCGAGGAGCAGGGGACATGGTCCCGCCTCCAGCTCTTTACCGCCTGCGAGACGCCGGAGCGCGCGGCCCCCGGCCCGGACACGGAGGTCGGCCGGCAGAAGGAGGAGCAAGTTCTTGAATGGATGATTTACCTGATCCTCGAGCATATCCCGCGGCCGCTCTATGCGGTCAATATGCAGGGGAAGACGATATTCTACAACAGCCATTTCGAGGAACTCTATCGCCGGCATTTTAAAAAGGACGTGGATATCGATTTTGTCGAACGGACAATCGGGGATGGCGAGAAAAACGAGCTTCTGTCCGGGAAAAAAAGCGACGAGCTTATCTTCTTTAACCGGGACCTCAAGGTCCACTACGAGAAGATCCCGCTCATGAGCAGGAAGAAAAAGGTCGGATTTCTCCTTTTTTGCTCCAGGGAAAGGGGCGATAAAGGCAGTTCGCTGATTCCCGGGGTCGATATCCGATCCAGGTCGCTTGACGATATCATGGGAGCGGTTGAGAGGCTGGTGCTTGTCGATTTATTGAAAGATAAGAAAAACCCGGCAGCTGCAGCAAAGAACCTTAAAATAAGCCAGAAGTCCCTCATTCATAAAATGAAAAAGCACGGGATTGACTGGAAAAAATAAGGGGCAAATCAATAGTGTTTTACCCGAAGGCGCGGGGTTTGAAATCATTACATCCAGGCAGCTGCTTTATTTAGCGTATTATAAAAAATACTTGAAATAATAAAACTTTTTTGTTATATTCTTCATGTTAATAGATGATATTTTTCTTGACTTAAACCGGCTGGCCCGTAGATTGTCCGTGTCAATGTTGATTTGGCACCTCCGATCCTACATCAGGTGTTTTTCCCATTTTATATTGGTTTAATGGCAATTTAATAAAGCTTGGCATTATAAAATCCTTCATACATGGCAAAATAATATAACATAGTACTGCGTGAACTCGGCATCTGGACAATTCAGCATATAAACACATTGTAATAGTTATAATTCAATGAGAATTCCCCTGAATACTGCGGGGGAGAAGACAAAAAAAGTGTATCATCTCCGGTTTCGGAAGCTAACCGGTAAAAAATTATTAATAATGCAGGGATAATGTATGGCACGAACGACCGAATCCGCCAAGTCCAACAACAGGGCTGAAAACCAGGTTGCGAATGGGACTGACGTGAATGAAAACGGCACCGCACAGGAAGCTCCGGTGCCCGCCAATAATAACGGCAAAACAACTCCGGAAACATGGCTTGATCTTGGAGAGCTGAAGACGAAAAAGATAACCGACCTGGTCAACATAGCGAAAGATATGGGGATCGATCGGATCTACGGCCTGAAAAAGCAGGACCTCATACTGGAGATACTGAAGTCCCAGACCGAGCAGAAGGGCCTCATTTTCTCCAGCGGCGTTCTCGAGATTCTTGCCGACGGATACGGCTTCCTGAGATCGCCGAACTATAACTACCTGCCGGGTCCTGACGATATCTACGTCTCACCGTCGCAGATACGCCTCTTCGGCCTCAAGACCGGCGACACCATCGCGGGTCAGATACGGCCGCCGAAGGACAACGAGCGGTTTTACGCCCTCCTCAGGATCGAGGCGGTCAACTTCGAGAACCCGGAACAGCTGCAGCACCGGGTGCTCTTCGATAACCTGACTCCGCTCTACCCTGAAGAGCGGATAAACCTCGAAACGACCGGCGAAAATGTCGATATGCGGATCGTGAACCTGATGACGCCGATTGGCAAGGGCCAGCGCGCGCTCATCGTGGCGCCGCCCCGGACCGGTAAAACCATATTGCTGCAGAAAATAGCCAACTCGATTACCACGAACCATCCCGAGATATACCTGATCGTGCTGCTCATCGACGAACGCCCGGAAGAAGTGACTGACATGCAGCGCACGGTCAAGGGCGAGGTCATTTCATCGACATTCGACGAGCCGGCAAGCCGCCACGTGCAGGTCACCGAGATGGTGCTGGAGAAGGCGAAACGCCTGGTCGAGCATAAGATGGACGTCGTGATCCTGCTCGATTCGATAACCAGGTTGGCGCGGGCCTACAACCAGGTGGTCCCGACGAGCGGCAAGATCCTCTCCGGCGGCGTTGACTCCAATGCGCTGCACCGGCCGAAGCGGTTCTTCGGCGCGGCCCGGAACATCGAAGAGGGAGGAAGCCTCACGATACTCGCGACTGCCCTCATCGATACCGGCTCCAGGATGGACGAGGTCATTTTTGAGGAATTCAAGGGCACCGGCAACAGCGAGCTCCATCTTGACCGGAAGCTGGTGGACCGCCGAATATTCCCGGCAATCGACATTAGCCGTTCGGGGACCAGGAAAGAGGAATTATTGCTTGACACGGAAGAGCTTAATAAACTATGGGTTCTCAGGAAGGCGCTTTCTTCCATGAGCGCCACAGAGGCGATGGAGCTCCTTGTTGAGAAGATGAAAGGGACCAAAAACAACAAGGCGTTTTTCAAAGCCATGAATTCTTAAGCGAAGGATCTTGCTATGAAACCGAAGATACATCCCGAATACAAAGATACGGTCATTAAATGCGCCTGTGGCAACGAGATACGGACCAGGTCGACGGTACAGGATCTTCACATCGAGATATGCTCTAACTGTCACCCCTTCTATACGAAGAAGCAGAAAATCGTGGATACCGCCGGGCGCGTGGAAAAATTCAAGAAGAAATACAACATCAAGTAGATGCCGCAGCATGAAATGGTATGCATTATATTGAAGAGGCCGGTTTGTAGCCGGCCTCTTTTTTCATTAAAAAAAATAAATTGGTGCAAATAGCCTCTCCATCATGCCGATAATAGTATAACACCAGAGAGGAAGGAACGCATACTATGTCAGCAAAGAGACTCGGTGAAATTCTTATGGAGAACGGCATTATAAGTGAGAATCAGCTTAACGAGGCGCTCAGGCTCCAGAACAAGAAAGGAGGCCTTCTGGGCATCATTCTCGTTGAGATGGGATATCTTAAACCGAAAGTGCTTGCGGATTTCCTCGAAGCGCAGAAGTATTCCTGATTCCCCGGGAAGGCTTCCGGCGTCCGGTGTGTTATATCGCCGCCCGGGCGCGTTTATCCACCAGTATCCATCCGATAATTCCGGTCACCATGTAGAAGATGGCGACGATCTGGGCCTGCGTCATGCCGAGCGTTATTGTCGGGTTCAGCCTGATGAATTCCACAAGAAAACGCGCCGCTCCGCTCATGATAAGGTAAATGAAGAAAAGCTTGCCCTCCGGCATCTCCCGTTTCCGCAGCTTCATGACCAGAATGAAGAGCATGAAGGAAAAAAACGATTCGAAGAGAGGTGTTGGGAATACCTCCGCAGAGGTCGGCACGATGCCGTTGGGGTAGGCGGTACCCAGAAATGACCGCGTGGCTATACCGTAACATCCGTCCCCGGAAACGTGGCACCCGAGCCGTCCCACACCGTACGCGAACGTCATGGCCGGTGTCGTGATATCGAATATCCCCAGGATGCTTTCGTTGTTTTTGCGTATCAGGATCATAGAGAGCAGAAAGGCGAGGATGAACCCGCCGAAGACCGACAGGCCGGCGCCGGAGAAGACCATCCCCGCCGGGTCGCGCATGAATTCGCTCCAGTTTTCAAAGATGTGGAATATCTTTGCGCCCACGATGGCACTCGGAATGATAACCAGAAGGAGCTTGTACGCGAGCTCCGGGTCCTTGCCCCTGAGGATCAGTTCCCGTTCGGTTATGAGAAAGGCCGAGTAGAAGGCGAGGCCGAGCAGCAGGCCGTAGCTCCCGATGTTGATGAATTTATAGCTGAATAATATCGGATACATTGAGCTCCCCCTCGGTTTCCCGGATTTTATATTTCGTTATGTAATCGGGAATTGAATGTTTTTGTCAAGATATTTTAAGGAGAACTACAGAGGGAGGCGGGAGTTTCAGGCGGGATTCTTTTATTTGGTGCATGTCATTGCGAGGTCACCCTTCGATGGAGTTTATCCCGAGCGCAGTCGAGGCATGACTCCTCGCCTTCGGCTCCTCTCGATTTTGAAGGTTGAATAATTCATGATGATTATCCCTGTAAAATGAGGAATATTTATTTGTCATCTGTCGATACTGATAGTATACTATACTACAGGGCGATCGTGTACAAAAACGAGGAGACCATGGACAGCAAGGAACGCGTTGAATTGATCAGACAGGGAAACGAACTCTTCAACAGGGGGGAGATATTCAGGGCCGCGGTCCTGTTCGAGAGGACCGGATACCGGGACGGTCTTACCCGCATTGCCGACCACCTCTTCTATGACAGGCGGCAGCCCCTTGTCGCGCTGAAGTATTACAGAATGGTCAACCGCCAGGACAAGGTGAACGAGATCTTCGAGCGCATGGTGTTCGCCCTCGGGAAGCTGCTCGGCAAGGAGACCCCGCCGCAGCAGAAGGTTGAGCTCCCGCCGCTCAAGGTACCGCCGAAGCTCAAGATACTCGCGGAAGAGATACTCCGGAGAAACGAGGCATCAGGGGAGAAGTAGATGCAGTCAAGTCCCCCACCCCCACTTCGGCAAGCTCAGTGCAACGCCCGGAGGGGGGAATAAAGAAATTCACCGCCAATAATTTCAATCATACATTTTTCAAGTCACCCTCAGGGGGATTCAGGGGGCCTCTTCTCTGATGAAATGTTCTTGATAAAGATGTAACCTTTTGTCTATGTAGATATCATTGTATCATACAATACGGGAGTAATTCATGAAGAAAATCATACTTGCCCCGGCATTGCTCTGTTTCGCCCTGCTCGCCATGGTCCCCGGGAGCGCCTCAATCAGCGATGCTGGCGAATATCTAAGAAAGAATGTGGTGACCAGAACACTGCCGAACGGCATTACCGTTATACTTCTCAACCGTGGCTACGCCCCGGTCATGGCCTTCGAAATTTCTTTCCGCGTCGGGTCGGTGGATGAAAGCTATCGGACCATCGGCGGCGCCCATCTCCTGGAGCACATGCTCTTCAAGGGCACGGACACGATCGGCACAAAGAACTGGAAGAAGGAACGGGTAATCCAGGCGAGGATCGAGGCCGTGGGCGCGACCATCGACCGGCTGAAGCTCGCGAGCCCGGGAAACTCGCGCCTGCCCGAGCTTGAGGCCGAGCTGCATCGCCTCGAGGAAGAGCAGGCCGCTTTTGTGGAGAGCACCCCGTATGATGCCATCTATCATGAGCATGGCGCCGTTGGTTTTAACGCCTCCACCTCCCGGGACAGAACCGGCTATTACATCGAGCTCCCTGCGTCACAGCTCGAGATGTGGGCGAAGATGGAGTCTGAGCGCCTGATGAACCTGGTCTTCCGGGAGTATTACCTGGAGCGGAGCAATGTTCTTCAAGAGCGCCTGATGAACTATGATTCCATCGGGACCGGCCTGCTCTTCGAGCGCTTCATGGCCGCCGCGTTCACGGCCCATCCCTACCGGCATCCGACCATAGGGTGGCGCTCGGAGATACCCTTTCTTTCCCTCGGCGAGATCAGGGACTTCTTCCGCGAGCATTACATTCCTTCGAGGATGACCATAACCATCGTCGGTATGCAGGACACCGCGAAAACGTACGAGGTCGTCAACAGGTATTTCGGGAGGATCGAGCCGAGGCCGGATCCGTCGCCGGTCTCCACCGGGGAGCCGCGCCAGACGGGCGAGCGCCGTTTCACCGTGAACTTTGAAGCCAGCCCGTATCTGATCATCGGGTGGCACAAGCCCACCTTTCCCTCGCCTGACGATTATACCTGTGACGTCATTGCGGAGATTCTCACCGGCGGCAAATCATCGCGGCTCTATAAGGCGCTGGTGCTCGAGAAGAAGATTGCTTCCTCGGTGGAAGCGTGGAGCAGCGCGCCGGGCTCCCGCTACGATAACCTCTTCACGATATTCGCGGCGCCGAGGCCGCCCCATACCGCTGAAGAGCTGGAGCGGGCGATCTACGATGAAATGGAGCGGTTTTTCGGCGACGTGAGCGAGGCGGAGATCGGGAAGGTGATTAACGCCATGGAGTCTACGATGGTGTTCGGCCTTGAAACCAACAAGGGCCTTGCCCGGACGTTAAGCTATTATCAGACGGTTTACGGGGACTGGAGCTACGCCGCTGATTATCTCGCGCGGATAAAAAAGGTCACGGTCAGCGACATACGGTCGATGAAGGAGAAATATTTTATCGAAAGCAACAGGACCGTCGGCATGCTGAAAGACAGCCGCGCCGCAGGAGGGAAGCCGTGAAAAAGACATGTATAATCGCCGCCATCCTTATCGGCGTGGTGTTCCTGCCCGCAGGGGGGCGGCGCGGTGCCGCGCAGACCCCCCGGAATTCCCTCAGGCTTCCGCCTGTGGCGACTGTGACGTTGAAAAACGGGATCCGCCTGTTCTGCATCAGGGACGAGATCCCTCAGGTCACCATCATGGTTTCGACCGGGTTCGGCAAGCTGTACGAGACGAAGGAGACGGCCGGCATCGCGGAGCTGATTGCCAATACGATATCTCTGGGCGGATCGAAGAAGTACCCGGGCGGCGTGCTGCATGAGAAGATTGACGCCATGGGCGGCCGCCTGAGCGTGACGTCCTCTTTCGAGAATACGGTCATCTCCATAAAGGTGCTCGATCGCTTCGCGGATGAGGCCTTCGCGATCGCCGCGGACCTGGCCGCGAACCCCGGTCTCGAGCAGAAAGACATTGACACCGCTAAGGCCCTGATCGTGGACTCAATCAGGAGAAAGCAGGACGACCCGGCCGAGATAGCCTTCGAGCGGGCGCGCGAAATAATATTCGACGGCAACGGGTACGGCGCGCGCCCCACAGAGGAAAAGATGGCATCCTATTCGCGCGAGTTCGTGCGGGAAACCTGGCGCGCTAATTTCGCCGGCCGGAACATGATGGTCGGGATATCCTCGTCGCTCGACTGCGCCGCGGCAGAGCGGCTCTGCCGCAGACATTTTTCCGCAATAGCTCCAGGAGCAGCGGCGACCTACCGGGCCGACCGCGAGGCCATTATCAGGAAGGTGAAAGACTCGGCAGGCAAAATATTTTTTTATCCCAAGGACATACCGCAGTCGACGGTCATCGTGGGGACCGTCGCCCCCGATATCCGGCAGCCGGGCAACTACGCGCTTGAGCTCATGAATTACATACTGGGCGGCGGCTCATTCACCTCGCGACTCATGACCGAGATACGGGTGAAGCGCGGGCTCGCCTACGCGGTCCAGTCGATCCTCAGGGCCAGGAGCCGCACCGGTCTGTTTCTGGCGTTTGCGCTGACCGAGAACAGCACGGCCGGCCAGGTCCTCGCCCTCCTTAACCGGAACATCGATCGCATATCGCACGAAAAAATCAGCGATAGCGAGATCGAGTGGGCCCGGCGCGCCATCAGCAACAGCTTCGTGTTCAGATTTGACACGCCAATGAACGTCCTTGGCAATTACATGGATATCGCCTACAACAACCTGCCGGCG
The DNA here is from genome assembly GCA_016933025.1 of Spirochaetota bacterium. Taxonomy (GTDB): domain Bacteria; phylum Spirochaetota; class UBA4802; order UBA4802; family UBA5550; genus RBG-16-49-21. The sequence continues at coordinate 19,997 of JAFGBT010000055.1, read as the reverse complement.
GATTACTATGACACGTACCTTTCCCGCATCGGCGGCGTGGGAGCGTCAGACATCCTTGCCGAGGCGCACAACCTGTTTGACGCAGGCCTCGTCACCGTGGTGGTCGGGAACGAATCGGTGGTGAAGGATCTCAAGAAATTTGGCGAGGTGGTAATTCTGAAGTAATCCCTCATCCCCCGGCCCCTTCTCCCATAGGGAGAAGGGGGGAAGGTCAGACGGGGCAACACGCCCCTCTCCCCGCGGGAGAGGGGAAGGGGGTGAGGGGGGCGGATGTTATGGAACACGGCAATGTAATCGAAGTCAGTGGCGACAGGATCCTCGTCGAGGCGGAGCCGAACGAGTGCTGCAGCGGCTGTCCGGCGGGGGCGTCGTGCGCGATCGGCTCAGGCGGGAAGAAGCGCGTGATATGGATGCGCAATACGCTGAGGGCCGCGGTCGGCGACGGGGTCGTCTTCCGGGTCGACGCGAGCTCGGTGATTTTCGGTTCGGCCCTTATCTATTTTTTCCCGGTGGCCATGCTCCTCTCCGGCCTTGTCTTTGGCGCGGCCGGCCCGGGATTTCCCGGACTGGGGCGCGAGGCATCGTCAATCGCCTGGGGCGCTGCCGGGCTGATTATGTCGTGCGCTGTCATCGGGATCGTTTCTGCAGTGACGAAAAGAAGGGGCCTCTTCGCGCCGGTGCTGATCGATGTGGAAAAGAAAAAGATGAATTAATTCAATCAGGCCGGCGTATATTCCGACATTAATGATATGTTTTGCGCGGCCGCAGGAGGCGGCGGCGCGGAATAAATATCAGTTCAAGGATGAACAACATGTCAAAAAAAGTAATTGATTTAATGAACTACCGGATTGAAAAGACACTTAAAGAAAGCGGATTTGAAGTGAAGAAGGACGACAACAAGAATATTAAAATACTCATAAAGCTAAATGGGAATGAACAATGAGGGCGCGCATGACATACCGCGCCTGAAGAAGGAGAGTATCATGGCGAACGAGATTGAATTGAAGCGCCAGTCAATACGGGGCGAGCTGGATAAGCTGAATTACGAATACAAGGTGGAGATCCCGAAGCGGATCGCCGAGGCGCGCGCGTACGGCGACCTCAAAGAAAACGCCGAATACCATGCGGCACGCGAGCGCCAGGGCTTTGTCAAGGCGCGCATCGCACAGCTCAACGCACAGCTCGCCCAGCTCAAGGATCTGAACATCGGCGAAATCGCGGACGACCGAATCGGGTTCGGCGCGACCGTGTCAGTGGTCGATCTGGACTCGGACGACCGGATCGAATTCGTGTTTGTCGCGCCAAACGAGGTGGACCCGTCCTCCGGAAGGATATCGCTTTCCTCGCCGATAGGGAACGCGCTGCATAACAAGAAGGCGGGGGAAATTGCCGAGGCCGTCATACCGGCGGGCAAGAGGCGGTACTTCATTGAGAAAATCGTCACCATACACGGGAATATAATCGAAGAGAAATACCAGGAGCGGGCGTAAACGCCCGCCGTATTCGGAAGGACCGATGTGGAGACGAGGGGAATCGAACCCCTGACCTCTTGAATGCCATTCAAGCGCTCTCCCAACTGAGCTACGCCCCCGGTTCGGATTTTTCAGATATGTGAAGCGCCGTTTTTTGTCAATATTATTTTATTGATAGTGTTTAAATAATCCTCCGGCGGTGATTCCGCCCCCTTCAAAATAATCGTGCATTACACCCGGCTTTGGACCGATAATAGAAAGGGGCGCTCGCTCCTGCTCATTTCCCGGGAAAGTGCCCCTAAGAATCTTGACAGAATAAGCGTCAGGTACTATCTTTTGCAGAACGGTACGGGAAGGCTGTATTTTCGATGATATTTACTTATATAATCGTATTCCTGTTTATCATCCTGCTCGCGATGATAGTCATGTATGTTCTCAATACCTTCGTCATTCCGCGGCGGATTGACGAAATCGCGCAGATGATCGAAACCGGTCAGATCAAGCTTGCTATCAAGAAGCTCACGGACCTTTTGGAGAAGGACGACCGCAACAGTTACGCGCATTTTCTCCTGGCCGAGGCCCAGTTAAAAGACAATAACCCGAAATTTGCCATCGTCGAGTTCCGGCAGGTCCTCAAGTACGGCAAGTACAACGAGAAGTTCAGTGAGGTTGATGTCCGTTCCCGGCTTGCGAAGCTCTACCTCGATCAGGGACAGATTGAAGACGCCAAGAGCGAGTTCCTGATACTGACCAAGCTCGAGCCGGACAATTTCAAGAACTTCTTCGAGCTTGGGAGCATCTACTTCCGGTCGAACGCGCTTGACCGCGCCACGGTCTTTTTCAAGAAAAGCATCTCGCTCAACCCGCGCGATGAACAGTCCCTCTACTACCTGGGGCAGATCTATTACCAGAACAACCTCTATTCTGACGCCAAGCAGGCCTTCCTTGAGGCGATCAAGGCCGATCCGACCAATTACCGCGCACATTACTTTCTTGGATTGGTGCTCCGGCAGATACAGGATTACGAATGGGCCATCAAGGAGTTCGAGATAGCCCAGAAAAGCGAGGAGCTCAAGGTCAAGTGCTTTCTGGCGAAGGGTTCCTGCCACATGCAGAAGGGGATGATACCTAAGGCGATGATGGAGTTCGAGCGGGGCCTGAAGTTCGCCCGGAAGGGAAGCGACACCGAGCTCGGCCTCCGGTACTACCTTGCCGATTGTTACGAGAAGACCAGGGACCTCCATTCGGCCATCTACCAGTGGGAGAAGATCATCGAGACGAAGCCGAATTTCAGGGACGTCCAGGCGAAGCTGAAAAACTACTCTGAATTCCGGCAGGACGATCGGATCAAGGACTTCCTCATCTCGGGTCTGGCCCAGTTCGAGCACACCTGTCGGAAGGTTGTCGAGGCGATGAATTTTTCCATCAGTGACGTAAATATCATAAGCGACACCGAGATCGAGATTATCGCATCCGAGAGTGAGGGCAAGTGGCGGAATACCCGCGCAACCAACCGGGTCATCCGCGTTCTTCGGACCACGGACGTCATCCAGGAAAAATTGCTGCGCTCCCTCCACGAGAGCATGAAATCGAAGAATGCGACGCGTATCATCGTGATAACCACGGGCGAGTTCGCGCAGTCGGCGCTCGACTTTGCCAACACGCGTCCGATTGAGCTGTACGGCAAGAATGAACTCGTCAACATGCTGAGAAAATTCTGACGGCCGGGCAGACCATGAACGCTACCGGCACTATACTCGCCAGCATCCCCCTTTTCCGCCACTGCCTTGACGAAGAGATAGGCTTCCTCCATGGCATCGGGAAGGTCGCCGAGGTCAAGCAGGGCCACCAGTTCGATCTCAGGAAGCTCAATACCCTCAATGTCGTCATCAACGGCATCTTTGAAATTGAGTCGATGGGGAAAACAGACGTCGTGTATCTCTCCCCAGGCTCCTTCTTCGGGAGCATCCCGTTTACCGAGAACCGGCAGACCGGCAGGATAAACGCGCTGGTCGATTCTACTCTCCTGATGTTCAGCGCAGAAGACATGTACCGGTTTTTCCTGATGTCGTACAAGTGCCTCCGCGGTTATCTGAAAATAGTGGACAGGCTGGGATTCGAGGTCTCGGACATCGGCAGGGAGTATTTTGGAGGCTCCGCCAGGATCGTCACGGTGTACAGCCCCTTCGGTCAGTCGGGGAAGTCGCTCCTGTCATCGCTGCTCGGCGAGTCCCTGAAGAAGGAGGGGAAAACGGTCATTCTCGACCTCTCGTATTCAGGAAACAGCGTGTTCAACTGCTTTCAGAAGAAGGTGACCGCTCCGCTTTCCCACCGGATGGAGGACGGCCCTTCCTTCGAGAAAATCATCAACGAGCGGAGGGAACGAGTCGACGAGAATCTGGACCTCGTCAACATAGCCTTCGGATCGAAGGTCAAGGTCAATCCCGATATCCTTTCGCCCCTTCTCTTCATCCTCTCTAAGGAATACCGGTATATCGTGATGGATTGCGGCGACGATGATGTGCTTCTGCGCGACCGGGTGATTGGCCTTTCCGACTACCTTTTCGCGATGGTGAAGAGCAAAAAGGAGACGCGCCGGCTGTTCGAGATTTTTGACGCCGCCGTCAGGGAGGGCCAGCGCGTCTACTATATCGTCAATGAATACTTCGCCGGCGAGGTCACTGATTTTTCCGGGGGCATGGCGCTCCGAAAGTTTGAGCGGCCTGAGAGCAGCGAAGAATATAACTGGATCAGGGGCATCGCCGACGGAGACGCGCTGTCGCCGCTGGTTTCGCTGGCCACGTCGAAGAGGAGCGCGCTCGTGTTAGAATCGAACCTCCTCAACTCGCTCCCGTACGCGGGGTTTCTCGCCGCGCTTTCTGACGCCGGCAGGCGGTTTGATCTCATGTACACCTCGGCGTACGGCTATATCGTTCTTTGCCTCCATATACTCAGCCGTGACTGGAATGAATTCAGGAAGCGTCTCGACCAGTTTTTTTCCGGTGATAGGCTGAACAAGCTGCTGGATATCACCTTCCCCGAAGATCATGTCTTCAAGCATCACCTTGTTTCGAAGCTCGCTGATGAGCTGTGCGGCGCGAACAGGCTGGAGACATACCATGATCTCCCGCTTGTAATGGCGGGTCAGAACGGCGCGTCGGGAAGGCGTCTTTTCAGCACCGGCTATCTCCGTGACATGATGGCAGCGTCCTTCTGCCTCTACCCGCTTTTCGAAGAGGTGGAGGTGATGGGCGAGCGGTACAATTCCGGGTTCCCCGATTTCAGGGTGCGGGTCGAGGACCTGTTCCGGGTGCATGCGGACGAACTGGTCTATGTATCCGTGAATAACGCCGCGGGGCTCGCCTATCGGGATTCCGCGCCGATCGGCTTTTTCGACAGGTACCTGAATTCAGTCCAGGAGAGGTCACGGGGCGACAGGATAAGCAATCTATCGGACTCCACTCTTGTGCTGGATGTTTCGGAAAAAGACGTCCGGCTGGACCGTCTCATCAATAATTCGCGGGAAATATCAGAGAAGCTGTTGAAAAATATCGGCCGGTAGCAGTTCTCCGCGTCTTCATACATTTTTGCACGTCATTTCAAATTATTATTGATTAATTAGAGGATTTCAAGATTGTTATCCTGTCCGCATGGTGCGGGTGTGCAGGTCGCCGCACTGCGGTCATGAGAAAACGAGAGACGGGGGGCTCGCATGCGATCCAAAACAACAAATGTTTTGCAGGGAGTGGTGCTGCTCACCGGCATCGTGTACATTCTCATCGGTCTCGCGTTCTATATTTCTCCCTATGGTGTGTTGAAGGCATTCTCGCCGAGTGTCGAGTCCAGGGCTGTCGGGTACCATGGCGATGCCGAATCCAGGGGAGGCGCCGTAGCATCGTATGAGGGCGAGGGGCTGGCGGAAGAGGACTGGCTGAAGCAGATTGTCAACGACGAGATTATATCCCCGCTCTATTATATCCTTCGGGTGTTTGCCGCGCTCCTTCTGGTAAGCGGCATCGCGATGATCATGCCCTTGTTCGATCCGCTCAGGTATCGTGGCCTGATTTATTATAACGGCATGATTTTTCCCTTTGTTGCAGCACTTTCGATGATTGTTTTTATTAATTCACAGAAATCAATAAATATTAAAATTGCCGCCGAGGCCGGGAAGGAGACCGTCACCTGGCAGGTGGGCCACATGGTTATCACCGTGCTAGCCATTGTATTTACGGTCATTTTTTTGTTAACGGTTATAACCCTGTTAATGACCAGAAAACAGGCGAAAGAAGGAAAGGAGTAAGGAATTTCGTGCCGCCGGAATAAAACGTTATAATTCAAAAATTTTTATTGATTAATATAATAAGGCTATATAAAATTGCACATTCATATTCAGAAAATTATCAGATGGAGATATCTATGAACCTCAACATTAAGAAGGTCGATAACGTCATGGTGGTCTACCTTTCAGGCAGACTGGATGTACACCTGTCAGCGGAAATCGAGAAAGAAATCAATAAAATAATTCAGAACGAAGCAAACACACACCTGTTAATGAACCTGAACGATGTTGAATATATGAGCAGCTCGGGGTTGAGGATATTCGTTTCCACCATGAGAATTTTAAAGGAGCAGAAACGGATGCTGAAGCTCTGCAATATGAACAACGCCGTCAAAAAGATTTTCGAAGTCGTTGAGCTGATGGATATGTTCGACATATATGATTCCGAGGAAGAAGCGTTGAAATCCTTTAAATGAAACCCCGGTTAATTCAGTGGTCGCAATTGAGATTTTTGCCTGTTATAAAGAAGAGTGAAAGGAAATTATTCGATTTTACCGGCGCCTGCAACGTAACAATAGATAACGATAAATACCAGCTTTCCAGGGACATTTATCTCACCGGGTTAAATAACTACACCCTTTTCCAGAAATTCTCTAACTTTAAATGGCCGGCATGGATCAATGCCATGACGGATCCGTCGTCCGGAGCCGCCGCATTTGTGCCGCTCATGCTCGTCAACAACGCCCTGAGGGATTCGATCTACTTCACGAATTTTCTCTCCGAGGAGGGAATACACGTCGACCCGGCGGGGATGATATCGCCGTCCTTCGGCCACTGGTCGATAGAAACGTGGGTCGCTGCGGGCGGCGCGATCTACCGGCCGGCCGATGACCGCGCGCGAATTAAGCAGGAGCGCGACATCCGGAACTCCATCATCCGAACATCATGGGAAAACGAACTCTGCAGGGTGCAGCAGACCATCTACGGGGCCAGAAGCTCCGTGGACGAGGCGGTGATTGAGACCGAGTGCACCGTCAGGGACCGGAAGCACGCGTCGGTGTTGTTCGTGGTAAGACCGTACGACCAGGCCGTTCTGGGCGGCCTTGAATCGGTCGAGTACGCGAAGGATTCTTCCTCGCTCACTATCAACGGGAAGAAGTCAGCATGCTTCGCTGTCAGGCCCGATGCGGTCATCGCGGGTGACGGGGAGCAATGCGGTGACATCGTCCTGGACGGAGGGGACCGCCATGCCAGGAGCGCATCGAAGCTGGGAATGGCGACACTGGCTCTCGGCTACTCTTTAAAGAAGGGGGACAACCGGTTCATTTTCAGGATGGCCCTCGACTCCCGCGGCGGCATCACACCCGGAAAATACGATTTCACTAGGGTGCGTCAGGATTACACGGAATTCACGACGATACGGATCAGGAACGGGGCCAATATTTCTCTCCCCGACAGGCTCTTGCAGAACTGGTTCTACGGGTCGAAGATCGCGCTCCTGAATTTCTCGTCCAACCATCTCGCGCGGGAGGGGGGAGAGATCGACTACCGACGCGCGTATTACATCATATTCGGATACAACCGAATGGGGTACACGGCGGAGTCCCTCGCGCTGGTTGACAATCTCATCAAGAGCTTCACCCCGGATGAAAAGAGCCCTTCCTTCTTTGACGTCATCGATGCGTGTCGGGTGATACACGCAATTGCCGATTATTTCATTCATGTCCGCGACACCGGCTTTCTCCAGGAGAGGTTCGGCTTTATAAAACAGAAGGCGTTCCTCATCTACAATTATGCGCATAAGATAAAAAAGCCCGGGAGCCACGCGGCAAACTCCCTGCCGCATTATTCCATCGCGGAGGAGCATCCCTTCGATTTTATACTGATAACCCATGCCCTGGCCCAGTTTTCGTACATGGCGCGCTGCCTCGGCATTTTCGGCGACGAGCTCAAGTTCAGAAAGGAATCCGATCGCATGACTGCCCTTCTCAACAGGATGGCCTTCGACGACGACCCCGGCCGGGTGGAGAACGAGTTCATCCTCTATAACCTGTTCGCGGGATTCCCTTTCCGTGTGGACGGAGTGCCCGAGGCCTCGCTTCGCGGCCTCCTTGACCGGATGCGCGCCTTTTTCGACGGCATGCCCCTCTTCGTGAAATCTCTCGGGTGGGATGTCTTTTCCTCGCTTGTCGCTGCCGTCAACCTTATCTTCTTAAAGGACCGGGCGGGATTTGATGTGATCGAGAACCTTCTTCGCTTGAGGGGAAAAACCTTCAGTCTGCCTGAATTCATGAATCCGGCGACCGGAAGAGCAAGCTGGGGCGAGGGCGCCTCGATTCCTGTGAGCGCGATGGCATTCGCCTCCATACGCAGCCTCCTTTTCATTGATCATCCCGAGAGGCTCGATCTCTTCCCGCTGCCGCGGGCCGAATGGTTCGAACCGGGCAACGAGATTAAAATTGAGGATGTACCCTCGCGCTTCGGGCCGATTTCCCTGCGAATGGCGTCAACCGTCAACGAGATTCAGATCCATTTCGACAAGCTGCCGAAATTCGTTCCGCCTGATATCATGATAACGCTTCCGTACAAGACGAAAATCAAGCATGAAGACGATTTTATCCTGAAGCGCGAGGAAGACACGTCGTTTATCATTAATGGGTGGCCGTCAATCGTCCGATTTATACGTAAATAGCATGTTTTATGCCATACGGGGAGGGCCGGTGGGACGAACGGGTGCCGGTTGAGAGTCCCGGCGGCCCCAACCAGATCATTGATGTCCATGAGGCAGGGTGTCACATGTTAGTACCGTCCCTTATAGTGCTGCTGGTTGTGCTGATAGCGATACTGGCGTATGTCTATATTCTGGCGCCGCGCCTGAATCCGCTGAATCGCGCCGACGGCTACATCAGGCAGAACATGGTCGACGAGGCCATCATGGAATACAAGAAAATCCTCGATGCGAACCCGAATGACTTCACCGTCCACTGGAAGCTCGCGCAGATCTATTACGGGCGGAACCAGGTGGACGAAGGCGTCCTGCACCTCGAGGAGATAATGAGGATCGGGAAGTTCAATTACGAAATCGAGAAGGCTGAGGTGGAGCGAAAGCTCGGGGCGGCGTACCTGGTGAGAGAGGACGTCCAGAAGGCCTTCCAGAACTATTTTGACATATTGAAGACCTACCCGGGGGACGAGGAGGCGCTCTACCACGTGGCGTTTGTCCTTCTCGGCCAGGGATATTTCGAACAGGCGCTCCGCTACTTCGAGCGCCTCATCAAGGTCGGGGAGAGGGATTTCGAGATATACTTCGGCGCCGGCATCGCGAGCTACCAGGTCCAGAAAACAGTGGAGCCGGTCGAGTACTTCAGGGACGCCCTGGCCCTCAACCCCAGGTCCGATATCGCGAACCTGGCAATGGCCTTCGCGCAGCAAAAGAAGCGGGACTTCAAGGAGGCCCTGGAACGCGCGCGGGCCATCATCGACAACAGCGATGACGAGGAGGCCCTTTTTATAGCCCGGCGGCTCTATGGCATCCTGTGCGTCCAGGCGAAGAAGCCGGCGGAGGGCGTGAAGATGCTGGAATGGCTGCTTGAACTCGCCCGGAAAAAGGAGATGGTCGACGAGGTGGCGGTGATTCTCTATGACCTGGGGTTCGCCGCCCTCCACGCGGAGATGAAGGACCTGGCGTACGACTACTGGAACCAGCTCTACCAGTTCGACCGCGGCTTCATAAATATCCAATACCTCACCACCCAGTTGAGGAAGGAGATGGATGCCGCGGCAAAGCCGGGGGCCGCGGAGGGGGCGATCCCGGTCATCGAGTACACGGACGACTGGCTGGCACAGGTCTTCCCGCCGAATTACCTTTTCGATATCTGCGGTCTCAAGGCCGTGAAGGCCGTTGACCTGGGCGGTATACTCGCGGCCGCACGGTACGATGCGGCGCGGGACGATTCCGTGAGCGGATCCCATGAGGCCTCCGGGGAGGCCGCAGAAAAAATCGGCGCCCTGCTGGAAATGGACGCGGAGAATTTCAGGATCATTGCGAACCGGGCGGTCGCCAAGCTGGGATACCGGGTGGACGAGATCCTGCCGACCTACCGGGAAGGGGACGGGGTCGATTTTCTTGCCTTTAATCCCGCCGCCAAGGAGAAGGCCCTGGTCTGGGTCCGGCGGTGGAAAGACCTGCGGGTCAGCGAGATACCCCTGAGGAACCTGGCGCAGGCGGTCAACGACATGAAGGTCAAGCAGGGCGTGTTCATCACGACCTGCGACCTGACTGATGCGGGCGAGGCCGCCGCCCAGAGGCTTTCGAAAGTAAAGGTGGTCTATCCCCAGGAGCTCGGAAACATTCTCGCGGAACTGATATAGACATTCCTCACGGAACGGCATGCTGCAGAACAATCATCATATCACTACCCGGCGCGTTTCTCTGGAAGACGTGGATCTCGAGGACCGTTATTTCAAGATCAGCAGGAATCACATAGGCGACGGCCTCCGTTCGTCGATCAGGGATTTCGGCCTCCTCGACCCCCCGGTCCTGATAGACCGCGGCGGGCGCTACCGCATTATGTTCGGCTTCAACCGACTCGACGTGCTCCGCGAGCTACAGATATTATCGGCCGACGCAATTGTTGTCCCCGGCGTCGACCCGGAATTTTTTCTCAACCGCGCCCTGCTGAAGTGCGCGAGGAACGAATCGGGCCCGATCGGAAGGCTCAGGGCGCTCGCCATCCTGAAAGAGCTTGGGCTCGACGGCGGGCGGATACAGGAGATAGCCGTTAAGGGCCTTCGCCTGCCCGCCGAGTGCGCGGGGAACAATTCGTTTCTTGAAACCGTCATGGCACTGCCGGCGCCGCTGCGGGAGTACCTCGATCGCCGCGATATACAGATGCGGATTATCAGGGACGTAGTCCGCCTCCCTGACAATGCGGTGCCGGTGCTGTCCCGCTGGCTCTCCTTCGAGCCGCTGCGGGTTAACATATTCAGGAGCGTCGTCGACATGCTCGCGGATATCCATGACCGCGACGGCACCGTAAGTTTTGTTGAAAATATAACGCCGGACGGTATCCGTGACAGGAAGGAGTGGGAGGAGTATCTTCACGCAGTCATCTTCAGGGTGCGCTATCCCGAATACGATTCCATGAAAAAAGAGGCTGAAGAGATAGCCCGCTATTTTTCCTCGCGGGGGATGGTCCTTGACTATCCTCCCTACTTCGAGGGGGACCGTGTCGGCCTGACCGTGACCGTCGGCAAGCGCGACGATCCGGAGGCGATCAGGAAAAAGATTGATGAAGCCGATCTGGCGAAGTTGAAAAGACTGCTGGATTTGCTATGATCGCATACTCCTAAGGGACTGCCCAATACACCTGCTAAAAGGTCCCCCCAACCCCCCAGAGGGGGGCTTGTCACCGGTTTATGATTCTTAAAGTCCCCCTCCGGGGGATTTAGGGGGCTTGTGAGACGACCCATTCGTAGGGTATGCCGTTTCCTCATGAATTACAGCATCATCAATGTACCCGTCCCTCATCATCTTCGGATTCATCCCCGGCTTCCTGTTCGTCGCCGCCTTCTGATGCGCCCTCCAGGACCGGGAGGCTGCAGAGGATGCTGTTGAAGATGAACCCGGTCACCATGAACCGGGAGAATTCCTCCCTGGTCTTGGCCATGTCGAAAAGCTGGTGAGTTACGTAGATGCAGTTGTCCATCAGCTCTTTCAGGAACAGCTCGTTCGGAGAGAGACCGTCATCAGAACTGCGGACGGATTCGGCAGAGCGGCGCGATTCCCGGACAATAGACTCCAGGAGGTCCTGGAAAAAGACGTCGAAATCCTTGTTGTAGGCGACAACGTATCCGTTTTTCAGGCGTATCATTTCTGTTTTTCCCCGGGCGGCCGCGGGATCACTTTTCTATCTTTTTTTGGATGTCTTCAAATTTATTTTTCAGCATGGACCCGAGTGTCGTTGATTTGGATGCCGCATCCTTTTTAATGAAGCTCTCGTAGTCCTTTCTCTCCTCGAGCTTGATCGCCTCGGATTCGCTGAGGATGAGCTTCCGGTTCTCCTGCTCGATGCGGAGAACGGCGGCGGTTATCTCGCTGCCGGCGGGGTATTTCTTCTGGATCTCGGATTCGTTTTTAATCATCAGCTCGCCTCGCGGGATGAAGCCGAGCATGCCGTTCGCAAGCCGCACGCTGAGGCCGGCCGGCTTTACGTCTTCGATCGTGACGCGCTGGATGGTGTTGGCCATCCCGTCGCCCGATTCCTTCCAGGGATCTGGCCCGTCGTGGATCAGCTCGAGTGAGATTTTCTTTTCGTTCGGATTTATACCGGTAATGCGGACGTTTGCCGTGTCGCCGACGGATACGGCGTCTTCAGGCCTGTTGATCTTCTTTAAATAGCTCATGCGCGATACGTGGATGAACCCGTCGAGTCCCGGCTCGATCTCGACGAAGGCGCCATTTTTGATGAGATTTATTACCCTGCCTGATACTGTCTGGCCGACCTGATAGCGGTCGATGTGTTCCCACGGCTCAGGCGTGAGATCTCTGATGCTCAGGGTCAGTCGGCGGCTTTCCCAGTCGATGGATTTCACGATCGCCTCGATTTTTTCGCCCACGCTGAAGGCGCCAGTATTGACGGACCGTCCCCGGGAGATCTCGGATTTGGGGACCAGCGCCTCGAGACCGCCGATATCGACGAATATGCCGAAATCGCGTATGCCGGATACGGTTCCGGTAATCAGGTCGCCCGTTTTGAGGGTCTCCCTGAGGCTTTCCTCGGTCTCCTTCCTGTGCTCTTCCTGAAGAGCGGTCCTGGAGAGGACGATATTTTTTCCCCTTTCCTTGAACTCGATTATTTTAAAAAGGAAGGAACGGTCCACCATCGACCTTGGGTCCGCGGGGGGTCTCATGTCGATCTGCGACGTGGGGCAGAAGCACCTGATTCCGCTGACCGATATTGAGAAACCGCCCTTGACCGTGTCGGTTACGGTCCCGTAGACCGGGATTGCTTCCCGGTATGCCATCTGCATGAGGCCCGTGTTGATGGCGCCCCTGCCCAGACTGGTGGTCAGATGTATCTCGCCGCCGGACAGGGAGACGACGTACGCCTCGACTGCGTCTCCCTGGCTTACAGAGAGCGTCCCGTCATCGTTCCTGAATTCCTCGGCCTTGATGACCGCTTCGCTTTTCCCTGAGATGTCGACGAAGACGAGATCGTTTGTGATAAATACGATTTTTCCCTCGACCCTGGCGCCGATCTCGAAATCGTCCCTCCGGTTCATGGAGTGCTCGAGCAGTTCCTCGAAATTTTCGTTATCGGGTTCTTCAGTGTGGTCGTATCCTGTGCTCATGGTAATCCTGCCGTAAAAAAGAGACTGTCACGCGGCCGGCCCGTTTCCGTTGAGGGCGCGTCCGCCGCATGCTCTGCCAGCCTATAATCAGGGCCGCCGTACTGTAAACAAAATAATAATATGAATGCACCGAATTTTACAAATGGATATCTTAAAATAATAATTTTTGAACAAAACGTATAGTCTCTGCTTAAAACCCGACGGTATTTTTATTCCCGCCCGCCGCTTATAAAATCATTGACATATTTTTTTACGGAGGGATAATGTTGCATTATCCTAAAAAATCTTTATGGAGAATACCATGAAACGGTTACTGGTTGTCCTGTTGCTCGTTGTCGTCTCCGGCGTTATTGTCCAGGCGCAGGAAGCAAAGGTTGAAAAAACAGCTAAGGAATATATCGCGGATTTATCCTCCAGCAGCGACGAGAATGCACTGGTTGAGGCGGCGCAGTGGCTTGGCCTTAAAAAAGAGAAGGACGCCGTGCCGGGATTGATCAATTTATTGAGCGACAGCCGTGAAACGGTCCGCATTGAGGCCGCGGTAGCGCTCGGTCTTATCGGCGAGGAAAGCGCCGCCGATGCCGTCAACAATACGCTCCTGAACGACCAGAGCGCCGAGGTGCGGTATGCCGCGCTTCTTGCCGCCCTGCGGATCGGCTCCAAAAAGTCGGCCGATGCGCTCAAACAGGCCAAAGAGAAGGATTCGGACCGGTTTATACAGGACCTCCTCGGCAAGCTGGAACAGAAGGCGGCGGGGAAGTGATCTGCAGGCCGTCCGAACGGGATGGCGCGCGACGTGTCCATGGCCGGACCGCCTGAACGGGGCCCGGGGGGGACCCGCCAGGATTAAATCGATGCCGATTGGCAGTCATACTAGAAAAAAGCATGTTGCATTATCAGGCGGGCAACATGCTTTTTGTTTTAAGACCGTGCCGCATTTCACCCGGCGGAGAGAGGTGGCGTGAAAGACGATGTCGTTAAGTATCTTGTGTTTGACGTGGAGTCGGTTCCGGACCCCAAGCTGATATCCCTTGTGAAGTATCCCGGGGAAGCACTGGACGACCGGGAGGCGGTCCGGAAGTTCCAGCAGGAGATACTGGACAAGTCCGGGGGATCGACCGACTTCATCCCGGTGACCTTCCAGTATCCCATCTCCATCTGCCTGGCGAAGGTGCGGGGCGACTTCGCCCTCCTCGACGTGGTATGCCTTGACGAGCCGGATTTTCGGACCGAGGAGATGGTGAGGCTGTTCTGGCTTGGGATCGAGCAGGTGTACGATTCAGCCGCACTGGTCACCTACAATGGCAGGGGCTTTGACATCCCCCTTCTTGAGCTCATGGCGTACCGATACGGCTACTCGGCTAAACGGCACTTCAGGGACAAGTACGCCGCCCGGAATCGGTACGGCGCCAAGCACATCGACCTCCAGGACTGGCTCTCGAACTACAACGCCATCAGGATGAACGGCGGCCTCAACCTCCTCGCCAAGGCGATCGGCAAGCCGGGCAAGATGCAGACGCGGGGGGACGAGGTCTATTCCATGTTTCTTGAGAACAGGCTGCGCGATATAAACGATTACTGCATTCATGACGTGCTGGACACGTACTTCGTGTTCCTGAGAACGCGCGTCCTTGTCGGCGATATCAGCATTGTGCGCGAGCAGGAGATCGTAAAGTCGGCCAGGAACTTCATCGAGGACAATGGGGAGCGGATCCCGGCATTGAAGGGCTACCTGGCCAACTGGGGCGACTGGGAGCCCTGGCCATAGGCGGGCCCGGGGTTGTCGCTCTTGTCATGACCAATAACTGATAAACGGTTGATGGGTATGAAAAAATCAAAAGTAGCCGTGCTGAATACAAAGCCGGAATCGGTCCTGGACGATTACGGGAGGCTGCTGAAGCTGGCCGGGGCCGCGAGCGCCCTGCCGAAGGGGACCCCGGTGATCCTCAAGGGTAATATCTCGTGGCATCTGCCGATGCCGGGCGCCAATTCGACGCCATGGCAGCTCGAGGGCGCCATCAGGGCCTTCAGGGAGATGGGGTATGATGATCTTGTCGCGGTCGAAAACAGGACCGTCGTCACCAAGCCGAAGCAGGGGATAAAACTGAACAAGTTCGACGTCGTTTTCGGCAGGTATGGTATACCCGTCAAATATAACTTCAATCCGGACGATATGCGGTGGATTGAATTCAGGCCCAGGGCCGGCCTCAGGGTGCTCCCGAAGATCTTTCCCGACGGCATCAGGATCCCCGACTACTTCATCGGCAAAAGCATTGTCCACTTTCCCAGCATGAAATGCCACATTTACACCACCACCACCGGGGCGATGAAAAACGCGTTCGGCGGGCTCATGGGTACGCGGCGGCATTACGCACACACATGGATACACGAAACACTAGTTGATTTGCTGAAGATACAGAAGGAGATCCACCCGGGGCTTTTCGCCGTCATGGACGGCACCACGGCCGGCAACGGCCCCGGCCCCCGCACCCTCAGGCCGGTGCGCGCGGATTATATCCTGGCGTCCGAGGACCAGGTGGCCATCGACGCGGTGGCCGCGAAAATGATGGGGTTTGACCCGATGAAGCTCGATTTCATTCGCCTCGCCGACGAGGAGGGGCTGGGGAACGGCAATGTCCGGAACATCGAGCTCGTCGGCGCAGACGTCTCTACCGTCAACCTGCATTTCTCCGTCGGCGACAACCTCCCCGGCGCCGTAGGCGATCTGCTCTGGTTCGGCCCCTTGCGGGCGCTCCAGAAGCTGATGTTCCATACGCCGCTGGTCAATATTTTTATCGTGGCCTCCGCGGTGTACCACGACACGTTCTGGTGGCCCGTAAAGGGGAGACGGGTCTTCGAGGAGTGGAAGGAGACAAGCCCGTGGGGCAGGCTGTGGGCCGGTTACTGAGATGCGGCTGGCGCTCTTTGATTTAGACGGCACCATCACGACGCGGGACACCCTCGCGGATTTTCTTCTACAGACCTTCGGGCTCCTGCGTTGCGCGGCCGGTCTCCTGTCCGTAAGCCCGTTCCTGCTCCTCTACCTGTTAAAGCTGATTCCGGGCGGAGAGGCAAAGGAGAAGGTATTCCGCTATTTTCTGAGCGGGTGGGGGGTGGACGATTTCGCGACGGCCGCCGATCGGTATGCCCGCGAGCGCATGCCGGCCATACTCAGGGAGCGGGCAATGGATAGAATCGCATGGCATCGTTCCCGCGGCGACAGGATGGTCGTTGTGTCCGCCTCGGCGGAGGAGTGGGTCAGGAGCTGGTGCGCCAGGGAGGGAATGGAGACCATAGGGACCCGCCTGGAGACCAGGGACGGGAGGTTCACCGGGAGGATCCTGGGCGAGAACTGCAGCGGGCCCGAGAAGGCGCGGCGGATCAGGGAGAAGATCAGCCTGGACGATTACGAATACATATACGCGTACGGGAACAGCGGGGGCGATGCGGAGATGCTCGCTCTAGCCCACGAGCGTTATTATCAATGGAAGAGGATGGCATGATGGGCAGGTACCTGCAGCTCATGAGGCTCCCGCAGTATGTGAAAAACCTGTTTATTTTTATGCCCCTTTTTTTCGGGCTGCGGATAATGAACGCCGGTCTGTTTCTGAAGACGCTGGTGGTTTTCGTCTTTTTCTGCCTGGTGTCGAGCGCGGTCTATATTTTCAACGACTATTTCGACCGCGAGGACGACCGGAACCACCCGGTAAAAAAGGGTCGGCCGCTCGCATCCGGCGCCGTTTCGAATAAAAAGGCCCTGGTTTTCATGTGCCTTCTGCTGGCCGTAGGCCTGACGGGCGGCTTTTTGGTGAACTTCAACGCCTTTCTTATCATGCTCGTGTACGCGGCGCTGAATCTCCTGTACACGGTAGCGCTGAAGCACCTGGCCATTATAGACGTCATCGTCATCTCGATCGGAATGGTGCTCCGTCTCTTCATCGGGGCGGAGGTGTCGCGCATCCATCTCTCCATGTGGATCATCATCATGACCTTCCTCCTCGCCCTGTTCCTCGCCTTCGCCAAAAGGCGCGAGGACGTGCTGCTCTTTGTTGAAAAGGGGGAGAAGGCGCGCACCGTGGTCGGCGGCTACACCATCGAGTTCCTCAATGTCTCGATGATCATCATGGCCGCGGTCGTCGTGATATCCTACATCATGTACACCATATCTCCGGTCATCCTCAAGAGGCCCCACGGCGACAAAACCTATTTGACCGTGCTCTGGGTGGTCGTCGGCATCCTTCGCTACATGCAGCTCTCCTTCGTCTACAATGACACGGGCTCGCCGACCCGCGTCCTGCTGACCGACCGATTTCTCCAGATGGTCCTGGCCGGCTGGATCATCTCCTTCTGGATACTGATGTACCTATGATATACCTCGCTGCGAAGTACGCGCTGTTCGCGGCGATCGCGACGGCCGCGAATATCGGGATGCAGCACCTCTGCCTCATGCACTACGGCGGTCCATTCGGCCTGTACGCGGCCATGGCCGCCGGAACGCTGGTCGGACTGGTGATCAAGTATCTCCTCGACAAGAAGTATATCTTTTACCACCGGACCGCGGGCGCGCGGGACGACCTGTTCAAGTTTGCCGTCTACACCTGCATGGGCGTCCTGACGACCCTCGTCTTCTGGGGCACGGAGCTGCTCTTCAACCGCATCTTCACTTTTCCTGAAGCGAAATATATTGGGGCGGCGGTCGGCCTTGCCATCGGTTACATCACCAAGTACAACCTGGACAGGCGCTTCGTGTTCAGGGATTGTAAAAACGAAAAGGCGTGATGCGCGCCGGAGATGCCGCGCGGTTAGTGATCGCACTTATTCCGGTATGATCCTGACGGCCCCACGGTCGGCCGATGAGACCAGGAGGGCGTAGGCCTTCAGGGAGTCCGGAATCGACCGGTCCCTTCCGGCGGGCCTGAAGGCCGCGTCGCCCTTGCGATTCTCCTCGTCGCGCCGGCGCGTCAGCTCCTCGTCGGACAGCTTCACGTTGATGCTCCGGCCGGGGATATCGATCTCGATGATGTCGCCGTCGCGCAGCAGGGCGATCTCGCCGCCCGAGGCGGCCTCGGGCGAGACGTGCCCGATCGAGAGGCCCGCGGTGCCGCCGGAGAAGCGGCCGTCCGTGATCAGGGCGCACGTCGTGCCGAGCCCCATCGACTTGAGGTAGGAGGTGGGGTAGAGCATCTCCTGCATGCCGGGCCCGCCCTTCGGCCCCTCGTAGCGAATCACCACCACGTCGCCGGCCTTGACTGCGCCGCCGAGGATCCCGTCCGCCGCCGCCTCCTGGGAGTAAAAGACCCTCGCCGGCCCGCTGAATTTATAGATGCCCGGATCCACGCCCGCGGTCTTGACGATGCTCCCGTCCCGCGCGATATTGCCGAACAGGACGGCCAGGCCGCCGTCCCTGCTGTAGGCGTGTTCCCTGTCGCGCACGCACCCGGTCGCGCGGTCGGTGTCCAGGCTCTTGTACGCTGTTTTCTGCGAGCCGAGCGTGAGGTTCCTTCCTTTATGCGCCGGGGCGCTCTTATAGAGGTCGATCGCTTCCCCGGTCGCGCCGGGGCGCATGATGTCATAGCGGTCCAGGATCTCGCCGAGCGTTTTCGCGTCTACGCGCCCCGCCGTGCGGTCGATCAGGCCCGCGCGGTCGAGTTCTCCCATGATCGACAGAATCCCGCCCGCGCGGTTCACGTCCTCCACGTGGTAGTGCGAGCTCGGCGCCACCTTGCAGAGGTTCGGCACCTTCCGGGACAGGGCGTCGATGTCCTTCATGGTGAAGTCGACGCCGGCCGCGTCCGCGACCGCCAGGAGGTGGAGCACCGTGTTGGTGGAGCCGCCCATGGCTATGTCCAGGGACATGGCGTTCAGGAAGGCCTGCCGCGTGGCGATGGAGCGGGGCAGCACGGATTCGTCGCCGCCCGAATAATATGCCTCAGTCATGTCAACGATGAGCCCGGCGGCCCGCTCGAACATGGTTACCCTGTTTTTGTGGGTGGCCACCACCGTGCCGTTGCCCGCCAGGGCGAGCCCCAGCGCCTCGGTGAGGCAGTTCATCGAGTTGGCCGTGAACATGCCGGAGCACGACCCGCAGGTGGGGCAGGCGATCCGCTCGACCTCGGCTATATCCTCGTCCTTCACGTTCGGGTCCGCCCCCATTATCATGGCGTCGATCAGGTCGTATTTCCTGCCGCGCAGCAGGCCGGCCTCCATCGGTCCGCCTGAAACGAATATCGCGGGGATGTTGAGCCGCAGGGCGGCCATCAGCATGCCGGGGATGATCTTGTCGCAGTTGCAGATGCAGACCAGGGCGTCCGCCGTGTGCGCGTTGCACATGTACTCCACGCTGTCGGCTATCAGGTCGCGTGAGGGAAGGGAGTAGAGCATGCCGGTGTGGCCCATGGCGATGCCGTCGTCGATCGCGATCGTGTTGAACTCTGCCGCGAAGCACCCCCGCTTCTCGACGAGCGCCTTCACGCGCTGGCCGATCTCGTGCAGGTGCACGTGTCCAGGGACGAACTGGGTGAAGGAGTTCGCGATGGCAATGATGGGCCTCCCGAACTGTTCCTCCTTTACGCCGTTGGCGCGCCAGAGCGCCCGGGCGCCTGCCATTTTCCTCCCTTCGGTGCTGGTAGAGCTTCGCAGCTTGCGTTTCATGATTATTCCTCCCTTTGTAAAGGGATGTAATAATTGAAAAGAGGCGCGCGTGTCAAGTGAAAATGGGGTTTTGCCCCTTGCAGAGGTGGGGCAAGCACTTCCTCCCCATTGATGGGGGAGGGTCGGGGTGATTCATTATTTGTGCGCTGGGGGGATGACCGGGAGCCGGTCAGGCCTTTGCCCCCTTTCTTTTGCGCGCCCAAAAGAAAGGGGGCGGAAAGAAAAGGGCGCCCCTGCGGGGT
>JAFGBT010000054.1 GCA_016933025.1 Spirochaetota bacterium | reverse complement strand
CGCCTACGAGAACGTGCAGGCCTCCGAGTCGCGGATACGGGACACCGACATGGCCGAGCAGATGTCCTCCTTCGTCCGGTACCAGATTCTGACGCAGGCGGCGACCTCGATGCTCGCCCAGGCGAACACAAAGTCGCAGACGGTTCTCGAACTGTTACGATAATAACTGAGCCAGCATTGCACTATCACTCAAGGCCGGGGGACGCCCCGGCCTTTTTTATCGGGCGGGTTGGCTTCCAGCGGCCGTTTCAAACAGGCGGTCGACTATCAGGTTGAGGTTTTTTTCAAAAGCGGGCCTCCCGTGTCTGGCAATAACCACCCTCCGGTAGGCCGCCGATTTTTTCCTGAAGCGCGCCAGGTACGACTCGATATTCAATAGCTTTTCAGCCAGTTCTTCTTCCGACGAGAAAACGAAGGACTCGTCTACATACCGCTCATAAATCGGGTTTACCGGAAGGCGCCGTGCAAGCACCGGCTTTTCGTAGTACAGCGATTCCAGAAAGACCAGCGGGACCCCCTCAAGCTCGGAGAGAATGAGAATCAAGTCAACCGACGAGTATATGTTTCCCCTGTCCTCAACCCATCCCCTGAAGTCAAAAAATCGGTCGAGGTTTTTTTCTCTGATGACCTTCTTCAAGTAGTCCGAATCCTCTCCTTCACCGAAGAGTATGAAGCGGAGGTCGGTGCGCTTCTGCGCCAGCCGCTCCGCGATCCCGACTGCCATGCGCTGTCCCTTTGAGGGCTGAATTCTTCCCACGATCCCGATGCGCTTTTCCCTGCGGCCGCCGCTGCGCGGCTTGCGGATCGCATAAAACTCGACGAGATTTTCCAGTATATGGACCGGCTTCGAATACCTCAAAAAATCGCGAATAAGCGTCTCCTGCTCGACGGAGATAGTGATGAAGCCGTCAACTTTTCGCAGCAGCCTCTTGTAAAGCGCCGCCTTTATCTTCGCTGACACGCCGCCGTCCATGATGGTATAGGGGTACCCGTTCGGGATGTAGCTGACAACCGGGCACTTCTTGAGCACCAGCCCCGCGATGGCGCCTTTCAGGCAGAGGCGGAATTCTCCCTGGCAGATAACGATTATATCCGGCTGGAGGGCATTAAATATTTTTTTTATGCTGGAGATGTCTAACCGAGACATCACATACAGGTTCAGAAGGCCCGTACCGGGGGTTCTGAGGTCAAGGCGTATCTGGCGGACCGTCGCCCCCAGGTTCCGAGTAAAACCGGGATTGCAATGGACAAACGAGACGGTATGTCGTTTGGCAAGGGCGCCGGCCATCTCGGCGCACATCATCTCGTGGCCTCCGTAAATCAGGACATCGCAATAAAAGACGATATGTTTTTTATCTGGCATAATCGCCCGCCGCTTTCATGCTGAGCCCGGCTATCCGGCCTCACCGGTTTTCATCAAACCACCGCAGGGTCCTCTCAAGTCCGTCGGCCATCCCGCCCGATATGCTGAAGCCGGCGCCAAGAAGCCTGCGGATCGACGCACAGGAATGCTTAACCTCTCCCGGGCGGTCGGGCGCATGCCTGATTTCCGAACGCGACTGCGTGTGCCTGATGATATCCGCGACCAACCGATTGACCGTTATCGGCGTGCCGTAGCCGATGTTATATATCCCCTCTCCCCGGTCGATGAAAAAGGCGAGCGCACGGGCGACATCGCCGACATAGACAAAATCCCTGGTCTGCTCGCCGTCACCATAAACGGTAATCGGTTCGCCGGCCAGCGCCCGAGTCGCGAATATGGGAACCGCGGCGGCATAAGGCGAATTCGGGTCCTGCCTCTCGCCGAACACGTTGAAAAACCTGGCGCACACAGTCGAAAGACCATGCGCCTCGCGGTACATGGCGCAGTAGTATTCGCCGTCGAGCTTGGTAACGGCATACGGCGACATTGGTTCCGGCCTCATCTCCTCTGTCTTGGGGAGCTCCGGAGAATCCCCGTACACCGCGGCCGAGGAGGCGTAGATGATCTTTTTCACGCCGTTTCTTCTTGCCGCTTCCAGCACGTTGACCGTGCCCCCCGCATTGACCGTAATGTACCTCTCCGATCGCTCCATTGATTCGACAACGCTGATAAGGGCTGCGAGGTGGCAGACGTATTCGCATCCGGATACAGCGCGCTCGAGTTTTTTCAGGTTAGTGATATCGCCCCGGATAAACCTGTGCGGAACGCCCCTGATGTTCTCGAGCCTTCCCGACGACAGGTTATCATAGATGATTACGTCGTGCCCGTCGGCCGCAAGCTGCCGGGCAAGGTGGCTCCCTATAAAGCCAGCTCCCCCTGTTATCAAAATGTTTGCCATACGCGAGTTCGAAATCCTGTGATATTCTGTCTTGTGATTAAATATCAGATACTGTTATCGCGCGCCTGTCGATAACAATTTTTATGAAAATGATAAACCGGCAATTACAACTTTCCCTGCACCGGCCCTGCGCTACATTTTTTTGAGAAAATCCTCCCGCACCATGTGCCAGAACCCTTTCAGAAAAAAGGATTTCGTCTGCATTATGAAAACATCGCGCGACATGAATATGGTGGATATATAGCCGGTGATGATCCTCGCCACAAGGGTCGCCAGAGCGGCGCCCACGCCGCCCCACAGGCTGATGAACGGCACATTGAGGATAATATTGATGACCGCGCCCGCGAGCGTTGAATAAAAAATACCCCGGGTAAAATTCTCCACGTTGCACCAACAATTTCTGATAATGCTTGTCGCGACGAAAAGGCCCGCCCATATATGGATGCTCAGGATAATGCCGGCTCCCGTGTACTGCTCGCCGAATATAATCCAAATGAACTGCTTGTTAAAGAAAAAGGTCGGTATTACTGCACCATACGATATAATCGTTATGATCGTGAATACGTCCTGCAGTCTCCGACGGTACATCTCTTCGTTCTGTTTTTTATATTCCACCAACTTGGGGTAGACCGTAGAGGAAATGACGATGGGAACGAAATACCAGACCTCCGAAATCTTTACCGCGGCGGCGTACTCCCCAAGCTTCGAGTAATTCACCATTTTGCCGAGCATGACCTGCCCGATCCTGAGAAAAAGGGCTCCCGACATCAGGGAGAGCATCAGGGGCCAGCTGTCCCGCAAAAGGCCCCTGGCTATCGCACTATCCCACTTCCATGTCAGAATCTTATGGCCGGTTTTATAATAAGAGATAATCATAAACACCTGGGCGAGAATGACCTCCGAGGTACCCGCAATGACAAAGGCCATCATCGGGAACTTCAGGAGTATCATGCTGATGCGCACAATGGTGAATATGATAAAAGAGATGTCGTTCGCGATTACCGAATATTTGGACTTTATCTGCGACTGGAAATCAAGGTCAATCACGTCCAGCGAGCCCGCGAGGAATGTAACCGAGCTGATCACCGCCATCCACTGCGTCCGGGTATCGTCGGGGTTCAGGATCCAGACCGTGATAAAGCTTATCAACACGACCAAAATGCCGCCGATCTGGCGGATGAGGAACGACGATCCCAGAATCTCGTTCCGCTTATCGCTGAACTTGACCAGATCCCTGACAATGATATTGTTGGTGCCGAAGCTCCCTATGACACCAACTATCCCGGCGATGCTCATGGCGTAGTCCATGTTGCCGTACTGGTCGCGTCCGAGATAACGCGCTATCCAGCCGACAATAAAGAGATTGACCCCCAGGCGAAACATCCGGTCAAAGGCAAGCCAGGAAAAATTCGAAAATAGTCGCCTGATTTCGTCGTGTCCTGTTATACGGTTATACAGGCGTTTAATAATATCTTTGAGCATATCCGGTTATTCTTTCCTGCAGTCCCGCTGGCAGTACGGCATCTCCGGGCAGATAACACAACATTCCCAAATCCCGTATATGCTCCTTGTGCCAGTGTAACCATGATCTTTCTAAACTCCGACGCCAATTGCAATGACGCTTCAGCAGAGACCTGATGAGTCCGATGAACGGCCTCTTCGCCCTGTTTCAAAACGATAGTATGTAGAAATGTCCTCGCTCCATAAAAGCAACAAAAAAACAGCCGCGGCAAAAAAAACCTCTTAAAACCTGATCAACTATCGACGATCTCCAGGCCGATCCGAGCTCCGTCGTAAAATGTATTGCGCTTCGTCATACACAATGGACGCGGCTTCATCCGGCACTATCAATTAATTCCCCGACATACTCGCCGATGGCGAGGCAAGCGGTAAGCCCCGGTGATTCTATTCCCAGAAGATTGATGAAGCCGGGGAAACCCTTATCCCGTTCCTCACCGATATAAAAATCCTTTACCTCCCGGTCATGGGGCCCCTGGAGCTTGGGCCGTATCCCGGCCATGTCTGGTAACAGGCTCTCCCGTTTGATTTCTGGAAATATTCTTTGTATCGAGTTATAGAAGGAATCCCGCCTCCCTTCATCAACAGAAAAATCATCCGTGCCGTCAATATATTCCACGTCTGGGCCGAAACGAACGCGTCCCGCGAGATCGATCGTCGCATGTATGCCGAGTCCCACGAGACCCTGTTCGGGGACCGGATAAATCAAATGATCGCGCGCAACCCTCCGTGAACAAGAAAAATAGGTTCCCTTGCACGGGTAAAGCTCCGGAGCGGGAATACCCGCCATGGCCGCGATAGATTGCCCGGACAATCCCGCCGCATTGATAACGCGCGATGACATGAACTTCGTTCCGTCACTGAGCTCGATTTCATAACCGTTTTTTCTGCGGATGGCCGCCACGCGCGCATTGTAGAGGAGCGTTCCGTTGTTCATCCTGACCTCGCGCTCCAGGGCCTTCAGCAGGGAATGGCTGTCGACGATGCCCGCTTCTTTCACCAGTAGGGAGGAATGAACGCGCATCTCCGGTTCGAGAGCGCGCGACCCGGCGGCGTCAAGACGGCACACGTTTTCTATCCCGTTGTCTGCGGCCTGCCGCTCCAGGCGGTCAAGCGCAGGCACCTCAGCGGGGCGTGTCGCGACTATGATTTTCCCGCACTTGCGGTAGGGAACGCCCGCGACGGCACAGTATTCGTACAGGAGCCGTCGCCCCCTCGCGCAGAGGATATGCTTGAAACTTCCGCGCGGGTAGTAGATCCCGGAATGTATCACCTCGCTGTTTCTGGAGCTTATCCCCCGCCCGAAGGTACGCTCGCTCTCGACGACAAGGAGCCAGCCGTCGTCCCGGATCTCTTCCGACAGCCTGCGGGCGACCGCAAGGCCGACGACACCGGCGCCAATAATCGTGCATTCAAACTTCACGCCGCGGGCCTCCCGTCAGTCCCTGAGCGGTAGTGATAGGATGCTCATCGGATCGACATAGACATCCTGTATCATAAGCGAGACATGCAGGTGCGGCGCGGTCGAAAGACCGGTGGACCCTACGCTGCCGATCCGGTCGCCGGCTCTGACCGAGGCCCCTTCCTTCACGGCGATCTTCCCGAGATGCATATACAATGAAAACATCCTGTGCCCGTGGTCGATGACTACGAAATTCCCCTCGTAATACATCGGCTCGGCGATTGCGACTGTACCGCCCGCCATCGCATAGACCGGGTCCCCGGCCCTGCCGCGGAGATCTATCCCCTTGTGCACATTAATTTTATCCGGGAACCTGACCTTCTTTCCGTTATTCTTTCTGTACCGCATGATGAGCCGCTTCGCCCAGAAGGGAGAGGTAATATGATGCGCGTCGCGAGGATGGGAAAATGAGGCTCTCAGCCTGTCGGGTGATTTCGTCCCGAACACTTTTTTCTTCTTGCCGGTACACGCCTCTATGAAACGGAGCTCTTCGGGCTTTAACCGGTAATCCACGTCGGAATAATTGCCCAGATCAAGCGCGCGTCGGGAAAACAGAAAATCCCCGCTCTGTACCTGAAAAGAAAATTCCTCTTTTCTGACCGCTCCGCCGATGGAATACTCGACCTTCAATTTCTTGATCCCCGGCGCGGTCTCCGGGCTGATTGCCATGACAGCGCGATAGCCCCATTCCATTTTCGTCACTGGAACACTTTTTTTCTCAAGCTCCAGCCGGTGAACCTGCAGTGAGCCGTTCTCCGCCGATGGATCGATGTATATCTCGGCATACGCCGCCGCGCCCTGGGCGAACTCGCCGGCAAACAGGTCTACGTTTATTCCATTGCCCCTGAAATACTTCACCCGGGTCGGAAATGGGCGGTACCCGCGGGGAAGCCTTACCTTTGCCGCATGCTTCTCCGGCGGCATCCTCCCCTGCTCAGTTCTCCCCCTGCTCTGCGCCCCGGGAGTCAGTACCAGAAATATTAGGAATGAGAGCAAGGCGGTTATCTTATAGAATACCGGGTAAGGATGTCTCACGATAACCTCATTATTTATATAAATTCGTACTACGCGCGATGATC
Organism: Spirochaetota bacterium; assembly: GCA_016933025.1. Taxonomy (GTDB): domain Bacteria; phylum Spirochaetota; class UBA4802; order UBA4802; family UBA5550; genus RBG-16-49-21. The sequence goes on along the minus strand of JAFGBT010000054.1, from coordinate 13,851 downwards.
AATTATACAATTAATAATCTCACGGGCAAGAGCTTTAAATAAAAAATTTTTATTTTTATATAATAGATTGACATCTTTATGGGCATGTTTAAAGTTTTCCCCCAACTGAAAAAAATCAGGAGGCAGGTCTATGGCTCATGTTATTAGTGATGAATGCACAAACTGCGGCGCATGCGAACCAGAATGCCCGGTTGAAGCGATAAGCGAGAAGGGAGATAAAAGGGTAATCAACGCTGATGAATGCACCGATTGCGGAGCATGCACGGCCGTTTGCCCGGTCGATGCGATTTCACCCGCATAGCACTTGCGGCACCATGCAACCACGGGCCCGCCTCCGCACATGCGGATGCGGGCTTTTTATATGGTCCCACCCGTATTATCTGTTGTAATTTTCCTTGATGTAATTGTTGAGGTATTCATCCGGCCTGTCGACCGCATCGGCCGGGATGGTGAAATGGTCGAGCTTCATGAGTCGCAGACCGTGGTAATAGTCGTGGAACAGATCGATGCATAGCTGTTTGATACTCTTCAGCTTTTTCCCCGACAGCTCCCGTATTTTTTCAACGGAGTCTTTTTCGAATTCAAGATAGATGCCGTGCTCCACCAGAAAATCCTTCTGGAAACTCTGTATCCCGTCCTCAATGAGCAGCTCTTTCAGGACCTCCCCCGGATTTTCAATGACGCGCCGGTCCACCGACAGCTTCTTAATGTTGGTGGAGGGGAGGCTCTTTTCAAACTTTATCAGGACCTTCTCGAATACGCTGAGGAGCCCGCGCGCCCCTGTCTTTTCGCTGTGCGCCCGTTGCGCCATGAGCTTGAGCGCTTCATCGGTGAAACCGAGCTCGATCCCGTATGATTTGAAGTCCATCTTCTTGCCGAGCACCACCGTACTATGCTTGTTTTTCAGGATTTTATAGAGCCCTTCCTGGTCAAGATCGTTCAGGACAACGTACACCGGAAGACGTCCCACGAATTCGGACTCAAACCCGAACTCGATCAAATCTTCGGTCTTCACTTTTTTCAGGATGTCCTGACGCTGCTCGCCGGCAATCTTCATCTTATCGAAACCGATGGACTGCTTGTTGAGCCTTTTATTGATCATGTCCTCGAGCCCGCTGAAGGCTCCTGATACGATAAAAAGAATGTTCCTGGTGTTGATCTTCTGCCGGCTCACCTTGCCCGTGCGCTGCGCCTCCATGGCCGCTTCCACCTGCGACGCCAGGTCATGGGGCGTCTTCAGGTCTACCTCCGCCTCCTCCATAAGCTTCAGCAGGTTGCGCTGGACGCCGGAACGCGACACGTCCGGCCCGTACATGTGCCCGGACGAGGCTATCTTATCGATTTCGTCCAGGTATATGATGCCGTACTCTGCCCTCTTGATATCTCCATCCGCCTCGTGCACGAGTTCACGCACCAGGTCTTCAACGTCCCCGCCGACGTATCCAGTCTCGCTGAATTTCGTCGCGTCGGCCTTCACGAAGGGGACGCCGATTTTCTTCGCTATCAGCTTCACGATATAGGTCTTGCCGACCCCCGTGGGCCCGATCAGGAGCATGTTGCTCTTGATGTTACCCACGAGCCTGTCCTTCTGGGGTATCCTGTTTTCGAGGTTCATCCGGTTGAAGTGGGTGCACACCTTGGTCGCGATGACCTCAATCGTCTCTTCCTGCCCCACCACATACTGGTTGAGGAAGCTCTCGAGCTCTTCCGGCTTTATATCGAAATTCAATTCAGTCGTCTTCTTACCCGATACGCCCGACTTGTCACCAATCGTTTCGGCATTGGGCTGAACCTCTTCGGCATCGAGATTCAGGATCTCCTCAATGCTCTTTTCGGGATCGAATGCTGGTTTTGTCATACCATCTCCTCATCTATCATCATCTAAATAATATACAATAGTTATCCGCTCCATTCAATCTATGACGATATATTCTTCAACGAGTTACACATTACTCCGTCGGCCTTTATTCTGAAAATATCCGATAAATACAATTTATTTTTTTATAAAATCCGATTCATAATCGTTACATTATCAGGCATATGCATGAATCCCATTCAGGAAGTATATTGTAATCATATATATCGTGCCGAAAAAAAAATTTAAAAAAACAAAAAAACACTTGAAAGTTTTACTATACATATATATAGTATACATATGTAGTGTTAATGTTAATGACATGGACTTCTTCTCAATAATTATTTTTAGTAAAATTTGCCCGGAATGCGGCGGATTACTAATACCTGAATCAGGCTGTTTTTACTGCAGATTCTGCGGTTACGCCGTGTGCTCAATATAAAAACAATAATCGATCATAATAAGGGGCGCCATGAACAGATATGCATATCAAACAGGTCATACTCTTTATAAAAATACCTTCGATGGAAAAAGAAATACTCATCCGATCCAGCCGAAAAGTATATATAAAAATTTTAAAGCACAGCTCGAAACCGACAGACGCACAAAGACGGGACATGACCGGGCGGTTGTCGCCGTTGCCCGGCTTTTCCGGGGCACAATCGTGACCGGCGAGCCCAGCGCCGTAACATGGTGCGAGCCCGGACTCACCGCCTTTCTTTTTGAATGATGGCGTGCCGGTTGATGCTGAAATCCCTTATACTACAGGACAGCCATACAATGGTATACTAAAAAGGAACAGAGCTACTTCACACCACAACACGAAGCAACAAAAACCCACACTTACTCCACAATACCGGCTCTGTTCTTTTTTATTTTTTTTAACAGCACCCTGCTCAGTAAACGGCTCAGAAATAACAGGCCCATTGTGAAGGAGCAGACGTGTGCCGAAGGAGGGACTTGAACCCTCATGGTGTTGCCACCGGCGGATTTTGAGTCCGCTGCGTCTACCAATTCCACCACTTCGGCTTAATTATACGGGTTTCAGGGAGCGGTCAATCCAGCTGAGGAATCTCGTCATATTCGATGTACTTGCCCTTTGCTCTCGCCACGATCTTTCCCATTTCATTTTCTATTTCGGCCCTGTTTTCTATAACGCGCTTGCTCTTTTTGACATACCAGCCGCGTATATAGAGATTCTCGCCGACAAAAGCAGGCTGCAGGTACCTGACCGTAAGCTCACTGGTGAGGGCGATGGTCTCCAGGTATTTATTGACGGTTATCATCGTCTCATCGAGAATTGCCGCAATGATACCCGCGTGTATGATGTTAGGCGGGCCTTCAAGCAGCTCATGGGCGGTGTACTGGCCGAATGCGGTCTTTGTGTCGTCGTCAAATTCCAGCTTCAGCTGCAGTCCCTTTTCGTTGTCAGGGCCGCAACCAAAACATATTTTATCTTCGAATTCAATCATGGAGGCATTTCATAAACCATATAACCCGTTTGTCAACAACTTTATAATTTAAAGCGGGCTACTTGTTTTTCAGCTTTTCCATGATCAAATCGACTTCATCCTGGTCCAGCCACTCGTCTACGTGAGTCGGGTTCACCTCGGTCTCCATGAGATACATCTCGAGCGACATAACGAGCTCTTCCTTGGAAAGCGCCCCAAGGGTCACTAGAATTTCGCCAATCAGGATGTTTTTGTTGTCCTTCTGGAGGAGCAGGGCTTCCTCAAGCTGTGCCCTGCTGATTATCTGGTTCTCGATAAGAAACTCGCCCACCCTCATCGGTCTGTTGTTCGGCTGGCCTAGCACCCGGATCACCTCCTGTCTTGATTAATAATATGTCTTCATTAATGTCAATACTATTTTCCCGCATCATCCCTGCCGTCCCTGCCAGTAATATTTCTTGACTCTGATTCACATTTCGCGCATATTTAACCGGATGCGTCTTCCCGCGAGGCTATGAAAAAGAGCATAAACATCCTGGCAGTGCCGGCGCTCACCCTTCTGCTCGCCTTCCTGGCGCCGGATCACCTTCGCCCTGCGGAAAAAAAACGGACCGTTGTCGGGAGTTCCGTGTGCGCCAGCTGTCATGCGGCGGAATCGATAGGCAACCAGTACGACAGATGGCTCCGGTCGCCCCACGCCAAGGCCGTGTTGATTCTCAAAACGCAACCGGCGCTTGCCCTGGCAAAAAAGCTCTCCATCGCCGACCCGGCGGCAGACCGGAAATGCCTTGCCTGCCATACCACCGGCAGGGGCAAAGTTGACAAAACGAAGGATGAAGGGGTGGGGTGCGAGGCGTGCCACGGCCCGGGCAGCGATTACCATGAATTTGGCAGACACGTGGACACGGTGAACCGGCAGGGGGCGTACGAGACCGCACTCAAAAACGGCATGTATCCGATCCTCGGGATCAAGAACATCAAAAAACGCGAAAAGCTCTGTCTGCACTGTCACACGAAGGGCCGGCCCTGCTATCCGGTACTCGCCGAGGACATTTATCGTCAGACGATCTCCCTGCAGGTGATCTCCGAATTAAGGAAGGGCGACCTGAACCTGAAGCACCAGCTCATTCCCCCGTTCCCGCAGTACTGATGTCCCTCCGGTCCATCTCGATTTTCAGCCACCTGAGGCTCTCCGCCTTCAGGAGCGCAGTGTGTAACGCGCGCGCGGCACGCTTCAGGGACGATATGGTCTCCTCATCCAGGATATTCGGCTGGTTGAAGATATTTTTCTCGACCGAGAAGAAGGCCCGGCTCAGCGATTCCTCGTCATAGATTGCGTTGGCGTCGAGCTGCGACAGCCTCTTCAGCGAGGCGACAACGGGAATGAGCTCCTTCCTGAAAAGAATATCGACGAGGATACTGTAGAGCTCGTCCGGATCCAGGATGTACCGGGTGAGCCGGTTTAGGCCGCCAACCAGCTCGTGGACGAAGAGTCCCTCACGGAGGTCCTTGTATGCCAGCACGGGAAGTTCCCTGACCGCCTTGCTGGCAGAGCACTTTCTCACCATGCCGTTCAGGTCTAGGTCCCTGGCCGCGAGGTTGACCAGGATGAACCGTGCGCCGGGGCCCTGCGCCGCGGCCACCAGTTCATCCACCCCGGCGACAAACTCGGCCCGGTAATTGAACCGCGTGATGATGTTCGCGATGATTGTCGCGGCCGGACCGGCATTGTCGAGTATGATAAAGGAACCTGCTCCGCCGGCCTGCTCGCCGGCGAAGACCTTCATGAAATGCAAAAAACGGGAGGCATCGTATTCCGTCAGTACATCCGATATCCCGCATGCCTGCAGAAAGGCGGGTAGATCATCAGACATCCGCTCGATGAAGCAGAGGACCTTCCCTTTTTTCCTGAGCATAGTGAGGAGGCCGCCGTCCCTTTCCGCTGTTTCCGGCGATGTTTCGGTTATTGCGGCGCTGAAGGACGGGATCAGCTCAATTTCCCGAAACGCCTCGCTTGAAAGCGGCAGGTTGTATTCGGTTAGATGATAGCCACCTTTCGTAAGAGGGTCGCGGTAGAGATTATTCCTGGAAGTGACCAGCAGTATCTTTTTCATGATAGATATTATGTCGCATATTATAAGGAAGTAGATTACAATGTCAATTAATTTAAGGACCCCCCGCCTCCGGCGCGCCCTCTCCCACGGGGAGAGGGCTTCGTGTCCAATTCCTTATTGCTAATTATTATTCCATGTATCCAATCCGCCATTCGTATATACTATTATTCCCCCTCTCCCGTGGGAGAGGGGGGGGTGAGGTCTTTTAAGAAATAAGTATATCACGATCCCGAATCCCAGCATAAAATATCCGATCGAAAACCACTGCCCATCGGACATGCCGAGGGCAAAGAGCCGCGGGTCGGCACGCCAGTACTCGACGGTAAACCTGAACAGCGAATACGCCATGGCCGAAACGGCAAAGACCAACCCCTCCCTTCTCCGGGGATAGACCGCGCGCAGGAATACAAGGCCGGCGACAAGAAGAAAGGCGGCGCTGATGAGCTGCACGGGCGCGAGCGGCTGCCGCACGGCTGAAGCCGGCGCGATCGGGTCGGTGAAGGTAATACCGAGTGGAGACGACGTCTGCACGCCGTAGCAACACCCTGCGAAGAAACAGCCGATCCTCCCGATCCCCATTCCGATGAGCGAACCCGGAGTGAAGATATCGGCGAGGCGCAAAAAACGGAGTCTCCATTTGACCGCCATGAACAACAGGGAAGTTAAAATGCCGAGGATGCCGCCCCAGCTCACCAGGGCGAGCGGGTAATCGATATGCCCCCTGCCGATGCGTTCCGGCAGAAAAACCAGGGAGCCGGCCAGCAGCGCGCCGCCGATAAGCCCGGCCAGTGCCGGCAGGCAGTAATTCCAGAATTCGGCGGGGCGGTAGCCGTATCTGCGGGCGACAACTATCGACACCCCGGCGCCCACGGCGAGCGCGATCACCATCAGGACGCCATAGGTGCCGATCGGGAAGCTGTTGCCGAATATCTTGATGGTAAATAATATAGGATGCAATTATCAGCCCCCCAACCCCCCAGAGGGGGGCTTAATCAGGCAACGTCATCTCTTTGAAGTCCCCCTTCGGGGGATTTAGGGGGCTCGCTGAGCACAATGGAAATGGTTGCAGCATGATGCCGTTATCAAATCCCTTTCTTTGCCGCCTCTTCGTTCGCCTTTTTTTCCAGCTCTTTCATGCCCTTTGTGAAATCGTCGAACGATTTCCGTATCTGCGGGTCTTTGGACACCTCGTCAAATGCCTTCTTGCCGCCGGAGATGCAGGCGATGCACGCAAGGTTGAAGACCAGGGCTATGGCGCAGCCGACGATCGATGTGACCAGGCCGCCGGTCGACAGGGTGTTGTCCGGCTCCTTCTTTCGCGCGATGGCGCCAAGCACGATGCCGATGACGCCCAGAATTATGCCAATAAAGCTGAAGGGGCCGGTGAAGGCGAACATGATGGAAATGATGCCGAGTACGAGCGAAGCTATCGCCATACGTTCCTCCCTGTCACTTTTTTCCTATCCACTCGCGGTAGGATAGGATGTCTTCGTTGATCCTGAGCTGGAAGATGGTAACGGCGCCGATCAACAGCTCTGATATGACGCTAAGCCAGCTGATTTTGCCGCCGGTCGCTATGGAATACACGACCCAGATCGCGTTGTAGCCGATCAGCGCAATCGCGTATATGAGCATGAGGCCGGTCCCGCCGGCTTTGTCCCATATCACCATGATACCGCAGACAAGGGCCGCCAGGCCGACCGCCAGGCTCAAAACGCCGAGTATAATTTCGAACACGCCGCCGACTCCGGCCATGATCTGGCTGATCCCGCCGAATATCATCAATCCGCCGCGGATTGAAGAGAACACGCCGACAATTATGGCGAGCACCGCGAGCAGGGTGAGAAGCATGGGTTTCTGAACGTCTGGCATCAAATTCCTCCAATTGTCATAAACCTTGTACTGCATTTATGCAGTACAAGGTTTATTGTATATCATAAATACTATTAAATTACTAAGCTGAAGGTGCTGTAAACCTGGCATCCCCGAAACCTAAAATTGGAAACCCAATGAATGGGAAAAAACCTAATAAAAAAACTCCCCACACTTTGCTTTTTCCAAAACATTCCGCAAGATCTGCAGCAAGAATAAAAATCGGGATTATCAATAAACATAGAAAAATCCACCATATTGGTTTGCGAACAATTTGAATTATTATAATAAGGTTATAAATGGGAATTATAGCAGCCCAACCTGGTTTCCCAGATTTTTCAAAGACTTTCCACATACCGGCAATAGCGAGAATACATAAAGCGATTTGAATTAATCTACCCATATATTCCATGGTAAAGCCTCCTGTAAATTTTTATGTGCTACTAAATTACACTTATCTGATATAATATTACATATAAAATCAAAAATCAATGTTTTTTATAGAATAAAATCTAATAAAATCATAGAATATTCTTTATAAATTGCTTAATTTTTATGAATATATCATTAATTGTAAAAAAATTCGATCAATAAAAAATCCCTTATGTAATAAAAATATAACTGTTTATAATCGTTTATTTATAAAAAACTCCTTTAATAGCTCCGCCGCTTCTTCCTCCATCAGCCCGAATTCTATCTCCGGCACGTGGTTGAGCGACCGGTTCCCGCACACGCACAGGACCGTGCCGCACGCGCCGTAGCGAACATCTCGCGCGCCTATGACGAGCCTGCGTATGCGCGCGTGCACGATCGCTCCTGCGCACATGGCGCAGGGCTCCTTGGTGACGTAGAGGTCGCACCCGGTAAGCCGCTCGTTGCCGAGCGCCGCGGCGGCCCTCTCGATGGCGATTATCTCAGCGTGGCGCACCGGGTCGCCGCGCTCCCGGTTGTCATTCCGCGCCGACGCGACCACGGCGCCGTCCTTCACGATTACCGCGCCGACCGGTATCTCGCCGGCGTCGAACGCCTCCCGCGCCAGCAAAAGTGCTATGCGCATTAATTCGCTGTCATCTTCCATCCAGTATCATCTCCACGCGTTTCTTGAGCTTCTCGTAATGGCTCCCCTTCCAGTATATCCTCCCGCACCCGAGGCAGCGGTAGTACTCGCGGCACCATGACCGGACGCCCGGCGGGATCGTCTTCTCCAGCGCGGCAAAGTCCGGGCCGGCCGCGTCGAGCTCCTCTATCGTCTGATTGCACTCGATGCACCGGGTAAAGGGCCTGCACAGCCCCCGCAGCTGCAGGCGGTCGAGTATCTCCGCTACCTGCCGGTCCGGGTCAGTGTTCCGGACGTACAGGCCGCGGGCCACGCGCTTCCGCATCATGAGCTGCCGGTCGCGGGAGAGGAGTATCCGGCCCTCCCGGTCCGCGGTCTCCGCCAGGGCCGCGTCGTCCCGGTCAGGCAGGTAATCGACATCAAAGCCCATGAGCCGCAGGCGCCGCGCCAGCTTCTGCAGATGCACGTCGAGCACGAAGCGGGGGTCCCTCAGGGGAGAAGGACGGAGCCGGGTCACGCTCCCTATATCAAGGCTCTCGAACACCGGGTAGACGCTGAGCCGGTCGCCGTCCGCCACAATGTATGAAAAATCGACGGACCTCCCGTTCACCAGGATAAGGTCGACTTCCACGTGCGGCACGCCGAACGACTCGATCAGGTCCTTGACAGACCTGCGCCCGCCGAACTCGAAATCGAGCTCCCGTTTCCGGTGCGACGGTCTGAGAAAGTCATTGAGCTCTTCGTAGAATCTGATGGCAACGCGGTACACGGGGATCCCCGGAATCCTCAGAGGTCGAGGATCAGGTCGTCAAGCGCCCGCTTGGGCACATGATGCACGCCCCCCTCGTCGCGGAAGTATTTGATGTCGCCCTCCGGGCCGACGCCGTCGATCACCACGGCTTCTCTGGGTTTGCCCAGGGCGATGACCATGAGTATCTCGTACTGCGTCGGGATATTGAGGGCGATCCGCAGGCCCTCCTTCTTGATGGAGGCGATCATGCAGCCCCCCAGCCCCATGGCGGCCGCGCCCAGCAGGATGGTCTGCGCCGCTATGCCATGGTCGCAGTCTACCGATTTACTCATTGTCATGTCATTGAGGATAACGATGTAGGCCGAGGGACGCTCGCCCTCCTGCGGGCCGTCCCAGTTCGGCAGGTACGCCGCCCAGGCGAGGTACTGGAACACCATCGCGTTCTTCTCCGGGTAGTGCGAGAAGATATAGCGAAGCGGCTGTCGGTTGGCCGCGGAGGGAGTCAGCCGCGCAAGGTCCACCAGATCGCGCAGCTTCTGATAGCTTATCTCGTGGTCCTGGTAAAACCGCCGGTAGCTCCGGTTCCTTTTAACGAGTTCCTTGAATTCCATACGGTCCCCCTGGAGAAAAACCTCACTCCGCATCCGGCGCCCCCTCTCCCATGGAAGAGGGGGATAGGGGGCAAGGTCACATATATTTTGGTTCCTTATACGAATACATGTCATGCACGCCGCCCTCGAGCTGGGCGGACAGGGAGCGAAGCTCGAACCTCAGCTTCCCGGCATAGAGGTTTTCATGGAGTACCTTCATGTCTTTGGTCCCCATGTCCTGGAAGGAATGCTTCAGCCCCTGGATAAGGTAGGGGACGAACTCAAAGAGCGAACCCTTGTCAAGGACGGCGCCGGAAACTCCCTGCACCACCTTAATCTTGGTATCCTCGGCGAAATAGCGCTTGGCTCCGCCGGCCTCGAGCGCCTCCTGCGACGCCATGCCCCGGTATTTCTTCAGCCGTACCCCGTTCTCGTAGAAGTATTCCCCGGGCGCCTCGTTGGTCCCGGCGAACATGGATCCCATCATGACCGCCGACGCCCCGAGGGCCAGGGCCTTGGCGATATGCCCGATGGTCGATATGCCGCCGTCGGCGATAACCGGTATCGAATGCTTGCGCGCGTACTTCGCGGTACGGTACACGGCCGTGGCCTGGGCCCGGCCGACGGACATGGTCGTCTGCGTGGTGCAGATCGACCCGGGCCCCATGCCGATCCTCAGCGCGTCGGCGCCCGCTTTGACCAGGTTTTCGCACTGCTCCTCGGTCACGACATTCCCGCCGATGACCTCGATGTCCCTGTATTTCTTCTTGATGTATTTTATCATCTCGACCTGGAAAACCGAGTTTCCCTGGGCCGCGTCGACGACGATTACATCGACGCCGGCCTCGACCAGCGCCGCCAGTCGCTCTTTCGATTCCTCCCTGGTGGAAATCGCCGCGCCCGCCATGAGTTGCTTCCGGGGGTCCTTCGAGGCCAGTGGATACTCGCGGTTTTTCAGCAGGTCCTTTCGGGACATGAGCGCCACGAGTTTACCCTTTTCGTCGACGATCGGAAGCTTGCCCTTCTTGGAGTTTTTCAGGATCTGGTTCGCCTCATTGAGGGATATCCCCTTTTTAGCGGTGACCAGGTCGGTCGTCATTACGTCGCCGAGCTTTTTCGACCGGTCTGTCTCAAAATCGACGTCCCGGTTGGTGACAATGCCCAGGAGCAGCGAACCGAGTTTCCCGGTTTCGGTTATGGGAATGCCGGAGAACCCGTGCCTCGCCTTGATCTCGTCGATATCGTGTATGGTGTGGCCCGGCGATAGGACGATCGGGTCGTTGATAAACCCGTTCTCGAACCGTTTCACCTTCCGAACCTCGCCCGCCTGCTCCTCGATGCTGTTGTTGTAGTGTATGATGCCTATGCCGCCCTGGAGCGCCAGGCCTATCGCCATTTTCGATTCCGTTACGGTGTCCATCGGGCTTGACACAAGGGGGTTCTTGATTCGGATGTTCCTCGTGAGTGAAGATTCCAGATTGACATCGTCCGGCGAGAAATCTATGAAGCCGGGCAGTATGATGAAATCGTTATACGCCCAGCCGTTTTCTTTGGTAAATAGTTCTTCAGCGGAAAAAGCATCCATCTAGTTATAATCTCCTTCTGCCTTTATTATCTCGTGTCATCGCGAGCGTAGTTAAGCGATCTGATTATTGTAACTATTATACTCATGAAAAATCCTATTTTCAATAATTTTATTTATTAAAATACAAGATTGCTTCGTCGCGGAGTTCATCCCGAGTATATCGAGGGACTCCTCACAATGACAGGTCCAATGTATCGTTTATTCACGTGAAAACTTCTATTACTTTCAAAAAACCGGATTATAGTATCGGCACGCGCTTGATATGCCGGTCATAGCGGGCCGATTATTCATTATTTGAATTATTTTATTGCATAATTTGTCAAGCATTAACAGAATTGAATCATACTAATTAGGGGAATTGGCCGGAGAATATGCCATACCCCATACCCTGAGGGACGGATTACCGAGATGGGACACTGCAAAAGAAGAGGATACTGCTGCCAGGACGTGCGCCTGGCCGAATCGCCTGCAACGCTCAGGACAGCATATGAATTCTGGAAAAAATCGCCGAAGATCGACCCAAAATTTTCGGAAATCTACCTGATTTTTCCGATGCTGACGTTCAAATATGAAAATCCGGAGGAAGATCTCCCGTATCATTACCGGTGCAAGCACTTCACGCTGGATGAATCCGGCTTGCCCGCGTGTTCCATCTATCCATTCCGTCCCAGGATGTGCAGGGACTTCCCCTACTATGAAGACGTGAAGCATCTGGTCCGGGACGAGCCGCTGTCTCCCTATGAGGGCTGTGGTTATAACGACCCCGACTGAGCAATAAAATATTTGACAGGCTGTAACCGCCTGAGATTATAATTTGGCGGAAACACATCACTCCACCAAGCGGGTAGAATCATGGAATACATCACCATCAGTCACAAACGGGATCACGATTGCAAAATCCACGCCGTTTCGAGCGAACAGCACGAGTCAACCTCTGTATTCAACATAATCCGCGACAAGGGATACTGGTCGAGCCGCAAGAGCGACGAGAACATGCCCGAATACATCGTCCTCGATTTCAAGGAAAACACCACGATCGATTACATCGAGATGACCGCTTCGCCCAACGGCCCCGGCACGTTTCCCCGCGACTTCCGCTTTGAGGTGAGCCTTGACGGCAATTACTGGATGGTCATTCATACCGAAAGAAAGCTGATCCTCGACGCGGGGGCCTACCGTCTGGACATCCCCCTGACCCTCATTCGCTTTCTTAAAATACTCATCATAGCCGGCCAGGAGAACCAGGGAAAGTATTACTCTGAAATCGGCCGGATTCGCGCCGGCATCGCCGGCATCAGCGAGATCAAGGCGAGCACCAGGTCATCGAACGCCAGGGGCCCCGAACACCTGTTGAAAGACGACACTGAATCATACTGGGAAACAGAGCACAAGGCCCACGTCGGAAAGGATTCCCTCACCATCAACCTCGGGAAAATCTTCCACGTCAACCGTATCATCCTCGGCTCCACCGAGACGGCGTTCCCGGAAAATTTCTACATTGAAACGAGCTCTGACAACAGCGTGTGGCTCCCCCTCCTTGAAGAGAAAAACTTCAGGGCGCAGGAGAACAAGAAATATTTCTGGAACACCGATATCAGACCGGCCCGCTACATTCGCATAGAGGCCAAGGGCGTAAAATTGGCGAACGGGAAGTACGGGATCCAGCTCGCGCAGCTGGAGATCTCCGCAGCACCCTTCAATCCATTTCACACGCATAATATCGGCGATCTCACCCCCTACTCCTCCATTTTTCAGGCCGGAATCGTGCGTCTCGCCAAGGACGGCGACGACACGCCGGGCGCGGCCGTGCAGGGCAACGACCGGCGTCTCAGGGACGCCAGCACCATTTTCAAGGGGATCGTCCGCCTCGCCGAAGACGGCGACGAGACCCAGGGCCTCTCGGTGCAGGCCTCTGATTCACGGCTGAAACCGGCGACGGACCTGAAGCCGGGCATCGTCCGGCTTGCCCACAACCGAGAGAGCAAGGAGGGAGCCGCTGTCCAGGGCAATGACTCACGCCTCATGGAGGCCACCACCGCAAACTTCGGAATCGTCAAGCTCTGCCCGGAAGGAATGTATAAGGAGAGCGGAGTGGTGACCGGCAACGACCCCCGCCTCCAAAAGGCAACGGCGAATTCTTTCGGCATCTGCAAGCTTGCCGCTGACGGCGCCGACACCGCAGGGACAGTGGTCCAGGCCAACGACAGGCGGCTCAGGACCGCCACAAGCACCTACAGCGGGATCGTCGAGCTCGCCGAGGATGGCGAAAATAGTGCAGGAGTGGCCGTCCAGGGAAACGATAAACGCCTCAAGGAAGCAACGACCACCGCTAAGGGAATTGTAGAACTTGCCGAGGACGGTGAAGAAAGCGCGGGTGTCGTGATACAGGGGAATGATCGGCGTCTCAAGGATGCCACCACCAAGTCGAAGGGGATCGTCGAGCTGGCCGAGGATGGCGAGGTCAATCCGGGTGTGGCCGTGCAGGGGAACGACCGGCGCCTTAAAGACGCCACCACCACCTCGAAGGGAATTGTCGAGCTCGCCGAGGACGGCGAAAACAAAGCGGGCGTGGCGGT
>JAFGBT010000053.1 GCA_016933025.1 Spirochaetota bacterium | reverse complement strand
TTCATTCGTGTCCATTCGTGGTTTCAACGGCTTTCATAGTCAGATAACTCGAGTTAACCATGATAAAGCGAAACTGACGTTCAGATATAAGCGCTGGGTCGATCGTAACACGGAAAAAAAATCTATTCGGAAATGACACTTGATATTTACGACTTCATGGCGCGGATGCTCTTTTATCTTCCGGACAAACATCGCAAATCAATACGATATTACGGGATATATGCACACGGCATCGCAAAGAAGCTGGATCAAATAAAACGAAAAACCTGGGCGGCGGCAATACAGAATTCTTTCGACACTAATCCGGAAATATGTCCTGACTGCGGCGCTGAAATGATCGAATCAGCGGTCTTTGCGTACGAGGCTGACCGGCAATGGCGGAGGCTATGGAAAACCCACCTGCTTTATGGCGGCTATTTCAGAATGAAGCGGGGGCCTTGAAAGTTTAAAACCTGTTAATTTACGCTTCATTTTCACATTTTTTTCTTGATATTCAGGATAACCGCTGTTATTATAATCACCGGAAGGAGGAGTTGTGCGCGTCTGCCGCGATTCTTACTGATTTTCTTGCGCGGCGCGACCCTTCGACAAGCTCAGGGCGCAAATTTAACCCCCCTGTCCAGAACTTTTTGCTTGCCAGGGACCTTTTGATGTGATAGGACATCTTCAGATCAGAGCCATTCCGTCTCCTAATCCGGGCTGGTTGGTGGAGTAAAATCCTTGATGATTAATGGTTAATTGAATGGAAAAGAAATTCAACAGAAAAAAGTTTTTAAAGATTACTGGCCTGTCAGTAATGGCTGTATTTATACTTGGTATTATCAAAGCTTTTAAAGATGATATTTTTAACATAATAAAGTCTCCATCATCAGATCTTGTTCAATCTGTAAAACAGGGAACCGTAACTGTTGATAACAAGAAGACCGCTGTTGTTCTTTCTGCTGTTAATAGAACAATTGAAGAAGCAGTTGTCAGCGCTGCCCAATCTGCAACTGATTTTTCCTGGCTTAAAAAGAGACAAACAGTTTTTATTAAGCCTGTGGTAAACTCTGGCAACAGGTATCCTGCTACAACCCATCCCCGGGCGATTGCTGCCATGATAACATTACTGAGACAAAAAGGTGCGGGAAGAGTGATTGTAGGAGATATGTCAGGCATAGAGCATCTGAGGTTTTATGAGAATGAAACCAGCGGTAGCACAAAAAAGCTCATGATGCAGAGCGGTATTCTCCAGGCTGTTTTGAATGCAGGAGGTGAGCCCCGTTTTTTTGAACAGGGGGGATGGAATGACTTTTACAGAGACCCCGTAGATTCAAAGGATTATTTCAAGAATGGATTGATGATGCCAAATATTTTGAAAGAGGTTGATCATATCGTACTCATGCCCAGGTGTTCTCGACATATTTTAGCTGGATCATCTCTTGGTCTAAAGGCTGCAGTTGGTTACTGGAGAACGGATTCCCGTCTTGAATATCATGAAAATGGAAATATCCTTCATGAGCTCACAGCTGCCGGCAACAGGTCAAGGACTCTTCTTGATAAACAGCGCCTGGTTATATCTACCGGTGATAGAATTCTTGCTACCCTGGGTCCAGACAATGGCTATGTATATGAACCCGGGCAGGGAATTGTAATTGCTTCTGAGTCAGTTATAGCCCATGATATGGTTTCCCTTGCATGGCTTTTATTCAATAGAAAATTATTGCCTGAAGATAAGAAAAACCTTTTTGGAGATCACAGCAGGGGGCTTGCAAAGACAGTAAATAAATTTGTAGTATATCTTCTCAGTAGAAGTACTCTAAAGGGCTTTACCTCAAAGTCCCTTTTTAAAAATGATCTAAAAACAATTTGGGATGACAGGGTTCTTAATGAGGCATACAAGTCCTTTGATGGTATGCCGAAAATAGAATTAACCCAGAGAGATGGAGTTGATAAGAAGATACTTGCAGAGCTGCAAAGGATGGTTGCTTTTAAGCAGTCGTAAGATTTGTGGATTGATGACCAGTTGTTCATGCTCCAACAATAGTTTTCATTATACTTTAAATTTTACCCCCCCCTGTCCAGAACTTTTTGCTTGCCAGGGCCCTTTTGATGTGATAGTACATCTTCAGATAAGAGACATTGTGTCGTATCGGGGGCTCCCGATGTTACCGTAGTTTCCTGGATAGTGACCCCGGTGATTGATGAGATTATCCTCGACTTATGATCTGGACGGCAGGAAATGAATTAAACTCGCAAACATGATGCTCTGGAAGTCAATTTTTATAGTACAATTAATTTCAGTTTTGAGTGTTTTGCAATAATATCGAAATCCCGGTCCCTGTGAAGCAGCGGCAGGCCGTTCTTGATCGCCGCATAGGCGATCAGGCAGTCCATACTCTTGCGGATTGTGGCTCCTTTTTTCTTGAGCGAGCGGTACAGGTCGGATGCGCCAATTACCTCCTGCACCGGATCCTCTGTGACAAAATTATATGAAAGGAGAATATCCTTCACCTCGGAGTGGTCCTTTTCTGACCGAAATCCCCGCAGTATTTCCATGAGAATTATTGAATGCATAAATATGGTTTTATCGGATTCTATGGAGTCGGCAAGGTATTCACTCTGTCCGTTCTGGACACCATTGAAAAAATCTATCCATACTGATGTATCAACGATCAAGCAGCTTACCTCATGGCCCTCATATGATCAAGATCGCCTTCCCATTTGGCCTTGCCGCGAAATCGCAGGATTTTTTTTTGTTTGCTCAAGCGCACCAACTCACTCAGGGCTACATGAACCACTTCCTTCTTTGATTTCAGCTTTGTTGCCGCCATGGCGTCATGCATAAGCTTATCATCTATGTCAATATTGGTTCTCATGATAATCTCCTTATACACAAAAATAGCTATATTTATACACACTGTCAAATGCTTTTTTATTGATGAAAGCAAAGATGGCTGGATCCGTTTATTAGATAAATTTAATCCCCCTGTCCAGAACTCTTTGCTTGCCAGAGAGCTTCATATGTGCCAAACTCTCTGCGGATAAAAGGCCTTGTGTCGCATCCGGCACCGTCGATGTGGCCGTACATTGCTTGATTTTTAAACTTAAAGCTGTGCGCGGTTCTGGTGACAGGGATGAACCTGTTATAACAATCATGCTCCCGGAGGAAGACTGACGTGCGATCTCAATGCCTCAGCAGGATAATATCCTTATCACGATTCCTGGCTGTCTTTTTCGGGAATGTCTTTATCTCTATTCCCATGCCGATGCTGTCGAGATATTCAAGCAGGGTGGATATCTTCATGTCCTTTCTTTTTTCTAATTTTGAGATCCCCGATTGCGTGAAAGTCTTGATGTCCTCCTGCCGTACTTTCATCATCTTCCGCAGCTCGGCGAGACGGATATTGAATATCTCTTTTTCCGCTTTTTTTCTCGCGCGTTCAACCCGGTCCGGGGTGAGCATCGTTTCGAGTTCGTCTACAAAGTCATTTCTTCTCTTTTTTGCTTTCATGTTTCTTCCTCAATTTGTCAAGGTGACGACGGTAGAGCTCGTCAGCCTTCGGGATCATCGTATGATAGAACTTCTTGTCTCCGCGTTTATCCCCTCCAATGAGAAGAATTGCCTCCCGCGCGGGGTCAAACGCAAAGAATATTCTGAACAAACGGCCTTTGTTCTGTAGGCGCAGTTCCTTCATGTTTGGGAAAGAACTTCCTTTGACCGTATCAACATGCGGGCGTCCCAGCGCCGGCCCAATCTCCCTGAGGACCAACAGGCTTTGATAAATTGCCTCCTTTGCGTCGTCGTCAAGTCCGGTTACCCAGGCTACAATTTCACTGGTCCGCTGTATCGTCCACATGATTCAAGATATGAAATATTAAATATGAAGTCAAGTGAATATTATATATTCTCGGGCGCAATATTGCTTCAGGCGACATAAGATATATTATCGAAGATATACATAATTTAATATCAAATTGTATATTAATATAAATATAAGTGAATTAATCTAATGAGACATAAAACCGTTGACATTAATTATGCAATTATATGAAACCGTAATGAATTAAATCTACATTTTGGAGTAATTGATTATGGGAATGTCAATAAGCATCAAGGATATTAAAGCTGAAAAGATCGTCGAGGCCGCGAAGATCAAGGCGGTTAAAAACAAGGTCTCGGTGTCCGAGGTCGTTATCAAACTGCTTGATAAATGGTCACGCGACGAAATAGAGATACCGGACAGGAAGAACAATCGATCCAACTAGGAGCGGAAAGATGAAAGCACAAAACGTGGCGTATTAAAACCGGAAAAGAAAAGGTCCACCAGTTTCGCAACGGAGGAACAATAAATTTCACCCCCCAGTCCAGAACTCTTTGCTTGCCAGAGAGCTTCATATGTGCCAAACTCTCTGCGGATAAAAGGCCTTGTGCCGCATCCGGCACCGTCGATGCGGCCGTACATTGCTTGATGTTGTAGCATAGCCCATAATTTCCTGAAAACGAGTTCCTCGGCAGTTTCGGGGAGTTTTTTAAAATAAAAGGGCCGCCCCTAATTTTGGGACGGCCCCTTTGCATTACGCACGTTAAGAAAAAAATCTAGCAGACCCTGAAGGTCCCGATCTCCCGGTCCCCCTCGACGACATGCACCGCGCAGGCGATGCACGGGTCGAAGGACCGCACCACGCGGGCGGCCTCGATCGGGTTCTTCGGATCGGATATCGGCGTGCCGATAAGCGCCTGCTCGACCGGGCCCCTGACGCCATTGTCGTCGCGCGGGCCGCAGAACCAGGTCGTGGGGACCACGCACTGGTAGTTGGCGATCTTCCGGTCTTTCATCACGATCCAGTGGCCGAGCGCGCCCCGCGGCGCCTCGGTGAGGCCCATGCCCTCACCGTTTTCGGGCATGTCGAAAGTGCTCCTCGGCTTTCCGTTCACCTCGAGCTCATCAAGCCACCCGCGCGCCTCCTGAAGGATGATCTTGCATTCGATGGCGCGGGCCGCGTGCCGTCCCAGGGTCGAGAACACGGCGGATAACTCGGCATTGAACTTGCCCAGAAGCGTGTCGACTTCCTTCTTCACCGCGGCGTTTTCGGAGAGGTAGCTGACGACCACGCGGGCCAGCGGGCCGACCTCCATAGGTTTCCCGTCATAGCGCGGCGCTTTGAGCCAGGTATAGGCGCCGCCCTTGCCGGGTTGGGGATCGGTCTGGCCTTCATACGGATGCAGGTTCGATCCGGAGCTGTACCGCGAGTAACGGACCTGCTCCCTCACCTTTTCGGGATCGAAGGCCGTGAGCTTGCTTTCGGAGACCACCCCGCGCTGCAGGAGATACTTCTTCTCCTCCGCGTCCTGCTCGAACAGACCGTATGCGAGAAAATTCGAATATTTACCGATCTTAAAGTAGTCCTCGAACGCCTTCGCGACCGCTATCACGTGGTTCATGTACACATCGTTGACGAAATCCAGCATGTCGCCGATGTGTTTCTTGTATTCCCTGATCATGGAGCGGGTCGGCACCTGGGTCACGCCGCCCGGAACCAGCCCGATGGCGTGGGGAGCGCGTCCGCCGATGGAGGCGACCATCTTATGCGCCCTCATCCTCATTTCCAGCGCCTTCACGTATCCGGCGATTGCGTCGATGTTCGTATCGACGTCCTTGATATAGAAGTCGCCTTCGTAGCGCGGCAGGAACGGCCCGCCCGCGGTGATGGCGTCAATTCGTCCCTTCTTGGTGTTGACTTCATTCTCCACCCAGGCCTTCAGCCTGTTTATCTTCGAATCGCCGCCCTTGTACTTTAAAAGGGCGGTGATGTCGACGTAGTCCAGTGCAGCCAGGTGGTAGAAGTGCAGGATATGCGATTGAAGATAATTCGCCGCCAGCATCAGGTTGCGGAGAACCCGGCCGTTGTTGTTCGGCTTGATGCCGAAGGCGTCCTCGAGGCATTTGCTCGACGCGACGCCGTGGGAAATCGGGCATACGCCGCAGATGCGCTGCGAGAGCTGGTTGGCGTCGAGCGGGTTACGGCCCCTGAATATCTTTTCAAAGCCGCGGAACATGTCGCCTATGCTCTTCGCGTCAACGACCTTGCCGTTTTCGACATCGATTTCTATTGAAAGGTGGCCTTCAATCCTTGTAATTGGGTCAATCAGTATCTTAGCCATGTACCACACCTCCGTTCCTGTAATTGAAAAAGGGCGCCCGGTGCTCCTGCCTGATGAGCTTCTCATTCTTCGCCGTCAGGTGCTTGAATACGCCGCGCCTCCCGAAATCCGGGAACACGTCTTCGGTGCATCCTATGCAGCCGGCGCCGCACCCGGTGCAGGAATTCACGCCGCCCAGCCATTTCCTGGAGGGGATGTCGCAGCAGGAATCCATGCCGAGACAGCCGACTTCGTAGAGGCACCCCTCATCGCCCCAGTGTTTGGCGAAAATACCGCTCTTGTAGTAACTCAGGCGCTCGCACTTCTCGTGCACGGTCGTGCCGTAGTACATGAGGGGCCTGTTGTATTCATCAAGCTTTGGCATGCCCTTCAGCAGCACATGCAGCAGGGTGCCGACCATCCAGTCAGGATGGGGCGGGCAGCCGGGGACGTTCAGCACCGTCTTGCCCTTCATGATCTGGGCGAGGCCGACCGCGCCGGTCGGATTGCCGCTCCCGTCACGGGGTTCACCGCCGGGTATCCCGCCGAAGGTCGCGCAGGTCCCGACTGCGACAAGGGCCTTGGCGTTTTCCCCGAGCCTCTCGATCCATTCGCGCGCGCCAATGATCCTGCCGTCCATTTCGCCTATGGTACAGTACGTGTCATCCTTCGTCGGTATAGAGCCTTCGACTATAAGCACGAAATCTTTCCGGTTTTTCTTGACGGCCTCCTCCAGAACGCTGATCGCCGTATGGCCGGTCCCCGCCATGACGGTCTGGTGGTAGTTCAAACTGATGTATTCCGTGATGACCGAAACGATATCAGGATCCATCTTGTTCAGCAGCGACACCGAGCACCCGGAACACGACTGGGCCTGAATCCATATGACCTGGGTCCGCTCCGCGGCCTTCTCAAGGGCCTTTTTGCATCC
This sequence comes from Spirochaetota bacterium, assembly GCA_016933025.1. Classification (GTDB taxonomy): domain Bacteria; phylum Spirochaetota; class UBA4802; order UBA4802; family UBA5550; genus RBG-16-49-21. The sequence goes on along the minus strand of JAFGBT010000053.1, from coordinate 144,560 downwards.
CTGCAGCACCAGCGAGGGGAATGCAAATGCAGCAGTTGTGCCGCCCATGATCTTCAGGAAATCCCGCCTGCTTAATGACATACTTTCCTCCTTATTTACATATGTATTCGGTTATAGGTAATATTTGTTCTTTATTTAATTATTCAACGCCATCAGTGGCACTCATAGCATTTCTGCGGACCTTCCTTTTTTTCAATATGACAGTCCACGCACAGACCATGCATTGTTTCATACCCGTTGGCGCCGGTATGGCAAACGGCGCACTTTTTTATCCTTTCCGGGTTCGCGTTTTTATGATGGCATTCAACGCATTTCATCCCTTCTTCCTCGTGTGTTTTGTGGGAGAAGCGCACCACACCAACCCTGCTTTTCATAGGAGAAACTCCGTCTGCGGCCTTTGCGAACCTGGTGGTCTTTGTTATAGATACTACGTCCGGATATTCTTCTCCCGCAACCCATGGATTAAGGCTACAGGCGGAAACAATTGTTCCTGCAAGAAAGGCAATCGCGGCAGGCAAATACAGATTATATTTCAAAACCTTCCTCCATACGTTATTATTGAATTGCTGAATAAGTGAACAATGTAATATTATTTTAACTTATATCTCTCACAATTTATAGACACTTGATGAATAGTGCATAAATTGTCAATAAATAAAATCGTTATTTATCGTTATATTTTGTAATTTTTTATCTAATAATATAACTATTTTCAATATTTAATAAAAAGGAGGGATAAACTTTATAAAATCGACCTGGCAGCCATCAGGAGTCCCCGTCCTCATCCTCATCGACGTCCATCGGGAGCTGCTTGCTCGCCTTTGCCCCCATTTCCTTCATTTTTTCCGCCATGCTAAGGATGTTTCCCCTGCCGGTCGAGAGCTTCTTCAGGGCATCGTCGTAACTCCCTCTGGCGTTGTCGATGCACTTGCCGATCTGCAGCAGGTCGTTCAGGAACCCGGCGAACTTGTCGTACAGCTTGCCCCCGGTCGACGCTATGGCGAGGGCGTTCCGGTTCTGGCTCTCCTGCCGCCAGATATTGTGGATGATCTTAAGCGTCGGAATCAGGGTCGTGGGAGAAATCACCGCAATGTTCTTCTGCCAGGCGTACCCGAAGAGATCTCGGTCCCGCTCAAGCGCGGTCAGCAGCGCCGCCTCGACCGGCACAAACATCAGGACGAAGTCGGGCGGGTTGACGCCGAAGGCCTTCTGGTACTCCTTGGAGCTCAGGTTCTCGACGTGGCCGTAGATCGAGTTGATGTGGTTTATCAGGTAGGCGTTCCGGTCATTCTCATCCGGGGCGTTGCAGTAGCGCTCGTAGTCGACCAGGGAGACCTTGGAGTCGATGATGAGGTGCTTCTCCTCGGGAAGGTGTATGATAACGTCGGGCTGGAGCCTGTTGTTCTCCTCCCCCCTGAGCGAAGTCTGCACGGTGTAGTGCTCGTCACGAATCAGCCCGGAGCTTTCGAGTATCTTCTCGAGAATCATCTCGCCCCAGTTCCCGCGGGTCTTGCTCTCGTTCTTCAGGGCGTTCGCCAGGTTGCGCGCCTCAAGAGACATGGTCTGGTTCAGGCTCGCGAGCTGGCTGATCTGCTCCTTGAGGCTCGCGCTCTCCTTCACCTGACTCTCCCGGGAGCTGTCTATCTTCTTCTCGAACTTGTCGATCTGCTCCCGGAAAGGCTTGAGGAACTGCCCCAGGTGCTCGGAGGTCAGCCTGGTGAACTGGCCCGAGTGGTTTATGAAGAGCTGGTTGGCCACCTTCCTGAATTCCTCGGTGAACTTCGCGTTGAGATCCTCGATCTCCTTCTTCCTGCTCTCCATCTGCTCCGCCAGGCTCTTTATCTGCGCGTCCTTTGCCGCGGCGTCCCCGCTCAGTTTGATCCGCGCCTCCCGCTCGCGGGAAAGCTCCGCATCCCTGGCCGCCAGCGCCTTCACTTTCTCATCGAGCTGGGCCTGAAGCGACGCGGCCGCCTGCCTGATCGCGTTCAGGTCGTCCATTGTAGCTGCGTTCCTGTGTATCACCTTCCTCGACAGGAAATAGCCGGCCAGCGCGCCCAGCGTCAGGAGCGAGGATGCGGCTATGATTATTTCAATAAATGTTACGGACATGGCAGTTCCTCCCGGGTCAGAGTATCAGGATTCTGCATGAGACATAAAGCAATATGCATGAGTAATACTGACAGGATAATGTTTTATTCGTCAATACATTTAGTCTTTTCCACGCCGGCCAGCACGGGGGATTTTTATAGATCTTGCCTCAAAACGAAGCGGGGGAATTGACCCGAAAAAAGTTCAGATTCTAATGTCGAATGATTAAAGTTAATTGTGGTTAAAATTTTCAACTTCACACATTCAAGTAAAAACCAGCATTGATGGCGACCCGACCCCCGGCCCATGAACCAATAATTTTAACGCATCTGCCCAGAACTCTCTCTTAGAAAAAAAGATCCTGCCATACGTTTCTCGGTTCCGACATAATCCATTTCGTCTCCCGAACCGGCCCGGCTGGCGGGGGAGATTCCAGGTTATTAAATAACAACGCCTCGTCTTCCCACCAAGAGAATTCGCATGAACCGAATAAGGCACCATATCGCATGTTCTTGAATATGAAAAAATAGTTTTTCTTTATTGACAAAAATGAAGGATAAAACAATTGTAAAATGATTAATTGTTCGATTTCCACATAAATAATAATATGCGCCGTAGTTATTCCTATTTTTATAGCTATGAAGCAAGAGCGTGAATATATAGCATTTATTAATTCCAACATATAAAAAAATCTCAAAGCCCTCCTTAACATTACTCAAAACTATGCACCTGCTTCGGCGTCAGCAGCAGGATGCTTAATTACTATCTTTTCCTAAAAAACATACCTCAGGAGGGTCACCATGAAAATTACCGCAAAATTCCTTTTTTTAGCAATCGCGGCAACAGGTCTATGCTGCGCTCAGGGCAGGGATGCAAATCCGTGGTCCGCGGCTCCGGTGGGGCCGTACTGCTCCATATACGACGCGACCCACAATGACGGCAACAGGCATTTCTATTTCCGGGCTCCGATAGTGCCAAACGCGGAGACCTCCGGAACTTTCGATCCCTCGTTAAAGCCGCTGGTGGAAATCTGCATCTGGAATGGAAGCTCATGCGGGGCAAGCCTGGCCATGTTCAATGAATTCACCGGCGAAGGTTCCGAGGCGATAAGGGTTGACGAAGCTGAAGAGCACTATATCGTCAACTGGCATACCTCAAATATTATTGATAACTATCCTCTGAATACCGGTGAAACCTACAGGATACGCGTTCTGGTGGGAACAAAACTGCTCGGCTACGCAGACCTGGCGGTGGTCAACAGCGCGAAAGAGCTGAAGAATATCGATACCGATGAATTTGTTCCTCTTCTGGACGGGAGGACCCTGCCCATCAAATTCAGGATAGAGGAAGGCGCCCTGTTGACCGCGCAGGAAATAATGGCTGCAGGCGGTAATCATACCTGCATGATTGACGATTCCGGACATGCCTGGTGCTGGGGCGATAACACGTATGGCCAAATCGGAGACGGCACCTGCGAAAACACACGGAGTACCCCGACTCCGGTATCAGGCGGACATACATTTAAGACGATAGCCACAGGCCAGTATCATACATGCGCAATTACAACTGACGGCGATGCGTACTGCTGGGGGTATAATATTTATGGAATGGTGGGCAATGGAAGCACTATGCTAAAGGTGCCCGTTCCCGCCCTGGTATACGGCAATCATAAGTTCAAAAGTCTTGACGCCGGTTACTGCATAACCTGCGGCTTGACGGAGTCCGATGAATTTTATTGCTGGGGGCATAACGGCTACGGCCAGTTTGGCAACGGCCCCGCGAAATACGCTACAAGCATACCCGTGCCGGCGGCGGTCGGAATAAATGTCGCATCTTTCGGAGTGGGCACTTATTCGGTCTGCGTACTTGATACAAATCAGACCGCGTACTGCTCGGGATGGGGCGTCTATGGCCAGAACGGCAACGGTTCAACTGATCCCATCTTCTATATGTCGCCCGTTTCAGGGGATCATTCGTTTAAATCAATCTCCATGTTCTATCATTCAGTCTGCGCCATAGACCTGGGAAACAATGCATGGTGCTGGGGAGCGGACAGTTACGGCCAGCTGGGTATTGGATCCTGGTACGATTGTGCATATGTCCCCACAGCTGTTCTCGGCGGTATTTCGTTTGAAAGCATCTCCGTGAATGTTTTTTCAACATGCGGGATTTCAACCTCCGGCGACGCCTACTGCTGGGGTCACAATCATTTCGGGCAGCTTGGAATTCCCGTGGTACATCCTCAGGTTGCTCTAACACCTCAAATGGTCACCGGCGGTCATAAGTGGGCCGAGATTGACCCCGGGGTTTACCACACCTGCGGTATAACAGATACAGGCGATATCTATTGCTGGGGGTCTAATGAATATGGACAACTGGGCAATGAAACTTCTGGTTCAACATATGAGCCTGTTGAGGTGATTATGCCATGAGAATATTGTCTGGATTTATGCAATGAAGCAGGGTAATGAATTGCCTGAATAGCCATACAGTGATCATACTTCGATTCGAATGAAGGTTTGATCCAATATGACATACATTCATTCTTTAATGCCTTAATTCACTAAGGAGGCTACGAATCCTATAAAAATGTTAAAACCATGCACCTGCAACGGCAACCGGCGGCAGGAACAATGATGTTCATGACTTAAAATATATAGAAAAAGTTACCTTGGAGGGTTATCATGAAACTTATCACAAGAGTTTTATTACTTACAACGGTCTTGACAGGCCTGTGGTGCGCACAGAACCCGTATGCCGAGCAGGGGATCATGACGGCGGTGGGGGCGCACTGCTCCATATACGACGCGACCCATAATGACGGCAACAGGCATTTCTATTTCCGGGCTCCGATAGTGCCAGATGCGGAGACCTCGGGAACTTTCGATCCAACATTAAAACCCATGGTCGAGATCTGCATCTGGAACGGCAGCTCATGCGGACCGAGCCTTGCGATGTTCAACGAATTCACAGGCGAAGGTTCCGAGGCGATAAGGGTTGATGAAGCGGCGGAGCACTATATCGTAAACTGGCACACGGATAACATTCTTAACAGGTTCACGTTGAACGCCGGTGAAACCTACCGGATCCGCATCCTCGCGGGGAGCCAGCTGCTGGGATACGCCGACCTGGCGGTGGTCAACAGCGGGAAAGACCTGAAAAATGTCGATACCAATGAATATGTTCCCCTTCTGGACGGGAGGACCCTGCCGATCAAGTTCAGGATTGAAGAGGGCGCCCTTTTAACCGCCCGGCAAAATATGACCAGTGGATTTTTACACAGCTGTATGCTGGACGATTCAGGACGGGCATGGTGCTGGGGGTATAATAATGCCGGCCAACTGGGGAATGGGAATTACGCCATCCAGTATTCACCGGCCCTCGTCTCGGGCGGGCACACATTCAAAGCAATAACCACGGGCTATTATCACACATGCGCCATAACAACTGACGGTGACGCGTACTGCTGGGGGCACAACAATTATGGCCAGGTGGGAAATTCAACAATATCGGCCAGCGAACCTGTTCCGGTCCTTGTTTCAGGCAATCACAAATTCAAGTCTCTTGACGCCGATTATTATACAACCTGCGGCTTAACCGAGGCGGATGAGTTATACTGCTGGGGCAACAATAGTTTAGGACAGTTTGGGATAGGAGCGGTCACCTACACGGAAAGCACGCCAGTGCCCGCGGCATACGGCATTAACGTGACTTCATTCGGAGTGGGCGCATACAATATCTGCGTTCTGGATGAAAATCAGTCCGCGTACTGTTCCGGCTATGGGTTTTACGGGGCAAACGGCAATGGATCTTCCGCCCACATGGCCAACATGGCGCCTGTATCGGGAGGTCATATTTTCCGGTCGATCTCCGTAAATTATTTTGAAGGATGCGGGATTGATCTGGACAACAAGGCCTGGTGCTGGGGCCAAAACGCGTATGGACAGCTTGGCAATGGCACTATCAATGAGATATCTCCATACAGCGTGTACACTCCCGTCCCTGTTGCAGGAGGTATTTCATTTCAAAGCATCACTATAGGTGTAATTACCGCATGCGGGATTTCAACCAGCGGAGAAGCGTACTGCTGGGGCCTGAATAACTATGGCCAGGCAGGAACCGGCACGAACAATCCGGACCGCTATGCATCTCCCCAGCCGGTCATCGGGACTTACAACTGGCTTGAAATTCACTCCGGCTTTTATCACACATGCGGAATTACAGACACAGGGGACGCCTATTGCTGGGGATTTAACGGGACAGGAATGCTGGGCAACGGCACTGGCGTAACAAGTTACCAGCCTGTTGCGGTAGCATTTCCATGAGTATAAAAAATAATTTTTCTTTAGCCAGGTCTTAAATGTTTTTCAGAATTAAAATACATTCAAACTGGGGGGATCATGAAAATTATCGCGAGATTTCTATTACTAACGGCCGTTCTGACGGGATTGCGGTGCGGGCAGGTCCCGGATATCAAACAGGGGATCATGCCGCCGGTGGGCGCGCACTGCTCAATATACGACGCGACCCACAATGACGGCAACGAGCATTTCTATTTCCTGCAGCCCATCGTAAGCACTGCGCCGACATACGGCACCTTCGACCCCGGTCTCAAGCCGATGGTGGAGATCTGCATCTGGAACGGCAGCTCATGCGGAGCGAGCCTGGCGATATTCAATGAGCATACCGGCGAAGGCTCTGAGGCGATCAGGGTTGATGAAGCATCCGAGCACTATATTGTCAACTGGCACACGGGGAACATTCTTGACGCCTATTCCTTGAATGCAGGTGAGACCTTCAGGATTCGCGTCCTGGTAGGGGACCAGCTCCTGGGATACGCAGACCTCGCGGTGGCCAACAGCGCAAAAGAACTCAAGAATGTCGATACGGATGAATTTGTACCACTGCTGGAAGGAAGGACCCTGCCCATTAAATTCAGGATCGAGGAAGGAGCTCTAATATCCGAAGAGCCGAATATCTCTGCCGGGAATCACCATACATGCACCCTGGATGAATCCGGGCATGCCTGGTGCTGGGGAAGAAACACCTACGGCGAATTGGGGAATGGAACATCCAGCGACTTCCAGAACACCCCCACTCCTGTTTCCGGGGGGCATTCATTCAGTGCTATTACCACCGGCTACTATCATACATGCGGAATTACCGATACGGGCGACGCCTATTGCTGGGGATATAATAATTATGGCCAGGCTGGGAATGCAGCCGCATCGGAGCAGGAGCTTGTTCCAGTCCTGGTATCCGGCGGCCACAAGTTTCAAACAGTTGAGGCCGACGGCTACACCACCTGCGGCTTGACCCAATCCGGTGAATTCTACTGCTGGGGAATTAATGCGTGGGGTCAATTCGGCATTGGCTCATGTAATTATATTAATTCAACGCCGGTACCAGCGGCGACCGGTATACAGGTGTCATCTTTCGGAGTTGCGGGGATAAATGTCTGCGTGCTGGACGGAAACAATGAAGCTTACTGCGCCGGAGAAGGGTCTTTCGGCGGGAATGGCAATGGATCCTTTGAGGACTCATCTACAATGGTGCCGGTTTCAGGAGGTCATATCTTTCGGTCGCTGTCTTCAAATTACACCTCTTCATGCGGGATCGACATGGATAACAATGCCTGGTGCTGGGGATACAATCGGCAGGGACAGCTGGGCATCGGCTCTCTAAGTAATTCCGAACCCTATAGCATCTCCACGCCCGCCGCTGTCGTCGGCGGAATATCATTTCAACGCATTGCGCGGGGCATTCTTTCAACATGCGGCATTTCAACCGGCGGCGACGCATACTGCTGGGGGTACAACAATAACGGCCAGGCAGGAACAGGCGTGGCCGCTAATCCTTATTACTATGTTTCTCCACAGCTGGTCATTGGCGGGTTCAACTGGCTTGAAATTGACGTTGGATATTTTCACGCATGCGGAATTACGAATACGGGCGACGTCTACTGCTGGGGAAATAATGAGTCAGGCCAGCTTGGAACCGGAGATGATATTCCGAGTTTTCAGCCGATTGCTGTAACAGGATTATGATACAAGCGCGATAAGCACCCGGCAGCTCATACGGGGCAAGCCTTGCGCTGTTGAACGAGCATACCGGCGACGGCCCCGGGGCGATCACAGGTTGCATATCAGCTCTATTGAAGTAAAGTATCCAAGGGAGCTGTAATACCCGGGCATGGCGCCGTAGAAGAAATATTTCATGGGAACGCGCCCGGTGTTATAGAGGAAATTTACCGACAGGTTCAGCTCCCAGGCTTCATCGAACCGGTACCCGCTCCCCAGGCCCAGGAAGAAGGGATAGCCCGGCGCCCCGACGCTGGTGATGTTATGATACTTCTTGTTGGACGAGCCTGACATGGCGCCCACGCCGAACCGTACCGGCACCCGGGGGTCGGCCATCACCTCAAAGCCCAGACGCGCCCAGTGGGTGTCCCTTCTTTTTAGGGGAGTGGAAATGGTCACCAGGCCCATGGTCTTCACGGTATTGTACCGATACCTGCTGTATCCGCAGAACTCATAATCCAGGCTTGCCAGGAATATCCCCGGCACGAACTCATAGGTGATCCCGGCGCTGTACCGCTCGGCGTAGCGCTCGATCTTCTCCGTCTTCACGCTGTAGGCGGAATCGATCCTGGTCTTTCCCGAGGTGTATATCCTGACCGGGTTGCGGTACGCCACCCCGACGTGGAGCTGTTTCACCGGATTGAACTGCGCCCCCACTCTGACTCCGTCGAAACCGTATCCTGAAAGGTGCACCTTGGTGTAGTGAGCTTCCATCCTCCCCGAGATGAACCCGGGAGAGAGCGCCCAAAGATTCGCCCAGTTCTCAACGAAATTTATCCGGTAGACCGCGCCTATTGTTATCCCGTGAGGAAGGTTGATCGCCACGGCCGGGCCGAACTCGATGAAGGCCAGCCTGCCGGAGAAATTCCTCCGGTAGACGTTACGGTATCCCTGCATGGGATAGCCGAAATCCACGTTCTTGATGATCGACCCTCCCCCGGAAGGAGCGAAGAGGAAGATGCCGATGGTGATGTTGTCATGCACCCGGTATGCCGTTCCTGCTCCGCCGATGGGGGCGTAGGACGTGGATGAAACGCCGGTGCCCGGCCCGTTGGCCGGCGCCTCCAGCGACACCACCATGTTCGTCAGGGTCATGCTGAAATTGTATTTCTTGATCCCCGCCATCCCCGCGGGATTGACCGCGATGGCCATGCCGCCATCACAGTGGGCCATTCCGGCGCCGGCCATGCCGTTCATCTCCGCGCTGTAGTCGGTGGAAATATCGAAGGCATTGGGATACGCCCCGGTTACCGCGAGGAAAACAATCAAAACCAGCAGCAAAATTCTCAGCAACGCGCTCATATGCCCTCCCGCATGATATCCTGCAGATATCGCAGGTAAGGGTATTCTAAATTTTAACACGAAGTCCAGAACTTTTTGCTTGCCATGGCCCTGCCGGTGTGCCATAGTCACTGCACATAAGAATCCTTGTGTCGCATGACTTCCGGCACTACAAGAACCATTTTCCTATAGCATAAAAATACCGCCTCGACTTCAACCAAAAGGAGAAACACATGGGCACAATTGAAGATTACAGAAAATCAGGAGACGAGCTTTTTCACGCCCTCCATCTTTCAACCTTCCCAATTGCAGTAAGGTATATTGAGGATGAGAGCGAGATTCCGGCCAATGCCTTACGCCCATCCAGGATAGGGAAAAAGATGTCCCTCTGCCAGGCGTTTACGCAAAGCCGCAACTGGGGAACAACCGTAGCCATGACCACAGAGGATAATTTCTGCGTTCCTGCCACGGCCTTTCACGGCTGGGCCGACATTTCGAAGGAGGACCTGATCGAGAGCCAGGTAAAACAGGGATGGCACCTCAACCGGGAGGCTGAAGAGAAGAGGATTTCCGGGGCATTTCACATCTTACAGAGGCCTCAGGATGAAAGAAAGGGAAAATATACCGGCTTCATTTCATCACCCCTGCCCAATACCGCTGTTGTGCCCCACAGCATCCTTGTCTACGGAAGCGGAAAAGACATCACCCATATCATTCATGCCCTGAGCTATGATTACGAGACCATAACGCACTCTTTTTTTGAAGGCTTCGGCGAATCCTGCGTTAAGGGCGGCCTCCTCCCGTTTGTGACCGGCACACCCCAGGTGGTTGTTCCCGGAGCGGGAGACCGGGCATTTTCAGGTATCGGGGATCATGAGATCGGCATAGGATTCCCTGCGGAGATGCTCTTTAAGGTTATGAAATACCTTTTAAAAACCGGAGGGGGGATGATCAGCCGTTCGATGAGGACCATGCTTCCCATGCATATCGATGAGAACATCACCCCGGGGTTCAAGTTCCTGCACGACAGGATTTCCTCGAAATCCAAGTAGCCCTCATCACCTGGCTCCGGGTGAAGCAGCTTATATATGTTCAGGGGGATTGAACTCCGGGGGTGTTGTGTTATTTCTCTCTCGGGTAGGGCCAGGCCATGATGCCCCCTTCCATGACCTTGACGTCGGTATATCCATTGGCCTCGAGAACCAGGGCGGCCTCGTATCCCCTGAGGGATATCTTGCAAAAGCAGATAACCTCCCTGCTTTTATCGTCAGGAAGCTCATTGAGCCGCTTACGCAGTGCGCCCAGGGGAATCAGGTGCTCGCCGATGCCGAGACGCATCTCCTCGTATTCATCAGGACCCCGCGCGTCAAGAATAAAGGGCTTTTCACCGCTGTCGAGCTTCTTCTTCACTCCCATTGAGCTTATACCTTTCATGCGTCCCTTCATCTTGTTCTGCATGATATGGGCAGTGGCGATGGTATGGTCTATTGCAAGTGAGAAAGGAGGGGCATAGGGAAGGTCGAGGTTTATCATGTCTTCCACGGTAAAACCGGCCTTCACCGCCATGGCCCACTGGGCGATCTGCCGGCTTACATCGCCGGGACCGACGCACTGGGCACCGAGAACTTTGCCGGTCCCCTTTTCTGCGACGAGCTTCGTGACCAGGAGCTTCCCTCCCATAAATCCCGGCTTATCGGGGCTTGCGTTTATGACTGTCTCGATGTTATCGATGTTCATGATTCTGGCAAAGGTTTCGGAAAGGCCGGTTGCCCCGGCCGAAAATTCGAAGACCTTGCATATTCCCGTCTTGACTGTTCCCTCGAAGATGACGGAGTTCCCGCATGCGGCATTTTCTCCCGCGACTCTTCCCTGAAGGTTCGCAAGGTCGCCGAAGGGGGCATGGACCAGTTCTCCGGTGATGAGATTCCTCACGGCCACGCAGTCGCCGGCCGCGTAGATATCGGGATCTGAAGTCTGCATATATTCATTGACGACGATCCCGCCAAAATTGTTTACTTCAATACCCGCATCTTTTGCAAGCCCGGAATTGGGACTGACACCTATCGCAATAACAGCAAGCTCACAGGGGAGCTCCGTGCCGTTCTGCAGCTTGATTCCGGTCAGTTTGCCGTTCTCGCCGAGGAAGGCGGCGACGCCGTTTTTGGTTACGACATCGACACCCTGCATCTTCATGTGTCCTTCAACGAGCTTTGCCAGCTCCCAGTCGAGGAAGGTAATAATTTGCGGAAATAGTTCGACGAGGGTGATGTCAATTCCCGCAAGTCTCAGGGCCTCGCATGTCTCGACGCCGATCAGGCCGCCTCCAACGACAACCGCCCTGGTAATCTTTTTTTCATCCCTGATTTTTCTGAGGTAATCCGCATCATGCATCGACTGGAGGGTCGTTATTCCATCGAGATCAGTTCCTTCCAGGGGGGGTATCCGCGGCAGCGATCCCGTAGTGATGATGAGTTTATCATACGGCATCTCTCCTTTCTCGCCGGTTTCGGTGTTCCTATAGCTCACCTTTTTCTTTTTTCTGTCTATCGCGGTTACATCAGTGTTGTTTATCGCTTCGATCCCCTTTGCGTTCAGATAGAACTGGGGATCTCTCACAACGCCGGTCGGCGTTGATATCAGCATGTTCCTGTTATCGAACACGCCCCCCACATAGTAGGGATAACCGCATGAGGCCATGGAAAAGTATTCACCCTTCTGAAGGATGACGATACGCGCCTTCTGGTCGAGTCTTCTCGCCTTGGCCGCCGCCTTCGGGCCCGCTGCGGAGCCCCCTATTACTATTATCGTTTTTTTATCAGACATTGGCTCACTCCTTATTCTGATCATTGTTTCTGATGCGTAATCGATACATTATGGACCTTGGGAGCCGGAGAACTGCCCTGTGATCTGTGGCACTGCATACGACAGCGGAATCGCATTGATGATTGACAACGAAAACCATTATCATCGCTAAGTTGAAATAATCCCGTTATCATGTCAATACAATAATGACGGCCGGGGCGCGTATTTAGATCTTGCCTCGATGGTTGCTTCGTCGTTCCCGAAAGTAACGGTTGCACTATTGTTCGGGAGGAAATGACTCAGCATCCCAGACAAAGATCCCTGGCGAATGCCTTCATTCCCTCGATCAATTCGGCGAAAAAAAGGCAACAGTTGTTATTATCATGGGCGGAGAGGGTGACGCAATTCTCTCAATTATGATTACTATTTATCTCGCCGCGCGAAATTTAAACCTCTATCCCAGAACTTTTTACTTGTCACGAGGTCACCGGTATGCTATAATAAATCCAGATAAGACCCCTTGTTTCATACAATTTTATATATGATGTATTCAAGAACCGTTTCAGTCGAATGCAAATTACTATGGAAAAATTAATTACATTCCATCAACATAACGGTTTTTATGTAATCGAGGTGGGTATTGAAAATATTGTATTCTCGGTAGCATCAAAAATTATGGAATTTATTAAACATAGACTCATAGAATTAAATTTCCCGAATATTATTATCAACATGCCCCACATTAAAAAACTTGATTCCAGCGGTATCGGATTCCTGATCACCGTCCAACATCTTATTGAATCTCATAATAGCAGGTTAATTGTCGTTATCAATAGCCAGTCGGTATTGTGGGTTCTCAACATCGCCCAGGCGGATAAATATTTGAATATACATCCTAATCTTGATGATGCGCTCATTGAATTCAGGTGATTATTTTTCTATATCTTCCTTGGCCAAGACTCGAGCAACCTTCCCACAGTCCCTAAAAGTCAATTATAATCATGAATTGTTTTTGATAAGACAGCACCGCATGGGCCGGGTACATTAATTTCATATCATCCCGGTTGCGCATCAGTACGGACAAATCTCTACCTCGGCCGTTAACTGCTATTGGGAAGGAGCGCTTCAAGGCAGTAATACAACCATTGAAACGATTTATTCAAGCCGCAACTCCTCAGGCATTTGTAACCGGCTGTTGCCGGGCATCACGCCGGTTGGTGATTTGCGGGCAAAGGAAGCGCCCGGACACTGCGGGAAGGCCTAATACGCGAGCGACATGGAGACTAAAAATTTAAATTTCACGGGCACCTCCCAAAAACTTTTTTACTTGTCAGGGCGATCATTATGTGCGATTATCAGTGCCGATAAAGCCCATTCAGCAAACCAACATAGATCTGCAAGTGGGACAATTTCATAGATGACCGATAATAATTTATATAAAATAATAAGTAATGTTTTTGATTTAACTCGGAGGATATGATGCGCATTTTCGTCACAGGCGGGTGCGGATTTCTCGGCTCCCATGTTTGCGAGTATTACATTAAAAAAGGCGCGGAGGTCATTTCTTATGATAATATGACAAAACATGAATTGAAGAGGACGGGCTTTGCGGCTGAAGAGGCCCGAAACCACAACTGGAATTTTCTTAAGAACCTTGGGGTAAAGCTGGTCCGGGCTGATATAAGAAATCATGAAGAATTACTTGATTCCGCGACCGGATCTGATTATATAATTCATACAGCGGCGCAGCCGGCCATGACCATCAGCTGGGAAGATCCGCGCCTTGACATAACAACCAATGTAATCGGCACATTCAATGTACTTGAGGCCGCAAGGAAATTGAAGATCCCGGTTGCCTCCTGCGCGACGGTCCATGTTTACGGGAATAAAATTAATGAGGCATTACGCGAGAAGAAGACCCGATACGCAAGAAAACCGGCAGATATTGACGAGAACGAAAGGACACTCGAAGGGACGTTAACACCATTACACGCCTCAAAAGCGGCCGGCGATATATATCTAAAAACCTATATTGACACGTACAGAGTGGAGGCCGCCAGCTTCCGCCTCACCGGGATTTACGGGACGAGGCAGTTCGGCGGGGAGGACCACGGATGGGTGGCCAACTTCTCCATCCGAGCCATTATGGGATGGCCGTCCACTATTTACGGCACGGGCAAGCAGGTGAGAGATATTATTTACGCGACCGATGTTTGCGAGGCATTTAACGCTTTTTATGATAGGAGAAAGCCGGGGATTTATAATATTGGCGGTGGAATAAAAACGGCAATTTCACTTCTTGAGTGTTTTGATATTCTCGAGGATATTCTCGGCAAAAGGCCTGATGTTAAATTCGAAAATGAAAGACATGGTGATCTGAGTTATTTTATCTGCAATATCAACAAGGCTAAAAAGCAGCTCGGCTGGGAGCCGAAAGTTATGCCGCGCGAAGGCATCGGCATGCTAATTGAATGGATAAAAGGTAATATCAAATTATTCAAGGGAGACGGCGGGTAACAACACAATGAAGGCATTAATACTTGCGGGTGGACGAGGTAAAAGGATCGACGAGCTGTCGGTCAACAACAACAAATGCATGGTACGGGTGATGGACAGGCCTGTTATCGAATACAGCCTTGACTGCGTGGCCGGCACGGATATTGAAGATATAATTATTGTCACCGGATACAGGGCCGTTGATATCATCAACCACCTGGGGAACAATTATAAAGGCAAGAGGATCAAATATGTGATACAGGCCGAACAGCAAGGCCTTGTCCATGCTATTGATTCCGCCAGGGACGCCCTCGATGGAGAGGATTTCATGCTGCTTCTCGGCGATGAAATTCTGATCAATCCAAAACACAGGGAGATGATAGAAGAATTCAATAACAGCAACCTTTTCGGAATTTGCGGCATACTCGGGGTAGAAGATAAGAATCTGATTAAACGCACATATTGCCTGATACAGGATGACCAAAACAATATTTTCAGGCTTATAGAAAAACCGAGGAAGCCGTTAAACAATTTTATGGGCACCGGCGACTGTGTATTCAGGAATCAGATATTAGAGTATATTGAATATACGCCGATTCATCACGAGAGAAAAGAAAAGGAGCTGCCGGATTTAATCCAGTGCGCCATTGACGACGGCAATACCGTTAAGAGTTTTATTATCTGCGATAAATACACCAACATCAACACAAAAGAAGATATACTAATGGCGGAAAGCTTTTTTAGAGCATAATTAATACGATGGCAGATAGACTAATAATAATCCCCGCTTACAACGAAGAGGAGACTATCCGCGAGGTTGTAACACGCGCGTTGAAATACGCTGATGTCTCGGTCACCGATGATGGAAGCCGGGACCTCACCCCGGAGATCCTTAAAGAGATACAGAATGAATGCAGAACCGGCAGGCACCCGCATATATTAAATATAATAACGCATCAGCAGACGACTCATATACCACGGAGCGTACAGGACGGGCTGAGGTTCGGTATCCAGAAGGGATACAGAACATTCGTCACGATGGACGCCGGGCTGTCGCACGATCCGGAAGCGCTACCCGATTTTTTTAATTATTCGCCCGGTACGGATGTGGTAATCGGCAGCAGAAAGTTCACGGCAAATGTTCCATTATACAGGAAAGCGATCACCTGGATGGGCGCGCGGGTTATAAATTATACCCTTTCGGATTCGTACTTCAATTTTTTCGGCCCCGGCATAAAGGACTGCACCAGCGGATTCCGAAAGTACAGCCTGCGGGCGGCGAAAAAAATTGCCGAAAGCGAACTGAAGTCGGTATCGTTCGATTTTCACACCGAGGCCCTCGCGTTATGCGTGCGCGAGGGGATGAGCGTGGCTGAAATTCCGATTGTATATGTCTTTTCCAACTCTTCTTTCAACAAGCAGGTCCTCATTCAGGCAATGAAATTTCTTGCGCATCTGCTTCGCACCAAGAAAGGATGATTTTGAATAATGGACAATTTGTACCGGCGGGATCTCAGTCAGTCCGTCTTTTAAATTTTTCGCACGCAGCATAAAATGTAAAATCCCCTTTACTTGGCGATAGATATTGGACACGCGGTTCTTACTGTGCGAAGAGAGACATGAAAAGTCAAGAAGTTAAGTTTTTCTCTTATCTGAGGAAAAGACCCTTTGTAATCCGTTTTAAAAATTCTGGCAAATACAGTGGAAGGTAGTAGGGCCTGGGTATGTCTCTTATTATCCTGAAAAGGCGCATGGGATTTAAAAGCATTCTGATATTAGCCTTTCTCTGGAACCTGTAAATGTCCCGGTCGGAGACTGCGGAGAGATTAAACAGGGCCATCGAATATTCCATGTTGTCATAGTTGACCAGACCGAGTTTTTCCGGAGAATTTTTTTCCATGATTCTGTACAGCTCGGTATTCGGAAACGGTGTTACGGTAAAAAAAGAAGCTGTATGAAGTCTTGATGCGCAGATTACGTCTATGGTCATCTGCATTTCCCCGGCTGTTTCAGTCGGGAATCCGAACATGGCGAAGCCGTTGGAAAAAACCCCCCGGCTTACTGCGTATAAAACATTCTCCCGGAATTTTTCAATGTTCAGGTTTTTTCCGATAAGTTTCTGAATTCTGGGGGAGCCGGATTCCAGCGCGAAACTGGAGAAATAAAGACCGGATTCAACTAACATATCGATCTCTTCTTTCCTGAGAAGATCGGTCCTTACACCGTTGGGAAAAGCAAGCTCAAGCCCGAGATCCTTTTCAAGGGACCGGGACGCGAAATCAACCAGGCGCTCCCTGTTAAGATTAAAAATATCGTCCAGAAATTCAAAATCCGAAATTGAATATTTTTTTTTAATATATTCAATTTCTGCGATTATTCTCTCGGCTGAATGAAACCTGAAAGTACTCCCGAAAATGTTATGGCAGTAAATACATTTATAAGGACACCCCCGGCTGCTGAAAAGGGATGCATAACGGCGCCTTGGAACAGGCGGCATGGACTGTATTGCCCAGTATTTCGGCAGGTCGATAAGGTCGTATGCCGGGAATGGCAGTGTATCGAGATCGTCTATCAAAGGCAACGTGCCGGGATTATGAACGACCATGCCGCTATCATCCCGCCAGTAAATACCGGGAATATCCGAGAAAGGATGTTTGTTTACATATGATCTGATGACTTTTTCGAAAGCGACTTCCCCCTCGCCCGGAACAGCGACATCGGCGGAGTTGCCTTTCATGGAACGTGTCTCAAAAGATGAGACATGCGGCCCGCCCAGGACTATCAATGATCCGGGGAGCGCGGCCTTTATTTTTTCAGTAAGATAGGGAAGGCCGTGTGCGGCTGTTGACAGTACGCTCAATCCGATTATGTCAGCCCCGAAGTCCTTCGCTGATTGTATTATAGAATCGTTTGAATCGTTATTAAGCTTCTGGTTGATCAGTCGGATGGAAACGTTAAATTTTGAACGTATATACGAAGCCAGGTACATTATACCCAGCGGCGGTGTAACAAGGGGATGAAGAGGTTTTCTGAACCCGGTATTTACAAGTAAAATTCTCAGTGAATCAGGCATTCATCAGACCTTCCCCCGTCGCGTTCCTGCATGGGCCTTTGAATATAGCCGATACATAACCAGACCCTTATGCGGCAGTACAAAAATTCGGCAAATGAATAATATCGATTGTATTCCTTTAATGTCAAACTTATTTTACGGGGACCATCAACAGAGCAGATAACAATACCGTCTGCAGAATAATCATTGACCGCAGTCAGTTCACACATGATCCTAATCTGCATGGTAATCGAGTCCAGTGTCCGCGCAAGAAATGCGTAATTGTATCTTGCGGACATCAGTATTGAGATAAGGTTATAGGTTGTGTATATTTTTGCATTTGACTGCATCAAATCTCGGGACAGGGCCATGGCACCACATCACGTTTTACTGTTTGATTTTTGCTTTAAATTTTAAAACCCCTGTCCAGAAATTTTACTTGCCAGAGCGTTCCTGATGTGCGACTACAGTCCCGGCAAGGCCCATTCTCTCCATTAGCCTGGACCTGAGGATGGGGCAATTTCACAAATGATCAAGCAGTAATGGAGAAATTAAAGATATTCCTTGCGAGCGTCGGACACCGGCAGCCCGTATTTCCACTCATTACTCCTCCTATGGGGCTTATGTACATCGCCGCTTACCTGCGCTCCAAGTTTGACTGCGATATAAGGATAATCAGCCAGAAATTATACGAAATCTCCGACGAACGCCTGGCAAAGGAAGCCGTGAATTTCGATGCGGACATCGTGGGCCTGAGCGCGCTGACCCCGAACGCAGGCGCCATTCCATACTTAACCGGCATGATACGACGCGGTCTTCCGCGATCGCTGATACTTCTCGGCGGCCCACACGCGTCGGCCTTCGGCGAGGCTGCCCTTGCGGGGAATTCCGCCGATGCAGCGGTGAGCGGCGAGGGCGAGAGGGCCTTCGAGATGATAATCAACGAACACTTCGGGGGTGGCAGCCTCGCTAATGTTCCCGGCCTTATATGGAAGACCAAAGACGCCATTACTACTAACCAAGGAGAGATCCCGTTCATAGAGGACCTGGATTCGCTGCCGTTTCCGGCGTACGACCTCATAGACATCAAGGCTTTCTGGAAGCGCCTCTCAATGCCGGCAATCCCCAGACGCAGGTATTTCTCCATTTTCAGCAGCCGGGGATGCCCCTACAAATGCACCTACTGCCACCGCATCTTCGGTGAACGATTCAGGTATCACTCAGCAGCGAGGATCATCGATGAGATAACGTTTTTAAGCCGGAAATACGGCGTCAACGACGTGGAATTTCTTGACGATATTTTTAATCTCAACCGGGGACGCCTCCACGACTTCTGCGGCCTTGTTCATAAAAATAATTTAAAAATAAAGATTATATTCCCCAACGGGGTAAGGACGGACATTTTCAAAAAAGAGGATATTGACGCGCTGGTCGACGCGGGGATGTATTTCAGCTGTTTCGCGCTGGAATCGGGCTCTCCAAGAATACAGAAGTTGATAAGGAAAAACCTCAACATCGAAAAATTCCTTGAAAATGTGGAATACGCTGTTTCTCGGAAAGTATTCGCATACGGATTTGTCATGTTCGGATTTCCCACCGAGACGGAGGAAGACATGCGGATGACCATAGACGTGTCCTGCAATTCAAGGCTCCACGCCGCTTCCTTTTTCACCCTGATACCGTTTCCAGGCACGGAGACATACGACGCCGTAATGCGGACGGATCCTCAGAAGCTCGCCGGCCTGCAATACGATAACATGGAATATCCGTCCGCCGTCGTCAACGTCTCAGACGTTCCCGACAGCTTGTTATTCTCATACCAGAGGAAGGCGAACAGGAAATTTTTCATGAATCCTTCCCGGATCTTCAGGATACTCAGGGACCACCCTCAGACGCATCTGCTCCCCCTTTACATTCCAGCCTTCGTTACAAGGACGACGAAGGAAATCTTTTCGCCGCTGCAGCCGCAAAGGGCACGCTGAGATGAGGGTCCTTTTTATACAAAAGGACATTTTCGCCAAGCCTGCGATAATGTCTCTGTCTGCCGCCCTTGAAGCGGCCGGCCATGAATGCGATCTCACGATCCACGATCTCGAGAGAGACACGGTAGGGAAGGCCGTCGATGCAGATCCAGACATCATCGCCTTCTCCATAACGACGGGAGAATACCCGTGGATGAAGGCGATAGGGGAAGGGATAAGGCGGCATTTCAGGAAATCGATTATATGCGGCGGCGCGCACCCGACCTTCTACCCGGACCTGATAAATGACGGATACCTCGACGCGATCTGCATCGGCGAGGGTGAGGAGGCAATGGTTGATTTTGTCGATACGTTGCAGAAAGGGAGCGATCCGTCGCGAGTGAGGAATTTCATAGTCAGATCAAACGGGGGGATACGGAGAAACGAGCCAAGGCCCCTTATCGCCGACCTCGACTCCCTCCCTTTCTTCAACAGGAGGATATACAGGAAATACTCCATATTCAGGGACTCCAGCAATGTCCTTCTTTACAACAATGTAGTGATGACGGGAAGGGGCTGTCCTTACGATTGCTCCTTCTGCTTCAATAAAATCTACAACACTATATACAGAGGGAAGGGAGAGGTATACAGGAGGAGATCGGTAACATCCATCATCAAAGAGATCTCGCTCATGCAGGAAGGCGATCCCCAATTGAAATTCATCACTTTCGACGACGATATATTCACGCTACCCCCCAGGGAATGGATCTTCGAATTTCTCGCGGCATATAGAAAGGAGATAGGGATCCCCTTCAAAATCAACTCCCGCGCCAATCTCATCGACGCCGAACTGGTCGAGGCGCTGGGGGACGCGGGCTGCCACGCCGTCAAGATCGGCATTGAATCAGGTAACGACGAAATCAGGAACAAAATACTGAAGAAACGCATAACACGTGAAGAGATTGTTTCGGCTGCCTCCCTCATCAGGAATCGCGGTATACGGCTGCAGACATTCAATATCATGGGCAGCCCGGGCGAAACCGTCGAAACGGCAATGGAGACCTTTTATCTCAACAGGGCGATACGGCCCGACTTCGTCTGGTGCTCGCTTATGAACCCATACCCCGGGACCGAGATATACGATTACGCCCGAAGCAACGGGTACCTGGAAAACTCCTTCGTAGTCAATTCAATAGGCTATTCTTATTTTACCGATACCCCTATCAAAATGCCAAACAAGCGTAGTATTATAAACCTGCAAAGGCTTATATACTTCGCCGTGTTCTTCCGCGTTCCCGGGGTGCTGCTCAAGCTCCTGATAAGGCTGCCCCTGTCGGCACTCTACAGGCTGATATTCGGCATCGGCCTGTTCGTGGGACTAAAAAGGATCAACAAAGCAGGTTTTTCCCGGATCTTCAGGCGGCATTTTTTTCATCTTGTGAGATATAACTTTTAACACACCCGTCCTGGACTTGCTGCTTGTCGGAGTAGTCCTAATGCGCGTTTATCAGTACCTGCAAGGCCTATTGTATAGGACCGGACGCTGCCGGAATGGCCGCAATTTCATTGGGATTAATAGCTGGTTCATCCTTATCTTTTCAATGATTTAGCCTTCATCAGATTTTTGTATGCTTCTTGATAACCAGGATTGATCTTTAATGCTTCAGAAAAATGAAAAATAGCTTCGTCCAATTTTCCTTGTTGTACTAAAACAATTCCCAAGTTAGCATGTACCCGGGGGTCATTAGGAGAGAACCTTAATGCCTCAGAATAATGATAAACAGCATCATCCAATTTTCCTTGTTGTGCCAAAACAACACCAAAATTAGTGTGCGTTCCCACATCATTGGGAGAAAGCCTTAATGCTTCAGAATAATGATGAATAGCTTCGTCATATTTTCCTTGTTGCGCTAAAACATTGCCTAAATTACTATGAGCACCCACATCATCGGGGGAAAGCCTTAACGCTTCGGTAAAATGGAAAATAGCTTCATCAAATTTTCCTTGTTGCGCCAAAGCAAAACCCAGATTCAAATGCACTCCCGCATTATCCGGATTGCTCTTCAATGCTTCAGAAAAATGGGAAATTGCTTCGTCAAATTTTCCTTGTTGCGCCAAAGCAAAACCTAAAATATTATGGAAAACACTGCTATTGGGATTTATCTTGATTGCATGTGTAGTGAACACAATAGTATTTTTCCAATACTGTGTCTGATTCATGCTAATAATTCCCAATAGGCCTAACAATACACCGCAAATTCCAATAACCAGCCGTTTCTTGTTCAGGGAAAGAAAAAACGCCAAAGCCATTCCCGGCCCCAACATTGATAGATACAGGTAGCGATCGGCAACTGATGAAATATCTTGAAATTTAAATTGCACAAATCCCAACAATGGCAATACACCGGCAATGAAAATTCCTGCCGATGCCAACAACCACGATCTGTGCTTTTTTATTGAATAGACTACAATGAACAACAACACCGGAATTAGCCAGGCAAAATAAATTAATTTTTGCGACAATACAAATTTCAGAGTGCGGCCATAATCTGGGCCTAATGAAATTGGCAATATTAATTTATATAAATAAAATACTAACGAATCCGATGCTACTAAAAATCGGTCTATAACAGACAGGCTGAATGTTGTTTCAACCGCAGAGGACATTAAATAAATTGTTAATATTATTATTGGCAGGGCTACAGCTATAAAACCAATTAATGATAAGGCAATATGACGAAATCTTCGCTTCAATATAAAGTAATCCAGCGTAAATGTGACTATCGGGACAATCACTCTAGTGGGTTTAGCCAATATAGCTAATAGAAAAGAAAAAACAGCTATGAGATAATGCAGGATCTTCCTCTTTTTGCCCAATACTCTCGAGTCCCGGTTCTCATGAGCACCATCTTGATCAGCTTTATTACCCTCAATAGATATCACTGATGATTTTGCGTAAAGTAGATATTGCCAGATTGCAACAAGAGAAAAAAATCCGCTGAAGACATCTTTTATGCCCGTGACCCATGCGACAGATTCTACCTGAACAGGATGTATCGCAAAAAGCAGTGCCCCAAAAAAGCAGGCCAATTCATCCTTTACTAATATTCTCAAAATTAGAAACACAAGTATCGCATTTAATAGATGAAAAATCAGGTTCGTAGTATGGAAAACGGCAGGATTAAATTGTATTATATTTGAACCTGAGGGCGCAGTTTTAGCAAACAATGCCTGAATTACCGCAATAGTTAAGCTTAAAGGCATGTATGCATTTTTATACGGATTTTTCCAGAAATGTACTATGTTCTGAATAGTAATAGATTGCAAGTAAGGGTTTTCATACACAGAAAAATCATCATCATACAACACAAATTCGTGTCCAATTACCTGCCAGAAGATAACAAGCGTAACAATAGCCAGAAGCACTATATAAAAATAGCGATTTTTCGTAATAGCTTTATAGCTGGCTAAGCCCTGGCAGCAGTTGTTCAAACTTTTCGCACGCAGCATGAAAATTATCAGTCCATCTTATTTTTTTAATGATTTGGCCTTATTTAGATTTTTATACGCATCTTGATAGTCAGGATTGATCTTCAAAGCTTCAGAAAAATGTGAAATTGCTTCATCATATTTCCCTTGTTGTGCTAAAGCAATTCCCAAGTTATTATGTGCCCACACATTATTTGGAGAGTACTTCAATGCTTCGGAATAATGAAAAACAGCTTCATCCAATTTTCCCTGTTGCGCCAAAGCATAACCTAAATGTAAATGTGCCTCCACATTATTTGGATTGCTTTTTAGTGTCTTAAAAAAATGGAATACAGCTTCATTTAATTTTCCCTGCTGGGCCAATACAATACCGAAATGTAAATGTGCCTCATCATTATTTGGATTGTTTTTTAATGCTTCAGAGAAATGAAATATAGCTTCGTCATATTTTCCTTGTTGCGCAAGCACACGGCCAATGCCGGCATATACGTTCGCAGGATTTGGATGGCCTTTCAATGCTTCAGAAAAATGTGAAATAGCCTCGTCAAATTTCCCTTGTTGCGCCAAAGCATGACCCATATCAAAATGTATCCCCGCAGGATTAGGATGGCTCTTTAATGCTTCAGAAAAATGGGAAATAGCTTCGTCAAATTTTCCCTGTTGCGCCAAAACAATACCTAAATTCGCATGGAAAGCACTGCTATTGGGATTTATTTGTATAGCATGTTTATAAAAAGTAATTGTATCCCCCCAATATTGTGTCTGATGTATACTAATAATTCCCAATATGCCCAACATTACACCGCAAATTCCTATAACCAGCCGCTTCTTGTTCATGGAAAGAAAAAACGCCAAAGCCATTCCCGGCCCTAACATAGATAGATACAGGTAGCGGTCGGCAACCGTTGAAATTTCCTGAAATTGAAAACGAATAAATCCTAACAATGGCAAAACACCAGCGATAAAAATTCCTGCCGATGCAAACAACCATGATCTATGCTTCTTTATTTTATAGACAACAATGAGCAATAACACCGGAATTAGCCAGGTAAAATAAATTAATTTTTGTGATAATACAAATTTCAGGGTGCGGCCATAATCAGGGCCTAATGAAATTGGCAATATCAATTTATACAAATAAAATACTAACGAATCCGATGCTACTAAAAATCGGTCTATAAAAGATAAACTATATGTTGCTTGAACTTTTAAATGTTCTAGAAAAACTGTTAATCCTATCATTGGCACAGCAATAGCTATATACCCAATTAATGATAAGACTATACGACGGAACTGTCGCTTCAAAATAAAATAATCCACAGTAAATGCTACAATCGGAACAATTATACTGATGGGTTTCGATAATATTGCCAATAGAAAAGAGAAAATAGCCATGGCGTAGTGCAGGATCTTCGATTTTTTTCTCTTTTGATCAGTCTCATTCACCTCGGGAGATATGATTGATGATTTTGCATAAAGGAGATATTGCCAGAGTGCAACAAGCGAAAAAAATCCGCCGAGAACATCTTTTAAGCCTGTAACCCATGCGACAGATTCTACCTGAACAGGATGTATTGTAAAAAGCAGTGCTCCAAAAAAGCAGGCCAATTCATCCTTAACCAATATTCTCAAAATTGAAAACACAAGTATTGCATTTAATAGATGAAAAATCAGGTTCGTAGTATGGAAAACAACAGGATTGAATTGAATTATATTTGAACCCGATGTTGTAGTTTTTGCAAACGCTGCCTGCACTGCCCAGATAGTTTGGGTTAAAGGCATATACATATTTTGAGGTGACGGGCTTCGCCACAAATGTAATATGTTTGGAATAGTAAGAGATTGAAGATAAGGGTTTTCATACACATTGACATCATCATCATACCATATAAATTCGTGTCCAATTACCTGGCAGAAAACAACAAACGTCACAATTGCCAGAAGCACTATATAGAAATAGCGGTTTTTGGTCATGGTTTTGCAGGCGGCGAAGCTCCATCCGCCGTCTTTTACATTGTTTGCGCACCGCATGAAAAAGCAGATCCCCTTTACTTATCTATAGATATTGAACACGCGGTTCTTACTTTGCGAAGAGAGACATGAAAAGTCAAGAAGTTATCATTAAAAATAAACTCACTGTTTCTTTTAGACTTCTCCACGCTCACTCATGAAGGGGGAGAGCAAAGAGAGGTCATATCGTTACGCCTCAAGCATCTGGCGCAGCCACGGCGGCATCAACAAACTGCGCGCAGCCACGGTCTCCTTTCTCGTTTCCGCCGGGTTGCGCCCGACGATTTTATCCTTTTTATATTCAGGAAATTACGGCCGCACAGCACAGCCCGACGCGGCAAAAGGCCTCTTACCTGCAGTGACTATGGCGCACCGGCAAAGCCCTGGCAAGTAAAAAAGTTCCTGACAGCTGTGTTAAAATGTACGAAGAGCGAAACCCTCTGCGACGATATCCTCTGTTCCAGGGAGAAAAGTCGCGCCGGAGAAACATTACCGATCAATTCCGGGAAGGCTTCCCATAGCTTCGCGACAGGGATCTTCGGCAGATACTCTCTTGATTCCTGGCGAATGCTTGTGGTAGAATATTACTGAACATAAAATAATTGACTTTTTGCAATCAAGTGTTATTATTAGTCTAGTTGTTTCTACAGCATGAATAGTGGAACGTTCAAAAATTTCTGCTGTTTCGCCAGGAAAAAATTTTGATTTATCTTCAAGGGCCAATATTTTAACAATTATTCACGGGAACCGTGTTGATGAAAAAAATATTTTTTCTTATCCTGTGTCTTTTTGTCCTTTTTTTCTTTATACCACGTCATGCGCGCGCCCTGACAGGATCGATTGATCTTGACGGGGGTCTCAGCAGGATGGCCATTGGCCTTTACATGGAGTACCTGGTGGACAGGGATGGCGGGCTTGGAATAGATGACGTACTGGCTTTAAAGGACGAGGCCTGGACCGCCTCGACAAGCGAAGTCCCCGCCTTCGGCTACTGGCAGCCAGTGTACTGGGAGCGATTCCGCATCGAGAACAAGACCGGAAGCGACATAGACTTTAACCTGGAGGTGGCCTACCCGCTTATCGAGAGCCTGAACCTCTATATCATTGAGGGAGGGAGGCGGAGCATGGTGGAAACCGGCTGCCTCAAGCCCTTTAATACCCGCCCGGTGGATTACAGGAACTTTGTTTTCCCATTGAAACTTAAAGCCCGATCCAAAGCTTCCTATTACCTGAGGTTTTGCTCCGAGAGCGCCATGAACACCTATCTCTACCTCTGGTCGCCCTCTGCTTTTGAAAAATACAGGTTTTATGAAACCGTTTTCCTGGGCATGCTCTACGCCGTCATGATGGTCATGGCCCTGTACAACCTTTTCATATTCTTTTCCATTCGGGACAAGAGCTACCTTTTTTACATACTGTTCATAGTAAGCGTCATCTTTTTCATGATGGCCATGGAGGGAACGGCCTATCAGTACCTGTGGCCCAATTCAATCTGGTGGGGAAAGATGTGCGTCAACGTATTTGTGGGGATTGTCAATTTTTCTATAGTAATGTTTGCCCTGTATTATATAAATGCATGGCAGTTCAAGGGGCGGCCCTTGTACAGCCTGGTCATCAGGTTGCTCTATATAATGGCTGCTCTGGGGCTTATTCACACACTGGGGACGCTTGTTCTTGACAATTTCAAGCTGGCCGTGCTTTCCTCGGCAACGGTCACAAGCATAAACACGTCCTTGGGAGCAGTCCTGGCATTAGTGTCCATTTTTCTCTACAGGTCAAGGGAGGCGGTTTTTTTTCTCATAGGATTTGCCCTTTTTATTATAGGCGCTCTTTTCTTTGCCCTGAAGGAGTTTGCGGTCCTTCCCCCCGTGCTGATTACAACCTACGGTGTGCAGATAGGGGCGGTACTCAGCGTGGTGCTCCTGTCCTTTGCCCTGGCCGACAGGATAAATGTAATGAGAAAGGCCATACAGGCTGCCCATGACAAGCTGGCGGATCTCAACAGGAACCTGGAAAAGAAGGTGGAGGAGCGCACGGCAGAGCTCAAGACCACCATGGAGGCCATGGAATCGATGAACGAGGAGCTGAACGCCACCAATGAGGAGCTGGAGGCGATTAACGTACAGCTGCTGGAGACCAGGGATCAGCTCTGGGGCGAGATGCAGATAGCCAAGAAGATACAGACGGTGCTTTTACCGCAGATGCCGCATATCCCGGGATACCGGATCTCGGTCTTCATGCACCCTGCGGACGAGGTGGGGGGCGACTATTACGATATCATCAATGCGGGCGGGTACCACTGGATAGTGATAGGGGACGTGTCCGGCCATGGAGTGCCGGCGGGCCTCATCATGATGATGGTGCAGACATCCATAAACCTCGTCATAAGCCGCGAGCCCGATATCTCCCCTTCAAAACTTCTGTCTGCAATAAACAGCACGATATACACCAACTTACGCCGCATGAAGGAAGAGGACAAGTACATGACCATCACCGTGCTGGCCGCCATAAAGGACGGCATGTTCCAGTTTTCCGGCCTTCATCAGGATATATTGCTCTACCGTTCCGCTACTGGAACCGTTGAGTCCGTTGAGACCGTGGGGATGTGGCTGGGAGTGCTTGACAACCTGGAGGGAATGAACAGGGACAAGAGCCTGTCCCTCAACGTGGGCGACGCCTTCCTTCTCTACACCGACGGGATAACCGAGGCATGGAGGGAGGGGAGCGTCAAGGAAAAGCGCACCATGGAGGAGGACATGTACGGGTATGAAAGGCTGTCAGATGTTTTTGCAAGCCTGGGCTCACGCCAGCCCGACGAGATAAGGGACGGTATACTGGGATCGCTCAAGGGATACTCCTGCCCGGACGACGTCACCCTGGTGGTGCTCAAGCGCGTTGAATAAATTTTATTGGCTGCCAATTTTCAGCAACAGTACGATACTGCCTGGATCAGTCCTTGACCGTCTTCATTATCACATAGGTTACTATATTCTTTTTGAAAAGATGTTCCATTGCTTCACAGGCGCGCATGAAATCCTTCAGATGCGACTGTGAGTATTTTTTCAGGATTGTGTCCTTTTCCCTGTTGATCCTGTCTGTCCAGTCCCTGAGGGTCGGCATGGAATTCTCCCCCACGTCAATGGATGTTATCTCCCTGAAGCCTGCCTTGTTCATGTGCCAGAAGTAATACTCCTTGGGCATGGCCCATACATTGCCATAACCCCTCCTCAACGCAAGGAGCCTGAATAGATGCGGGGGCAGTGTATAGATGTATTTAAGGGTAAAGCACTTGAACACCACGTCGCAGAGAAGAAAGGTGCCCCCCGGTTTAAGCACCCTGTAGCTCTCCCTGATGAGCCTGTCCTTCCGCATCAGATGGGAGGATTCCATTGCCCACACGATATCGAAGCTTTCATCGGGAAAGCCGTTCCTCGTGCCGTCCGCCACCTTGAACCGAACGCTCTTTGCCAAGCCCAGTTTTCCGGAGGTCTCGTTTGCGATCTCCACGCCGCGCTGGCTGGTGCTGATTCCGGTTACCGAGCACTTGAATTTGTTATGCAGATAAAAGGCGGGATTTCCCACCCCGCAGCCCACGTCCAGGATCCTGTGGTTTTTTTTAACTGTGGTTAGAGAGATCATCTGGTTTATCAGCTCGTCTCCCGACTCCTTCAAGGTGGTTTTTTCCGTTTTATAATAGCCGAAGTGAATATTATCGTTCATGAATTCACTCCACGCGTCTATAACGGAGTTGTAATGCCGCCGGTTGTCCTTTAACATAAATACCTCAGTTCTTTTGAGGGCGCCTCTAATTTGTAATATATGCTCTTCCTGCAGATTGAAGGCTTATTACCGTATTATAACAGACTTGAGAAGCGACCATCAGTGATGTTAAAATGGGTAACTATATTATAATTTAAACCCGGAGGCAAAATTTTTCAATAAAAAAATTCAGGCATAAGGGGCGACATGGAAATATTTTGCACACAACAACATTCCAGCTATGCCCTGTTATTATTTTAAAGTAGAATAGTTGACTATTTATATTGCATTGATTAAAATATGCACACGAATGACAGCCGCATGATACTGGCGCTGCAATATCTACTGAAACAGGGGTTCTTTATGCTGGTACTCATAACCGGGGGCGGCGGCGGGCTCGGGAGCGAGATGGCCGCCGCTTTCGCGGAAAATAAATACGATGTCGCGCTGATCGATATTAACAGGAAGGCCCTCAAGAGGACCGAGGCGCGCATAAAGGGACTCGGCGTCAAGTGCCGCTCATACGCCGCCGACGTCAGACGGCTTCAGGAAGTGAAGAGGGTATGCAACATGGTAAAAAGGGACCTGGGCAGCGTGGATATCCTGGTAAACAACGCCGCCCTTTTAATAGGAGCCGATTTTGCCGACACCCCGGCCAGCCAATGGCGCCGTATAATTGAAGTAAACATCATGGGCTATGTGAACATGCAGCAGGTTGTTTTGCCGGGGATGCTCGAACGGGGCTCGGGCCATATAGTGAACATCTCCTCCAGCGCCGGGCTCATGGCGCTCCCGGCCATGTCGGCCTACTGCGCCAGCAAGTTCGCTATTTCAGGGATGACCGAGTCCCTTCACACGGAGCTCAGGGGCAGGGGGATACGGGTTTCCCTTGCGTGCCCCGCCTTCGTCAGGACCGGGATGCTTTCAGACTCGGCCTATGTAGGATACGACGAGCGTTTCGCGGAATTCATGCTGCGTGTGGGGATGGAGCCCGGCAGGACCGCAGCCAGAATCGTGAAGAAAGCGCTCAGGGGCAGGTTTCTCATTCACACCTCCTTAACGGGGAGGCTGGGGTATTATACCAGGAGAGTATCGCCCTGGCTGTACATGGCCGTGATGAGGATCATGTACCGGATAATGCAGGGATGGAAGACAGGGGGGCGGAAATGAACGAAAGGCTTAACCTGGTGACGGGGGGCACCGGATTTCTCGGCAGACACCTGGTAAAGGCGCTGCTTGACCGGGGGGAGCGGGTCAGGACGCTGGTAAGGAAAACCAGCAACGTTGATTATCTGGCAGAGCTGGGAGCGGAGCTCTTTTACGGTGATATTGATAATTTAGAGTCCCTGAAAAAAGCGGTAAGCGGCGTGGAATATATATACAACTCCATGGGCGTGGTTAAAGACTGGGGGCCGTTGAAGGAATTCAAAAAGGTAAATGTTCAGGGCGTTGAAAATTTACTGAAAGCTGTCACATATGGAAACATTAAAAAGTTTGTTCATATAAGCAGCGTGGTTGTATACGGCATACGCAATGCTCCAGCGGATGAAAAAACAAGATATCGCTACTGCGGCATTCCCTATCCGGACACCAAGATCGACGGGGAAAAGCTCGTATGGCGATATCATAAAGAAAAGGGCCTGCCCGTTACGATTGTGAGGCCGGGACTGATATACGGCCCGGAATGCGAGCATTTTGTCAGGGAGATAATAAGGCTGCTTGAGAGCGAGTATTTTGTATTTGTCGCCAGAGGCAACAGGCGTACGGGTTTGGCCTATGTCGACAATGTGGTCGATCTCATATTGCTCGCGGCCGACAGCGAAAAGAGCCTGGGACAGGCCTATAACGCAGAGGACAATCTGGATATCACCTGGAAAGATTACATAATGAAGCTGGCTGCCATAGCGGGAATAACTCCTGTAGAGAATTACGCTTCATACGGTTTATGCTATTCCTACGCTTATATCGCAGAAAAACTATACAAGCTCTTGGGGATCAATGCTCGTCCCTATCCCAACAGGCTGATGATTAAATTTATGGGCATTGACCAGTTCTACTCCATAGAAAAGGCAGCAAGGGAGCTGGGCTACAGGCCCAGGATAGGCTTTGATGAGGGGATGAATAAAATAGAAGAGCATTTGAAGTCAAAAAGTCTTATATGAATGTTCAGCTTTAAACTGATAGAGTTGGTAGTTTAAAGTTTCAAGTTGCAAGTTCTCACTAACAATAGCCTTTGGTGAACTAATGAAAAAA
This sequence comes from Spirochaetota bacterium, assembly GCA_016933025.1. Lineage (GTDB taxonomy): Bacteria > Spirochaetota > UBA4802 > UBA4802 > UBA5550 > RBG-16-49-21. The sequence continues at coordinate 113,289 of JAFGBT010000053.1, read as the reverse complement.
ATAATTGTTTATCTAAGTCTAATAATAATTATTATATTAATCATGTTAATTTTCCTTTATAGAAATGATATTGCAGCGATTTGGAAATTTATTACATATAATAAATATGAGTATAAGTATTTTTGTTATAAAGATCAAGCTAATTGCATAACTGTAATAACTTATTCTAAACCTATTTTAGGCGATAATTCATTTAAAAGATATATTGTTTATGGGAAGAATAAAATGACTTTGCCTTTGAAAGTTAAACATATTGAATATCCAAATGATACTAATATGGTAATATTATGGGTAAGTGAATATCATTGTAAAATAGTATCTAATTTAAAACCATTGAATATGTCAAACTTATCAAAAAATTTAGAAATTGAGATTATTGATAATAATATACAATACGAGAAATTTGCTGATAAATATCCGCAATTAAATTTGTGAGATAATCTTTGTGCCACTTGTTTGTATAATTAATTATCAACTACGGCCAAATCGGCGGCGCCCGATTAACAAAACACCCGGGGAAGTTGCGTAATTCATACCTGCAAAAGTATTGAACGCAAAGCGCTGCGTCTGCCGGGCACGGATCCGTCATTTCCACTTGATCTTTTTCAACAGAAGATAAGCCTCTTTTTCCTCCTCCGCGCATATGCGGTACAACCGGGCCGTCTTTTCCAGGTCAACCTCATCGGTTTTTCCCTGGATGAACTTCCCGCAGGATGAAGCGGCGAGCCTCCACTTATCCCCGATGGCCACGAATTTTTTCGAGGCTTCCAGAAGCTCCGGAATTTTCAGCAGGTCATAGGCCTCACGAAGAAAGGCGGCGTACATGTACCGAAACCCCCCGCCGCCCGTTCCGATCTCCTCCTGAAACATGACTATCTGATTCAAGTGGCCCCTGATAACCTTTTTATTCGGATTATTATTAAGCCGCTTTATCATCCCTGCCAAGGTTTTTATTCCAAAGACCCCGTAATAGGGGAACATCGGCTGCAGCATCATGAACACGACGCGCTTGATCGATTTTTTTATCGCTTTTTTATAATCGATAGTTTCAGGAATCTCCAGGGGATAGAACATGAACCCCTTTGGCGCGCTTGGCCCTCTGGCGAACCGTGCCTTCCGCATATCGTCACGATGGACCCTGGTCTGATAGTCCCACAGGGGATCGTTGATGAGGTATTCATCCCCTTCCCTTCCGGTTACAATGGTCATGTGCATGTTGCCGGGCAGACGGAAATCCCCGAGAAAATATCTCAGGTAGGCAATTGAAGCTTGTATACCCACGGGCTTGCCTTCATCCAGCAGACGGTCCAGTTCCTCCATGGCCTCCTGCTCATCATCATAGGTCTTGACGTAGAACCTTATACCCAGGCGCTTCTCCACTCCCCTGACGATGCTCTGCGGAAACATCCGCCACGCATAAAGCGGCCTGCCCCAGATCCTTACGAAAGGCAGATATACAAAGCCGATATTGCTCGAGATACCGAAGGCCATCGGCTCAGAAAGATTAAAGCCATAATTATTTACGATGGAAGAAACCGAACCCGATTCGCAATGTCCGCACTGGTAGTGCGTATATGGTTTTTGCGCTATTGCTTTTTTCATTTTAACGTACTCTTGAATTTCTTTAAAGTTTCAACGTCAGCATATATGACGTCGGCATACCGGGCGAGTGTGGCATCATCAAGCATGTCAAAGCCCTTCGGCGTTAAATGCTTTTTTACCTTTCGTTTCGGTATCCCCGTAAACTGCGCCAGCCCCTCAAGGTCCATGAACGCCTTATACATAAAATATTCCAATGGCGACGCCAAATTTTTTTTCACCCGTTCCAGCGACTGCTCCGCAAGCTCCTTGAACTCATCCTGGAGATTTGACCCGGCATAGTATCCCGGGTCCCATCCATTTGACGGTATTTTCTCGAATGTGCCTTCATCATTCACCGCGTAATGGACGAGGGTCGTCTTGAGCAATCGCTTGCCGTCCTGTGGGACTTCATTTGTTTTCATAGCATTATCCTGCTGAATGGCTCAATAATTTCTGCACGGAATATTATATTATCAATCGCCTTATCCTGAAGCCAGTTTCCGGGAACGGAATGGGCCTTATAGTTAATGCCGGTATAACCCATCGGGAGATATCTGACAAGCAAAAAGTTACGGGCAGGCGGGTTAAAATTTAGGGTCGTGGGGCGCGCGGCTCGAGTCACCATCCAGAATCCTCGCACATCGCCATTCGAACTTCTTAACTCGACTCTCGTACCTCGTACCCGACCCAATATTAACCCTGCGGGGCTTTCTTGCAGGGCTGCCGCCCTGCACCCGCCAGTTATTCCGGCCGCCCCTGCACTCCTCCTGCGATGGGCAGCGCACAAATTGTAATTTCTACTCGACTTTTACCTCAATACACTATAATTATATCCCATGGACATGAAACTGAAAGAATCCTTCCTTGAAAAATGGAAAACATACTTCGGCGATTCCGAGCTGCCGATAATCTGCTATTACAGCGACCGGCCGGTTGCGGATGTCGAACAGGTTAAGCCGTCAAGCCAATGGAGCTGCCTGATATGCGAGCTCGCCAGAGTCCGCAAGGGCGAGTCGCTGTCCTACGATGGATCCGCGCTGGGATGCGGAGGGGCGAAGCGATACCTCGGGTACACGGACCAGGCCCGCCCGAAATTCGAATATTTTCTCTCATGCGGCATTCCCGGCGAGATGGAGGGCGAGCGCTACCTTCGCACGCCCGAAATGGTGCGCGAGTTGCAGAAACACCACAAGCGGCTTCCGGTGGAGGGCAAGAACATAATTTTCAAACGGTGGGACAAGCTTATCGGGTCGGACAATCCCGAGATTGTTATCTTCTTCGCGACGCCCGATGTCCTTTCCGGGCTCTTTACCTTGGCAAACTACGACCAGACCGAACCGAACAGCTCCATAGCCCCCTTCGGCGCCGGCTGCGGCTCCATCATACACTATCCGTATTTTGAAAAAGACGCCCCGCGGCCCCGCGCGGTCATCGGCATGTTCGACCCGTCTGCCCGCCCCTGCGTCCCCGAAAATACCCTCACATTCTCCGTGCCCATGCTGAAATTCGTGAAGATGATCGGGTACATGGACGAGTCGTTTCTCATCACCGATACATGGAAAAAGGTGCGGAAGCGGATCCTGCAGGGCGGGTGCCGGTAATATGCTGTCAATTTTAATCATGGCAGCCGCGCTGATGCCGAAACCCGCCGCGACGACCCACTGACCGCCGGCCCAGCGGATCACAGGGGTCGGGCACGGGCGAGCATCCGGCGCGTCCGCTCCCTCATCTCCGATAAAAGCGTCTCCATGCTCTTGTGCCGGTGCTTGATCATGAAGCGGGCGCTATAGGCGAAAAAGCCGTTGTCCCTTCTCGTAATCGCCTTCAGCGCCCTTTTGCACCGCTTCGGGTCATACGGATAGATGCAGTTCGCGGCGTGGAGCGCGACCGGGAGGTCCTCGCCCTCGGCGAGCAGGAAAAGCATTTCGCGTCCCTTCTCCCCGGAGGCCAGTATCTGCTTCGACAGAACCGACATCCGGTCGACGGACCGCCACCCTCTGCTGAAATTGCCCTCCGACAGGAGCTCGTGGGTCCTCCTGCACGACTCCTGGAATTTCATCACCATGCGTCCAAGTTCATCCATTGCAGTGCCTCCTTTCCGTCTTTACCGATTAATACGAATATCATCCCGCATTAATAAAAAAAATTTTCGAAGAGGCTGATTATGATATTTTTTTCGTCCCGGGAGAACTTCCCCGGCTGACTCCCTGTCAAACGGATAAACGGCACAAGGAGCAGATATCATGAAACAGCGGGCTTTAACAATCATACTGACCATGCTGATATTCGTCCCCGCCTTCGGGCACAGGCCCTACCCTGCCAGAGACGCGGTGAGCGTACGGGTGATATCGGACAACGGATCGGAGTACCAGAAATACAGGGCACACCCGAGGGTCTGCCGGCCGGGCGACTATTTCTACATGGAGGCAGTGAAGGGCGAGAGATACTCGATAGAGGTCGCCAACAGGACCAGCGGCCGTATCGCCGTGGTTATCGCCGTGGACGGGAGAAACATCATCAGCGGAGCAAAGTCGTACTTAAAGAACACGGAGCGAATGTACCTGATCGAGCCGTACGCCACCGGCACGTTCGAGGGATGGCGGACCGGCATGGTCCGGACCAACCGGTTCTACTTCACCGGCGCGTCCGATTCCTACGCGGAGAAGGTGTTCGCCGACGCCTCGGCCATGGGGACCATCGCGGTCGCCGCATACCGCGAGAAGGCGCGCAAACCGGTACCGATCACGCCGCGCCGCAAGGACAAATTGTCACGGTCGCGCGGCGAGGGGCAGAACGCGGCATCGGAGAAAGCGGCGCGCGACGACGAAGCGGGCACCGGCTTCGGGGAGACGACATGGTCTCCGGCCTACGAGGTCCCGTTCGAACCGGAGAGCGCGGTCGCCGGAAGGGTCGTGCTGAAATACGAATGGCGCTCCGAGCTCTGCAGAAAGGGGATCGTCAGGTGCGAGCGGCCGAACAGGCTCTGGCCGTTGTCGTCAAACGGGTTCGCGCCCGTGCCGAGGGACTTTGTGGAATGATGTTACTGCCGCAAGGGGGGTTAAACCCCCTTGTGGCGGTAAAAGATATTCAGATTGACAGGAACTTTTTCCCATATAATTAATGATGGCAGGATGAAGCTTGTTCACTCCATACTGCTCATCATTCTATTGTCCCCATGCCTGCTTGGTGCGGAAGGCTCCCTCACGGTCGCGGGATGGAATTACGCGCTGGAACAGGCCGGGGCCAGCGAGTCCGTCCCACCCGACAAAGGCTGGTCCCCCATAACCGTTCCCGGCATGATAAAGACAGGATGCCGCACACCGGGCGCCATATGTTATGCCTGGTTCCGGGGCGAATTCACAGTATCCGGCGATCCCGCCGGGTATTACGGAATATCGCTGGGAAGGACCTTTCACACGGACAGGGTTTTCATCAACGGCGCCTTCGTCGATTCCCAGATGCCCGAGGATTTCGCCAATATCCATTTCCCGAGCAGCTACGTGATACCGGCAGGCGCGGTCAAAACAGGGAAAAACACCCTGCTTGTCCGCCTCGGCATCTATGGCGGTGAATGGGGCGGCCTGCTTGACGAGGTGCATATTCATCCAAAGCGGGAATATCTCAAGGAAAAAATGTTCTATGAAACCGCGTTTGACAAGGTCCCGCTCGGAATCGCCATCACCCTGACAGCCTTCATGATCGTCATACTGGTTTTTTATTTCTGGAACAGAAAGAATTCCCTGTTTCTCTATGGGGCCCTGATCACACTGGCCATGGTACTCTATATCGTCGTCCTGTTTTCCCCGCATGCCCTGCTGGTGATTCCCTTCGACTGGATCTTCATTGTTCACTGGCTTCTCTATCCGCTCTTGGCCATGCTTGTCATCATTTTTATCCAGTCGCTGTATCGGAGATATTTTTTCTTTCAGAATATCTCGATTGGGGTTCTCTTCTCAGTTGTGTCTGCGATCATCATTATCAGCCACGCATTGAGGCATCAATTCCTCATCAGGCCGGCCTGTGCGGTTATTACGGAGATTATATTTGTCGGGTATGCGGTGTACCTCTTAAAAAACATGCCCCGCAATCATGAGGATCGCTACAAGTTCAACCGCATAGTGCTGCTGATAATCTTATCGCAAATAGCCGCCGCCTGGGATATTGCCGTGTATTGCGCTGGTGGAAGGACGATGCTCCTGGTCCCGGCGCTCGGAGCCCTTGTCATCAATCTGATCATAATCGTGCTGGGAGGCCGCGACATATACAATCGGCTGAGAAGCATGCAGCACCTGTACGATTCACTGAAAAGCAGGATCGACAAGAAGCCGCTGTCAATAACCGATGAATCGGAGGAAAAGCTCAAACGGGTCATCGATTTCATCAAGGAAAATTACCGGTCGGATATATCCCGCGAAGGCCTCTCCGAAGCTGTCGGCATGAATCCGGATTACATGAGCAAGCTCTTCAAGACCTACACCGGCATGAAAATCAATGAATACATCAACAAGCTCCGCATCGAGGCGGCGGCCGGTCATCTCGCTTCCGAAAATGCCAAAATCATCGATATCGCCTTTTCGGTAGGTTTCGACAATATCGTCTCTTTCAACCGCTCTTTCAAGGCTATCATGGACCTCACCCCCTCGGAATACCGCGTCAAGTTTAAGTCAGACAGTTAACAAATCCAGATTCTCTATAATTGTTAATAACATTTGCGGATATTGGCCGTATAGTATTAGATTTAAATCCTTCCCTCCAGTATTTTCCAACAGTATATCCCGCGTGAATAATGCTCATCCTTTTCAATGAACAGAGAAACAATGGATGATGATTCGCGCCGAATGCCGGAGTAAATGCCTTTTATCGAGAGAAGGAGGACAATATGAAAAACAGGTTCCTGGCGGGCGTTAGCATAATAATAATGATGGTGACATGCAGTTCCTGTTATGGATGGATGTATTCAAAGCATAATAAGCATCAGCATTACGCCCTTTTTGGCTGTGCCGGATTTAAACCAGGCACGCAAAATCAAACAAATGATAATGATGGAGATGTTTATCCGGAGAGTCCGAGATGGGCCAGGTCCGTCACAAACGGGTCCGACGGCTCGATACTATATGCCGTGTCCCAGGGAAACGACTGTGTATACGCGGCTGGTTATATTGTCGGCGATACTCCATACAAATTTGGATATACCACCATTACCTACGGCGGATTTGAAGGCGGGACCAATGCCATCCTTATAAAATATGACTCGGACGGAAATGCGGAGTGGGCCTCCTCGACCGTTTCGGGGCCCGGCGACTCCTGCTTCTATTCGGTGGCGGCGGGAAGTGATGGGGTCTATGTCGTGGGATCCATACAGGGCAGCGGCATTTATAATTTTGGCAACGGAATATCCATCTCGGGCGCATATGAAAACGGCGCGAACATGGTCCTGGTCAAGTATACCGAATACGGCGCGCCGCTCTGGGCGCTATCGGTCCCCAAGGCGGCTGATGCTTCGGTCGGTTATTCCATAGCACTTGGCGCCGATAGCATATATATTTCAGGTCTCTGCATGGGGAACAGCACCTTCGGGTTCGGCAATTCAGTATATGTCACTCCTTCCAGCCCCGACAACAATGCGATTATCGTCAAGTACGACAGGAGAGGGATCGTATTATGGGCCCGTTCGGTCGTACAGGGAATGAACAGTTCGTGTTATTACGCTGTGGCAACCGGGTGCGAAGGCATATATGCGGCAGGCTATATCGACGGCAACAAGACCTATGATTTCGGCAGCGACATTACAGTTGCCGGCAGCAACCCGTATGGAAACAACATCATCCTGGTCAAGTATAATTCATGCGGGTATCCCGTCTGGGCCCGCTCAGCGCTGTGCGGAAACGACGATTCGGCATTCCTGTCAGTTACGACCGGAAGCGAGGGCATCTATGCGGCGGGCGCACTGCTGGGCAGCGGCCCCTACTATTTCGGGAACGGCATTTCAGTAAACGGGGCCGGTAACCGCTTCAACGCCCTTATAGTGAAATATGACACGAGCGGAAACGCCCGCTGGGGAAAATCTGAAACCGCAGCTCCGGATGATTCCATGTTTTTATCCGTGGCGGGGTACGGCGATTGCGTGTATGCCGCGGGATACATTGCCGGCAACAAACAATTCAATTTCGGAAACTCGAAAGTAGTCTCAGGTCCCTATGAAAGCGGAGCCAATGCGGTGCTCGTTAAGTACTGCACATACGATGGCCGGGCCCTCGTCGTCAAATCAGTGGCGAGCGGCTCGCAGGAATCCCTTTTCAATGCCGTCACGGCGAACGGCATCGGCGTGTACGCGGCCGGCTATATCACCGGCTCGGCGCCCTATGATTTCGGGAATTCCGTTGTTGTCTCCGGCCCAAACGTCAGCGGGAGCAACATGGTCCTGGTGCGATATTAGCAGGCCCTGCCCCCCACCGCGGGCAACACGATGGCGGCTGACATTTAAAGTGTTTCACAGGCCGAAAAACAAGCGTTAGGGGTCCTCCTGGTTATTACATTATGGAAGCCGCATTTTTTTATGGGCAAGACCGTTTTTTTCTTGATATACCCGCCGGCCCCGTCACCATATGCCTTATCATGAGGGATTCGCGTATACCCTCGCCTTAAAAAAAGAAATATAAATCGTAAAACAAAGCCATCACTTCTTTTTAAAAAAGTCACTTCAGCATGTGCTATTCAGATGCTGTTAATGACGCTATACAAATAGCAGACTATCGGGAGAGTGCATTCTTCCAATTGAGAATATTCTATCCTGCATATTCTGAATAAAGTCAAATTTCACATTACATGGGGGTGGGGGACAATGAACATTAAAATCGCAACCAGCATGCTCATTCTGGCATGCTTTTTAACATCGGCTATCCTGTGGTCATGCGACAGCGACTCGGGGAAAACGTTACTAATACCGATGGGGGGAGGATCAGGAAGCACAGAAGAAATTGACATGGCTGTTGTCAGCTACACGGAGCCGGGGGCATGCACCACATACCACTCGGGCGAGCTCTGGTACGACAGCACCGCCATGACGCTCAAGATATGCGATGATAACGCATGGAAACCCGCGGTCGGGAATCCCACCGCGCTTGTGGGCGCCACGGAGCCGTTCGCATGCAGCAGCTCCTACATCGGCGCGCTCTGGTACGACACTGCAGACGGCGTGCTCAACATATGCCTCGCTTCAGGATGGGCACACGCGAGCACCGAAGCCGGCGACTCATTGACGCCATGCACCAACTGCATCATTTTCGCCACAAGCACGACTTACAACGGCAACCTCGGCGGGCTGGAGGGAGCTGATGAGATCTGCAATCTCCGCGCTGCTGCAGGCGGCCTGCCCGGCTACTACAAGGCCCTGCTGTCGACCGGCACAATACACGGCCGCGATCATACCAGGATACGGCCGGACGCGAGCTTTATCACAACCGATTCCTCGAGCATCGCTTCAAGCTATACGGACCTGTGGGACGGCACGATAGCACACCAAATAAGGGACGAATTCGGAGCCTCGGGTCCTTCCAGTACCTACACCGGTACGGAATCAAACGGCTATTCTTCATCATCAAATTGTTCTGGATGGACAACTACTTCAGGCAGTGTCTATTATGGAGCTCCCTCGTCGACCACCAGCTCCTGGGTACGTGGAAGCACCTTTTTTAATTGCGAACAAGCTAGAGGCATATATTGCGTTCAATGGTCTGAAGAGTAATCGGGAATGTAACTTTTAAAAGACCGTGAAAAAGGCCGGATCATTTGACCCGGCCTTTTTCGCGGCCAATACCAGAAAGAATGGTTTAAAACCCGCAGCTTTTAAACCGGCTGATCGCGCAGGGTGAAGCAGGAGCGAACATCCCCCCTGACAGAGCGCACCTCCAGGAATATATTCCCGCAACATTTTAAATTTCATCCAGCATATCGATGAATATCCAGATATATATTCCAGCAAGATTTCAGCACTGAATAATGCTAACCTCTCCGGATCATGATTATCCGATAATACGAAATCGGCATCATACTGAGAGGTATCGCATGAAAAAAATTCTTTTCATCAATCCATCCATCAAAAACACGGTATTCGGGAAAATGAAGATGCTCGCCCTGCCGCCCATGGGGCTGGGCATCCTTGCCAGCAGGACCCCGGACGACTACGAGGTATCGATCGTGGACGAAAACATCGACACCATCGATTTCAACGCCGATGCCGATCTTGTCGCCGTGACGGCCACGACGGTACAGGCGCCCCGGGCGTACCGGATAATCCGGGAGTTCAGGCAGCGAGGGGTGCCCACCGTCCTCGGCGGCATTCACGCGTCGGTACGCACCGAGGAGGCGTCCCGGTTCGCCGATACGGTTGCCGTGGGCGAAGCGGACGAGCTCTGGCCCGTCATGCTGGAAGATTTCTCCCGCGGCAGAATGAAGAAGATCTACCGGGCCGAAGCTTTTCCCCAATTGAAGGGGATCCCGAAGGTCAACAGGAAGCTCTTTTCCAAAAAATACATGATCCACTCGGTGCAGACGTCGCGGGGATGTCCTTGCAACTGCAGCTTCTGCTCGGTGACGAAATTCAACGGCAGCAGGTACCGCTTCAGGGAGATCAGCGAGGTGATTGACGAGATCGCGGAGATCAGGGAGAAACGGCTCTTCATCGCGGACGACAGCATCGTCGGTCTCGGGAACGACGGCACCGAGCACGCCCGGATGCTCTTCAAAAACCTGAAGGGCCTCGGCAAGTCCTGGGGCTCGCAGGTCTGCATCACCATCGCCGAGCACGACGACCTGCTGAAAGCGGCGGCCGACGCGGGGGCCAACACCTTCTACATCGGATTCGAGTCTATCGAGGCCGAATCGTTGAAATCAGTCGGCAAGGGGATAAACCTGAGGCCCGTCATCAGGAACTACAGCACCACCATAAAAAAAATCCACGATCACGGGATCGGCGTCATCGGCGGGTTCATTCTCGGCTGCGACGCCGACACGAAGGACATCTTCGACAGGACCATCGAATTCGTTCACGAGACCGGCATAGACGGCTGCCAGTTCACCATCATGACCCCTTTCCCCGGCACGCGTCTCTATGACCAGGTCGAGAAGGAAGGCAGGCTCATCTACACCGACTACCCGGACGACTGGGTCAGGTACAACGCGTACGAGGCGGTCATCACGCCGCGGAACATGACGGTCGAGGAGCTGAAGCGGGGATGGCGGAAAGTCTATGATTCGACGTCCACGATGGGCATCTCGATGGCCAGGGGGCTGAAGACCCTCATGAACACGGGGAGCTTCCTCAACGCCTCGGTCAACGTGTTCTGGAATTACTATAATTACCGGGCGATAAAGGACATAAACTGCTGAGGGCGCGCCGCGCCCTCAATCACCTGTCGTCACGCTCCTGTTTCCTCCGGAAATCGGCGGGCGTGACGCCGGTCGCCTTCTTGAAGGTTGAATGGAAGGCCGAGTAGGAATTAAAACCGACCGCGAACGCTATCGAGATCATCTGGCGCTTCGGCTCTTCGATGATGATTTTCTTCGCCTCCTTGATGCGGTAACCGTTCACGAAATTATTGAAGTTTTTTTCATGGTATGTGTTCAGGAACTGCGAGAGCTGGTTTTTCGTGAGGCCCAGTGCGTCGGCAAGCCGGCCCAGCGAAAGGTCCTCGTCGCAGAAGAGCTTCTCGTCCTCCATGATGATCTTCAGCTGCGCATTGATATTCTTCCGGTCGATGTTGTCGAGATATGATTTCGCGTACCTCTTATTCTTTGGCGGGATGGTGCCGTACTGGGTCAGGTAGGGGTAACGGTTGGTGACAAGGAAAAAGCTTATTATGATAAGGCTGATGATGATGTTGTCCAGAACCAGCAGCCCCGGCGAGAAGGTAAGGGCCCCGGCGACGCCGACCACTCCCAGAAAAAGCCATATGATAAGGAGGGTTATCAGCAGTATAAGCGGCTGGTAGGCAATGTTTTCACTCGGCTTCCGGAACCAGATCTGCCAGATGCAGAGGGAGATATAGACGACGGGCACAACCACCGCCGCAACCGTCGAGATAAGAATCTGAACGAACTTGAAATTCTCCTGAAGAATGAGCATGTTGACTATTTCCCTCTTCGCCTCATCTGAAACAAAGGCATACGGTATCACCATGATCGTTACGATCATGCAGGGAATGAAGTGCACAACATCGGTATAATAGAGCTTCTGCTTGTCCTTGATAAAACTGAGCACGTACAGGTACAGCAGCGGACCCATGCTGATCTCGACCGGGAGCAACAGGAGAAAAACGCTGGGATAATCGAAAATCAGCTTCGTGTGGAGAAAATATATGAAAAGGGTGAGATACCCGAGCTCCGCGATAAAAATAGCCAGCACCACGTTCCTGAAACGAAGCGGTCTGATCAACAGGCCTATGGCCATGAGGAAGCTGAGAAATATTGTGGGGTGAATAATGATTGAAATATCCACGTTTCTGTATCCCTGTAATTATGTAATCTTTAATCGGGGAAATAATACTGTCAATAATCTTTCTATTCATATTTTTTTGCAACCACAGACCAGCGTTCCCTGTCTTTACCTTTCAACATACCATTTTTCGAACACACCAAGACTCTTTTTCGTCAGTATCCGGAAAAGGATAGAGGGAGGATATTGTGTCTCAGCCAAAACTATTGCTCACGGCGGTATTCGGTCCGTACGGGGTCAAAAACAAGTATGCCGAGTCCCTCGGCATGCAGATGGAGCTTCTCAACAACCAGATAACGCGGATGCAGGGTGTCCACTCGCCCCGGCAGTCCTACTGGACCTTCCCGCTCTACCTCCTCGCCGAGAACATATCGGTCGAGACCACGGTCCTCGACTTCCCGTCGTGGCGGGAGTTCACCCGCGAGATGGAGAAGGGCTACACCCACGTCGGGATCAACTTCATCGTACCGAACGTCCTGAAGGCGAAGAGGATGGCGGAGTACATCCGCGCGAAGCACCCGGGCGTTAAAATCATACTCGGGGGATACGGGACTATCATTCCGGATCTGGAGAATATTGTGCCGCATGATTCGCTCTGCAAAAGCGAAGGGGTGCGCTGGCTCCGGGCCTATTTCGGCGAGGACACCGAGGCGCCGGTGCGCCATCCCGCCCTCCACGGCCCGGCGTACGAATACCTCTACGGCGCAAAGGGGAAGCCGAAAGGGGCGATACTCATGCCTGGCGTCGGCTGCGAGAACGGGTGCAAGTTCTGCATCACCTCTCACCAGTTCAAGAAGCAGTACCATCCCCTCCTCCCGACCGGGAAGGACATCTACAACGCCTGCCGCAAAACGGAATCCGAGATCGGGTCGAGGGGATTTACCATCCTGGACGAGAATTTCCTCAAACAGCCCCGGCGCGCCATGGAGTTGCTGGAGATCATGACATCCAACTGCAGGCCCTACGTGTTCGACATCTTCTCGTCAGCGGAAGTTATCAAGAAGTTCGGCGTCGACTTCCTGGTCAGGCTCGGCGTAAGGATGATCTGGGTCGGCGTGGAATCAAAATGCAACGACCACGACAAGACACGGGGCGTTGATTTCAGGTCGCTTTTCGAGGATCTGCAATCGCACGGGATATCGGTGAACGCCTCCACGATACTCTTCCATGATCATCACGACGATAAAACAATCCGCGAAGAGATCGATTACATGATCGGCCTTGAGTCTGACTTCATCCAGTTCATGAATTACACGCCGCTTCCTGGAACCGCTCTCCACAGCGAGATGAAGGAACAAAACAGGCTGAAGAAGCTGGCCTACCGTCACCAGCACGGTGCCGGCGAGCTGTTTTTCGTCCACCCGCACTTTAACGACCGGAAAGACCATGTCCGTTATCTCAGGAACGCCTTCAGAAAAAAATACCTGGCCGGCGGCCCGGGTGTCCTGAACATGGCTGTCACGGCGGCCAGGGGCTACAGGCGCGCGGCAAAAGAATTCGCCGAGCGGGAAAAAATGGGTCTCGAGTGGAACCCCGAGACCCTCAGATACGAAAAGAGCCGCGATCCCCGGCCGGATGAATTCATGAAGCTCCGGATCAGGATGATGAGGCGTATAGCTGAAAATGTGCGGCCGATTCTCCTTCCCGCCCTGGTATTCGCACCAAACCGGGCGGCCCGCAAAAAAGCGCGTGCGGCCGCGCGGCTCTTCAATGAAATACTCGGAAAGCCGAATTTCAAGCAGAGGACGGTCTCGATTGTCCTGGTCCTGACCGGCGCCATAGAAACGATACGGATACTGGCGAGCAGGTTGCTTGGCCGCGAGGGAGTCGTCCACCAGCCGAAATCCAGAAGCGTGCGATATCCCGTCCGCATGGCCGCTGAACGGGACCTCCTGAGCGAGGTACGGGACCGTGTATCATCAGCCATGCATGAAATGATACCGACATACCATGAGATGTCGAAGGAACACAAGGGCTGAAATCCAGGCCGACACAAGACTTCGCACGTGATTAAATTTATCGGCCAATCATTAAAACCGGGGCCGGGCAACGGCCAATCGGACGCATAAAATTTATCCGGCACTCAATGCTTTTAATTGACAACCCCGCTCCGGTTTGAAATCCTGTTCCCTATCACCCATTTAAAAGAACAAGCGGCCGTAGAGATATGATCGCTCAACACATAACACATATTTTCGACCCGGCGAGCTACTCGCCGAGCATCTATTCCCTCCCGACAGCCGTAGTCTCTATCGGCATATTTATAATAGGCCTGGTGGCCCTTATAAGAGAACGAGCCAACTTGCTCAGCGTATCGTTCTTTCTCATGACACTGGCCTTTGCGGAGTGGTTCTTCGCCTTTACCTTTCTCTACAGCTGCACCGATGAAACCGTCGCCCTCTTCTGGGCAAAGGCCGGATACATAGGCGTGCCCTGCATCCCGGCTTCGATCTTCCTTTTTGTCGTGCTCGGCCTCGGGATATACCAGAACTGGAAGGCCCTTGCCTGGTTCAACTGGCTCCTTTCGGCCCTGTTCTCCATAGCGATCATCACGACCGATACGCTGATAGCCACCCTCTACCACTACTGGTGGGGGTACTACCCGAAATACGGATGGTTGAGCATACCGTTCCTGGCCTACTTTTTCGTGATCGTCCTCTTCTGCGTGTTCCTCGCCTGGCGCGAATATATCAAGGCGGTCCCGGGCACCATCTTCCAGAAGCGGATAAAGCTGGTAGGCGTCGCGCTCGGCATCGCCTCGATCGGCGTGATCGATTTCGTTGCAAAGTACGGGTTCCCCGTGTATCCCTTCGCCTACATTCCCTTCACCGTGTTTCTCATACTCGCGATCTACATCCTGCGGCGGTACCGAATCGTCGAAATCACCCCGGCCCTGGCGGCGGACGTGATCATCGACACCCTGTCCGACGCCCTGTTCGCGGTCGACCATGAAGGGTATATACGCATGGTGAACCACGCGGCTCTCGATCTTTTCGGCCGCTCCCAGCGCGACATGATCGGAAGGGCGGCAGCGGAAATTGTCGGCGGCGATCTCTTCACCGGCGATTTCAGCGCGGTCCTCGGGAAGGGCGTTATAAGAAACCACGAGATGGAATACACCACGCTGAAAAGCGAGATACGCACCCTGAGCCTCTCGGCCTCGCCCATGCATGAAATCGAAAAGGATCCGGTGGGCATGCTCTTCGTCGCGCGAGACATATCCGAACTCAAGCAGAAGGAAGCCGAGCTGGAAAAGGCGAACAGGGAACTGAACGAGAGGCAGCGGTTATCCGAGCTCGAGATGGGGCTCGCCATCAACATACAGACGCAATTTCTACCGGACAGACCGCCGGTCAACAATGACTGGGACATCACCTTTTTGTTCAAACCGATGCTCGGCGTATCGGGGGACTTCTTCGATTTTTACATGGAAGACGGGGTGCTGAAGGGGACCGTGGTCTGCGACGTGTCAGGCCACGGCGTCTCATCCGGCCTGATAACGCTCCTTGCGAAATCAACAATGGCGCGCCATTTCACCGCCGGCGTCCACGAACGGCTCGCCCCTATTGTTGACGACATCAACGCGGAACTTATACGGGAGTTCCACTCCATCGACAACTATCTGACAGGGATACTTCTCAGGTTCACCGGCAGCCAGATTGAGTACGTAAACGCCTGCCACCCGGACCTCCTGGTGAAAAGAAAAAAGACGGGCAACGTGTTCGTCGTCAAGCCCCGGGACAGGGAGATTAAAGGGAAGCTCCTGGGCAAGGATATATTCGCCGATCCATTCGAGATTCTTAATTTTTCCGTGGAAAAGGGGGACTCTCTGCTCTTATTGACCGACGGGCTGGTTGACTGCTATAATTCAAAAAAAGAAAGGTACGACTTCGAGCGGCTGTCGGATACTTTCAGGAGAGCACCGGGGAAGACCGCAGAGGAAATTAAGGACTACATCATGAACGATGTCGAGAATTTCATCGGTGGGACCCCCCTCCCCGACGATATCACCTTCATCGTCATGAAACGGCTGACCTGAATCATAGCTAAGGAAGGCCGCGTCAGCGCGAAATTCGCGCAATCACCTCATCCTGAGCAGCAGCTCTTTCTTCCATTTCATAATCTCATCAAACCGCTTAGGCTCGTAACGGCTCATCATGTCCACCCCCTCTTCGAGGGCCTTGATCTTCTTGATGACATCGGGGCGGTCCTCCTTGTACCGATTTCTTCGTATCGCAAGCTTGCTGCTGAGGATCTTGTTCGTCGTCTTGAGGGTTTTCACCTCGTTGTCCGAGAGCACTGCCAGAAGGAAGACCAAGGGCTGCCTTGACTTCATCCAGCTGAGCGAATAGTATGTCTTGTTCATATCCACGATTTTTCGGGGAGATTTTTTGTACAGGGCCAGAAGGGCTTCATCCTCCTTCGAGGCGAACTCGGCTGTTGCCGGCATGCGCACGCCGCTCACGAGCATCAGGCGACCCGATCGCACATCGACCATCTTGATCGATATCGGGACGGTGCTCTCGGCCGGCCCAATGCTGCCCATAATTATGACATCGACCGGCAGCACCTTCCCTTTTCTCTGTATGGCCTCCACGTCAAAGATACTCGCCTTCTCGATCGCCTGAATCTTCATTATCCTGTCAAGCTCCGCCCGTGGAATCATCGAGAGGTCCCCTTTGGCGGCCAGGTAATTGGCGAGTTTCTGAGAAATCCGCTTGCCGGCAGGGGGCACCTCCCAGTTCAGCGAGCTGAAATAAAAGACTCCTATACGCTTATCCTGAAGATTGAGGCGGAGGAAATAGATGTCGTCGCAGAGTTTCCTGACCGCTTCCTGCTCGTTTTTCACGGTGATATCGGCAGCCCGATATACGGTGGTCACGCAGCCGGGAATCGTCGCGGCAAGTGCGAGCGCAAGTAAAATCCTGGCGTTTCGGTATTTCATGAAAGAATCACCTCTCGGAATAAATAGTATATTATAACAGATGTCGGAATAGTTAATCTGATACCCAATCCGGCTTCAAGGTTACAACATAAAGCACCGATGGAGCGTTATGGCAATAAAAATTTTGCCTCTTTCGTCATAAATGATCCCGGCCGGGGCAAATAATACTTGAATAAAATAATCCGATATTGTTTACATCAACAAACGTGCTGTATAACTCATTTGAAAACGGGGTGCAGGGGACCCCGCGGGCGCCATGGCAAAAAACGATTCACTCAATAAACTCAAAGAGCAGGAGCGAGAGGCGCGCCGGGATCTCATCATCGGCGCGGCGGAGCGGGTATTCTCGAAAAAGCCCTTCAACGCGGTGACCATCCGGGACATCGCGAAAGAGGCCGGGATCTCCCACGCGCTTATTTATCGCTACTTTCCCGACCAGCAATCGATCTTCGTCGAGGCATGCATCAGGCGCGGCGCTAAAATCGTTGAATTCGTCGCCAGGCTCATCGACGAAAACAGGAATATCTCCATAGAAAAAATCACCGAGCGATTCATCCAGTATCTCATCGACAACGACCGGTATTTCAGGATGATGACGCATTTCATGCTCGACGGGTCCCTGAGCCGGGAGATGGTCGAGCGCCTCAACGCGGGCGAGCGGATTCTTCTCGATCAGTTCGACAGAATCTTCGCGAAGATGAGCAGTGGAAAGGGGGTTCGCATGCTGTCGCACGCATATTTCGCGGCGATGAACGGCATCCTCATCACCTTCCGAAATTATCCGGGCAGAAGCAGGGAAGAGATCGCCCGCCACATGCGGGAACTGGGACGAATTATCGCGCAGAAATTCAAGAGCTGATCGGCGCCGCCGTCAGGCGCCCTTTCGCGAGCGTACCGCGTCTATGCTCTCCAGAAGCGCCTCCATCCGGACGAAGGCGTTCTCCTCGCTGTACTTCCTGACATCCGCGTGATCCACGTCGATCATGACCGACGGTATCCCCAGCGTCCCGGCCACCCTCTTCTGGAGATCCATCTGCATGATGGAATAGACCTTGCAGCTCCTGTTGCTGGCGAACACGAACCCGTCGATGCCGTAGTGCCGGGCAGCCCATGACATCGCCTCAAACCGGAGCTCCATCCCGTAGGGGCAGACAGAAAAGTTCTGCATCCGGGCGAGCGCCTCCAAAGGATCGCCGTCATCGTAGTCCTGCAAGAATTCATAGGATCCCTCGACGCTCCCCACGCATGAGGTGTAGCTCGCCGCAATGATGTTTGCGTCGAGGTCTGCCAGCCGGGTCGACATCTTCCTGAGCTGGTGCCAGGGCGCGATATTGTCCCAGAAAAGCCGGTACCGCTCCCCGGGCACCGGGAAAAGCCCGCTTTTCATCCGCACCTCGGTTTCGTCGGCGAGCATCCGGAAGTGAGAAGCAAGCTCGGGGCTACCCCTCGAGGTCAGGAGTGGCGCCATCTGTACGAAGGAATCGAAAGCGGTAATGCCGGAGGGGCGACTGACCGCGCAGTCTATGAAGCGCTTGTACTGCCGTGCCGCCTCGCTGCTGTTATGCACGGCCTCCCGCGTCCGGCCGGCGTCCCACTTCTGCCCGGTCATCGCCTCGATCGTCCGTATCAGGTCGCGGTACTGTGCGACGATGTACGCGCGGTCGCGGTCCTTCTGCCGCTCGTAGCAGAAGGGGACGTCGATGATGAAGTGGGGAACGCTCCATTCCCGGTGATACACGTCGAACCACTTGACCAGGAGGGAGCAGTTGTTGTTGTTCGATACGAGGAGGTGCGGCCGGGGTAGCCCGAAGGTCGGCGAGTCCTTTCCGCCGCTCATGGCGGTCCCAATGTCGATCCTGGCGTAGGAGCAGATGTCCATGGAGTACCCGGAGCTCTCGGCCTTCTCGCACTGGAGCATGCCGACCCCCTTGGCCGCGCTCAGGGCGGCGTGGCTCTCAGGCACCGCAAACACGACATTGTCGAACCCCCTGAATATCTCAACCGGCACGATGATGGCGACCCAGACCACAAAGGCCCCCTCGCCCGCCCCCCGGTGAAGGTTCATGTAGTCATCGGTCAGCATCCTGGTGAGACGCTTCCCGGATTCGGTCTTCGTAAAGCCTTTTGATGTTTCTCTTTTTTCTGTCATCACACGCCCATCCTGACCGTCATCAAACTCTCTTCAAAGCCCCCCTCTGGGGGGTTGGGGGGCTCATCACAGTAACTCCGCAAACGCCTCGATTCTCGTCCTCAATGACTCGACATTGTCCGCGTCGTCCGCCGCAATTTCGAGCTGGAGATCGGGAACATCCAGGGCGGAGAGCGTCTTCCCGATAAAGGGCATCTCCAGATACTCGCAATCGCAGAACTTTTCGCCGATGAACACCAGCCCCCGGGCGTTCCTCTCCCGTATGAGGTCATGGATCGCGCGGACGCGACCGTCCGACGTGTAGAGAAGCGTCGTGCACGGCATGTGGTTCCGGTAAAAATCCGAGTAACAGGCGACCGGGTCTCCCGTCTCGGCCGCCGGGCGGCCGTAGGACCGCGCCTGTGAGGCCACATCGTTGCCGACGACCCTCAGGCCGGCATGTTCGAGGGCGGCGCACACCGCCTCCGGCGGCGGGAGAATGCCCGTCACGATGATGCCCCTGCCGTCGTCATCCCGTGCCTTGACGGAAGACGCCTGCCTGACCGCCTCCTCCAGCGCAAGTATCTGCTCCTCTACCGGCAGGAAATACCCGTCCCTGATAACCCGCGAAAACAGGCCGTAGGACACCCTCCCCGCTGCCGCCAGCGCTTCAAGCTCCACGGCAAGGCTTCTCATGGCATTGTAGAGCTTCACGCTTTCCAAAAAGCGTTCGGGCGAGAACCGCACGTCAAACGCGGATTCAATGCCGCGGACAAGCTCCCGTATCCCGGCCGCGAAATAATCATCGGAACCAGTCTGGTCCCGCGGCGCCATGGGCACATGGATCCTGAACAGCGGCAGGTCCCTCCCCTTTTCTTCAAGGCCGAGCTGTATGATCTCAGGCATGTTGCGGAGGGTATCGCAGGCGTTGTACATGAGGATCCCGTCAAGGAGCGCCCCTTCATCCGAGAGCACAAACCCGGCCAGGCGCCGCGCCACCGAGCAGGCGAATCCCTGGATATGGCAGTCGCTCTCTTCAAGCGAGCGCACCTGGTCTTTCAGGTCCCAGAGAACGATCGGAATGACGCCGAGGGAGTGGAGGAGCTCCACCGTCGGGTAAAGGGGAAAGCACCCGACGACCCTGAAGCCTTTTTGTTTTAACTGTCGAATACTGTCGCTTAACTTGGACACAAACATACCTCGTACAAATTGAACCAAAAAAAATCAGCACAGAGATCGCAGTGGTAAATCACAAATAATTCTCATCAATCATTGTATAAAATGATATTATTTGTCATTACGAGGAATCCCGATTTATTCGGGACGACGAAGCATGCCTCGACGGAGTTTATCCCGAGCCGGTCGAGGGACTCGGCATGACAAATGAAGTGTCGCCCTGAGCCCCCTCGACTGCGCTCGGTACAGGCTTCGTCGAAGGGCGCTGCGCTCGCGATGACATATCATATCTCGTGTCAATAATCAGCTGAATACTTATCCCGCAGCTTCCTCCTCTGCGTTAAATTTACATTTGGAAAAGACATCGACAGCTACTGAGCATCTATTTCATTTCCCGCTCGATCACCCGCCACATGTCGTCGTCGTCATAAATTTTTTCTTCCTCGGCCCCCGCGTTCTCGGCGTCCATCTCGCTCTTCCGATACATCCCGGACTCCTTCAGCACTTCGTCGTAGTAATCGTGCTGGATCATCATGTCCATGATCTGGTTGGTCCCCGTCCATATCTGGCAGAGACGCGCGTCACGCATTGCACGCTCCACCGGGAACACGTTGGTGTAACCGATGCCGCCCAGCATCTGCATCACCAGGTTCGCCACTTCCCAGTTGCTGTCGGTCACGAACCGCTTGGCCTCACTCGCAATCCGGCGGATTCTCGGATCGTCACGGTCCGCCGCGAGCGCCGCCTGGTAGACCATACCGACACTGGCGTCCATCAGGGTCACGCCCCGGGCGAGCATGGAGCTGACGAGCTGGAATTTCCTTATCTTCTTCCCAAAGGCCTTGCGCCGATCGGTGTATCGCGCGGCCAGCTCCAGGCCGGCCCGCATCCCGCCGATGGTCGGCGCCGCGCTGGTGATACGCTCGGGCACCATCATCCGGTTGAAAACAAGAGCACCGCCATTGAGCGGACCGAGAAGGTTTTCCTTCGGCACCTTAACGTTCCGGAACGTGAGCTTCCCCGTGCCCCCGCCGCGGGTACCCAGCAGGCCATACAGGTAATCGACCTCGACGCCCGGCGAGCGGTCGACGATCAGGGCGCTGATCCGCTCGTACGGGTTCGATTGCGGATCGAAGTTGGTGCGGACATATACCACAAAAAAGTCCGCGCCCTCCGCGCCCACGACGAAGCGCTTCTGCCCGGTCACGAGAAAATGGTCCCCCTTGTCCACGGCCTTGCTCGTTGCGCCGAAGAAATCGGATCCCCCGCGCGGCTCGGTCAGCGCCTCGGCCGCCACCAGCTTTCCCTCGATCATCGGCTTGAGGTACTTCATCTTCTGCTCTTCCGTACCGAACCGAATAAGTCCCTCGCCGACGATATCCGGCATGACGTAGGCGCAGCCGCATGCCGTACCCAGCGGCCCTATCTCGGCCATTGCCGCGACACCGGCGACCCAGTTGAGTCCCCGTCCTCCGTATCTTTTCGGGAAGCGGATCCCGAGAAGGTTGCGGCGGGCATAAGTTTCATATATCTCCCGGGGGAATTTCACCTCGTCCCGGTCCATGGCCCTGAGATACTCCGGATCGATTTCATCACGCACCATAATCCGGGCCTCCTCTGCCGCTGCCCGGGCCTCCTCATCAAGCAATAGTTCGTTGAATGACATAGGCACCTCCACCGAAAGGAAATAATAACCAATGGTTACAATAATTACCATTGGTTATTTATGTCAAGGATTTTTCCGGTGAGCCGGGCCGCGTCAGATCCAGCCCAGCACTCCAGCGAACACGATTAGCATCAGCGCGTTCACGGCAAACAGCGACCCGATTACTATCTTCTGCATCGTTGGCTTCCAGTCATAGCAGAACATGGAGACGACAAAGAAGGGGATGTACACGGTGGCGAACACCGTTGCGGAACCCCACCAGGGGTAGACCCAGACGAAGGCCGGCGTCTTGGCGAGGAATATCTCGAAGACCGAGAAGAAGGCCGCGTTGCACACCGCAAAGACGAGGCGATTGTTGACGCCGAATATCTTCATCTTCGGGTCAGGCGGAAGGATCTTGCTGAAGATGAGGCCCGCTATGGAAAACATGAGCGAAAGCTCCGCGCCCACGCCTATGAGAAGGAGAAAGGCCGTTCCCGTCGGCACGGTCCAGAGGGCGTGCCCGGAAAAATGCTGGATCAATCCGTTCATGATCTCGAAAAACCAGTGAACCATATAGAGCGACAGGCCGGCCGCCACTCCCTTCCAGTTTTTCTTCGAGATCTCGTTGAAATAAACGTACACGACCAGCGCCAGTAGCGGTATCAGGTACCACTGGAACTGCTCGCCGTTTCTCAGAATGCCGAGGGCCCGTTCGGTAGCTTCAGGATTGTTAAGCATGACTCGCCTCCTCTGGATCGGTTTTTACGGACGCGTGCGCGGGGTCATTCTGGCGCGGCGCGCGCCGCTTTCTGCAGATTATGGGGGACCTTCTCCTAAAAATCAAACAGAAAACCGGAAGCGTCTGAGCGTCCGAAGTATGGCGGCACCAGGGGGAAATCTCCTTGACAGGGGCCGGCACTGGCGCATTATTTCAGCATGGGTCGTAACAGGGACATCTCCGCCATATGAAAGTCGACATTAAAAAGCTCCAGTATCTTATCAACAAGTACCATAACGAATTCAACTGCGTCTACCATGAAGATTATGTCGCCGAGGGAAAAAAATTCAAGGCCGGAGCGGAAATCCTCCTCCAGGACACGCAGCAGCTCCTCAAGGCCGGCTTCAAAGAGCTCGAAATACGCTACAACGTCACGCTCTACGAATATCTAAACCGCGAGTACCCGGTCGAGTACCGCCGTCCGACCCGCTGGATCGACTACAACGCCCTCGATGGCTACCTCGATGAGCTTGAAACCGTAAACGAGCAATCAAGACGGAAGCGGTTTCTCTACCTTGTCGGAGACGCATACCTGAGGGACGGCAGGACATCACATGACGAGATCGTGCTCAGGCACGGCGACACCCTGGATTTGCAAAAATGGAAGACCAACAAGGTCTACCTGGAAAGCAGCCAGAAGTTTTTTGTCCGCACATCCGAGGTCGGCATAATCGTCTTCGGCACGATAAAATCCGAAGAATTCATGGACGAGAAGGACGGCTTCAGAAAGAAGTTTAACCTCCTCGGTGCGATGCTGTCGCACAAGTTCGACAAGAAATTCGAGATATCACCCGACTTCGTTCCGAACACGGATTTCCGGACCGTCACGGACCCCGAGGCCCTGCCGACGGAATACATGAGCACGAACGCCAGGCTCGTCATAATCGGGGAGGCGATAACGCAGGCCCACAAGGAAGCGCTCCTCAAGCTCAAGCGCGCCGACCCCTTCCTGAGACTGATGGTCTGCCCCTCACTGAGCCCCGAAAACATCGACCATATCCTGCTGCAGATAAAAATGGTATACAACACGGACCGATGGAAAAAGGCATAGCCGGCGCCCATGAAACAGTGGTATGAAGAATTATTCGAGAACTACGGCCGGCGATATGACAATGAGGTCTTTACCCGCGGCACAATCGGAGAAGTCGATTTTATCGAGAGAGAGATCGCTTTCGACAGGTCCCTGAAGATACTCGACGTGGGATGCGGCACCGGCCGCCATTCAATTGAGCTTGCGAAAAGGGGCTATACGGTTACGGGAATAGACCTGTCCGAATCTCTTCTCGCAAAAGCGAGGGAGAAGGCCGAGCTTCAAAAATTAAAGATCGCCTTCCTTAAGCACGACGCGCGGGACCTCCCTTTCAAAAACGAGTTCGACCTCGCGATAATGATCTGCGAGGGAGGGTTCTCGTTAATGGAAACCGATGAAATGAATTACGCGATCCTTAAAAACGCGACGAAAGCGCTCACGAAGAAAGGGAAGCTGATCTTTACGACGCTCAACGGGCTCTTCCCGCTGTATCATTCGGTCGAGAAATTCCATGCCTCTGGAGGGGAGGACGGCAACGCCACCTACCGGAGCAATACCTTTGACCTGATGACATTCCGCGATCACAACGTCACCGAGCTCACGGACGACGATGGAAACAAAAAAGAGCTGCACTGCAACGAGCGGTACTACGTGCCGAGCGAGATCACCTGGCTGTTGAAAACTCTCGGGTACAGAAAGACCGAAATATTCGGCGCAAAGCTCGGGGCCTTTTCACGAAATGACAAGTTGACCACTGAAGACTTCGAAATGCTGGTGATCGCCGAAAAGTAATGGAAGGCGGGCCGCCCCCGATCAGAGCAGGTCGGAAGCGATCTCCGCCAGCTGTGAGCGCTCCCCCTTCTCCAGGGTAACGTGGGCGTAGATATCCTGGCCCTTCATCTTGTCTATCAGATACGTGAGCCCGTTGGAGCGCGAGTCCAGGTAGGGCGTGTCGATCTGGTACGGGTCGCCTGTGAACACTATCTTCGTCCCCTCGCCCGCGCGCGTTATAATGGTCTTTACTTCGTGCGGCGTGAGGTTCTGCGCCTCGTCCACGATGAAGTATACCTTCGAGAGGCTCCTGCCCCGGATATAGGCGAGCGCCATGATCAGGAGCTTCTCGTTGTTGACCATGTCCGATATCCGCCGATAGTCCTGGGAGTCCTCATCAAACTGGTTCTTGATCACCGCGAGGTTGTCGAAGAGCGGCTGCATGTAGGGATCGAGCTTGCTCTTGATATCGCCCGGAAGGTAGCCGATATCACGGTTTGAGAGGGGGATGACGGGACGCGCCAGGAGGATCTGCTTGAAGCTGTTCCGCTTCTCCATCGCCGCGGCAAGGGCCATGAGGGTCTTGCCCGTGCCCGACTTCCCCGACAGGGTCACCAGCTTTATGTCGTTGTTCATCAGGGCGTCCAGGGAAAAGGTCTGTTCGGCGTTTCGCGGCTGTATGCCGTACGCGCGCCTCTTCTCCACGAGGTGGAGAATCCCGCCGTTTTTCTGGTACGAGGTCAGCGCGCTCTTGGTGCCGTTTCTGACGATAAAGTACTCGTTCGGACACGGCTCAAGGTCCCTCCCTATGGCATCAACGGGTATACCGCCGTCCCGGTAGATCCGGTCGACCGAATCAGGTGCCACGTCCTCGATGATGTTCTTTCCGGTGTAGAGCTCGCGTATATCCTTGAGCTTCCCGGTCTCGTAGTCTTCGGACTGCACTCCTATGCTCTTGGCCTTCATGCGGAGGTTGATGTCCTTTGAGACCAGGTAGACCCTCTCCCTCCCGTACTGGCGCACCAGGTTGTAGGCCAGGGCAAGAATGCGGTGATCCGGGCTGTCCTCCCAGAACACGTCGCGCAGGTATTCGTCCTTTTTCACGTTCGTGTGAACGATGAGGCACCCGCCGGCGCCGAGGCGCACCCCTTCGCTCAGCAGGTTGTTGCCGATGAGCGCATCGAGCTCGCGGGAAAACTCGCGCGCGTTGAAGTTAATGATCTCGTTGCCGCGCTTGAAATTGTCGATTTCCTCAAGGAGGGTTATCGGTATAACGACATTATGCTCTTCGAATGAATAGATGCACCGGAAATCGTACAGAACCACATTGGTATCAAGTACAAAGATCTTGTTTGGATTACTTTCCAGCATATACCGATAATGCGACATAATACTATATCGTTCCAATAATTTCAAGAGGATTTTATACGCCAGTGAGCGAAAATGGATTATAACGGCATTTCCGGCATTTATTGCTGTATAATCTCTCATTATCTGGAAGAAATCGGCATACACCTTTGAGACATCAGCGGCTGAGCCGAAGACAGCCATGCTATAATTTATCCTGAAGCCCTGCGAGAATAGCATATAACGTGTCACCCTGAGCTAAGAAGAAGCGAATGCAAACCTGTGCGAAGTCGCATGCTCAGTCGTTGCTACCGGTCTATATGCTTGAAAAGGGTCTGCTCACACCGACTAATTGTATAAATCAAAATCAAATGCGCCATATTCAGGTATACCTGAATATGGCCATAATTCTCCCCCTATCCCGATGTTTATGCACAGACATACATCAAATGTATGAAAAGTACATAATTAGGTACATCAGCATCATGCGAGAAATGAAAAACGCATCCTGCTATATTATCTGTATCGCCATTTAACCGGCGGCGGCAGGATCGGATACATGAGTGAAGGGGGGATTCAATCTTTATTCCGATTTTCTGTCGTTTATGTTTATATTTATGTTTATATTGGGAGAAAAAAAATGAAAAAAAAGACAAAGATCCTCATGGTGTACCCTGAGATGCCGGCGACATTCTGGAGCATGAAATACTCGCTCAAGCTTGCCGGCTACAAGGCCCTCATGCCGCCGCTCGGCCTCCTCACGGTCGCCGCCATGCTCCCTGACAATTACGACGTGAAGCTGATCGACATGGCCGTGAGGCCGCTTACGATACAGGACATCATCAGGGCGGACATGGTGTTCATCTCGGCGATGCAGATCCAGAAAAATTCGTTCGACAAGGTCGTGCGGATGTGTAACGACTGCGGCGTGACCGTCGTGGCCGGAGGCCCCTACCCCTCGGCGAGCTGCAATGAGATCAAGGGGATCGACCACTACATCTTCAACGAGGCGGAGAACACGCTCCCGCGCTTCCTCCGCGACTACGAGCTGGGGTGCCCCCAGAAGGAATACCGCGATCCCGGGAAGCCGGACATCACCAAGACGCCTGCGCCCCGGCTCGACCTGATCAATCCGGGCGACTACAAATGCATGGCCTTGCAGTTCTCGCGCGGCTGCCCGTTCAACTGCGAGTTCTGCGACATCATCCAGATGTTCGGCAGGGTCCCCAGGACCAAGCTCCCGGAACAGTTCATCGCTGAGATGGAGCTGATTTACAATGCCGGCTTCCGCGGCCCTCTGTTCGTCGTGGACGACAACTTCATAGGGAACAAGTCGAAGGTCAAAGCGCTCCTCCACGAGGTAATCCATTGGCAGAAGGAGCACGGCTATCCGTTCTACCTGATGACCGAGACCAGCGTCGACCTCGCCCAGGACGATGAACTGATGGACCTGATGCTCGAGGCGGGCCTCGGCGACGTGTTCCTCGGCATCGAGTCGCCCAACCCCGAGACGCTTGCCGACATCGATAAAAAACAGAACATCAGGACCGACCTGTACGAGAGCGTGAAAAAGATACAGGGCAAGGGGTTCGAGGTCATGGGCGGGTTTATCATCGGCTTCGACACAGATCCGGAAAACATCTTCGATATGCAGGTGGACTTTATCCAGAGGGCCGGCATACCGCAGGCAATGGTCGGACTCCTGTCGGTCATCCCGACAACGCGGCTCTACGACCGGCTGGAGAAGGAAGATCGGATACTCGGTCTACCCACGGGCGACAACCTGGCAGTCAGCCTCAACTTCATACCGAAGATGCCCGCGGATAAGCTGATAGCCGGATACAAGCAGGTCATATCGACGATATACACGCCGAAAAATTATTTCAAGCGGTGCATGACCTTCATCAAGCAGCTCCCGGAGAGCCATATCATCTGGGCGTTGAGGAGCCAGAACCGGGACAAGAACTTCTACAAGACCGGGAACCACCAGGTCTTCAGGCAGACCCTGGCGATGGTGCTGCTGGTGATTTCCATGACCTTTTCGCCGTACGGGCTCGAGTTCATCAAGTACCTGTTCAAATCGCTCAAGTACAACCGAAAATACATCATCTGTATACTGGCCCTGGCCTTCAACGGGTACCACTATTTCAAGATGAGAAAGCTTGTGCTTGAAAGCTGACGGCGTCGTCAGTGAACGACGTCTCCGGCGGGTTTGCAGATTTGCGGGAAGGGGCAGTCTTTCGCGGCATTGATGTAAACATCCCTTTTAACCATTGCCTTCAGGCCTTTCAGCGTTCTGTAGGGGATATCGACGCTGGCGAGGTTAATGATAAACGGCGGCACGTATCCTGCCGGGTCTGCCCAGCAGATAAACGATGCGGCCGTGGTCTCCGCCGAAATCCTTTCGAAAAACCACCTGCCGTACATTGATGTTATCCTGACCCGGTTTTTCTGTTTCGGGACCAGCTCTTCCTCCAGGGCGTTGACGATACCGACAATTCTGCCTGCGGACATCTCGATCTCGGTCGAAGACTGGAGAACAATGTCCCTGTCGTGGACCGGCCATGGCATTCCCAGCGTGAAGTATAGCTTGCAGGTCGTCCGATCAGTACAGTCGAATTTTCTCGCCTCCACGCAGTCCGCTACCCACTCAGGATACGACGGCACGTCGAGCATGACCTCCGCCACCACCTCAAGCGGCGCGTCGAGGACGCACTCCCCCTTCAACTCGTCAATGGGAGACCCGGGTACTTTGTTGCCGTAAACGCTGATTTCGTCTTTGACGAAGCGCAATTTCCATCCGCCGTTTTCGTCCGCCCCGAAGGACGCCGCAGCGGCCAGAAGCATAATCATGCAGAGGCGTTTCCGGTATTTCATACGTTTCCGTATCATATAAATAATTGCCTTATCCTATTTTCAGATTCATCATTCTGTCAATAAAAACATTCCCGCGCTGTAAACACGATCTTCACCTTTGCCGAACAGAATGATGCAAGCAGTCCTGACCTGAAAATCCGGGCGGCGGCACCTGCGCCCTGAAACGCGGGCTTATAATACAATCACAATCAAATCAATAAATTTAATGTTTTTGACAGGAAATATATAGTATCATACAATATATATTATTAATGCATTCCGCGCGGCACAAACCTGTGTATCCGGCCGGTACGAAATGAAAATTCGCAGGGGCGTCGCAACTAGTTAAGGAGGTTTCCCAATGGCAGAGAACATCATCCAGGACTATATCGTGAACTATATCCCGGCCTTTATCGGCAAAAACCTGGCAGAGAATCCGATCCCCGAAATGGGTGATACCGATTTCTCCCTTCAGATCACCATCGAGGGGGAGAAATCGCTGACCTTCGGAATTACGATAAAGAACGCACAGGAAATAACCGTGACCCCCGGGGAGATACAAAATCCCATGGTCTCGATGAAGCTCCCCGAGGACATCATCAATCCGCTCGTGAAACTGGTCTCCTCGTTTGTCTCGCGGAGGCAGTACGACATCGTTAAAGGGGCGAAGGGCTCCATGGACGTGGAGATCGATATGCCCGGCGACTGGAAGCTCCCGATAAAAACAACATTCAATGGCGCAGCGGAGCCATATTTCAAACTCACCGCTTCTCTCAAGGACATGTCTGAGATGGCAATGGGTGATATCGACCCGACCCGGGCCTTCATGCAGGGAAAGCTTAAAATTTTCGGAGACATCACCTTCGCGCTGGCGCTCTCTCAGCTCAACCTGAAAAAATAGCATGCGGTCAATTCTGGTATCATCGCTGGTGCTGCTGGCCCTTGTCAATTCCCGCGCTGAAACGGGGCCGGCAGTCGACGCGCATGCGCTGAAAAAGCCGATTATCGCCATGAAGAATGTGAAATTCCGGTACGCGGAGAACATATACATTTTAATCGAGGACCTGATCGGCAGCGTGGCCCCGAAAGTCCCCGGCTCCATCGTGAACTTCGACGATATCAATTCATTTAAAATAGACATAGCGTACGGCACCATCTTCGTCGAAATACCGGTACTGGACGCGATCTACAACACCAGGGTCCTCAATTACGAGCGGTCGCGAATCCGCAACATGAAAACCGCGATCATCGGCGCAGGATCAGGAAAAAAAATTAAAATCACCGGCGAGACGAGGATGGGGCTGATCTGGACGTCCTTCGAGATAACCGGAAGCGCCTCGCTTGACCGGGAGAGAAACGCGATCCTTATTACCGCCGAGAGCGTGAAAAACATGGGCGTCGAGGTGATACGGCTCATGGACGCGATTTCCCTCACCCTGGAAAAATTCATGCCGATGCCGAAAGGACGCGGTATCGCCATGGAAGAAAATACAATCATCCTCGATCCCTTCGCGACATTGAAGAGGCCGGATTCATACGGCACCATAACCGGTTTCGAACTCGTCGACCGCGGATTACTGCTGCATATCGGGAAAAAGATGCCGCCGTACCGACGCCTGATGCCGGTGCAGAACGCCAGGAACTACATATTCATCTACAGGGGAACGCTTCAGTGGGCAAGGACCCTGACCATGAGGAACGGCAGGCTGCAGATGATCGACGCGTACCCGGGCGATTACTTCGACTACTACCAGGAAAAATACCTCCGCGTACTGCCTCACGGCTCGGCGCGTCAGCTGTCCGACGGCTCCATCATCATGTCAATGCCGGATTATCACCGTGTCGTAAGCGGCACCGGACCAGCGCGGTGATATAACCAAAACCGGATAAAAATTGTGACATGACAAAAGCAATAAAATATACCAGGATCTACAAAAAGTCTTGAATAAAACAGGGCAGACTATACTCTTCACGTTATTCGTGACCGGCAAGGGGTCCGAAATACCGGGAATTGCTATAGAAGCAGGAGGCGCTTATGAAAAAGATCCAAATTCTGCTGATAATCCCGTTTGTCGTCATTGCCGCTGCCGCCGCACACGCGAGCGGCGTCGACATACTGAGCCACCAGAGCGCGGAATTTTTCGGAGGGCTCAGCCGCAATGCCTCGACCGACTCCGCGGACATAGTTTTCTACAATCCCGCCGGCGCCGCGTTCATGAACGACGGACTGTACCTGAACGCGAGCCTCCAGGGAATCATGAGCGATTATGGCAATACCTATGAGTGGACCAGGTACTCGACGACCGAACCGGTCTTCATGCCGAGCCTGATTGTATTGTACAAAAAAAACAGGTGGGCCGCCAATCTATCCTTCAACGCCAGCGGGGGATTGGGCACGGTCGACTATGCGAACGGAATCGGTTATATAAAAAACCAGATAGAGATCACGGCCCTGCTCATGAACGGGCTTGCAAACTCGGCACTGGGCGGGGTCACCCCGATTCCGCTCCTGAAGCAGTCGTTCAACGCCTCCAGTGCGGTGTTTTCCCTGGCGGCAGGCGGCGCGTACCGGATCAACGACATGTTCAGCGTCGCGTTGAAAGCACGGTACCTCATCAGCAGAAAAAGCGCGGACCTCGGCTTTATCGGGCTCATCCACTACACGCAATTAACCGAGGGATGGGTGGGGTGTTACAGTGATATCAATTACCTGGCCATTGGAAACGGGATAGGCGCGGACGCGGGCATAGACGTAAGGCCCATCAAACAATTAACCCTGAGCGCGACATTTATCACACCATCTTACATCAAGTACGATTACAGTCACTACCGAAACCGGGCGTACTGTGCCGACTCGCGATCTGATTTAGCATCGCTTCAGGCGCAGGGTATCACGAATATGGCTATGCTCCTGCTCTGGGTCCAGGGCAACGCGGAAAAAAATTACACCGACTACGTGACTCCGCTTGTCATGCTGATAGGCGCGGAGTATAAAATATCGGATAAATTCCTGGTCAGCACGAGCTGGGCGATCTATTTTAACTCGACAGCCGACTGGAACGGCCTTGAGCATTCGTTCGATACCGGATGGGAGGCATCCTTAGGCTTCCAGTATAACGTGACATCGGCAATTTCAATCGGCCTTGGGCTGGCCTATACCTCGACCGGCATCGGCTCGGGATCGCTCTCCGAGATGTCACAGGCCGCCAACCCGGCGCTGGACGGTGTCGCCATAGGCGCCGGCGTTCGTTACAAACAAAGCGACAGGCTCGACCTCTCGTTCGGCATAGGGATCAACAGCTACATTAAGAAAAGCGGGTCCAATGGATTGATAACTTATGACCGTTTTGGTCTCGACCTTGCGGTCGGCGCTCAATACAGGGTGCTGTAGAATCAGTTCTGCTGGTTCGCGGGCTTTGATCCCTGCGGCCGATGTCGACGACGCGGCTTCCGGGGGCGTCCGGCCTCCTCGCGCGGACGGCCTCCCTCCTGCTCGCGGGCCCTGGCTGCCCGCTCTTTCCAGTATTTCAGTTCCGCCTCGTGTGACCCTGCCGCGTCTGCGCGGACTTCGAAAAACATAAGTGTATTCCAAAAGTGGGCGTTGCGTATAAAACGCTTCTCAAAGCCTTTACCCTTGCGCGGGTCAGGGATGCGCTCGAGGCTCGACTGCCGCGCGACAAGGTTGCTTATCGAGTCCCATTCCTTCCGGGGAATGCGAAGCCTCATCACCAGCTCCGTGAACCGCTGGTGGAGCATGGTGAACGACTCCTGAAAGCCGCGCTTCGCCCCCATGGCCTCGTCAAAGAGATCATATAGCAGTGCGGAAAGGAGCACGGCAACAGGGATTTCTTTCCCTTCACTTCGCATCCGGTCGACTACCGCCAGACGGGCAAGGAGGTCCGGGGCGCGGTCCGGATCTATCTCCGGGAGCCAGTTTTTTAGAATGCCGAATTTTTTCAGGTTGACGAAGGTGCCCGCTGAGGCACCGCAGCGGAGTATCTTGTAGAGCTCCTCAAGCATGCGGTGCGCGTTTGCCTGGGTGATAAGGGGAGCGCACTCGATCGCCGCCCGGTGGTCCCGTTTCGAAAGGGAAAAACCGAGCTGGGCGCAGAAGCGGGCCGCGCGGATGATCCGCACCGGGTCCTCCCTGAACCGCTGGGCCGGGTCCCCGATGGACCGAAGCGTCTTCTTCCTGAGGTCCTCCAGGCCGCCGCCGTAGTCGATGATCGACCCGTCGGCGCTGTTGTAGTATAGCCCGTTCACGGTGAAGTCGCGGCGCAGCGCGTCTTCGTCTATGGTGCCGTACACGTTGTTCGCGGCAAAACGGGCGCCCTCCGGGGGAACCTGTTCCGGGTCAACGGCGGCTCTGAAGGTCGCGACCTCCACAAAGCGATCGTGGCTGATATAGACATGGGCGAGCCTGAAGCGCCGGCCGATCAGGAAACAACGCCGGAAGAGCCGCTTGATCTGCTGCGGCCTGGCGTTCGTGACGATGTCGAAGTCCTTCGGCTTTTTCCCGAGAAGGATATCGCGCACGCACCCGCCGACGAGATGGGCCTGGAAGCCGCTGCGCCTCAGGCGGCCGAGTATATCGAGAACGCTGTGCTCAATGTCCCTGCGGGTCATGGAATGCTGGTTCTGCGGAACGGTTAAGGGGTACTTCTTTTTCCCCAGAAACGGGAATAGCTTCATAAAGGCTCAGTCTTTGGATTTTTTCCCATTATACAATCATATTGTTCTTTTTGTCAATCTACTCCCTGCGGCAATTCAAATAATAATTCGAACGTCAGCGTAAATATCATACATTTTTGAAAAAGTGTTCGCTCGCCGGCACCCATGGCCGTCTTCCTTAGTATGATAGTTGCCCGGGCTCAGCTTTTACAGACCGCCAGCGCCGAAGATATCTCCTCACGCACCGGACCCTCGGTTTTCGGCAGGAACGATTCGAGCGCTTTTCTTGCCCGGGGCGTGCCGATCCGGCCGAGAGCCCACGCGATCATGCCGGTCGTGCGGGGGTCGTCGTTTTCGCCGAAGGCGCGCTCGAGTTCGGGCACGTACCGTTCGTCCCCGCTGTTTCCCATGACCCGGGCGACGTTCATCTTCCATTTCCAGAGGTCGTCCGGCGACATGTAGAACATGTGCGGCCACACCTTCGCCAGGAAGTAGTCGCGGTCCATGTGGAGAAGGGCGACCAGATCGAAGTTCCCGGCCTTGGCCGTAACCCGCTCGTTCACAGGGAGGTTCGCCGAGAGCCAGGGGCGGTTGCGCGGGCAGACGTTCTGGCAGATATCGCAGCCATACACGTACATGCCCATCGGCTCGCGCAGCTCCCGCGGGGTGATCTCCCTGCCGAAGTAGGTCATGTAGGATATGCATTTCCGCGG
This sequence comes from Spirochaetota bacterium, assembly GCA_016933025.1. GTDB lineage: Bacteria > Spirochaetota > UBA4802 > UBA4802 > UBA5550 > RBG-16-49-21. The sequence goes on along the minus strand of JAFGBT010000053.1, from coordinate 79,153 downwards.
GTCGATCGCCCCGTTCCCCCTGAGGGCCCGCGTCGGGCAGGCCGACACGCAGGCGTTCCTGCACCAGTCGGGACAGCCCATCCGCACGGTCGGCTCGTCCGGCTCGAACGCCCGGTCCACCACGAGCGTTATCGGCAGGACCCACGAGCTCCCGCGCGCGGCCCTCGACGAGAAGAAGAGGCAGTTCTTGCCAAAGGTTCCCATGCCGGCGCGCGCGGCCGCCATGCGGTGCGGGATATTGAAGGGCACCTTCGAGTCGATGCCGTTGTCCCGGAGGAACGACCTGACTGCCTTGACCCTGAGGGTCAGGCCGTCCTTCGTCATCCGGTCGTCGTCCAGGTAGCAGCGGCCGAAATGCGCCTCGAGTGACGGCGGCAGCGACTCCCGGAAATAGGCCTCCATGAGGACGATGATCGACTTCGCCTCCGGGAGCACCGTGCGGGGATCGGTCCCGCCCATCAGGGCGAGCCCCACGGTCTCTGCCCATCCGTACTCGTCCCGGTGCTCGCACAGAAACTCCCTGTGCGTATCGAACGGCTCGGCTGTGGTGAACCCGACATCGATAAAACCGTTTCGCAGCGCTTCTTCAACTATGTCGTTTCGTGTTATCATGATATTTCCTTACGTATATTATAGCGTACCGATAACTATCGGCCGGACATCCCGAGAAGGGTCCGGATATACTGTATGCCATCCTCTATGGCATCTCCCCGCTTGTAGAGACGCGCCAGCATTATGCTCCCCTCCATCACTGCGACAATATGCCTCGCAAGGGACGCCGGTCTGACAGCGGACGGCAGGTCGCCCCGCTTCTTCGCCTCGCGGATAAACCCGGCCAGGATATTCGTCCACCGATCGAAAATATCCCTGACGAGATCGGCATACTCCTCGCCGGAATCGGCCATCTCAAGGGCCGTGTTCCCGAATATGCAGCCGCCGATAAAACCCCTGCCCCGGTGGTATTCGAGCACGGCCCGGAGGACATCGTTGATCTTCCCGAGCGGGTCGGGGCTTGTGACGCTCTTCGATAGATACTCGAAGTAGCGATCCCGCGCCTCCATTATGATTGAGAGGCCAAGCTCGTCCTTGCTGGAAAAATGGAAATAGAGGTTCCCCTTCTTGACGCCCGTGTTGTCAATAATGTCCTGGATGCTCGTGTTCCCGACACCCTTCCGGTTGATGAGAGCTATGGCCCGGTCGAGGACGCGGGCGCGCGTCATGGTCCCCTTTGCGTATGCCATCCGGCCCCTCCAGTTATTATACTGACCGTTTGGTACAATTTATTATTACAGAAATACTGTCAAGCTATTTTCCGGATGCGATATTCCTCGCCCCTCTCCCTGTGGGAGAGGGGCTGGGGTGAGGGATGTTAAGCAGGGGCATTAATCGGATAATATCATTCAAAATCCTCGTCGTCTCATGGCGATAACGTGTAATGAAATTTTCTTGAATATATAAAGATTATAGATGCACCATGATTTTCCGGAAGAATAGGCAAGGAATAGACCGCCAATGATGAAAATCATCCAGCCTTTGAAAAAAAGAGCGGCTTCGCTTAAACATGAGTTGACCGCCCTGCACTATGCGTACCGGCACCCGGATACGGGACGGCTTCCTAAAATCCTCATCGCTGTTACTCTGGCCTACGCCCTGAGCCCGATCGACCTCATCCCGGATTTTATTCCGGTCCTCGGCTACCTGGACGACATCATTATTATTCCCCTCCTCATCACTGCCTCGATAAAGTCAATCCCGCCACGCGTCCTCGAAGAATGCAGGAGCGAAGCCGATATAAATCCGATATCGCTCAAAAAAAACTGGAAATCCGCCACTGTGATAATCATCTTCTGGATAGTGATACTATTCGCTATAGTGCAATCCTTCCTGTAAATTCGCATCGAATGGTTGCATACCCAAGTTTTCATACATTACACATACAATCTTTATAATTTCTTTATAATTTTAACTATAATTTTAATTATAAAGTTCATCATATAAATAAAGGTATTGCCGCCACATGGACATTTACGTTATCGGCTTGATTATCCTTGCCCTCATTTTCGATTTTATCAACGGGTTCCACGACTCAGCGAACTCCATCGCCACCATAGTGTCAACCAGGGTGCTGTCTCCAAGGTACGCAGTTCTGTGGGCCGCCTTCTTCAATTTTATCGCTTTCCTGTTTTTCGGCCTTCACGTGGCCGGCACCATCGGGAAAGGCATCATCGACATTGCCATTATGGACAACCATGTCATACTTGCCACGCTCGGCGGCGCCATAATCTGGGACCTCATAACCTGGTGGTTCGGCCTGCCCACCAGTTCGTCCCACGCGCTGATGGGGGGCCTCATCGGCGCGGCCCTGGTCAAGGCCGGGACTAGCGCGCTCGTGTGGAAGGGAATCATCAAGACGGTGGTATTTATATTCGTGTCGCCGCTCCTCGGCATGTTGCTGGGTCTGTCCATCGGCGTGATCGTCTACAACCTTTTCCGGAAGTCCGCTCCGGGACAGGTCGACCACCTGTTCCGTAAGGGCCAGCTTTTATCGGCCGCCCTCTACAGCCTGGGTCACGGCGGAAACGACGCCCAGAAGACCATGGGCATCATCGCCGGCCTCCTGTTCGGCGCCGGAATTCTCCAAGGAGCGTTTCACATTCCGCTCTGGGTGGTTCTCTCCTGCCACAGCGCGATCGCGCTCGGCACCATGTTCGGCGGGTGGCGCATCGTCAAGACCATGGGGCAGAAGATAACCAAGCTGAAGCCGGTCGACGGCTTCTGCGCGGAAACGAGCGCCGCTATCACTCTTTTCATAGCGTCGTTTTTCGGCATCCCGGTCAGCACTACGCACACCATCACCGGCTCCATCATGGGGGTCGGCTCCCTGCGGCGCATGACCGCGGTAAAATGGGGCGTCGCCGGAAAAATAGTCTGGGCATGGGTCCTCACAATCCCGGCATCGGCGCTGATTTCTGCGGCAATCTATTATGCAAGCATCTCACTAGGCTGATATGAAAGATAAAAAAAAGCGCGGCATAACAAAAAGCCTGATAGCCGAAAAATTGTTCGAGAAGTTTTTCATGATAATAGGGCTTTCCTGCCTTATCGTGCTGCTCCTCATCATGCTCTTTCTCTTCGGCGAGGGCGTCCCGATACTCCGCGACGTCACCCTGTCCGACTTCCTGCTCGGTGCCCAGTGGTACCCGACCAGCGTCAATCCCCGCTTCGGCGTTCTGCCGCTCATCGCGGCATCGGTCGCGGTGACCCTGCTGGCCTCTGTCATTGCCGTGCCGCTCTCCCTGGCAATAGCCGTGTACCTGGCCGAGCTGGCGTCGCCGCGGGTGAGGGAAATCCTGAAGCCGGCAATCGAAATCATCGCGTCGATCCCGTCGGTCGTCATCGGGTTCTTCGGCATGGTGGTGGTGGCCCCCTTTTTGCAGAGGCAGTTCGACCTGGACACGGGCCTCAACCTCTTCAACGCCGCCCTTATGCTCGCCTTCATGGCAGTGCCGACCATCGCCAGCATCTCAGAAGACGCAATCTCATCGGTCCCGGTCTCCCTGAAGGAAGGATCGTACGCCCTGGGAGCGAACCGGTGGCAGACAATTTTTCGCATTGTCATACCGGCCGCGCTCTCCGGGATATGGACGGCCGTCATCCTCGGGATATCGAGGGTCATCGGGGAGACCATGGTGGTCCTCATGGTGGCCGGCGGCGCGGCGGTTGTCCCGGACTCAATCTTCGACCCGGTCCGCCCGCTGACGTCGAACATCGCGGCCGAAATGGCGGAAGCGCCTGTGGGCGGCAGCCACTACCATGCCCTGTTCGCCATCGGCATTATCCTCTTCATCATAACGTTTGTCTTTAACATCATAGCCGATTACCTGTCGAACAAATACAGGTTCAAGGAAAACTGATATGCTTTCTCAGCAGGCAAAATCGGACGCGATCGAAAAAGCGGCGTTCTCCCTTATACGGATCATGTCGTACCTGATACTGGCCTTCCTGATCTTCATCATCGGATATATCATAGCCAAGGGTTATTCCGCACTCTCGTGGGAATTCATTTCGGAGATGCCGAAAGACGAGATGACCCGGGGAGGCATATTCCCGGCCATCCTCGGCACGTTCTATTTGATGATCGGGTCCGCGCTGGTTTCGATACCGATCGGCATCATCACCGCCGTTTATCTGACCGAGTACGCAGGCATGCCGCTACTGGTGAAGATAATCCGTGTCGGCGTGAGCAACCTGGCCGGCGTTCCCTCCGTGGTATTCGGTCTCTTCGGCCTGTCGCTCTTCGTCGTATTCCTTGACTTCGGCACCTCAATTCTCGCCGGGTCGCTGACCCTCGGCGTGCTGAACCTCCCGGTGATCATCCGCTCCACCGAGGAGGCACTGATGACCGTGCCGCGGACCTACCGCGAGGCCTCGCTCTCCCTGGGCGCCACACGCCTCCAGACAATATTCAGGATCGTTGTCCCGAACGCGCTGCCAGGAATACTAACTGGCGTTATGCTTTCTCTGGGACGCGCGGCCGGCGAAACCGCGCCGATCATGTTCACCGCGGCATCATACTACGCGCCCGAGCTGCCGAACTCGATCTTCAGCGAAGTAATGGCACTGCCCTATCATATCTACGTGATGGCCACCGCAGGCACCCATATACTTGAGACGCGCCACCTCCAGTACGGCACCGCCATCATTCTCATCCTTCTGGTGCTGGCTCTGAATTCCATCGGACTGTTTCTCAGATACCGCTTCAGGAAACAGTTAAAAGGATAGGAACCGCGCAATTTTGCAACATGACATTATTGTCAATATACACATAATTTTATTTTGTATAATTCGCACCGGGTTCCCGCATTAATTGTCACCGACATAAACATTAATATTGACTAATTACCCCCGGCAATTAAAATTACGCCCGTAACCTCGGTACTATAATCCGACCAACCGCAAGGAGAAACATACATGGCATTCAGGTTTATACCTCAAGAGGTCAAGTTCTTTGACATGTTTGACCAGCAGGCCGACAAAATCACTATCGCCGCCAACATGTTCAGGGAACTTGCCGGAGAGGGAAAATGGGACGACGAGGGAATCGGTAAAATGCGCGACCTTGAGCATGAATGCGACTCGATCACGCACGACATTATCGACAAGCTGAACCGCACCTTCATCACGCCCTTCGACCGCGAGGACATACACTCGCTGGCCCACGAGCTCGACAACGTGGTCGACATGCTCTACACCACGTCGAAGCGCCTGAGGCTCTACAACCTCAAGGTCGTGAACCAGGACCTCATCCAGTTCTCCGACCTGATCGTCCAGTCGGTCGCCTCGCTGAGCCGGGGGATCAAGGCGATGCGGAACCATAAAAATCCAAAAGATGTGTACGACGCGTGCATCGAGGTGAACCAGATAGAAAACATGGGGGACCAGCTCAGGGACGCCATCATCCTCAAGCTCTTCGCCAAGACAAAGGACCCCATAAAAATAATTAAGTGGAAGGAAATATTCGAAAGCGTTGAAACTGTCCTCGACATCTGCGAGGACATCGCTAACCTGATAGAGTCTATCCTTGTCAAGCAGGGATAGCGATGGATATATATGTCATCTTTCTGATAATGCTGGCGCTTCTGTTTGACTTCCTGAATGGGTTCCACGACGCGGCCAACTCCATAGCCACGGTCGTTTCAACCCGGGTGCTCTCCCCCCGCTATGCCGTGGCGTGGGCCGCTTTTTTTAACTTCATCGCCTTCCTCTTCTTCGGGCTCCATGTCGCCGGCACTATCGGCGAGGGAATCATCGACATAACCGTCATGGACAAGGACCTGATACTGGCGACCCTGGTGGCGGCCTGTTCCTGGGACATAATCACCTGGTATTTCGGGCTGCCGACCAGCTCCTCTCATGCGCTGATGGGGGGCCTCATCGGCGCCGCGCTGGTCAAGGCCGGCTTCAAGGGACTTGTCTGGTCGGGGATACTGAAAACGATCGCCTTTATCTTCATCTCGCCGGTCCTCGGGCTTGTCCTCGGCCTTGTGTTCGGCACCATGGTATACCGGCTTTTCAGGAGGGCCGCGCCGACGCAGGTGGACAAGTACTTCCGGAAGGGGCAGCTCGTATCGGCGGCGCTCTACAGCCTCGGCCACGGCGGGAACGACGCGCAGAAGACCATGGGCATCATCGCCGGCCTGCTCCTCAGCTCGGGCATGATAACCCTCGGGCCGTCCCAGTCCCTCCAGGACGCCATCCCCCTCTGGGTCGTTCTCAGCTGCCAGGCTGCCATGGCCCTCGGCACCATGAGCGGCGGGTGGCGCATCGTCAAGACCATGGGCCAGAAGGTAACGAAGCTCAGGCCGGTCGACGGCTTCTGCGCGGAAACGGCCGCCGCTACAACGCTTTACATCTCGACATTCCTCGGCGTGCCCGTAAGCACCACGCACACCATCACCGGCTCAATCATGGGGGTTGGCGCCATGAGACGCTTCGCAGCGGTCCGCTGGGGAGTGGCGGGCCAGATCGTCTGGGCATGGATACTCACCATTCCATGCGCGGCCGTCATTTCAGCGATCACGTATTTAATCGTATCGTAAAGGCGCGCAGGCAGTCAAATTATAACCACGAAGGTCGTTCCTGAAGAGCCGGACCTCACCCGTATCTCCCACCCGAGAATCTCGGCCGCGTGCTTCACGATGGAAAGCCCGAGTCCGGTGCCGCCGGTGGAGCGGGACCGGCTCTTGTCGACCCTGTAGAAGCGCTCGAAAATCCGGTCGATCGAATCTTCCGGTATGCCGATACCGGTGTCCGTTACGGCGACTGCCAGGCGGCCGTCGCTCTTTTCCATGTCGATGCGGATTGAACCGCCCTCATGATTGTAGCTGATTCCGTTATCTATGATGTTGAAGAATATCTCTTCGGCAAGGAGGCGATTTGCCGGCACCATGGCGTTCTGCCCGTCGGTGTTGAAGGTGATGGAGACGTTCTTCTTCTGGGCGCGCGGGCCAAGAATCTCGATGCTTGTCCTGATGATCTCCCTCAGGTCGACCGTTTCCGTGGAGAAGTCATTCGTTGTTTCAAGCCTATTCAGCTTAAGGATGTCATTGACCAGTGAATTCTGCCGCTCCACGTTGGCCAGGGCCTTGTGCAGCAGTTCCTTCGCCATGTCCGGCTCGCACAGGTGCGGCTCCATAGTCTCGAGGTATCCCTTCAGAATGGCGATCGGGGTCTTCAGCTCATGGGACATGTTGCCGACCAGGTCGGTCTTCATCTGCTCGATTTTCTTTTTTTCCGTGGTGTCATGGAGTACAATGAGCACTCCCCCCTGGGTCTGCTCTCCCGTGATCGGGTTGATGAACACGTCGCAGTGCCTGCCGTTCAGAAAGGCCTCCTCGAACGCGGCGGACTGTCCGGTGGCGTGTGCATGTTCGATCCTGCTGTTCAGCGACCGGCTTCGGATCGCTTCAAAGAATAGCTTTCCCACCACCGCCGCATCGATGTCCAGGAGGGCGCGAAACGCGGCGTTAGCCACCAGTATCCTCTTGTCCCTGCCTATGACCGCGATGCCGTCCCTGATGCTCTCGATGGTCTTCTCCAGCTTGTTCTGCTCGTATAGAAGGGTCGATATTTTATCCGCCACCGTATCCGCGAGGCCGTTCAGGGCCTTCTGCAGCGTGCCGATCTCGTCGTTGCTGTAGTTCGGTATCCGCCGGGAAAAATCACCGCTGGCGAAGTCCCGCGCGAAGTTCATGGTCTCGCTGATGGGCCGCGTGATCCTCCGCGAGATTACAATGACCACCATCGATGAGAGGAGTACTGCGATCAGGCCGGCAGTGAGAATATACGTGCGGAGCTTCGCTATGCTTTCGCCTACCTCGCGGAGCGGCTTGGCCAGCCGTATGACCTCGGCGTCCGTTCTTTTCGCCATATAGAGCATGTCGGTATTGAGCGTCCCGCTGTACCGTATGCTCTCTCCCGTGCCCCCGGCAAGGGCCTCCCTGATCTCGACCCGGTAGCGGTGGTTGTCCATCTCGTCTATGCGCTGGAACTCCGAATCGGCTACGACCGTCCCGGCAAGATCAACTATCGTTATACGAAGATCGACAAGGCGGGACAGCTCGACAACCCTCGCCTCCCGGGTCGCCACCGGCCCCCCGGTATATACCCCACGGTCGCGGCGTATCTCACGTTCGATGAAGTGTATTTTCTCGATCATCTCGCGCTTGAGGATCGACAAGTGGTATTCTCGTATATGGTCGAGTATAAGAACGAGTAACACGCCGATCAGCGCGGTGATGAGTATGATAAACGAAGCGATAATACGGTTGCTGATTTTCTTGAACATGGCCGGCCTATTTCTTGTACCCGTACCCGACGCCGGAGAAGGTCTTTATCACGTTCTTGTACTTCCCCAACTTTTTCCGAAGGTTCATGATATGGACGTCGACGGTCCGGTCTATCACATAGACGTCCTGTCCCTTGATGCTGTCGATAATATTGTCACGAGTGAAAATCTTTCCCGGATTTTTAAGGAACAGGTGGAGAATCTCGAACTCGGTCTTGGTCAGGTCGACCTCCTTCCCGTCAACAGTAAGGCAGTAATGGTCCGGATTCAGCTCGATACCCTCGCATACAATGGCGGAGGGGGCGATTCCCTCCTCGGCACGGGAGACACGCCTGAACATTGCCTTGACGCGGGACTTGAGCTCCTTGACGCTGAAGGGCTTTGTCAGGTAGTCGTCGCCGCCCAGCTCGAGTCCGAGGACCCGGTCGATCTCGTCAGACTTCGCCGAGAGGAATATGATGGGGATGTTTTTCCAGCCGTCCGCCGCCCGGACCCTGCGGCAGAACTCAAATCCGTCGATCCCCGGCATCATGATGTCGAGAACAAACAGGTCCGGCGTAACAGTCTCGAGACCCCTGAGAGCCTCCTCGGCGGACGAAAAGCAGCGGACATCATATCCCTCGGCACCGAGATTAATTTTAATTATTTCCTGGATGTCCTTCTCATCGTCGATGGCGAATATCTTCTTCATGCAGGGACCCGATTCCCAAATTATCAGCAATCTTACTCTTCGGCGTGCCGGATGTCAATACCTTCAATATAATATATTGCCCGCTCGGCGATATTGGTGACGTGGTCGCCGATTCGCTCCAGCGCCTTCGACACCATGATGAGGCCCAGCGCCTGCGATATGCTGCGGGCGTTCTCGGCCATGTAGGTGAAGAGCTCCCGGTAGACCTGCATATTCAGAGTGTCGATGTCCCGGTCGCGCGCGATCACCGCCCTCGCCAGACCTGCGTCCCGTTCCGTAAAGGCGGTAAAGACGTCCCGTATCATGCCGACGGCTATCTCCGCCATGCGAGGAATGTCGACCAGGGGCTTGAGCGGCGGCCTGCCGTTCAGGCCGATCGTCTCGTTGGCGATATTGCTTGACAGGTCGCCGATGCGCTCGAGGTCGGTGTTGATCTTGAGCATCGACAGCACAAATCGAAGATGGACCGCGGCCGGCTGCCGCATTACCAGGATCCTGATGCACTCGTTGTCGATCTCGACCTCGAGGTTGTCGAGAAGTGAATCATCGCGCAGCACCTCCTCGGCCAGCTTCGTGTCCGAATTCTTCAGCGCCTGTACCGAAGTCACTATTGACTCTATCGCAAGGTCTGCCATTTCAAACATCTTTGATTTGATATGTTCGAGCTCCTGCTCGAGATGAGTGGTCATTTCGTTCTCCTTGTTTTATCGCCCCCTAAATCCCCCGAATGGGGACTTTTTTACTTTATCATGCGCCTATGCCCCCCTCTGGGGGGCTGGGGGGGAGATTATCCGAACTTACCTGTTATATAATTCTCGGTCATTTCCATTTCAGGCCTGGTAAACATCTTTTCGGTCGAATTAACCTCGATCAGGTCTCCCAGATAGAAAAACGCGGTCTCGTCGCTCACGCGCGCCGCCTGCTGCATGTTATGGGTGACGATGATGATCGTGTAGTTCTTCTTGAGGTCCTGGATCAGCTCCTCGATCTTCTGGGTGGAGATCGGGTCAAGGGCCGACGCCGGCTCATCCATCAGGATCACTTCGGGCTGGACCGCGATGGTGCGCGCGATGCAGAGCCGCTGCTGCTGCCCGCCTGACAGGCCGATGGCCGACTCAGCCAGCCGGTCCTTGACCTCGTCCCAGAGTGCGGTACTTTTGAGAGACTTCTCCACTGTACTCTCGATCTCGTACCGGTCCCTGATGCCGTTGATCCGGAGGCCGTAGGCTATGTTCTCGAATATCGACTTCGGGAAGGGATTGGACTTCTGGAATACCATGCCGACGCGGCGCCGCAGGCCGGTCACGTTGTACCGTGCGCCATATACTGATTCGCCGTCAATGAGCAGGTTGCCTTCCATCCGGGTGTTCGGGATGATGTCGTTCATACGGTTGACGCACCGGAGAAAGGTGGATTTCCCGCAGCCCGACGGGCCGATCAGCGCCAGCACGGTATTCTCCTTTACCGAGAGTGAAACCTTTTTAATTGCCGGGGTGTTCCCGTAATAAAACGTGAGGTTATCTGCCCTGATTTTTTCCGCCATGTATGCAATGACCCCATTCTACAATCACTTGTAATCTTAATATGTGTTATTGATCTTAAATTTTTATAATAATATTATAAAGATTTTGTTAAGTTCCTCTGACCTCACCCCCCTGCCCCCCTCTCCTTTCAGGAGAGGGGGGAGTTTACCCAAATTTATATCGAATTAATCAAATCTTTATAAAAACCTTATTACCCGCAGCTACCTTGCCTTCAGAAATCAAAAAAATCATAAACAGGAGGATACAGGATGTATCTGAGAATCATGAAATTCACGTTTCTTGGCGTTCTGATCGCCTTTTTGGGGTTGGGATTACAAGCATGCTCGAGAAAAAAGGGCGACAGGGTGACCATAAAGGGGTCGACCACGGTACTCCCGATAACACAGAAAGCGGCGGAAGCATTTAAAAAATCTACAGGCATCAGCGTTTTCGTCGAGGGGAGCGGGTCCGGCAACGGCATCAAGGCCATTATTGACGGGGGTTGCGACATAGCAAATTCCTCCCGGGAAATGAAACCAGAGGAGAAGGAGGCCGCCTCGACAAAAGGAATAAAGGTCAGGGAAATACTCGTCGCGTACGACATGATTGTACCTATCGTTCATCCGTCAAATCCCGTAAACAATATCACCATTGACCAGCTCAAGGCGATCTATGACGGTTCCATCAAGAACTGGAAGGACCTTGGCGGCAAAGACGAGAATATCGTCGTGATATCCCGGGACACCAGCTCCGGCACCTACGAGATCTGGCATGAGAAGGTGATGAGGAAAGCCGATGTGCGAAGCGACGCCCTGTTGCAGGCCTCCAATGGCGCAATCATCACCACGGTTGCGGGCAACCCGAAGGCCATCGGCTACATAGGGTTCGGATACCTGAACGAAACCGTGAAAGGAATCACCGTGAACGGGGTTGCCGTCACGCTGGAAAACGGCACATCGGGGAAATTCCCGATATCCCGCAAACTGTACATGTACGTCAATGAAAAGAAGCTTTCGAATAACGCCATTAAGTTCATAAACTATCTTCTTGACACCGAAGGACAGGAGATTGTAAAGAAAGCGGGGTATATTCCTCTGTAAGGAAATCAAAATTTCTTCTGCCGACGGCCGGGTCGCCTTATAACCCGGCCTTTTTGATATTCATGGTTTTACTCGTCTCCATTTCTAAACTATTAACAACATTTTTATACTGCCACAATAATATCTTCATCGTCCCATGATCATATTACAGATGAAAAAAGCAAAGTATATATCAATAAGATCATTTGGAGGATTTTTTATGAGAAACCTTTTTCTTTGTATCATAGTAGCCGTAGCGGCAACTACCGGAGCCAGCGGCCTGTACGCCCAGGACAGAGGCGCGGCGGAGAAAGAAAAAATCGCCGGGAAGGATGTGGCAAAGCCGGCGGAGAAGAAAGAAGACCGGGCGCTCGAGGTCGTCAAGGAGATCTACAGCCGCCTGGACATCGGCGTGAAGGTCTACATGGACTGGATCATGCAATGGGGCCACAATGACCCGTCGAGCTTCAACCGCGTGACCAACTACCAGCCTGACCCGGGCAGGCTCAGGATGGCGCTCACGCCCGCGGGCCTCGGCGCGTACCTTGCGTCGCCGCCGAGCGGCGACTTCAAGACGAAGGACAACAACCAGTTCCGGATCAACCGGGCCTATCTTGATCTCAAATACCGGATCAGCGACATCTTCAGCGCGCGGGTCACCACGGACGTGGATGCGCATGTCACGCCTGCGGCGGACTCCAACGCGGCCTTCCATATCTATTTGAAGTACGCCTTCCTGGAGGCCAAAAAGGACTTCGGCCCGGTATGGATTTCCGCGGCGGGAGGCATGATCGAGACGCCGACCATCGGCCTGATCGACAAGATCAGCGACTACCGCTGGATAAGCCAGAACTACCTGGACCAGTCCAAAAACATCATCGGCCAGTCGCTTGACAGCTCGGCCGACCTCGGGGCAAAGGCGTCGATCGGCATTATGAAGATGCTCACCCTGACCGCCGCCTTCACCAACGGCGGCGGTTACAAAAAAGACGAGGCCAACTCCTACAAGGCGATATCCTACCTCGCCGCGGTAAACCCGATCAAGGAGATTTACCTCCTCGGTTTCGGGAGAAACGAGATAACGGCAAAATACGACTGGACCGGCAAAAAGGCGAAAAAGGAGCATTACGGCTACGGCATCGCCTATGTGAGCGACGTGATCAGGGTCGGGTTCAATCACATCTTCCCCTACGTCACGACCGTGGGCGCGGCGTCCGATTTCGATTCATCGTTGGTGCTGAACGCGGATGGAGACAAATTCTACGCGTACCCGCCGGTAAAGAGGGGCCACATGCTGCTCGATGCCTATCTCAATTTCAACCTGGGCGCCATTCTACAAAACGCGCCTCTTCTCATCACCGGCCGGTTCGTGTACGGCCTCCAGCGCGGCACCCATCAGAAGATGCCGACGGACAATGAATTCGGCAAGGAGAGGAAGTCTCTCCTGTACGCCGCGGGGATCGGCTGGAAATTCAACAGTAACGTCCGCATTCTCGTGGGCGGGGAGATCCAGCGGTACATCGTGAAGAAGGACCGCGCGCTCCGGTATATCGAATCGCGGGGGACCGACTGGTACTCGCCGGACGCGGCCAATGCCCTTTTCGTCGGCTCGCACAATCCGCATGACACGAAGCGCGTGTACGTGAAAACAGAGGTCGCATTCTAACAATTTTATACAATTTACCGATTCTGTTCAGAGGGGCCGCCAGGCCCCCCTGTTTTTTCAAGGGGTCAGAGTAAACACATCTGCAGCTCCCATAGCGTTTAATTGCGCATTTTAAATCGTGGGAACCACATTCCAAAAATGAGAATCTCTGAAAGAATGATGAATAAAAATGGAAAAATTATTGACAGATACGAACACTCCAGGTATTTAACCAATTGGTTAAATTTTTTAACTTAATAGTTAATTATTTCGAGTATCGGGTAATAGTCATACGGTCAAACAAATATTCGTCGACATGCATGCATCGGTGAGAATGGGCGGTGTTTAACGTACCGGATTCCGGTGCGCGGCTATCCCGCTTCTTGAAAGCTACAATAGTAATACTGATTGGCTTATCCCGATGAAGGGCAGTCAGAATCAATAAAAAAAGCGGACTATGATTAAAAAAATATCCACATCGATTCTCGCATGCACTGTACTAATGACAGCTGTGCGGGAAAATATACCGGCAGGTTCATTGCCTTCCGCCGGCGGCATCGCGTTCGCGGCAGAAAAGACCGACGCCCCGGCCGCTGAACCAACTGCCGTGGAAAATAATAATACCGGGGACGACGACACGCGCCGCGCAATAGTTCGATACGCATACTCGGTCGGACTCCCCGCGCTTGTCTTCGCCTACGGCTTTTCCACCTGGGGATGGGCAAAACGGGATTACTGGCTCTGGTCGGACGAGGGATATTTCAGCCATGGCACCCGCTACGGCGGCGCGGACAAGCTGGGCCACCTCTTCTCCCATTACTGCGCAATGCGCATGAGCTGCGCCGTCTTCAATTATACCGAAAAAGGCTCGAACATACGCTTCCTGTACGGCTCCCTCCTGACCATGGCCGTGGGCCTCGCCATTGAAATCGGCGACGCCTATTCAGGATACGGCTTTTGTTACCAGGACCTCATCTTTGACGCCATCGGCATGTGCATAGGTGGCCTCCTATCGGCCTTCCCCAAGGTGGACGCGTTTGTCAGCCTGAGCATCCAGTACTGGCCGAGCCGTTTCTTCAGGAAATACCCTGAAAAACTGACGCTACTGCCAGAAGACTACAGCGGCATGCAGGTGATGGCCAACATTAAGCTCGCCGGATTCAGGGCGGTAGGGGTCAACATTCCCAATTTCATGCGCTACATCATGATCGATATTGGATACGGAACCCGCGGCTACACCTCCTACGACCGCCGCTTCGCCTGGGAGAATTTCTCCATCCCCTTCAAATCGCAGGACATCTACGTCGGTATTTCAATTAATATGATGGAAGTCGTAAAGGATTTCTTCAAGGACCCCGGGAACCTCGCCTGCCGCGCCACGCAACAGGTTTTCAAGTACTATCACATTCCAGCCGGGTACCAGCACCGGTTCATTTTGAAAGAAAACATAAACAGGGCGCACAAGGAGATGAATCCTCCCCTGTAACCACCCTTATCTCTTTATCAGAAGAAATTGGGCGTCGCCGATACCGAGATCGCTTCTCCCGGCGAACTTCTTATTGATCCTGTTCCCGGGAAAATCGTATGACCAGGAATTTCCATGGAGCAGGTCAAATCCGTTCCTCTTAAATATCTCGACATAGTCCTGGTAGCGCACCCGGTTGCTGTACGTCACCGCATCGTCCGTGCAGAAATTGTTCCAGATGAAATCCGAGTACTTGTAAAACAGGAAGGGGTTTCCAAAAACATGGAACTTGTCCTTCAGGTCCACGATATGACACATCATCCCGCCGGGATTCAGGATCTCCGCCATTTTCCGGATATACTGTTCCAGTTCCCTGACATGCTGCAGCACTGCGATGGAATAGATAAAATCAACGTTTCGATCGAGACGTATTGAACGCAGATCGCCAGGCATGAAGGTAATGAAATCGCCGTTCAGAACGCCGGTCACTTCATTAACATACGGGAACTCCTTCACATTGTTCCTGGATTTGAAATAATCGATTTCATTTCGTATGTAGGCGCGCTGCCGGTCGGTATTTGTATAACGCGGATACTTGTCTACAAGAACGACCTCCCTCGCGCCATTGTGAAGGAAATTATAGGCATTGATATAGGAATTTCCCGGGCCGATTTCGATGACCGATTTGCCCCGAATAGAAAAACCATTTCTTTCAAGCGCCTTTGATATGATAAGAAAATAACTGTTGAGCGAGTCGTAATTACAACTGTAGAGCCCCGGAGAAAATAAATGTATCAGGCGATAAAGACGCATCTTGCAGTAAAGCAGGCGTATGATGAAATCGAACCTGTTGACCAGAAACCTGGCGAAACGATTATGCCGATTCACAATGTTCATGGACCGCCTTCAGGGGATCGAGAATATTACTCATCCGTCATCGCGAGCGGAGCGAAGCGATCTGGAAATTGAGACCATAGAGTTCAATATATAAAACATCTGTCAATAAAATATCGATTTATTATTCAAGATTGCCTCGTCGCGGAGTTTACCCCGAGCGTTTCGACAGGCTTGTCCTGAGCTTGCCGAAGGGCTCACCACAAGCCAGCCGAGGGGCTCCTCGCAATCACAGATGCTGTTCGGAAAATAATTGAGAAAAAAATATTGTAGGCTAATCATAAAATCAAAAAAATCATGCTATACGCAACCAAAATGATCATATCCTCTTTTCATCTCTGTCTTATTACCGTCACTGAGGATATACAGGCCCTCCACTTTCGGCAGGATTTCACCCACCGCGGAAAAATCGGAGAACTCCTTGCGAAGACCCTCTACCCGGTCGGGGGAAATGGCGAACACCAGCTCGAAGTCCTCGCCTCCGTAGAGCGCGTACTCGCGGGGATCGCCCGAGACCGCGCGCGCCGCCTCGACGGTCTCCTTCGACAGGGGTATGTCATCCCGGTCGATGCGCGCGCCGGTGCCGCTCTCCTCGCAGATGTGGACAACCTCGCTCGCCAGGCCGTCGCTTACGTCTATCATGGCATGCGCGCGGCGCGCGATTATTTTGCCCTCTTCCTCCCGGCGGCACCGGGGTTCCAGGTAACCCGAGAGGTATCCGGTTTTTTTGCCGGCCTGCAGCAGCCGCAACCCCGCCTCATTCTTGCCGAGCGTCCCGGTAACGCAGATCAGATCGCCCGGCCTCGCGCCGGAACGAAAACGGACGAATTGCTTCTCTACATCGCCGACAAGCGCGAGGTTGAGAGCCATGATGCCGCCATGAGTCGTGTCGCCGCCGACAAGTGCAACGCGGTGCCTGCCGGCTGAATCATACAGCCCCCGGTACAGCTCGTCCATGAACTCGACGCTGGTCTCCGGGGTGAGCACCAGCGAGATAAAAGCCCACCGGGGGCTCCCGCCCATGGCGATGATATCGGAGACGTTCACCTCCAGCAGCTTTTTCCCGATCTGATACGGACTATGCCAGTCAAGCGAGAAGTGGCTCCCCTCAACCATCATGTCGACCGTGACCAGGAGATAGGAATCGCCGGTGTACTCAAGCACGGCGCAGTCGTCACCCACCCCCTTCACGACCGCCGGGTCCTCGAATCGCGCCCCGGTCACCCTTTTGATCAGGCCGAATTCTCCGCCTATGTCCGATATCTTCATCAGCGGTACCGCGTCCTGCACTCCTTGTTGATCTTGGCGGAGCAGAAATCGCCGCACATAGTGCAGACGTCGGCCTCGTCCTTACCCGATTCCTTCCGGACCTCGCGTGCCCTTTCCGGATTCATGGCGAACCGATACATTTCATCCCAGTCCAGGTTGCTCCTGGCGCGCGACATGGCGTCATCGCGGTCCCGCGCACCGGGTATGCCGCGTGCAATATCCGCCGCATGGGCCGCTATCTTCGAGGCCACGACCCCGTCTATAACGTCCCGGATGTCCGGGAGGCCGAGGTGTTCCGTGGGCGTGAGGTAACAGAGAAAGTCCGCCCCGTAATAGGCCGCCAGCGCACCGCCGATGGCCCCGGTCAGGTGGTCGTACCCGGGCGAGCAGTCCGTTACCAGGGGGCCCAGCACATAGAATGGGGCGCCGTCGCAATATTTCTTCTGGAGATCGATGTTTTCCTTTATCATGTGCAGGGGAACATGGCCCGGACCCTCAATCATCACCTGCACGCCCCGGGCACGGGCATGCCGCGCCAGCTCGCCGAGGGTCTTCAGCTCCTCCAGCTGGGCGCGGTCCGTGGCGTCCGCAAGGCAGCCGGGCCGGAGACCGTCCCCCAGGCTCAGGACAACGTCGTGCTCCCGAGCCATGTCAAGTATCTCATCATAGCGTGTGTAGAGCGGGTTTTCCTTCCCGTGGTGAAGCATCCACTTAATGAGGAAGCTCCCGCCGCGCGACACAACGCCCATTATGCGCGATTCCAGCAGTGGCACGCACCGCCGGGTGACGCCGCAGTGGACCGTGATGAAGTCGACACCATCCTCAATGTGGGTCCTGATGGAATTGAGAAAGTCCTCCTCCCGGAGGCCGGCGACGTCCGGACAGCTGACGATGGCCTCGTACACCGGGACCGTGCCGACGGGCACTCGCGATCCACCGACGATCATGCGACGCATGGCGCGAATGTCGCCGCCGGTGGAGAGGTCCATTACCGTGTCCGCTCCGTAGCGCACCGAGGCGGCAAGCTTCTGCATCTCCATGGCCGGGTCGTTGTGATACCCGGAGGTGCCGATGTTGGCGTTGATCTTGATCTTGAGCCCGGCACCGA
The DNA here is from genome assembly GCA_016933025.1 of Spirochaetota bacterium. GTDB lineage: Bacteria > Spirochaetota > UBA4802 > UBA4802 > UBA5550 > RBG-16-49-21. Next base: position 61,132 of record JAFGBT010000053.1, on the reverse strand, counting down.
TGCCGACCGGATCGCAGTCATGGAGACCGCTTTTGAGAATAACGGTCCTCCCCGATGCGATATCCTCGCATATCGCCTCAGGGGCAAGGGGCTCGCGATCCGCCACGGCCCGCATCTCTCGCGTAATTACATTTTTTTTCGCCTCATTTAGTTGTGTCATAGGCCGAACTTCCCCTGGAATTTCAGTATTTCCGCGGCAACGTCCGGCTTCGCGACGACCGCGGATATGGCGCAGACCATGTCCGCGCCTGCGGCAATGACTCTCTCGACATTTGAGAGGTCGATGCCGCCGATGGCGACGACCGGTATCGAGCAGGCCCTCCGGATCGCCGCGAGTGTTTCGGTACCGCACGGCTCGCCCGCATCCTGCTTTGTGCCGGTCGAATACACCGGACTCACGCCGATGTAGTCGGCGCCCATCGCCTCGGCCTCGAGAGCCTCGCCGACGTCATGTACGGTCACGCCGATGACCACGCTGCCGCCGAGGAGACGGCGCGTCTCCCCGTATGGCATGTCTTCCTGTCCGATATGGACGCCGTCGGCCCGCACAGCCAGCGCTATGTCCACCCGGTCGTTGATAATGAGCCGCGACCGCGTGCCGGCGCAAATCTCTTTTATCAACCCGGCCTCGTCGTAAAGGGTGCGCGTATCCGCCGTCTTGTTCCGATACTGTATTATCTCCACGCCCGCGGTCACGGCCTTCGCAACATCGTTCATGACGCCGGAGACGCTGAGCGCCGCGTCCGTGATGAAATAGTAGCCCCTCACGGCGACACCTTCTGGAGCGTGACAACGTCGTCGGCCGTCAATTGAAAGACCCGGTCCATGAGCCTCTCCTTGAATGCCGCCGGCCCGGCGCATTCCTCTGCAGCGAGCTCCCCGGCTATGCCGTAGCAGGCAAGGCCGGCAGCGGCGGCTTCAGACAGCCTGTCCGGCGACGCTCCCGCAAAGGCCCCTATGACCGAGGCGGCCATGCACCCGGTCCCGACCACGCGTGCCATCATCTCATGGCCGTTCCGGACAACGAACACAGACCGGGGATCGGCGACGATATCCTCTTCACCCGTTACCGCCACCACGCAGTCACGCTCATTTGCGAGTAGTGAGGCAATCTCGCCCAGGTCCTCCCTGACCGCGGCCGCGTCCACGCCGCGGGTGCGAACGTCACGGCCCGCTATCCGCGCCACCTCGGAGGCGTTGCCCTTGATGATTTCGACGCGCGCCGACTTCAGCAGCTCGAAGCTCTTCTGGTCCCTGAAGGTCGTCGCGCCGGCGCCGCAGACATCGAGCACGACGGGGATCCCCTTCTTGTTCGCCGCACGGGCGGCTATCTTCATGCTCTCGATGAACTCGGACGTAAGCGTGCCTATGTTGAGCACCAGGGCCGATGACAGGCCGGCCATGTCGGCAACCTCCTCCGGCGCATGCGCCATCACCGGCGACGCCCCGAGAGATTTCACCACCTGGGCGCAATCGTAAATTGTGACCCAGTTGGTGAGGTGGTGCACCAGCGGTTTTTTCTGGCGCACTGCTTCGAGAAATGAGTAGACGTCCATACTATTACTCCTCATTACCCTCACCCCATACCCCTCTCCCACAGGGAGAGGGGCTGAGAATATTCACTCCCCCCTCTCCTTTGAGGAGAGGGGCCGGGGGTGAGGTACAATTTCTCCGGGATGGTTTTTTCTGAGGATATTGGATTATTCGCCTCGGCTCCCTTCGCTGGCATTATCCAGATCAGGTTCATCGGGTGTAATCTCAGGCTCCTTCCGGAACCACCCCACGGCACTACAACAATACTAAAATTCACGACCGGTGTCAAGCCAAAGTGTATGATTTACTTCATACGACCGCCCAGACAGCGCAGGAGGGTCGACCGCCGCCTCACTGCCCCACGATATCCAGCAGCGCCGTCGACATCCATGGGACATAGGTGATCACGAGTACGGTGAACAGCAGCACCAGGAGGAACGGCAGGACGACCCGGTAGATAGAAGTCAGCGGCCTGTTGAAAAGATACGACGACAGGAAGAGGTTCAGGCCGACCGGGGGCGTCAGGTAGCCGAGCTCCAGGTTCGCCAGGAAGATGATGCCGAGGTGGACCGGGTGTATTCCGAAAACCTCGCCCAGTGGAATGATGAGGGGCACCACCACCATGATTGCGGAGTAGATGTCCATGAAGCAGCCGGTGACGATAAGCACGGCGTTAAGGATCACCAGGAACAGCACCTTCGAGTGGATGTGAATACGAACCCACTCCGACAGCTTCATCGGGATTTCCGCGTCCACGATGTAGTAGGAAAGCCCCTTTGCCAGGGCGAGGATCACCAGGATCCCGCCGATGATCGGCAGGCACTTGAGCATGACATCGGGGAGCCGGCGCAGGCTGATGTCGCGGTGCGCCACCATAGTGATGAAAAGCGAATAGAGCACGCTGATCGCACCGATTTCCACCACCGTGGTGATGCCTGAAAAAAATCCGGCCAGTATGATGACCGGGAGCATGAGCTCCCAGATCGAATCGCGCACCGCCTTCAGCGAGCCGCCGAGCTTGAAGGGGACCCTCGGTATTTTCCCGCGCACGGCAGCGACCACCCCCATCATGGAGATGACAACCACCATGAAAAGGCCGGGGAGAAGACCGCCCGCGTACATCTGCTTGATGCTGATCTGCGCCACCACGCCGTAGAGAATCACGGGAAGGCTCGGCGGAAAGAGGAGGCCGATGCTCCCTGACGAGGTGATCAACCCCGTGCTGAAATTTTCCTTGTACCCCCCGCTCTTCACCAGTATCGTCGAGAGGAGAGCGCCCAGCGCCAGGATGGTGACGCCCGAGGCGCCGGTGAAGGTCGTGAAAAAGGCGCAGACCATGACGACCACGATGACCATACCGCCCGGGAGCCACCCGAGAACGGCACGGAACAGCTCGATTAGCCGTTCACCCGCCCTGCTCTCAGCAAGGATGTAGCCGGTGAAGGCGAAGAGCGGGATAGCCGGAAGGGCGTTGCCGATCAGCATGGTGTAGGCCTCGTTCGGGATGACCTCGAGCTGTCCCCCCGATCGCACGAAGAGGAAATAGGCGAGACCGCCCAGCACGATAAATATCGGTGTATCGAATAATGCTGCTATTACAAGTAGAATGATGAAGGGCATCGACGTGGCTCCGGCGATTCCCCGGCCTGCCGATACCAGCAAATCGACCGCTGCGGCGGGAAAGAACGTGGTAATCACCGTGCCTACCTGGTCGAGCGATATGAGCGTCCCGAGCACGATGCCGAGAGAGGCGATCAGCCTGCCGGTCAGGCCTGTCGGGGCGCGCGTGATGAAACGCGCGGCCATGACCCCGTAGCCGATGGGCATCACACCCGCCACCAGCTGCAGCGGAAAAACCCCTACTCTCTTTGACGGGTCAAAGCCGATCAGGACCATGGAAAGCGCGGACCATGCGAAAGCCGTGCACACCGTCGCCGACAGGGAGCCGGTGGCGGCGTAGATCCATTTCCGCACCCGCTCCGGGATCCGCTCAACCCCCGCGGCGAGGGAGAGGTGCTTCCGCTCGCGCGACGTGATCATACCGCCGACGAACGTAAGCCAGAGGACCAGGTGCTGGAGGTAGTCGCTCGAATCGGGTATTCCGGTTTTGAACAGCCACCGCGCCGCCACCTCCAGCGCCGGCATCAGTGCGAGGAGTATGATGGTGGCATATGCGATACCGTTCTCGGCTCTATGAAAAAACAGGGCGGTTTTTTTCAGAATCATTTTTTCTCGCGGTACTCCCTCAGATAACTGCGGAGCTTTTCAAGCCACTCCCGAGAGAAGGTCCTGCCGACGTACACGTTATATCCCTTCAGGGCCTCCTGCTCCCACTGCCGCACCGCGTCCGGCGTGACATGGTTCACGGTGAGGCCGTGCTTGAGCATGGTGGCCATCGCCTTTCTCTCCAGGGCATCGGTTTCAACGGTAAGCCCATCAACGATACGGCGCGCCGCCGCCGCGAGCTTCGGCCTCATGTCGGCCGGCACCTGGCGCCATGTCTTGGTGGTGAGCACAAGGCCCCCTATCATCGGCGCGAGCTTCATGTCGCTCATATACTTCGCGATGCCGAACCACTGGAACGCCGCCGCCACCAGCGGCGGGGCGTAAAAGGCCTCCACCATGCCGTTCTGGAGGGCCGTCATGGTATCGCTGGTGGACAATGGGATCGCGTTGTATCCCATGACGCGCCATGATTGTAAAAGCTCAGCGTCGCCTTCTGCCACGCAGAGCTTCATCGGCTTCAGATCGCGCGGGTAGACCATCGGCTTGGTGGTGAACATGTTGACCCAGCCGGCCCTGGTCCAGACCACTGCGCTGAAGCCCTTTTTCTCCAAAAGTCGGTTGAAGTGGGGTGTCGTCTTTTTCAGAAGGTATTCCAGCTCCCCATCGCCGCGCACCAGGAAGGGGAGGCTCAGAGAGAAGGTCTCGGGGACGATGTAGCTCATCCCCATCCCGGTGAAGATGGCCGCCTGGAGCTGGCCGATCCGCATCTTGCGGATCATGTCCGGCTCGCTCCCCACGATGCCGCCGGGATATATTTTCATCTCGATCGTACCGCCCGATATGCGCCTCCATTCGGCCGCAATTTTTTTCATGGCGTTGTCCCACGGCGATCCGTCGGGTGCCACGCTCCCGACCTTGATGGTCAGGGCGGCCAGGGGTGCTGACAGGAGCGCCGCTGTCAAAAGAGCCGCGGCGCCTGTTATGAAACGTTTCATTCTTTTCCTCCAGTAGTCAGAAAACGGTCTGAGGCGTGATCCAGAAGCCACCGGGCCTTTCTCTGCGCGATGATGTTAGCGAGCCGGTTTCCCGTACGCGCCGACACGTCAATCGCCAGCGCCCTGTTGAGGAGGTCCCTAAACTCCCTGATGTTCTGGTTCTTGACCGATACCGTGGAAGCCAGTGAGACATAGGGCGATGCCTTCAGCCCCCGGGAAAGCTCGACTGCCCGGGCGAAATGACTCCGCGCCTTCTCCTCGCTGCCGCCCATGGCGGCTGGGAGGGCACCGTAATACGTAACGAAGAAATCATGTATGGCACCGCCGTCAAAGGCCTCATCAAGGCGGAGGGCCGTCTCCAGCATGGCCCGTGCCTTTCGGGCGCCCACGCCCAGTTCCACGTCAAAGGGATCGGCGGCGTAGGCGGCAAGCCATCCGGCCGCCGCCCAGTACAGGAAGGGCACATCGTCCTTCTCCATGAGGTTCAGGAACCCGACATACCCGTCCCCTTCCAGCGAAGCCCTGAACCCGGGACGCTTCAGCTCAAGGCCGGCCAGGACGTAGTCCCTTCCCCTCAGGTAGAGCTTTCGCGCGCGCGCCGTCTGGTTTTTCCTCTCCTCGACCCTGGTGTCCGGCAGCATGTCGGCCGGGCCCTGCACCCATGCGTTCGAGTACATGATGAATCCGCTCCCCGAGGTCAGGTAGAGGCCGGGGCTGTCCTTCACCTCTTCCATCAGGCTTTCGTAAAGCTTCAGGGCGAAGGGGAGCGCGTCGCCCACAAGTTCAGGGTCGTCATCGCCGGTAAAGGCGATGCCGGTGGTTCCCGAGGAAAGCGCGTCGGCCACCATCCTCATCGCGGCATTCCCGGCGCATGAGGACAGGAACGCCGAGCACAGAAGCGCCGTGAGAAGGATAGGGATGTTTCTCTTCATAGGTCTCCCCCGCTCATCGCATACTACAACACAATGAACAAAAAAATACGCCATATGTCAAGGAATATGCGCCTGATAGGGCCCGCGCCGGACAAAAAAGGAGCACTCGTGATCGCTGAACTGACAAAAAAATGACGGAAACCCTGGACGGCTTTACATGCAGAATATCGGTTGACGGGCCGTGCAGCTGCAGATTTACTATAAATGCGTCAACGCGAGGAGGCCCGACGCATGAGGGACGACGAAGCGATCCGGTAAATGAGGAACTGTCGAACCGCTCAGTGTGACACGCAGTATGTCATGTCGAGCGTAGTCGAGACATGACATGGGGAAACAACTGGCAGGCCTCGTCACCCTTCGACGGAGTTTATCCCGAGCGCAGTCGAGTGGATCCGGGTTACATGTCATGCCGAGCCCTTCGACAAGCTCAGGATAAACTCCGTGGAGGCATGCTTCGGGTTTCTGCGAAACCCTCGCAATGACAGGGGGGATCCAAAACTTAAATCACAAATGTAATCTCACTTAAGTCAATCCAATCTATTTGAGAGGTATTATCAATGACAGGAATAACACGCACCGCCATCGCATGCATCGTCCTTATTCTCGCTTTCGCCGGATGCGGCAAGGACGAGACGGAACTTAAAAACGTCGACGCCACTCAAAAATTGAAGGAGCATTCGAAGGAATTCGAGAAGAAGATATACCGGGTCGACGAAGGCATCTACTCGGCCGTCGGCTACGGGCTCGCGAACTCCATACTACTCGTGGGGAAGGACGGCGTTATCGTGATCGACACCATGGAGACGCGCGCCGAAGGAGAGCGGGTATGGAAAGAGTTCAGAAAGATCAGCCGCCTCCCCCTGAAGGCCGTCATCTACACCCATTTTCACGCCGACCATATCTACGGAGCAGCCTCATTCATCGGAAAATCTTCGCCCGATATTTACGCCCACGAAACGCTCGACTATTTCGCCGAACGGTTCGTGAGCGAAACCTCCCCGATCATCGGCGTCCGGAGCATGCGGATGTTCGGCGTCTATCTCGACCGGGCTTCGCTGGTCAACGACGGCATAGGGCCATACCTGTCGTTCGGCGAAGGCGCGGACCTCGGCTATGTCCGCCCGACAAAGACCTTCAGGGACCGAATGAAGGTCACGGTCGCCGGCATACGGCTCGAGCTGATACACGCGCCGGGCGAGACGGACGACCAGATCTATGTCTGGATACCGGACAGTAGGGTGCTCGTGTCAGGGGACAACCTGTACAAGGCCTTCCCCAACCTCTATACCATCCGGGGGACCTGGTTCCGCAGCCTGAAAAACTGGTACCGGTCGGTCGACATCATTCGCGACCTGAGGCCGAAGCATCTCGTGCCGTGCCACGGCCGGCCGATCTCCGGCGAAGACGCCATATACCGGATAGCCACCGATTACCGCGACGCGATCCAGTACGTTCACGACCAGTCACTGCGCGGGATGAACCGAGGGATGACGCCCGGCGACCTTGCTGAATTCGTGAAGCTCCCGCCCCACCTCGCCGCGTCGCCCTACCTCCAGGAGTTTTACGGTACGGTTGCCTGGTCGGCCCGGGCCATGTTCGCCGGCAATATCGGCTGGTTCAGCGGCGATTCAGCCGACCTCCAGCCCCTCTCGCCGCGTAAGGAGGCCGCGATGATCGCGGAAATCGCCGGCGGCACGTCGAGGCTCGTCGAGCACGCGAAACGATACGCCGACAGGGGCGAGCACCAGGCCGCCCTCCAACTGACGGGCCATGTTCTGAGGCTCGAGCCGAAGAACGGCGAAGCGCGCGGCATCAGGGTCAGGGCGCTTAAAGCCCTGGGCGAGCGCGAGAGCAACCCCAACGCGCGCCACTATTACCTGACCGAGGCGATGGAGGTTCGCGACGGTTTCGTGGCCCTGCCGAAGTTCAGGCCGGATGCCGCCATGGTGCACCGCCTTCCCCTGTCGCTCTTCTTTGACTCGCTGGCGGTCAACCTCGACGCCGAAGCGTGCGCCGACGTTGAAAAACGGGTCGGCTTCACATTTACCGACACCGAAGAAACCTACACCATTCATCTCCGGCGGGGCGTTGCGGAAGCCAGGCCAAAGCTCCTCGGCAACCTCGACATACAGGTACGCGCGGATTCGCGGAAGTGGAAGGAGATGCTGGCGAAACTCAGGAACCCGGTGACGACCATGGCTGGATTCGAATTCCCGAAGGGGAACGGCGTGGAATTCGCGCGATTTATGAGCTACTTCAGCCAGCAGGAGATCAGACTGCCGTTTGAAAGCGGGGACTAACGGCGGGCGTACTCCCGCCGGCCGCGGCGCTAATACACGGTATCGAGATACTCGAGGAGCTCCATCAGCACCAGGTATCTCGCGGCCGCATGGTCGTTCATGAGCACCGCCATGCTGATGTTTTTGCCGGGCCAGTGCGCCAGGAACCCGTTATAGCCCGGTATCGATCCTGTATGTCCGTACACGACGCAGCCCGGTATAACCGATGAAAAATCGAATTTCATCATGCAGAGGCCATAGTCCCTCGTACATGCCGGGCAGATGCCCTGCAGTTCGGCGTTATCCGCCCGGCTCCAATAGGTATGATACGCCCCGCCGTCGAGGTATCCACGTTCCTCCTGGTACGCATAGTATATGCCGGCCCACCGGGCCAGCTCGCCGCTGGTCGTCATGACATTGCCGCACGTCCACGACGAGGAATAAAGCGAGTTCCCCGAGCCTATGATGGTCCGGGCAGTAATGTAGTTGCCGTACAGGTTTTTCTCATACCCGACTGCAGCGACGCCGATGACCGGTTCGAGACATCGCATGAACGTGCCGGTGAAATTATTCGGGTACACGACCCACTCCCTGAAGACCGACAGAGCGTCGGCGGCGGCGACCCGCTCGAGTATCATGCCGAGGAGTATGTAGTTGGTGTTCGAATAGCTGTATTTCTCACCGGGAGAAAACGACGGGTTCGCGACAAAGCGAAGGATGTCAAGCGGCTCCCATATTCTGTTCTTATCGAGATACACGGCCACGAAATACAGGGGGTTTGCCTGATAATCATAAATGCCGCTGGTGTGGTTCATCAATTGCCCCACGGTTATTTCCGGATCGATGACCCTCTTGAATGAATCGGGAAGCGGCCGGTCATCCCCCTCGTACAGCCATGTGCCGATTCTGCTCTCCAGGGTAAAAGGATTGCTGGAGTACCTTGTCTCCTCGATGAGCTGGAAGAGGCAGTATTCCACATAGGTCTTGGTCATGCTCCCGACGCCGAAGAGCATGCCGGTGTCGACCGGGTTGGCCTTCCCCGGCATGTTCGACGCGGCCGATACAACTGCGCCGCACGGATCGATAACCGTGACCGACATGCCGCGCACGCCGACATCGGCGCGAATGGCGTCAATGGCATCCTGGAATGAATCCTGCGCGGAGCCCTCAGGGGCAAGAATAATGACGAGCAGAGTGAAAAATACCGCGGGTGTAAGCATTCTTTTCATGACGGCCCTCCATATCTCTGTATTTCGCCAGGGAAAAGATACGTTTTATATTTAACTCCTATCCTCAACCGGATCGGTTCATCAGTCAAGTACGAATTAATATTGACATGACGGCGCTGACGATTCCATGGCCGGCAGGGGACACGCTGCATATCGTGCCGGTATCCGATTCGAACGGGGCCCGAGCGCCGGCCGAAACCAGCCGCCCGTTACTGAAATCCCGGCAATAATAAGGCCGATGCCCTAACCTGCCCACGGCAAATGAACAAATAACACCAGATAAATAAAGTGCTGGACAGACGCGTAACATGTTCCATTCTTCCCGGGATTGCGCCAGAAATCGAGGCGGCCGGCCATGCTCAATAGAATACAAGCTTTCAGATTTACAGCAGGCATTACGCGCGCGGCAATACTGACCTGCGCGTTTTCGATCATATCGGCCGGCCCTCCCGCCGGATGGACTGCAGCCGGGTGGTCCGCCATCGGACCGCCGGCGCCCTTCACCGTCGGTAAAACCGCCGCCGCTCCCGGGTCCCTTTACTACATAGCGACCAGCATTCCGGGCGATGTCATTTATCTGGCGGGAAACCTGCCGCTCATCATCTCCGTGCCTCATGGCGGCGGCCTGTCGCCCGATATCCCCGACCGCAAGGCGTCATGGGGCTTCATCAACAAAAACAACGATGACGCGACCATCGAACTTGCCCTCGACATCGTGCGGGCCATCGGCGAAAAAACAGGGGGTAAATTTCCGCACGTCGTCATCAACAATCTCACGCGGGCCAAGATAGACCAGAACAGGGGATGGGGGAAAGACGGCAACCCCACGACCGGGAGGGGCGGCGAGGCGTGGAAGGACTTTCACCACCGCTTCATCGGATCTACGGCAATCCCGGCGGTACTCAACGCATTTGGCTCGGGTCTCTTCATCGACCTCCACGGCAAGCCGGACTGGTACGGCGCCGACGTCATAATCGGGTACAACCTGAGCGCGTGGCAGCTGTCGAATTCCGACCGGCACCTCGACACATCGAAAAAAAACTACGCGGCCAAAAGCTCCATCGGGTTTCTCTCAAAAAAGCTGGAGGGTTGGACCGGCTTTTCGGAGCTTCTCCGCGGCCGTGTAAGCTTCGGCTCGCTTCTGCAGAAGGGGCTGGATGAACTCGGAAGGGTTCGCCAGAGGAGATACTTCGCGGTACCCCGTCTCGATTACCGAAAGCCGCTGATGAACCTGAGCGGCGGGTACAATCTCAAGGCCTTTTGCGGATTGACAGACGGATCGATCGACAACCCCTACCGATACACCGAATCCCGCTTCATCAGCGGATTTCAGCTCGAGGTGAGCCGCGGACTCAGGGTGAAAAACCCCCGCCTCCGCGCCGATTTCGCCGCCACGGTCGCCGACGCTGTGATCGCATACATCGAGAAGAACTTCGGTTTCAGGTTGCTGCCGTAAGGTGTTGAATTGCCCGTGTCTCTATAAAAAAATCGGTATGACCGATGCAAAGACAGCCATTATAACAACCCGTTGCTCATCAAAAAATCGTTCGCCACATCTTCCGGGCTCCGCTTTTTGCCGTCGACTTCATAATTGAGTCTCTGCATCGCAGTATCGTCCAGAAGGCCGGCCAGAAGCGAAAGCGCATCAGCTATCTCGGGATACCTGAGCAGGGTGTTTTTCCTGACGACCGGGGCCGCATAATACGGCGGGAAGAACATCATGTCGTCATCGAGCGTTTTCAGGCGGTAGGAGGTTATCCTTCCATCAGTGGTAAAGGCGCAGATCGCGTCCACTTCTGATTTTGCGATGGCCCCGTACATAAGCGAGGGATCCATGTCCACTATCCGCCCGAATCTGAACTGATATTTCTCCCTGAATCCAGGATAGCCGTCCGGCCGTTCCGCGAATTCGGCGGTAAAACCGGCCCTGAGGCGCGGTGCGGCTTCCCTGAGGTCGGAGACCTTTCGCCATCCATTCGCTTCCGCGTCCGACTCCCTGACGGCAATGACATAGGTGTTGTTGAATCCGAACGGCTTAAGCCACTTCAATCTGAAGCGTTCGCCATAGGCCCGGGCCACCGTTCGGTAGACCTCTTTGGGATCGTTTGAAGAAGGCTCCTTGAGAATTGCGGTCAGCGCCGTTCCCGTGTATTCGGCATACAGGTCGATCTCCTGGCCCACGAGCGCGCCGTGACACATCATGGTGCCTCCCATGTTGAAGACACGTTTGACAATGAGGTCGGTGCGCGCCTCGATCAACCGGGCCATGATCTCACCCAGTATGAGCTGCTCGGTGAAATTCTTGGTGCCGATCCTGATAGTGCCGGCCCCGCTTTCAACAGTCGGCACGGCCCGCGGGAGCGGAGCGATCTTTGCGAACAGGGGATACATGGCCGCGAGCAGAAGAACCACCGGCAGGGCAAAGGCGGTGACCCGTGCGGCCCTTCGTGCCGACCGTGTACGACTTTTCATCATCTCCGGCCTCATCGCCCATGCAGCGAATCCTATTGAAAAATCTATAATCAATGCGAGCACGGCCGCCGGTACCGCGCCGAGCAGTATCAGGCCGGTATCATAGAGGGCGAGTCCGCGGTTGATAAACTGCCCCAGACCGCCTGCCCCGATAAATGCCGAAAGGGTGGCGATACCGACGCCGACCACCGCGGCAGTCCGAATTCCGGCAACGATGACCGGCATGGCCAGGGGCATGCGGACCAGCCGCAGTTCCTGGTACGCTGTCATGCCGATGCCGCGGGCCGCCTCGATGATCTCCGGCGCCACGCCGTCAAGCCCGGTGAGCGTGTTCCTCACGATAGGAAGCAGCGCATACACGGTCAGGGCAATCAGTGCCGGGACCACGCCGATCATATCAAGCAACGCGAGGAGAAAGACCAGCATGGCAAGGCTCGGAATGGTCTGAAGGATGCCAATGGATCCCATGACCGGGCTCCGGAGCCAGCCTTTTCGAAAAATCATGATCCCGGCCGGAACGCCGACCAGGATCGCGAGCAGCGTGGAGCAGCCGGCCAGCATGCAGTGCTCGCCGGTCCGCAGCCAGAGCTCCGGCAGACGCTCAACGATATAGGACATGGCTGAATGAAATCCCATCACAGTACATCCTGAAAGAACCGCACCTGCCTGACCGGCCGGGAAACAAGCTCCCGCACAAACGGCGTCTTCGGTTCCGTAATGATCTCCTTCCGGGTGCCGACCTGTTCAAGACGTCCTTCATGAAGGACGGCGATCCGGTCCCCGAGAATCATGGCCTCGAACATGTCGTGCGTCACAAAGATAATGGTCTTTTTCAGCCGGGTCTTGAGGGCAAGCATCTCTTTCTGAAGCGCCTCCCGGGTGAGGGCATCAAGCGCTCCGAACGGCTCGTCCATCAGAAGATAGTCGGGATCGGCCGCAAGGGCCCGGGCCACGCCGGCCCGCTGCTGCTGCCCCCCGCTCAGCTCGTCGGGAAAGCGGCGGCCATACACCTCCGTCGGCAGTTCGACCAGGTCCAGCACTTCGCGGACCCGTTGATTTCGCTTCTCCGGCGGCCATCCCAGAAAGCGGGGAACCTGTTCCACATTCTGCGCAATCGTCATATGCGGGAACAGGCCGACGCCCTGGAACACGTATCCCATACTCCGCCGCAGCTTCACCGGGTCAAGGTCCCTGACATCCGTCCCGTTTATCTCGACCGTTCCCCGGGTCGGCTCGACCAGGCGATTGATCATCTTGAGCGTCGTGGTCTTGCCGCAGCCGGACGAGCCGAGCAGCACCAGGGTCTCGCCCTGATTGACCTGGAGGGAAACATCGTTCACCGCGTACGAGCGGCCGCCGTCAAATGTCTTGCATAGGTGTTCTAATCTGATCATTGCGCTGTATCTGAAATGACGTGGTGCTGCTGAATTCTATCGTGCAGAACGCGCGGCCGAGAGCGGCCCGCGTTTAATAAATGAGGATATCGTCCCACCAGGAGATCGAGTTGTCCCAGTTGAACAGGATAAGCCTGGTGAGCTTTTCGGCCCTGCTTCTGAATGCAAGATTCTCGTCCTTCATTTCGTCGTTGATGTAGAGATCATAGGTGCGGGCCGCCCAGTCGATGTTTTTCAGCTCGACGAGGTACCAGTCGTTTTTCGAATAGACATCGTACCTGTTATAGGCCGAGCCGCCCGCAGGAACCGTAATGGTCCCGTCGCCGGCAAACGAAATGCAGGTTATCTGGTCCGATCCGTCGAAGAAGGCGACGCTCCCGGTTTCCAGGTTGGTTGTAGAAACCATGATATAGTACCCGATATACTCCGGGGTGATGTCCGCGAAAAACATCTCGGGGCCCCACCCGTCGAAACCGGTCACCGCCAGGCTGTAGCTGCCGCCGGCCGCGTACGTGGTCACGGCGCCGGCCTCAAATTTGTTATATGGATCGTTTTCCGTCCAGCCGCCGAGGTCGCCGTCTTCAAATCCGTCGTAGAACAGGACCCGGTACACGGTAAAGGTGAAGGACGCGGAATCGTCGGTTTCACCCTCCTTCTCCACGGTGGCCGTCAACGTCACCGTCACGCTGGTCATGAACCGGGTCACGGCGCCGTAGTCTGAAATGGCCTCCGGGTCCGAGGACGACCAGGTGATGGCCGTGCCGTTCGCGCCGCTGGCAGGGAGCGAGAGCGACTGCGTCACGCGCTCCGGGTCGATGTCGTCCCCCGTCAAAAAACTCTCCGGCGGGGTGTTCATGAGCCGGGCGGCGTCCGCCGCAACGGCGTTTGCCGAGCCGAGCGAATGCTGGTAACGCCGCACAGATGATCCGCTGATGTTTTTCGCCACCACGATGATTGAATAATCTTTGCCGGGGTCGAGACCGGCAAAACGATAATTTCCCCCCGATACGTCGACCGGCCCCTCGATGTAATTGCTCACCGTGTCGCCCTCGACGTTCATCAGGAAAGCTTCGCCGATATATGCCGTCACCGAGGGCTCCGGGTCGCCGGGGTTCTCGAAGGTCGGGCGCGCCAGGGTCACGGATGCCGCATCGTGCGCTTCTATCGACAGGGTGTTAAGGACCGGGGCCGGATCGGGTTCCGGTTCGGCTTCGGGCTCCGTTGAAGGGGCTGATTCATAGACCGGCTCCGCATCCGACTCCATCGGGATGTCCAGCCCCAGGGCGGCGTCATCCGGCAGCGCCAGGGCCTGCATGATCGGGATGTTCCTCCGGGAATCGTCCGAAATGAGCTCGCAGCCGGCGAGGACAAAACAGACGGCGAAAGTCGTTATAAAAGAAAGGATGTATCTCAGTTTAATTGGCATCATACGTTCTGACCGGGAAACAGTGTCGCTGTTACAACACCCACCGGAATATACAAGCAACGGTAGCTCTAAATATCAAGAAAAAAACGGATTTTAAAACAGGTGTCCGATATTGACGTATGGATTGTATTTTAGTATATTAGAATTAGCTAAATAATTAGGATATCAATATGAAACATATTATATATACATTAGCATCCATCTTAAGTTTCATCTCACTATCGTTTCTCGGAACGGCGCGGGTACAGGGAACCACAAACGCCGCTATCAGGCAAATTTCGCCGGATGAAGCGGAGAAGCTCATCAGGGCAAACGCCGGCAGCAGGGACTTCGTGATACTCGACATCAGAACGCCGGGCGAATACCGGGACGGCCACATTCCGGGAGCGGCCCTTCTCGATTATTATTCGCTCTCGTTCAGGAGCAGCCTGGAGGCCCTGGATAAGAACAGGACCTATTTTGTCTACTGCCGCAGCGACAACCGAACCGGCAGGGCCTTGAAGATTATGGGGGACCTCGGATTCACCAGGGTCTACGAGCTCCGGGGAGGCATACAGGCATGGCTCTCGTCAGGGAGAATGCTTCAGGTGCATTAGAAAGCTATCCGTGCACGTGAAGGCGTGTAACTATGGTGAGATTTCTCCAGGGGCCCCACCCTTTCATCAACGTGCCTGCGTGGCAATATAAAGAGAAGAGGGATTTTCTCCCTCTTCTCTTTGTAATACTGCATAACCTGTTGCATCCATGCCGGGCGTATTCGAATCACCGCCGCGTATAGCAGCCAGGGAAGATCAATACTATTTAATAATATATATTGAACCACTCCCCGTTATTGATCAATACCCAGAGACCGTATTCACTGGTATTGTAATTATAGTGCGCGAGATAATCGGGCAATCCATCTCCGTTGATGTCTCGCACTTCTGAATATTTTGTACCCCATTGGGGCATTGAAAAATATGTGCTTCCGAAAACTCCGCTGGTCCCCCAATTGGCAGGCGCGTCAAAGCCCGATCCATTATTAATTGCGACCCACATCCCATGTTCACTTGTATTGTAATTATAATATGCGAGATAGTCAGGCAATCCGTCTCCGTTCATATCTCGCAATTCCGAATACTTTTCTCCCCACTGAGGCTTGGCATAATTGATACTGCCCAGGAGCTGTGCAGTCCCCCAGTTGGCCGGCGTATTGAAGCCAGATCCATTGTTAATAGCAACCCACATCCCATGTTCGCTTGTATTGTAATTATAATATGCGAGATAATCGGGCAGACCGTCTCCGTTCACGTCTCGCACTTCCGAATACTCGCCCCACTTTGGCATGGCATAATTGGTACTGCCGAAGAGTTGGACGGTCCCCCAATTAACAGGCGCTTCAAAGCCCGACCCGTTATTAATTGCGACCCACATCCCATGTTCGCTTGTATTGTAATTATAATACGCGAGATAGTCAGGCAATCCATCTCCGTTCATATCCCTCAATTCAGTTACTTTATCGCCATACTGGGGCGCGGCGTAATTGTTGGTGCCGAAAAGCTGGGCGGTCCCCCAGTTCGCAGGCGCGTCGAAGCCTGACCCGTTGTTGATCGCAACCCAGAGTCCGTATTGATTTGTATTGAAATTATAATGCGCAATATAGTCAGGCAGACCGTCTCCATTCATGTCTCGTAATGTTGCCAATGTATTGCCTTCTGAATTGTGATACTCGGGTCTGGCGTAATAGTTGGTGCCGAAAAGCTGGGCGCTCCCCCAGTTCGCAGGCGTGTAGAAGCCCGACCCGTTGTTGATCGCCACCCAGAGTCCATATTGACTTGTATTGTAATTATAGTGAGCTATATAGTCTGGCAGACCGTCTCCATTCATGTCTCGCAACTCTGTTAATTTATTTCCATACTCTGGTGCTGCATAGTAGTTGGTGCCGAAAAGCTGGGCGCTCTCCCAGTTTATAGGCTCATTGAATCCCGACCAGTTGTTGATCGCCACCCAGAGCCCGTATTCATTTGTATTGAAATTAAAATGCGCGATATAGTCGGGCAGGCCGTCTCCATTCATGTCACGTAATGTTGCCAACGTACTTGTTGAATTGTGATACTCGGGTCTGGCGTGATAGTTAGTGCCGAATAGAGTTGAAGTATTATAGTTTGAAATAATTTGAACATTTGCCATTCCGAAATTCATAAATGATGCATGTCCGGAATAAGCGATCCAAAATGTACCGTCATTATTTGGACCAGCATATGTTCCCCAGGAGTTTTTGCATAACCATGCGCCCTTACTGTCATCCCAGCCGATAATAAGGACAGCATGGAAACCTTTATAAGTAGATGATGTATTTGTATAAACTTCACCACTACTGCCATAGTACCAGTAATCTATAAAATCACTATAAACAAAATATTCAAACCATCCTGGTCCATCTTTTAAAAGAGATGCCTTCATATCATTAATGTTATTAGTATCTACAGTATAGTAACCAAATGTTCTGTATTGCAGCTGAGGGCAGCTGCTTATATCAGAACAAGTATTTGTGGTAAAATTATATCCGGTGCATGATTCTAATGTGGGCCCAACATCATACCAATATTGAAAGGCAGTCATCCAACCGCCATTACATCCACGCTGATCAGTATTACAAAGAACTTGCTGCAACTCGGACAGGTCATATAAAGGACCGCCATTTATAAGTATCTTTGATTCAAGTGCTCCAGCAACAGTGAATGCCCAACAACTACCGCATGAACCCTGGTTCTTAGCGACCGTAACAACTCCCTGGTCTGCCCAATTAAATGAAGATGGCACTGATGCCATCACTTTACCAGACTTGGCAACTTCTTGTGTAAATGTTTTTATTGTCTCATTATAATTACTGGGTCTTCCAATGACTCCAAAGTTTATTTCATCTCTTGAAAGTGATTCAGAATAAATTGCATCCATACTAAATAGGCTGGGCTTATACCCCAACAAACCAGGAGTGTTGTTAGCTTTGTTATCTGAATTGTCATTGAAACACGACCCCAACAGGGCTGTTGCAATAAAAAACGATATTGTTATTGCTCGTTTCATATAGATCCTCCATTTTTTTATTACTATATCATTTTTTTTGAATAAAAATGAATCTATTCCCGGATCAATGTGCCTCAATAAGACCAAAATAATCCTTTCCAATTATATTCTTCAGCATGGTAAATCAAATTAAGCAAATGTGACAAATGCATTTCATTGGCCTAAAATATTAAGATTAAAACTGATTAAGAACGTTATACCAAACTATTGTTATATAGCACATTAATCAACCCACCCTTGCCAACGGCAGGTTTAAACCCGTCGCTGGCAAGGGGCGGCATCAATAACTCAAACCTTCCCCCTTGGGAAATTTCTTCTCCTGATATTAACGCGTCGATTCGGCCGGGAAAAAGGCGAAAAAATTTTTGTGGAGGGAATTTTTTTTCGCTTCTACCAGGAGCCGGTTGAAATCCACCCCTGCAAGAGGCGCATAATCATTTAGTTAATGAATTCTTCCTGCAGCAGAGTTGGGGGAATTAACCCTCAAGAGATTATAAATGTTGAAAAGCGGCTTAAAAAATACCGATACTGCCCAAAATTTTCTTGAAATATAAACTAACTGTTGTTGTAATATCCATGGGTGCACATTCTTCTAAATTTGTTTATTTTTAACAATTTTCGCGAGTCGCATTAAGATAAGGGCTACTTGTCCTGCGTTTTTTTTGGCAGGGTGGATGGCATCAAGATGACCGGGGTAAATACCGAGAAAGCTCGTCTCGCCGATTGGGCCTGTACGAACGACAAGGAAATGTACTATTTTTTACATTCGGGAGGCAATCATGTTAAACGAAAGGCTCCTTAAATTATTGAGAATTTTCATAATAACAGCGATACTGCCTGTGCCATCCTGCCATGATCTACTGACATTTAATGATTCAATTAAGTTTTATAATCCTTATGATCTAAAAGGCGATGCCTTCTTTCCCGATGAACTAACGGCAAGTTTTTCACCGTATAATAATCAAGAATCGGTTAATCCTGATACTAATATCATTATCACATTCAGCCGTCCTGTAAAGAAAACCGGATGGTCTGTTGTCATTTCGCCTGAACTTGTATACGAAACCTCATTTGATGAGACATCTACAAGATTTATAATTACACCATTATCATTTTTAAAATCTGGTACCAGATATACTGTAAATCTGGATGGATTTATAAGTAGCGACTTAAATCAATTAATGTTAAAAAAAAGTTATTCAGACTTTAGTTTTACTATCGCCGAGGGACCAATAATTACATTTAATCCTCTGGAAAATCTTTATAATTATGATATATTTGTTGAGATATTATGCTCTATAGATGATGCTATTGTATATTATACGACAGATAGCACTGATCCTTTAACTTCTTTAACAGCACAAGAATATCCCCCAACTCCTTATGGTATATCTGTGGAAGGAAATTCTACAACAGCGGTAACCATAACAATAAAGGCGATTGCAGTTAAGAATGAGATATTGGAGAGTGATATTGCAGAAGCTACTTATACCATTGACTATGACAAGGTTTCCACGCCACAATTCAGCATACCAGGGGACACATACCCTGAAGATAAGATTGTTGAGATATCATGCCCAACAGAAGATGCTACTATATATTATACAACAGATGGCACCGATCCGTTAACATCATCAACATCAAAAGAGTATTCAACGACCCCGGATGGCATCCCTGTGGAAGGCAATGGCACAATGATGACAATAAGAGCAATTGCCGTTAAAGATGGAATGAAAGACAGTGAAATAACAGAGGACATTTATACCATAGAGTACCCTTCTCCAAATGTCTACGATGTCAGCCCTGCAGGTGGAACTACGATATATATTAATAGTCCGATTATTGTAAGATTTGATCAGCCAATGAACCCTGATAGTTTAGTAATAAGCGGGGATATGGCGTCAGAAGCAAATACCGGTTCCTGGTCAACAAATACATATACAGATGACACGCTGACCATAAGTCCATCTTCATCATGGACTGTTGGCAATGGAAGGACTTTAATTATAGATTGCAATAGCAACCTCGGTGTTGAATTATCTCAGCTGGTATTGGAGTATGATATCGATATATACAGGGTAATTACAATATCATCACCCAATGGCGAAGAGTTGTGGCGAGTAGGCACACCACAATCTATTATCTGGGATTCTGAGGGAATAGAAAATGTTCGTATTGAATTATACAGAAATGGAGCATGGGAATATATAGATGGGGGCAGTCCTGTTGTCAATTTAGGAAATTACTCGTGGACTGTTGCATCTCCTACAGCAAGCGATGCTCTTGTAAGAGTCACCGATGCAGACGGAAGCAGCGTGACTGATTCTTCTGATGCGGTTTTTACAATAGGATCAAAAGTATGGTATGTTGATTCCGCTGCAAGTTCCGGAGGTGACGGTGCAACATGGGCTTCTGCTTTTCAAACAATACAAGTAGGAGTTTCGGCCGCAACATCTGGTGAAGAAGTCTGGGTAAAAGCAGGAACATATTACAGGAATGGTACTGATGAAACATTACTTGCTTTAAAAACAGATGTTGATGTTTATGGCGGTTTTTCTGGATCTGAAAACTTAATAACCGATCGCCACTTGGAGACAAATATTAGCACTCTTAATGGACAGAGTGTTGTTCATAGAGTTATAACTGGTGCAAATAATGTAATATTAGATGGCTTTAAAATTACTGGAGGTGTTAATACCAACAGGGATGGATGTGGACTGACTTCAGGTGCTACAAACTTTACAATATCAAACTGTATTTTTACTGATAATCAATCAAATAATGGAGGGGCTGTATTCCTTAGTGGGGGATCGATTAATTTTGCGAATTGCAACTTTGATCATAATGAAGCAGCCAGGGGAGGAGTGATTTATTCCGTATTAGGTTCCTCTATTAATATTTCTGATTGTACTTTTTATTATAATTATGCCAATGGATGGGGGAATGATGGTGAGGGAGGTGCCTTAAATCTGAACGATTGTACATTTGCAATACAAAATTGTGATTTTTATATGAATTTTGCTGATGATGACGGTGATCAACTTGCTTATGGTGGTGCCATCTATATCGATGATAGCGCTGGGGTATTATCCAGTTCAAGATTTTATAGAAATGAATCTGATTATTATGGAGGTGCGGTTTATCTTGAGGTTGGATTGTATGATGAAAAAGTAGATGTTGTAAATTGTGAATTTGTTTCTAATTATAGTGACCTGCATGGGGGCGCAATCGTTACTACAAAGGGAGATTATGAGCATTACCCCATTAATATAATAAACTGCTCTTTTTCATCAAATGAAGCAACTGATGGACACGGTGGTGGGATTTATAACTTTAGTGATAGCGAACTTACAATTATAAATTCAGTTATATATTACAACTATGCATTAGGTTCATTAAATCAAATTTATAATGCAGATACCAGTGTTTGCAATGTGACCTATTCAAATATTCAAGGAGGAGGGTTTTCCGGAAGCGGAAATATTAATGAGAATCCCGCTTTTATTGATTCAAACAGTGATCTACATCTGCGTAGTTGGTCATACTGCATTAATGCAGCAAATGCATCAGTCGCACCTGCAACTGATAAAGATGGAGAAGAAAGAAATGATGGATATCCCGATATAGGAGCATTTGAGTATAAAGAGTAATAATATTTGAATAGTATATTATTTATCTACATTCGTATGGGATAAATTTTTAATAAATTACAAGGAATAAACAAATCATTTTAATCATATCCGGATGTTTCAGACTCCGGACGCGACTTATTAGTTTTTCGCTGTTTATATGATGCTTCAGGAAGAGGGGGGGTACATGTATTTATCTTTTTTCAGATGTATATCCATTTCAGGAATAATATTTACTCTGTTTTTCTCCTTCCCGGCAGAGGCGGCAGGGAAAAAAAGCCTTTATGTCCATTCCATCATTGCACATACAGGCGTTTATGAAAGGGTATCACAAAAAGTAAGAGACTATCTTGTGCTGTCACTCCTCGAAGGCTACAGCAACAAATATCAGCTTGTCACTGATGATGACATCAAGGTCATGTTCAAGCAGGCGGCATTGCTTATGACGGTAAAATGCGATGCCGAGTCGTGCGCCATGAAGATCGCCGATGCCATTGATGCCGACGAGATCATATACGGCTCGGTGTCACGGGAAAACAACAAGCTCGTCATCAAGCTGACCAATCTCGAACGGGACAGCAAGACTCTGACGCAAAAAAAGAAATCGTTTGTCATGGTCGCGCTGCTGGAGAGCCAGCTCGAATGGTTCTGCCGCGAATGCGCCAAAAAGCTGATGAACAATTCTTACTCGATAGACCTCTCCAGGGCTCCCGGAGATGTGTCAACAGAATTAGTAATTGATAATAATGAAATCAATAAAGTTCACAGGGCTGATATCCAGAATATGAGTATTGCAGAAATGAACCGTTCCATGGAGATTTACAGAAACCAGGCGGACAATGAAACAATCATACGTGTTCTTGATTATCTTGGCGAGCTGATTAAAGAAGGAGATATTTTATATAAAGACAACGATTTCATCGAAGCGCGCGACAGATACCAGTCGGTATTAATTAAAATAAATGAAAGTCTCAGAGAAGAAAATAAAATAAAAATCAATACATTCATTACTCAGGTTCATGAAAGAATTTCCGCAACATACAAAGCCGAAGTTGTTGCCATGATAAAAAAAGCTGATAACTGGATTAACAGTCACGATAAAATAAATGAAAAAATAATTGAATCAAGCATCAATCAATATTTCTCAATAAAAGCAATTTTAAGAAAAATACCCGAAGAATATCAAAATGATACAGCCTACATTGACAATACTCTTATACAAAGACTTGCCAGGCTGTATTCTTTGAAAAGCGGCATACATGAATCAAGCGCGGAAGACAGATATCGTGAATACAGGTTTTTATCTGCCCTGTCAGACTACGATAACGCTCTGTCCCAGCTTGAGGAGTCAGGCATAAAACACAAGATAATTGACGACTACAGGTCCAGGATAACCACAAAACGGACGATCACATATGAAACAGGTAAAGCATGGCTGTTAAACCGCGTTACTTCCTTGTGCAATCAGGCTGAATACTTGAATATTCGCGGGAATAACATGAATGCTAAAAAAATACTGAAGAATACCAAGTATATTCTGGGTTATAATAAAATGCTGATAACAGACCAGGCAGAGGATATCTATAAAAAAACGTGTTCAACCCTTAGATATTCATACAAGGCAAGTGATATAGATTATTATAATAAGGAATTAAACAGTCAATATTACGGTGCCTGCGCTCTCATATTTGACTCCATCTGTCTTTTGACACTGGGTTGCGGAATAACGTTTCATGTATTATATAATGATGCTTATTCAGAATACAATTCTCTGCATGATAAATACAGTATGGCAGCGAATATTATTCTGGCGACACGCCTGCACAATGAAGTAAGAAAAAAGAAAGACGAAGCTGACACGTATTCTATTCTCACCATTGTATTTTATTCGGTAAGCGCTGCTGCAGTTATCCCGGCTATCTATTTCACGTATAAATATTTATTCTATAAAATTTTGAAAAAGAAAATGGCAAATGGAAGTATCTCTTTCAATATATTATACAAAAATGGGTCGAACGAGGCAATCACTCGTTTGAGATATTCAAACGACAGGCTGATGGGAGCGTATATTACATACAGATTCTGAGAGCTTTTTATATCTGGTAATATTTACGGGGAAGTCAATACATGCAGCATGGTGCTATACCGATACTCCATTTTACTGTCTTAATAACATTAATTATTCCACAGCCTCGGATCGTGTTTGAGACAGAAAATTATAATTTTGGAATTATCAAACCACATGCTGTTTATACCGCTAAAATACTTTTTTGGAATAGAGGCACGGCTTTATTAAAAATAAAAAAAATTGAAAGCTATTGCGGATGTGTTAGTTCTTTTGTTAAAACCAATGAAATCAAACCGGGTGGAGATGGAGTTTTGGAAATACATTTCAATTCCGAGGATTACAGCAACGAAGTGATTAAATATATTTATATATATACGAATGACCCCAAGAACGAAGTAGTTGAGATCACAATAAAGGCTGTGGTAATAAATTAACCTAAAATGCCAAATTAAATCTGTTAAAAAATGAAACGGGCAATATATATTTTTGAATTATTCATAATACTAACTACCTTGTTTTCTAATAATGATGATATTGGCGCATTAAATAATGAAGCACCAAATGTCGCTTTTTATAATCTTGACGGCGTTCGCCTAATATTATATGCAATGCTCAACAAACTTGCAAATGACAACGTTGTCATAATAAACTTTACTTCAATTTATTGTAGACCCTGTAAAAAAGAGATACCAGAGCTTGTGGATATTGTAAAAAGATCTAAAGGTTCTCGCCTAATGTTTGTGTTTAATGAAACCCCGCAAGCAGTTTCCCCAGAGGCGGCAAGGTTTGGTATTTATGATATATCCTATTCAGATACACTCGGATCAATTCAAATGAAATTTGGCGTAAAAAGATATCCAGTCACTTTTGTTATTTCTAAAAAACGCAGAATATTAGGACGGTTTGAGGGTTATAGTAAAAAAAATATTGAAGCTATAATAAGACTTGTCCTGCCTTGAGATCGTGAAAATACTATATGTTTATTTGGCTGCAGATGCAATCAGATATTTTTTATTTGCTTCAGGTGTTTAAATTACCGAAAAGGCTTCGCCCCCGGACCCCACACTTCTAAAACTCAAACGCCGTCTTCATCGCTTTGTATTTACCCTTGCTCACATTGGTCTCGATCATCTTCTTGTAATCCTCGAGCCTGAACCTGTGCGTGAGCATGTCGTCAACATGCACCTTCCCGACGGCGATCATGTCGAGGGCCATGTTGAAGGCCTGCTTCCTCCCGCCCTTCACCGGATTCTCCCGGTAGGCGTAGCAGCCCTTGACGGTCTGGAGCTTGAGCCAGAGCGGGGTCAGGTCGAGCTTCGCGTCTCCGCCGATGCCGAGGACCGAGAGCGTGCCGCCGGTCGCCAGTATCCGCAGGGAGGTGTTCAGGGTATGGCGATGCCCCACGGTGTCGTATACCCGGTCGAAGCCGCCCATCACGACCGGCCCGCCGAGGAGCGGCTTGTACGCCCTGCCTCCCGTCGCGTCGATTGCCGCCTTGATGAGATCGCCCGACACCGTCCGGTCGGCGCCCGACTTCTTCGCGTACGCGGCGGCGAAGGGCGACGGCTCCGCCGCCGTGATGTCGCAGCCGATGCCGAGGCCCCGGATCGACTTGATCACCATGGCGCCGATCACGCCGCCGCCGATGACCAGCACCCGGTCGTTCTTCCCGGGAAGGTTGTCAAGGACTGCCTGCAGGCCGACGGCGAGCGGCTCGGTGAGCGCCGCCGATTGCTGCGACACCCCTTTCGGCACCCGCACCACCTGGCTCCGGTGCACTACGACGTACTCTGCGAAGCCGCCGCCCACGTCGCTGCATATGCCGGTGAACATTCCGGGAGCGAGCGAGCCCTCGGCGAAGTTCTCGCAGTTCCCCGGTATGCCGGCGGCGCAGCTTCTGCACACCGGCTTTATGCCGCGCGCCTCGCAGCCGAGGGCCGGAATGGCGGTGACCAGTTCTCCGATTTTGACGCCCGTCACGTCCCTGCCGGTCTCTACCACCTCTCCGCAGAACTCGTGGCCGGGCACGCAGGGAAACGAGGTGAAGGGCATGGCAGTGGGGGAATCCTTCATGAACATGAGATTGATGTCGCTCCCGCACACGCCGCAGAGCCGCGTTTTTATCTTGAGCCACTCCTGCGAGGGGAGCTCCGGCTCGGGGATGTCCGCGAGCTTCACCGTGGAGAAGGGCCCGGTGTAGCAGAATTTCACGCTCAGGGGACGCAGGATATTCAGCGCGACAAACCGCAGAGGATCGAGATTGAGCAGAAGTGCTTTCATGCTATAATCTCCTTGATTTCCGTTAGCGGCGGGCTTAAGCCCGCCGCTAACGGAACAATATCATTCCATCTTCAACGATTGATAAAACAGCGGAGTCGCCGGGCTGGTGACCGTCGGATCGGTCATCACGTTCACGCACGCCGGCTTTCCCGACGCGATGGCGCGCTCGAGGGCGGGGACGATGTCCTCATCCCTGGTGACGAACTCGCCGTGGCCGCCGAGGCCCTCCACCATCTTCTCGTACCGCCGCGTGCCGAGCTCGGAGCACTGGAGCCGGTCGGCTCCTATGGAAAGCTCCTGGCTGTGCTTGATCATGCCCCAGGCGCAGTCGTTGTTCACCACGCACAGAATCGGGATGTTGTGACGCACCATGGTGTCGAACTCCATGGAGTTGAAGCCGAAAGAGCCGTCGCCGTTGAGGAGCACCACGTTGCGATCGGGGTACGCCAGCTTGGCAGCCATTGCGAAGGGGATGCCGGTTCCCAGGCATCCCAGCAGGCCGGACGAGGTGCCGATGACGCCGGCGCGGTGCTTCGACATGAACCCGGTGAGCCCGAAGTAGACTGTGTCGCCGCCGTCGGCCACGTACATCGCGTCCTCGCCGGTCACCGAGCGGATCTGCGCCGCCAGCCGTATCGGGTGTATCGGGTCTGAGGGGTTCTCGCGCGTCCTTATCTCGTAGTCGAGCATGGAGCGGCTCGCCGCGCGGAGCGTCTTGAGCCACTCGGAGTGGTCCCGCTTCTGCACCAGCGGCGTGAGCTGTTTCAGGACCGACCCGGCATCGCCCACCAGGCCCGCGTCCGCGGTCCTGTTCCGGTCGACCTCGTGCGGATCGATGTCGATCCGCACCAGCTTCGTCGCCGGCGGGATGATTTTGCCCGACTGGAGGATCCAGTTGAACCTGAGCCCCGCCGACACGATCACGTCCGCCTGCTGGATGGTGACCATCATGCCGATGTTGCCGGCGTCCCATATCGAGAGTGGATGGGTGTCCGGTAGCTCGCCCCTGCCGTTGTTCAGGAGCATGAAGGGAATCCCGCTCTTGTCCACAAAGGCGCGGAGCTGTTCGGCGCAGGCGCTGAATCCGATTCCGGTCCCCCCGAGGAAGAGCGGCTTCTTCGCGCCGTTGATGATGTCGGCCGCGTTTTTTAAATCGGCGTCGTCCGGGTGGACCGTGTACTTCCTGGTGGCGCGGGAGGGCTTGGGCGCCTGTGACTCCTCGACCTTCACGTTCAGGATGTCGGGCGGAAGCTCCAGGAAGACCGGTCCCGGCCTCCCCTCCATGGCCTGCCGGAAGGCGATTGAAAGGTATTCCGGTATCCGCTTCGTGTCGTAGCAGGTCGCCGCCCACTTGGTCATCGGCTTCACGATGTCCATCTGGTTCAGCTCCTGCAGGGCGCCCGTGAGGTCGTCCCTGAGCGGGTGCCTGCCGCAGAGCACCACCATCGGCGCGTTGTCGAGGTAGGCGTTCGCGATGCCGGTGAGGCCGTTGGTGAAGCCGGGGCCCGCGGTGAGGAAGCAGACGCCCGGACGCCCGGTGTACACGGACCAGGCGTGCGCCATCATTGCCGCCGCCTGCTCGTGCCGCACGTCGATCGTGCGGATTTTGTACTCCGTGAAGCCGTCGAGCATCGACTCGATGTGCCCGCCCGATATGCCGAACACGATATCGACGTTCTCGACCTGTTTAAGATATTTGCCGACCAGATGCCCGCCGTTGATGAGTGCCATGGTGTGAATCCTCCTGATAATTGTCTTGGTTGTAAATTGCTACATGACCAGCTTCACGCCGTCGTTGAACCACTGGGCGAAAAACGCCATGCCGTCGATCTTCATCTTACCGGCCGCGGCAGCCAGGAACTGCTGCTCGTCGCTCTGCGACGACAGCACCCTGAAGGCGGTTCCCGGGTCAGACCAGACGATCGCCACGTCGTAGGGGTGCGTTGCGCCCGATCTGCTCTTCAGGCCGCCCCGGTCGAAGATAAAGACCCTCCCCCGCTTCCCGTCCGCGGTCTTTATCATCACCCTGACGTTGTGGATGGCGCCGATATAGCTCCGGAAGGCCGCGTTCTTTTTCACGGCCCTTTTCAGGATATGATAGAGGATGAAGAGCAGTAGCGTGAATCTCATCTGTGTCCCCCTGGATGATGGTGATTGACCCGTACGGGACGGCGTCATGTTGCTTATACTATCACGAACAGCCGTCCGGGTCGACCGTTCTTATAAACCCGTACAAAAAACGGACTACAGCTTCCCGATGCCGCTCTTGTAGTCCCGCGGTGTCATGCCGGTCAGTTTTTTGAAGGCGGCATTAAATGATGATTTCGAATTGAATCCCACGTTGAAGCAGACTGAGATGATGTTTGCTTCAGGGTTGTCGACAAGGAGCTTCTTGGCCGCCTCCACGCGGAAACGGTTGACAAAGTCGTGGAAGTTCGTTCCCATCCGCTCGTTCAGGAGCTGGGAAAGCTGGTGCGGCGTGAGCGCCAGCTTCTTCGCCACGGATGGGAGCGACACCTCGCTGTCGCGGAAAAGCTCCTCGTCGCGCATCAGCTCGTTCAGCCGTTCGCCGATGATCCCGGTATCCAGTCCTTCGAGCATCGATTTTTCGTACCTCTTTTTCCTTATCGCGCGCTTCAGCGTTGTGAAGAAGACCGGGTTCGCCCGGGTGCCAAGGTAAATCGCGACATGAAGGGACACGTTCAGCACGCAGCCGGCGACAAACACCCCCGGGCTGCCGGACATGAAGCCGCCCAGAACCAGCGCAATGATCAGTATTATCGTGACCCCCGAATAGAGCACGAAACGAAACCCCCTGCTCGAAACGCTCCCGGTGACATCGGCGAAGACCGTCCGTATAATGATTATCGCATAGGCAAGCACATGGAGAGAAATGGCCGCAAGCAGGATAAAGAGGATGTGGCCGAAGGGCTCGCGGAAAAAGCCGGCGATGAGGTCACGCTTCAGGTACGCGGGCTGCAGCTGGAAAACCACCTCGCCGGCCAGGACAACCGCGGCCGGAACGAAGTGGATCCATGCCCGGTACGGCAGCCTCCTCTCCGGATACAGAAGCGTGTGGTAATAGAAAAAATCGAGAGGGCCCACCATGAGCAGCGACGCGACAAACAGAAATATCGATTCCGGATGGACCGGCGGCACGCCGCGGGCGGTCAGGCCGAAGCCGAGCATCAGTATGCCGTTGAAAAAATAGAAGAAAATGCCGTAGGCGGACCTGCGACCCTCAGACACCAGGAGATCAAGCGCCCGGAGGAGACAGAGACCGAACCCGAAAAAGGTGATATCAATACCGATGAGGATGAGGGTGGACATCCGCGCCTCTTCCTGCTACTTGCCTTTCAGTTCCCTTATCATCTTCTCCCTGTCTTTTAAAAGCTCTTCCTTTTTATTCTTTAACTGCTCTTTCAGGGATTTGGTGTCCAGTTTCTTATCCTTAAGTTCCTGCTTGATTTTCTCGATCCGCTCGTTGATCTGTTTTTTCAGCTCCCTGCCACCGTA
Source organism: Spirochaetota bacterium (assembly GCA_016933025.1). Lineage (GTDB taxonomy): Bacteria > Spirochaetota > UBA4802 > UBA4802 > UBA5550 > RBG-16-49-21. The sequence goes on along the minus strand of JAFGBT010000053.1, from coordinate 32,087 downwards.
TTTCTTGAATTCCGGGGACTCCCGGATCTGGAGCGCCTGCTTCATGAAGGCTTCCTTTATCTCGCTCCTGAGCGCCGAAAGGGTGAGCTTCTTCTTTTTGGCGAGCACGTCCGCCACTAAAAGTTTGGTCAGGTTGAGCGACTGGCCTTCCGAGACCATCTGGACGATCTGGCGCTGCACTATGCCGTCCTCGACCGGGGACGACACGACGCTCCCGGCGAACACGTCCAGCTGGGACTCATCCCTGTCTCCGGTAACCTGAAAGATGGTCCCCCTGACCGATGCGACCTGCGTGCGGCTCTTGACCTCGTACTTGTTGCTTTTCAGCAGCTTCGAGAGGAACACCAGAACGCCGCCCGATTCCATGTCAACGTCAGGGTCCCCCGCGGCCTTCGCGAGGGCGGCTATCTTCACCCTGGTATTTTCCTGAACCCTCATGTAGCCGTTGCCGCCCATGGAGATGTCCGCGATTGAGCCGGCGCCGGTGATGATGACTTCGCCGCCCTCAAGGACCTGGTTGACTGCGGCAGTGGCCGTCGCGCCGCCGGATTCGATTTTCACGTCGCCCACCATCATGATGATCTTGTACGCCCTCTTCGCATCAGCCGGCGACGAGAGAGAGAGGAACATTGAAGCTGTGAGCATCGCGATGATGGTACATTGTATTCCTTTCATTGAAGGCATCCTCCTGTTAACAAGGATATGGAAGGGCGACTCTTCACCGGCATTCCGCATCCCGGCCTCGAATACGGATCACATGAAGTCATAAACCCCGGCACCAGCATCATCCCGGGGCATTGTATGATAAGTTTGTGATAGACGGTGACGCTCTATTTTTCAATCCTTTTTTACGGCAAACCGACCAGATCAGGGGAGGAAAGTGAGCCCCGCCGGGAAATCCTCTGACAAGGAAGGGGTCACGGTAAATGCCCGCTAAGATTACACAGTGCGCGGCCTACTAAACAATAATGAAAATAGAATCTTAACGGAATACTTTTCCATATACTGCTATTCCTTCCGCCCGGGCCGGCGTCATTTGTTTTTTTTCTTTAAAAAAATAATCCACGATAACTGTTGGCCTGATTAATGCGTTTTGAAAAAAAATTTTTTTTTAATTTAAAATGTTTGATTATTTACATAGCGGTAGTTATATTGATTATAGAATTCAGCCTGTCACCATAAGACAGAGCACACAAAAAACGGCTAAGCCGGTGCGGTCTTAAGCTTGTGAAAAGCGAAACGTGATAAAAGCTGAAGAATATGGGTTCAAGGAACATCTATGATCAACGGTTTGTAGGAAGCCATCCTGAAAGGGATGGCTTCCGTTATTAATGGAGGTTCTTAGCGTTACGGAACGGGCGGCTCATCAGCCGCATGGACTCCCGCGGCCGCGCCGGGCATGATGCCCATCTTCTTGTAGATGGGGCGGATGACCTTCCTGATGGCCGGCAGTCGGCGGCCGAAGGCGACACCGCCCAGCATGAGTATGCATCCGCCGATGAGGACGGTGTGTGGAGTGCCGATCGCGCTCGAAACCGAACCGGCAAGGATGCTCCCAAGGGGCGCCGCCCCCATGAAGGCCATAACGTACAGGCTCATGACCCTCCCCCGCTTGTCCTCATCGACCACAGTCTGGATCAGGGTATTACAGGAAGCTGTGACCGATATCATTACGAAGCCGACGATCGCGAGGATGACCATCGACAGCATGAACGACCGGGAAATCGAGAAGGCGGCAAGCCCTGCTCCGAACAACACCAGCGCGGTGGCTATGACGCGCTCCAGGCCGAGCACGCTTTCCCTCATCGCGAGGTACAGGGTCGCCGCCAGCGCGCCCATGCCGGTCGACGCCACGAGGAAACCATAGGTGAGCGACCCGCCCTGCAGGATGCTCCCCGCGAACACCGGCAGGAGAACGGGAAACGCCATCGCCACCAGGCTGGTAAGCCCCACGATTGCGATCAGGTCCCTGATCGGCGTGAACCGCGCCACATATGCGATCCCTTCCCCGAGCTCGGTGAAGATACCGGTCCGCGGCCGCTTCGAAGCGCGGCGAGGTATCCTCATGAACGCGAACGCCGCTATAGCCCCCCCGTAACTGACGCTGTTGACCGCGAAGCATACGCCCTCCCCTGCCGCGGCGACCAGAAGGCCCGCGATGGCGGGGCCGACGAGCCGTGAGGCGTTGAAGAGCGACGAGTTCAGGGCGATGGCGTTGCCGAGGTCCGACCGGTCGTCAATCATCTGTATGACAAAGGCCTGGCGCGTCGGCATTTCAAAGGCGTTCACCATGCCGAGGATCAGGTTGAGGGCGATTACATGCCACACCCGGACCGTGCCGGTTATGGTAAAAACGGCAAGGGCCAGCGCCTGCGTCATGGCGAGCACCTGCACGGCGATCAGCATGCGGCGGCGGTCGAGACGATCGCCGAAAACGCCCGCGAACGGCGAGAGGAACGCGATGGGGATCTGCCCCGCGAAAGCGGCAAGGCCCAGCATCATCTCGGAATGGGTAAGCCGGAAGACCAGCCAGCTCGTCGCCACATTCTGCATCCAGGTCCCGATGAGCGATATGCCCTGGCCGACAAAAAACAGCCGGTAGTTGCGGTGCCGAAGGGCCCGAAGCGCCAGGCGGAGCCGCTCGCTTATATCTGAATTCCCGGATTTCATGGCAAACCCACACGACGAAGTGCGACTATTTCAGGCGCACGGTCAACACAAAAATGAGATCAATTCCTTATGTCTCCATGAACTGACGTTACCGGCGCAACGATAAAAATGTGCTTGCTCTGCAGGGAGATTCAACTAAAATATCGTCCGTATTAACATATTCCGGATATTCTCGCGGGGGAACACAGAGAAAGCCGGCCCCCGACATACCGATAATGAAGCTGTTACAGGGTAAAATCCAGCGGAGCCAGTGCCATCGCGCGGTCGAGCACTTCCCCGCGCCGCCGAGAGGAGAACCGAAGCCATGAGCGGATACGACACCGGTCTGAAATTCAGCATCAAAGCGCACTGGGCGCCCCTGTATATCAACAGGAAGCTTATTGCCGGTCGTGTTATGCCCCTTCATAGAATGGAAGAGAAGCTGTTTAAAAAAATCGACGGCAGGGGCGAACAGGCGATCATGGAATTCTTTTACAGCCGTTACGGACTCCATTGCGAGCCCGAAGATAAAAAGCTTACCTCTATGGAATTCCTGAAAAAGAATCACTTTGTCTCACATGCCATCGTTATCACGTATGATAAAACACTCATCGTACTGGGATACAACATATTCAACTATCGATTCACCAAGACAAACCCCCGTTCCGGTATCTATATCGATTATTTTACGTCCCTGCCGCTCAACTATCCCGACAACGTCAAGCCGTCGTACCTCGGCAGATATAAAGGAGACGACACCTTTTACCGTGTTGGCGGCGTGGGCCGCGCAACCATCGCACTGGCGTGCCATTACGCCATCGACATGCACCGAGGCGCAAAGCCGGCAGAGATTGCGGTCGATCTGACGGCCCGCTCAGACGATTCGCTGATTCAGGACCTCTATCTGAAAAAATACGGCTTTGAATTCCACAAGGGAAAGCGGGGCAAGGATAACGATCTCTATTTCACGTTCCAGAAGGCCAGGAAGTTCCTGTCGCAGTACGAACGCTCCTACAAAGAGCTGGAACGCCCCGAAGGCAACGGACTTACCTACAAGGACCCGTTCAAATATTAGGGCGGCGGCACACGGCCGGCAGCCCCACTTTTCGCCAGGAGAGACACCATGTCGCACAAGGCGTTTCAGGATTATTACCCGGACTCGTTCAGTCAGTGTTACGGCTGCGGCCGCCTCAACGATCACGGCCTTAAGATCAAAAGCTACTGGGACGGAGAAGAGAGCGTGTGCACCTTCCGGCCGCACGAGTATCACACCGCCTTCCCCGGTTTCGTCTACGGCGGGTTGATCGCCTCGCTGATTGACTGCCACAGCACGGCGACCGCCGCGGCTGCCGCCTACCGGCATGAGGGACGGGGCATGGACACCGACCCGGCAATCCGCTTTGTCACCGGGTCGCTCCATGTCGATTTTTTAAAGCCGACCCCGATAACTGCGCCGATGGAGCTCCGCTCGCGGGTGAAGGAGATAAAAGAACGCAAAATTGTTGTCGAGACTGATCTCTCGGTAGCCGGGGTCATCTGCGCACGGGGGTCCGTGGTTGCGGTGAAGATTCCTGAAACGATGGTGCCGAAATAACCGCCCGGAGGCGCGGCCATGAGACCGCGCTCCCGGAGTCACAATTCCGTGTACTTCTTGCTGCTGTTATAGCTCTTGTCGACCGGATATTTCTTCTCGTTGACGGCAAGCTTGTGCGCGACCGCGTCCGACAGGTCTATCCCCGCCGCCTCGCCGAGGTAAAGCAGAAAGACGAGCACGTCGGCAAGCTCCTCCCGTATTTTTTCGCGGCCGGGGCCTGAGGCGAGCATGTTTTCTATCTCCCCGTCCCTCTTCCAGAGAAAAACCTCCTGCAGTTCGGCCGCCTCAATGGAAAGGCCCGCAGCGAGGTTCCTGACATCGTGGAACTGCTTCCAGTTTCGACGATCGCGGAAATCAATGACCGCCCGCTGCAATTGTTCGATGGTTGTGGTTGCGTCCATGCCGGTTTGCCTGCCTTGTTGATTCTGAATCCCTCTTGTAGCCCGCGGCAGGCCCCCCGGTCAAGAAATAAACAGGTCCACTATTTTTGCCTCGGGTGATTTTGTGAGGTCAGATTGAATAGTCGTTCGTAATTTGTTCATAAAATCAGTTTTGACGTTCCCCAGTATCTCGTTATTGATTTTTTTCGGTGCTGCGAAATACCAGGCCTCGACATTATTATCCGCCAGGACCGAGTTCACCCGGTCGGCAATATATCTCGTCAGCCGCCTCCTGTCCTCGCTTGTGCTTCTATGCGACTCTCCGGTTCCATGACCCCGGAAACGGCCGGCCCTGTCGCTCATGCGCTCACTTATCTTTTTATGCGGCTCGATATTGTCGAAAGAGGTGAGCAATTCCAGCGATTCTTTGCTTGAATTCCTCCTTTTTTTCATTTTAAAAGCCTTGAAATGCTCAAGATCTGTTACGATTATCATGACATCTTGCATATCGAACTCCTCCATAATAAGAATGATGTGTTTAATTAATATACGGACAATACGGGGACAATTCCAGTTGCGGTGCACACGGCTAAAACAAAATTTTTCGATCGCCGCCCGGCACGCGCGGGCATGGCCGTCCGGAAATTCCGCTCGACCCCGCCGTTGATGGCGGCTTCTCATTATGCAAATGCCTGTTTCGATGAAGGCATTATTATTGATCTCTTTTTATGATTGCACAATATGCCCGCAATAATTACAGTACTCACAACCGGGACGCAAACATGGGGGTGACCAATGGCCAGCCTTCTGAACAAGCGCAACGTAATTTTTCTTCTCGCCATTACGCTGGGGCTCGCCCTGCCGCAGGCGGCGGCATGGACCAGGCATTTGATGATGCCCGCGCTCGCCCTGGTCATGACCCTGTCGACGATCGGCGTGCCCAACAGCTATTTCTTTCGGCCCCGCGCCATTATCAGGCCTTCGCTGATCGGCATCATGATGACCTACGCGATACTGGGCAGCGTAATCCTCATCCTATCGTCCCTGCTGATAGGCAACGAGGATCTCCAGACCGGCTTCGTGCTGGTCGCCGCAGTGCCCCCTGCCGTGGCCGTCATCCCCTTCACCGCAATGCTCGATGGCGATGTCTCCTACACTCTGTCGGGCACCGTGGCCTCCTATCTCGCAGCCCTGGTGCTTATGCCCCTCATAATGTGGTTATTCATTAAAACAGGATTTGACGATCCCTATAAGCTTCTGATCATTATATCGCTGCTCATCGTCGCGCCGCTGGCGGTATCCAGGCTGATACTGTACTTCAAATGGCAGGACAGGTTGGAGCCGGTACGGGGCTGGCTGACCGACCTCGCTTTTTTTATTGTGTTGTATTCCATGGTCGGGGTGAACCGCGACCTCATTTTCAGCCGCCCTATCATGCTTGCCCCTGTTGCCGGGGTCGTGTTCGCCGCGACCTTTGTCCTGGGCTGGGCCATCCGAAAGACCGTGACCCTTCTCAAGATGGAGAGGAAAAAAATCGTCAGCCTGGTCCTCCAGGGCACACTGAAGAACCAGGGAATCGCGGGCGGTCTGGCCATCGCGCTGTTTGAAAAAGAGGCTGCCATTCCCTCGGCTGTTTACACCGTCTTCATGATTCTCTACATCGTATGGCTGGGCTGGAGGGAACGAGCGTAGGGTACGATACGTTATCAATATGACCACATCTATACGAGACCTTTACCGGAAAATAAAAAAAGAACTGACTCTCGATCATTTGAAGCAGATCACCGTCGACATTATAGACGCCTATAAGCGCAGGAACTTCGCGCATCTTAAAAAGTACACGCCCTTCCTCGGCCTTGCCGGGGACATCCACACCGCCAGGCTTTTCTCCCTTCTGGTCATGAAATTTCATCCAGATCGGCACTCCTTCATCCTGAAACAGGCGGACGATCTGTTCAAAAAGGGGGACCTTTCCGCACTGCGCACTTTTCATGACGGCTATTTCTTCAGCATTCCCGCAGCCCCTCCCGCGCCGGATGACGATATCGACGCCGATGAGAAGTACGCGTTTGACGAAGAGGATTTCGGTTACCGCAAACAGGATCTCGCGGACATGGAACGGTACGGGGAATCCGCCCTCGATTTCGGAGAGGAAGAGCACGGCTTCATGGAGGCGCTGCACCACCTTTTTGCCGGCGGCCTTGACGTGATCATCACCGAGTCGGACCTCATGAGCCTTGAGGGCGCGCTCGACCTTTCCGACTTCGATATCGTGGACCTGAAAGGGGCCGAGCAGTGCATCTACCTGAACGAGCTTAACCTGTCGAACAACATGATAGAAAAGATAGGGAACCTCTCCGCGCTCGTGGACCTGTATTACCTCTTTCTGTCGAACAACCAGATCGAAAACATCGCTCCTCTCGAAAGCCTGGTCCACCTGAAAGAGCTGGATATCAGCTTTAACAACATATCCGATATCCGCGTCCTCGAAAAGCTCGACGGGCTTGAGTACGTGAACCTGCTTGGAAACCCGATCAGCGATTATGCCGTCGTGGACAAGCTAATGAAAAAGGGGACAATCGTCGTCTTTGATGGGAACATCCTCACATGAGGCGGACAACCGTCACATCGCCGCCGATTCTCCGAAAAAATATTGGGGGCATGCGTATGATATTCATGCGGAAAAAAATAAAGCACCAGGCATGGCCAATACCGTCATGGGTCTTATTTTTTATTCAGGAACAGGGTAACAGCGGCCTTATCAGCCTCCGAAATCTGCGGCAGCGGCGACCGTACCAGGGAGGTAATGGGGAAACCGGCCTGCCGGAGGTATTCCTTGATGACCGCCTGTCTCGGCGTGATCGAGCTCATCGTGACGCGCGTCAGCACCTTGAAGCCGTATTTCTGGACCCCTGCCGGCAGTGAAAAGGAATTGAGGACCGGCAAAAAGGAAAAAATTTCGTTCTGAAGCCTCCGCGCCGTGCGGTAGTCCCCGGAGCGATAGGCGTTATGGCATCCGACTACGGTCCGGGGCGATATCGAGGCGATGGGGCACATGACGCCCGCGCCGCCATGCCTGAGCGTTTCGAGAAGCAGGAGCCCACTCCCCGCAAAATACGCTATGCCCGCCACGTCCCGCAATGAAGTGGTCCGTTTCAATGTGGGGAGATTCATCGAACTGTCTTTGATGCCCACCACGTGCCCCAGGTGCAGGAGTTCGGCGAGCTCCGCGTGCGAGGGCGATATCCGCGTTATCTGGGGGATGTGATAGTAGAGTACGGGCCGATCTGTATGATCGCCGAGCTCGTTGTAATATTGAACGCAGTCTTCATGCCTGATGGAAAAATATGTCGGCAGGACCGCCAGATAGCCGTCGACGGAAATCTTCTTCGATTTCTCGAGGAACAGGGCAGCTTCCCGGAGGCCGCTGTAACCCAGGCATGCTATGACCGGGATCTTCCCTCCCGCCGCGCGCGCGGCCCGCCTGATTATCTCCAGCCGCTCGTCAAAGGTAAAATAGGGCAGCTCGCCGTAGCTCCCCAGAACGAGGAGGCCGTGACAGCCTTCAGCGATATAGAAGCGCACAAGCCGCTCCAGGCCCCTGAAATCAACAGACTGGTCCTCCAGCAGCGGCGTGGGAACCACCGGGAACACCCCGCTGAAGGCGTGTTTCGACGACTTTTTTCTGGCCATGTCGCACCTCGCGGTAAATATCTCGAACATACAGCAGTTTCAATAATCACGTCGCACATGTTTCCATCTGTCAAATAATAATCGCGATTCGTTCACGGTCAATTTTCATGAATTACATGTGACACGACGGGGATGCCGCTATCTCTTCGCATGCTCGATAATGCCCGGCATCCGATCACCCCGTTGCAGATGAAACGCAGGATGATGGCCGATTTCGCCCGGATCCGCACCGCCCATTCCGCTCTCCTGTTTTAATAATAATCAGGGATGGCCGGGCGGGCGCGATATTGCTATATTGATTACAGGAAGACACGGCCGCGACCTGCGGACCGTGGAGGAGGCCGGCATGATACAATTCACGAAGGAAGAGATTGCCCAGCTGGACAAATATTATCTTCATCCCCGCAACCTTGTGGAGCTTTTCGAGGAGAGCGCGGCGAAATGGGCCGACCGGCCGGCAATAGGCCAGAAAGACACCTCGACAAAGCAGTACGTCTGGACGACCTATAAAGAGCTCGCGGCACGCATCGACAACCTCAGGGGCGCGCTCGCCTCGCTCGGCCTGCAGAAGGGGGAGACCGTGGGCGTCATCCTGAGCAACTCGATCGAATGGTTCGTGATTGAAAACGCCGCCCATGGCCTCGGCTGCCGCTTTATGCCGATGTACGAAAAGGAGCTCGTTAAAAAATGGCGGTACATGATTCAAGACAGCGCCGTGAAGTTCCTGTTCGTGCGGAACGCCGGTATCCTCGACAAGGTGAAGGAATTCGCCAAGGATTGCCCGGACCTGAAAGAGATATTCACCGTTTACGGCGAGGGCGGAAAATCGCTCAACGCCCTTGAGGAGTCGGGGAAGGCACATCCGGTCCCCTCGTACAAACCGCACTGGAGCGAGGTCGCGGTGATTATCTACACCTCAGGCACGACCGGCGACCCCAAGGGGGTCATCCTGACCCACGGCAACCTCACCCACTGCTCCCAGTCCGGCTACCGAATCTATCCGGAGCTGAACGAAACGTCGGTCGCGCTCTCCATCCTTCCCTGGGCGCACTCGTACGCCATCAGCGCGGAGCTGCACAACTTCCTCCAGTTCGGCGGCTCGATAGGGATCATGGAGTCCCTGGACACCCTTACCGGAGACTTTTTAGCTGTCAGGCCCACCCATCTGATGAGCGTGCCGCGGGTGTTCAACAAGATCTACAACGGCATCCACCTCCTGATGGAGGAAGAGGGCGGCATCAAGAAGAAGCTCTTCGACGCCGCCTGCGCGGAGGCAAGGCAGTGCCGCGACGGAAAGAAAAGCCTCAAGCTGAAGATGCTCGACAGGCTGGTCTTCTCCAAAATACGGGCGCGCTTCGGCGGCAGGCTCAGGGGCTCCCTGACCGCAAGCGCGGTGATGAACCAGGATATCGCCCTGTTCTTCAAAGACATCGGCATCGACATATTCGACTGCTACGGGCTTTCCGAGACCTCGCCTGCCATCACCATGAACTCGCCGGTCACGGGAAACAAGATCGGCAGCGTGGGCAAGCCGGTGTTCGACATGCACGTGAAGCTCGACCGGTCCCGCGTCGGCGCCGGGTCGCCCGACGGAGAGATTCTGGTGTACGGGGCCCATGTGATGATGGGCTACCTGAACAAGCCGGAGCAGACGGCCGCCATCATGCTGCCCGACCGGTGGAACGGCTTCCCCGGCATACGGACCGGTGACCTGGGCCGCTTCGACGACGAGGGATACCTGTACGTGACCGGCCGGTACAAGGACGAGTACAAGCTTTCGAACGGGAAATACGTCCACCCGGAATCGATCGAGATAGACATGAAGCTGGTGCCGCACGTCGCCAACGCCTTCGTCTTCGGGGATGGGAAGGACTACAACGTGGCGATCATCGTCCCGGACTTCGATACAATCAGCAAGGACCATCTGACCGCGAAATGGGGCGGTGCTGCCACCGGTAAAACAATAAGCGATCCTGAATTCAGGGACTTCCTAATCAAGGAAGTCAATGACCACCTGAAAAAATCCTTCGCGCCCTATGAGATACCGAAAAAATATATCATCATCAACCAGGACTTCACCCTGGAAAACGGCATGCTCACCCAGACCCTCAAGGTCATCCGCGGCGAGGTTATGAGGAAATACGGCGACCGGCTGACGGACCTGTACCGGGAATAGGATATCCCTGGCAAGCAAAAAGTTCTGGACAGGGGTGTTTCACAACCCACAAGCCCGCAATAGGAGACTTAACAAATCATCAACAGCTGAGAAGCCCCCTCCTGGGGGCGTCGCACAAGACTACTGGGACAGCCTCTTGCGCTCAACCCCACGACTCATCCTGCGTTAAAATCATGTTTGATATACATTTACCGCCGGTATATGCCTTAACCGGCGGGCTGGGTTCGCCGCGCCAGCGGCGCAGTATCCGTGACACGGAACAGAGCGTGGTCCATGAAATCAGTGAATCAATCAACAGGTAGCGAAAACGCCGGGAGCGAAACCGGGTTCAGGCGGGAGATGGGGCTCTTCGACTCCACCATGATCGTGATCGGGTCTTATCATCGTGATGATGGGCGTGCCGGTCTATTTCCTCTGGCGGAGGGTTTCTCCTTCTTCATGATGAACAGGTAGTTGAAGCCGCGCAGGAAATAATTGTGCTCAACGGCGGCAGCGTGCCAGTTCCCCTTTTTGAGCTTCACGTTGTAGCGCTTCACCGCGATGACGTCGACCGGAGTGAAATATTCCTGCAACATCGCGAAGAGCCTGAAGCCGATCGGCACGAAGGGCTTCCCCTTCTCGAACGAGTCGGACACGTAGAGGGCCATGTGGCGCCCGGGCCTCAGTATTCGGTCAATCTCGCGGATCGCCTGTCGCATGGCATCGAAGTACTCCTCGCCGCGCGCGGACAGCTCGCCGATGCACTCGGGCAGGCCGCTGTACTTGATATGCGTGGAATACGGCGGATCGACGAACACGAAATCCGCCTTGCCGTCCTCGAGCGGCAGGGCGCGGGCGTCCGCCCTGAACACGTCCTTCCGCGGCGGGGCGATGTCGTACCCGAGGGCACGGCGGCCGAGCTCCCGCGCGACGTCGAGCGTGGTGCCGCTGCCGGCCATCGGGTCGACGATCAGGTCTTTCGGCTTTGTGTATCTCCGGAGGAGGTTCCAGATGATGTAGGCCGGGGTCGCGCCCTCGAAGTCCCTGTGGCCCTCCTCGAGCTTCCGGCTGTACTGCTGGGACGGGTAGTCCCAGAGCGTGGTGGTCTGGAGCTTAAGTTCGGGTTTTGCCATATGCGTGCCGCCTCTGTAGGATATAACGAATAACGGCCCCGGCAGGGGGGAAGTCAAGATTATTTCGATACCAGAACCCCGCGGAAGCGGGTAATGTTATTGACAAGAGGGCCGAACATCCCCTATAATAGCTCTCCGTGTAATCGAATATCGATGCCCTATGACCGAGGTGCCTATGACCGGACAATACGATCGCAACCTACTTCTCGGCCTGCCCCGCAGGGTCTTCCTGGCCACCGACTTCGTCACCTTCGCATTCGTGGTCCCGTTTACCGCGATTTTTTCATTCCTGCTGGTCGATATCAGCGGAATTCAGGCCGTCATCTACGCCGTATCCATCTCGCTCCTCATCTGCGTTGCCCTCGGCGTGACCGTTATCAGCTACCGCAAGCTCTTTAACCCGATTCTCAACTATTTCAAGGCGGTGCTGGAATCACGGGGGGTGAGCGACGACGAGTTTTCACAGGCAAAAAGGGCGTTTTTCATCATGTCCCGACAGCGCTGCAAGGAGGCGTTCCTGTCATGGTGCTTTCTGATGCCGGTCGGCGTTTCAATCGTCTACTTCTTCTTCAACCCGTCGCTCAAGGCGCTCGTTATCATCATCTCCCTCTTTTTCATAGACGCCACAGCGATGCCCGGCATCTATTACCTGTCGATCGAGTACATCACAAGGAAAATCGCGCGCACCGGCATCTTCTCGCGAAAGGCGGAGGGCGAGGATGCGATTAAGACGCGCATGAGCACGTGGCTCTCCCTGGTGGTCATCGCCTTCGTGGCCGCGTTCTGCGGGCTGATGGTCCCCATAGCCTTCACCATCATGAACGATACGACCCGCCAGGAACGGCTTGCCGACATGAGGACCGCGGCGCTGTTGATCAGCAACAGGGCCGCGTCGATATACGTTGCCGGCGAGGATGACCCGGAGCTCGTCCGATCCGTGCTCGCCGGCGCACTGGCCGAGGTCCGGCGCAACGGCAGGTTCGCGGTCCTGGTCGACCGTGAAGGGACCATCATCGTTCATCCCAACGAGAAGTTCGTTTCCCGCATGGCATCGGAATTCGAGTGGGGCAAACGAATCCTCTCGTCAGGAGACGATTGTTTCGAATTCAGCGAAGGGGACCGGGCCGGTGCGACAGTCGCCTGCTGCGCGATCGACGAGGCCCGCGGGTTCCGTGTCGCGTACATGACGCCCCGCTCCGAGATAGACCGTGCCGGGAAGAGCATGGCGCTCTTCATGCTGGCGTTCACGCTCGGATCGCTTTCACTGATAGGGTTCGGAATCTACCGGCTGGTAGCCTCCCGGCTGGCCCCGGTCGAGGAGTGCCGCACGGTCATAGAGGAGACGGGCCGGGGCAACCTCCACCAGACGGTCGTCAGCTATTCCACCGACGAAGCGGGGAACATGCTGCTTACCATGGACGGCTTCCTCGCCGACCTCAGGTCGATCGTCGCGAACACGCAGGGCGTTTCGGGCGACCTCGCGAGCGCCTCGCTCGAGATGACCGCCACCTCCGAGTCCTTTTCGACCAACGCGCAGAGCCAGGCGGCGACGGCGGAGGAGGTGACCGCCACGGCCGAGGAGGTCTCGGCGGGCGTCGAAAAAATCGCGACGGACGCGAAGCACCAGTTCGAGGGAATAACCCAGCTCCTCTCGCAGATCAAGGACCTCGACCGGAGCATCAACGAGACCTCGTCGATGATCCGGGAAACGGCTGACGTGTCGGACAGGATTTCCGAGAAGGCGCGCGAGGGCGAGCAGTCGCTGACCGGAATGAACAACGCCATGACCCTGATCATCCAAAGCTCGGACGAAATGATGGGGATCATCAAGATCATCAACGACATATCGGAGCGGATCAACCTCCTCGCTCTCAACGCCGCCATCGAGGCCGCGCGCGCCGGGGACGCCGGGCGCGGCTTCGCCGTGGTCGCCGACGAGATATCGAAGCTCGCCGACCAGACCGCCACGAGTATCAAGGACATCGACCGGCTGATCAAGACCAACACCGAGCAGATCCAGAACGGAATGTCGAATATCGGGTACGCGGCGCACAATATCGGGGCCATCATCGAGGGCGTCACCACCATCACCAGCAGGATGGGAACCCTCACGGAGAACATAAAAGGCCAGGTCGCGATAAAAAATTCCGTCAGCACCGAGGGCGACGCGGCACAGAAGCGCTCCGATCAGATACGGATCGCGACCGACGAGCAGAAGATCGCCATGGAAGAGATCGTGAAATCGATAACGAAGATCAACGAGCTCACTCAGTCAATCGCCGCGGGAACGGAGCAGATGACGGCGAACCTGAAGGGAATCGAGCAGATGGCGGAAACGCTCAAGGCGAGCATCGAGTATTTCAAGACGAAATGATAAATCCTGCGGTCTTGAAAATATCCTTATGAAAGGGCCCTTCTTTTGCCGAAGGAATGTCACCCTGAGCGTAGTCGAAGGGTGCGCTCGCGATAACAATTGGCAGATAATCATACTGGAATCTTAATAAAAATACGTATGTATGGAGTGAAGGGAGCAGTCGGCAGACACGCGCCCGTCCAGCTCGCGCCTGAGCGCGTCGAGCTCGTCGTCCGGAATCATTCCCGGGTCCGGGTGCTCTTTCATCACCGCGCGGAGCCGCTCCGGCGCGTGGATCAGCAGGCTGTAGTAGAACCAGTCTCGCGCCAGCCGCGCCGCGTACAGGATCTCGCGGTCGGCGAGCTCTTCGCTCGCCGAGCAGGTGAAGACCTTGCCCGGGTAGCTCTGGAAGCAGTCGTGGCGCAGATCGGCCGGGCGGTCGTGCGGGTAGAGGATGCACCCGACGTGCCGGTCGTCGTCAACGTACCCTACGAAATGGCACCGGGGACAGTCCTCGAAGATCGCCGGCATCGAAAGCGCGAAGGGCTCGCCCTCCGCGCTGTAGTAATATGAACCGGTCATGGCGCTGCGGCTCGCCGCTATCCTGCCCGTAATATAACTGCGGCTGAAGCCCGCGAGGACCTCGGCGCGGCGGGCGAAAAGCTCTCCTACCTCCGCGCCCGAGCCCCGGTAGTTATGGCTCCCGCAGCAGAGTGCGCACGAAGCCCCGTACCCCGGCCGGCAGATGTTGACGCGGTCGGCCACGCCTCACCTTTGTATCTTCCATGAAATGCGATGGAGAAAAATCCCGGCCCACCCGTACGCGAGGGGGAGCCAGGCGGGCACGCGGCCGAACAGCTCCCGGTGCTCGAACTCGTAGTACCCGACCGCCGGCGCGAGGAGGAGCGTCTCGATGATGGTGCCCGCAAAGGCGACCACCACGAACGCGGCGGCGTGCTGGCCGGACATGGTCAGGAGCACGAAGAGGAGCGACGCCGTGTAGAGGGTGAAGAAGAACCCGGTCTGCCTGACAGTGTCGCCCATGAGCGCGGCGGAGGCGAGGTAGGCGCCGGCAACCATCACCACGCAGATGATCGCCGTGACCCGGTCGTTGACGCGCGACTCCCGCTCCTCGCCGAGGAACTCGTCGACCACGTACATCCGGAAGAGCGCCCATAACACGAGAGCAGCCGCGCCGGCAAGCCCCATCTGCAGAGGCAGGAACACCGGCCATTTAACTTCCGTGACCGTGAAGTGCCGGATGAAATAGCGCTCCACGCCAAGCCATGCATGGTAAAAATCGAGGGGACCTATGACGCAGACGCCCGCGCAAAAGGCAAGCAGGAGGGGTTTTTTCCACTGTTGCAGTTGTTCTGGTTTCATTATGTTCCTCGTGTTAATATGGATGATGCTTTGTACCGATAGTTATCGGTATATGTTACTCTGACACCGATTTTTTGATCTTTTCTAAACATATTATCTCAAATGTTCTATTTAAATTACCCTGATACCGTGATAACACCGATAGTTATCGGTATCCGATACTTAATTTTGGCGATTTACTCTGACACCATGAACTACCGATAACTCTCGACCCGCGGTTTTCTCTGGCCCAGGGAATAAATGGCGAAAAATATCGGTTCCCCCCCGCACAAGTACTATGCCGACAACCGGGACGATGCCGCAACAGAAAAACAGTTTAATTAAAGGAAATTTTTAAGGCGGGGGATGCACCCCTCACTGCAAGTTATTCTGATCAAGGTATACAGATAGTTATCGGTATTGGTAATTCATACGAGGGAGTTACTCTGACACCAAAACACTGGTACATTGCTTGTATTTCCAGATGGTCATGATTGACCTGTCATATTAATAATCCGGCATATAAAAAAAGCGCGCCGAAGCGCGCCGTAAATTTCATCCAGACATAATTCCATTTGTTACGGAACAGGTATAAGTGGCGAGTCATACGGAATCGCCGTCTCGGCACCGCCGTTCTGGCTCACCCAGTAATTACCACTAACAATATTTCCACCTACTACTTGGAAATCATAACGAACATACCCGTTGTAAATCCCGGTGATATAAAGCACCCCCATCATTGGCCCGCTGCATGAACCTAAAGGATTGTTTAGCGTCATGGTGATGGGCTCTCCCTCAGGGGTATTCTGAGTAAGATAGTAAGAACAGAAATTTATAAATGTTAGCGTAACTGTTGCTTTTGACAAATTAGCCGTCGCCTCGTATATGAGTGTGCCATCACCGTCAGCATCAGGTACTATTTCTGTATTCAACATATCATCAGTCGATCCTTTTAAACTCTGGATCTGATCCAAAGCCCAATAATTCTCTTTATAAACCTCCAGGAAAAAATCCTCGTCCGTGACCGACCTGAACCCGGTATCCGGATCGCTGGATATCCCTTCCTGATTGCTCGAATTGAAGGGAGAGACCCTGTAGGTGTACAGGCCCGGCTCCACTGACGAATCCTCATAGCTGGTGCCGGCAATGCTGCCGCCGACCTGGACCGTGGTGGAGCCGCTGGTCCGGTATACCCTGTAATAGTCCGCGTCGGCAAGTGCGTTCCACGTCACCGTGACTGTGCCGCTCGCGCCGTCCGTGGCCGAGCAACCGGTCACCTTGCCCGGTATCGGGTCCCCGGGGTCAACGCTGATTTCACGGGCGTAGCCCTCGGCCATCGGGCTCTCGACGCTCTCGGTGCCGAGATCATCGACAATCGAAGTAACGTGATAGTAGTAGTGCGTGCCGGGAACGGCTGATGTGTCTTCATAGCAGTAGGCCGGCACCGTGCTCGTCGACCCGCCGGTGGTGAAGCTCCAGGTCTTGACCGCCGTCAGATGGTTGCCGGACAGGTCGGTGATGGCAGTGGTGAGGGTGGCCGTGTACGTGGTATCCGGTTCAAGCTCGGCCGACGGGGTGAAAATGGCGGTGCTGGTTACGGCCCCTGCCACCGGCTCGGTCCCCTTCTTCAGGGTGAAGCTCGTTCCCGTGACCGAAGAAGCCAGAATCGCCTCGCTGAAGAGCGCCCACACCTGGACGTCAAGCGCGATATTTGTAGCGCCGTCTGCCGGGTAGACAGTCATCACCGTGGGCGGCGTAGTGTCGGTATTGACCGGTGTCGGGTTGATCGTTATTACCGTGCTCGAGTCTGCGGAAGAAGATAAAAAATGCCTTAAAGGCGATTCAAGGCCGATTGAAAAAGGTGCATTTTCAAGTACAATAGGCCCGCTGTTGCTTACCAGCCTGAGGTACCGTGCGTCGCCTACGTTAACAGGATAGCATACCGTAGAGCCGAAGGCCTGGTTGATCCTTGAGATGACCTCGGTCTGGTTATAATATACTGTCGTTAAAGGAATTATAGAACCGATAAATGAAACCGTTTTCGTGATGCCATTGACCGTAATTGTAATGTTATATACCTGCCCCCAGTCAACCTTGATCCCATAATGGTACTCCTTCCACAGAAAGAAGTTAATAACCCATTCCTTGTTCAAATCGACATTGGACTGAAACACCGCCTCATAAGTCGGCGGGGTCGTGGGCGGATCCGGAAAATCAGGGGGCGGAACCGGCGTCTCGGTCGGGTTGGTGACCGTGCCCGGGGTAGTGTCTATGTCTTCGGCGTTGACGTTCGCGATCAGATCGAAGGGCCCCTCGAAGTTCTCCGAGCGGTACACGTTGTAGCTCAGGGCGTTCTCTTTGAGTTCCCAGTTGATTCCGACCCTGTCCGTGTAATCGCCGCCGGTCGCGGTCACGGCGGCAGGCCCGAAAATGACTTCATGGACGATCTCGTCGCCGGAGAAGGTCATCCCGCCGAGAAACCCGAAGAGATTCATCAGGAGCGGTTTCTTGTCATCGGGCTCAGGGGTACAGCTGACGGTTACGGACATGCAGGCGATAACTATCAGCAATAAAATCCCCAGCTTTTTCATAGTCCTACCTCGGTATAATTAAGACAAATAATAATATGCCTGATATTCATTTCCCGACGACATTTCAGCCCGCCGGGGCTGTCACCTATGGTTTATTAATACATTAATTATAATTTAATATCTGGCAATTCCCTGACGTATCAAAAAACAGCCGGCTCTAAAAACCAAATTTTACCTACAATAAGTATACAAATTATTGTGTTCTGTTTATTTATTCTTGGCCGGACAGGCGCGTCAATAAAAAACATCCGTCCGCTCACCGGTACGCCACGTGGATCGCTGCCGCGCCCAGGAATAGCCTCCGATACTCTACTCTGCTGAACCCCGCACCCCTGAGAAGGGCCGCTACCCCGTCAGGTCCCGGGAAGTTGACCGCCGAATGCGCCAGGTACCGGTAGGCGCCCCGCTCCCCGGATATCAGCCCGCCGACAAGCAACACGACCGCGGTCACGTACAGGTGCGCCATCGCCCGTATAAACGGGGAACGCGGCTGGCTGCTCTCGACTATGACGAACCTTCCGCCCGGTTCGAGGACCCTGAGGACCTCGGCCAGGTAGCGGTCTCGCCCCGGGTTGCGGTAGGTCAGGTTGCGGAACCCGAACGCGATCCCGACCGCGCCGAAGGCAGCGTCCCTGAATGGAAGCTCGCCCGCGTCCGCGGCCACGAAGAGCGCGTTCGACCCGGCCCGGCCGGCCTTGCGGCGCGCCTCCGCGAGCATCGGCAGGCTGAAGTCCGCGCCGATCACTGCGCTCCTCCCGCCGCGCGCGTCAAGGGCCAACGAAAGGTCGCCCGTGCCCGTGCAGAGGTCGAGCACGACCGCGGGCCCCGCCTCGAGGATTTTTTCCGCGGCCATGCGCCGCCACCGCTCGTCGAGCCGTAGGGTGAAGATTCGGTTGATGATGTCGTAACGCCGCGGCACGGCCGAGAACATTCCCTGGAGGGGCCTTGACGGCTTTCTGGTTTCCGCCATTACGGCCCTCCTCAGCCGGCCGTCCGCCGGACCAGTGCGGCGAAAAAGGCGATCAGGTCGCCGAAGTTCCGTACGCCTATACGCTCGTCGGTCCCGTGGATCCTCGCCAGGTCGCCGCTGTCCATGCGGACCGGGTTGAACCGGAACACCTGCCTGCTGATCCGCGCGAAGTGGCGCGAATCGGTCGCGGCCACCATGAGGAAGGGAGCCACGACGACGTCCGGAAAGACCGAGGCGATGGTCTCCGCCAGCGCCGCGTATTCCGGCGACCCGGCGTCCGAGATCGGGGAGGGATCGCTCGACTGCCCGCGCGCCGTCACGACGACGCCCGGATCGCCGACCACTTTTTTCACCCTGGCGGTGACGCTTTCCCGGGTATCGCCCGGCAGTATTCTCAGGTTGACCGTGGCGCGCACGGACTGCGGCATCACGTTTTCCTTGCCGCTTCCCTCCAGCATGGTCGGCGCGACGGTGGTGCGTATCATGGCGTCGGACGACGGCGTCCTGGCGAGCATCGCCAGCATCAGGGGGGAAAAGAGCCTCACGTTGCCGTACACGTACCGGTACGGCGACGCGGCCTCCCGCGCGAGCGCCCTGAACATCGCCCGCACCGGCGGCGTGAGCCGCGCCGGAAAGGGCCTCTTTTCAAGCCGGCAGAGGGCGGCCGCCAGCCGCCCCGCAACGGTCCGGCGCGGCGGCATTCCGGAGTGGCCGCCTCCGCCGCGGACCTCGAGGTCGAGCGTAAGGTATCCCTTCTCCGCCACGCTCACCAGGGCCACCGGCCTCGGCACCCCCGGCATCCCGTCCGTGCGTATGAATCCGCCCTCGTCGAGCACAAAGGCGAGCCGCGCTCCCCGCGACGCGAGGAGATCGCAGACCGCGGCGGCGCCGGAGCCGCCGAGCACCTCCTCGTCGTGCCCGAAGGCGAGGTAGACCGTGCGCTTCGGCGCGAACCCGGCCGCCAGAAGCGACTCGACCGCCTCCATGATGCCGATGACCCCGTCCTTCACGTCCAGGGCGCCCCGGCCCCACACGAACCCGCCTGCGACCGTTCCGGAAAAGGGGGGATGGGTCCAGTTCGGTTCGGTCCCCTGCTCCACCGGCACCACGTCGAGGTGGGCCATGAGGAGGATCGGCTCCGCCTGCGGGTCGCTCCCCTTCCAGGTGTACAGCAGGCTCAGGTCGTTCACGGTCTCCCTATGCAAAGTGCGGTGGAGTTTCGGATAGCTCTTCTTCAAAAACGCGTGCAGGCCGAGAAATTCCTTGCGTGCAAGATTCGACTGGTCCTGCCGGGATATGGTCCTGAAGCGTATGGCGCCAGCTAGGCGGCGCGCGGCCCCCTTCGCGTCGACACCCGTTAGCTTCCTTTCTCTGCCTCTAACCCTGTGTTCACTGCCTGTCATTCGTTATTACCTCGATTCCGGGTCCCGGCGCCGCTACCGGTCTCCCTTCAATATCGGCCGAAGGTCCTCCAGCCTGTCGAACAGCTGCCAGATGTAGTTGCCGCCCCCCTGTTCCCGGTGAGGATGAAGATCGGCAAGGGCCGGGTCGTCAAGATAACTCTGAAACGCCGCGCGCGATTCCCACTCGACCAGTATAAGGAGGGTCCGCGGCTCGATGTCCCCCCTGAGCGACTCGCGGTACCTTCCCAGCGCCACGACCCTTCCGCCGTGAGCCTCCACCTCGCGGGCCGAACGACGAGAGTAGGCAACGTACTCGTCCCTGTCCGCGATGTCAAACAGGTTCAGGGCGTAGACTTTTGTTTCGCTCATTTCAGCTCTCCTTGTATTGTCCTTAATATCGTCTCGAGAGGATTGACCGTTTTTTTCCTGAGAAATATGATCCGCACCAGCGTGTCCGCATGCGGATTGGTCTCGGGATAGGCGATGTCGGTCTCGCCCGAGTTTTTCCAGGCACCGTTTTTCAGGTAATCGTAAAAATAAGAATACAGGGAGCGGCTCCTTTTCTCGTCCCTGAAAACGAGCCGATCCAGCGCGGGGATGTTCCGGCCGCATTCAATCACCTGTTTATCCTTTAAAGTGATGCGCGCGGCCGAGTGGTAAAAGGCGAATTCGTTTTTCCGGCGCTCCTTACCTGCCCACCGGGTGAATTCTATCGAATCGATGTCCGCCACCCGGACGGTCACCGCGCCTTTCGGGCCGTCCCCGGCCGCTTCGATATCCAGCGAGTCAAACGGGACGACCAGGACACCCGTCACTGTATCGCCGCGCGCCGTTACCACGGTCACCGGCAGACCGTCACCGTCAGGCCTCCTCTTATTTTGTACGATATCGACGTCCGGCGCGGACGGCTCGACCGGCGGGCGAACGGCGCCGGGTTTGTCCTTCCCCTGTCCGGCGAGGAGACACGGTAACGCCAGCGCGGCAGCCAGGGCAAGGGCCGTTAACGCGCGTCTACTCATGTTCCACCTCCCGCAATTCTTTCGCCGCGATCTCGTTTTCGGGGTCCGCGGCAAGTATCTTCTCGAACACCCGGCGCGCCCCGGCACGGTCGCCGGTTTTTTTCATTGAAATCCCGCAGAGCATCTGTGCGTCGATAAAATTCACCTTCAGGCCGTTGGCCCTGATCGCGTATTTCAGCGATGCGGCAAAATCGTTCAGACAGAAACGGGCCCATGCCAGGTCGTACCAGACGTTGGCATCGAACTCGTTGTTGTGGAGATATTTTAAAAGGTGCCCGGCGGCCTCCTCGTAATCGCCGTTTTTCAGGTAGCATTCGCCTATAAACAGATGCGACTTCTCGTCGTTTGCGTTGATCTCGAGCGCCCTCCTGAGCGGTCCGATGGCATCCCGATACCGCTGCCGCCACATGAGCTGAAAGCCGCGGTCCCGGTATTCAATGAGCTCGCGGTACGCGGGGTCAATCTCCACCATGACGAGCGTCATGTCGTCGATCTGGCGGGCACCCGCGCCGAACTCCTCGCACGCCCGGCTGACTCGCTCCACGGCCTCGTCCAGGGGAAGGGATGACGTCTCCACGATGAGCCGCTCGAGCCGCCGCTCGCCGAAGGTCTCGCCGCTGCCGCCCGAACACCCGACGATGCCGTCGGTGTACAGGACCAGCCGGTCGCCGTATTCAAGCCTGCTCTGCCCGTCCTCGTACATATTGTTGGCGTCCTGCGTGTATCCCATGAAAAGCCCGCGCGTGTCCCAGGTCGCGAACGTTCCTGAATCGCGCCTGTAGACCAGCGCCTTTTGATGCGAGGCGTTGCAGAAGAACACGTCGTAGGTGGGGCTGATGACAACCAGGAACGCGGTCACGAAATCGTCGGTCCTGATGGCCTTGACCAGTTCGTCGTTCACGTGCCTGAAGATGTCGGCCGGAAACAGGGAGGTCTGGATAGCCTCGGCGAAGCTTATCTTCGCCAGGGCCGTGATGAAGGCGGCCGGCATGCCGTGGCCCGATGCGTCCGCGATCAGGACTCCGGTGTATCCTCCCTTCATATGGAATATATCGTAGAAATCGCCGCCGACCTTTCCCATCGACCGGTAGTAGGCCTTCACCCTGACCCCCTCGTGGTAGAAGGGTGTCCGCGGCAGCATCCCCTGCTGTATATCGCCGGCAAGGTCGAACTCCTTCTGGAGCTCCGCCTCCTTCATTTTCATGATCATCAAGGCGCTGTCGAGCTCGCCGGTGCGCTCATGCACCTTGTTCTCCAGGTTGAGATTGAGCGCCTCGAGTTGCCCGGTCATGGAATTGATCTTGTCGGCAAGGCAGAGCGAGAGGAGCACCATCTGCACCAGGGAAACGACTTGCAGCAGCCAGCGGGTCACCACGATGTCCGGCATCACGGAAAACAGCTTCATGGAAAAAACAATGGTGCCGATCCAGAACGCGGCCCAGGTGATGATGTAGAGCCGGGCGGCGCGGTTTCCCAGGAGAAGCACCCGTATGGCGGCGACCGCCAGCACCATCGCGGTGCCCATGGTCAGCGCCACCGACACGACGACCATCTGCCGGTAACCAACGAAAAACGGGGCGGGAAGCGCGGCCGCCAGCACGAGCGTGTTGGCGATGAGAACGCGGTCAAGGAGCGGAACGTAGCGGGAGGTCTCCAGGAAATACCGGAGGAACTGCACCGCGAAAATCACCGCCAGCAGGACCCAGAAAAAAAGGCTCCGGTTGGCCCACCAGGGGAAATCGGGCCAGAGGAGCTGGAACGCCAGGCCGTTCATGCAGAGCTGAAACACGATAAAGGCCAGGCAGTAGAGCACATAGTAAAGATACGACCGGTCAAGCAGGGAGAAAAAGATGATCAGGTTGTAGATGACCATGACCAGCATGGCGCCGTAATAGACGCCGAAGAGGACCTTCATCCTGCCGTCGTCCCGCCGGAACTCCTCGGGCGACCACGCGGCGAAATGGAGATTCATGGAGCTTGAGGTCTTCACGCGGACGTAGTAGTGGTGCAGGCTTTCCCCCTCCTCGATATAGGAAAAGACGAAATTCGGGTGCTCCATCTCCCTCGATGCGAAGGGATAGAGATCGCCGGCGGCCCTTTTCTCTATCAGACCGCCCTTCGCGTCCAGCCGGTACACCTCTATGCGGTCAAGGTGGGGATAGGCTGCCTCGAGGTGCCAGGTGACCGCGCTCCTTCCTCTGTTTCGCACCGAAAAGCGCGCCCAGTACGCCGAGCGGGTGAGCCCGAAGGCGGGGTAATTCTCCCGCGACGGGTAAAAGGTCGCCCGCGCTGCGCCGCGAATGTTCAGGCTCCCGGCCGGATCTTCCAGTATCTCCATATGCCGCCCGAGAGGGATGCCGCTCATTGTGCTTGTCAGTTCCAGTGGCTCCGCGGCACGGGCGGACGTCTGCTGCGACGCCGGCAGGATAAAGAGGATGATTACGGCAGTTATGATATGCCTCGCGCTCACGGCCGCTCCCGTCAGATTGAAAATTCAGCGACAACGGGAGTATGATCGGAAGGCCTCTCCCAGAGCCGCGGCTCCCGGTCTATCATGGCGCCCGCGGACAGCCCGGCCATGGTCGCGGTCCCCCAGATGTGGTCGACCCGCCACCCGAGCCCCCTGGCAACGCTGTCCCTGACGCGGTAGTCCCAGAAGGAATAGTGTCCCGGCTCCGGATGGTGTTTCCTGAATATGTCGATAAAGCCCCATTCCTTGACCCCGGCCAGCGCCCGGTGCTCTTCCGGATGGAACCCGACATGTCCCAGCAGGCTCTTCGGGTTGTGGACGTCGATCGGCTCGGGCGCGACATTGAAATCGCCGACCCAGACCAGCCGGTCGCCCGGGCCGTAGTTCCGCTCGAAATAATCCCTGAGCCGGCCGAACCAGCCGAGCTTGTATTGGAACCGGTCAGAGTCGGGGGAGGTTCCCTGCGGGACGTAGGTGTTGACGATGTCGACGCCGCGCACGCGGACCGTGACGAGTCTCGTCCCCTCGTCGTCGCCCGCGCCGTCGAAGCCGTACGATACGCGCTCGAACTCGTGGCGGCTCAAGACCGCGACGCCGTTGTACGACTTCTCTCCGCGATAGACCGTCCGGTACCCGAGGGCCGCGATCTCATCCTCCGGGAAGTCGGCATCGGGCACCTTGGTCTCCTGCAGGCAGAGGACATCCGGCATGGCGGCGGCAAGCCACCTGGCTACGATCGGCATGCGCGCGCGGATGGAATTGGCGTTATAGGTCGCGATCTTCATGGCGCGCCGCGTCACTTCTTCACGCCAAGGATGATGCGGTTCGTCGGCTGGACCGACGCGCCCTTTTTCGCCAGGGACACGAGCTTCGCCCGAAACGCCCCCTCCCGGTCGCGGAAAAGCCGTACGGTCCCGACCGGTTTATTGCCGTTGTAGACCGTGGCCGGCGCGCCTTCGGCGATGTCGAGCGACCGGCTCATGTAGACCAGGATGTTGTCCGCGTCGCGGGGATCGATCACCACCCCATGCTCCCTCTTCGCCTTCAGGACGAAGTCGTACCCGTACGCGTACCCGTCCAGGAGTCCCCGCGCCCCGGAAAGCCCGAGGACGAGCCGCGACCAGAGGTTCTCGTAATCGCTGACGATGGAGCCGGAGAGGCCGTCGATCGCCCTGAGCGCGGGTGGCACGGAATTCTTGTAGGGCACCCGCATCAGGCGCTCCAGCAGGAGCGACTGGTCGTCGATCTTCTTCCTGATGGCGGCGAAGTCATCGGCGCTTGTCCCGTACTCGCCGAGCAGCGGGTCATAGTCTTTCAGAAACCCGCCGGCGGCCAGCGACGGCCCGGGCTTTGAGAGTATGATGCCCGATAGCGGCTGTGCGTCAAAGACCGGGTTGTACTTCTGTATGATAAAATCGGTATAATCATCGTAATATCTCTTCATGGCGTCGGCAGCGCTCTCCTGCTTCTCCCTGAGCTTTTTCAGGTGGAGCTCGTAAAGCCTGTCGGCGTTGGATACGCGCTCGTCAGCGTCCTTTTTAGCCAGCTCGGCCTCCTCTTTCTCGCGCGCCTCCTCCAGCGCCCATATCTCCGCCCGTTTGCGCTTCATCCATACCCGGTACGATGCGGCGATCCTCTTGAGCCTCGCGTCGCACTCGCTCCTGATGCGTGCGATGATCGGGTTTGTCTCACTGTCGGAAAGCCCTTCGCCGAGAACATCCATCTCCTTCAGGTGGCATTCCCTGCGCACCTTCAGCATCTTGTCGAGCATGGCGATCTCGACCGCCTGGAGGTCCATTCGCAGCAGTTCGATACTGCTCCCCCGCCTGCGAACCGAGCTCATCACCTCCTTGAGCCGAAGGTCCTCGAAATCGGCAATGTCGACCTCCACGGCACTGTCCCGCCAGTCGCGGTAGAGCTGGAAGAGGAGGACTCCCCCGGCGATAACGGCGACGAACGCCAGTATGAAAAGGTACAGGCGGTAGTTCCGATTTTTCCTGGTTCGGGCGAACTCCTCCTCGAGGACGTAGACCTGCCCGCCCGCCTCCAGGTCGTGTATTTCCTCCGGGAGAAAGGGCGACCGGCGCGCGGGCGCCTCGATCAACTCATTCTCACCGTCAATTATTTCGTTGTCATCTGCCATATGCCGTTCCACCCTTCCGGCGGCCTGTCCTGAGTCCGCTCTCTGAATACCCCGGCCACCGGTAGCTCGCAGCTCCTGAACTTCCTCCGGGCCTCGGGCCACTCGCCGCGGTAATACAGCTCGAGTCCCAGCTCAAAAGCCGACAACTGTTTCGAGAGCAGCTCGTCGTACTCCTCCTCCGGGACCGGCCAGTATATCTTCTGCCCCGTCGTCTTTCCCTTTACCATGACGGTGTCTATCTCGATGAAATGAATTCCGTGGTTTTCCACCCCGGTCTCAATGTCGTTCTTCACGTATTCCGAGCAGATGACCGGTACCCGGTAGACGCGGGTCAGCCCCTCCATCCTCGATGCGGCGTTGACGTTGTCGCCGATGACGGTATTGGTCATCCGCACGTACGAGCCGAGCGTGCCGTAAAAGACCTCGCCGCCGTCGATGCCGACGCCGATCTCAAGGAGAACGGCGCGGTATATCTTCTCCTCATCAGCGGAGAGCCTCCCGTTCTTGAGCACGAGCTCGTCCCGGATACCGCTCATCTTGAGCCTGAGGGTCTTCGTCACCTCCTGGAGCCGGTAGGCCGCCCGTACCGCCTGGTACGACTTGTTGACGGTGGAATCCTCCAGTACGCCGAAGACCGCCAGCAGGGCATCCCCGATAATGGAGCCGATGACGCCGTCCAGGGCGACTATCTCCCGGATGGCCCGGTCGTAGTGGAGGTTGAGAAGCTTGATGATATCGTTCCCCAGGGTCTCCGTGATGAAGGTGAAGCTCTTGATGTCCGAGAAGAGCACCGTGAGTTCGCGCCGCGTCCCCTCGAGCTTGACCACCCGGTCACGGTACGCCTTGTGCACCACGTCCTGGTTGGCGAACTTCCGGAAGATGGCGATCAGGTTGTCCACGGTACCGGAGAGCGAATTGAACGCGGTGCCCATGTAGGTGATGTCGTCGTTGGTGGC
Source organism: Spirochaetota bacterium (assembly GCA_016933025.1). Taxonomy (GTDB): domain Bacteria; phylum Spirochaetota; class UBA4802; order UBA4802; family UBA5550; genus RBG-16-49-21. Next base: position 5,216 of record JAFGBT010000053.1, on the reverse strand, counting down.
CCCCTCCAGATCTATGTACTCCAGCTGCTGGTTCTTCACCATCCGCATGATGGAGCGGGTAATGATCTCAATGTATCTCAGGAGATACCTGAGTATCAGGACCCCGATCCCGCCGATGATAATGGTCATGACGATGATGACGACGCTGATTATCTGGAAATTGGTCCGTGAATCGGCGTAAAACTCGTTCAGCTCCTCGGCCCGCACAATGAAGGCGCCCCACCGGGGATTGTACTTGTACATCCCGTAATAGTCCTCGCCGTTGAACCGGAAGTAGAGGGTACCCTCGTCCCTGCCGCGCGTCAGCTTTTCGCTCATCTTGCCGAGACTCGCGGCGTCAGTGAATTCGCCGGCCTTCGGCAGTCCGGGGCGCGATGCCTGAAAAAGCATTGTCCCGTCCGGGGCGACGCCGAGCACCACCGCCTTGCCGTTTTTCAGTTCATGCATCCCCCGCTTGACAATGCTTTCGATCGAACCCTCCCTGTTTTTATCGTACTGGAAGATCTCGTACTGGTCGTTGCAGTAGGCGTACATGTTCTTCAGGTCCTTGCCGAGGAGCTGGTTCATCAGCTCGAAGAGCTGCGAGCGGTTAAAGATGAAATTGATGTAATTCGAGGAAAAGTTCGATATCAGGATAAAAAGGCCAAAGGTCACGATAATTTTTAGGGTCACCGGCCAGACCCGGGTATTGTTTACTTTCTTTATAAACATCGGGCGCGATCTCTCTACAGGCATATGGGGGCACTGCCTTAAAAAAGCCTATTATTCTGGAGGATGTTGTCAAGATTAATACCTCCGTCCCGCCAAAATGTTGGCCGCTGAACCCGGTTTTCCGAATAATTCACGGTAATGCGACCGTCACCCAAGTTTTGCTTGAAAATTTTTAACTTATGTCCGATAGGTATATGAGAGGAATAATTGCCTCCGGCCGGGCATACAGCGGGCACCCGTCGCCGGAAAAGCGCTCGACGATAGTATTCAATCCAATAGCACAGGCGAGAGGAATTACCATGATTACCAATTCAGTGCCGAGAGACGCAGTTGTCATCTACAACCGGGCCCTTGACCTATCCAACCGGGGCAAACTTGACGCCGCACTGGCGGAATACTGGAAGGCGATCGATCTCTACCCGGAATTCGTGGCCGCCTATAACAACATCGGCGAGATCCACGCCAGGAAGGGCGACTCCGAGAAGGCCATCGAGTCGTACCTGGAGGCGCTTAAAATCGACAAGCACCACCGGGTCCTGCTGAACCTGGGCGTTGAGCATTTCAACCGCGACAACCTCGACCAGGCATTGAAATACTTCACCGAGGCGCTCTCCCGCGAGCCGCAGTTCCTCGAGGGGAATTACTACGCGGGGCTGGTCCACTATAACCGCAAGAACTTCAAGAAGGCGGAGAAATTCCTCGGCACGGTACTCGGCATCGATCAGCGGCACGTCAAGGCCAACCTCTTACTGGCGCATATCTACTACGAGGGGAAGCAGTACCGCAAGACCATCGAATGCCTCGACCGGATCAAAGACCTGGCCGAGGACAGGTCCTTCATCAACCGCTTCTACGGATTCTGCCATTTCTATCTCGGCATGTACGACAAAGCGGTGAAATACCTGACCGAGGCCCTGGAGTGCAGGCCCGAATACGCGCGGTTCAAGAAGTACCTGGAAAAGATGACCTACGAGAACAAACTACAAGAGGTCGGCGACCTCGAGCAGGCGATAGGCGAGATCGAACAGGAGCTGGCCTCCCGCGAGCCCCAGGTGATCGACCTCACCAAGCTGAGCATGCTCTACATCTTCAAGGGCGAATACAAGAAGGCCGAAAAGCTGATCCAGTCGTACAAAAAGAAATTGGCATGATGTGAAGCACGCACCCCCCCTTCCCCCCTCTCACAGAAGGAGAGGGGGGACGCAATCATCCATAAATAATGATTGAATTATCCCGTTCAATCTGATAACGTAACGGAGTTCCGAAAAAATTACTCACAGAGGAGATCTGCGTATGACAGTGGAACAGATCATTATCATGCTGATTGTAGGCCTGGTGGCCGGATGGCTGGCCGGCCTCGTATGGAAAGGCGGCGGGTTCGGCCTTGTCTGGAATCTCGTCCTCGGCGTGGCCGGCTCATTCCTGGGCGGATGGCTTTTCAAGATCCTGAATATTTCGTTCGGCGGAATTATCGGATCAATCGTTGCGGCCTTCGTGGGAGCGCTCATCATACTCGCGATCGTCAATTTAATCCGAAGACGGCGATAACCTTAACCGGTTACACCTGAAGGGGCTGTCCCCAAAGCGCATGCCGAGTGAATTTCGCAATTACATAGCGCTTATCTCGATACGATTTTGCCGCTTTCCAGCGTCAAAATCACACCTCGACAGGCTCGGTGCGACGCTCGACAAGCGCCGCGGAATTCGTATCGAGGCAGCTTGGGGGACAGCCCCTTCATTATCCAGCCCGGCCCTCATTCGGTCATCGCCTCTATTTGCTTTCTCAACTCCTCCTGCGACGCCGTGGCCTTGTAGACCTGAAGGGGAATGAGCTTGCGCATGTTGCCGGAAACCTTGATCTTCCGCGCCACCCAGCCCTTCATCCCGGCTGACCAGTCCCCCCTGACGATTATCGAGAGCGCGTACTCGGCCGGCATCGACATCTCGACGTCAGGGGCGTCGGCATGGCCCTTTTTGATGATGCCGCCGTGCATGCACATCGACACCTCGCCGCTCCCGTCGTCGACCTTAAGGTTGACGACCACGTCCTTCATCGCCTTCGGGATTTCGAGCCCCGCCGCGGACGCGGTGAACTCGTCGACTTTCGCGAACCATTCGTCGGACAGGAATTTAGGCATGGGAACCTCCTTGAAGTTGCCACAGCGTATATAATGCGCGAAAAAAATCCAGAGTTTTTCAACGCAGGGCGCGGAGAGCGCGGAGAATTTGTAAAATTTAATAATTATATTTTAGAAAAGCAATAGCATATCCTATATACAATAAAATTGTAAATGATAGGAATCCAATGAATACCTTTATTGCGGTTTTCAATTCAAATATTCTATATGCAATAAAGAAAAACGATGATCCAAGACAAAGCCAGGCTGATATAAAAGGTAATAAATCATTTTTATAATGTATAGGTCTTCCAAATAGCCCAAATTTCAGATATATTACAAAAAACCCAACTAAACCTGTTATTACAATTATAATGTTATACCAGGCTTTACTATTTTGTTTAATCCCCAAACTCTGGCTAATTGTATCAACAGTGTCATGATTAACCGCTTCTCTATCTCTTTCTTTCAGTATATCAAATAGCTTTTGGATGTCTTTCTCATCAAACATTCCAAGGTTTATATAAAAATTTTTCACGTGTGATGTCTTTTTTGGTTTTATTACCAGATTAAACAACCCCCTGTTTAGAGAAAACTTTTGTGAATAACCGGTTTCAGTATACACTCTTTCGATATCTTGAAGTGGTATCTCATTATACTGTCTAAAAAAAGAACGATATTTTAGGGTTCCATGTTTTATTTGAATACGAAAAGATCTATGCCAAAAATAATTAAGTAACAGCATCATAATAACAATTACAACGACGATCCAATTTTTTAATGCTAATGTAGGTGTTTCTATCAATACTGATAGCCAAATTATAATAGGTATACCTATTATAATTTCAATAATTATGAATGACAATTTTGAATAAGAAATATTAAAATTTACTTTTGTTAAATCATTCATTATTTTTAACCACATAATATTTTGCTTCACCCATAGATCCCGGTCTGGAGACGGAATGAGCTTTATCGGTACTTTTCTTATCACATCAGAAGGGCCCTGGCAAGCAAAAAGTTCTGGACAGGTGTGTTAAAATTTTCGGCATAATTTTGCGCAAACAACAAAGCAGTTTTTTCATCTTCAGTACATTTATTTGATTCTTTAAGATCCATATTTAAAATAGTTAAGACTTCCTCGACATTAACTCCATCTTTCATTGCCATTACTGATGCAAAACGAGCGCATAAAATACATTTATTGATTGATGTTGTTGATAGTAATATTTTTTCTTGAAGTGAGGGTTTTGCTCTTTTTGTTATTTTGATAATTATTATACGTGGAAAATAAATAAGAATTGTCCAAGACATTTTAGCCAAAGGGTAAAAGTAAATGTTCTTTTATTAAAATTCTTCATAATAAACTCAATCATCTGTAACGCCGCCATGGATGGCGGCGCTGTTCGAGAAACTAAAAAGAGAGCCAATGGCGTATAACGTAAAAGCATAACCGTCGTTTTGAGGCCTATGCACGTAATGTTATCTAGCCTGTTATAAACAATTTTGCAAAAAAAATTCCTTGAAACAGAAAAGCGCCGAAAAATGAGCCGAGCGCGCCGCCGGAGTCGGTGCATTAGATGATCCCCAAATCGGCACCGACGAAGGCGGCCAGTCGCCAGGCCGGGCACCGCAGCCCGCGAAGTGGGCGAGGAGCGGAGCGGTTATGCTATGTTAGCCGAAGTTGTGCATTTATATTATTTTGTTACCCAATTTTCTATAACAAGGCCATCAATTCTTTCAAACTCTTTTACATTATTTGTTACTAATACCATATTTTTAGATTTTGCTTGAGCAGAAATTAATAGATCCATAGGGCCGATAATTTTTCCAGCTTTTTCTAAATAAGATTTTATTTTTCCAAATTCAATAGCATCTTTATCATCAAAATTAATAATATTAAATATTGAAAGAAATTCAATTAGAGAAACTCTATTTTTATCAATGAAGTTGCTTTTTTCAACGCCGTATTGCAATTCTGCTACGGTTATTGAAGAAATGAAAATATCTTTCCGTGATTTCTTTTTTAATGCATTTAATACTCCAATCGGCTTATTTTTAATTATATAAATGCAAATATTGGTGTCTAATAGATACATTAGAGACTTTTCCGTTTTTGATTAATTCCCTGATTTCGCCCATTTTCCATAAAATCATCTGAAAATTGATTAAGTCCATGAAGAAATACTTCCCAAGATTTTTCATGGGGAACAAGAATAACGGCATCTCCGACTTTTTGTATTAATACATCACTGCCTTTGAATTGAAATTCTTTTGGTAATCGTACGGCTTGGCTTCTGCCATTAATAAATAATTTTGCAGTTTGCATAATATTTTGCCTCTAATTTAAATATATATCATGATATATATTTTGTCAATAATAAAATG
>JAFGBT010000052.1 GCA_016933025.1 Spirochaetota bacterium | reverse complement strand
CGCCAATCCCCTTCATGTCAACCGCCCGGGCGTGAACATAGGCGACGTCGCGGACATCAACAATATTGTATCCCCCTTTGAAGATCATCATGTGGGGGAGCGTGCTGTTCGCCATAGAGTTAATGATTTCAGTAGATGGTGTTATGCGGTAATCTTGGGGGCCCAATACGACACACGGGCATATTGCCACCATCTCAACCCCGGTTTCTTTCGCTATTTTCCAGGCTATTTTTTCGCTTTCTGTTTTTGCCACGTAGTATGGGTTTTTCGCGTCGTCATTCCAATCGTCCGCCGTTCTGCATTCGGGACCGTTATTCAGGCCCACTGAAGCCGCGGAACTGGTATAGACGATACGCTTTACCCCCGCCTTTTTCGCTACGTTGAAAATATTCTCCGCTCCTCTTATCGCTGGTTCAATAATATCAGAATGATTTTTCTCCCAGAATTTATACACCGCGGCATGGTGAACAATGACATTACATCCTTTAACAGCAGACTCAACCGCAGAGCTGTCCCTGATATCACCCATTCTGAATTCAACATCCAGGCCTTCCAGCGACCGTACATCGGCTCCCTCCCTGACAAAAGCCACAACCTTATGACCGTCTTTTAATAAGAACCGGACAGTATGGGAGCCGATATGACCGTTAGCACCGGTAACAAGAATCTTCATAGGAACCCCCTTGTAGTATATTCTGATGTATTGAGAAATAATAAGGTATCACCAGTTGGTTTCATGACCGGGTATATTGGAACGAAAATTGGGCATAGTTATGTCCATTGACTTTCTAGGAATTTAACCCCCTCATGGGTTGCGGTCCAGGGGAGACAATGAGCTTTATCTGAAGTTGCCCCCCTCTCAAATCAAGCCCCCTCCGGCAGAATAAGCGTTGGACAGGTGCTTAAAACAGGTGCTTAAAATTGAAAAAATTTTCTGAAAAAAAGGAAAGAATGCCTACCCGGAGATTATTACAACAGAAGTGGGTGTTATTTGCAAGAGAATTTTGTTTTTTATTGAGTGAAATTGATCATCTCCGCCCCTTCTTCATCCTGAAATAACCGCCATGCAGAATATGGGTCTTCCAGAGTTTCCGCCACTCCCGATCGGCATAGTACGCAAAGACAACGGATTCAATCATGTATGCCCCGCAGTCTGGACAAATTTCCGGGTTTGTGTCGAAAGAATTCTCTATCGCGTGCGCCCAGGTCTTTCGCGTTATCTGTTCTAACTTATGTTTAATGCCATGTGCATAAATTCCGCAAGTATGGCACACCGGAAGGGCCCTGGCAATCAAAAAGCTCCGGGCGGGCACGTTAACATTTTCCCGGATCCTACTCAACGGGAGCAGATACCCAACGAATAATATAATTGACAAAAGTACTACAATTTAGTACTTTGTATGCATGAGAATGAATAGGCATGCGCTTCAAAAGCTTTGCAGGGACCGGGGACTGCGCCTCAAGGATCTGCTGGAAAAATCCGGCGTCAGCAAGACCGCGTATTATCATCTGGTATACAAACCCAGGCTTCTGCCGGGCTCGCTCTATGATATTGCAGGGGCCCTCGGCGTCCGCCCTTCCGCCTTTCTGGAAGAAGAAGGACTCGAAGAGAAAAAAATGATTAAAATCCTGCAAACCACTGAAAAGATCATGAAAAAATACCCTGCACTGGACCGGGACAATGTACGGCATACGCTCATTCTTCTGAATGAAACGCCGATAGAACGATTGCGACGGGGGTTGACGCGTGGCAGAAACCGCTATTCTTACCGATAAAGAAATCGCATTTCTTCGGGAGCTTGACAGGCAGGGCGTCGAGTTCATGATCGTCGGTCTTTCTGCCGCCGCGCTCCAGGGCGCACCGGTAGTGACCCAGGATATAGACCTCTGGTTCGAGGACATCGGCGATATCCGGATCGGTAAAGCGCTGAAAAAAGTCGGCGGGGTTCTCGTGTCGCCGATAGGAGACAATCCGCCGATGTTCGCCGGGAAAAACGTTGAGCTCTTCGATATAGTTCTTACCATGCACGGGATCGGCAGTTTTTCCGATGAACGCAAGCATACTATCAAGGTATCATTCGGCACGGTGAAGGTCAGGGTGTTGAAGCTTGAAAGAATAATAAAGAGCAAGGAATACCTTTACCGGAAAAAAGACGAGCTTGTTTTGCCGGTCCTGAAAGATGTTTTAAAGACGCTGAAGGCAGTCGAGTCAAAAAAAAGCAAGCGCTGATCAAATTCAGTTTCTCAGTCCTTCCGGGAAAACCGGCCCTCAAAACGTCCGCCTTCTCATAGCGAGGGGCTTAAGCCCCTCGCTATGAGAAGGCGACACAGGCACCCCCTCCCTGTATAATGCTAAATCGGACCCACGTCCGCCGTCATTCCCCGCGCCCTGAATTCCTTCGGCGTGAAGCCGGTCAATTTCTTAAATATTCTGAAGAAGTTCGTGATCGATCCGAAACCGACGTCGGAGGCGATTGAGCTGACCGATCGCTCCGGATTGTTCAGAAGCAGTTCCTTGGCCTCCTCCACGCGGTACCCGTTGATGAAATTGTTGAAGCTGGTGTTCAGCTTGTTGTTGAGGAGTTCGGAGAGCTGGTGCACGGTCATCGACATCTCATAGGCGAGTATCTTCATCGGCAGCTCCTCGTCCCGGTATATCTTATCGACCTCCATGAGATTTTTGAGCATGCTCACCTTTTCGTCGACATCAACGCCCTTCAGGTGCGACTTGTTGCACCGCTTCAGCTTCTTTTCCAGGTGCCTGTTCAGGTCAAGGAGGTCCCTGCGCATCACGTTGATCTTGTCCGCGAGCGCGAAGGAGAGGAGGGAAACGTTGATCACTCCCCCGATATGAAGGCCGATGGTGTCCAGCGGCAGCTGGGTGATGATATTGAGCTCCATGAACGCGTACATGATGCAGAATATCATGCAGATGAGGAACCCTGCGGCGAAAAACCATGTCTCCCGCGAGCGATACCGCGCGATCCCCATTACCACCAGTACGGAGCCGACGGTGACGTTGAAGCAGGTGATTATCGCCGATGCCGCCGCCCCGAAGGCGAAGTTGTGCCAGAACAGGGAGAGCACCGAAAGCGCGATGCCGGAATAGGCCATGAATCCGAGGAGAAGAACCATGCTCCTGTCAAAGGTAGTCTTGATATACTGCCATACGTTTATATACCGCATGGCGAATCTGACGATGGAGAAATTCACGATTCCGACGAAGAAGGGTATGCTCATCCACGCCCACCAGGTGGCGTTTGGCCACAGGTATTGATACGCGATACCCTGGAGCGACATCAGGAAAAGACCGAAGCTTATGATGTAGAGAATGTAAAAGACATACGCCCTGTCCCGTATCGACAAAAATATGAAAAAATTGTACACGGCCATGATCATCATGATCCCGTAAAACATCCAGAGGAATATCGACACGAGATAATTATAATCGCGAAACGCGGCGGGCGACCAGATATAGAGCGGCATGTGCATCGAAGATCTCGTTTGAAACCGCAGATAAACGGTATCCGATGCCCGTGCCTGTATCGTAAGCGGAAATACAAAGTTGTAGTGCTTATACGGCCGCTCACGGAAAGGCCTGTTGAATCCGGCTTCGATCATCCTGAACGCGTTATGCTCGGGGACATAGAGCCGGATGCTGTCAAGGAACGGATAGGCGACCTCGAGATAATATTCCATTGCCGCTTTTGTTCTGTTCTCCGGCGTAAGGCGGACCCAGTATGCCGAGTCAGTATAGCCGAACCCCGGATATTTATCGTCCGATCTTGTCCACCGGTATCCCCTCCTCCCGGCCGTTATATCCTGTATGGAGATTTTCCCCCCGGGGTCCTCCATGTATTCGAGGTGCAGGCCCAGGGATATTTTTTGAAGATTTTCGTCAAGGATGACGGGGCCTGGGAACGCCGGAGTCACAACGACAAGGGAAACAATCGCAGCGAACAGAATTTTAATGAAACCATTCATATCATGAGCCGCATCAGGCAAACGCCCCGCATTTATTCTTTATAGCCGACAATGTTATATGAATTCAATCTGCTGAAAAATTTTTAAATATCGTTATGCATGCACCCCTGCTTGAGGTGAGGGGCTGCAGATGAAGAATCGACGCGATAGCACCATGCAATTTTCTATCGCTTGTTTGCGATTTCCACTTCGATAAAAGGACCTTGAAAGAGCATAAAAATTTTTCTAGGAATGGCGACGATTATTATCTGTATATTCTGTGGCCGTGCTATCAGATATAATCCTATTTGTCAATTTCAATATGATTCTTTGTATTATATGATGCGAATGCAGCGTCTCAAATGAACCGAAGCAGCCGGCAAATCCCGTATCCCCGCGGCAATTTGTTTTCAGTTTATAAGATGGTAATAATCAACAAAGCAGGGCCGCCAGTCTCTTTTCGCGCGGTCCCGGCATCATAATCCAGATTATAAGTTAGTAATTAGGGCGAAAGTGAAAGCATTGACACCACATTTCTGATATCCAAGCCTTGATGCATAATCACAAGCCAATACTCTCCAATTAAAATTCAGGAAGTATGATATGAATAATTCGATGAAAATATTCTCCGGCTCGTCGAATCGCCCCCTGGCTGAAGAGGTCGCATCATATCTCGATCTAACACTTTCCGCCGCCGAGCTGGTGCGCTTCAAGGACGGTGAGATCGGCGTGAAGATATGCGAGAATGTGCGCGGTGTTGACGTTTTCATTATACAGTCGACATCGTCTCCGGCAAACGACCATCTGGTGGAGTTGCTACTGCTGATCGATGCCGCCTTGCGGGCGTCAGCCTCGAGGATCACGGCGGTGATGCCGTACTTCGGATACGCCCGGCAGGACAGGAAGGTGGAGCCCCGGGTCCCCATATCGGCAAAAGTCGTGGCAAACACCCTTCAGGCCGTCGGCGCCAACAGGATCTTGACGATGGAGCTCCATGCCGACCAGATACAGGGGTTTTTCGACGTGCCGGTCGACAACCTGTTCGCGTCCCCGATTGTAATCAAATATTTGAAGAACAATACGACGAATAATTCTGTCGTCGTATCGCCGGATACCGGCGGGACGGTCCGGGCCAGGCATCTTGCAAGCAGGATAGATGCCGGACTCGCGATAATAGATAAGAGAAGACCCCGGGCCAATGTCTCGGAAGTGATGAATGTGATCGGAGATGTCGCGGGAAAGAACTGCATCCTCATCGACGACATGATCGACACGGCAGGGTCCATCACCCAGGCCGCGAAGGCCCTGAAAGAAGCGGGCGCCTTGAACATCGACTGCATCTCCACGCACCCGGTGCTCTCATCCAATGCTTCGGAACGCCTGGAAAAGTCGGATTTCAAGGAGATCATCCTTACCAATACCATTCTCATGCCCGAGGAGAAGAAACTGCGGAACATGAAAGTATTGTCCATTGCGCCGTTATTCGGCGAGGCGATCAGGAGAATTCACCAGGGGGAATCGGTCAGCTCGCTGTTTGTCTGATATAACTAAAAAACAAGGAGTGATGAAATGAGTATAATAAATAATCTTTTTACTTCTGAATCAGTGTCCGAGGGACATCCCGACAAGTGCGCGGACCAGATATCCGATGCGATAGTCGATGCGCACATTAAAGGCGACCATAAATCGAGGGTGGCCTGCGAGACCCTGGTGACCACGAATCTGATCGTGGTATCGGGCGAAATCACCTCCGGCGTCGCCGTGGACTACGAGAAGGTCGCGAGAAAAGCCGTGGCGGATATCGGGTATTCCGATCCTGAAATAGGCTTTGACGCCAAGTCATGCGACGTCAAAATCTTCGTCCACTCGCAGTCGCCCGACATATCCCAGGGGGTTACCGAGGGCGAGGGCATGTTCAAGGAACAGGGTGCGGGCGATCAGGGAATGATGTTCGGGTACGCGGTCGGCGAAACGGACGAACTGATGCCCATGCCGATTCTTTACGCCCACCGGCTGGTCAAAAGACTCTCGGAAGCGAGGAGGGCCGGGGAGATTACGTTCGTCAGGCCTGACTCCAAATCGCAGGTAACGGTCCAGTATGAGAACGGCAAGCCGAAAAGGATCGATACGGTCGTCATATCGACGCAGCACTCGCCTGACGCCAGGTACGATGATATCTGCAGCGCCGTCGTGGATCTGGTAATTAAACGGGTGATCCCCGCAGACTTGATCGATTCAAACACCAAGATCTATATCAATCCAACGGGCAGGTTTGTCGTCGGCGGGCCCCACGGGGACACGGGAGTCACCGGCAGGAAGATAATCGTCGATACCTACGGGGGCATGGGAAGGCACGGCGGCGGGGCGTTCTCGGGCAAGGACCCGTCAAAGGTAGACAGGTCCGCGGCATATATGGGGAGGTATATCGCGAAAAACGTCGTCGCCGCCGGACTGGCATACAAGTGCGAGGTGCAGATCGCATACGCCATCGGCGTGGCGGAACCGGTGTCGGTTATGGTCGACACCTTCGGCACCGGCACGATATCCGACGAAGAGATATCCAAAAGGATTCGGAACGTGTTCGATCTGAAGCCGTCAAGCATTATAAAGACCCTGGATCTGCTCAGGCCGATCTATCAACAGACCGCCGCGTTCGGCCATTTCGGAAGAAATGACGGGGATTTCCCGTGGGAGCATACGGACAGGGCTGATGCTCTAAAGCAGGCATGAGGGGATGTAGCGCCCCGCGGCCGGTGCGCCGGCATGGGTAATCAAGGGAGTTTTTATCGGGAGTGAGAGGATATGGACATTACCGTTGAGGACCTGAAAATAATCGCAAATACGATCCGCACGCTTTCAATGGATGCCGTGGAGAAGGCAAAATCGGGGCATCCGGGAATGCCGATGGGCTGCGCGGACATCGCGGCGGTACTGTTCGCGAAGATATTGAGGCATTATCCCTCGGACCCGGCATGGATCAACCGCGACCGGTTCGTGCTGTCGGCCGGGCACGGATCGATGCTCCTGTATTCCGTCCTGCACCTGTCCGGCTATGATGTGACGCTGGACGACCTGAAGAACTTCAGGCAGCTCGGAAGCAAGACGCCCGGCCATCCTGAATTCGGGCACACGCCCGGCGTCGAGACCACCACCGGGCCGCTCGGGCAGGGATTCGCCAACGCGGTCGGGATGGCCTTCGCCTCGAACATTCTCGCGGCCGAGTTCAATGATGAAAACGCGGCTCTGGTTGATCACTACATATACGCGATCGTCAGCGACGGCGATTTGATGGAGGGTGTGACCTCGGAGGCGGCCTCCCTGGCCGGGCATCTCGGTCTCGGGAATATCATCTTTATCTATGATTCCAATGATATATCCATAGAGGGGTGCACCGACCTCGCGCAATCCGATGACGTCGAGAGCAAATTCGTCGCGCATAACTGGCACGTGCAGACCATTGACGGCCACGATTTTAATCAGATAGAAAAATCAATTCTGGCCGCGCAGGACGCGAAGGAGCGGCCGTCGCTCATCATCGCAAAGACGAAAATTGCGAAAGGGAGCCCCCGCAAGGAGGGCTGCGAGGAGGCCCACGGCGCGCCGCTCGGGGCCGACGAGGTGCGGGAGACGAAGCTCTGCCTCGGATGCAGCGACGAGCACTTTCATGTTCCGGCCCGGGTGTACGAGGCCTTCAGGGAGAGAATGGCCGAACTCGCGGTAGCATATACCAAGTGGAACGGCAAATTTAACAGAACTATAAAAGACGGGAAAAAGAAAAAATGGGACCGGTTCTTCAGTGATCCCGATGTGTCCCTGCTCAGAAAATCGCTTCCGGCGTTTGACGAAAATAAGCCGGTGTCGACGAGAGCCGCCAGCGGCAAGGTCCTCGAGGCATTGTTCAACCATCTGCCGAACCTGGCCGGCGGCTCCGCCGACCTCGCGCCGAGCAACAAGAGCTTCGTGAAGGGATTCAGCGAGACCGGCAAAAACAGGATCGGGAGAAACGTCCATTTCGGGGTCAGGGAGCACTCGATGGGGGCCATCCAGAACGGCATGGCCTACTACGGCGGATTCATCCCCTACTCTGCGACCTTCTTCGCGTTCATGGATTACATGCGGCCGCCGATCAGGATGGCCGCGCTGAGCGGATTGAGATGCATCTACCTGTTTACGCACGACTCCATATTCGTCGGCGAGGACGGGCCGACGCACCAGCCGGTCGAGCACCTCGCCGCGGCCCGGGTCATCCCGAACCTCACGGTAATTCGGCCGGCCGACGCCGAAGAGACGAAGGAGGCGTGGCTCGCGGCCATCGCCAATTCGGGACCCACCGCGCTTATCCTGACCAGGCAGGACCTGCCGGTCGCCGTCCGGTCGGCCGAGGGGCTCCACCGGGGCGCCTACGTCATCCGAGACTCGGACAGGCCCGGGATACTGCTCATGGCATCGGGCTCGGAGGTGCATATAACGCTTCAGGCGGCCGTCGAACTGGAAAACAGGGGCATCCGCTCGCGGGTGGTCTCCTTTCCGTCATGGGAGCTTTTCGACGCGCAGGACGAGAATTACCGGAGGAGCGTACTCCCGGACAGCATAGCGAAACGGGCGGTTGTCGAGGCCGGTATCCCGACGGGATGGGAAAAATACGCGGGCCCCGGCGCGCTGTATATAGCCATGAACAGCTTCGGCGCTTCCGCCCCCGCAGATGTCCTTGCGGCCAGGTTCGGGTTCACCGCCGATTCTATTGTCACGCGGGTAATTGAGTACCTGAAATAACATCAAAGGAGTCAATATCATGACCATAAAGTCAAAAATAAGAACGATACCGGACTTCCCGAAAGAGGGAATAATGTTCCGCGATATCACCACTCTTCTGAAAGATCCGGAAGGCTTCAGGGACGTTGTTGAAAAATTCTACAAACGATATGCGGCCATGGATATTGACGTTATCGTCGGGCTTGAGGCGAGAGGTTTCATCATTGGCGGACCGCTGGCCTACCGGCTTGGAAAGGGCTTTGTACCTATACGAAAAGCCGGGAAGCTCCCCTATACTACCATCTCCCACGAGTATTCTCTCGAATACGGGACTGATACCATAGAGGTCCATTCCGACGCCATAAACAAAGGGGACAAAGTATTGATTGTCGATGATCTTCTTGCGACGGGAGGAACGGCCCTTGCCGCTGCGGCCCTTGTCAAGAAACTCGGCGGCGAGGTCGTGGAGATGGCGTTTGTCGTCGATCTGCCCGAAGTGGGGGGCAGAAAGAAGGTTGAAAACTCTGGATACAGCATGTTCGCCCTGTGCGAATTTGAAGGAGAGTGACCGCTATGAAATTCTTTATCGACACGGCAGACATAAACGAGATACGGCAGGCCAAACAGCTCGGCATCCTCGACGGGGTCACCACGAACCCGACCCTCGTCAGCAGGGTGAAGCGGCCGTACATAGAGGTGCTGACCGAGATATCACGGGAGGTGGACGTTCCCGTATCCGCAGAGGCGATTTCGACCGAATGCGACGGCATGCTGAAGGAGGCCCGGGACCTGGCGAAGATCGGGCCGAATATAAACATCAAGATCCCGCTTATAGAAGAGGGACTGAAGGCGGTGAAAATCCTTTCCGGCGAGGGGATAAAGACCAATGTGACGCTCTGCTTCAGCTCAATACAGGCGCTGATGGCGGCGAAGGCGGGCGCCACCTACATATCCCCGTTCATCGGCAGGCTCGACGACATTGCCTCCGAGGGTATGGACCTCGTGGATGAGATCGTGACAATATACAATAACTACGGATTCGCCACTGAGGTCATTGTCGCGTCGATACGCAATCCGCTCCACGTAAAACACGCGGCGCTTGCGGGCGCGCACATAGCGACCATTCCCTTCTCCGTCTTTAAAAGCATTATCAGGCACCCTCTCACGGACATGGGAGTGGCGCAATTTCTCGAGGACTACAAGAAAATCCCGGGCTGATGGATTGAATTATCGCCGCCCACCCGTTCTGTTTGGCTATCGGATCATGGAATGGATATGAAAATTTTTTTAGTTCAGGCGAAGTATATCATCCTTAAAAACATCCGCCGCATTATTACGCGCGCGATATTTTTTCAACTTATAAGATGGCACTATTTACGGATAGAAAGACCGTCTGAGCGCAACGCACTGCCACGACATGATTTCCCATCTTATAAGCTGCCAGTCGGCATGCACTTGTAAGGGTTGACATAGAGCTTTCTCATTCGTATATACATATAAAATATATAAAAACCGTTTCATGCTGATTCCAGGCGGGGAATCCAGACATGATTCTACAATAATATTTTCCTGTATATCGAAGTGCCCCGGCTGAAGTGGAAGGAGTTCAGATGCTCACAATATATCGTTATATATAAATTACACCAATAACAAGGAGAGCCAGCATGATAACCGATACCATATTGTTAACAACTCCGACGTTCCCCTACCCCACCCTGCCGCCGAACGATTCGCTGACGGACGCGATGGGTCAGCGCTTCACCCACGGCGATGACCTCATGACCCTCAATTCCCACACCCACTGCTACGCCAACCACATCCTGGCGCAGAACATAAAGATACCGGCACGACTGCTGGAATACCCGCGCTGGGATGATTTCACCAAGGAGGTCGACAAGGGATATGCCAGGATAGGAATCAGCGCATTCCCGGTCCATCTGGACAGTGTAATCAAGATGTGCGAATATATAAGGAAGAAATCACCTCAGACAGAGGTCATGCTCGGCTCCTACGCGGCGCAGGCCTTTGCGGCAAAGTATGACAAGGAAACGCAGAAAAAATACGTGGACCACGTGATACTGGGCGAGGGCGTCAAGTGGCTTCGCCAGCACCTGGGGGAGGAAGATATCGACCGCCCCATCGAGCAGAAGCTCATGCCCAAGTGCGGGGGTGGACCGGTCTTCTTCAGCAGATATCCGGGAGGAAACATCGGCTTCTTCGTGTCGGGCCTCGGCTGCCCGGGCGGCTGCGACTTCTGCTCGACGACCGTAATGTTCAACAAAAAGCGGATCGAGATGCTCACCCCGAAGCAGTTCGTCGAGCACGTGCGCGCCTACTATGATAATTTTCCTCTTGCGAAACATATTTTCGTCATTGAAGAGGACCACTTCAGACACCCCGAGTACCTCCATAAGATACGCGAGTACTGGATGAACAATCCGGATGTCATAGAGAGGCTCGACTGGTTCGCGTTCGGCTCCATCGACTATATCGCCGAGTTCGCCGAGCAGTACGGCTGGGACTACATCTCCGAAATTGGGATCGGCTGCATATTCATCGGCGTGGAATCGAAGTTCGCTGGAGAGTACGGATACAGCAAGCGGAAAAAGATGGACGCCCGCGAGGTGTTCGCCAAGCTCCACGAGCGCGGCATACGCACGGTCGGCGCGTGGATATGCGGGTGGGACTTCCACACCCACCAGAACATGCTCGAGGACCTCAACTACTTCGTGGCCTGCTACCCGACCTTTCAGCAACTCACGCGCATGTCCCCCTTCCCCGGGACCGTCCTCTATGACAAGCTCAAGGAGGAGGGGCGCGTGCGGAACGTGCCATGGGACGACGTCCACTTCTGGAGCGGGGCGCAGATGAACGTCAGCCTGGAGACCCACGAGACCCTGAACCTCACCGAGTACGGCTATAAGCTGATCAACGATACCTGGGGCCCCTCGCTCGTCCGCAGGCTCGACGTGCTGCTCAACGGCTACGAGTACTGGATGAAGTCCGATAACGAAATCATGAAGAAGCATAAAACCCGGCTCTTCAGGGACCAGGCAGCCCTGACCATGTGCATCATCTCATCCCTGTACCACTTCGCGCCCAACGGCGTGGTGATGCATCGGGTCGACAAGCTCCGGCAGAGATACAAGGAGCTGGTAGGAGAGATGACCACATTTCAAAAAATTGCCGACTGGTACACGCACCATCTCGCGAAGAAATGGAAGAAGAAGGACCTGCTCGATTCCTTCATCCAGTATCCGAAGGAAGAGCCCTTCAAGCGGTATATCTACGACAAGAAGGGCGGCAGAGGCGACATCCCCTACAGGACCGAATATCCGCACTTCAAGAACTTCAGGATACGTTTTGCCATGTTCCGGGAGCGCTGGAGATTCATAATACTCGTAATAGCGCTAAAAATAGGACGAATGCTTCCGTTCTGGAAAGGCGATCGCCGAATAGATGATTATATTCTGGAGGCCGGATGGCATAGAACCTTTTATGGATTTTAGCCGCGATGCGGCAATTGCTCCCGTGAAGGGGCGACGTATCAATTAACGAGGTATCGCCATGATCATACTGATCGGCTGGATAACAATCGGGGTCATGGGAACGGTATACGCGACGATGAGAGGCGGAAACTTCCTGAAATGGCTGATCATCGGCGTCATCGGCGGCCCCTTTGCGCTTGTTCACGCGGCAGTATCGTGCGTCCGCTGTCCGGTATGCGGCAAGAGGGTCAATATAAAGGCGCAGATGTGCCCCTTCTGCCGGGTCAAAATGCCCGAAAGAAAAAGGGCGGTCGATATCGGGCATTGCGTAATCGAGCTGGCGCTTTTTGCCGTCATTATCGGGCTTATCTATGCCGCGATGAGGATGGGATATCTAAAAGGCGCCGTCAGCCAGTTGCCCTTTGCAGATTATATTAGATTATAAAATATTATTGGGGTTTAAGGGGCAAAGCCCGAGCGGACAGGACGTCCGCCTGCCAGTCTGAAACAGGATGTTTCAATAGGCTGGCCTTATAAAGCCCCGCAGGGCCCCCTGCAATCACCCGGGTTGCGGGCGCGAGCCCGCGATTTCAATTTACGAGGCAGACATGAAACAGCACTATCCATTTACCGCCATTGTCGGCCAGAACACGATGAAGACCGGCCTCGTGCTGAACGCCATCAACCCGCGGATCGGCGGCGTGCTGATACGGGGCGAGAAGGGAACGG
>JAFGBT010000051.1 GCA_016933025.1 Spirochaetota bacterium | reverse complement strand
GAAAAGGTCTTCTCGATCGGGCCCATGTCCGGGCCGGTCACCCGCACGAATATGGAGCTGAAGGTCGCGGGCGCCTCCTGCGCCACGGCGTCGCTCGTGAAAAATCTGAGAACCCGGTCGATGATCGACTGGCTGGCTGTTGCGTGTGCTTCCGGCAGCCCTAGGTTTATTATTACCTTCGCGGTTTTCAAATACGAGGGCACGCGGGATTCGGTGTCCGAGCAGGAGAATATCGGTAATGACACAAGCAATAATGAGACTGACAGCGAGAGTATAGTCCGGCGTTTCATGATGTTCTCCTTGATATCGGTATGGGCATATGCACATTAAAAGATATAACATGGGAAAGGAAATTGCAAGAAATTTTTGGACGGGCGCGGCTATTGGGCCGCGCCCGTCCTCATTATACGAAAATATACTATGGCATATAGTAAAATATGAACGGCGACAGCAGAGCGGGCGGCGTGTACGGGTACCAGCCGGTCCCGTCCATGTCGAGAAAGAACACGATTCGATTGTCGATGAGTGACGGAGCCTGGTCCATGACCCTGATGCCCCTGTTCATCTTTGCCACGAAACGGGTTGGTCCGAAAAAGAAAATTGGCGGTTCAACAGATATCAGGCCTTCCATGATTGTTCCCGTATAGGTCAGGTCTGCGGCCGCCAACTGGAGTATGTTGTTGTTTGTTCCGCCGCTGGTGGAATACTGGGAGACATACACGAACGGCTTCTTGATCAACACGTCAAAGGTCTCGTCAGTGGGCTCAAGTGAGGTCAGCTGGGTCCATCTGGTAATATCTGTGTTCTCCGGTTCGTCAGCCTTAAATTTTAATACACCATAAAAACCGCCATAACTGCCTGTCAGGTACAGGCAGTTGCCTTCCTCGTCTATCGCGATGCCTCGGATCATACTCAAACCAGAATAGGCAATTGGCAATGGCAATTGTCTTTCTGTTTTTAATGACAGGTCAACGGACCATATTCCATTCGAGTCAGTGCCGTAATAGAGCAGGTTGCGCTTCCTGTCTATGGCAATTCCATAGATTTGACCCATTCCAGACAGCTCCACGATCGGGACGACGCCATCTCCATTGACGGTATTCATGCGCATAATGCAGGCGTACTCCACGTCTGGATCATTGGACATGTATATCCTGCCGAGCGAATCATAATCAATGTCATACGGTTGAATATCCATAAAGGTATACCATGAACTAAACTCAGGAGAATTTTTTTCAGCCAAGGTATTAGCATATATCGTTACTGGTATTGTATCTACAAGGCTGTCAATTATGTAAAGACGGTTATTGTAATATTCCGGTATCACCAGCTTTGTCTCGTACAACGACATGGCTACGATAATGCTCACGGTCGACCCGGCAGGCAGGCTTGCCGCGCCCGTGCCGCGAAACGAGACCGCGGCGCTCGGGTCGCCCGGGGCCACGTAGGCGATCACCTCGAACTGGCGTACAGCGCCGGCCGGCACCTCAAACGATATGGACGCGCCGGGGGAAAAAGTCTTCTCGATGGGGCCCATGTCCGGGCCGGTGACACGCACGAATATGGAGCTGAAGCTGGCCGGGGCGGTCTGCGCCACGGCGTCTCGCGCGAAGAATCGGAGCACCCGGTCGATGATCGACTGGCTGGCTGTTGCGTGTGCTTCCGGGAGGCCCAGGTTAATGATGACCTTCGCTGTTTTCAAATACGCCGGAACGCGGGATTCGGAGTCTGAGCAGGAGAGTCCCAGTGCAAGGACCATGCACGCCAGTATGAAGAAATGAAGTGTTCGTTTCATTGCTGGATTCTCCGTAATTTTCATGATTGGGATACTGTTATATATTATACAACAAATTCCGGTATAATTAAACATAGGCAACAATTATTTTGAATATTAATCCGCCAATGTCGGTTTTTTTGCTTGTTTTATGGTGTATATATATGATTTTTGCGGACATTCTATTTAAGCGCCCCTTCCCGTAGCAATGGGCTTGAGCCACCCGCTACGGGAAAGGAATATAAGCCTTCCTCTGGGGGGGGTGGGGGGAGGGCGCCGCAAAAGACTTGTAGGAAACCATTTTCCGAAGGGCCCCTCGCTACGGGAAATATGGTTGCTCTTATCCGGCTTAATGTGGTATACTGTCCCGATCGAGGGGTGAACAGGATGCCGAACAGATCAGGTGACTGGCTTGCGCAGGCGAAGCGGGACCTGGAGCAGGCGCGGGACTCGAAAAAGGCCGGCAGGCACGAGTGGGCCTGCTTTGCCGCGCACCAGGCGGCGGAAAAGGCCGTGAAGGCCCTGCACCTTTATCACGGTCAGGAGGCGTGGGGACATCTGGTGCGGAAGCTCATCGAGGAGCTCCCCGAGGCGGCCCGCATGCCGGAGGCGTTTCTCGATAAAGCGCGCGTGCTTGATTCTCATTAAATTCCGACGCGCTACGCGAACGGACACCCGGAGGGCGCTCCCTTCGAGCATTACGGCGCATTACAGAGCGAAGAGGCGATTGCGTATGCCGGTGAGATCGTTGGATTCTGCGGTTCTCAGATGGCCTGACAGGCGGGCCGTGCTGGAAAAGGCGCGCGAGTGGGCGGAGACGACCGGACGCGGCGACCCGTCTGTCGTGAGCATTCTCTGTCATGGATCGATGGCGGACGGAACATGGGGAGTGGGGAGCGATCTCGACATCATGATTGAAGTGCGCTCATCGGCGATCCCGTTCGAATCGAGGCCGCTCGAATTCACGCCGCCGGATTGCGGCGTGCCGGTGGATATGACCGTGTACACCACTGAAGAACTGGAAGGATTACGCGCGGAAAAGCGGCGATTTACCCTCAGCCTGGACCGGTCATCTATCGCATTGTACCGTTCCGCGGCTTGATTAGTACATGTTGGCCGTGATAATGTCGGATTTTGATGGTTTCCGGTAAAAATTAACCCCAACTTTTTTTTTGTATTTTTCCCTGTTTTTATTATCTTTTCCTATTGAAGTGTTATATTAAATTAGCGGGTAAAATCTTAAAAAAGGTTTGCAATATATTATATCAGGCCCTATTTTGTAATCCATGCAAGCCCCCTGCCAGGAGGATATAATGAAGAAATTCGCAGTTCCTATGATGATATCAGCCGCCCTTCTGTTCGCGGTCGCGTCGTTCGCCGAGATCCGGGTCGTGTCCGTGAAGGGGACGGCAGCGTACAAGGCCGGCGGCCAGTGGGTGCCCCTGAAGGCGGGAGCGGTTCTTGCGGTCGGCACAAAGATCAGCACCGGCGTCAGGTCGACGGTGGTGATCAACATCAACAAGAACCTGCTGACGGTCAATCCCCTCACCATTATGAAGATAAGCGACAGCAAGCAGACCGCCAGGACCTCCACCACACGGATCGGCCTGAGGCGCGGGTCGGTGCGCGCGAAGACCAACGAGGACGCCCGGATCAAGACCGTGTTCAAAGTGTCGACGCCGGTGGCCACCTCGAGCGTGCGCGGGTGCGAGCATACCACCGGGTACGGCCCGTCGTTCGGCGGCTGGATTATCGTGCACTCTCGAATGATAGAAGGTGAAGGGCTCAACAGCGGCGGCAGTTTCCTGACCGGGAACCTGACCTTCCGCCAGAGGCCGAATAGCGGCTCGCCGGACAACGTCATGGGCGGCATGCAGGGTTTCCTCACCAATACCTATTCGAAATTCATCACCATTGACGAGGAAACGGCATACAACCTGTTCGGGGACGATTTCCAGATTACCCCGCCGACGATCCCGGGCGGCTCAAGCACCATCGGGGGCATGGTTCCGGTACGGGTGTACCTGGTATGGCCGTCTGTGGGGGCGGCTCCGTAGGGCTTTAGAAACCGCGGTATAGCGCCGCTTGTCTCATATTAGATAATTTCAGAAGCATTTGAATGATGTTTTAGCACAAGGCAGTGTTTCAACGTGCCCCGGGCGGGGCATTTCGATATTCTGAAACCGGATTTTCCCGGCAGTCGCACCAACATTCGATTTGTTATGGGGGGTCTTCATGAGACGCGTAGTTCTGCTCTTGTCATTCATACTTGCCTGTTCCTTCGCCTCGGCGCAGGAGATCAATTTCATCAACGAACTCGCCAACAAGGAAAAAGTGTCTTTCGGGGAAGGGGTCAGGATGTTCCTCTATACCCTGGGGAAGGTCCCGGCCGGCTTCGAGGCGAACGTCAGGGTCCTCAGGGACATGAAGCTGCTCAAGTTCACAAAGTACGACGAGAAGAGGCCGCTCCGACGCGGCATGGTGGCCCTCATGGTGGCGCGCCACCTGAAGCTGAAGAGCTCGCTCTTTTTCCTTATGTTCGACACGGAGCGGTACGCCCTCCGGGCCTGCATGGCGGATGAGATCATGGCCCCGAACACCAGCGAGCTGGACACGCTCACCGGCGACGAGCTCCTCGAGGTGATGGCGCTTGTATCCGAAAGGATGGAGGCGCAGAAATGAAACGAATAACAGCTCTGATAACACTTTTCATGATCATGGCGGCGTTCGCCGGTTCCGGCTTTGCCGCGAAAGACGACCAGTATTTCCCCGAGCTCCAGGGCGACAAGGACATGTGGGTGATACAATCGCCGAAGAACATGGTGGGGAGCGGGTTCCAGTACGGCGCCTGGGTCACGCCGGCCATCATCTACCAGCAAAACCCGGGCGACACCCTGGTGACGTCCGTGAATACCTTCCGGGCTTGGTTCAAGACATACCTCTGGGACAACAGCTTCCTGTATGTGCGGGCTAAGGACACCTACACCGCCGTCATTCACCACAAGGGATCAACATCGGTGGAGGATTCGAACGTCCTGGATCTGGACCTCGGGCATATCGCCATGGCCACGCCGCGGAGAAACGTCGATTTCACCATCGGGAGGAAATACTTCAACCTCGGCTCGGGCCTGGTCTTCAACGGGCGCGGCGACGGCGCGGAATTCAATTTCTATTCCAAGTACCTGAACATACAGGCCTTCAGCCTGTACACCGGCCTTCTGGTCAAGGACGATAACCCGTACGGCCTGAGCGATCGTGACCTGGCTACCGGCGCGAAGCGGATTTTCGCCGGCGGCAAGCTCTCCACCTCCTGGTTTAACCAGACCCTGTATGCATTCGGCCTCGCCCAGTTCGATTTCGGCAAGGAATACTATAACAGGAAGAGGATGATCACTTCCGCGATCGCCGGGGATCAGGATTTCTTCAACTATTACACCCAGAGGAGCCGCTATGAATCGCAGTACTACGGCGTCGGTCTGGACGGCGTTATCACGAGCGGCCTCTCCTATATCGGCGAGTTCGTTATGGAGCGCGGCGAGAGCTACCTCTCCGGCGAGACTCCCGGATGGTACCGGCCGACGAAGACGAAGATCGACGCGTATGCGGTCACCGCGAGCCTGAGCTATTTCCTCGACGTCATGCTGAAGCCGGTGTTCCAGATCGAGTACGCGCACGGGTCGGGCGATAATAACAGGGACAACTACAAGATTCAGAACGGCAACTCCTGGGGAAGGGACCGCGGCTTCCTCTATTTCGGCACCTATATCGGCGGCTACGCCCTGAAGCCGGTCCTGGCAAACATGCACGTGATTAGCGGAAGCGTCTCCTTCTCGCCCTTATCCTGGTCGAGCTTCTACGCGCTTAAAAACATGACCATCACCCTGAAGTACCTCTACTACCTGAAGCACAAGAGCAAAGCATACATAAACTACGGCCTCGACGCAACGAGGCCGGAGCGGTTCATCGGGCAGGGAGTCGATCTGGCCCTCAGGTGGCGGATATTTGAGGACTTTGCATTTTTCCTCAACTACGGTCTGTTTCTGCCGGGCGACGCATTCGGGTATGGTATCAACGACGCGTATTCGGGATACACCTATTCATCGAAATCCTATCGGCACTTTCTCATGGGAGGGTTCAACATAAGCTTCTAGGATTGAAAAGCTCCATCAGCAATGTAAACGAGGCCTGCGCGTCAACCGGCAGGCCCTTGTAATTTTTACGAGGTGAGCCCATGATCAAGAGATATATTGAAATCGCGAACAAGTTTCTCGAGGAGAACAGGTATTCCGGCGTGGCGGTGGCCCTTGTCTGTTATCTCCTCGTTGTCCTGTTCTGCTTCACCTCGGCATACGAGCGGTTTGAGCTCAACCTCTTCGACCTCCGGTTCAAATTACGGCCCTCGATTGCGGAGTGGAACCGTCTCTATTTTCTCGATGTCGACGAGAACAGCATAACCATCGAGGGGCAGTACCCGTGGCCGCGCGATCTCTACGCAAAAGGGCTTAAGACCCTCAAGGACGTGGGCGCCGCGCAGGCCGGCTTTGACATGATGTTCCTGGACGAGTCGCCCAGGACCCTGGACGACAAGAGCTTCGACACCCTGGCGGAGAAGGCGGGGCCGGAGGGCCGCATAACCCTGGCCGAGCTTGACGCGGCCGGCTTCAACAACGACAAGATATTCGCTGAGAGCATCGCGGACATGGGCCAGGTGGTGCTATCGTACACCTTCAACAACGAGCCGCCGAACTACGACGTTCTTCTCAGACAGAAAAAGGCGTCGTTCAGGAAGGCCCGGGCCAGGTTCATCGAGCGGTCATCGGTGAAAATCGGGCCTGACAGGGTAAAGCAGTGCGAGTCCCTGATCGATGCGAGCGTAAAGAGCATATCCTACCCGATCCCGGACATGATGAACACGGCTCGCGCGTTCGGGTTCGTGAACAGGGATACGGACATCGACGGAACGGTGCGGAAGGTCCGCCTGGTGCAGGCCTTCGAGGGAAGGCTGTTCTTCAACCTGGCCCTGATAATGCTCGCCGATACCTGCGGCGTCAGCCTGAAGAACATCGACGTGGAGCCGGGAAAGCGCATAACACTGAAAAACGCGATCGATCCCGGCACAAAGGCGGTCGAGGACATTATCATCCCCATCGACGATCACGGGATGCTGTACGTGACCTGGGCCGGCTCCGGCCAGGGCAAGGGAGGCAGGCGTGAAAAGACGTTCCGGCTGGTCTCTTTTTACGCGGTGCTGGAGTACCGCGCTCCATCGGCGTACGACAAGAAGAAGTCGATCGCGGAGTATGTCCGGGGTCTCTTTGAACTGGAAGATCAGATCAAGGCGGACCAGCTGGGCGCCCTGAATGAGCAGGTTGAGATATTCAGCGAGGAACTGGGGGGGGCGGCGGATCCCGCCATGAAGAAAAACCTCGAAGCGAGCGTGAATGAACTGAAAAAGCAGATAGCGGCGCTGAGCGAAAATCCGTTCCTTTCGACTCTCGAGGCGCAGATGGGACAGGTCCGCGCCGAGTTCGAGGCAGCGCCTCGGGGAGAGGCGAAGCAGAATAAATGGAAGGAGGTCCTCGAGCTCAGGAAATTGATGAACCGGACAAAGCTGGAATACCTGAGAAACTACGACCTGGAGATCTCCGCGCAGGAAAAGGCGCTGCAAAAAATGAAGAAGAAGGACGAGAAAGCCGAGGCGCGCCTCAAGAAGCTCAAATACGACCGCCAGGCCATGGATCTCGTGATACGAGTGCAGGACCTTGCCGACCGGGTTGTCCTGATCGGTCTCACCGCCACGGGGACGCAGGATATCGGCGCCATACCGCTCTTTAACGAGTATGCCCGCGTGGGGACCTATCATAACACGATCAACACCATCGTGCAGGGGGAGTTCATCAATAAGGTCAAATGGCCCGTCAATTTCCTGCTCATGCTGGCGACAGCGATCGCGATGGGATTCGTGATACAGCGGCTCAACGCGAAGCGATCGATGGTGACCATGGTGCTCACCTTCCTGGTTCTGAACGTCGCCGTGATGATGGCGTTCGCATTCTTCAACCTATGGCTGCAGCAGGTGGGGATCGCGCTCTCCATGTTCCTGCCGACTATCGCCATCGTGGCCATCAAGTTCGTGAAGGAGGAGAGCCAGAAGCGGTTCATTAAGAATGCCTTCTCATTCTACCTGTCGCCAAGCGTTATTGACGAGATAATCAAGGACCCGGAGTCGCTCGAACTGGGCGGCGAAGATCGTGAGATCACGATATTTTTCTCCGATATAAAGTCGTTTTCCACCATATCCGAGAAGCTGTCTCCCCAGGATCTGGTCAAGCGGCTGAACGAGTACCTCACCGAGATGACCGACATCGTGCTTAAGTACAATGGCACGGTGGACAAGTACATCGGAGACGCCATCATGGCGTTCTACGGCGCGCCGGTCGCCATGCCGGACCACCCGGTCAAGGCGTGCCTGGCGGCCGTGGACATGAAGAAGCGCCTGCGCGAGCTGCAGGAAAAGTGGCGGAATGAGGGAGTGGAGCCGATTTTCGCGCGGATGGGGATCCACTCGGGCAAGGCCACGGTGGGCAACATGGGGTCCCGCACCCGGATGGACTACACCGTCATGGGCGACGCCGTCAACCTGGCGTCGCGGCTTGAGGGGGCGAACAAATCCTTCAACACAAGCGCCATGATCAGCGGGTCGACCTATGAGGCGGCGAAGGAGCGGATCGACGGGCGCCAGCTCGGCAAGATACGGGTGGTCGGCAAGAAGGAGGCCGTGCCGATCTACGAGCTGCTCGGCGCCAAGGGGTCCCTCCCGGATTACATGTACGAGATGCTCGAGAAGTACAACCAGGGCCGCGCCCACTTCATCAAGCGCGACTGGAAGCAGGCGATCAGTTCATTTAAGCAGGCGGCAAAGGTTGTGCCTGACGACGGGCCTTCGAAGATCTATATAGAAAAGTGCGAGGAATATATGAAAACGCCCCCGCCGCGCGGATGGGACGGAGTATTTGTCCTCAAACAGAAATAGACGAAAGAACGGGCTCCCCGTCTGTTTTTTGGCGGCGGGGCCCTTGTTTGTGTTAACTTTTTTACTTTACAGATTCCATACCGCGTATATACCTACCGCTATTAATACTATCCGGAGATTATGATGCCCAGAAAACTGAAAGAACGCAACCTGCATCTGATGATCTTGGCCTTTTTGGTCGGGCTGTTCATCGGCATTAATGTTTCCTTCCTGTCCTCGGCGACCGAGCCGGCGCACAAGTACCTCGATTATTTTCATCGGGTCTACCAGCTCATCCTGACCGAGTACGTGGACGAGGCCTCGCCGAGGAATATGTTTTACGGCGCCATCAGGGGCATGATCAATTCGCTGAACGATCCGTTTTCACGCTTCCTGGACGAAAAATCGTTCGAGGAGCTGAAAGAGATGACGACCGGCAAATTCCAGGGCGTCGGCATCGAAATCACCGTGCAGGACGGCCGGGTGGTCGTCGTAACCCCCATCGAGGATTCCCCGGCGATGAAGGCGGGGATCATGTCGGGAGACGTGATCACGCACATTGACGGCAAGGCGGTCAAGGGGATGAAGCTGGATAAAATAGTGAAACTGATCCGCGGACTCCCCCGAAGCACCGTGAAACTCGTCATCAGGCGCGACGGCTTTGACGGGCCGCTTGACTTCGAGCTTGAACGGGCGCCGGTAAAGATAACCAGCGTCGAGTACGACATCGTTAAAGATAAAAACATCGGCTATCTGAAGATCAAGAACTTCGGTTCGGATACGACCCGCGACGTGGCCACGGCGCTGAAGCACTTTAACGCGAAGGGCGTCTCGAAGATTGTGATCGATCTCCGTAACAATCCGGGCGGCCTGCTCACGTCGTCGATAGAGGTTTCGGAGCTCCTCATTGAGAGGGGCAGGACCATCGTGTCGACCCGGGGCCGCGAGGGGAGCGGGCGCGTGGAGGTGTTCAAGTCGCAGAGCGAGCCGCTCTACCGCGGATCTCTCATTGTGCTGGTGAACAAGGGCTCGGCGTCAGCCTCGGAGATACTCTCGGGCGCGATCAGGGACAACGGAAGGGGCAAGATACTCGGGGTCAAGACATTCGGCAAAGGATCGGTGCAGAAATCGTTCAACCTCGACGATGATATAGGGGTCGCCATCACCGTGGCTAGATACTACACGCCGTCCGGCGAGCTGATACACAAGAAGGGAATCAAGCCGGACTATGAGGTCCCGCTTGACAGGCTGTCCGGGGGCGAAATGAAAAGCCTGAAGCAGATACGGGACAACAAGCTGCTCGACCAATTCGTCAGGAAAGATACCGAATACACAGAGGAGACAAGGGCTTCATTCAGCCGGTACCTTGCGAAGAACGGCATTGCCCTTGAAGAAAAGACAGCGAACTATATATTAAAAGACTGGATATACCGGTTCAAGAAAAGGCCGCTGTACGACCTGGAATTCGACACACAGCTGGTCGAGGCGCTGAAGCGTTTATGATACTCGGCCTCGGACTCGAGAGCTCGTGCGACGAGACCGCCGCAGCGGTGGTTCGCGACGGCCGTGAGATTCTCTCGAATGTCATATCAAGCCAGGTGGATCTCCACCGGGAGTACTATGGCGTCGTGCCCGAGATAGCCTCACGGGCGCACCTGGAAATTATCAATCTTCTGATCGAGCGTGCCCTTAACGAGGCGGGCGTGCGCTTCGGTGATCTCCGTTACGTTGCCGCCACAAACCGTCCGGGTCTGGTCGGCTCCCTCCTGATAGCGCTCCAGTCTGCCAAGGTGATTTCATACGCAATGGGAATCCCGCTCATCGGGGTGAACCATCTTGAAGCGCACCTCTACGCACCGTTTCTCGAGGGACGGGAGCCCGTGTACCCCCATATCGGGCTTCTGGTGTCCGGCGGGAACACGGCGCTCTACCTGGTCCGGGGCGTCGGCGATCTCGAACTGATCGGCCGCACGGTTGACGACGCCGTGGGCGAGGCTTACGACAAGATCGCGAAATACATGGACCTCGGCTACCCCGGCGGACCGGCCATCGAGAAGCTGGCAAGGACGGCCACCGCCCGGCGTATCCTCTTCCCGAAGATACTGCCGGAGCCGGGCGACTGCAGGTTTTCCTACAGCGGCATTAAAACGGCGGTGATCAACCACCTGAAGAACAACCCCGGGGCGGACCGCGCCGAGGTAGCGTACGCTTTTCAGGAGAGGATCCTGGAAATCCTGATACGCCGGACGTTTGCGGCGGCCCGATCGCGGGGCATCGGCACCATCGTGGTGGCGGGCGGAGTCGCCGCCAACGGAAGGCTCAGGGAAATGCTCGCCCGGGAGAAAAGGGAGGGCGAGGATATCATACTGCCGACCCCGGCCCTCTGCACGGACAACGCTGCCATGGTGGCCGGCATAGGCCGCCATTATTACGCGGCCGGTCTGTTTGATCGCCTTGACCTTGATGTTCGCGCCAGGGCGTAATTTTACTTGATTTAATTGGCATGTCCGGATAGAGTTAGCCGAAGGGGAGCGATCCTCCTGTAGTATATTCCATGCATTCTGAGACCAATGACAAAGAAGAACGGCAGTTATAACAATCTGATTGACCTGTGCCTGAAAATGCTTGAGGGCCAGGAATATGCCGGTAACGCGAAGGCACAGTTTTCCAGGATCATGACCGATTATTTTTTCGAAGTAGAGAAAAACGCGAATCGGAACATGGAGCTGTTTCTGGAGAACATTGAGCCGCCTTCCTTTCTGGACGGCCTCAAGTCTATTTTTGATATCAGCATCGACGATCTAAAAGCATACGTTCAGGGAAGCAGCTTCAACGACTCGATTTCGGGGAGAATAATGCTATCCCAGCCGTATCTGAAGGCCTTTCATCCGCATCACGCGCCGTCTTTTAACAAGCTGCCGGAGGACGTGCGGTTTGAGCTCATGGACGCCGTGAAAGAAAAGAACGCCGCCATTATATCGGCATTTGAGAAGATGCTGGTCGACCGGGACGCTGATAGAAAGAGGAAGGTCATGACGCTGGTGGCGCTGATCCTGAAAAACATCCATCTGAAATCGGGAGCCCCGTTCAATAAGCTGTCGAGGCCGGCAGAGGAGATCATAAGCGCCACCTTTCACAACACCGACGAGGTCTTTACGGCGAGCCAGAAACAGATCGCCGATCTCCAGGATGACACGAAGATAAAGCAGATGATCAAGACGTTTTTCATGGTGAAGCAGTTCAAAGACATCACCGGGATTTCGGAGATGTTCAAGGAGGAGCTCGAGCGCTATCGGAAGAGGACCATCATAGCCAGGAGCTGAGGCGGAGCCGGAGGGAAGCCGTACCGATGAATTTCATTGAGGAAAAAACGCCGAAGGGATTTCTTATAAAGATCCTCTTTGACAAGTGGCAGTTCCTCGCCTTCGACAGGCGCGGCAAGTCCATTTATGTTGACAAGGACGGGAGGAGCCTTCTCCATGAGGTGCCGGTCCTGATATTTGTCGGCATGTCGTTTGATATAAAAAAAGAATATGACCGCGATTACGTACTCCTGAAGATACGGGACGGGAATATCGTGGTCCCCTACGTCGACTTGAAAATCAACAAGACGAAGTACATTTTCCTGGAGACCGACAAGGAGCTCGACGCCCTCCCGGTCAGGATGATGCTGGTGGGAGACGTGGCACAGCTGGTTCGGGAGATCGATATTAATGTGCACCCCGACTACGTCATCGTGGACGACGCCATCACCCCCAACGACGTGATCATCATCAAGAACCGGTACAAGGTGGATGAGATCATCTACTGCGAACTCGCCAACAACGTATTTCTCACCGAGCGTCTGCAGATACCCGATACCGACCAGGTCATGAACATCAATATGATGTCGTCCAATCCGGTGTTTCTGGCGAGGATACATCTCCGCTCGATGGATCTGTCGAAAATAAACCAGCTCCTTCTTGATTTCGAGATTACGGCGCTGGACACCGAATACATACTGAATTTCATAGAGAAGCTTCTCGAAACCTCGGCAGAGGACCCTACCGTCCAGAAAAACAGGGCGATGCTGGAAGACCTTCTCAATTCCTTCAAATTTTACCACGGTCTTTTACAGAAGGATGAGGCCGCGATCAAAGCCATGATCGAATCAATAACGGACGTTAAGAAGCTGACGCCGTACCGCACCCTTGTCTCCAAGGTGAAGGCGATGTATCCCGGCGCTGAAGAACAGAAGATATATACGGTGTACGAGAATATCGTATATGACAAGCTCGAGGAATTGAAGTCCGGCATTCGCGTGCAGTAGAAGCGGCCGCTGGAATGATGCGTCAGGAGCCGGTTGTGCCCGGCTTTTTTTTATTAATTCTGCCGAATATTCGTATACTACACGGAGGGGGAAATGAAAAATTCCGGCGTGAGCCCCATGCGAATCATTGCATGCATCGCCGTCCTGGCGTTCGTGATTATACTGCCGCCCGGCCTTGAAGGCGAGGGGTGGTGGAAGCTCTATTTTACCTCGCCCGGCAAAAGGGGATTCCTTGCGAATGCCGGGGGACCGGAGAACGGGCTCGTTTCAATGATTGGCGGGGCGAAGCGTTATTTTTATGGCGCGTTTTACGAGGTCTCGTCACCGAGGGTGGTCGAGGCCCTGGTCGGCGCGAAGAAGCGGGGGGTTGATGTGAAACTCGTGACGGAGCGCGATACGGCCCGCAAGAGAAGGAGCGCCATAAAGCGGTACGAAGGCGCGGGCATTCCGGTCGTAACGGACGGACGGCCCGGCCTCATGCACAACAAGTTCGCCATTGCAGACGGAGACAGGGTATGGACCGGGTCGTACAATCCGACGCTCAATGATGCGGTGAAAAACAACAACAATGCCATTCTAATCGAATCAAAGGCCTTGGCGGGAATATACACAAATGAGTTCCTCGAGATGTTTGATGATCGGGTATTCGGCAACCGGAACAACCCAGGACCCTTCTCCGACCTGATGAACCGCTGCTATGTCAAGATCGGGGACACGAACATCAATGTCCATTTTTCGCCGGAGGACAAAATCGAGAGAATCATACTCAAGCGGCTTGAAAAAGCGAAGACATCAATTGTTTTCATGGCATTTTCCTTCACCAGCCCCGGGATTGCCGAGATGATCATCAGGAGATTCAAAAAGGGCGTTGCGGTGCGGGGGATTTTCGAGCGGCGGGGGGCCCGCGGCCGGCACTCGCAGTACACGAAGTTGAAGATCGAAGGGGTGCCGGTCAGGCTTGACCGAAATCGGAACAATATGCACCATAAGGTCATCATCATCGACGGCGCCAGAGTGATCACGGGGTCGTATAATTTTTCGCGGAGCGCAAACAAAAGGAATGACGAGAACATACTGATCATTGACAGCAAAAAGATCGCCAGGGAATACCTGGCGGAATTTGAACGGATCTGGTGAACATTAGCGCGCCAGGACAATGCGTTCACGCTCTTTTTTGTCGATAAATCGCGTGAATTCCCTGAAGTACGGGTATTCCTCCGCATCGATGCGGCCGTTTTTGATTTCTATGACCGTTTCGACGGTCACTATGGCGCCCGAGTATGAATAGCTGAACGACGCGCTGAATTTTTCGTGATCGTACCGTTCGTTCGCGGGAATCCGGTCCGCGTGAAAGCCTTTTGGAAGGCTATAAGCGGTTGTCGTCCTGGTTGTCCACGCGCCCGGCAGTATGAGAGGGAACCTCCGGTTTTTCGCCATCGCGTATCCCCGATAGAATTCTGACTTCGTGACAGATGTGTCGAAGATTATTCTGCCGCCGACGACCTGCGCGCAGCCGGGCACGGAGATCGAATAGCTGTATTGCACCGGCTCGTCGATTTTCATGCTCGCGATTGCCAGTTCTGCGGTTGACGACCCCGGATAGGCGGCGTTCCAGTATTCATTCAGCTCCGCGATTTGCCGCAAGCGGTTCCCGAGGCTGTTGCGTGCGGCTGCCGCCAGGCTGCCCTGTTTGACTAGCGTTCGGCCTATGCCGGCGCTCCCGTTCTCCGAGATCTTGATCGAATTCTTGACCTCAACGAGATCAGGGTAATAGAAGGGGCTTGCAGTGTTGATGAAGCGCCATCCCGATTCATCCAGAACGAACGCCTCCACGCCGCGGTCATCGGCCGGAAGTTCCCTGATGCCGGCATCCGAGGCGGTAGGATCAAGGAAGAATCCTCCGCCGCTGTTGACATGGCATATCGCGTGGTTGAACTCCCCGGCAAAGGCGGGGGAGACATATGCCGTTCCTTTATCGCGCGTCCTGATGAGAGCAAGCCGCGCGTCGATACCAGCAGCGCGCAGAAGAGCGATTAGCAGCAGAGACTTATCCTTGCAGTCCCCCATCTTCGTATGGAATGTTGTGTCGGAGCTTCTCGGACGAATTCCTCCTACGCCGAATTCGAATCCGACATAGCGAATCTCGTCAGCGACATAGGCGTATATTTTGCGAATTTTTTCCAGGGGCCGGTCCCTGTCCGTGATGATTGTTCTAAGGAGATTGGTCATGGCACCGTCGACCCTGATGCTGTTTCTCAGGAGGGACGTATACCAGGCATGGAAATCATTCCATGTCCTGTGCGAGGTGAAATAGACCGCCGGCAGCATCTCCGATTCGTTCGGCATGGCCTGTTCCTTGGTGTATGGCGCTCTGTTGTCGATGGATATACGGTACACGGTTCTCCGGTCGGATTTTTCAACGGCGAGCGCCGCGCGGTCGATCCTTTTAAGATGGCAGTAGATCGGCTTGTCCGCCGGGTGGATAAGAACGGTTCGGGATATCATCGTCCGGAGGCTGCCGCCGATAACGATTTTTTCGCCGAAATAGTTGCGGTAATCGGCGCCCCCCCTGTTTTTGATTATATATCGGAGGTCAATGATATCGCCGGGCGCCAGCGTGGCTATCGGAAGCACCAGGGCCTCCAGGTTGTAGTAGAGCCTGCTGTCCGGGTCCGACAGGTGCTTCCGGTAGCGTTCGGATATCTCGGTGCGGGCCAGGCCACGCACGACCGCGCACGAGAGGCTTTCCACCGACTCCGTGTCTGGATCCACAACGATGTAGCGGGTGTTGAAGTTTCGTATCTCGCTCTGCGTGTTCACCATCACGGTTTTACGCACCAGCCTCTCGAAGGAGCCGTCCATATTGACCGAGATGACGTTCTCGTCAAGGAGCACGACGGCAGGCTCGTTCCGGTACGCGGACGCGGCGGCGGCCAGTTCCGGAGCCGATGTTCTGACGGCGTGGCGCTCGATATCGCTTTCACCGCCGCCGAGGACCTTGAGATAGCGCTTTAGCTCGTGGTTCTCAGGATCGTGCAGGGATGCCAGTCCGAGCCAGTGGAGGGCGAGCCCCCTTTTACCCATCTTGCGGTATGTCGTGCCGAGGGCGAGGAGCACGTTCCGGTTTCCCGGGGCCCTGGCGTGGGCTGAGGCGAGATAGGGAAGTGCGGCCTTCGGGCCGCGACGCATCTCGATTGTTACGGCCAGGCGCAGGGTGATGGCGACGGCGTTGGGGAAGAGGGCGGCCGCCCGGGCGAGGAGTTGTTCGGACGCCTCATAATCGCCCATGTGCTCCAAGCAGGACAGCAGCTGCTGGTAGAGTGAAATGTCATAGTTGTCGATTTGTATAAGGCGTTCGAGGTCATCGGCCGCGCGGTGATAGTCGCCCTCTGCCCGGTGTAGCGTGGCTTCCAGCCGGTAACCGAGCGCCGGGTACGGCGTCTCCGCCAGAGCCGCAGTCTGTTTGTACGCCTCCGTCGTCCATGAATTTTTGATAAAGAGCCGGGCCATGCATTCGTAGAGCCAGGGAGACCGGGTATGTACCCGGGAGATTGACCGTATGAGAGGATATGCCTCGTAAAGAAAATCGCGGGATATCTTAAGGCACGCAAGTTCGCGCAGGGCTTCAAGGTTCTCCGGGTCTGCCGCTATCGATTTGTTGAGGTGGTGGTCCCTGGTTTCGGCGCTTTCCGCCTTTTTAGCGATATAATAACAGGCGGATGAATACAACTCGTGGCGTTCGGGCACAGCGGACAGGTATTGGAGGGCCCGGTTGTCCGGCGCGACGCCGAGACCGGTTTCGCTAAAGAGGTATCCGAGTGTGAAGAGCTCCGAGGGAGAAGGTTTCTTTATTTTCATGAGCGCTGACAGCGAGGGGTAAAATGATATGCCGCGCAGTTTGGCTGGCCCGGATTTGCCCTGGCCCGCACCGGGGACGGCGGCGATCCTTGCACCGTCTGCCGTTAACATTCGCATTGATATCCGTATCCCGTCATCGGAATCCCCAGTCTTAATAAGAATCCGGTGCGTTCCTTTCGAAAGGAAGACCCTGATAAAATACTGGTCAGGGTCGAACCCATGCTGGGTGCGGTCTGAGAAGAGGCGCGTGCCATCGAGCCACAGGTCGGTATACCCTGTTTTTCCGAGTATGAGATAGTATTCTCCGGCCGAGGGGACTTCAATCGTGCGGTAGAGGTAAAAAAACGAGCCCCCGGTGTCAGGGAATAAATCGTTGAAGGCTATGCAGCCGGTCCTGTCAGGCGCGGCGTTGAACCATGACAGGGTATAGAATTTTCCCTTGCATAACTGGTCCGGCGTATATCCGCTTTCCGGGGGATACGACCGTTCAAATTCATCAACGCTGGTATTTGCAAAGGGCCCCATGGCCCTGAATTCCATGAAGGAAAAACTTTTTGCTATGGCCTCCGCGGCTCGGAGGTCCCCTCTTTTCAGGAAGAGAATGTTCCGCACGGTATCAATGCGGTCCAGAAGAAAACGGCCGTATTTTTTCGCAGGCTGCTCCAGGGCGCTGAGCGCTTCCAGCCCGGGTTCGTAGAGCTCGGGATACAGCATGAGTTCGCGGATCCGGAAGATATGTATTTCAACATCAACAGGGTTATCGAGGGCTGCGGCGGATTTCCGGATGCTGTCTACCGCTTCCGCGTATCTGCCCGTTTTTTTCTGACTGAAGTATTCTTCGCCGGGAAGGGCGGCAGGAAGCGGTCCCGCCGCCTGTATAAGAGCGGCGGCCACCAGGCCGTATGGAATCAAGCGATTCAGCATGGTTTGGCGTCCCGCGTTTGGTTTTCTCCGTACAAGATAGAAATAAGCCTCCATTATCGTAATTATTTCAAACATATTTTTTTATTTTTCGCACTCCCGAACGTATATCTTCAATAGGACAGAGGGGATGAACGGATTGAAAGATCGAACAGGCGAGTCCGGGTATCTCATGCCGGTTCAGAAATGCCTGGGAGGCGAAGATGTGCGGCGGCTTTCGGACCAGGAGCTGCTCGCGATCATGGTGGGCTCCGGCACGAGAGGACAGGATGTTACCGAACTCGCGGTAGGCATGCTCAAGCGGTTCGGCGGGCTAAGCGGGCTATCAGACGCGGGGATACGTGAAATTGCGAAAAGCCGTGGAGTCGGGCTCGTCAAGTCGGTCAGGATCCACGCCGCCTTCGAGCTGGGAAGGCGGGTTATCACGAAACCGGCCGAGGTGAGGCAGATCGATTCCCCGAAGTCGGTATGGGAACTCCTCCTGCCGCACATGGCCTGCCTCAAGCGCGAGGAATTTCGTGTCATCATACTGAACAACAAGAACACAGTATTGAAGAACGCCATGGTCTCAGCCGGAACGATATCTGAGGCGATCGTGCATCCGCGCGAGGTGTTCCGTGACGCGATTCGCGAAGGAGGAGCGGCCATAATCATCGCGCACAATCATCCGACGGGCGAGCTCTCTCCCTCTTCTGAGGACGTGAATACAACGCGGCGGCTGGTGGAAGCGGGGAAAATCGTCGGCATCCCGGTCCTTGACCATGTTATTATCACCAACCTCTCGTATTACAGCTTCAAGGAAGGGGGGTATATCTGACCCGGCAGGGTCAGTCAATCGTAAAATAGCGCGCCTGGGGGTGATGGATGATGAATGCGCTGGTTGAGAGTTCGGGCACCATCACGCCGTTTTCAACGAGGCTGATGCCGATACGATCGGCACCGAGGAGGCCGAGAAGGGCCCTGTTGTCGTCCAGGTCCGGGCAGGGAGGGTAGCCGAAGGAATAGCGGAGGCCGCGCTTTGCCGCGCCCATGCCCATCTCTTCCCGGATTACTCCGTGCCATTGTTCCGCAAGGGCCTCCGCAAGCTCGACCCCCAGCCCATGATAGAACAGGTAATCGCGGTATTCTCCCCGTTCATACAGGCTGTTGACTATGAGCTCAAGGCCGGGGCCGAGCGTGACGGCCTGGAGTGCGATAAGGTCGATGGTTTCGCTCCCTTCTTTAAGGAAATAATCGGCAAGGGACCTGCGGGGCGGCCTTTTCTGGCGGGGGAAATGGAAGGTTCCGACAATCGTCGCGCTGTCCGACGGGTCGAGTATCAGTAGTGATTCGTCCCTGGATACGCAGGGCCAGTATCCGTACACAACCTGGGGCGACAGGACCGCCTCGCGCAGCAGACGCTTCTTCATGTCCGTAAGGGCCGGCACTGCCTCTCGTTGTATCAGGGAGTCAAACTCTCCGGAGGAAAGAGAGCCGCGGCGGAATCCCCATCGCGCCCTGAAAAGCGTCCTCTCATCCAGGTGGCCGAAGAGCGAAGCGGGAGAAATGGACTCGGCAATCCTGCTTCCCCGGAAGGGGGGAGCGGGGATGTCCGGCGCCGGTTGCACCGCTTCAACGTTCTCCGGGGTAACGGGTTTTACCCGGGCCCTTCCGGAATAATAACGGGTTTTTTCGGCTGCGGCAAACTCCGCAAGCCTCCCCTCTTTCAGAAGGTTCATGGCCTTAAGCCCGCTGAAGGCGTCTTCGCAGTAGACGACCGGCGACTGCAACACTGAGCCGCAGGTTTCCACGACATAACCGCGGGTGAGCGCAGCGCCCCCCAGAAGCACCGGAATATCCAGGCCGTTCTCTTTCATGAACTCCAGGTTCTCCTTCATGACCTGCGTCGATTTCACCAGAAGCCCGCTCATGCCTATGGCGTCCGCCGAGACCTCCCGCGCTGTGCGGACGATCTCCTCGATGTCGACGCGTATGCCGAGGTTGTGGACGCGGATCCCGTTATTGGAGAGTATGATGTCTGCCAGGTTTTTGCCGATGTCGTGGACGTCTCCCTTTACCGTCGCCAGGACGATGCTCTGCGGTTTGACGGACTCGACTTTATCCATGAAGGGGGTCAGGTAATCGACGGAATGCTTCATTACCTCGGCGGACTGGAGCACGAAGGGGAGCTGCATCTTGCCGCTTCCGAAGAGTACTCCCACCTCCTTCATTGCGGGGACCAAGATGTCATTGATGATGTCGGATGGATCGGTGTTTTCCAGAAGCAGCGACAGGGGCTCCTCGATGCCGGTCCGCGAGCCGTCGATCAGCAGCTTCCGGAGCCGCTCTGCGGGAGTGAGGGATTCTTTCGGCTGTGCCGGCCCTGGTTCTCCGGTCCCGGGACGCGTTTCAAAGTGCTTGATGAAATCGAGGAGCGGATGTTCGGACCCGGCGTTGTCGATCAGGTCCATCGCTTTTTGAAGATCGGCTTCGCCGACGCGGCTTACGGGAAGGATCTGGGACACGTTGACGATTGCCAGGTCGAGGCCCGCCTGGATCGCACGGTATAGAAAAACGGAATTCAGCACCTGTCGGGACCGGGGATTCAGCCCGTATGATATGTTGGAGAGGCCCATGATCGTCAGGGCCCCGGGAAACTCCCGTTTTATCATCTCGATGCCGCGGATCGATTCAATGCCGGCGGTCCTGAGCGTTTCATCGCCGCTTCCGAGGGTAAAGGTGAGGGGATCGAAGATAATGTCCGAAGGCGCAAGCCCCTCCGCACGGGCGGTCCGTTGAAGCCTCCGGGCCACGTCCACTTTTTTTTGAGCGGTCTTCGCCATGCCCTCCTCGTCAATGGTCAGGGCTATTACCGCGGCACCGTATCGTCGCGCGAGGCGGCAGATTTCGCGCGTATGATCTTCACCCTCCTCGAGGTTGATGGAATTAATAATGGCCCGTCCCCCGTAGCGTTTGAGGGCCTCTTCGATGGCGCGGGGGTTCGTGGAATCGATGACAAGGGGGAGTTGCACCTCCAGGGCGAACTGCGGGACGAGCCTCGACAGGTCGGCGACCTCGTCTCTGCCGGCGTACGCGACGCAGAGGTCCACGGCATGAGCGCCCGACCTGACCTGGTTTTTACCGATTTCAACCATGCCGTCCCAGTTTTCCTCCAGCAGGTATTCACGGAATTCCCTGCTCCCGTTGGTGTTGGCCCTCTCCCCGATGAAAAACGGAGGCGGCTCCTGGCGCAGTTCCTGGAAGCGATACAGGCTCGCCACGCCCGGAACCGACGTCGGGTTCCGCGCCGCCGGACGTATGCCGGAAAGGGCCTGCTTGAGGGCGCTGATGTGTGACGGCGTGGTCCCGCAGCAGCCGCCGAGGAGGGTGGCGCCGAACTCTTCGGCGAACCTCAGCATGTCCTTCGCGAAGGATTTCGGGTCAAGGTCGTACGCCAGCACCCCGTTTACGTTTTTTGGAAGGCCGGCGTTTGGCATGACCAGTACCGGCCCCGGAAAGCTGCGGCACAGCTCCCGGACGTGGGGAGCCATGTGGTCCGGCCCTGTGGCGCAGTTGATGCCGATAATGTCGACCGCCATGGCCGCGATTATTGAAGCCGCCGCCTGGACGTCCGTGCCGACCAGAAGGGTCCCCGCCGTTTCCACGGTGATGCTTGCGGCCACCGGAAGAGCCGCGCCGCATTCCGACAGGGCGTCTCTTATGGCGCAGAGACACGCCTTTATCTGCAGGGGGTCCTGGCAGGTTTCAAGGAGAAAAAGATCGATGCCGCCCTCAATGAGGCCGCGTGCACCGGGAAGATAGGATTCGTACAGTGCGTCGAAATCGGTATGGCCGAGGGAAGGGAGCTTCGTGCCGGGACCGAAAGATCCCGCGACAAAACAGTGACGGTTTCCGACCTCTTCCACCGCTTCCCTGGCAATACGGGCGGCGGCGCGGGCAATATCCCTGGTTTCGGCTTCCATGCCGTATTCGCTAAGCTGGGCGGCGGTGGCGCCGAAGGTGTTGGTCTCGATAACGTCCGCTCCTGCCGCCAGGTATGACCTGTGGATGTCTCTGATAATGTCCGGCGCATGAAGGTTCAGGACCTCGTTGCAGCCGGGGTGTCCGCCCCAATCGTTATCTGACAGGGTTCGCTTTTGAATTTCGGTTCCGGTGGCCCCGTCGAATATAACAATGGGACGTTCATTTAAAAAATCGAGAAAGATAGGGGATGCCGCCATGGTGCTATCCCTTCAGAACATCAAGGGAATACTGGACCCGCCCGAAGGGCGCGGATATCTGCACTCCCTGGATCATGCCCTTCATCTTGTTCAGAAGATCCTGCGCTATCAGCACGCCTTCGGCAACCGCTTCACTGCCGGTGCCGGCGCGCCGCATCCGGTCGAGAAGGGACTGCGGCACAACGACGCCGGGCACTTCGTTATTCATGAATTCTGCGTTCCTGTGGGATACCAGCGGCCAGAGGCCGGCAATCACCGGAAGCCCGAGACCGCCGATACGCCTGATGAACGCCTCGAATTGCTTAATATCAAAGACGGGTTGGGTTATCACGAATTCAGCCCCGGCCTCTTTTTTCTGGAAGAGCCTGTCAATTTCCCGTTCCTGGTCTTCGAATCCGGGGTTGGCGCCCACGCCGATAAGAAACGAGGTCGGTTTTCCGATGGGGTGCTGTCCAATGTCATGGCCGTGGTTGAGGCCGTTCACCACCCTGACCAGACCGATCGAGTCGAGGTCGAATACTGCCGTGGCGTAGGGATAATCTCCGAGCTTGGGCGGATCCCCGGTGATAATGAGGACATTGCGGAGCCCGGCGGCATGGGCGCCGAGGAAATCGGACTGCATGCCGATGATATTGCGGTCGCGGCAGGTGTAGTGAAGGACAGTCTCGATGCCGGCCTCGCGCTCCAGAAGAATAGCCAGCGGCATTGGCGCAAGCCGGGCCGAGGCGCGGGGGCCGTCGGGAATGTTGACAGCATCGATGCCCTGTTCTTTCAGAAGCTTCGCCGAGGCGATGACCGCGGACGCGTCGGAGCCGCGGGGCGGAGTTATCTCGATTGAGACGACAAATTCTCCCCGGGCGAGCTTGGCGGCAAAGGCGGACCTCTGCTCCATGGGAACGACATCGACGGTATCGCGCGCGGCGGTATCTTCGACGACTGTGCCGCGCTTTTCCGGATATCTCGACTTGATGGCCTGTTTCATCGCCCGTATATGGCGGGGCGTAGTCCCGCAGCAGCCGCCTATGATGCTCGCGCCGTTGCTCAGGAACTGGACCGCGTACTCGGAGAGGTATTCCGGCGTCGTCATGTACATGTTCCGCCCGCCGACATTGCGCGGATACCCGGCGTTTGGTTGAACCGAAAGCGGTCTATCGGTCAGCCGCACCATTTTTTTCAGGAGCTCGAGCATCGGGGCGGGGCCGATCGAGCAGTTCATGCCGATAACATCCGCATCGGTTTCATTCAGGTAACGGACCGCCTGTTCGAGAGACGTTCCATAGGCGGTGTGCCCCTCTTCATTGAACGCCAGTTGAACAATCACCGGCACCTTCTTGTCTCTCAGTACGGCCTCTATGGCGGCGACCAGCATTTCCATCTGGTCGAAGGTCTCAAGAATAAGAAGGTCGGCCCCTCCTTCAATCAGCGCAGAGGACTGTTCGCGGTATGCGTCCACAGCTTCATCGCGGAGCACGGCCCCGAGAGGCTCGACATTGGTCGACAGCGGTCCTATTGAACCGGCCACCAGGAGCTCGGGGCCGGCGGCACGCGCAATACGGACGCCGGCAATATTGATCTCGCGGACCTTATCGGCCAGGGCGTACTTGGCCAGCGCGATCCTGTTGGCGCCGAAGGTGTTGGTTTCAAGCACGTCACATCCGGCCTTGACATACTCGGCGTGAATTTCCTCGATCATGCGGGGTTGTGCCAGATTTAGATTGTCGAAGTTCTGGTTGATGTAAATCCCTTTTTCATAGATCATGGTCCCCATGGCGCCGTCGAAGAGTATGGCCCTGCCCTCAGCGATCTTTGATAAAAAAGGGTGCATTTACAGCTTCCTTACATAAATTTTTTCGGTTGTGTGACTGTATCAGACAGATAGAGAGATACATCGCACGGCGAATAGTATCTGTCAAGAAAGTTAAAGCCGCGGCGAATTATATGAAAGGCGTTTGAATCATGCGCAATAAAATCGGGACAGAGAACGGCATACCGAAAGAATTGCCGGGCGACCATGGTGAATTCCATGATTAATCCCGGATCACGGCCCGCATGTTTGAATGATTCATTGCTGAATAAATACTTCTTGAAAAACCGGGCTCTTCTGCTATGGTAGCCTCCTCATATTGTGATTGTCGGGGTTACATAATTGAATAGAGCAAAGTATCTGACCGTGTTGTTATTCGTTGCCGTTTCATGCGCCTCGCCCGCGTCCGGGGGCGGAGCGGGCATGAAGGTAACGCCGGGGGCGTGGCTGCGCGACGTCAAGGTTGAATACAAGGCCGCCGGCGCGGGGCACCACGGCATAGTTCAGGTATATTTCCCGAAAAAGTATAGGCCGGACAGGGAGGCGCGTACCCTGATCGTCCTCCACGGATATCGCCAGCGGCCCGGCGACTGGGAGAAGACGCCGATAGCGAAATACGCGGATATCTATAATTTCGTGGTTGTCTGCCCGGCCATGACAACCACGCTGTATGAATCGAAATACTTCCCTGAAACCGTCAACCGCTGGGCCCCGATTCCCGGCAGCGAATTCATATCGCGGGTGCTTCTGCCCTTCGTGAGAAAAGAATTCGGGCTGGCGAAGGACAGGAGCCGAACCGGGATTTTCGGGATATCCACCGGCGCTCGGGGAGCAGTCCTGCTCGCGGTCAGGGATGTGAAGTCGTACGGGGCGGCGGCAGGTCTTTCCGGCGATTACGATTCCGTGTCTATGAGAAACGACAGGATCCTCACGTCGGTCTACGGCCCATACGACCGTTTCAGGGATCGCTGGGAAGAAGAGGTAAACCTGATAACGATGGCGAAAAAGCTGAAACGCACCCCTCTGTTTCTCGGTCACGGCACCACTGATGGGGTAGTTCCTCCGCGGCAGACGGAACTCCTTATCGGGCGGCTGAATGAGCTGGGTGGAACGGGGGCAGGGTATAAGCTCGTCGTTGATCGTGAGAAAAGTATGGGCGCGGGGCACGACTGGAAGTACTGGGGAAGCCTGGTCCCGGATGTGCTGAAATTTTTCGACCGAGAGCTCGGAAAGTAGAGGGGTTATTCTTTCTTTTTTCTGCTGAAGAGCCGCTCCCAGAACGAAATATCATCTTCGGAAAGCGCGGGATTGTCGTCTTTTTCCGGTTCCTTTTCCCTGTAATGATCCTCGATGGTCCTGGTGACATGTTCCGCGAACTTTTCGCTTGTCATGGTCCTGACCCTGAACCTGTTTACGTAGAACAGGATGTCCTTGTCTGAGGTCACCACCGTGGTCATCCTCGGGTTCGGGTCTTTTTTGATGAATTCTTTTATCAGATGGTCTGCCGAATAGTCGATGGAATAGTAGACGTCGATCGTCCCCACGGTTTCCGATCTGATGCTGTGCGATGGGCCTTTCCTCCCGTCGAAGACCACCCGCACCTGCGATTTCTCAATCTTTTTGAATTCTTTAAGAAGGTCGAGGAGGCCGGCCCGCGCCTCGTCGAGGAGCCCGCGGAGCATCTTTTCCTCGAGGTCCGGGAACTTGTAGATCAGGTTGAAGCCGTCGATTAGCAATGTCATGAGGCGTAATTACAGCTGCTTTACATATCGTTCAATCCGCAGCATCGCTTCCCGTATGTTGTCCATGGATGTCGCGTAGGAGCAGCGTACATGCTTTTCCCCGCAGGCGCCGAAGGCGTCGCCGGGGACCACGGCCACCTTCTCCTTTTTGAGGAGGCCGAGCGCGAACTCCCTCCCGGACATGCCGGTGCTGGAGACATCCGGGAATACATAGAATGCGCCCCCCGGCACCGGGCAGGTCAGACCGATTTCGTTGAATCTTCCCGCTATATAGTTCCGCCGCTTGCAGTACTCGTTTTTCATGGCC
Organism: Spirochaetota bacterium; assembly: GCA_016933025.1. Taxonomy (GTDB): domain Bacteria; phylum Spirochaetota; class UBA4802; order UBA4802; family UBA5550; genus RBG-16-49-21. The sequence goes on along the minus strand of JAFGBT010000051.1, from coordinate 33,248 downwards.
AGCACGTCTTTCTGGCCTTTTCTGAGTGCCTCGATCGCCGCGTACTGAGCCATTGATGACGCGCAGAGTGCCGTGTACTGGTGGATTTTCATCATGATGTCCATGATGAATTGCGGAGCTACCACGAATCCGAGGCGCCATCCGGTCATGGCATGCGATTTGGAAAAGCCGTTCATGTAGATGGTACGGTTTTTCATCTCCGGGATAGACGCGATGGAGAAGTGCGGTTTCTCGTAGGCGAGGGAGCAGTATATCTCATCGCTGATGACGATGATGTTGCGCTGAATCGCCAGCCCCGCAATTTCCTCCAGGAGTTCTCTGTCAAAGGTTGCTCCGGTGGGATTGGCCGGATAGTTCAGCAGTATGGCCTTGGTTTTTTCGGTGATCGACCGCTTCAGCAGATCAAGGTCGATCCTGAACCCGTCCCTGGCATAGGTGGGGATGATGACCGGCGTGCCGTAGAGCAGGGACACATTCGCCGTATAGGAGACGTAGCACGGCTCGACAATGATCACCTCGTCCCCGGGGTTCAGGATGCTCCGGAGGGCCAGGTCAAGGCCCTGGCTCACACCCATGGTCACGACGAGCTCTGTTTCGGGATCGCAGGTGACGCCGTACTCACCGGACAGGTAACTGGCTATCAGGTCGCGCAGTTCCGGCAGACCACGGTTCGGGGTGTAGTGCGTGTATCCGTCCTTTATGGCGAAGATACCAGAGTCTGATATGCGCCAGGGGGTTATGAAGTCGGGCTCCCCAACGCCGAGTGAGATGCAGTCAGGCATCGAATAGACAATATCGAAAAATTCCCGTATGCCTGAGGGCGGAATGGCGTCCCCGACCCTGGATGTAAGGTTTTCCGGATTGGTTTTTTCAACTAGCTTTAGTTTCATATTGTTGCACCTGCAAAACCCTGTCGACGGTATACATCCGGGTAATGGTTATTCTGCGAACGGTCTATTTATCCCTTTTCGACAGAAAGTTTTCCATAATTAAAACATGTTTTGATTCAGTAAAGCCAAATTTTTTCGTAAGAGTGATTAATTCCTTGTCCGGGTCGTGTAGTTCGATGCTGATTCTGGCGACCCCGGCCGCCGGGAGGCCGGTAATGAAGGTTTCCATAAGGCTTTCCGCTGCAGTGGCACTGCAGTTTTCGTCCGTCCCGAGCCAGAAAATTCGGGCGTATCCGCGCTCCGAGTCAGGGAATTCGATTCCCCCTATCAAAAAACCCACTATTTCCTTTTTTTGGACCGCAACGAAGGAATTCTCAAGGTTTTCAGAGAGAATATCGGCAAGATTTTTTTCGCTCCAGCCCCCCGGTGATTCGGGGATTTCGTTCCCGTAGAGCCGGGAGCCGAGAAGGAATACCGCGCGGAGGTCGTCAATGGTCATGCTCCGGATTTCCACACGGCGGCCCATTCAGTTCCGCCTCCGCTTAACGAGCCGCGCGCCGCGGCCTGCCTGGAGCACCACGCTCGCCCTGATGGGGCTCGCTTCTGGATGATCCGAATTATAGTGGAGACCGATACTGTCCTTCCGCGTCATGGCGCTCCTGATGATGAGTTTCGCGACGGTAGCCATGTTGCGCAGTTCGACAATACGCGAGGAAATGGTGCTCTTCTTGTAATAATCATGGATGTCATCGGCAAGAACCAGTATCCTCCGATACGCTTTCTGGAGACGCTTGTCCGAGCGGACGATCCCGACATAGTCCCACATGAGCCGCTTGACGTCTTCAATGTCATGCTGGACGAGTACCCATTCCTCGAGGTCGAAGGTGCCCTCCTTGTTCCAACTCGGGAAATCTGGTATTTTGAATTTTTTGTTGATGTTCTGAAGATGCTCCTCTGCCCGTAAAAACGCTCGGTGGGAGAATACTATTCCCTCAAGGAGAGAGTTGCTGGCGAGGCGGTTGGCCCCATGTACGCCGGTGCATGCCGATTCGCCGGAAACATAGAGGTTTTCTATAGTGGTCTTGGCATCGATGTCGCTCACGACCCCGCCGCAGAGATAATGGGCCACCGGAACCACCGGGATCGGATCCTTTGAGATATCGATTCCCTCTTCTTCGCACCGTGAGTATATGTTTGGGAAGCGCTTTTTTAAGAACCCCCTGCTCTTTTTGGAGATATCGAGATAGACATTGGTCACGCCATGTTTTTTCAGCTCCGTATCGATCGCACGGGCCACTATGTCGCGGGGCGCCAGATCTCTGAGAGGATGGACGCGCTCCATGAAGCGCTCCCCCTGCCAGTTCAGAAGAATGGCTCCTTCCCCGCGGACCGCCTCGCTGATGAGAAAGCAGGGGCCGCTCGTTTTCGGGGTATAGAGGGCGGTCGGGTGGAATTGGATGAATTCCATGTCGGCGATGAGGGCGCCCGCGCGATAGGCCATGGCGATGCCATCGCCTGTGGCTATCTCCGGGTTGGTGGTGTGGAGGTATACCTGCCCGACGCCGCCGGTCGCCAGGAGAGTCATCTTCGCGTTAAAGGTGTTCACCACCCCGGTCGTGTTGTCTAGGATATACGCGCCGTAGCAGTGGACCCGGCCGGGTTTCCGGATTTTTGTGCCAAGCTGGTGCTCTGTCAGGAGATCGACGGCGGTATGATTTTCAAAGATGCGGATGTTGTCAATTTGCGCCACCTTCTCGATAAGGGCGCGTTCCACTTCCTTGCCCGTGAGGTCCCTGGCGTGGACGATACGGTTGAGCGAATGGCCGCCCTCCCTGCCGAGATCGAGCACCGGGTTCCCCTGTGGTCCCTTTTTTTCGGAGAAATGGGTACCCCATTCCATGAGCTCGATGATCCGCTCCGGACCGGAACGGACCAGTATCTCCACCGCCGCGCGGTTGCAGAGTCCGGCGCCCGCCTTTAGCGTGTCGTCAATATGCTTTTCAAAGGAGTCACCCGGCGAGAGTACGGATGCGATGCCGCCCTGGGCGTAGTTGGTGTTGGAGTCGCTGTCTTTTTTTTTCGTGGTCAGGTTGACCGTGCCGAACCGGGAGGCCTTGATGGCGAATGCAAGTCCTGCAATCCCGCTTCCGATGACCAGAAAATCAGACCTGTATTTTTTTGACTTCATGCTTTGCAATCTCCATGAAATTATCGTGTACCGCCCGCGCGATCCGGTCGAGCGGCTCGCCCCGCAGTTCGGCTAAATAGCGGTAGGTATGGACGATGTAATGAGGCCTGTTTTTTTTTCCCCTGACCGGCACGGGGGCGAGGAACGGCGCATCGGTTTCAACGAGCAGGCGGTCGAGGGGGACATAGGATGCCGAATCGTGCAGTACCGTTGCCGTGCGGTAGGTTACGTTTCCCGCGAATGACAGATAAAAGCCGAGGTCGAGCACCTTTTTCGCGGCGTTCCGATCGCCCGGAAAACAGTGCATGATTCCGGAGGCAGCCCGTGCCTCGTGCAGTATCGCCAGCGTTTCATCCATTGCGTCGCGCGAATGGACGATCAGGGGAAGCCCCAGCCGGGATGCAAGGCTGATCTGGAACCTGAAGGAACGCTCCTGCGTTTCCCGGCTCTGACGCATCCGGTAGAAGTCAAGTCCGCACTCCCCGATCCCGAACAAAAGCTTCGCGGCATCGCCCGATGCGGCATCCAGGGCGAATTTTTCCAATTCCCGGAGCTCTCCTTCCCCGGCCGGGGACGAGGGGTGAATTCCGGCGGAAAAAAGAATGCCCTTGCCGGCATGACGGCCGGCGAAATCGAGCGACCATCGCGAGCTCCCGATGTCTATGGCGATCTGCACTGCCCCGGAGATACCATGCTCCCGGGCATTCTCCAGAAGCATGGATTCGGTTATGCCTGAATCTTCCAGGGTGAGGTCGAAATGTGCGTGGGAGTCGATATACATGGGGCTCCTCGGTGCTGCCGGAATATGCCGTTGTACAGCGGGTCGCGCCATATTGGCAAGTATAAAATAGGAGATTTATTTCTTGAAATTTTTTGAATTAATGCCACGATGTGGACGTAATTATGTTATGAAAATTTTTGCACTCAGCGACATACATGGCGAAACCAGATATTTTGAAGCTGCCGCGGAAATGATGCGTTCGGCCGATCTGGTCGTTATTTCAGGAGATATTACGAAATCCAGGGACGAAAAATCGACGGAGGAAATACTATCACGCATTGAGCTTTACGCGAAAAAAATCGTGGCGGTTCATGGAAACTGGGACCACGAGGATGCGATACGGGTCATTGAAAAAAAAGGGTACAGCGTGCACGGGAAAGGGAAGATCATTGACGGAATCGGCTTTTTCGGGGTTGGGGGTTCGTCCCATACCCCGATGAATACGGTGACCGAGTACACGGAGGAGGAAATCAGCGATTTCATCATGGCCGGCTACCGAATGATAAACGGAGCGGCGCGGTATGTGCTCGTGACGCATACGCCGCCGCGGCGAGTACGGGACAGGACGTTCATCGGGCTCAGGGGCGGAAGCAGGGCAGTGAGAGAGTTTCTCGACGGCACTCGCGTTGATCTCTGCCTGACGGGTCATATCCATGAGGCGGTCGGCGTGGAGAGCCTGAACGGCTGTACGGTCGTCAATTCCGGTTCGTTTAAAAAAGGGAGATATTCCCTGATAGAGATGGAAAGCCCAATCACCGTTGAGCAGGGAAAGCTTTGAGTTGTTGCATGCATTATCGTGAGGACAACCTGAATCGTAGCAGGAAAGCATATTAGGGGAGGTCAAAGCCATGGCATTAAGCAGCGAGGAGCGACGTAAATATCGGAGAGTATCGGATCAATTCAACGTTCGCGTTGCGAGAGAAGTCAGGACAAATGAATTCAAGGACATGGCGATAGATGTCGCAAAATCCGTCAACATCAGTGCCAGCGGCATGCTCATGCATTTGAAGGAGGACCACCTCAAGGCCAAGGATATCATCCGCGTCACATTCCTGAAGCCGAACACCTTCGAGTTTTTTGAGGGCCTCGCCCGGGTGATCCGCGTCGATGAGAATAAAGATAAAACCTATCATGTGGGGGTGCATTTTTTCAACCTCTCCACATCGGAAATGAACAAATTAGATTATTATATTAGAATGTGTGAGCAATGACTGCGTGAAGTATTTTCCCGTCAGCCATATACCCGGTCCCTTGAAGGGGCTTAGCCGTCATCAGGCGCGATAAAGCCGCGCCGGTCATTGAAACAGTTTGGGAAGGCCGTATGATATTTCTGCCGCGGAATAAAATGTCCCGCCTGAAAAAGAAACTGCTCCTCTATTTCATCCTCATATCCATCGTTTCCATATCGGTGAGCGCTGAAATCATTTTAGAGATGAGTTCGACGAGATTTCAGCAAAGCATACAGGAGAATATCCACAAGGAGCTGGCAGCGCAGCTCGAACCGTCGGAGCTGGCTTCGATTCAGAAAAAAATGGACGCGGAGAATATTTTCGCGCCTGTGGTAAATTTGAGGAACAGGATGATTCTCCTCCTGATCGTCGTATCCATCAGCATCATCGTAGCATTTTACCTTTTCACGAAGGACATTGTGAGGCCCATGGACGGGATGGTGGAGGCGACAAAGAAAATCGCAGACGGCGACCTTACGGTCATGGTGCCGGTACTGTCGGAGGACGAGATCGGGCAGCTGGCCGGACTCATCAACGACATGAATGTGAACCTGCAGGACATGATCATGCAACTCAGGCAGGAAATAACCCGGCACATGGAGCAGATCATCAAAGCATCGTTCAAGGTGGGCGAAATCATCCGCGACGACCTGACAGACAGGGCGCTCGATGAAAAGAAGATCTCCATGAGGGAGTTCAGGACAATGATTAAGATCGGGAAGGAAGTGGACCAGATTCTTGAGACCATGAGCGGTGAGATGTTCGCCCTTCAGAAGTTCGTGAATATGTACAAAACATACGGAAGCCACGCGGACATATTGCAGAATGAGATCGACAGTGCCCTTAAGGAATATTCGTCGGGTAAAATCGGGAAGGGTCGGGAATAAGAGATGAGCTTCAGCTGGGAATACTGGTACATGTTTCCTGTGGCGGTCGTGATATCCATTCTCGCGAATTCCTCAGGATTTTCAGGCGGGGTCCTGTTTCAGCCCTTCTACAACCTGTTTCTAAACATACCGATACAGAACGCCGTTGCAACCGGCATAGCCACCGAGACGATCGGCATGAGCAGCGGCGCCCTCCGGTATCTCTGGTATAAAATGATCGAGCTGCCGGTCGGCTTCACCATGATCATGCTTACGATCCCCGGGATAGTTCTGGGCAACCATGTAATGATGATTATCAGCGGCGACCTCTTAAAGATGATCCTCGGCGTCGTGATCATAGGTGTTGCCACGATGCAACTGTTCGGCGCCGTGAAGAGATACTACGGAACAAAGGTGAATGTTCCGATCGAGGACATCTACGGGTTCATGTGGGTGCCGCCCATCGCCGGCTTCTTCTCTGCATCGACCGGCACCGGCGTGTGCGAGCTGGGACAGCCCCTCCTCGAGAAAGGACTGCGCATCAAAACCAGGCGGGCAAACGCCACCGCAATACTGGTGGAGGCCACAGCCGACTGGATCATTACCATTTTGAATGTCCATGCGGGCTTTATCATGATAGATATCTGGATCTTCTCAGGGCTCGGCGTGCTGCTGGGGGGGCAGATAGGGCCGTACGTGTCACGGTATCTTCCGGAGCGCCTTTTGAAAATTGTCTTTTCAATTTCTGTCATGGTGATCGGCGTCTTCTATATCGCGAAAGGCATTATCTGGATTGTCAAATGAGCCGGATGGCGATAAAAAACCCGCGATGTCATAATCATTCGCGGGTCGGTTTTTAATTCATTGCGCGTGAAGTGCGGAGGATGTTCTATACTCCCTTCACATTGATATTGTTCATGGTTCTCACTATGGTCTCAAGCGCCTTGAAGGATGCCACCTGCCACTTTGAATTTTTATCGTAAGTGATAGTTGATTTGATATTGTTTTCCTCGAGGTCTTTTATCAGTTGAATAATCGGGGGGACCGTCGAGGAATTCATGTATTTCAGTTGCTCGAATTTAATTTCCAGTTCTTTTCCCTTGAATTTTTCGAATATTTCTTTGAAATAGGGATTGATAACCGACGAAGGGTCCCTTGACTCGCTCTTCCCGATCCAGGTCACTATATTTTTAGGGCCTTCTTCCATGGTGATTTCAAGGTTGTTATCTTTTAAATTCATAATGGGTCTCCTCTTGAAATACAGATAAACTCATAAGAGCTAAACCTGTCCGCTGCTATCCCCGCTTTACCGTATCTACACTACTTTTCTGGATGCCATCACTGTTAATATCTTGTTTTGATACATATAGTCAAGCGTAAATTCACCTTCATAGGCAATTCGGTAAAGTCCCAGCTGGCTTATGCCCGGCTTGGGATTCTCCATTAATTCCATGAGGCGCTCGGTATACAGCTTTCCCGGATCGTTGCTTTTTTTTACCCTCTCAATGTGATTTTTTACATTTTGAGCGTCATGTTCATTACGGATGCCGTTTGATACCTTGATGAAGATTTTATTCTCATGTATACCGAGGTCAAAACTTATATTGCTGTGGCCTGTTTTAGCGGAACCGTATTTGATCGCGTTCTCGACAAGCTCGGAGGCGCACATGATTGTCGCTTCAATGATTTCAGTGCTTACGTTTTTTTTTCTTATATATTTTTCAGTCTTTTCCTGGACCTCTTTGAGAATGCTCCAGGTCGGCGTTATCGAAAGACTGATGGTCACGTCATCTTTATTCATCGTGCTCCCCTTGTGGTTGCTTCAGGAAAAGTTGATAGTATACGCCGGTGATTGTCGGGTGAAACGGTTCGTCACTGGCATGTTATCATCAGGCTGATTAAAATTACTGTTTCCTTCAAGTGAATCCGAGATTATTCCTTAGTAATTCGTACATTACATAGATATATATATTCAGCGCTAAGTCAATAAAAATATTTGTATATAAGGTCAATTTATTTAGCCGGACATAATGCCGTTGGACCTATTTAACGTTTTCATGAAAATAATTGACAATATTATGATAATTAATTTGACAATTTTAATGTCAGCGATAAGCATTAGATTCTAATATGAACTCCCTCAAAAGAAAAGATCTCCTTGATATACAGTCATTATCTGTGGAGGAGATTCTTCTTATCTGCAGATCAGCCAAATATTTTAAAGACATTTTCACCCGTTCCGTGAAGAGCGTCCCCATTTTACGGGGCAAGACGGTATGCACGCTTTTCTATGAGCCGTCGACAAGGACCAGGATCAGCTTCGAGCTGGCGGCCAAACGCCTATCGGCCGACCTTATCAATTTCACCGTGGCTACATCAAGCGTGGTAAAGGGGGAGTCGCTCATCGATACCGTCCACACCTTGGAGGCCATGAAGGTTGATTACATAGTAATGAGACATGCGGCGTCAATGGCGCCGCATTTTTTATCTCGCAACATCAACGCATCCATAATCAACGCCGGTGACGGCTTCCACGCGCATCCCACCCAGGCCCTTCTGGACACCTACTCAATAATGGAAAAACGGGGAACACTGGAGGAGGGGGGGCTGGAGGGCGTCCGCATCGGTATCATCGGCGATATCAAGCATTCACGCGTGGCCCGCTCGGACATTGAAGCATTCAAGAAGCTCGGTGCGAGGGTGACGCTCTGCGGACCGCCGACCCTGGTCCCCGATGATTTCGAGCTGTACGGCGTCGACATCAGCTACAACCTCGACGAGCTTCTTCCCGAACTGGACGTGATCAACCTCCTGAGGATACAGAAGGAGCGTCAGAAGGGCTCGTTGTTCCCATCCCTCAGGGAGTATCATCGTCAGTTCGCTCTCACCGTCGAGCGCTTCCGTTCGTGCAAAAACGAGGTCATTGTCATGCATCCGGGTCCGGTCAACCGCGGCATAGAGATCGATGACGCGGTGATGGAATCCTCGAATACGATAATTAACGAGCAGGTCACCAACGGCGTGGCCGTGCGTATGGCGATTTTCTACCTTCTTGCCGGCGGCGCGCCGCTTGAAGAAATGAACGCTGAACAACGAGGTACACTTGAAAATAGCAATTAAGAACGGCCGGGTCATAGATCCCGCTTCAAAGACCGATAAGGCGCTCGACGTTCTCATCGAGGACGACCGTATCGTCGAAATTGCACGGAAGATACCGGTACGCGATGATTTCGGTGTCATCAACGCGGCCGGCTGTCTGGTGATGCCGGGCCTTATCGACATGCATGTGCACTTCCGGGAGCCGGGACGTGAGGACATCGAGACGATTTACGGCGGCTCAAAGGTAGCGGCGAAGAGCGGATTTACCTCGGTGTGCACCATGCCCAACACCGACCCGGTTATCGACAACCAGGCTCTGGTCAGGTTTATCAAGCTTGAAGCGGAGAAGGGGCCGATTCATGTATTTCCCGTGGCCACCATCACCAAAGGGTTGAGGGGCGAGGAGATATCCGAGATGGGCGAGCTGATCAACGCCGGCGCCGTGGGGTTCTCGGATGACGGCATGCCGGTCATGAGCTCCATTCTCATGCGGCGGGCGCTCGAGTATTCAAGGATGTTTGACGTTCCCATTATAACCCACTCGGAGGATCTCGAATTGTCAGATGATGGTATCATGAACGAGGGTAAAAACTCGACCCTCCTGGGGCTCAAGGGGATCCCCCGGGAATCCGAGGAGGTGATGATCGCGCGTGACGTGATCCTTACGAGACTGACTGGCGGGAGACTCCACGTGGCGCATGTCTCGTCGGGCGGCTCGGTGGAAATTATACGGCGCGCCAAGAGCGACGGCATTCAGGTGACGTGCGAAACGGCGCCCCACTATTTTTCGCTCACGGACGATGCCGTGTCGGAAAACCTCTCGATGGCGAAAATGAAGCCGCCCCTCAGGACCGAGGAGGACCGCACTGCGATCATCGACGGGCTCAGGCGAGGCATTATTGACGTGATCGCCACGGACCATGCCCCTCATTCGACGAACGAGAAGATGCAGGAGCTCGAGTCAGCACCGTTCGGGATCGTGGGCCTGGAGAGTGCGGTGCCCCTTATAATCACGGTTCTGGTTCGCGAAAACGGATTTTCCTACCTGGATGCCTTTGAAAAGGTGACGGTAAACCCCGCCCGAATTCTGAAAATCGACCGCGGGGAGCTATCGGTCGGCAAGGTCGCCGATCTGACTATCATAAACCCCGAAGAAAAATTTATAGTTACCGCGGAATCCATGCTGTCCAAATGCAAGAATTCCCCCTTTATCGGGAGAGAATTGTACGGATCGATTGAATATACCATCTGCAACGGCAACATAGTCTATTCCGGGAAATGACCGGAGTTGGTTCTTTTTCCGGTCATCAATAATAAAGATTTATCCTTGACATTAATAAAACGAGTGGTATAAGCTAAACGTCCCGCGCGCGATGCCGCATGACTCCGCGTCGGGAATTTCTGATTGTCGATCAAGGAGGTCTTATGCGTTTCGTATCAGTTCTGGCAATGTTAGCGCTGGCTTCAGTCCTCGCTTTCTCCTGCAAGATGAAAAAGGAGATAACCCTTGAGGACTATGCGAAAATCGAGGTGGAGATTAACCTCCCGCATCCCGACCTTGATAAAGCCAGGGTGGAGGAAGTGGTCAAAAAATACGGCTACACCTTCCAGCAGTTCCGGGATATGTTCGACAAAGTCCAGAAAGATTCCAAGCTTAAGGAACGGCTCGGGGAGCTCAGGCTGCAGGAACAGAAATCCGGGACCGAGTAGAGCGGTCCCGTGAGCGATCTAAACGATGGAAGTTCGCTGTACCGGCTGTAACCAGAAATATGTGATCCCGGACGACCGGCTGAGGGATAAGCTGTCGTATTTCGTCTGCGAAACATGCGGGGAGACTATTGCACTGAAACCGAGAGGCGGTGATGTCGGCGGTGCCGCCGTTTCCGCGAAAGACATCCTGGAAGGTATCTATCTTTCCTTTAATCTGAAGAGCTTTCTTATATCCGCCGTCGGGATGTTTATAATCTGTACCGTCGTATTTTCCGCGCTGGCGACTGCCGGCGCTTTCCAGGAATTCATTTCCGGATGGCCGCTCCTTGGATGGACCGCGGGTGCCGCCGTCGTACTATTATGCCTGCTCATTTTTGACATCACCCTTTACCTGGTGTCGAGGAATACGGCCCACCGCATCAGCACGGGGCGGGACACCCGGTTTTCAGAAGAACAGCCGGAGCTCTACCGGGACCTTGCGCTCGTAGCGGTCATATCGATCGGTATGATACTGGCTTTCTTACTCGTCCTCGCCCCTGTCGGGTTCATCGGAGACGGGTGGGTGCTCTACACAGGATTGCTCTATCCGGTCATTGTTTTTCTTGCGGTCGTGCTTTTCCTGTCACAGTGGACAAGGGGAATGTTGTTTGCCTTCATTGCCATGAAGAATTGGACCGTGGCCGATACGCTCAGGGGATTTTTACGTTTTCTCGGTCGCGAGAACGTCAACATTCCCGTCTACATGATGCTGATCAGCTTTGTTTCTTCGGTTTTTACCGTCCTTCTCGTTCTGCTCCTGGGATGCGGGGTTGCGCTCGCCCTCGCCGCAGTTTCGGTTATCGCCGGCACGGGCATTGCAGGGCAATTGCTCTCCGGCGGCCTCACGTCGTTTACATCCCTGCCGGGAGCCGGCGCCCCGTTTCTGGCGCAGGCCGGCATCGTGCTGATTGTCGTGTTCAGCTATATGTTGTTCCTTGCGGTCGCAGCTTATTGCGTTGTTTTGTTTCAGACCCTCACGGTGGTTGCGGTTACGATCATGGAATCGAACCCGGGGCGGTCGGTGAACCGCGTGGCGGTGCTGGTCTGCATGGCGATCCCCGCGGCGCTGGCGGTCGTCGCGACCGTCTTGTATCTCATATAATGTTCAAGAAGCGCGCGGCGTTTCTTCCCATGATGTCAGCCCTGCGGCCAACCTCAGTGATAGATCTCGCTATCGGATCGATGTACCGTTTATACGGCAGGAGAGGGAAATCGCTTCCGAAGAGTATTCGGCCCGGACCGGTAATCTGCGGGGCGATGGAATATATGGCGTCGGAATAGATGAATGGTGACGCCGCGGTGTCGTAATGACAGTGCGCGAGCGCCTTCGAGACCTCGGGCATGAGTTCATAGAACAGAAGGCCGCCGCCCCAGTGGGAGAGGATCACCGGAACCTCCTGGTAATCGGCAAGAGCCTCGTACAAAAGTCCGAATCCCGGCTCGTACTTGCCGGGGTACTTGTGCCCCACAGGCTCGTTTACGTGAATGCAGACCGGGAGCCGGTGGTCCCGCGCGGCCGCAAGGATGCTTTTCAGAAAATCGAGAGACCATGCGGTTATGCCGCTGGAATAAAAACCGACCTCGCCGATACCCCGCAGCCCCGCATCTTTTATCTCCCGGACGCACGAGGCGACATCAACCGTATCGTTCACCGGAACAGACCCGAAGGGAATGATTTTTCCGCCCGAGAGGCCGTTGACCTTCCGGAAATAATCGTTCTGCGACGCACAGAGGTCGCTCCGCTCCCAGGGGAACCCCATGGCGACGGCGTGGTCGATGCCGGACCCGTCAAGGTACGCGAGAAGCGCCGAGTGTTCAATCACCGTTGCCTTTTTATCTCCGTATATTGCACGGAACTGACGGTCAGCAAGAAACGGCTTCCGGTCACCGCACAGGCCGGGGCTGAACATGTGTGTGTGGACGTCAATGATCATAGAGCGCGTCCTATAGAATTTATTACGGGAAGAGAACGAGAAACGACTGAATCATACCCGACAGGGGGAATGTCCGCAATTAAATTTTGTTTGACCCGGTAAAATTATTCATGTAACTTACTTCCATGGGTGGGAGAGGATCAATAATTCGAATGAAGTGGTAACGGGTGAGGAGAAATGGATGTAATAACGGTATTCGGCATCACATGGCACAAGGCATCCGTAGGCGATATCCTTGTTCTGATTGCTGTTTTGCTTGTACCGGTCGTCATTATTGTATTCGTCAAATTATACCAGAATATACGAAAGAGGAAAATCCACGAGGAGCAGCTTTTCCTCTTTAAAATGAAACGCCTGGGACTTTCAAATTTCCAGACAAAAATTGTCGACAAACTCATAGAAATCCTGGGGCTGTCGAACCCGAACAGGCTCCTGGAAAATCCCGAATTGTTTGAGAGGGCGATCGGCAGGTTCCTTACTCACGTTCGTTCGGCAGGTGAAAGTGCCGATTCCCTCGCTATGATGTGCCGGGACATCACCACCATTCACGACAAGCTTTATTACCACCTGCTCGCAAGGAAGCCGCTCAGGGGAGTGGATGACATCGGCGATGATCAGCTCATATATTTTGCGCCCGGCGGCGACAAGGTGTTCCTGGGTAAGATTGTGTCCCGGAACACCAAAAACTTTTTCCTGAAGATATTCGGCGACCCGGGGGGCCTTGCGGAAATTCCCGAAAAGAAGATGCTCGCCTTTTGCGTATTCCGCCTCGGTGACGCCGAGTATGAATTTGTATCGCCCATCAATGGACGGAACGGAGCGACGCTCTCGGTTGGGCTTCCGACTGAAATCGTCATGAAAGAAGAAGCGCGGCACCCGTACATCGAGGTGATTATACCGGCGCAGATTTCCCGTGAGGAAAAGCCGCCGACCGCCAAACAGATCAAAGAACTCGAAGAACAGGTGGGCAGCGAAGAAGGCGAAGAATCGTCCGTCGGGCAGGGTCCCGGAGAGAAAAAAGAAGCCGGGGAAGACTCAATACTGGAGGATAAAACGCCCTGCACGATATACAAACTCAACGACTATGAAGCGGTGCTGAGGCTGCAGGAACGGCTTGACTACCGCCACCGCTATCTTCTTGAGTTCACAGCGATGGACTTTAACTTCCGGATACCGTCCCGGATTCTTGCCTCAAAGACGGTCGAGGAGGGGGCCACCATGTATTATACCGTGAAGTTTGAGGGCCTGTCTCCGGGCGCAAACAACGTTCTGAAGAAATATATGTACGAGCACCTCTAAAAATAATCGGGCAGAATCGACTTCATCTTTTTGATCTGCGCGCTATTCCGTTTTTTTTCTGCCGTTATGATCGCGAATTTTGAAGCTTCCCCGCATTCGCAGTCGCGCTCTTTCCCGAGTCTTTCCAGCAAAAGTTTCAGCAGTTTTTTCGCGTTGCCGGCATTGGTGGTAAGATTGCGTATCACCATGTCGATGGTGACGTGTTCCACTTCCTCGTGCCAGCAGTCGTAATCCGTGGCCATGCAGATGACGGCATAGCAGATCTCGGCCTCGCGGGCAAGCTTTGCCTCCGGGAGGGTGCTCATGTTGATGATGCCCGCACCCCATGAACGGTAGAGGTTGCTCTCCGCCTTTGTGGAGAAGGCCGGTCCTTCCATGCAGATGAGGGTTTCGCCCGTGTGCATGGTGAGCCCGATTTCATCGGCGGCCGGCTTGATTAGATTGAGGAGCCTTCCGCAGAACGGATGGCCGAAGGTAACGTGCCCGGCGACGCCGCCGCCAAAAAAGGAGCTCTCACGCGCCTTCGTCCGGTCGATAACCTGGTCGGGGAGGACAAAGTCGAGCGGCTTGATTTTTTCCTTCAGGCTCCCCACCGCGGAAAAGGCGACGATCTCCCTGACGCCGATCATCTTGAGGGCGGCGATATTGGCCCGAAAATTCACCTCGTGGGGGAGAAATACGTGCCCTCTGCCGTGGCGGGGAAGAAACGCCGCCCGGCGGCCTTCGATTTCCGATATCACGATCGAGTCGGACGGTCTGCCCCATGGTGTGTCGATCGAGAGCTCCTTGATGGTTTTCGCACCCTCGATTTCATAGAGACCGGAGCCGCCTATTACGCCGATTGTCGCCTGGTCCATAGTTTCCCTCCTGAAAGTAGCATGGCAGCCAAAATATAAGCGACCGCCATTACGAATCTTGTGTTATTGCATAAATTTCTACGCAGAGATTAAGTGATGAGAAGTATATTCGAACTTAATTTTTTTTGCGGACTCTGCGGTACCAAGTCACTTCTTTACGATTAAGCGATACCCGCTTTTTTATCGCAAGAAAAAAAAGAGATGGAGTCTTGTCGGTTTTTATTTTATTTAAAAAAAGAGAAATATTGACAGGATATCCTTTTCATTCAACGCTATATGCGAAAATTAATATTGCCAATTTATAAGTGTATACTTATTGTATAATATATTTATCGAAAGGAGAGGATATGAAACAGTCACGCGTCATTGTTTTCGCATTGGCCTCTGCGCTGATTATGTGGGCCGGCTCCTTACAAGCAGGGCGCCAGGATATCCCCATAGACCGGGTGCCTAAGGATGTTATTGCGGTTCTAAATCAATATCTGAAGATATTGACCACCAGCCCCACGCTTGAAGTATGCGGAGAGCGGGTTGCGAAAATAGCAGCCGGACATATGCTTTCAAGAAGCGGTGGAATATCGTCCGATGTCATGCGGTTCAGCCTAAAGAAAGACTACCAGAACGCGAAATTCTACAGGGCTCCGATCGTGATAACACGAGTCGTGAAGATAGAAAATGATTATGACGGCTATGGGCCGACCCTTTTCCAGGGGACGCGCTACAGGATATGGATCGCCAAAAAGGAGGGTGTCGCAGGCCTTCCGGCGCCCATTCCCATCATCAAGCCGGCATCCGGGGCACCGAAGATCGTCACGACCATCGGAAGCCTGTAAGAGATATCCGCCCCGGCTAGAAAATCTTGCCGGGATTCAGTATACCCTTCGGGTCAAAGGCCTTCTTGATTCGCTTCAGGAGCTCGATCTCATCCCGGGAGAGGGCAAGGCTCAGGTAGTCCTTTCTGATAAAGCCGATGCCGTGTTCGCCGGTGATCGTGCCGCCGAGCGCGATGGCGCGCCGGTATATTTCGCGCTTCAGCTCCGGCAGGCCCTGCGTCCATGCCTCGTACTCCATGTCGCCCTTGAGCACGTCGATATGCACGTTGCCGTCCCCGGCGTGTCCGAACATGACGGACCTGAGGTCTTTCGTTTCAAGATAATTTTTCAGATCTGACATGAATTCCGGTATACGCGAGCGCGGAACAACGCAGTCTTCCGCCAGGAAGACGGGATAGAATTTTTTGATCGCGTCCCGTATGGAACGCCGCGCCTTCCAGAGCCGCTCCCGCTGCTCGGGCGACTGCGCGATGATGATTGTGTCAGGGTCGGCGCAGGAGAGCTTCCCGATCGCGTCAAGGTCGTTGAATACGGCCTGTTCGTGGTTCCCGTCTACCTGGATCAGAAGATGCGCGCCGGCGTCGGGAAACGGCATTTCGCGTTCGAGGAATTTTGCCGCCAGGTCGATCGCGTCCCGCTCCATGAATTCTATCGTGGCAGGAACAACGCGGTTCAGGAGTATTCCGTAGACGACGTTCATCGCTTCGACGAGTGACGGAAACGGGAGCAGCATGTCGAATGTGAAGAGCGGGGCCGGGACGAGGCGCAGCACTATTTTCGTGACGACCGCCAGAGTCCCTTCGGATCCGATGAGGATCCCGGAGAGGTTGTAGCCGGTCGCGTTTTTGACGAACTTGCCGCCGGTGGTAATCACGCTCCCGTCGGCCAGGACGAATTCAAGTCCCAGGACGTAATCCCTGGTCGTGCCGTACCTGACGGCGCGGGGGCCGCCGGCGTTTTCTGCGACGTTCCCGCCTATCGAGCACGAGTCAAGGCTCGCCGGATCGGGCGGGTACATGAGGCCCTCGGCCCGCGCCGCGTCCTGGATATCGCGCGTGATGGCGCCCGGTTCGACCACGGCGACCATGTTTTCCCGGTCAATCTCGATGATCCGGTTCATCTTTTCCAGCGAGAGAACCACTCCCCCCCTGACCGGAACGGCTCCGCCGGTGACGCCGGTGCCGGCGCCTCGTGGAATGACCGGAAGGCCGTGCGTATTGCAGAATTCCATTACCGCGCGCACATCTTCCACGGATTCGGCCCGGACAAGGATGTCAGGCATAGCCGAGAGATCGGAGGTCTCGTCCCGGGCGTATGCCTCGAGGATTTCACGGTCGGCCGTGACCTTGCCGGGGCTCAGAAGTCCGGACAGAGCGTCGGTTATATCGTGGTACGATGTCATGTATTCCCGTCCTGCCTCCTCCAGATAAAGGGAAGGTGTTGCCCTCTGTCAAGGAATTAGTGCATACTACCGCCCCCTTCCAATAATACCCTGCAAAAATTTATTGCAAAAATATACTCGGCATACTACATAGTTACGATCGATCCGGAATCGGGCCGGAATCATACTACACATGCAGGAGTGCCATATCATGGGTAAATCTCAGGATTCCAGAAAAGACGCAAAAAAGAAGCCGCAGAAAACGACGAAGGAAAAAAGGCTGGAAAAGCAGGAAAAGAAAAAAAACAGGCAGTATTGATCGGCTTGTGAATGGTTGCAATCCATGGCGGCACGGCGCGGGGCGCTATCGTGATTACACGATGTCCTCAAACAGTCCGGCCGCCCGGCGCACTCATTGCCTCAGGGACCCGAGATACTTTTTAAGCTCCGCCGGGTCATTCTGGCGCAGAACAGCCTCAGTCCCCACCACATAGCCGTCGGCGATTGCCATAGCCTTCCCGGCATCTATGCTGTTCTTTATTCCGAAGCCGATGATGACTTTTTTCTCCGTGTTCTTTTTTATCATACCGATTTTGTCCAGGAGCTCGGGAGAGGTGAAGTCCGACCGGGCGCCGGTGATCCCCCTCAAGCCGACAAAATAAATGATATCGCTTGCCGATTCGTTCATCATTTTGATGTCCGATTCACGCGTTTCCAGCGTGGCGAACGGTACGATGGGTATTTCAAACCCGCTGTCGTAAAAAAGGCGCGCCATCCTGTTGGGAAGGTCCGGGATAATGACGCCGTCAAGATATCCCGCCATCTCTTCCGAGAATTTCCGGATGCCGAACGAATAAATGATATTGGCGTACGTCATCGCGTATTTTTTTATTTGCGCATGATTGAAGCCGGCGATGCATTTCATCACCTGAGCGGGGGTCACGCCGCTGCTGATGGAGTCGTATATCGCGCGGGCAATCACGGGTCCGTCCGCGATAGGATCGTTGAATGGTATCCCGATTTCGATGAAATCGAAGCCCGATGCTACGACCGCGCGTGCCGATTCAGTAAAGGTGTCGATGTCCGGATACCCCCCGGCAAGGTATATCCCTTTCATTATTGCGTCCCTCCCTGTTTTTCGATGATGTCAAGGTCCTTGTCGCCGCGGCCCGAAAGGTTCACCAGAACGCGTGTCCCGCCAAGCCCGCCGGCGTTGTCGAGCGCCCACGCGAGCGCATGGGACGGCTCAAGCGCCGGAATTATTCCCTCGAGCCTCGTGAGCTCATGGAAGGCATTGAGGGCACGGTCGTCAAAGACGCTGGTGTAGACGACGCGGCCCGCGTCTTTCAGGTACGAGTGCTGGGGGCCGATGCCTGCGTAATCGAGCCCGGCTGACACGGAATGTACGTCCTGCACCTGGCAGTATGCATCTTGAAGGAGGTACGACAGCGCGCCCTGGAATATACCCCGCGTTCCCTGCGTGAGCGTGGCCGCGTTGTCGCCAGGACCGAGAGACCGGCCGCCGGCCTCGACCCCGACCAGCTTCACGAGTGGCATGTCGAGGAAACCCTGGAAGATCCCCATGGCGTTGCTCCCGCCTCCCACGCAGGCGACCACGGTGTCCGGCATGAACCCCATGCCCTGGAAATGTTCGAGAGCCTCCCGGCCGGTGATGGCATGAAAGGATGCCACCATTTCCGGAAAGGGGTGCGGCCCCGCTACCGTTCCCAGGAGGTAGTGAGTGTCCTCCACGTTGGTCACCCAGTCTCTCAGGGAGGCGCTGATAGCGTCCTTGAGCGTCCGGAGCCCCTCCTCGACCGGGATCACCTCGGCCCCCAGGAGCTTCATCTTCCTGACATTGGGCATCTGCCGTTCAACATCGACGCTCCCCATATAGATGCGGCACCTGAGGCCGAAGAGCGCAGCCGCGGTCGCGGTGGCGACGCCGTGCTGACCCGCCCCGGTCTCGGCGATGATGCGTTTCTTTTTCATGTGCCGGGCGAGCATCGCCTGGCCGATCGTGTTGTTAATCTTGTGGGCGCCGGTGTGAAGGAGGTCTTCCCGCTTGAGGTAGCAGTCGAACCCGTATTTTTCCGAGAGGTTTTTCGCGTGGTAGATCGGCGTGGGCCTTCCGGCGTACTCGCCGAGGTAGCGGTAAAATTCGTCCATCAGCCCGGGGTTGCCGTTGAAATCGTTATATGCCCTCTCCAGCTCGTCGAGGGCAGGTATGAGGATTTCCGGCACGAACTGCCCGCCGTAGTCCCCGTAGAATCCCTTATTTGATCGCATGTGTCACCTCGTTCATGAATGTATGCATCAGTCCGCGGTCCTTAACACCGCGAATTATTTCCACGCCGCTTGAGACATCGACGCCATAGGGGCGGTATGCTTTGATCGCGGCCGCGACGTTGTCCGGCGTAAGCCCGCCCGATATGACGAGCTTCTCCTTGAAGCCGTGGAGCCAGGACGGCAGGTCGTCGAACCTGCCGGTTCCCCTGCTTGAGTCGTAGATGAAGAAGGGGAAGCCCCGGCCCGGCGGCTCGCCGGTCCCGGCGTAGATGCACCGCGGATCGTCCCGGTATTCGTATATCTGCACGAAGTCGAAATCATCATAGCAGGCGGCCACTTCATCATGGGTGACGCCGACGGCGATCGAGGTGATTCTACCCCGGGCGTAATCGGCCAGCTCGCGTGCGTGATCGGGAGGGCAGAACCGCGCGCTCTCCGGGTACAGCACCACGCCGATGGCCGAATACCCGATATCCACGGCCCAGTCGATCTGCTCCCTGGTCCTTATACCGCACACCTTAACGAAGATGCTCATCTCACCGCCCCGTAAAATTCGGAAAGCTTGGCAACGGGATCATCCGCCGTTACCAGGGAGGTGCCGATGAGGAAGGCGCCGGCCCCGGCGCTCTTGAAGCGCACGATATCTTCAGGCGTCTCGATACCGCTTTCCGCCACTATCAGGAAATCCCCTGTAAGCGAGTCGATGGTCCGCGCCGCTTTTTCCCTGTCGATGATGAATGATTTCAGGTCGCGGGCGTTGACGCCGACTAGTTCCGGGTCGAGGCACCGTATTTTTTCGAACTCATCCGGCTCGTGGATCTCGTAGAGCACCTTCATCGAATAGCGGGCGGCCCGCGCGGACAGGATTTTCAGCTCCCTGATGTTAAGCGCCGCGGCGATGAGGAGGATGAAATCCGCGCCGTGCGCAAAGGCGTTGTCGATCTGAATTTCGCTCAGGATGAAGTCCTTGCAGAGAAGGGGGAGCTTCACCTGTTTCGCTATGTCGGACAGGTACCGGAAGCTCCCCTGGAAATGACGGCTGTCGGTCAAAACGCTCACAGCGCCGGCACCCCCCTGTTCGTAGAAACGAGCGAGGGCCGTGACGTCAATGTCGTTCCTGATGACGCCGCGGGAAGGGGAGGCCTTCTTGATCTCCGCGATGATCGGTTTTTCTTTCAGGTAGTAGCGGGGATTCAGCACCGGTTTGCTTCGCTGTACATCTGCCCGCGTCAGGGCCTTGATTTCTTCACGCTTGTTTTCAATAATCGTATCAAGATACATTTTGACTGTCCTATACCGCCGCCTCGCGTGTGACCGCAGCGCCCAGCAGTTCTTCCAGTTTCCGTCCGACCGTGCCGTCGGCTATGCGCTCTTTCGCGAGGGCGTAGCCTTCCTGCAGCCCGTATTGCCCCATGGTCCTGAGAGCGAGCGCGGCGTTCAGGGAAAACAGGGCGGCCATCTGCTTGTCGTCGCCGGTAAGGCCGCCTACGAAGAGCTTTTTGGCGTCGTCCATGTTTTTGACGACCGGCATGTCAAAAGGTTCGAAAAACTCTGACGGATCGATGCTGAACCGTCGATTGCCGCCGTCACCGATAAAGATGCATTCTGTGGTGTCGCGCGACGACACCTCGTCAAAGCCGTCGCGTGAAGCGTAGACGGTGATGTTTCGCTTCCCGATTTTCCCGATGACCTGCGCGATGAATTCGAGCCGGTCCTTCCTGCTGATGCCGATGACCTGGTAGGTCGGGTCGGCCGGGTTTATCAGGGGCCCGACAAAGTTGAATATGGTGGGAACCTTCAGCTCCCTCCGCACTTTCCCGATCCCCTTAAGCGCAGGATGGTACTTGGGCGCCAGCATGAAGACGTAGCCGTGCCTGGCGAAAAATTCCTCCGGGGACGATCCGGCGTAGTCGAGGTCCATGCCCAGGCCGGTCAGGATATCGGCCGAGCCGACCACCCCGCTCTGCGCGGTGTTGCCGTGTTTGACGACCCGGGCCCCCATGGCGGAGAGAATGACGCTTGAAGCTGTGGATATATTGGCGGTGGATTTGCCATCGCCGCCGGTACCGCAGGTGTCGACCGTATCGTTCGTGCCGGGCGCGAGCCTCTTCTTGTGGCGGTCGAGGGTGACCGCCAGGGCGGCCAGTTCATCGACGGTTTCGTGCCGCAGTTTCATGGCAATGAGGGCCGAGGCGATCTGGGGTTCGCTGAGGCTCCCCAGTACCATGGAGTCGAACAGCTCCTGTGCCTCATCAAAACTCAATTTTTCCCCAGAGTTGATTTTTTTTACGAGCCGGTCCATAGTGTGCTCCTGTTAGATTGATATTATGCGTCTTGCCCGGTTGTCTCCGTGAAATACAGAAAATTCCGCGCGATTTTTTCGCCGAAGTCGCTAAGAATCGATTCAGGATGGAACTGAACCCCGAAAAATTTTCTTTCCCTGTCCTCTATGGACATGACCGTCCCGTCGTTTTTGGAGCGTGACGTGACAAAGCGGTCGTCGATATCCACAGCGAGCGAATGATAGCGCACTGCGGAGAAGCTGTCCGGCAGGCCGCCGAAAATGACGGAAGGCCTGGTGACCGAGATTTCGTCGAGCTTGCCGTGCTTCACGGTGCGCGCCCTCACGATGCCATAGCCGATCGAATAGGCGATCGATTGCATTCCCAGGCAGACCCCGAAAAACGGCTTGCGGCCAAGGTATTCCCGGATATACCGGAGCGTAGTGCCGGAATTTTTTGGCGATGAAGGGCCTGGGGATATGATGATACCCTCGTACCGGTCGGCCGGGGTGAAGACGTCGTTTTTCACGACATCAAGCTCTGCCCCGCATTCACTGAAGAGGGCGTAGAGGTTGTAGGTGAAGGAATCGTAATTATCGATCAGTAAATACATTCTGTTTCTCCAGCGTGTTGATTTTCTGCAGCGCCTGGAACAGGGCGCCCAGCTTGTTGCCCACCTCCAGGTATTCCTTTTCCGGTACGCTGTCGTAGACGATGCCGGCACCCGCCCTCAGGATGACCCGGTCCTTTCTGACGAAGGCGCTCCTGATGATGATGCAGGTGTCGATATCCTGGCTGTAGGAGAAGTAACCGGCGCACCCCGCGTAGAATCCACGGGGAGACTTTTCATAACGGTCAATGAGCTCGATGGCCCGCACCTTGGGCGCTCCCGATACGGTTCCTGCGGGGAAGGTGTTGCAGAAAAGCCGGAGCGGGGATATATCGTCGCGCATCTGCCCCTGTACCTCGGAAACGATATGGATCAGGTGCGAATATACTTCAGGGGAGAACGAGCTGACGACCTTGACCGTGTCGGTTTTACACCCGGTGTAGAGGTCGTTACGCGCGAGGTCAAGGAGCATAAGATGTTCAGCCCGCTCCTTTTCATCGGCGAGCAGCCGCGCTGTGATCTCCCCGACATCGCCGCCGTCAATGCGGTAGGTGCCGGCTATCGGTTTGAGTATGGCAGTCCGGTCCTGTATTTTAAGATGAACTTCCGGGGAGGTCCCGCACAGAACTTCATCCCTGATTTTAATATAGAACATGTAGGGCGATGGATTGATATTACGCAGCAGCCGGTAGAGATTGATCGGATTCACGGCGCACTCAATCTCGTACTTGTTGGATAGCACTGCCTGTATGCATTCTCCGCTGATGATTTCATCCTTGAGCGCCGCAACGGCCTCAATGTACGCCTCCCTGCCGAATTCCTGTTTCTGCTCCATTGCGTCGTCCTGGAGGAAAAACTTCCTCCGGGTGTAGAGTATTTCGGCGGCCATCTCCAGGGTGCGGCCGGCGGCTTCCCGGTACGAGGCTTCGGGATCGGAGCCGGCTGGAATGGAGCAGGCGGCATAGAGCTTTCCCATGTGATTGTCGAAGACATAGAATTCGTCCACCTGGAAAAAGGCGAGAGTGGGATTGACTGCGTCCTCGCGTATCTTCTGCCTTAATATCCCCATGTAGTTGGCGATGTCGTACCCGATGAAGCCGACGTACCCGCCGCAAAAGTTGCCCATGCCGGCGTTTTTATAGGAATTTTCTGATGAGAGCTCG
This sequence comes from Spirochaetota bacterium, assembly GCA_016933025.1. Classification (GTDB taxonomy): domain Bacteria; phylum Spirochaetota; class UBA4802; order UBA4802; family UBA5550; genus RBG-16-49-21. The sequence continues at coordinate 9,798 of JAFGBT010000051.1, read as the reverse complement.
TTGACCAGGTATTCAATGGGATTGACGTCGGGATGTTCAATCCCGGATTCCCGCGATTCAACGGTCAGAACGCCTTCCCGGAAGGTTATGACCCTGCGGGGACGTATGCCGAAGAACGTATAGCGCGAGAAGCTTTTATCAATATTGGCGCTTTCGAGAAGAAAGAGATGGTCCTCGTCTGAAAAATTGATCAACAGGCTGATGGGCGTGATAAGGTCGCCTGCGATTTCACGGTATACCACCACCCGCCGGTATCTTCCGGAAAGCTCAATAAATTCCTGGAGTGTCGGGTACAGCATAATCTTTTCCTCATTTGTAATGTCATTGGATAATAAAAAAATGCGGCAGGGCGCCGCATTTTTACCATGACCATGTATGTTAAATACGCGTCCGCCTATCGGGATGTCCCTCTGTTCCACCACCACTGGACATGTGCTGTCACCATCGGTTTCATTGTATCATTCCATTTTGAATATCATGTTTCTATGAATAGAAACATAGTTACTATATATAGAAACACGATTATTGCGTCAAGCCAAATTACCAAAAAAATTGAAAAATTTCTGATTTTTCAATTACGCCGTACAATTCACACCGCCGGGACCGGCATGGACGAATCGAGGGAATTACCTGTTTTTTCGGTTGTATCCCGGGATTTCCCCGGGGTAAGTATTTAATGAAATTAGGTCGATAATTACAGTATGACGAATAGTTCCGGTCATTATATATGAATTTCAGTGAAATCACATATCGGATAGAGCAAAGCGGCAGGGGCCCTGATACGATCATTGTCAGGGACGGCGATAGGGAGATGCCGCTACACAGCAGGGTCGATCCAGAGCGCGAGGCGGAATCATATCATGACAGGTTTGACCCCGCACGGTTTGACGTACTGATAGTGTTGGGAGTGGGGCTTGGCTATCATCTCCTCCCGGCTAAAAAGAATATCGATAGTTTTTCGCAAATCATTCTTATAGATGTCATTGACGGGATCGGCGGCGCCATTGCGCGTAACCGGTTGACATCGTTTTTGGTTGAGTCGCCGCGGGTAACCCTGATTACCGGAAAAAGCGCGGTTGCAGTCGAGGAATTGCTGGCGGGCGCAATCGATATGGATGCTGTTCGGGGAATATCAGTTCTCGAGCACCCCGCTTCCATGCGGATGTTCGGGGAGTATTATAGTACGGTAAAAAAGTCGATTGAAAAGCTGATCCATAAAAAGGCGGGCGACATGGCCACGCGAAAGGCCTTCGGCCCGCTTTACCTGAGAAATATCGTGAGGAACATCACCCTGCTGGGCAGCGCCGTGCCGGTCAAGGCCCTCTTTGGATTCCTGAAAGATTATCCGGCCGTCATCGCCGCCTCGGGCGCTTCGCTCGACGGGGACATCGACGAGCTAAGGCGCTTTCAGGAGAGGTGTTTTATCATAGCGGTCGACTCTGCGCTTCCGGCTCTGCGAGCGGGCGGCATTGTGCCAGACATTGTCATCACTATAGATCCCCAGCCGTACGTATACGAGCATTTTCTGAACGGCGGCCCGGGAAGCGCGATAGTGGTCCATTCCATATCATCTCACCCCTCTGTCATTCAAAGGGTCGCGGGGTACCTCTCCCTGAATTCGCATCCCCTGTCGCAGGTGATATCAGAGCTCACCGGCGGTTCCATCGGCTCCATTGATTCCGCCACGGGGACCGTGGCTGGTGACGCCGTCAGTCTCTGCATGAAAACCGGTTGTTCGGTCATTGGAATAACAGGCCTCGATTTTTCATTTTCCGGTTATGCAATATACGCCCGTGGGACGGCGTACCAGAAGCGGTATGCCGTTTATTTTCATGACCGGTTTGCCACGGTCGAGGGGTTCAACTGCCGGTACATACTTACCTCGAGCGGCGGCTACAGGGAAGGGGGGAGGTTTACGAGAAAAGCATTCATGCAGTACCGCCATTCAACGGAAGATTTCATTTCATCCAATCGGTTGAAGAATATTTGCCTTTTAAATGGCCGGGGATTGCCCCTTTCCGGCGTGCCTGTTATGGATATAGGGGAATTCGCGAAAAGGAACTGCAACGAATCGATAAGAAAAAAAAGGGTGCTCGAAGGAATTACGGCCGCGGCGCGTAGAATCGACGGCGTGAAAATTGCGACGGCCCTCGGTGAGATGCTTCGCGGGAAACAGCTTGATGAGCTCATTGAAGCCTCGCTGGGAGGCAGCGCAGACGCGGAAATAAATTCACGCTTGCGTAATTTGATTGCGCACATGATCCCCTGAAACCGGGCGAAAGAATTTGGGCATTGCGGCAGAAATTTATTTAAGATGTAAAATTGATTTGGCCGAACATATAATTGTACAATTATCCGTGTGAAATAACAGAAAGGCAGGTCATAGTATGATGGAAGAATTTAATGTGCCCCACCAGCAGGTAAGGGAGAAAAGCGTGTATCTTCTGCACCTGGATGCCGCGCGGATCATACTCATTTCCGCGGCGGTCATTGGCATTGTAGTCGTCTCGTTTCTCCTCGGCATGAATTTCGTTAAAAAAGGAGATAGCTCCCCGACGATGTTGACTAATAATGATATTTTTGACAGCCAGAAGGAGCTTGACCTTTTGAAAACCAATATTCCCGGCGGGCTGGAGGATGATGATCTCGTCAGGCCTGTCGAGGAGAAGCTGGTCGCGCCGGATAAGGATAACAAGGGAATCGCCGGCGACGCGTTGCTGCCAGGCATCGATGATGCGTCGAAAAGCAGAAGTGTAGATAAGTCCGTTATCGCGGGTAACGAAACGGCCGACGTGCTCACCAACGAGAACATCAAGGACCCGGTGGCGGCCCTGCCAGCCCCAAAGGCCAAGCCGAAGCGTTCGCGGCTTGAAACCAAAAATGTTTCGCGATCATCCGGTGTTGATTCCGTGGACAGACCGTCGAAAAAATCGTCTGTCAAAAATAATCCCGTGAAAAAGAAGCGTTCACGGTCCAGCGTCGTTGCTGTTTCAGATGACCTGGTTGAGCGAAAAGACAGGAGCCGTGGAGGCTATGCCATACAAGTCGGGTCTTTTGACCAAAGGGGCAGTGCGCAGTCGGCGGTAAGGTCCCTGAAAGATATGAACTATGACGCACATGTTGACCCGACCAGCGTTAAGGGAAAACTGTATTTCCGTGTCCGGATAGGACCGATAGCCTCGAAAAGGAAGGCCCTGGATCTGTTGAAAGACATCCAGAATATTGACCGATACCAGGAAAGCTATATGACGCGCGAATAGCGCTAATCGGGAAAGGACGGGCTTTACAGTCTGCCCTTTTTGTGTATATATGATTCGGAACCCGGGAGGGAGAGAAGAGAAACTGCAAGGTGACATATTTCCGCTGAACGAGTTGATCGTGATCCAAGAGGGTTAATTCCATTTTTGAAAAAATGGAATTGATTTTATCAATGACCTGTCTTAATAGTGCATTCCATGGGCTTGCTCCCTGATCGGGGGCAGATACACATTCGTCGTCGATACAATTTATGGTTTATATATGACAAGCGGCACTCTGTACTGCCGCGGTCATATATTTTGTTGTAGATGTCATGAACATAGAAATCAATAAATTTTTTCTCAAGGTGATTACCAATTCCCTCGAGACAGCCCAGATGAATTTTCTGGGAGAAAAGATCGACAGCTCGTTCAACGTGTACAGTGAATCAGGCTTTCATTCAAACATGCCCCTCCCGCGAAGGGTTGCCGCAGAAGTGCTTATCCGCTATTTCAAGGACGAAGAAGATATCGTACGCCTTTTCACCATCATGCTGCATAATGAAGGCGCCCGCTTCTATAATGCAACGCTGCATATATGGGGGAGAGACGAGTTCATACGCCTTCTGAAAAGGTATAAATGGATTTTCGACCCGTATCTGATAAGATTTTTTCTCGACCCCTTTTACGAGCATGAGATTAATTTTTTAAAAGAGGTTCGCGTAATTGACTTGAGATCAAACAATGAGATTAAGAATATTATTAAGGGGATAGAGAAGATAAGCTCCAAAATGGGGATCAAGGACCTTGAATGGCGGATAACTCTCAGGCTGTACGATCTGGAGCCAGATACGGGCGAGCTTATACGGAAGATTCTCGGTCTTCTGTTGGCCCGCCAGAATTTGCAGGATTTCAGCGGCGAATTATATGTATGCCTGAAAGAACTCGCTATAAACGCGAGCAAGGCGAATTATAAAATTCTCTTTGATCGCCATGTAACCCGCAAACAAGGCGTGACTCCCGACAAGGATTATATCCATTTCCTGAGGCTCTTTAAATCTGAAATCGAGCACAACGGAAACAAACGGCTGTTCGAACTTGCCAAGATAAAAGACAAGTATATCACCATTATATTTCAATCAACCATCGATACCATAGGGGTCTGGGTAACCAACAGCGATAATATATCGCTGATTGAAAAACAGCAAATTCTGAATAAAATCGGCAAAAGCGAAGTGCAATTTTATAAATCCACTTCACCCTTCGATGAGGAATACGCCGAGGGAGCCGGGTTCGGGCTCACATTAATTTTAAGCGTCCTGAGAAACTATTCCCGCGATGAAGAGCCGCTGAAAGTCGTGTTTTATCCGGATTTTATCAAGATCGGGTTTATATTGCATAGGTCTGAATTAAAGAAAAAGGACGAGGCCGCCGGTGGTCAGGAAAAAACCGAATAATCAATAGATGTTGTCCTTGATGAGCAGCTCTTCTATCTCGTCCGCCTTGGCGGCTATATAGGAAAGGGACTTCATGAATCCCACCGGATCGCAATCCTTCATCATGATGCTGTTGCGCAATATCAGCGTGTCGTTGAGCAGTGCTATTGAACCGTAGTCCAGCGTCGTGTTCAGCTGTAGACAATATTTATAGAGCTCGCACAGGTCCTTCTTCAACTTCCCGATGATCGAGTTGTAATTGATTATGCGGTCGCCGGATTCGTCCTTGGTGAGGGTTATCAGTACTTCCTGCGAACGGTTATTGTCGAATTCAATATGAGTGGTATAACTACCCTCCGCGTCCTTATGGAACCGTATCTTGAATTCGCTGGCAATTGCAGATATAAATCCGTCGAAAACTTCCATTAGATGGCCTCGTCTGCTTGATGGCCGGTTTCGCATCGGCTCCCGACCGGTTTATTTTCACATCACCAGGGTATTATGAATCATGAATCAATTAAGTCAAGAAATAACTACGAAAAATTCTTGAAAAATAATCTCCGCATTGATGTAGATGGAGCAAGGAAATTTCCGCATGATTCATTTCCGATCAGATAATTCACGCGAAAAACAGAGGGTTCTTCGCAATAGCAGAGAGATCATTCGGCACCTGTCGGTCGAGATAGGTGAGCGGACCATTCGGAAATATGAGAACCTTGAGCGAGCGCGAAGATTCATCGTCGATTGCTTTAATCGGTACGGGGCTGTGCCGGTCGAGGAGTCCTATACTGCGTCCGGGCGCAGGGTTTCAAATATCATCGCCGAAATCGCCGGCACCGAACTGCCGGACTCGATCGTACTTGTGGGCGCCCACTATGATACCATTGAAGAAACGCCGGGCGCGGACGATAACGCTTCGGGAATCGCGGCGCTCCTGGAGATATTCCGGCTCTTGTCCGGCCGCAGGTACCGAAGGACCGTGCGGTTTGTCGCGTTCACCCTTGAAGAGCCCCCCTTTTTTTCTACCGAGCTTATGGGGAGCATGGTTCACGCCAGGCGCTCCCGGAAGAGAGGGGACGCGGTCGATCTCATGGTTTGCCTTGAGATGGTCGGGTTCGGTTCCCGGCGGTGCCACCAGGACTACCCGGCGAACCATGCCATGCGGGAATATCCGAAGCACGGAGATTACATCAGCGTCATCTCACTTCCTTCAAACTCCGAATACGTCTACCTCTGGAAGAAAATCTACAACGAGCACGCGCGCAGTAAGATATACGAGTATATTGGACCCGCGTCAATTCCCGGCATGGATCTTTCGGACCACATGTCATTCATGCGTTTCAGCTATCCGGCGATTATGATTTCGGACACCGGCTTCTACCGGAACAAGAACTATCATACGCGCGACGACACCTACGATACGATAAATTTCAGGTTCCTTGCGGACGTCATCGTCAATTCGGCGGAAACCTTGCGGGATATGCTTGACGGCGATATTCTACCGCTGAAATAAGGTGCTGCGGTCTCGAAACAGCGCCGGCATGGACGAGCTCGCCGGCCAATTCTTAACCCGAACGCCTCCGCAATACGGACAGGAGTTCGACGTGGGGTGTCTGCGGGAACATGTCGAACGCATCGACCGATTCAACCGCGTAATTGCGCAGCGCCGCGATGTCGATCGCGAATGTCGATGGATTGCATGACATATAGAGCAGCGTTTCCGCCCGCAACCGGTCGATTTCCTCCATGACCCTCCGCTGCATGCCGCTGCGGGGCGGATCCAGAACGATGGTGTCCCAGGAGCCGCCGGCGCTCCGAAGAAACGATCCGGCGTCGCTGCAGATAAACTCGGCGTTCGCGATGCCGTTGATCGTCCTGTTTACGCCGGCGATCTCGACCGCCTCGCTGTTCATTTCGACGCCGGTGACCTGTTCCGCCCTCCCGGCGATGAATAGCGATATGCTGCCGACGCCGGAGCAGAGGTCCAGGACCCTCCCGCGCGCGTGCTCACGGATCTTCCGGTACATCGCGAGCGCTACGGCGGAGTTCGACTGAAAAAAGGAATTTGGGGTGATCCTGAAGCGTATGCCGTCGAAGTTTTCCTCGATATACCCACCCCTGACGGTCTCGTATATCTCTCCATAGTTCAAGTCTGCCAGACCGCCGCTGTGTATCAACGAGATGGAATCAGCCTCCCCGGCGGCATGATCGATGACAGCAGCAAGCCTGTTTTCCCTGGCTGAGGTTACGAAATTGACCATGACCTGTCCTGTGTGCATGGCCTCCCTGATCACCACGTAGCGAAGATAGCCCTGGTGGGCGAGATAGTCGTACCCTTCAACTGCAAGGACAAGGGGGCGCATGGATCGGAACAGGGCGTCCGATTTTTCCTGCATGATGGAGCAGCCGGTTACGTCTACCACGATACGGTGGCTCCCGGCACGGCGGAGCCCGCATTTCCCGAAGGCCGTTACCATGTCCATCCGGCTGCGGTAGCGGTAGGGGAGCGAGGGATGGACGTGGTCGATGGAAGCGGCAGCGCCAAGCGTGTCGTTAACCATCTCCTTTTTCAGCGCGAGCTGGTCCTGGTAAGCGATGTGCTGAAAGAGGCACCCACCGCACTCTCCGAAATGGGGACAGACGGGGGCGCTCCCGCTTCCACGATGTTTTTCAATGAGATGATTGAAATGTTTCCGTTTCTTTTTTTTCATATTCAGCTGAATAAATAATTTTGGTTCATGGCTCTGCCCTCACCCCGCCACCGGGAGTATTATTTTCCCTCACCCCCCGCCCCCCTCTCCCGCCGGGAGAGGGGGGAAGATGAATCATACAGTATAAAATACAATCTTTTTATCGGGCAAAAACAGGGCGTATCCCTCGTTATTCATGTACCCGCGCCTGAATTCCTCCGACTCCGCCTCGAAGAAGATTGACCCGTTCAGGTGCGAGCTCCTGAACACCGCGTCCTTGTGTCGAATAATGTCGTTCTTAGCCAGGCTTTTGAAATACGCGATCCCGCTTTTTGTTGTCGACGCGGCTCCCCGGGGATTGATGAACGACGGATAACGTCTCTGGTTCTGCGACGCGGAACACCAGTCCCACCGAACCGTATCGAGGAAATACCTGTTATCTCCGGGGAACAGGGAGTCCGCGGCGTTTAAAAGGAATTTTGCGCACTGTTCCCAGCTCCTGGTAAGCGGCGCGGTATCGTCCAGCCTCGAAGCCAGTTCGCGGTAGAGATCAAAGGGGGATGTGTAACGCAGGGAAAGGACTGACAGCGTCACGGCAAATCGCCGCGTATTGAAGAGACGGTCAACAAGGAGGGAGATATTATCAAGAAGCTCGATCTCCTCCCGCGCGAGCCACCTGTTTTGAATCACCCGGTAGGGCGCCGTTGTCCCGTACTCGATTCCGTACTCGTCCGCCCGTTCCGTCATTTCGGTGCCGGGCAACACTTTTAATAGACCTACCTGGAAATAGTCGGGCTGAAGGTTATAAATGTCGTTAAAGGTTCTGGCTATCGACGCAAGGTCATCAAAGGGCAGGCCGACGATACAGTCAATATGGACCCGAATGTTCCTGAGAGCGATGAGCCGTTCTATGATCGGTTTTTCCCGCGTCCAGTCGCCGTTGCGTCTGATGGCCGATTGCGTTGCCGGGTTCGTCGATTGGACCCCGATTTCAAACTGGAACAGGCCTTCCGGGCACTCCGACAGGATCGAGAAATCGTCGTCATCAAGCAGGCCGGGATGTATCTCAAAATGGAATGATGTCGGACCGTTCCGGTATTGCTCGATTATGAGCCGCCACACATCGCGGTAATGATGTTTCTGCGCGTTGAAGGTGCGGTCGACGAACTTGAGGAGCATCGGCTCGTGGCTGAGAATGAATGCCATCTCTTTCATTATGGTCTCAGTGTTTTTGGTTTCCAGCCTCTGGTCGCCGCGCGATGACAGACAATAGGAGCACCGGAAAGGGCATCCCCTGCTCGATTCGTAGTATACATAACGGTTCAGGAGGGCCGGAAAATCATCCTCTGCGTAGGGGCAGGGAAGATCCGCCAAGGGAGGGGCGGGCACGGCGATGATTTTTTCATCAAGGCTGAAATCATGTTCCAGCAGGCGGAGAAATCCTCCCTCGCCCAGGCCGATAATGATGTAATCAAGGTACGGAAATGACGCGAGCCATGATTCCGGGTTGTAGCTGACTTCAGGGCCGCCCAGCAGAATGACGGCAGCGCGGCACCGCTCTCTCGTCGCTGGAATGATTCGTTTAATCAACTCCACGTTCCAGATATATACTGAGAAACCGATCGCGTCAGGGTGCTCCGAGGCAATGGCCGCCGCAATCGTTTCAACCTCCTGGTTAATCGAGAATTCGCGGACGGCGACATCCCTGCCGGCCGCACGCGCGCACGATTTAAGAGAGTAGAGCGCGAGGCAGGAATGGGTATAGCGCGCGTTGATTGCTGCCAGGAGGATTTTTTTCATCAGGCGTTCCAGGCGCTGCGGAGAGCAGGCGGAAAAAATAAAATGCGCGTCTGAGAGGATTCGAACCTCTGACCTACGGATTCGTAGTCCGGCGCTCTATCCAACTGAGCTACAGACGCGTGTTGTATTTCGTGCGGGGGACAGTCTCGTGTTCCTCCGCGTCAGACCTCGATCTTTTTCGCGTACCGCGCGATCACGGGAAAATCGTACCTGACGTTCTCCATGATTTTAAAGAAGCCCCATCCACAGACGGAGAAGTATGCCAGGTGCGAACAGTAGACCGCGATGGCAAACGCCAGCCTGATGGCCCGCAACGAGATGGGGATGAAGACCGCCGAAAACGTCAGGACCACCGGGATGGCGGTGAATAAAATCGACAAAACCAGGGACTGCTTACCGTGGTGCATCGCAAACGTGTCGTCCTTTTTGAACAGGAACGGATACATCCATCCGACAAACGGGAAGTAGGTGAACCAGACCAGCGGCACCTCGAAATCGATTTTAAACCGCCTGATTGTTATCCTGAATTTGTCGATCATTGCCACTATCTTCGGAGAAGGAGGGATTCGAACCCTCGGTACCGTTACCAGTACAACGGTTTAGCAAACCGTCCCCTTCGGCCTCTCGGGCACCTCT
>JAFGBT010000050.1 GCA_016933025.1 Spirochaetota bacterium | reverse complement strand
TTCTTGTTACTACAGCCGGTTTTGCGGTAACAGCGCGTAATTTACCGGCTATAGTAGCACAGCCATCGCAGTACGTCGACCGACTTAATTAATTCGGACGTTAAAAGGCGCTGTAATGAATTATCCCCCTCTCGATGCGGAGAAAAATGAAACGCTGTCGCCCGCGTGAATCCGGACGGCGCGGCGCGACATCGGGTCGAGAGGCTCCCCGTTGATCAGTACGGAAATATCAGGCGGCGTCGACGCGAGACGGCGGCAGAGCGCCCCGGTTATCATACCGGCCAAACGCGCTCGTTTGAGAAGCCCGGCAAGAGTGGAATTATCGGGCGCGGACAGATGTCCGATAACGCTCAGGTATTCACCATCGATAAAACCGAATATTTTCAGCTCAACGGAAATCTCAGCCGAGTCTCTTTTGTTTCCGAAGATCATCCCCGAACAATTCCCGCGCAATGTCGCCAAGGCCCAGGCTTTCGAGCTTCGAGACCGTCGGCGCGCCGGTCTCGCGGTCCCAGCCCATCTCGTCGAGGAAGCCGTCGGCGAGCACCTTAACGTTGAGGGTGATCCCCTTCATGGGGCCGGCATCGAGTGGGGGCGTTCCCACCGCGCGTTCGGGGAGCGCGAAATCGCGGCGCGGCAGGATGCCGTGCTTGAGGTTGAACGCCTGCCTGATGTTCTGTATCCGCTCGCCGATTGTCAGGTATTCCTCGGGAGCAAGCTCCCAGCCGGTTACCGCGTTGGCGTAGGCGGGCAGATCAAGATGGCCTCCCATCTGCACGCCGAAGAGACATGCGCCCGCCGCGTTGACGAACTGCATGTAGCTGCTCCCTGCGGCCATGAGCAGGCTCTTGTTTTTCGTGATGCGGTATTTTTCCCCGACCATGAACAGAGCCGGGGGACTCGGCATTTTCTTAAAGATGCGGTGCAGGGCGAACATCTCGAGCCACTGGTATCCGTGGTTGGTGTGTCTGCCCGGCGTTGGCTCGAGCGCGTACGACACGGCAAACCCGGGGTCATAACGTGAATCGTGCATGGGAAGGTCCTGCCCTCCCGCGTGGATGGCAAACTCCCTGCTTTCCTTGCCGATTCGCTCGGACGCCTTTTTCGCGCCGTCCGCGAGGAGCTTCCCTATCTCCTTCCGCTGCACCATCATCTTCAGAAGCGGCAGCACTGCCTCGCTGTTGCCCCATGTAAGTTCCAGGCCGCCTGTATCCTTTTTTGTTATTATCCCGCGCTCGTAGCATTCCATGGCGAAGGCCACGGTATTGCCGGCACCGATGGTGTCGAGCCCGGCACGGTTGCAAAAGTCGTTGATTTTATAGATGGCATCGAGGTCGTTGTTCAGCTGCAGCGTCCCGAAGGCGCAGCAGGTCTCGTATTCCGGCTTGTGTGTCTCTTCAAGTCCTGCCTTTTCAATTTTAAGTATGCTCCCGCAACCGAGAGGGCAGTTATAGCAGTGGTATTTCTTAACCTCGTGGTCCACGATGCGCTGGGGGTTCAACCGGTTGGCGTGCGTGGCTATGGGGAAATCCCTGAAACCCACCCCCTTCCAGTTCTTGACCGGCGAATCGCCGTTTTCCGAGGAAAGAACGTTGGTGGCTATTGTCCCAAAGCGGCCCATCGCAAGCTTGACAAGGTCGCCATTCTGGGCTATGCCGATCGGAGAAATCCTCAGCACCCGCGCCATGAGATTGAGGGCACTTGCCGAAAAATATTTCTTGAGGCCTGCGCCGGCATTGAGCCATTTCATGAACTTTTTGTTCAGCTCCTTGACAGCTGCCGGGTCGTTCACCTCGATCTTCGCGTTTCCGCTCAGAGCGATGGCCTTGAGCCGCTTGGCTCCCATCACCGCGCCGAGTCCCGAACGGGCGGCATAGCGCCCGCGATCATTCGATATTCCTGCTATCAGGGACTTGTTCTCGCCTGCAGGGCCGATGACCGCGATTCCCGCCCGTTTATCCTTCAGCTCGGCGGCGATCTTCTCTTCCGTCTCCACCGCGTCAAGGCCCCACAGGTGCGAGGCGCTCCGCAGCTCCGCCTTCCCGTCTTTGATGCAGAGGTAGACCGGCTTGCGCGAAATCCCCTTGAAAAAAATGCCGTCATACCCGCACCGCTTGATCGCCGGAGAAAGGGTTCCGCCGCAGTTGGCGTCGCCCCAGCCGCCGGTGAGCGGGGACTTTGCCGCCACCATCCACCTGCCGGTGAACCAGGCCCCCGAGCCGGTCAGGAGGCCTGACATGAAGGCGAGGATATTCTCCGGGCCGAGCGGGTCGACGCCTGCCGGTATTCGCCGATAAAGAAGCCACGCGGCAAGACCTATACCGGACATGACGTAGCGGTATACATTTTCCGGTATCGATTCCTCCCTGATCGACCCCCCGGTGAGGTCAACCATAAGGATTTTGCCCATATAACCTTTTTTCATATCGCCTCCTGTCCGTCCGGAATCCAGAGCATATCTTTGCGCCCGTCCGCAGGCCGGTAGGATTTATTCATTGGGTTGTCTCTCATCGGGGCTTATATGATGCTGCATTTCCTACTTCAAGCTACTCACTTATTCTTGAAATGTCAACTAACATATTTCCCGCCGGTCAACGAGCCTATCTATACCATAAAAGATAACAGGATGTGGCATTCTATCGACCGAATTAATTAAGTCAAACGCGCTAACGCTTTAATTCAGGTATTTGGACGACGGCCAATGTGGCAAGCCGGGCGCTTTCACAGGCGGGACCGGCCGCCCCGCACGCTGGCAACTGCTTATTTTTGGCTGAGCAATACCCTGTATTCCGTCGGGGTCATTCCGGTGAATTTCTTAAAAGCGGTATTGAACGAGGATTTGGAATTAAAACCGGTCCTGAAGCATATCGACAGGATGCTGGCTTCCGGGTCTTCCCTGATCAGGCGCGCGGCTTCGTCAATCCTATACCTGTTGATAAAATCCCAGAAACCCGTCCTGAAAGCCGCATTGAGAACCTGCGAAAACTGGTGGGGCTTGATGGAGAGCTTTTCCGCAACCGAGTTGAGTGAAATGTTGTAATCGAGAAACATTTTTTCATCTTCCATGAGATCGACAAGCCTGTTCCTGACGATTTCGGCGTCAGGGCTTATAGCTATGTACGTATCATATCTTCTTTTCCGTATCCGGCTCTTCAGTGTAACGAAAAACGAAGGGAATATCCTCTGGCCGATATAGTATGATATGTGGACAAAGGTGATCAAAACACCGCCGGCAGCGAAGAGCCAGGTGGCGTGGAATATGAATCCGAACAGCAGCATGTAGATGGATACAATAATTGTGGCTGCAATGATGAGGACATACCGAAGCGCACGGCGGGACTCCTTTGCATTGACATCGGAAAGAATAGCCTTGATGATGAGCGCATAATACGCGGTGACCTGGACGATTAAAATCCCGAATACGACAGTCAGCGAATGTCCGGTCGGATTATCGATGAAGGATGACGCCATCTCTCTTTTAAAATCCGCCGGCTGGAGCTGGAACAGTATTTCAACAAGAAAAACGGCCATCGCGGGGAGAAGGTACACCCATATCATGGCTGGTGCCGGCTTTTTCGGGTACAGGATCTGCTGATAAAAAAGAAGGTTCAGGGGCCCCGCGAGAAACAGGCAGGTCGGGAACAGGAACGCTGTGGCGGGATATGTCCTCATCGTCCCTGTTATGAACATGCTGATGCCGAAGAGGATGACGCTGTTAAAGGCATTGAAGACAACATGATGAACGTGATGTCTTCCTGTTTCAATGGCAAACTCGATGGCCCGCACGATGCAGAAGCCGCACCCGAACAGGGTGATCTGGTTCGCAATACACAAATAAACCGCTTCGATATTCAGCATGAGCCTCTCTTCCTCAGTGAAGCTATTTCATCGGCCAGTGTCATCATATTCCTGATGATGGTGTAATATCAAGTGAAATCCCCGTTGCGGCCCAATCCGTTTTTTTCCACAAGACAGCACCTGTATGCCATATACATTAAACCGACCGGTAACAACAGGCCTCATTTCAACAATAATTTTTTCAGAAAAACCATACAATTACTTGACTTCTGATTATTCTGCACATATATTTCTCCCAATAGAATGTGGCCAAAATCCATGGAAACCATGGATGCGGGGGACCCGATTCGAAGGGGCGTATTCCTTCCGAGGATAGGACACTTCCAAGTCCGAGCCCGTCAGCTAACCTCGCAGGCTTTTGGAAGGGCATCTGACAGGGATAAGCGAACTGCCGATGCGCCGGCAGTTTTTTTTCCACCCTCGCCTCATGCCTTCCCCGTGAGTACACATGACATTAGACATTACAGAATCGTCGCTGCGGAATAAGGTATATCGCACGACAGCGGGACTGCCCAATGACATCAGCGGCGGGGGCCGTTGCCGTAATCATCGCCGCAACAACGTCAACTCGCAGAATCGAAAGCTTCATTCAGGGCGGGATGTCTGCGCGCCATGAACCCCCTGATAATAATCAAATTCATCTCAGTAC
>JAFGBT010000049.1 GCA_016933025.1 Spirochaetota bacterium | reverse complement strand
TGAGCATCCGCATCCCCTCGACGTATCCCTTCATCCAGATCAGCATCCTCTTCACGTCGGGGTGTTCGATGATGGGGACCTGGGGCGCAGACGGGTCGAGGGCCTTGGTGAAATGCGAGCCCTGGAGCCGGCCGCGCGCATACGCGACCGCATGGAGGTAGGCTGCGCTCGACTGCGCCATGGACTGGATGCCGGTCTCGATCCGCGCCGCGTTCATCAGGTTGAACATGACCTGCATGCCCTGGCGCTCCTTGCCGAGGAGATAACCGACGCATTTGCCGTTGTCGCCGAAGCTCAGGGCCGCGGTCGCGCTGCTTTTGAGGCCCATCTTGTGCTCGATGCCGGTGCATACCATGTCGTTGCGCGGTCCCAGCGAGCCGTCGGGGTTGAGCAGGTACTTGGGAACGATGAAAATCGAGATTCCCTTGGTTCCCGGCGGGTCGCCCTCGATGCGCGCAAGCACCGGATGTATGATGTTCTCCACCATGTCATGTTCGCCCGCGGAGATGAATATTTTCTGGCCGGTAATCAGATACGTGCCGTCAGGCTGCTTCACCGCCTTGGTCTTAAGGTTTCCCAGGTCGGTACCGGCTTCAGGCTCGGTGAGGCACATACTGCCTCCCCACTTGCCGGCGATCATGTTGGGACAGTACGTCTGGATCTGCTCCGGCGTGCCGTAGAGGAAAATCAGGAGCGAGGCGCCGAGTATCAGGCCGGTGTACATGTGGGCGGCGGTACAGCCGGCCTCGAAGTATTCGCTGCAGGCGGTGGCGACGGTGTCGGGCATGCCCATGCCCCCCATGTCGGTTCCGACGCGCATCATTAAAAAGCCGGCGTCGATATAGGCGCGGTACGCCTCCTTGATGCAGTCCGGCACCCTGACCTCTTTCGTCTTCGGGTCATACGTACAGCCCCCTTCCTTGTCCCCCGCCGAATTGGCCGGGTAATAATGGTTCACCGCGATCTTCTCGGCGAGATCGAGCGTGCTTTCAAAGGCCTCCATGTCAAGGTGGCTGAACTTGTCGAACTTCAACAGCTTATCCGCCTCGAGCATTTCGAAAAGAACAAACCGGACGTCCCGTGAATCCACTAACGGATTGAGTGCCATATAATACCTCCCCAAGGATGATTTTCCATTATTATCAAACCGGTTCCATTCAAGGCAGCGTGCACGGTTTTGTCAAATTATTTTTAACATTCGTTAAAAATTCATTGACGGGCCAGCGCTTACAATGTACTCTGCATATGAATAATAAACTGTACACCTCCGGAAAAATCTCCGGCTTGACATGTGGCAGTTAATCCTGGAAATTTGTCTACCATGAACACGCGAACTTCAAAACCGGCGCAAAAAGAAAAAAAGAGCATACGAACGAGGGAGATCATAGTCCGCGCCGCGAGGAAAGTCTTCTCCGAGCACCCCTATCACGCGGCGAGTATGCGCATGATCGGCAAGGCTGCGGGTGTCGAGCATCCGCTGATCAATTACTACTTTCCCAACAAGGCCGAGCTTTTCGAGTCCATAATACGGGACATCTGCGATGAATTCATCACTTCAAACGAAGAATGGTTTGAGGCGGTAAAAAATTCGAAAACAGCCGAGGGATTCCTGGATTACATCGACAACCTTCTCGACTTCAACCAGCGCAACCCGGAGCCCCTCAGGATCCTGGCCCTGAACATGTCGCAGGCCGAACACATATCACAGATCCCCGGCTACCAGCACTTCCCGGAATTGATTGAAAAAATTTGCAGGTTATTCGAAAAAAAAATAGCCCTGAAGGGACCGATCGATCAGATAAGGATGTTCGTTAACAGCTTCAACATCATGGTGATATCCTTCCTTGGCGCAAGCCCCTGCATTGCCCAGGTGCAGGGGATGGAGGCGGGAAGCAAACATTACCGGGAATGGGTGAAGAGCGCCCTGGGGTTTATTTTTTTACCGGGCCTGAAGGAAATCATCAATCCCCGCGCCTCCGGTGAGAAGGCGCAGAAAAAAAAAGCACCTCGATAGACCTCAGGGCTGCGCTTCGCCGGCGCGCTTTTTTTTACTCCCCCAGAACACCATCAGTCCGGCGATCATGAAAAGTAGCGCGCGCAGAATCCATCCGGCCACGGGTCCCCACCGGTCGACCCACGTTAGAAAATAGACATTATATCCGAGAAAATATAAAATAACGTAGGCTATTTCGTACAACAGAATTATTATTCCAGTTGAGAAAATTATATATCTGAGTTTCATGGGCAGTCTCCTGTAACCGGGGTGATGCGCTTCAGCAGCCCCGGTCAGTGAGACAGCATACCGGCGTCCGGGCGGCACGTAAACAATTTTTTCCATTCCCTTCCGACTTGCGCATTATATCATGACCGCCATAAAAGACATTGACACACAGGGTATACGGGCCGGAATATAGTCAATTTCATCATGAGGAGTTCTGACATGAACATGCCGGTCCTCTTCATCGGGCACGGCTCGCCGATGAACGCCATCATGCGCAACGACTTCACGCAGAGCCTCCGTGAACTCGGGAAGGAATTGCCGAGGCCGAAATCGATCATGGTCATTTCGGCGCACTGGCTTGCGAAAGCCTCCCTGGTGACCTGCATGAAAAACCCGGAACAGATCTACGACTTTATCGGGTTTCCCCCCGAACTCTACCAGCTCCGCTATACCTGCCCCGGCGCGCCGGAAGACGCGCACAGGGTTGCCAAGCTGACGGGGTACCTTGTCAACTGCTCTACAGAATGGGGGCTTGACCACGCCTCCTGGGCGATCCTCACACACCTCTACCCGGATGCGGACATCCCGGTATTCGAAATGAGCCTCAACTACGAGATGGAGCCCGCATATCACTACGATATGGGGAGGCGCCTCAGGGCACTCAGGCGTGAAGGCATCCTGATAATCGGAAGCGGCAACCTGGTGCACAATCTGCGGTCCATGGAGCACGACGTAAACGCCGAGCCGTATAATTGGGCCGTTGAAATCGACGAGAAAATAAAATCGCTGTTAATCGCCCGCGACCATGAGCCACTCGTCGATTACCATCGGCTTGGCAGAGGCGTTTCAATGGCGGTACCGACCAGCGACCACTACCTGCCGATGCTGTACATACTGGGACTTCAGGAAAGGGACGACCGGTTTGCATTTGTGCACGAAGGGATCCAGAATGGGACGATCTCCATGCGGAGCTTTATTCTTGGATAATCCCCTGTGGCCGATAGTTATCGGTTGCTCGGACACCGGTGAGTTCGGGATCCGATAGTTATCGATCGTTGATGGATGTTACTCTGACACCTTAAACAAACAAATGAACATATTTGCTATATTTGTATATCTTTTATTGAAAAATTATACCTCGATAGTTATCGGTAGTTATTTACTCTGACCCCTCGTGGATATATGCCACCGATAGTTATCGGTTATACCGATAACTATCGGTTCACTTTTGCCTCTCCAACTCCATCCTCCTCAGCTCTTTACGAAGGATCTTGCCGACAAGGCTCTTGGGAAGCGTGTCGATGAATTCAATTATCTTCGGCACTTTATATGCCGCGAGCCTGGTCTTGCAGTATTCGATCACTTCCCCGGCCATAAGCGTTTCGCCGGGACGGACGACAACGAAGGCCTTCACCGTCTCGCCGCGGTAGGCATCCGGCACGCCGATGGCGCAGGCCTCGAGTATTTTCGGGTGCTCGAACAACACCTCGTCTATATCGCGGGGGTAGATGTTGTACCCGCCGGCGATTATCATGTCCTTCTTACGGTCAATGATGGTTAAATAGCCTTCACCGTCCATTGACCCGATATCGCCGGTATAGAGCCAGCCGTCTCGGATTGCGCCTGCTGTCTCCTCGGGCCTGTTGTAATAACCCTTCATGACATTGGGCCCCCTGACGACAATCTCTCCGATCTCCCCGATCGGCATGTCCGTGTTCCCGGTATCGACATCAACGACCTTTACCTCGACGCCCGGGAGGGGTATGCCGATGGTCCCCGGCTTGGTAACGCCGCCGAAGGGGTTGATGGAGACCACCGCGGTGGACTCTGTCAGCCCGTATCCCTCGAGTAGCTCTTTCCCCGTTCTGGATGTGAACTGCTGCAATACCTCCATCGGCAGGGGGCCTGCCCCGGAAGAACACGCGATCAGCGACGACAGGTCGTATTTCCCTATATGCGGATGGTTGAGCATGCCGATATACAGTGTCGGCACCGCTGCGAAGACGTTGACCTTATATGTATCAATGGCCTGCAGCATGGCGAGAGGATCCGGCCGCGGCAAGAGAACATTCGTCCACCCCTGCCAGAGCGCATAATTCATGGCGCAGGTGAGGCCAAACACATGGAAAAAGGGGATGGTTCCGAGAACGGTCAGCTTTCCGCGCTCAAGCATATGGAGAGCGGCCGAAAGCTGCTGTATGTTGCTGGAGAGGTTCCGGTGAGTGTGGACCGCCCCCTTGCTCACGCCGGTCGTCCCGCCCGTGTACTGAAGGCAGGCCATATCGTCGAAATCGACGCTTATCCCCGGGTCGGTAGGCAAATAACCGCCCAGCAGGCCGACCCATTCGTGAACGCCAGGCTGCGGAAGTATTGTTCGGTGCTTGTCCTTCGCCAGTATGGGAAGCAGCTGCTTCTTGGGGAACGCAAGATAGTCCCTGATATGCGTGACGATGATTGTTTGGACAGATGTCTTCGGCTTCAGCGCAATCATCCGCGGCGCCAGGAGGTCAAGGGTCACCAGCACTGACGCGCCCGAGTCGACAAGCTGGTGTTCCAGTTCAACGTCGGTATAGAGCGGATTGTTCATCACCACGACCGCCCCGATACGCCAGGCCGCGTGGCTGGCGATGACTATCTGCGGCATGTTGGGCATGAGCATCGCCACGCGGTCACCCTTCTTCACTCCCATGTCTATGAGCGCCCGCGCGAACCTGTTCGTCAGTTCATCAAGCTTTTTAAAGCTCATCCTCGCCCCGAGGAAAATCAGCGCCGTCTTGTCCGAGAATTCAGCGGCCGATCGCGCGAGCGCGTCCGAAACCTTCAACTCCTTGTAATCAACAGCCGGGCTAACGCCCGCGGGATAGCTTTTATACCAGGGCCTCTTCATATGATACCTCCATTTGCCGGGCACGCACAACCCGGCATCAAGCAAGCATGACAACATGATGATTGCGGTAAGGGAATATATTATTGCGGCGATAGGCAAAAAGTCAAGACATATGCGGGGTCGGGCGAAAGACCCGGCAGCCATCGCCAGTTCAAGGCCTCATCCTCTCCCGAATTGTTTCATAGCAATAAATCCCGGAGAGAACCACGATAAATCCAATTATGATATAAAGGAACAGATCGCCGATGACCGCGTAGACAGTCCCATGGTTCATGGAAAAATCGATATCCCCGGCGCAATACCCCTTCTTCAGAATGGGAATTGACTGCCGCACCCTGCCGTAGGGATCAATGAAGACCGTGTACCCGGTGTTACCCGCGCGCAGGTACCATATGCCGTTCTCTATGGCCCGGAATATCGACGCGGAAAAGTGCTGCATGTGGCCCCGGTAGGTGTCGGTCCAGCCGTCATTGGTGATATTAACATAGAACTCGGCCCCCAGGTTCCGATAATCCCTGCATAGCCTGTGAAAAATCCCCTCGTAGCACACGAGCACGCCAAACCTCCGGCCGTTCACCTCGAAGATGACCGGTTTGTCGCCCGGCACAAAGCTCGAGCCGCCGAGGCTCTGGGCGATACGTTTAATGAAACCGAGCCATTTTGAGTAGGGAACCCATTCTCCGAAGGGCACCAGGTGTATTTTCGCGTACGACTTCACGACCTCGCCGTACCGGTTGATCAGCACCGCGTTGTTCTGGGGGTAGCGGCCGAGTAACATGTCCTCGAACCGCTCGGCCACGCCTATCTCGCCGGTTAAAAGCGGCTTTTCGATCTGCTGGACCAGCGAGATGACGTCACTCTCAAAATCATTCAGCGCACCCCGCTCGTAGTCGTAGGATATGGTCTCGAGCGTCGCCGATTCCGACCAGACTACGAAATCGGGATTCTCGGTTATCGAGGCCATGGTCTGCCGCTTCAGCTCCTCGAGATAGCGGAATCTGTTGGCGAACCAGTTTTCCCAGGGCGATATGCACGACTGCACCATGGCGACCCGGAGGCCCTTCCCGGGCCGTCCGTCGTGGAGCGCCAGCCGGGCCGCTCCCCAGACCGTCACGGCGCAGACTAAGGCGAGGGCGAGGACGAGGCGCTTCGTCTCCCCCATCCGCATGATGTCGCGCGCACTCTTCGCTGCCGAGGGCCTCGCGCGGATCAGGTCAGCGACAAGGTAATTCACCAGTATTATGACGAACGTTATCCCCATGATGCCGGTAAGCGACGACAGCTGCACGAACGGCGTAAAGGGATACTGCGAGTAGCCCAAGTTGGGGAGAGGATAGGCGAGATACCCGATCGTCTCGATCCAGTCGACGAGAATCCACACCGACGGGTAAATCAGGAAGCGCAACGGCTCAAACCGCCTCGACAGGAACTCGGCCGCCGTTATTTTAATTGCGAAAAACACAGACAGGGACGGCATCAGCAAACCGACAATAACGGCGTACCCCCCCGTAGCGGCCGCGCCGAAGTTCCCGATCCATTCGAACGCCAGGAAGAAGCCGGCGAGGCCCGTCAGAAATGAGGACAGGTAGACATCCTTGAAACCCCTCTTCCGCACGTAGATAAAAAGGGGGACCATGGATATCCAGGCGAAAAACGGGAAGCCTTTAAATATCCAGACATCATACGAGGGGAACGACAGGAATATTAGGAACGACGTTCCAAGGTAGTAGTGGTTTTTAGCGAAGGCAATAATTCTATTCATCACTTTTTTCACCTGTAAGCGCTATGAATTCATCTTCGGTCAGCACTTTGATGCCGAGCTTCGAAGCTTTGTCAAGCTTCGAGCCGGGCGAATCGCCGGCGACCACGTAGTCGGTCTTTCCGCTGACCGATCCCGCCGCCCTGCCTCCAAGATTTTTAATCAGGGCCTCGGCCTCCTGGCGGCTGAAGCGCGACAGCGTTCCGGTGACGACAAAGGTCTTTCCGCTGACGGCGCTGTCTGCCGGCCGCTCGACCGTTTCTTCTTCGACCACCAGCCCTGACGCAATCATATCGTCTATTAACCTGCGGTTCGCCTCATCGCGCAGGAAGCCGTGCACCGATTCCGCCACGCCGGGACCGACTTCGCGGATTTTCATCAGGTCATCGACGCTCATCCCGAACAAGGTCCCGAGGCTCCCCGCGCCCTCCGCTATCACGGCGGCGATATGGCCGCCCACGTTCCTTATCCCCAGGCTCTGGAGAAATCGCGACAGCGGCACGCGCCGCCGGGCATTGATCGATTCAAGCACCTTGTCCGCCAGTTTTTCGCCCATCCGATCAAGATCGAGGAGGGACTCCCTGGTTATCTTGTAAAAATCCGCAATCGTATCGAGCCTTCCAGCTGCGTAGAGCCGCGCAACAAGCTCGGGACCGAAAAATTCAATGTCCATGCCGTCTTTGGACGCGAAAAACTTGAGGCCCTCGAGACGTTTCGTCTCGCATCCGGCATTTACGCAGCGGAGGTATATCTCCTCCCTGCGGAGCGGGCTACCACACGAGGGGCATGTATCGGGCGGAACGATCTCCACGGCGCGTTCACCCCCCTCTTTCTTCACGACCTCTATCACTTTTGGTATAACGTCGCCCGACCTGATTACCTTTATCGTGTCGCCGACCCGGACGTCGAGTCGCTCCACCTCCTTGAAGTTGTGGAGTGTTGCCCGCTTGACGATAACGCCCCCTATATTTATCGGGTGGAGATTCGCAACCGGCGTGACGATGCCTGTTCTCCCGACCTGAAAATCAACCGATTCCATCACTGTCACGGCCTCCCGTGCGGGGAACTTCCACGCGACCGCCCAGCGCGGAGCCTTGCTGGTGGAGCCCAGGATGTCCCTGAGGCCGAAATCGTTCACCTTTATAACGATGCCGTCTATGTCGAAGTCGAGTGTGTGCCGGTTCTCGAGCCAGTGATCGTAGTACTCCCTGATTTCGTCCAGCGTGCCGACCCGCGCCTCCCCGCTCACCGGCAGTCCGAGCGCGGGAAGTATCTCGAACAGGGTTTTCTGGTCATGAAGGGATAGTTCCGCAGATGCCCTCCCAACTGCGTAAAAGACGACATCCAGACTCCGCTTCGCCGTTATGGCCGGATCGAGCTGCCTGAGAGAACCGGCCGCGGCGTTTCTTGGATTCGCAAACGCCGGCTCGCCGATTTCCTCCCTTTCCCGGTTCAGGCGCTCGAACTCGCCGTGCCTCATGAACACCTCGCCGCGCACCGACAGATACCCGGGCGCAGCCCCCCTGACTGCCGGGGGAACTTTGCCTATCGCGGCGATGTTCCTGGTTACGTCCTCGCCGACATCACCGTTGCCGCGGGTCGAGCCCTGGCGAAGCCTTCCCTGTTCGTACACGACCTCGACCGCCAGGCCGTCGTATTTCAGCTCCATGGAATAGGCGAACCCGCCGGCCCCCGCCCCCTTGCGGCACCGGGCGTCGAAATCCGACAGCTCTTCCGGGGTGAAAATGTTTCCGAGCGAGAGCATGGGCGGGTCGTGGGGCACCTCGGAAAATGTCGGCGAGGCATATCCCCCAACCCTTGCGGATGGGGAATCGACCCTCTTTAGAAAGGGGTGCCTCGCTTCAAGGTCGAGGAGTTCCCTCATCAGGGCGTCGTATTCCGAATCGTCCACGAGCGGATCGTTGAGATCGTAGTAATGGCGGTTGTATTTAATAATGAGATCGCAGAGATCATTGTACCGCGCGGTGATTTCCTTTTTATTTCCCGTCATTGCTACACCCGTGCCTTCACTTTTCTGTAGAGCGCCCCCCTCATTCGGACGCAGGCGTTGTAGCCTTCAGTGATAATCCGGCTGGCCTCGGTAAAATTCATGGTCATCACGTCAATCAGGTCAGGCTCTATCAGGACCGTAGGGGCGTTAAACCGCAATATCAACATGGTATTGACGTATTCCATGATATCCACCGACTGGGCGATAATTTCGAAAATATTGGGGAGTCCCTCCCGTTCGGGCGACTTGTCGGAGAGTACCCATTTCTCGATTGCCTTCAGCCACCCGGTGCCGCTGCCCTTCTGGGGGATACTGAGCGTCCCAGCCCCGCGGGGCACCTCGATGCGCTCTGAATTGCCGGGGAGATCCGGGGCGATCGCCCTTTCCTTCATGGTCTTTTTCAGCCCCCACTTCTTCAACTGAGGGTGTAGGTTCACCGCGATGGTCAATCCTGCTCCCATCTCCCTGACGGTATTGATCGGAAGGGGGTTGGCCAACCCGCCGTCCACCAGTATCCGTTCGCCGTAACGCACCGGCACCAGCACCCCTGGTATGGAGACGCTTGCGCGAAGGGTTTCCAGGACACTGCCGCTCCGAAAAACCATCGAGTCACCGCTGGCGTAATCGGTCGCGAGTATCGCCAGCGGCGGGTCCAGCTCCTCGACCATGGCATGAGGCGGTATGTAGCGCTCCATGAATTTCACGAACCCCTTGCCCTGCATGAGACCCGAGCGTGGCACCACCGGGTCCATCAGGGAAAGCATTTCACGGAGCGTAAACCGCAGCATGTCTTCCTTGAAGCGTTTTAACTGGCCGGTGCAGTAAAGTGCGCCCACCACTGCCCCGATACTGGAACCCGCGATCATGTCTATCGGTATCGCCATCGATTCAAGGTACTCAATGACGGCGACGTGGGAGAGTCCCTTGGCCCCGCCGCTCCCCAGCGCAAGCCCAACCTTCCTGTTGCTGAAATATTTGAGAGGATTCGACATGTATGATTTCTCTCCGTGTCTGTCTCAGTAGCATTACCGGTCTCGGCGATTCAGTCAATAAAAATTTGGAGGGCGGCGGTGCAGTGACATCGCGTCATTGTGAGAAGTCCCGATACAACCGGGACGACGAAGCAATCCTGTCTATGCCATCAAATAATCATTAAATTATGATAATTTCATAATAGTAAACCGCCAATAGCAAGATCGCTTCGCTACGCTCGCGATGACGTCATATGCACATCATGTTAAAATCCTTTCACTGTTTTAGTTGAAAATCAAATTCATCAGGGGTATATTACTGGTGAGACAGTATTAATTTGTACTGTTCTAAAAAAATGTTGACACTATCATCATATTCGATAGGTTGACGTGAGATCGCGCGGTGGAGCAGCTGGTAGCTCGTTGGGCTCATAACCCAAAGGTCGCAGGTTCAAATCCTGCCCGCGCTAATCAACGGCGAG
>JAFGBT010000048.1 GCA_016933025.1 Spirochaetota bacterium | reverse complement strand
GTTCGTGAGGGTTCAAGTCCCTCCCTGGGCAACTCCCCGCCTACAGAGGGAATTTCATTATAGCCGGCCGCATATTTCGTATTAACTCCACCAGGCGGGGCCGTAGAAAGGCTATGCCTTCCTTAACATCAGAGCAATAATGAAAAAGCTCCAGGTCCTCGGGGGATATAAAGCCGTGCTTTACGAGGCCGTCGAAGTTGATGGTTTCACGCCAGAACTCCTCATCAACCAGGAGGATGGGGATGTCCATTTTCTCGAGCTTTCTGGTCTGCACCAGGGTCAGAACCTCAAATAGCTCGTCCATCGTGCCGAATCCCCCGGGGAATACAATGACAGCTTTGGCCTGGTACAGGAACCAGAGTTTGCGCATGAAGAAATAGTGGAACTGGAAGCTCACTTCGGGGGAGATATACTTGTTGGGCGACTGCTCGAACGGGAGTTCGATGTTGAGCCCGATGGTCAGGGCGCCCGCGCGCTTAGCACCCATGTTTGCGGCTTCCATGATGCCGGGCCCGCCTCCGGTGCAGATGTATATGGGGCTCCCTGTTTCGTTCTCGATCTCCTTGCTCAGGCTGGCCAGCTCAAAGGCGAACTCCGCGGCCGTGTCGTAATACCTCGACATGGGGCCGGAGTCCGGGTCGATGCGCGCCGAACCGAAGAAGACGACCGTGTGTCTGATGCCCATCTCCGTGAACCGCTTTTCCGGCTCTATGTACTCGCTCATGATGCGGATGACCCGCGCTTCCCGCGAATGGAGAAACTGCCGGTTGTCAAAGGCGCGTATCGGTTTATCGTCTGGCATCAGTATCTACGTTTCCGCTTCATGTTGAAGATGGTGCCGTCCGTATGTTCGCTGATTGAGCGGGAGAGGATCTTTTCCTTGTCGATGAGGTCAATGGTGACCAAGTCCATGAAGTTAAGTATGATTTTCAGGCCAGCGCCGATTCCCCTGAGCGGAATCTCCTGGCCGTTGAGGCGCACCTTGATCTTGGACTTTTCGGATTCGGTGGCGTAGCTGATGATCTGGTTGACGTAGTTGGTTGCGCCGGCCTGCGGTGTCGAGTCGAGGATGTTGAAAATATCAAGGCCCTTGCCATGGTCTATTATCGTCGCATCGAAGAGATTATCGGTCACGGTATACCGGACGGTGATATCCCTCCGGTCGTCCGTTTCGTTCCTGTTATGGATCCCCTGGTTCGTTTTCATGGTTTCCTGGATTGCATTGGTCAGCGCTTCATCCAGGGACAGCACGATCTCGTCGATTTCATCCTGTATGTAATCGCTGTGTTTCAGGTCCGCTATCAGGTGTTCGATAACCTCCGGCACCACGGAGGTGGTTGCGGAATAGCTGTTCAGGAAATCAATTTCGTGGCTGCTGCTCATCGTAATTAATAAATAAACAAAAGTGGTTCTTTTACACGATCAAAAGTTTGTTGAAAAAAATCAATTATTAATTCCCCGATAATGTGTATAATACAAAAAATCGTTAAAATATTCAAGAAATAAATGAGCCTGCCGCTATCGATCCTCCGCCTCTTTTTTTTGTTGCTTTCGGGGGGGAGGTGGGAATATTGAGGTCTGTAGCTTGTACATTATTAAATTATATTACATTAGAGGAGTCCTGTGAGATCAACAGTCCTGATAATCCCGGCAATCGTCGCAATTGCAGTCTTGTTCTGCTGCGCGACCAAGAGGTATACCGAGGAAGCCATGTCGATTACGGCCGACATGAACCTCGATCGTAAAATCGGCCAGATGATTATGGTGGCCGTCCCCGGTTCTTCGTTGGAAGCGGGGGCTGACGCCATTCTCAGCCGGTATCTTCCGGGCGGAGTGATATTATTCGGTTATAATCTATCCGATTCTGACCGGAACAGCGGCTTCATCGCAGAAATGCAGGCAGCATCGCTCAGGTATTCCGGGATCCCCCTTTTTGTATCGATTGACCAGGAAGGGGGGAGGGTGGTACGGATCGTTTCCGGCGTGACCCAGTTTCCCGGCAACATGGCGGCCGGGGTC
Source organism: Spirochaetota bacterium (assembly GCA_016933025.1). GTDB lineage: Bacteria > Spirochaetota > UBA4802 > UBA4802 > UBA5550 > RBG-16-49-21. The sequence goes on along the minus strand of JAFGBT010000048.1, from coordinate 16,819 downwards.
TGCGGCGACGAAAAGTTGGCATACCGGTGGGGGAGGATTCTCGGGCTCCAGCTCAGGATGACGGGAATCAACATGAATCTCGCGCCGGTGCTGGACGTCAACAACAACCCCCGAAATCCCGTTATCAATACGCGCTCGATCGGTTCGGACCCCCGGTTGGTGGCCGACCTGTGCGTCCGGTACGTCAGGGGGCTTCAGGAGTCAGGGTGCGTCGCGATCGGCAAGCATTTTCCAGGCCATGGCGATACCGACCGGGATTCGCACAAGACTCTCCCGGTCATCCGGTACGGCATGGACCGGCTGTCACGCGTAGAGCTGGTCCCTTTCAGGAAGGCGGTCAGCGCCGGCGTGGAAGGGATCATGACAGCGCATATAGCATATCCGAACATACTCGGGACAGACGAGCCCGCGACTATATCAAAAATGTTTTTATCCGATATTCTCAGGAAGGAGTTTGATTTCAGGGGCCTGGTGATAACCGACGACATGGAAATGCATGCCATTTCCCGGAGGCAGGAGATGGGTGAGGCTGCGGTTCGTTCGATACTTGCCGGGGCGGATATCGTGCTGATCAGCTCGTTCGGGAATAACATCCCGGTCATCTTCGATGCCATAAAGAAGGCGGTCATGGACGGCCGCATTACCGGGGACAGGCTCAAGGATTCCGTAACCAGGATACTCGAGACGAAAATACGGTACGGTATCATGTCGCCCGATAAAGGGAGGGTCAGCCCCGCCACATTTGTCCCGAACGAGAAGGAGAGAAAAATACTTGAAGATGCCAGCCGGGTGAACGCGGAGCTGTCGAGGCGCGGCATTCTGTACCGCGGCAGGAAGGAGTTGCTCCATCCGGCGGCCGGTACCGTCAGGGTGTTCATAACGAAGAGCTCTATCCTCCGGGAGCGGCTTGCCGCCGAGAAGAGCAACATCATACTCGCTGATTTCGAGGAGTTTGCGGGCAGGGAGAGCGGCGCCAACACCGTTCTATATCTCCATATTGTCGAACCTGACACGGAGTATGTCCGGCGCGTGTCAGAATACTGCCGCGGGAGAAGCATCGGGCTGGTCGTGGTGTCAAGCGGGAACCCCTTCCCCGTCACGGTTTCGGGCATGGCGGAGAACTTTTTATTATCGTTTTCCAACACTGAAGAATCGGTCCGCCAGCTCGGGCTGTGCCTGAATCGGGCGTTTGCCCCGTGTACACGGACCACACTCCTCCTCGGAGAAATGAAGAGAGGGGAATGAGCGCGGGAATTTATATCCACATTCCCTTTTGTCGAGCGAAGTGCGATTATTGCAGTTTCTATTCGGTTCCGGCCGCGATGTTCGGCCGTACCGATGAAATCCCCTCTGCCTTCATCGCGTGTCTCCTCGCGGAAGCCGAAGAGCGTCTCCCCGACGGCCTCCCGGTCGACACCGTCTACTTCGGCGGAGGAACACCGTCACTTTTATCGATTGATCAGCTTGAGACAATACTCCGATTTCTTCGTGAGCGCGCCGATATCGAGCGTAGGGCCGAGATAACCGTGGAGACGAATCCCGGCGACGCGTCTGCGGAAAAGCTGTCGGGATTCCGGGACGCCGGCGTAACCCGCGCGGTCCTGGGCGTGCAGACGCTTTCACCGCGACTCCACAGGCTTATCGGCAGGTCCGCCGCACCCTGCTCGGAGAGCGACCTGGATATTTTTTTCGGCGTCGCGGGCCTGGCGCAGTGCGTTGACATCATCACCGGCATCCCGACGCAGCGGGACGATGAACTTTTTCATGACATCGATACAGTAGCCGGCTACCGGCCGAAGCACGTTTCGGCCTATAGCCTCTCGGTGGAGGAGAAGACCCCGCTCGGCAGGCGGCTCGGGCAGGGCCGCGACGAAGAACCGGAGCAGGCGCGGCTTTTCGAGTTGACCATGGAAAGGCTCGCCGGCCACGGCTACGCTCAGTACGAGATCTCCAATTACTCACTGCCCGGTTGCGAGTCACGCCATAACATGAAGTACTGGCGCTTCCTGCCGTATATCGGCCTTGGTCCCGGAGCGCATTCGTTCCTTAACGGCGGGCGCTGCCATAACGCCATGACGGTCGAGGAGTATCTAAGGCCCGGCCGCGTCATGCTCAGGCAGGACAGGCGTACCGACCGATCCGCAGCCGTGGAATATATCCTGACCGGCCTGCGGCTTCTCGCCGGTATATCGCTGAGGGACATGGAGGACCGGCTGGCGTTTCATCTTCCCGTGACGGTCATGGAGCGGATAGCCGCGGCCGAAGCGGAAGGCCTGGCCGTTCTTGCCGGGGACCCCGGCATGACGCTCCGTCTGACCCGCCGGGGCGTCATGCTTGCAGATTCCGTGATTTACCGGATTACTGAGCCGCTGATTGATTGAGGGAAGGGCGGTCGCGCCGGCTACTCGCGGATGACAAAGTACTTCTTGTAGTTATCGTGCATGCGCCGGTAATATTCCTCGGCAGCGGAGTCTTTTACAGCGAGGTAGTAGTAGGTCAGGAGTTCGCTCGACCGAATCACGAAGGTGTTGATGTCTCTGCCCCTGAGCCCCTTGGTTATTTCGAAATCGCCAATCTTCATGAGCTGCACGGCGATATTGAGGTGCTGTGTAAACTTGATGACGTCGTTTTTCAGTTCCTTGTTGTTCTTGATGACCATCTCCGAGATTTTTTCCCTGTCGAGCGTTCCGGAGAGCAGGAAATATTTTTTGATCGACAGCATCGATGTGCTGACCAGCGCCTTGTTGTACCCGATTTTCAGCCTGTTCCGGAGCATTTCGTAGGCCTTGAGTATCTTGCCGTCCGAGTCCGGGTTCTCGTGGTTTTTTGTTTTATACAGCTGGAAGGCGAGGGTCTCTATTTCCTTGCAGTCGGGGTCGGAGTTGATCACTGCCGACAGCTTGAAATAGTTGTTCGGATTTCTCTCGAGTATTTTGATGAAAACCTCCACCCCTTTGAGCGACTCGGTGTATACCGGGAGCGAGTTGGCCGTGAAGTCCCTGATGGAAAGGCACTTCATGCCTTCTATTATCAGGGGCGACTGGGCCGTGATAAGCAGGGCGTCCATGTCGGGCTGGAAATCTTCGGATGAGCGCTTTTTGGATGGCGGCTGTTGTCTGACGGGGCGGTCCGGTTCCTTTTTCTGTGACGGTTCGCCGCGTTGAGGTTTCGGCGGCTGCCCCGGCGGTTTCTTCCCGGCGTCGTCCGGGGGGGCCGGTTCGTCAAATGAGAACAGGTCGTCCGTCTCTTTATCCTGTTTGCCTTCGACCGGCTCCTCGTCGAACAGTGAATTAAATTCGTCAGTCGGCATCTTTCGTCGTCTCCATCCCGCGCTGTCCGGTGCTCACTGCGGTGTCTGTTCGCGCCATTCGTCACTCATGAGTAGGCATGACGCACATTACAGCATGGTTATACAGGAGAATCTGGATTTGTCAAGCCGGTTTTATCGTCAATCCGAGGCGATGGGGAAGGGCGGAAGCATTATTATTCTTGATTAATTATTGCCTCTCAATTATATAGTGCAGAACGAGCGTTATAGTGTCGGGTTAATCATAATCGGGGTTGTATACTTATCATGAAAAAGGCAAGAATAATAGGTATCATCCTACTCATTTTAATCTCAGCGGTTTTCGCGTTCAATGTCAACATTAAGCGGCAGTTCGAGAAATCCGTTGATGGTCCGACGGGTACCGTCGTCCTGCCAGGGATCAGCGATCGGGTGGTCATACGGAGGGACGGCCTCGGGGTGCCCTACATCGAGGCCCAGAATGAGGAAGATCTGTTTTTCGCCGCGGGATACGTTACGGCGTCCGACCGGCTATGGCAGATGGTATCGATGAAGATGGCGATGCAGGGAAGGCTCTCTGAAATCATTGGGAAAGATTTTTTGAATGTGGATTATTTCATGCGGACCCTCGGGGCGTCTGCCGTCGTCGAGGAGACTTTGCGAAACCTCGACGCCCGCTCGCTCGCGGTACTCCGGAGCTTCGCCCGCGGCGTTAACGAATACGTGAAATTGCATCCGGACCTTCCGGTTGAGTTTTATCTCTCCGGGTACCGGCCAGAGCCGTGGCAGGCGGGGGATTCCCTCTATGTTTTTGCGATGCTGAGCCTCAGCCTTTCGTTCAACTTCATAGAGGAACTCGGTTTTCTGAACATCGCCGCCAAGGTGGGGTACGAGAAGGCGGCATATCTCATGCCGGTATACCCGGACGAACCGATCCCCTTCGATGAGGCGAAAAAGCTTTCCGAGATCAAGCCGGATGATCTGAACAGAATGACGGCCGGCTGGGGCGGCCTCCTCGAACAGCTCAGGGGCATCATGTCCATCAACGTGCCCGCTTCCAACAACTGGGCGCTCTCGGGAGCGAGGACGAAGGGAGGCCGGCCGATAGTGTGCAACGACACGCATCTCCAGCTATTGATGCCGAATGCCTGGTTCATCATGCACCTGAACTGTCCGACCTACGAGGCCGCCGGCGTCACCATGCCGGGCATCCCGATCGTTTCGCTTGGCTACAACGGCAGGGTGGCCTGGGGGGCGACCATGGTAATGGCCGACAACCAGGACATCTTCGTCGAAAAAATGAAGACCGATAAAGGCGGGAAACAATACCTTTATAAAGGGCAGTGGCTCCCGGTGCAGACACGAACGGAGGAATTCAAAATCAGGGGAGGCGGTGCAGTGATGCGGGAGGTCGTTGCTACGGTGCACGGGCCGGTCCTCAACGACGCGCTCGCCGGCCTGCCATTTCCGCCGGAGATGCCGGTACAGCCGCTTCCCGTTACATCCGAGTACGGGCTCGCCCTTTCGTGGGCGATGGGCGATGGCAGCAAGACCTTCTCGGGATTCCTGGACATGGGGAGCGTCGGGACGGCGACGGAGGTACGGCCGGCCCTTATGGGCGTTGATCTCATATACCTGAACATAGTGTACGGCGACAGGGAAAGCATCGGCTGGCAGGTGACCGGCAAATTTCCTATCAGGAAAAAGGGGACCGGGCAGCTGCCCTCTCCGGGCTGGAGCGGCGATTACGACTGGAACGGCTATGTGCCGGCGGCCGATAACCCGCACGCGGAGAATCCCGAGGCTGGCTATATCGTCACGGCCAATAACAGGACCGTTGACGTGACCTATCCCCATCATCTGACGTCGAGCTGGTACAACCCGGAGCGCGCCGAGCGCATTATCCAGGTGCTGGCGCGGACGAAAAACGCAACGGCACAAGAGATGATGAAGCTGCAGTTCGACCGCTATTCGCTGATGGCGAAGAAGGCGCAGGACCTGCTCTTCAGGGGCGAGTCGGCGAAACTGATCGCGGACGCGGTGAACCGACTTGGCGAGGAGCCGAGGGAAAACGCGCGAGAGGCGCTGGAATTCCTTAAGCCCCAGAAATTCAATGCGGTGATGGATATCGCCTCGACGCCCGCAGCGGTGATGGGCGCGTTCATGCACGCGGCCGTGCGGGAGATATTCCTCGACGAGCTGGGCCCCGAGGGTAGCCTTGCGTGGGAGTCGTTCCAGGACGCGGCCATGATGTCATACTCGGCGCAGCAGGACCACATCCTCGGCCGCGAGGATTCTCCGTTCTGGGACAACGTCGCCACGAAGGAGAAGGAGACGCGCTGGCAAATACTGGCGGAATCTCTGAGCAAGGCCGTCATGCTCTGCGAGGAAAGGATGGGGAACAACAGGAAGAAGTGGGAGTGGGGCAGGCTCCACACCTACACCTGGAAGCATGACGTTACCAGGACGCTCCCGCTGTTCCATGGCTATTTCAATCGGGGCCCGTACCCCGCCGGCGGCGACGGCCACACGGTGAACGTGGCCACGAATTCATGCGGGTCTGATTTCGACGTGGAGGAGATCCCCGCCATGCGGATGGTCGTCGATTTCGGGCTCTCCGAACCGGCCTTCCTGATCGTTCCCCACGGTCAGTCGGGCAATCCGGCCAGCAAGCACTATGACGATATGCTTGATTACTGGCTCAACGGCAGGAACCACCCGCTCCCCTTCGGCAAACAAGCCGTGGAGGCTCAGTACGCCGACGTGTTGCTGCTGCTGCCGGAAGGAAAGAAATAGATTATCGGTATGCTTTTATGGCGTCCGAGATTTTTTGCGTTATCGCGTCATCAACGTGTAGTCGTTCAGATATTCGAGTCGGAATTCTTGAGAAGAATTCAACGGGCTCCTTTTTTGTCGGGTGGTTGATGCGGAGATAGACCGCATGAAGGCAGATTCCGCCCGCGTCGTCTGCGGGGCCGGCATGACCATAGGTTGCGTCCCCCACGACAGGGGTCCCCATCGCGGCAAGCTGCGCGCGAATCTGGTGTTTCCTGCCGGTCTTGAGGCTGACCAGGAGAAGCGAGTATGATTCGTTCGATGCGACGGCCATGAACCTGAGCGATGCCGTCCTTATGTTTCTGCTTTTCCCATCCGCTTTCTCCGAGTAGCCCCGTTTACGGACCAGCCGGTCTTCCCGATCAAACCAGATATCCGGTTCGATGGGCTGCCGGTTTTCGACCAGTGCGACGTACATTTTTACGACCGAGCGTCCGGCGAATTCCGCCGAAAGGCGCCGGGCCGCCTTAGATGTACGCGCAAACACGATCACACCCGAAACCTGCCTGTCCAGTCGATGCACAAGGCCGCAGAAAACATTGCCGGGCTTGTCGTATTTTTGCTTGATGTAATCCCTGACGGCATCGAGCAGGGAAGGGACGCCGCTGCTGTCTTGCTGCGTAAGGACGCCCGCCTCCTTTTCTACGGCGATTATGTGGTTGTCTTCGTACAGGATGTTAATCTTCATGAAAGATGCATTATTTTCAAAAATTTTATTGACGATAAACGGCCCTGGCAGTACTTTCTACAATACATAAATCATTACGGGAGAATTCAATGAGAAAATTTTATTTATTTTCAGCGGCTCTTGCCATGATAGTGGCGTTTTCAGTAAGCAGCGTCATGGGGAATACGGGCATCATGAAAAAGCATGCCGGCAAAAAGAAGGACGGCAAGAGCATTAACTGCGGATATTGCCATACTGGCCAAAAAATCGAAAAGAAAAAGGGCCAGAACATGGCGGCGCTCAAGCAGCTCCCGGGTTGCAAAGGTTCGGGCTGTCATTAAAAATAACTTGTAATTTGCCGGACTCGGTCCAATAGTTGTCCCAGTTTCAACGCGAGCGTGGTGGAACTGGCAGACACGCTAGATTTAGGATCTAGTGCCGAAAGGCGTGGGGGTTCGATTCCCTTCGCTCGCAATATTTGCGGGAATAACTCAGTGGTAGAGTGCAACCTTGCCAAGGTTGAGGTCGCGGGTTCAAATCCCGTTTCCCGCTCATAAATGGCCACTTTTTGAATGAAAAAGGGCCATTTTTGAAGCTAACCGATGCCCGGCGCTTCAAAATTAAGGGAAGTATGCAATAACTATGCAATGACTTTCCGAAATTTTGGAGGTCGCCGATGTCGTCAAGTGGAAAGCCTTATTGTATTACGAAACGCGGACGTTATTATTACGCCCTCTTTAAACTTCCTTCCGGTGAATGGTCTTCAGCTCGCAGCACAGGCGAAACGACAAAAGGGAAGGCCGAAGCCTGGGCCATAAACTACATCCAGGCTGGGATCATCGTCACCAAGAACTCTACTTTCAGAGAATATGCAGAAAACTTTTTCGACTGGAACGGCGCATGGGCTACGGATAAGCGCGTCCGGGGTCTTCGTGTCAGTCAAGCTCATTGCAAGAACTCCAAAACCATTCTTGTAAAACACCTGTTCCCGCTTATCGGTGACAAGAAACTATCAACGATTGACCGGGCAGTTATACGAAACGTCCGCAACGATCTTTTTAATCAGGGTTATAAAGGAACTACCATAAACAAAACCCTGTCAACCCTTCGTGTCATACTCGAAACGGCGCTTGATGAATCTCTGATACAATACGTCCCGAAGATCGACAGGGCCGCCGAAAAGCCAAACAGGAAGGGCATATTGACCGTCGAGGAGGTGAGGGCGCTTTTCTCTACTGAATGGCAATCGGACCCGGCATACTGCCACCCGCCCCGTGAATTGTTTATGGGTTATGCCGGGAACCTGCTGTCATGCTCTACAGGAATACGGCTGGGCGAGGTGCAAGCCCTGACCGTTTCCGATGTCCACCTTGACGAATCCTATATCCATGTACGTCGAAGCTGGGACCGCCTCTATGGTCTTAAAGAGACGACAAAAACCGGGATCGTCAGAAATATCATTATCCCCCGCGCCGTGGTGGATGTTCTGGGCCGCTTGATTGCTATAAACCCGGAGCCCGGAAACCCTGACTCATTCGTGTTTTTTGCTGAATTTAAACAGGGTAAACCCGCTGAAGCTCCGGTCTTCACGAAATCCCTATATACTGCTATGCGGCATATTGGTATATCAGAGGAAGACCGCCGCGCAAGGAAATTGTCGTTTCACAGTCACAGATATTTTTTCAATAGTTTAATGATAAATGCCAAGGTGCCACTATTAAAAATTCAGGCATTGACCGGACACCGAACCGACAGAATGAGCGCACACTACTATCAAAACGCCCTTGAAGACCTTGCCGATATTCGAGCGATACAGGAAGGGATATTCTCCAGCGACGATCCACCCGGCAGCGCTTCCCATTGACGCCGAAACGCGCCTTGATGGCGCGTCCGTGTCCGGGTGACTCCCGGCTCGCTGATGAGGCAAGTCAGATAATCATTTTTTAAGGGGTGTATTATGTATAATTTGTCAGAGGATCAATTCAACAGCATCATGGCCGCATTGATGGCCGCAAGCAAAGTCATGGAGGTGTCGGAGGACAAGCGCCTGTCATATATCGGTCTTATGATTGACAGGCAGATCGACGAACTGGAAGGGATCGCGGCCATGCACAGGCCCGAGCTTAAAAAAGTGGTTGAAAACGGATGATCGAAAAGCAGCACATCGAGGCCGGGGTGTCAACAGCGCCCCGGCCCTCCCTTTTGTCGGAATACCGAAACTACCCCGATATTGTCGAGGGCGAAGACTATATATTTATACAGCCGAAAATTGACGGCTGGAGATGTGTTGTAAATACCAGGACCGGGAAGCTGTATAGCAGGACCGGAAACGAAATCAACCTGCCGCATATATCTGCCGATGTCATTGGGCGGGATCTGCCTGAATATCTGGACGGTGAACTATACGCCACAGGGTTCACGCTCGGGCAGATACAGGGGATGATCCGTAGGGGTGACAAGCTGATACAGTTCCACATGTTCGACATTATCAATGCCCGGCCGCAGCATGAACGCCTTGAATCGCTTCAGGGTATCGCAGAGACGGAAAATATAAAGCGTGTACCGACTTATAAGATCGCGCCGGCAGAGCTTCATAATTATTATCATGCTTTTTTAAGTCAAGGCATGGAGGGCGCAGTAATACGCCTGCCACATGGCAGATATACCGGCGACAGAACAAATAACGTATTGAAGATGAAACCGGAATATGATTGATAATAATTTATTTTTTTTGTATGTTTTGAATTTTTTTTCATGTGACATAAAAAATTTACTTGATTTTGTGTTCCACCCGGTATTATATTTTTTATGACACTAAATATGGCATAGCCTGTACCGGGTGGGTGCCTATGATATTTAGTGGTTATCTACATTCACGGAAGAATGTCGGACAGCAGGGATAATATTTGACTTAACTACTGATACGAAAATTTACTGCACCAACCGACAACGTGCAATGTGAATATGGTCGACACCGTGTCACATGAAAATGTGATGCGTACTCCCGTATGGTAAATCGTTAGCCGCTGTTATTCAACAGCGTGAACCGATGTAGGCGGGGTAGTCCTGTAAGGACCGACACAATTTAAGGATTGTATATCCTTATCTTGTGCCGGTCCTTTTTTTTTGGAAAAAATTTGGAGGTAAACATGAGAACGAAACCAGCGCCCAAAAATGTTAAACGCATCCTGCGTGTTTACAATCTGGCAGATTATTCTGAATTTAAGGAAATGTGCCGGGAACAAAACAGCAGCGCAACGCGTGAGATCAATAATTTTATATCGCGCACAGCCGCAAGCGCAAGGGAGGCCCACGATGGAAAGCTCAGAAAATAATCAATTCCCCCGACAGCTTCGAGAGCAGGAAGCCGCCCAGGTTATGAACGTCTCGCGCGAGAAGCTCAGGAGCGACAGGAGCAAAGGCACCGGCGCACCATACAGGCGATATGGCAGATCCATACGGTATGACGAGGGCGAACTCTTATCATGGATGCAGCAGCAGTCCAGCGCCGCGAGGTCGTCGAGATGAATGAAAAAATAGAACAGGCCGCCGTCTGGCTGGAACAACAACTTACTGGCATGATATACGGGGAGGCGTGCGTCCGTGTTGTTGTTCATAATGGCAAAGCGCGAATCGAGCGCCAGGTTGTTCATCGCGACGAGATGAACAGGCTGGGATAATAAACTACCCCCGACCGGAGGCACCAGGCGGGGGCACAGGAGAAAGCGAAATGAATTATTGTTATTCAGATAATACTAAAACATTAAATAATTGTCAATCAAAAATCCCCCGCGTTTTCGGATTTTATGATCCCCGCACAGACCGCATTGACGTTGTTTGCCCATTCTGTTCTACACCCGAAAAGCTCATAACACATCGGCACGGGCCTGGGCTCGGGTGGAGGAACTCGCATTGCGGCGGGGGTGTGTATCTTGTTGCAGTAATTTACAAACCGCGACCTGATCGGGCACGAAAGCGCCCCCGCCGTCTCAGGCTGGACCCGCGCAAGCTGGGGGTGTGCTGATGAAACCTGATAACGACATTCTTGATATGTACGACACCGAACCCTCGCCGGAGGAACCGACCGCAGCACAGGAGCCCGGAGAGGATCGCGGGGAGGACGTTTCCAGGAATCAATGTGACATAACGTCGAAGATTGAAGAAGCCCGTAGCGCCATTATCAATGATATGGCAGTACTTAAAGCCCGGGCGCAAGAGGCCGGCTTTCAAGAACAAAAACCCGAACCCAAAAAGGGCACAAAATCGCGTTCGGAAATTGCCGCCTTACGGTTGCGAAATGACATTACACTTTTCACTGACGGTGAATCAGGTTATGCAACGTATAAAGTGAATGAACACCTTGAATCGGCGCGGATCACTTCAAAACAGTTTAGAAAATTCATCCGCTATCACTGCCGCGAACAATATGGGCTTACTCTGACCGACCATGATCTTAATCAAGTTATAGGAGAGATCGACGCCGGGGCTGTTTATGATGGTATGCACTGCATCCCCTGTGGCAGGATCGGGAAGGATCAGGAGGGAAATATTCTGATCAATACCGGCTGGCACGATTGGACAATCATCGTTATTTGTCCAGGTTCATGGCATTTTCGCGAGATCGTGACGCCCGTGACGCCCGTGACGCACTTTTCCCTACCCCTTACACTGCCAGTAAAGCCCCGGGGCATGTTGCCGCTGCCTCACCCGGAAAAAGGACAAGGCTGTCTTGACGACCTCCGGCGTTTTGTCGGATGTTCTGACGATGATCAGCGCTTTCTTCTTATTGTTTCTTTCATTATACAAGCAATGTTTTTCGATGGACCCTTTCCTATTTTAGTTATTCTCGCTGAACCCGGATCAGGTAAGACCGTCGCTACTGTTGCAATCAAGCGCCTCATCGATCCACATGAAGCTGCTACAATGTCAGTCCCCCGTGAGCCCCGTGACATGTTCGCCGCTGCGGGTGTGTCATGGCTTATGCCGTATGATAATTTTAGTAATGTCCCTCAGTGGCTTTCTGATTTGTTTTGCCGCTTCAGCACGGGTAATGCAACAATAGACCGCGAATTATTCACGAACGGTGAGGCCTATATATACAGTGCAAAGCGCCCCACCGTGGTTAACGGTATCAGTGATTTCTTTTCGCAAAGTGACGTTTTACAACGGTCCTTAGTGTTGAACTTTGATAGGATAAAACCAGAAAACCGTAAGCATGAAGCCGAACTATGGGAACACTACGAAAAGGTGTTGCCTGGAATATTCCATGACTTGCTGGACCTCGCTGCACATGTTCTGGAAGTGCTGCCATCCGTTACTGTAAACGATCCGTCACGCATGGCTGATTTCTGCCGTATCGGAACAGCCGTTGCCACTGTTCTGCCTGACTACGATGCCAGTGATTTCATGACAGCGTACACCGAGAATCAAAACGCCGCTAACGACATTACCCTTGAATCGTCGGTTGTATATCCTGCCTTGCGCGAGATGCTAAGCATTTTTCCATATTGTTTCACGGGCACGCCTAACGAACTTTTGACAAAGCTAAAGGAAATAGCCCCCGAAGCTGCTAAGTCAAAACTTTTCCCGAAAACGCCTGCCGTGTTATCAGGAACCATGAAACGACTCGCTCCGAACCTAAGGACAGCAGGATATAATGTAGAATCTTGGCGGGATCATGACGGCAGACACATAGACATTAGTAAGAGTATGCAAAAGAGCGACACGAGCGACACGAACGTCACGGAAACGGATACAGAAAATGATTTTCTAAATAAAATACCATTTTGAGAGGTATGACCCATGACTGACGAACGCGCCCCCACCCGTGGGTACTACACATACGACCGGATCGAGAAAAGCAAACAGGCGTTTATCTATTGCCTGCGATGCTGCCGGGCTTTCCCGGTTAACGTCGATCACGTCAACGGTGAGCTTGTTCTTCAACCTGGCCGTGTCGTGTATGATGACCGCCTGGGCTTTTTGTGTCCTGATTGCAGCGCCATTATTTACAAGGATGATGAGCAACCCGAAACCGGCGAACTGTCCGCGCAGGATATACGTCAGATGATTGTTGAACTCCTCACCCGCACCCCGGACGGCATGACAGTCAAGCAGATCGCCGCCGCGCTCGACATAGGCAGAGGCAGGAGCGCATATTATCTTTATACCCTCTTACAACAGGATGTGGTGACCCGCACCGTGCAGCGAGGACAGGAGGACATCTACCGCCTGGCACCTGCACCCACAACAACTTTGGATGATATTTTAAAAATTGAAAAATAAAAATCAAAAATTATTTTTTTTATTTTTATTTCATCGAGCCCCGGCCCGGCCCTGGCCTGCCTTCGATGTGTTCGCCTGGCTGGGATATGTTATTTTTCGGGGAAGGCATAAGGCATATATGCACCTTGATGTACAGCGACATGATGAGAGGCCCGGCATAATGTTTGATTGTTGTTCATCTATGTATATTCGACAGCGAACGGACACCACGAGCCCCACAGAGCGGCCTACAGGCCCACAGAGAGATCGCGAGAAGGTGCGCGGGTCCTCCTGGCTGATTATGGTGCCGAGCGGGTACCGCGAGCCCGCGCCTCAACTTGGTATATACAAATTTGAACACTAACGCTAACGGAGGCTTTCAATGTCACTTAAAGAATTAACCAGCGCCGAAATCGCAACCGCCTTGAAGATATCCCCTGGCCGTGTCCGACAGCTTGCCGGGCTCGGTATTCTGCCGCGTACACCTAACGGCGGTTATGTCTTGTCATTTTGCAAAAAAGCGTTTTTTGATTATAAAAAGCGTGTCCATGATGCTGGCGACGAAAGCACATATCTTGAATATTTAAAAATCAGTAACGATTTAATGGAAATGCAGAACCGTGTCATGCGCGGTGAATTCCTGCACAGGGATGACTTTATCAGCACGACCGGCGCTCGCGTTCAATCATGCAGATCGCGTCTGCTCATCATCCCGACGAAGGCCTCTCTGCTTCTTATCGCAAACGATGACGCAGGCTGCTTGTCAATCCTTCGCCGTATGGTCACCGAGGCCCGGCGGGAACTTGAAACGGATATTGATTTTTTGAGGATTGCAAAGTCAGCATTAAAAGACAAAAAGCGGAGGTAAAATCTTGACAACAAAAAAAAATGAAAACGCTCGGCACCATAAATTGAAAGCCGCCCGCGCAAAAATCAAGCTCGATGAAATTCAAGCCGAGCACGTCCTGACCGCCAAAGCGTCCGAAAGCTGGCAGACCGTCCGCGCCTCTATCATGGCCCGCCTTGATGACTTGCCTGATGAACTGCTACACGCCGTCAAGGATCGGCGCAGCTCACCGGGGGTTGTACAGGAGGCGCTTCAGGCTGTCGTGTATCGCTGCTTGAACGACCTCGCAGACCCGGCGCTCGTTGACCGCGCCTTGAAGAAGGGCCGCTCCTGATGTATTGCAAGACAAAAAGACAGCGCCGCAAGCACGGCCCGTTATTGTATGTCGTTATCGGATATAAAAAGTATCTGCCCGGAGGACATATAAAATATTGTGATGAATTTTATATTGCATCCATCCGTCAATCGGACCTTGACGACCGTCGCGCCATGTTTGAATTTTGGGACAGGGTGTGGGGAAAACTTTACAGCAGTTTCACCCCGGATGAGTGCAAAAAGTTTTTTGAAATAATCGGGCGCAAAATTCCGCGCCCTCGCCGTCTCGTCTGTACCGATGACGGGATTTATTTTTTGCTTCATGATTTTGTCACCCCCCACATGAAGCGGCGCAAGTCTTGACACTTTGTCACCGCTGCCGTACCTTGAATTTATAGAGCGGGCCCGGGGGCCGAAAATTTACGGGCCTCCGAATACAGTAAGCCCCTGGGACACCGCCATTAAAATTTTGTGAGGTTTGCGAATGTCGAATATAACAATAGATGAGATCATCAAGGCGCTCCCGACTCTGACAGCTCCCGAGATCGACCGGCTTCTCGAAGAACTTGAGAAGCTCGTCTCTCCCGATGTGTCCCCGACCGTCCAGAGCATCCGGCGCGGCATGAGGGCGAAGCGCGGCAAGTCCAGTAAGGGCGCGGGGGCAATCGCTGAAGGAATACGGCTTGTGCGTGGAGGTCGCGACTGATGAAAATTAAGTTGAGAAGAAAAATCGCCCGGCACCCTCACCGTCTCCGGGGTGTGAATGTTCGCCGGCCATTCGACGACTTGCCGGATGATGAGAAGCGCCGCATAGCCGAACGTATAAAGCGAGTGACCGCGGCCTTTGACCCGGATCACCAGGAGGTTGTCAATGTCGATTGATAGAGGAAAGTTAAACGCCGCGATGGGCCGCATCTCTCTTGCTGATACCGCTCTGCGTGACGGCATCCGCACCTTTGGGCAGCTCGTTGACCGTGATAAAGAAAATTTGCGTTCGATTATAAGTGAGGCCGCCGCTCGTGAAGCCGGACACAGATCGAATGTCTATTCAATCTTGAAAAAGATGTTCAGCGTTTACCAAACTGAAATGAGCGGCGCAGTCAATATTTTATATACCTTGACTGATAAACAGGATCGCGTTTTAAGCCTCAGCAAGAAGATGACGAAGGGGGCCAGCCATGATTAACAGATTGCAAGTTGAATACCAGCGCTTTTTCAATCGTGATGTTAAAATCGGGATGCTGTCAGACTCGCCGCCGCTCGTGCAGGAGAAGATCGTACAGCTTGACACACTCCTGGGAACCTTTTGTGATCGCGCAAAACAGATTAAGGATTGTCAGCATCTACTGCTTGCCGTCCTTCAGATCGTCTCCGGCATTGATTTTTCAGTCAAACCGACGACGAAGAAAGACCCGAACGGCGACGAACAAACCAGCCCTGAACTACTCGCCTGCCGCAAGCTGGCACAGCATACGGGCTCGCAGAAGATCAAGCGCGTTCGTGATGGCGAGATCGTCCGGCCCGGCCGCCTTAACAGGGATTATGCCGGCTACCCTGCGAAGCGTCCCGGCCTGTTCTTCTTCAGCACAGCGCCGAAACCTGGCGTTTACTTCATGCCGCTTGATGGAATCGGCATTGACCCGAACCCGGCATATACACCTATCGAAACGGAGGCAAAAACCAATGGCGAAAAATCTTAAAACGATCCTTGAAGAAAAGAAAAAAACTAAAGATCAAATATCGGCTATTCGTACAGCTCGGAAAAAGCACATTGACGATATTCTCGCAGAGCGAGGCGCAAAAATGAACGATGTCGCCCAGCTTGCCGGCATGAAGCCGGGTAAACCTTCATTGACGACCGCCGATTATGATATAATTGAGCAGATGTATAACAAAGTCATTGCCCCGTTACGAGAACAACTCCGGCTTCTTCAGGCCGACGAAGCCGCCGCCCGTGTTCCTGGGCTCGATGACAAGCTGGACCAGGTAAAGGCCGAACGCGATAAAGCCGCCGCCGTTCTTGCAGAGCACGAGGGCAAAGTCAAGGCCGTTGAAACGGAAATTGACATTGCCCTGAAAACCGTCGAGAGGGCGAAGGCACCCGGCAGCCGTATTCGTTTTGAAAGCAAATTGCCGGCGCTTGAACGGGAATATAATCCCGGCCGCAAGCAAAAACTCGTCAGCGAAATTCTGAATTATTAACGGCTTCTTTCGCATCGGATGAACGCCTCCATTCTCAGGCGGTCCCCCCTCGGGATCGCCTCTTTTTTTTGTGCGACTGCTTCGCCGTCAAGCCGATGTCTGACAGGGTGCGAGGCTCAACGGTATTCCCCTCTGGAATACCGTTTCTTTTTATATTTGCACCGCCTGTTGACTGGCTCGCCACCTCTCCGCGCTCCTGGGCTTTGCCATATACCAGGGTGTCCTACCCTTGCCGGGGCTCAGGGAACGCGCTACAGGGGCAACCGTGCAGAGGAGAGGGGGCATATATTAACCCACGACCTCAACTGTGCCAGGATTGAGGTCATGGGTTTTTTTCTGTACAAGCCCGCGACCTCAACACAGATATTCTTGAGGTCATGGGTTTTTTTCTGTACAAGCCCGC
>JAFGBT010000047.1 GCA_016933025.1 Spirochaetota bacterium | reverse complement strand
GCCTTAAAGACGCCACCACCACCTCGAAGGGAATTGTCGAGCTCGCCGAGGACGGCGAAAACAAAGCGGGCGTGGCGGTTCAGGGAAACGACCGGCGCCTCAGGGACGCTACCGAAAAATCAAAGGGAATCGTCGAGCTCGCCAGGGACGGCGATGACCGCCCGGGCGCGGTTGTCCAGGGAAATGACCGGCGGCTCAAGGACGCCACTACCACCTCGAAGGGAATTGTCGAGCTCGCCGAGGACGGGGAGAGCAAAGCGGGCGTTGCGGTGCAGGGAACTGACAAACGCCTTAAAGACGCCACTACCACCTCGAAGGGAATCGTCGAGCTCGCCGAGGACGGGGAGAGCAAAGCGGGCGTTGCGGTGCAGGGAACTGACAAACGCCTTAAAGACGCCACCACAATATCAAAGGGGATCGTCGAGCTGGCCGAGGACGGCGAGGATGCTCCAGGGGTCGTTGTTCAGGGGAACGACTGCAGGCTTCACCAGGCCTCTGAAAGTGCGCCCGGCATCGTGAGGCTTGCCAAAAACAGGGAATCAAAAAAAGGCTATGCCGTCCAGTCAAACGATGAACGGCTGGCCGACGCCAGGCCGCCCCTTCCCCATGCCCATGAATATGCGCCGCTGAAGCACGACTTCAACAGCCACAGCGGGACCATATCAATTCGCGGGGACAGGCATGAGGCCTTCCAGGAAATCACCCCCCCGTCTGACGAATCGTCGGTAATCCGCGCCAGAAACGATTCGGACAAACCGGGCTCGATCGGCATTGCCGGCATCTCCGGAATATCATCTGAACAATCGATCAACACCTACGGCGTGGTTGGCCACGGCGGCCACACCGGCGTGCGGGGCCAGTCGCCAGGAAGAACGGGCGACACCGGCAAGGGATGCGGTGTTATCGGACTTTCACGATTCGGCGCCGGCGGCGTTTTCTCGAGCGAGCACGACTATTCCCTGGTCGCCGACGGGTACGGCTCCCTCGGCAGGTACGACGGGTCGGTGAATCTTGTCGGCAACGGCGACGCCCTGCTCGTCAACGGAAGATCGGAATTCAACGGGAAGATATATATACGCAACGAGATGACCGGTGATTCCGGCGTGTTTCCCGCAAATCTTGTAGAGCTTTTTGAAGTCGACGATGAAGAATACATCTCACCGGGCGATCTTCTTGTGGTAAGCGAGAAGGGAAAATCGGTCCTGTCGCGGTCAAGGAACGAATACAACCGCTCGGTCATCGGTGTCGTCTCCGGAAACCCGACCGTCATTATCAACAACAGCGGCAACAAGCAGAAGGTGTACCCGGTCGCCCTCGCCGGCACCGCGCTCTGCAAGATCGACGCCCGGAAAAACCCGATACGTCCCGGCGACACGGTGGTTACCGCCGCCACTCCCGGCTGCGGCATGGCAGGCACCATTGACTCTTTCAATAAAATAGGAACAGTGATCGGGAAGGCCCTTGACTATCTTGAAGATGGGATCGAGGTGATACCGATATTCATCACCCACCGGTAGGACATAAACATAAACCGTGAAGCGAGGTTGCGCGACCTCGCCTTCACGGACCGGGCTTATTTCATCGCTGGTACTGCTACAATCCCAGCTTCTTCAATATCGCCAGCTCCACCCTGTTGAACACCCTGAACTGATAGTCGCTCAATTCCTTGGTGATCCTCTTGTCGAGATATGTTATCCTGCGGCAGTACGGCTTGTTCTCATACCGGTCGACCCACATGATAATGACGGTGTTCTCCCCGTTCCATGCGAGCGCGCCCTGCATATTGTGAAGGTTCTCGGCCGTATTCGGACCGTATTTATCCTCGATTTTTTTCTTCACTTCATCCATGGTGAGATAGGGGAACTTTAACGCAACGTAAAAGAGCGTTCCTTCATCGGCCTTTGTCGTATCGCTCCCTTCAGTCTCCTTCTCTGCGGTCCCTCTCTCGACGCCTTCAAGGGCCGGATCGATGTAAAAAAAGCCGTAGTGAAGATCGAGATCCCCGTCTTTCGCCATTATGATGCTCTTCTCATCCGTGTAGGAAATTTTCCCCCTGATTTTATCCCGCGCATCAGAGAGGCTGGTGCCCCAGGAGACGCCCTCGTATCCGCCGGGTATGGCGGCAATCGTTTTTGTGCTGCCGGCCTCCTTTTTCTCCTGCCCGATTGCGGCTATACAACAGAAGACAATCACTATAAAAAATAACCGTTTCATGCCGATACCTCGATACAAAATTTAGTTATATTCCAATCAAACGTCAATAAATCCCACACGGTAATACCTAATATCATATATCGGCAAATTTGGCTTCAGTCATTTAAAAAATAGTGGACTCAGACCGCATATAGTTTGTATGTAGGATAGAAAAGACGCTCGCCCTGCGGAGGTCGGCATAATACATATATCACCATTGCCGATCTACCCTCGGTATCGCGTTACCAATGAATCGGGAGGCTTCAATGGCGAATCTTATCGAAATAAATGCATCCAATTTTGACTCCGAAGTGATGAAATCAAGCGGTCTCGTATTGATGGATTTCTGGGCCCCCTGGTGCGGCCCCTGCAAGATGCAGGTCCCCATTCTTGAAAAACTTGCCCAATCCGGAGATATTCAGGCAAAAATTGTAAAAGTCAATACGGATGAAAATCCCGATATCGCGCAAAAATTCGGCATATCCTCGATCCCGACGCTGATCCTCATGAAGAGCGGCTCGGAGGTCGAACGGTTCGTCGGCGTCCAGCCAGAAGCGGTGTTAAAGCAGAAACTTATGAAGGGATAGGCCATGCGCTCCGTCATCCAGCGGGTGCTTCGGGCCTCCGTGACGGTCGGGGAAGAGACCATCGCGTCAATCGGCCCCGGCCTCATGGTCCTCGCCGGCCTCCACGAATCGGATGCCGCGGATGACATGGAATACATCCTCAACAAGATACTCGGCCTCCGCATCTTCAACGACGCGGATGGCGTCATGAACCTCTCGGTTACCGACACCGGCGGCGAAATCCTGGTGATATCGCAATTCACCCTCTACGGCGACGCCCGCAAGGGAAAGCGCCCCTCGTATTCAACCGCAATGAAGCCGGAGACAGCCCGCGAAACCTTCGAGGAGTTTTTCGGCATGCTCAGGGCCCGGCATTCGAAGACATACGCGGGAGTGTTCGGCGCGGACATGCGCGTCTCACTTACCAACGACGGACCCGTCACGATATTACTGGATAGTAAAAAAATTTTTTGATTAATACAAAACAATATCTTGATATAACATTTACTATCACGCGGGTATTGCCTGCTTAGCGCGCCGTGTGATTCAACATCAGGAAAAATTCATCTCGATATCGAGCAAAACAGGATGTTTTGCGTAACGCGAGGATGGTTCACGATGAACCTTCCGCAGCAGAATAACAAATAGCGAGAGGCTAACAGACGAACAGAGCAATAAGCAGGCAATGCCCGTGTGATGCAAATATTAAAGGTTATTGCCCGATTTCCACAGAAGATAGCAGAACATGTTGGAATTGCGCTCATCGAGGTCTATCTTTCTGGACGAAACGAGGCCGTTGACCCGCCGTATCAACTGGTCTCCGAGAAGCTCAAGCTTCGGTGTTATCCGGTCAAAATACTCACGCGGAAGAAAGTCGACGATCTGAACCAGGGCCTTCAGGTGTTCCTCCGACTGGATAACCTGGTTGAGACTGTCAGGACCGGAAAAAACTATAATGTCGCAGATTGACCTATACAGATCTGCGGGATATGAGCTGTAATAACCCTCCCCCATCATGGACCGGATCAGCGTGACGGCCCAGGCAAGCAAATCGGGGCTCATCAGGAGGCCTTCGTTCGTCTCAATATACGTGAGGGCAAAGAGAAGCGAATACAGGTCGCCGGGTATTTCATTCTTATCAACCTCTGCGCAGTTAAAAGATCCGGCATAGGCAATCATCTGGTCGTACGCATAGTTATTCGCAGACAGGACATCCCAGTGCCTGAATCTTGTCCCGAATTTCTTCAACCCGACAAGTGCCATGACCTTCAGCTCGATGCTCGTCCCTTCTTTGGCTATACCGTAGTAAAAATTCAGGAGGTCGTCGGCTTCAAATGAAAGAAGTGCACGCATTATCGAGCGCTG
The DNA here is from genome assembly GCA_016933025.1 of Spirochaetota bacterium. Taxonomy (GTDB): domain Bacteria; phylum Spirochaetota; class UBA4802; order UBA4802; family UBA5550; genus RBG-16-49-21. Next base: position 5,499 of record JAFGBT010000047.1, on the reverse strand, counting down.
CAGAGTGGGCTGTTCATAATACTCGCTCATCAGAAGGGGAAGATATTCCTTCATCCCGCACTGGCGGATGATGACGGTGTCTTCATGGGTTAGGAGCCTCCTGTTCAGTTTGGAGGCGTATGTGTCGCGGGCCTGGAAGATATCGAGATAAACATTTAGCCGGCAGCAGAGGTCTTCGGTAACATACTCGCGCACCGCGTTGTCAGACGGCATGTCCTCAAGCAGCTCGAACACGATCTGATCGAGAAGCTCGATAAAGTTCACGGACAGCTCGTCCGGGTTCTGCATCACGCTACGGTAAAAATCCTCAAGGCGTGTCGAGGAGTAATCGGCTACCATCCGGAGCGCTTCGATTTTAGACGAAGCCGGCATTATCATATCACGGCAGGCGCGAGCAAAGTCTCGGATTTGCCCGCCATATAATTGAACACCGCTCTCCATAGAACTCCCCGATCAGAAACGGCAGCCGGGATGCATCCTGGCTTGGCTCTTAGGACATCCCTGCAGGGCGCTCTGATAAATGTTCATTATTTCTTTATCAACTCGCCCAGGCTGGCTCCTGTAACCAGAAGGTATCGCCGCCTGCATATGTCGAGAAATATTTGAAAAAAAATAAAAAATCATGTAAATTTAAAACCTTGACAGAACCCCTCTGAAATAACAGTTTTATCTGACATTATCCTTATAGATTAATTAATGAAATAACCCGGCGTCGCGATGTGAGAATGTCAAAAAAACTCCCGTAAAGAAGCGATCTGAAATTAGCTGATAATATTCAGTGTAAATAGTTAAACATGGTAACAGTCCCGATTATAGACGAGAAGCGTTGCACCCTGTGCGGCAGGTGCGTCGATGTCTGCCCGAAACAGGTCCTCGCCATTCTCAATGGAAGGATTTCCGTATCTGTTGACGAATGCATGCTCTGCTCGCACTGCTATTCCGTCTGCCTTTACAACGCCATACGCTTCGACCCCGATGCCCTTGCCAATTCTGCGTTTAAATCTTTCCTATATAACGAAAAGATGTGCCCTCCCGGAAGCTTCAGCGCCGCAGAGCTGGTTAATTTTGTCCGTTCGCGCAGAAGCGTTAGGGAATTCAGGCCAGACCCAGTCGGCGATGAAACGCTGTCCGATCTGGTGGAATTCGGGGTCACCGCACCATCGGGCAGCAATTGCCAGAACTGGGAATTCCTGGTGATCAACGGGCGCGACCGCGTTTGGAAACTGGCCCTTGAAATAAAAAAATTTTTTCTCCGGCTCAACAGGCTCGCGGGGAATCCCCTAGTGCGCTACCTCTCGCTGCCGCTTACCGGGAAAGCCCTTATCCGATATTACAACGAGCATATGGAAAGCGTCGAAATGGCCCTCCGGGAGTCGGAGGCCGGCCGCGACCTCCTCTTCCACTCAGCGCCGGCCCTTATCATTCTGCACAGCGATAACCAGGGAAGCACGCCGCTCGAGGACGCGCAATACGCATCCTACAATATAACGCTCCTGGCGCATGCGCTTGGCCTCGGAACCTGTTATATCGGTTATGCGGTTGAATCAATAAACCGAGCCTTGTTTATCAAAGACTATCTCGGCATTCCGCACCGCAACCGTATCCGCGCCGTCCTCGCCGTGGGCTATCCCGAAGTCTCATTCGAAAAACCCGCCCTCAGGAAGAAATACCGCGCCCGCTTCCTGTAACAGTGCCGCGGGCGTACATGTCACCCTTCGACTCCGCTCAGGGTGACATGTCATTTTGTCATCCCGAGCGTAGTCGAGGGATACCCATAACTGTGCGACAGGCCCACCACAGACCTGTCGAGGCATTCCTCGCAATAAATTTCCTTCATATCAAAAAAATTTTTCATCAGCGCCCCTCCGTTCGTATACCTGACGGAGGCACGACATGGCGCGGATCTTTTTCCTCATCATCTTCATTCTTTTTCACTTCAATGCGGGCCTGCGGGCCGGTCTGATTATCAGCGAATTCACGACCGGCGCGACGGAAGACTGGGTCGAGCTCACCCTTGCCGGCACCCCGGAAAAGATGGACATAGCGACACTCTACGTGACCATGTATTACGGCACCAATGAGCAACTCGGGACGGACCCGATCACCATATACGCACATGACCGGCCCGAAACGCCCTATGACGACCGCTATGTCGTGGTATATCTCACCAGACCGGACACGCCCGATGAAACCGACCTGACCGGCGACACCAACGGCAACGGCCGGATAGACGTCTACTGCAACAACTATTTCGCGAGTCTCTGGAACACCGAGGGGGTCGTCGCCGTCGATTCCGACGACGACCCCTCAAACGGCGGCATCCTCGATTTTGTCTATTATTCATCCCGCGACGGTGAGCCCAACGACACCATGGCTTCATATGTCGCGGCCGCGCAGGCGAACGGCGAGTGGCAGGCATGTCCCGGAGAAAACATCCAGGACTGCTCGGTTTCAATCGGAAGGGAGGGCCTGGCGGCGCACATGAGCGTCTGCCGCAGAAAGAAGAACGACAGCAATTCTGCCGCCGACTTTTCCGTCACCAGCATACTGACCCCGGGAAAGCCGAACATTGCCGCGCCGCTTTTTATGGGTAACCGGCTGTTCACCGTCATAAAGAAAAAAATCACCATCATCCCCGGGCACGGTCTTTTCGGGAGCGGTATTATCCCTGTCTTCGTGTTCGCTCCGTGCGCCCTCAGGCTCAGGGTTTTTACCATTACCGGCATCGTCATCCACGAGTCGCCCCGGTTTCTGTCCGTCAGGCCCGGGCTCTTCAATCTCTTCTGGAATCCCCTGCTGCAGCGGAGAGCGCCGGCCTCCGGCCTCTACCTCTGCAAGATAGAAGCGGTCAGCACCGCCCGTAAGTCGTTCCAGGAGGAGATCATAAAAATTATTGTGAGCCGCTACCGATGATGACCATTGCCCTGACCCTGTACATTGCCGCGATAACGGCCTTCGAATACCGCGAAACCCCGCCGGCGGCCCTCTTCCCCTTCTGCCAGGCTGCCTCTGACGCCTACCTGCCCGACACGATTCCCAATCCCGCCTACCTGCCGCTCATCCGTTATCCGTATCTCCATTTCTCGGGCGGCATGCCGTACAGCCTCGGCGACCTGTATTCAAGCAGCCTGAGAATCGGTTACGGGACGCGCGGCTTCGCGGCCCAGGCGGTCTGGGACCGGTTCGGTTTCGGGGAATACCTTGAAAACGTCGCGGAGGCAAACATCGCGTACATGCCTCTAAAATACGTCTCCATCGGCGGCGGCGTCCGCTATTTCAATATCTCCATCGACACCGTCGAGGCTTCCCTATCGGAAAACCTGGTCGACGGGCGCGCATCAATAGTCATCGCCCCGGTTGAATGGCTCAACCTTGCCTTTCAGCAGGACAATATCGGATCGCTCTTCATAAAAAAAAGGATGGACCTCCTCTACCCCGAATGGAGTGCCGGCGCGGCACTCAGGCCCTTCAGAGGATTCTCCATAATATACAATATCACGGCCACATCGGCAGGATACGTTAACACCATATCCGCGTCCGCCAATCTCCTTAAATATCTTTCAATACGGGTTGGATACGCCCGGGAGGCCGCCACCTGCTCGGCCGCGTTCTCCATCATGTACCGATACATCGCCGCGTCGTACGGCATAAAGTATCATCCACATCTGGGCATTACCCATTCGGTGTCGGTCACCCTGTCGCCTTTTGACATGAACATCGAATCGCTCGCCTACGGGAAGCTCTTCGCGCGCACGGGGAGTTCCGGAAAGTACCGACCGGTAGATATCAACAGCTGCGGCTACGAGGCGCTTGCGGAAATACCCGGCCTTGACAGGCAATTCGCAGACCGGATCATGAAATACCGTGCGACCATCGGACCCCTCTCGAGGAAAAGCCTGATCCAGATTGGCATGACCGAAAAGGAGGCCGACCGCCTCGCGGAACGCGTCACCGGAATCGCTCCGGATGATGCCGCACCGCGGGACTCCGTCCTCAATGCCCGGAACCTGGAGAAAGTCCGGAAGCTCCTCTTCGTCAAGCTCGTCTCGATCGGCCTCCCGCCCGCGTCGGCGCTGGAAGCGGCCGAAATGGCAGCGGTCGGCCAGAACCGGAGGCTCGGGAACCTGCTCGACTCCATCCCCGACCTTGATGCGGAAAAAAAGAAGAAGGTCATGGCGCTATGCGGCGGCTCGCACTGACCATCGCCCTGTTACTCTCCTCCATTCATGCGGCGGCGATTGAGGAACCAGGCTCCGGCCCGGTTCTCAGGCTCGCGGCAGAATACAGACAGGACGCCATTGACTACGATGATGTCGAGAAGACGTTTTTTCGCGAAACGGCGCGCCTCGACTTCGGCGCGAGCTCGGCACGCATCACTCATGTCCATATCGGCCGCACAAAGGAAAACAGGTTCACATGGAACATCCTCTTGCGCGGCATATCCCCCCATTTTGACTGCATTATCGGGCACTATGTTCTCAATTTCGGCGCCGGCCTGCTGGCCGGCAGAAAAAGGGCCGTATCTCCCGACCTGTTTTCACGCAGGCTGGTCCTGTCCCGAAGCGCGCCCTATACCCCCTGCTCAAGCGGAAACCCCCTGTACAGTTTCCGCGGAGCCGCTGCCCAAATTTCAATGGACCTCCGCGGAGTATTAATTTCGCTCTGCGGCTTTTTCTCATTCAGGGACAGGTATGCAAGGACCGACCGATATCATAACAATTATACCGGGAGCTCATTCAATTCCATCCTCGCCAGGACCGAAAAAGACTACCGCTATTCCGAGCCGGCGGAGCTGTACGATTACGGCTGCACTCTTTTACTCAGGCTCTGCGAGCACTTTACGCTTCAGCCGTACTTTCTGTACACCGCCCTGCGCCGGACCAACGGGGCCGCGCTTACCTGGAGCTACGGCGACCACGGCGTTCCCATGGGGGAGAAGGGATTTTACGGGTACGGGATTTATTTAGAATACCGCGACGATTATATTACCATTTTTTGCGAAGCGGGGTTTCCCCGCACTATCCGGTCTTCCATTGCCGGATATACAAGGACCGTCGGCGACTACGGGATCTTATACGGCCTGGAGTTCCGCCATCCCGCCTGCGCAATTTCATTCTCGGGAAAGGGGACAGGCAAAAACTTCTATTCCCCGTACAGCTCCGGGAAACGGTATGCAGAACGCGCATGGATGGCCGACATTGCCGTGCGGCCGGCTCGCGGTCTTTCGCTGGGTGCCGGTTTTTTCGGAGAAAAGCAGGTCGCGGTCAACGGCTACCAAACACTCCGGCCATTCAACCGCCGGGAACATCTTTTTATTAAATACGGCTCCCCCTCGGAGGGATCCGCCATGATCACATTCAAGTGTCTTGAAAAAGAAACAAAAAATGGCATCGAACGAACGCTGCGGCTCGCGCCATCCGCCAAAATTTTCATCATGCGGTCTATCCTGTTACGGGCGTCCGGAGCGGCCCAGCGCGACCGATCGGGCAATTACTCCGG
>JAFGBT010000046.1 GCA_016933025.1 Spirochaetota bacterium | reverse complement strand
CAGTAAGTATGGCACATCTGAAGCTCTCTGGCAAGCAATAAGTTCTGGACGGGCGGCTTAAATTTTTGCAGGGGTTTCGCCCTTGCGCCCCACATGCGCCGTGCAGGATGCACGGCGCTGCGAGGATGGCCCACGATGGGCCTTCCGCAGCGAGTTTTTTTTGTTCTTGCAGGGGGCAAGCCCCCTGCACCCCACAAGCCCCCCGCAGGGGCGCCCTTTTCTTTCCGCCCCCTTTCTTTTGGGCGCGCAAAAGAAAGGGGGCAGTGCCCGACCCGCTCCGGGTCGCTTGCCTCGCCTCCGCACGGAGGCAACGAATATGGATATTTTTTCCTTGCTTTTATCAACGCACCTCCTTATATATTCAAAAATATCTAAGGAGAATTCCCGATGCCCACACCCGAAGGCAAAACCTTCGAATTTAAGGACGAGAGCGCGATACGCGCCGATTTTCTCGAGACCATAGATTATGACGGCAATCCTCAGGAGGTCACCTGCGAGACCGAAGAGTTCAGCGCGGTTTGCCCCTTTTCCGGCCTGCCGGATATCGGGAAGGTCGTTATCATGTATGTGCCTTCCGGAAGGCTGGTCGAGCTGAAATCGCTCAAGTATTACTTCGTATCCTTCCGCAACGTCGGCATATATCAGGAGGCCGCCACGAACAGGATCTACAATGACCTGTACCGCTGTCTGAAGCCGAAGCGCCTTGTCGTGAAAACCGTGTATAATGTCAGGGGAGGGATACTCTCCACGTGTGTGATGGATTCGGATAAGGTGAAATAGGGAGATATTCAATGTTCGATAGAAAAAAGATTCTGCTCGCGCCGGTTCGGTTTGTCGATTCAATACTGGACCGCGTATGCGCCGTGCTGGGGGCGATTGCATTCGCCCAGTTTCCGCAGTACCTTTCGCTCTACCTGCAGCGGCTCGGCGGCCACGTGGACGAGGCGGCCCGGAATATCGAGAAATACGCGGATATCGCGAAGGAGCTCGGCCAGACCGTGTACCAGTACAGCCAGCACCTTCTCAACTCAAAGGACGAGGCGGTGTTTAAAACCGGACAGAAGATAGCCGAGGACCTGCAGCGGCACACCGGCCTGTCGGACGCCCTCAGGGAGCTCCAGTCGGCCCCGGCGTACAAGAAGTTCTTCGTGTTCCTCAGGGAGATGGACCTCGACATAGCCCGCGGCACCCTTGAGAATTTCACCCCCGGCCTCCCGATCAACCTGGAGGGCGCGGCGTACGCGGCCGCCGGCATCATCATCGGGATGCTCGTCTATTTCTGCGTGAGCAGGCTGATCATCCTTATCGTCAAGAGAATAACGGCGAAGAAGCGACCCGAGCCGGTCCAGTACACGCCGATTCAATAGAGGTGCGGAAACCGTGAGAGCGCAGGCGAGCGAAGAGCAGAATGTCATATCCTACGACCGGATGAAGGAGCAGATTGAGAAACAGCTCCTTTCATTTTTTGAAAAGGGGGGCGCCGAGGGCGTCGCCCCGCCACAGATTTCCTTCGAGAAGGGGGTCACCCGCATCGCGTTCGGGACCCAGCCGATCAGCCCCGCAATGATGATCGACTTTCTTCTGGCGGTCAAGAAGCACCTCGCCAACATACGCGTCCACGCGTTCGACAGCGGGTATTACGCCTTCCAGGCGATGAACAAGAACCTCTTTAAGACTGAAAACATGCTGGACAACTTCAAGGTCGAGTTCTTCGTGCTTTCCTCCTCCTCCAGGGTCGAGATCTCCAAGAAGGGGAACCTCTCACAGGAGGAGGTCAACCTGGTGATCGAGCTCTTCCTCAGCGCCAACTCGTCCGCGCGCCAGGACCCGGCCTACCGGCTGAGGCTCCTGGGCGCGTCGATCGTAGAGCCGGACAAGAACATGGATTGGGACTACATCGCCGGGTACGACGAGGTGAAGCGCAAGATACGGGAGTCGGTCATCCTCCCGCTCACCAATCCGGGGGCGTACGACTCGGTCGCGCGCATGACCCGCAAGGTCTTCGAGTCGAACCGGCCCCGGGCGATCCTGTTCGACGGCGCGCCGGGCGTCGGCAAGACAACGGCGGCACGCATCATCGCCAGCGAGTCGAATATACCACTGGTCTATGTCCCGGTTGAGTCGATCATGTCGAAGTGGTACGGCCAGTCGTCCCAGAACCTGTCGCAGATATTCGACGCGTGCGAGGACATGGGCGGCGCCATCATCTTCCTCGACGAGATCGACTCCCTGGCCGGGTCGCGCGACCAGAACATGTTCGAGGCGACGCGGCAGATACTCTCCGTGCTCCTCAGGCGGCTTGACGGCATCGACGCCGCATCTTCCACCATCACTATCGGCGCCACCAACCGGAAGGACGATCTAGACCACGCGCTCATCAGCCGGTTCGATCAGACCATTTTCTTCCCCCTGCCCAATACGGCGGAGCGGGCCGCCATCTTCGGGAATTACGCCAGGCACCTCTCAGAGGCGGAGCGGTCGCACCTCGGCGAGCGGAGCGAGGGGCTGTCAGGCCGCACCATCAAGGACATCTGCGAGTTAACGGAGCGGCGCTGGGTCCGCAAGGCGCTCATCAAGAAGCAGGAGCCGACGGCCCCTCCCTTCGAGTTCTACCGGCAGAGCCTGAGAATCTGGAAGGAATCAAAGTGAAATATGTCGCACGGGCACGCAGTAGCGCGCCCGTGCGGCATGTTTTATTATCTTTTTTCGATTGACGGCTGAGATAATTTTGATACGGTGAAGACAAGGTCTTGCGACCAGGCCTTCGGGGCAACTTTCATAAGGTATCGACACTTTGGAACCAGTCATCTCCAGCAGTCTCTGTCGCTTCCGGATTACCGACGAACACCTGATATCTGACAAATTGGTCAAGGGGGAGATACGGCGCGCCTTCGGGGAGAACCGCTGCTTCGAGGTTTACCTGGACCCCGACGTGGTGCGGGGCATACGCGCGGGCGACCCGGCGGAGCTCTACCGCGAGCGCTTCATCGATATGAGGAACAGCGCCTTTGACGCGATCGCGCGGGGCGACCAGACCGTCAGGGGAAGGCTCATGAGCGACGTCCGTCTGTCGACGCGCCTCATCGCCTCAATCGTGTTCACGCACCGCGCGGTGGCGGCGGGCGATTTCGACAGCATTATCGGCAGGCGCTTCGTCATGGTGAAGGAGCTGCCCGGAGTACCGACGCTGCTGCACATATCCAATGCTACCACGGTAATCTCCCATGTCGGGCAGGGGCCGCCCTGGGGTGAAATTCCGACCATATATCTGGGCGTGAACACCTTCGATGCGCTCACGGCCGAGCAGAAGAGGGGGGGCGGCGAGCTTTTTGACGCCTTCAAGCTTCTGCTGATGATCGAGGAGCGCGCCATCCAGACCGGTTATAACCATACGGCGGTGTACCCCTCCCGGGTGTCGCGGGCGCTCAATTTCCTGGTCGACGAGGTGATCCGGAATGCCCGGCTCTTCGAGGTGGAGGAGCTGCCCGAGGTCGTCGTTGAAAAGAGGGTCAGGAAGTTCAGCGATGCCAGCAGGGCGAAATACCTCCGCGAGCTGGACGCGCGCCTGCGGGGGGACATTCTCAACTTCCATTACGAGCGCAACCTCGAGGCGATCAAGTCACTCGAGCGGCTCGCGCGCCGCTATAAGAGCGGGGGCGACGAGGCCTCTCTCCGCGAGATCGTCAGGATACTGGTGGCGGCCTCCGGCCATGACATCCACGAGGTACGGGACAGGGCGAACATTATCCTCGAGCGGATATTCGCTCCCAAGGAGTTTGACGCGCCGCTGGCCACCCGGTTCATCAACGTCAGCACCGGACAGACGTACCGCTTCACCTTCGGTATTCCGGGCGCTCCGGTCGTCTACCACCTGAGGCTCTACCGGAACCGCGCCAAGGGGAAGCTCCCCACCGACGCCGATATCGACTTCGTCGAGGTCCCCATGGTCCACGAGAGCGGGGAGACCTACTCGGCCGAATATCGGTTCGATGATTACGGACACTATGATTTCGTCGTGTTCGTGAAGAAGCGGAAGCACGAGACGTGGATAAACCTTCCCGGCCTTTCCGGGAGGGTGAATGTCATTCCCGACGTCAGGGGCGAGATTATCCTCGAGATTTTCACCGATATACACGGCCATACCAGGGCGTACTGGACCGACCGCGACGGTCACCCGGGTCTGGTCTACAACGAGCACGGCGAGGTGATCCGGATCGGGACGTTTTCAGACGTCACCGCGCACATGGAGGACATCAAGCGGAAGTACCGCGTGACCGCGATTTACCTCCTGGGGGTCCAGATGCGGGGGAGGAACCGGAACGACTGGGCGTCCAACGCCACGTCGCCGTCGCCCTTCTCGCCGATGAGCCTTACCGAGATCGAGCCCGCTCTCGGCGGCGAGGAGGAGCTGAGGGAGCTTGTCGCCCGCGCCCATGACATGGGGATACGGGTCATCGTCGACATCGTACCGCATATCAACCGCTCGAGCGACCGCCTCCCGGACGACTATTCCGTCAGGACGTATGACGATGCAGGGAATCTCGTCGTCCGCGCGTCCACCGACGGCCGCTACGGCTCGTGGAACGACGGGAAGCTCCTGAACTACCGGAAGTTCGAGATATGGGAATGGCTTGCCGATTCCATCACGGAACTGATTGAATCGTTCGATATCGACGGAATCCGCTTCGATTCTGCCCACGCGGTCCCGATCATGATGAAGAAGAACAATTTCCCCTTCGTGTTCGAGCGGAAGCGCGATTCAGCCGACATGGTCGAGGGGACCATCATCGTCAACGACCGTGAGGACGAGCACTTAGTCACCACCGGCTACTATGACGCGGCCTGCCGGGACCTCATCGCGGTGCCGCTCCACTATTATCTCATGCTTCGGGTTGAGAAGAAGCTGAGGGAGAAGAACAAGAACTTTTTCCTGAACATCGCGGAATGTTACTGGGGCCACGAACGTTTTCTCACCAGGACCGGCCTGATCCCCTACAATTCGGCGCTCTTCAAGATATGCGAGAACATCATCCATGGAAAGACCGACGTCCGCGAGATCTACCACGTCTACGACAACTATTTTCCCTCATCCCTCCCTGAGGGGACCGAGATGCTCGGGATACTGGGGAACCACGACGAGAGGCGGGCGCTCAACACCTTCGGCCACCGGGGGCTCCGCGCCGCCGTCGGCCTCACCTGCTTTATGAGCAATGCCATCATGGACTATGAGGGGAGCGCCGAGGGCGAGGGCTGGAAGGTCTACCTGGACAACATCTACGTCAACTGGAACCAGTTCGAGCTTGCCGCGCACCGGAGCCTCGATTCATTCTATGCCGACTGGTACCTGTTTCATCAGGAGCAGAAAGGGAAGGGGTATCTGGTCTGGGCCAACAACAACATGGTGGCCGGGGCGGTGAAATTCGTCGGCGCCGACATCTGGATCGGCGTCTTCAACTTCGCGGACGCGAACCAGAACGCCTCGCTCCAGTTTGACAGCCCGGTCCTGCCGATACCCGCGGACGGGTGCTACCGGCTCTCGGATCCGCTCTACTCGAACCTGACCGGGCACTACAACTACTTCACCGGCAGGGAGCTGCGGATATCCCGGATCAACACCGTGGTTTCTTTTACCGAGCGGGTGAAGCTTCTCAGGATGGAGCCTGCGGGCCTCGCGGAGCACTACGGCGAGTTCATCAGCGATTCGTTCTTCAGATTGTGCGAGATGTCGAACGTGGACCAGATCGACAGCAATTTCGCATATGCCGAGATCTCGAAAAACTCCGGGACCTACGAGGGAGCTGTAGATTTCATCCAAAAAAACCTGGTGCCGTTTTTCTGGAAGGAGTATCGGGACAGACTGGAGCTGGGGCTGAAGCGGGCCGCCTTTTATATGGTTCGCAGCGGCCTCCTGGACGGGACCACCGTCATCGATTACGCCAGAAAGATGTCGCATGAAAGCGACGGGGTCCTGGCGGCCCTGGGGAAGGCCCTCATCGAGCACAACCGCCCCGGGCCGCTGGTGTTCATGTCTGCGGAGGCGGAGCCCTTCTCCAAGAGCGGCGGCCTGGCCAACGTGGTGTACGAGCTCCCCCGCGAACTGGTGAAGCTGGGCGAGAAGGTCTATGTCATTTCCGGCTATTACAAGCACGGCGACGCCAAGTCGGTGAGGAAAATGCTGGATGCGGTGAAGAAATACAATCTCTCCTACACCGGCGTCAGCGTCCGCTTCAAGATAATGGGCGACGATTACGAGGTTGGCGTGCACCACGCCGACGTGGAGGGCGTCGAGTATTACCTGCTGGAACACCACGAGTTCTTCGACGGCCTCTACTGGGGCCTGACTGCCGTGGAAAAGATCAGGAGGCGGGTCGCCTTTTCGCGCGCGTGCGTGGAGGTCATCAGCGTCTTCAACCTCAACCCGAGCTATACCTTCACCAATGACGCCTACGCCGGGATCTTCAACGGCATCGTGAAGTGCGATCATTTTTACATGAACAGCCCCCATTTCAGAAGAAACACATTTCTCCATATAGTACATAACGGGGGGTGGCAGTATTTTGACGCCTACCACCGCGATGAGAACGGATTCGATCTCTTTAACCTGTTCAATCTCCCGTCATGGGTGGCCGGTGATTTTTGCGATCCCTACCACCGGGACAGGATCAACTGCATGGCAGCCGGCATCAGGTTCGCGGACCGCGTCATCACCGTGAGCCCCTCGTACGCCTTGCAGATCGAATACGCATGCGACGGGCTCGAACGGATTTTAAGCAACGTTATCGGCATCAGCAACGCCATCGGAAGCGACTTCAGGGCCAACCTCGTGAAGGGCTTCAACGGGTCTCAGTTCGTCTCCCGGGAGTATCCCCTGTTCCTCGAACATCTCAGTTCGGATGAAGCTTTGCACGCGAAGCTCGAGGAACGGTATCCCGAGATTCTGGTCGGCCCCAAGGCCCCCGAGGCGATCAAGGATAAGACAAGGCGGGAGCTGGTGGTGCGCATGCGGAACAAGCTCCTCCTCCAGTGCAGCCGCGGGCTCAGGGTCGACCCGGACATCATACTCTTTTCCTACATCCACCGGATATCCGAGCAGAAGGGATACCAGCTTCTCCTTGAGGCTTCCGAGGGCATATTCAAGCACCTCAAGTTCCAGGGGATCATCGGCGGGGCTGTCTCCTCCGGCGACCGGCGGGGCGAGGAGATAGCCCACGGCCTCTACCTCCTGGGGCAGTACTACCCGGACATGGTGAGCGTGTCCATCGGGTTCCAGGACATCACGGTCCCGCTCCTGTCATCGGACCTTTTTCTCATGCCGTCCATGCACGAGCCGGGGGGCATATCGCAGCTTGAGGCGTTTGCCGCCGGCAACCTGGTGCTGGCCCGGGCGACCGGGGGGCTCCGCGACACGGTCTTCCCCGTCAGGGTGCGCGGCGACGAGATCGAGGGCAACGGATTCCTTTTTTCCGATTTCAATTCCTGGGCTTTCTATGACGCCATGGAGCGGGCCCTCCAGTTTTTCCGCGGAAATCCTGAAGAGCTTGTTTTAAAGGCGCGGAAGAACGCGGAACAATCGGTCTATTACTGGGACCGGCCCGCGCGGGAATACGCGCAGAAGATCTACGAGATCACCGAAACAATCAGGGTTCTTAATTGAAGGCCGCCGCCGGCGATACGCACGATGCGGAACCGCAATAAAAAATGGGATAGAAAACTATCCCATTTGTTGCGATAGGTCTTCGTATGACCGCCCTTTTACTATCAATTGAAGACCGTTGGAGTGTAAAATGATTAATTACATATTCGGCGGTCGGGCGTGAAAAGTTTAGCAGAATTCCGTGTCCGTATGCAAAAAAGCGGCTGATTCGGTGCTGCCCGTAAAAAATTATTGCATTTTGCGGCGCCCAGACTATATCATCTATCATGCGGAAGGCACTGATTATCCTGTTGTTTTTCCTCGCCGCCGGCTGCTCCGCCGAGGTCCGTGAACGGGACGCCGTGGTCGGCAAGATAATCGAGAGCTTTGACGGCGAGCCGGTTGTTCCGCGGAGCGCCAACAGGCTCTTTATACAGCAGCCCTCGAATTCAACCGGCGTCGAGGGGCTGGGCCCGCGGCTCCTCTATAGGCTCCGGGGAAACATAAGCCTCGACGGCAGGCTCGGGGTCGACGACGAGGAGGCCGGTTCCGACCTGAGGCTCGAGATCCGCATATCGAAATACATTATCGAGAAGATGAAGTACGATGAGATAGGGCGGCCCGTAGAAAAACGGGTCTGGATGACCGCGGACGTGCGCCTGCTTGATCTCAGGAAAAACAGGGAGATCTTCTCCGAGGAGGATATCCAGTCGTTCAGGACATTTTCCGACCTGGTGCAGCCGATCGAGACAGAGACGCAGGCCGCCGACTTCGTCCTGGACGACATGGCGAAGAGGATCACCTCTAAAACCGTCACCGGCTGGTACACCGACCGGATGACCATCATTGAAAAGAGGAAACCGTAATGACGGTGAAGTACCCGAACGCCGGCCAGTTCAAGCGCGAACTCGACAGCGACCGGCTCGAGCGGATCTATCTCTTCCTGGGCGAGGAGGAGGGGGAGAAGGACAAGGCCATCAACCGGATTACGGTGATGGCCTTCAGCGATCCGAACGAGAGGTCGCTCGCCACCGGCAGGTTCCATATCGAGAACGATGACTTCATGGCCGCGGCTGATTTCGCCCTGTCGCCCCCCCTCTTTTCCTCGCGCAGGATATGCATTATGTACAATATCGACAGCCTCCCGTATGCCCGGCACAAAGCGGTCTTTCAGGACCTGGTCGTCAATCTTCCCGATTCCGCGATGCTCATCATGACCTCGCACGAAATCAGGCCCCCGGCCTTCATGGCCGAGCTGCTGGACCGGTTCAAGGTGGTCCAGTTCTGGCGCTATTTCGACAAGGATATCTACAACTACATCCTCGCGAGTTTCAGGAAGCTCGGGCTCCCCATTGACGATCGTGCCGTCGACATACTCGTCGAGCGGACCGGCAACGACATCAAGAAAATCGACGATGCCATCGACATGATACGGTTTTCCGGGGAGACCGGGAGGGTCGACGCGGAGATGATACAGTATTTCATCCCGGACCAGAAGGACGCGAACGTATTTGAGTTTGTGGACGCCCTGTTCAAGAAGGATACCCACGCGCTTTCCCTGTTCAAGAGGATTTTTGAGGACGGGACGCCTGACCTGCGGGTTGTCTACCAGGTCCTCAGGCAGGCTGAGATAATAGAGAAGTATTACTCCCTTGCCGAGGAGGGGGCGCCGGCCGAGGAGGCGATGGCCCGAGCGGGAGTGTACAGTAAAAACAGGGGCAATTTCTGGCTGTATACCAAGGCGTTCCCCCGATCGCTCCTGAGGCGCGTCTTTCCGCTTATCAGTGCCACGGATTACAAATTAAAGAGCGGGGGCGCGTCGAAGGACCTTCCGGCCAACCCGGTGTTTAATCTGGCAAACGATATACTGTTTATGAAATAGCATGGCGCCGTCTGGCAGTATTGACATGCGTCATCGCGAGCACAGCGAAGCGGTCTGGATATTGGCGGCACAAAGTGAATGTATTTCCGGCAATGAATTTTTATAAAAATAAGATTGCCGCGGGTTTCTTCGAAACCCTCGCAATGACAGGATATACTCGATAATAGCTCTATCACAATCGCTCGTACCAGAGGAGGAAAATTATCATGTCAGAACAGAGTAAAACAGCGGCCTTCCTGTCGTCCGCACGGCCTCATCTTTTCCGGGCCGTATCGCTTCTGTTCGTCGTCTCGTTCCTGCTCCCCTTCATCGATGTCGTCGGGTGCACGACGAAAACGATGAGCACATTTCATGGATATCAGTTGTTCAAGGGATATAACACGCTGTTCTTCCTGGCGGCAATTCTTATCTTCATCACATACATTGTATTTTCTTTTTACAAAAGGGCCGTCAGCCGCTCGTTGAGCGCCTTCGGGTCGAGTTGGCGGGCCCTAACCGCGGCCCTCTCCGGCCTGGCCGTCTGGATTATCCCGAGCCTCGAGTTTCTTTTTGACGAGGTAAGCTCGAACGTGGGCCAGGCCCTCGCGTTCGTCTGCGCCGCCGCGGTGTTCATCGATGGTTTGGCGATATCGCTCAGAGACTACCTGTCCCTGCGTGCGGAGAGCCCCGGCGGGCCGGGCGCGGGGCCGTATCGCCGACATCTTCTGTTTCACCGGGGGGTCATTGTTTTCTCGCTGGCGCTGGTCCCGGTCTATTTCTTTAACATGCTCGACGAGATCCCCGTTGCGGTCATATTTTTTTTGACGCTTTCCCTGCCGTTCGCGCTCTCCGAGCTCATCGTGATCCAGGGCCTCGTGAGGGAGGAGCGGTGGGCCCGTCGCTGGACTGCGGGCGCGGCATGTGTGGCCGCGGCGATGGCCGCTTTTGTGGTCATGAGCTACCTCTGAGCGCCGGCCCGGTTATATGCGGTATCCAATGTTGGCGTGAAAAAGGAATTTGTTCGACTCGCTTCCGCGCATCAGGGTCAATTCTATGGGGCCGATGATTGAATTGTACCCGAGTGTCAGGCCGTACCCGTAGATGATGTCGTTCTTCACGTGCTGGCGTCTCGGTATGTAGAGCCCGTAGTACTGCTTGATGTACCAGTTGCTCTCCCGGAACAGGTCCCTGAAATTGTCCTTGACCCTGCCGACCGTCCCTCTCAGAACGATGAAAAGGTCTTTCCAGTATTCGATCTGGAACCCGATATCGCCGACCAGCATATGCTTTCCGGAAATCTGCATGAAATGGAGGCCGTTAAACGGCAGGCAGTCCTTTTTGAAGTAGTTGAGACCGCCCATGTAGTTATTGTATATGAACGGAATCTTTCTCTGGTAGAGGTTTAGCCCCCCGGGAATGTCATAGTGCAGGTAGAAAGATTCCTTCGCGTCGATGAAGGCTCCCGAAAGTCCGAGGTACATGACGAACCGCTTGTGGAAGGGCAGGTAGCCCTTCATGCGCGCCGTGTACTTGAAGAAATTGTTGAATGACACGTTGTTTTTCAGCATGCGGAGGTCGTCCGTGATGTACCGCGCCTCGCCGTACAGCTGGTACCCGGAGCGGGGATAGAAGGTTCGGTCCAGCGTATCGAATACAATATAGGCGTAGTAATTTGTCCCTTCGATATTCTGCTTTACCGGGTTGTCGAAGGTTACCTTGCTTTTAATGAACGTCAGGTCCTTCTGGACCCCTATGCCGATCCCGACGAGGTTGAAGAGAATCGTCTGGGCCAGAATGTCGGCGCCCGCATTTTGATAGTCGAAGTAGGTTTTTGTCTCCCCGTTGTTATAGGTATAGAAGTAATATTTGTCATAGTGCGCCTTGACGCCGAAGCCGACCCCCGGGGTCTGGAGCGGGGTATTGATGAAATACGATGCCTGGATGCCGGGGAGCTCGCTCAGGCGCGCGTCGATTGATATTCTCGATCCCTGGCCCGCCACATTGCGGAGCGTCGTATTCAGAAGCACCGCGGCGTTCCGGTCGGTGTCGTAGCTGAACCCGAACTTTAAGAACACCCCGCTTGCCTCCTCAACGGTAATGATCAGGGTGACGCCGCCCTCCTCCGCCGGCTCGATGCGGTAGGTGACGCGATCAAAGAACCCGCTCGCGTGTACCCTGTCGATGGCCTCCGCCAGCTTGATTGTGGTGATTTCAGACGGCGTCCTGATATGGAGTCGCCCGAGGACCAGGCTTTTTGAAACGCGCTTTAAACCGCGTATCTCGATCCCGGTAATGGAGTACTTCTCCACTCTGTTAATGCGGACCGGCTCTTTTTGCTCCTCGGGGAATCTCCTCTGCTGTTCCGCAAGGTTGTTGAGCTCGGGAAGGATGAGCCGCGCAGCGTCTTCCCCCACGGCGATCAATTCCTTTCCCCGTTTGAAGTCTGAGGATTTGAACGATTTAATGTCGGGTACGATGAGGACGTCCGTCAGGAGCCGTTGTTTCTGCGTGGACTTAGCCCCGAGAAAGCTGACGGCCTGGTCCATGATCTCAGCGACCGATTTCAGCTCCTCCTTCTTGTAGAGAGGGGCGCCGACGTCTACCGCGATGATGAAATCCGCCCCCATCTCCCGCGCGTCCGATACCGGAAGGTTGCGGATCACGCCGCCGTCCACCAGGAGGCGGTCGTCGATTTCTATCGGCGTGAATATCGAGGGGATGGCCATGCTGGCGCGCAGGGCGTCGGGGAGATAGCCGTTCCCGAGGACCACGGCTTCTCCGGTCACGATATCGGTTGCGATGCACCGGAAGGGAATCGGGTACCCGTCGAACTCACGTATGTCCTGGACATGGAGCGTCAGGATTGACAAAAGTGAGGTGAGCTTCTGGCCCCGCTTGTATCCCATGGGAAGCTCTATCCCCGACTTTCGGATCTGCAAAGACCCTATGTACCTGTCATGCTCGTCCTTCTCGTCAATCGCAAGGCTGCGACGCGACACGGCGTCCGCCAGCAGGTCGTCCCAGTCAAGGGAAAGGACCAGCCGCTCAAGCATGTCGGCCTTGTACCCGACCGCGTACAGGCCGCCGACGATGCTCCCCATGCTGGTCCCTGTTATATAGTCGATTTTCAGCCCCGTTTTTTCAATGACTTTCAGGACGCCGATGTGCGCAATGCCCTTGGCTCCGCCGCCGCTCAGCACCAGGCCGACCTTCGGCCGCCTGGTGAACACTTTTTTTTTGAGTTGCTGAGCGGTTGCGTCGTACGGATACGGCAGCGATACCAGCATGAAAACCAGTGCGGGGAGAATGGATCGCTGTATGATAGTGGCGCGGTGCATATTAATCACTAGGGTTCAGAAACTCGTTATAACGGGCATTAATGTCATCGCGAGCGTACCCTTCGAAGAAGCCTGTCCCGAGCGCAGTCGAGGGGCTCAGGATAAACTCCGTCGAGGCATGCTTCGTCGTTCCGATATAATCGGAACTCCTCGCAATGACAGATGATATCGAAAAGCGTTCTGATGTGGGGCAGTATATTGGATTATCAACGATTGTCCACGATTTTTTAATTCATTCACCCTGTGTAGTTCACCGCCGGGAGCATGATGTACGGTGCGAGCACCGATCCGATGCGCTTCCGCTCCGCGCTCAGGACGATCTCCCCGGCCAGCAGATGGAACAGATTGTCGGATAGCATGCAGTCCTTCACGCGGCCGGTGATTGTGCCGTTCTCGATCAGATAGGCGAGCTCCAGGTTTGCCGAGAAGTCGCCGGTCAGGGTGTTGGATTGGCCCAGGCCGATGAACTGCTCGACCAGGATGCCCCGTTCAATCCCCTCGATCATACGATTCCGCGGCTCTATCCCCGGGTCGATGACGATATTGCTGAAGGAGGGGTAGGGGAGCGAGGCGTAGCTCCGCTGGCCGTTCCCGCCCGCGGCCAGGCCGAGTTTCTTCGCATGCTTGAGGTCGGTGATGAAGGTCTCGATAACGCCGCGGTTGACGAGGCGCTTTTTCACGGCGGGCACGCCCTCGTCGTCGAACGGATAGCTGAAGGGGGAGCTGTCCATAGAGGGGTCGTCGCGAAGGGTCAGCGCCGAGTTGAACACGGCGCTCCCGCGCCTTTCCGCAAAGGGGGAAATGCCCCGGTAAACGGATTTGGCGTTCAGGCCGGAGGTTACGATTCCGATGATCCGCGCGGCGGCCCGGGGCGAGAGGACCACCGGCACCCTGCCGCTCGGCGACTTCCTGGTCGTCAGGGCGGCCTCGATGTTGCCGGTTATCTCATCGCGCAGCTCCCGGTAATCGAGAGGCGCGAGCCCCGAGAGGGTCCCGGCGGCCTCGATGCGGGAGCCGTCGTCAAGGATGAGCGTCGCCCCGATGGAGGCGGCGTAGTGGCTGCTCCGATACGATGCGTCGATACCGCTCGAGTTGACGATCCGGGAACTGGCGGTCGACCGGCTGATGCCCAGGTCTACTGTGGCCCCGGGGAACCGGGCGAGTATCGCCGCGATCGTTTCCTCGGCGGCGGCGATCTCAGATTTGACATCGAAAGAATCTATGGCGCCGTCATAGGGCTCGAAGTGCGTGCCGGCCTCCGCGGGCAGTTCGAAGTCCTCGCGGTCGCCCCACGTCGAAAGCTCCATGGCGCGCCCGGCCATATCGTCAAGAGCGGCGCCGTCGTTGGTGTATGAAAAACCGGTCCGGCCGTCCACGTTGACCCGCACGCCAAATCCGGTGTTGTGGCGCTCGGTAATGGAATGGAGCCGGTTGTTTTTAAACGAGATGGGAGTGCTGGATCCGCTCACCTCTATGATGTCGAACCACCGCGCCCTGCCTGAGAGCCTGTCCTGCACCCGTTCGATCACTGCGCGCCCCCTATCAGAACGTCCTTGATAAGGAGATGCGGCCCGCCGAACGAGACGGGAAGCGGGCTCTGCCCCCCCTTGCCGCAGCCGCCGAGCCCGCCGAACATGAGGCGGTCGTTCCCTATCATCTCGATGTTGAGCAGGGTGGTGAACACGTTTCCGGAGAGGACAATGTCCCGGTACATTGTGCCGAGACGGCCGTGCTTAATTTGATAGCCGTAGCCGGAGGTGAAGGTGAACATCTCCAGATTGGTCTCCCCTCCGATCACGCCGGCGGCGTAGATGCCGTCGCCGGCTGCCTGGAGGATTTCCTCGCGGTTGTGTGGCCCGTTCTCGATGTAGGTGTTGGTCATCCGCACGATGGGCTGCCTGGCGACGCCTATGGCCCTGGCGTTGCCGGTGGTTTCTTCACCCATCTTTTCCGCGGTTTCCCGCGAATGCAGCCGTCCGCTCAGGAGCCCTCCTTTTATGAGACGGGTCTCTTCCGGGAGCACGCCCTCGTCGTCGAAGGGAATGTAGCCGGCCAGGCCGGGAAGCGAGCCGCTGTCAAGCACGTTCAGGCCGTCCGGCCCGAACTGTCTGCCGATGACCATCATTTTTTTCAGCCGCTCGTTCTCATGCACGAAGTCGGCTTCCGAGAGGTGGCCGAAGGCCTCATGGATGAACACGCCGGCCAGCTTCTGGTCTGCCACGACGCGGTGAGTCCCGCCGGCGGGCGACTCGGCCTTCAATAAATCACAGGCGGTCTTCGCGACGCGCTCCGCGGTCTCCTCCCGCCCCTCGGCGATCTCGAACCCGCCGTAGCCGGAGACCGATTCGCTGTAGGGCTGTATCACGGCGCCGTCACGTGCGATGGAGCTCAGGGATATGCCGCAGTATGCCCGGTCATATGTTATCTCCGACCCCTCTGAATTGAGGTACGCGTAGCGGGACACGACGTCCCGGTAGGTCGCGCGGGTCGTCTGTACCAGGGGCGATGATTTCAGGATGCGGTTATACCCGCTGATGAGGCTGAATTTTTCCTCCAGCGGGACGGTACCGGCGTGTTTTTGCGACGGGGTGTCGAAGTGACGTTTCACCGCGCGGTAGGGACGGATCCTGGTCCTGTCGCGGCCGCCGATTGAAGACGAAATCTCAATGCAGCGCCGGAAGTGGCTTTCAATAGCCTCCGGGTCGTTGAATGAGACAAAGCCCCAGGATCCGTTGTTGAGGATACGCACCGAGCCGCCGATGGTGTCGCCGGACGAAAAGCTTTCCACCTGCTCGCCCGTCAGGGAGATTGAGTCGCCCCGGCTCGAGCTGAGCCGTACCTCGGCGTATTCACAGCGGCAGCCCGTCACCAGGGTGCGCGCCAGTGCGACAATGTCACCGATGCCGTCACGCATCGGCATGCCGCCCGGCATGGGCGTCCAGCCCGTCCTGTATTACTTGTCTGGTCCTGTCCGCCAGCTCGCTGATGTTATTTTCGGTGAATGTCCCGGTCTCGATCGGCTTGTGTATGATCATTTTCGCGTTTCCCGGGAAGAGCCCGATGGAGTTGGCGGGGAGAACCGTCCTGGTCCCGACGATCGTTACCGGCAGGATCGGCAGGCCCATGTCGATGGCGAACCTGAAGGCGCCCTTCTTGAAATCCAGGAGACCGCCGGTCTCGCTCCGCGTCCCTTCGGGGAAAAAGACCACGGACGTCCCGCCCCTGATTTTTTCCTTTGCCGCGTTGATTGACTCAATCGCCGCCCTGCTGTTAGACCTGTCGACGTAGATGTGCCCGGCTTTATAGCAGTAGTATCCCAGGATCGGTATCTTCCTCAATTCTATCTTCATGACCCAGCGGAAGTCGAGGGGGAGCCAGCCGTACATGAGGAAGATGTCGTACTGGCTCTGGTGGTTTGCTACCACGACATAGGACCGGTTTTTTTTGATATTCTCGCTCCCGAGAACTTTGACAAACATGGGGGTGACGAAGCTGTTGAATCTGGCCCAGATAACGCCGGCGAACTGGACGAAGCTCTCGGTGGCGACGAACAGGAAAAGGAATATGATGATGAAGAGAGTAACGGTCGACATTCCGAGGAGCGGAAAAAATACGATGTACTTGTAGACCTGATAGATGTTATAGAGCGTCCTGTTTTCTCTCAGATGTTCGTCAAGGTAAATCATGCGGGCTCCTTGGCACAGGGAAGTGTCTATGGCGAATAGTTTAATCACTTTTTATTTTTAGGAAAGGGATTATTTCTGGTAAATTCGAGTTGTCAAGTAAATATTACCACGAATGATTTTCATGGTCCTGGTACGTTTCAATTTACAAAGTCCCGATGATAGAGGTCGGATTAGATCAATGATAAAAAATTGACAAAATAATTAAAATGTATATATTATACTGGTAAAATTTTGAAAAAATTTTATTTTTTTGATTAATAAAAATAAATTCTGTCGAATATAAAATCAGATGTAATCCAGGGATGGAGGTGAATGAAATGGATGTCAGATTGATTAACAGTTTCTCGTATTCAGCTCTGCGTTCTGTCGATGCTAACGACAGTTTCGTTTCCAATCCGATAGCATCCGGGAAACCGGACATACCTTACGCATATCCCAAAGAAGAAAATGTAAGCGAACAGGTGCGTGAACAGGTTATGATGAACCTCGAAGAGGTACAGAATTTCCTGTACATGATGATCGGATCAAAGCTCAGAATTCAATCAGACCAGAATTCAGTCGGATCGTCCGTGAATACGGCGGTATAACGATACAAAACGCAGGGATATAATAATGACCATGAAAAGTGTTAACGGCAGCCCCTGGTAATATGTCCAAAGTTATTACAAGGGGCTGACCATTTAATTATCCTTCCTTATTATCATTATCTTTTCTTCTTCGCTATTCAATCAACAATTCTTATCCAGCATATTTCATAATCAAATCATAGCGCAGGTGGTATGGATAATATGTCGCTTTAGCTTGCTCTGAAAAATTGCATTTTTTTTTCTATGAACATAATAAAAAAAATGAATAATAATGAAAAATTGTTGACCCCTGATATAATCCTGTTATTTCATACACATTATTGCGAATTGTGATATATATTAAATTTTATATCTATTTAATTTCCGGTGATTAATTATTAGAGATAGTTGTTTACTGCTCTGATATCCGTTATAGCTTTTGATCCTAAAGGGGATTTTGAATTAGTTCGATACAATAGGTATACACGCAGAATTGTTGTCAACTTTCAACCCTGTGCCCCTGACAGGTTTTGTTTCTGCGGATATCATGATGACTGATGCAAACGTTCTCGATTAATAACAGGGATACGATATGAGCAGAGAATTGCAGGAAAAGGCCGAAAGGATAATGCGGGAACTGAAGGACTCGCTGGCCCCCATAAAAAAAGAATTGGAGCTGCTGAAGAACGTTCCTGAAAACAGAAACACAAGGATTTTTAGGTAAATGTGAGGGAGTAGACATGCCGCCAAAAGGAGAAAGAAGAAAAAACCAGATCGTCAATACCGCTAAACAGATGTTCATTGAAAAGGGATTCCAGAGCACTCACATCGGCCAGGTATGCGAGAAGCTGGACATCGCGCGGGGCACGGTATACCAGTATTTCAGGAATAAAAAGGAAATTCTCTACGCCATTCTGGATGTGGTAATTGAAAACATCGAGGACATCTTCGATCAGGATGATTTCAACGAGTTTTTCAGCAGCAATCCGAACCATGATGTCATTCTGGAATTCATCAATAAACGACTGATGTCATGCATAAAGGTCCTGCTCGGAGAGCCCATCGTCATTAAATTGATTTACAAGGAAATCGCCGGCGTGGACGAGGACGTCAACGAGCATGTCAGCAAATCGATCGCGGCCATCGTAAAGGTCGTCGCCCATGAAGTTGAGGAGTTGATGAACAGGGGCGTGTACAAGAGCAACCTCGACGTGAACGTGACCGCAATTATGATCGTCGGCGGCGTGATGCTGGTGGTGTCCGAATGCGACCGGATGAAGCAGAACGTGCTTGACCAAAAGCTCATAAGCGCCATCGCGAGAAATTATCTCCACGGTGTTTTAAAATAACGGCGGCCGGCGCCGCGCCCGAATGCCAGCCGCTGCTGTACGGAGACCCGGGATGCCCGGGTCTTTTATTTTATTGACAAAAACATTTCAGGGAGTAGGGTATGCGGGGAGGTGCTCCGCGCATCCTCCCGGCATCCATATCATATGAAACGCAACAGAGGAAGGATCATACCATGCATCCTGGCGGCCGTTGTCGCCGGGCCATTCGGCTTGTACCGGCCGGTCCCTGCCGCGGCACAAGCCGACTGTCCTATGGAGGTTTCAGGCCTCATCGGCGCACTACTTGCCGAGAAGAACGAGCAGAAGAAGCGGGAACTCGTGAAAAAACTCAGAGAGTATCCGGCCGACGACATCGCCTCATGCTGGCTGGAGCGCCTGGAAGACGCCGGCCGGGTGAGTACCAGGGTGCGCGTTATCGACCAGATGTCCGAGTATGAGGAGAGGCGTTTCGTCATGCCTCTGGCGAATTACCTGATCAGCTCCCATTCGCCGGTGCGAAAGAGCGCCGCTAGAGCCTTGAAGAAGATTGGCGACGACCGGCTCTTCCCCGTGATACTGAACATGGTGAACAGCGACAATCCGGTCCACAGGATCTATTTCATTGAGGCGATGAACTATCTGTACGATCACCGGTTCTATCAGTCGCTGACCAATCTTTTAAAGGAAGAAAACAAGTCGATAAGGATCTACGTGCTGAACTGCCTGAAGGAGAACAGGATCGTGCGGTCTCTCGGCCTCATACGGGGGGCGGCCCTGGGCGACAAAAATGACGAGGTGCGTGTCGCCGCAATCGAGGCACTTGGCGCTCTGCGTGACGTGGGCGGCCTCGGCACGATGCACATGACGCTGAACGACAAGAACAGGGACGTGAGGCGCGAAAGCGCCCGCTCGATACGCCTGATCGGTTCTGTGGTGTCGGTGAACACACTGTCCCAGCGGCTCATGTACGAGGACGACAGCGAAATAAAGGAGATCATGATCGAGACGCTGGCGTCCCTGAGGAGGGCGGGGGACGTGCGGGGCCTGGAAAAGATAATGCTCGCCGACGACAACCTTGGACTCAGGGTCAAGTCGGCATACGTGCTCGGCTTTTCAGGTACCTTTAAGGCGCTTGACGCGCTGGTGCGCGGATCCGGCGACCACGATTTTCGCGTGCGCGCGGAGGTCTGCAATTCACTCGGTAATTACCGGAACCGGCGCGCACTAGCGGCCCTCTTTGAAGTCCTTGAAAAAGATGATCAGGTCTATGTGAAGTCGGCGGCCCTGTATGCGATAAAAAGGATAAACGACAGGACTTCACTCATGGGGCTCTTCGACCTCTTTGCACGGGAGCAGGACCCCGTTTTCAGGGAGATGCTGCGGGACACTATCCGGAAATATATCAAACGCTTTATTTAGCCGGGGGCGCCGTTCCATGACCATGTCTGACGGTGAACTGAACAGTCTTATCGAGAAGCTGAAGCAGAAGTACCTGGAGTGCTCCAGGAAAAACCCGACCTGGTTCAATCTCGACGCTTTTGAAGAACGACACGTCATGGCCGTCCGGAACAGGATGAACATGGAAGCCTTCGTGCTCGCCGAAATCGCTAATTTCGAGAAGATAAGGGAAAAATACGAGAAGAAAAAGAGCGAGAAGTCCTTTACAGACCAGGTTGACCGGATCATCGACGAAATAACCGCCCGCATAAAGAAATACCCGGCGGTACAATTCCACCCGAAGGCGGGGCTTGAAATTGCGCATTTTTACGGGGCCCTTTCCGAATTCGCGCTTAATTATTTTGCGATCTTGTTCGTTCTGGTTGAAGACAAGTCCATGAAGGACCGGCTTGTGGTCTACGATGGGGCTCTGAACATCCTTGCGGCTCCCCGCGGCAAACTCCCGGCCCGCAGAATCGAGGACCACCTCATGAAACTTCGCCGCCGCGTCGCGTCCGAGCTCGAGATCGAGCGGGACAAGAATGAATACCTGAAAGAATCGGCGTTCCTGCTCCACGGGATAATCGACTTTTGTGACGGCCTCATCGAAGCGAGGAATCCCGCGTGGGAGATACCTCTCCGGATGAACAAGTTGTTCGTTGAAGACAGTCGGAAAAAGCGGATCATGGGAATCTTTGCCGGGCTGACCGGCTACGGTGCGATCATGAAGGTTCGCGACCAGGCCGCCGCCATCATCGAGGATTTCCGCCTTTCGGCGTTCAAAAAACAGCAGTAGATTATTCTTTCGGCGCGCCGGTTCCTCAGATCGAAAATTTAAAATTTACGATTTTCGGATGTACCAGCCCCTCGAAATCGCGGTACTTCATTTTAATCAGCTCGGTGTGGGTTCCCGCGTTAAACACGATTTCCTCGTCCTTTGCAAGCTCCTCGGATACAATTTCATCCATCCCGTACAGGTTTCCAAATGGCGGCATAGCGCCCATCTCGCAGTCAGGGAAGCGCCTGATGAATTCGATTTCCGAGGCCAGCTCGACGTCCTCGGTGCCATACAGCGCCTTCAGGAGCGAGATATTAACCTTCTGGTTTGCGGTAATCACCACCATGGTCAATTTTCCCTTGATCTTCACAATGACCGGCTTCGCCATTTCCCGGCCGGGAACATGGGCCAGGTGGGCCGTCTGCGCCGAGGAATACGCAACCGGATGATGAATGACCTTGAATGACACATTGTTGCTTTTGAGATAATCGATCAATTTTTCTCCTCTCATAAGCTTCCTCCCTAATGATGACTGTTCTGTATTAATAATCTATTTCATGGGCGGACTGGAGTCAAAAATATATACGCCAAATTTACATTTTATCCGTTCTCCCGATATCCTTCTCATACAAAGTGATATCAATGTGTCAGAAAAGGAGATCGGGGGGTCGAGGAACTATGAATTGAAAATGAGATGTTTTTCTATGAATGATGGTGTTGATATAGGTTCAACTTATTGATTGCATTTTTTTCAATTATATGGAACCTATATCCGGGTCCCGGGGTCATATCATAAAAATGAGAATAATTATCCGTGCTGGATAAAGGAGGAACAATGAAAAAAGGGATACAACTGGCAGTGGCGGTCGCCGTAGCGATAGCGCTTGCCCAGCCTGCGCTGTACGCGCAGAAGGGGAAGAGGCAGGCGCCCGCACGGAACGACCGCGGGAAGATGCACATGATGGAAAAGGGCTGCCCGATATTCGGCGACCCCGTGTGGATGAAGAAGGAACTCGGTCTCAACGACGATCAGGTCAAGAAGATTGCTGAGATAAACAAGAAGCACCAGCTTGAGAGTCTTGACTACAGGGAAAAACTGGCGCCTAAAAATATCCAGTTGAAAAAGCTCCTTCTTGAGGAGAATGTCAACATGGGCAAGGTCAGGGCGCTTCTCAAGGAGATTGCCGACATCAGGGTGGAAATGCAGGTGCTTAGAATTGAGCACAGGCTGGCGATCGAAAAGGTTCTCACCGCCGACCAGAAGGAGAAGATGAGGTCCTTCCGCAGGCATATGATGCGCGGCGACAGAATGCATCGCAGCGGAGGGTCCCGGGGGCCTGACGGTCCGGACGACATGTAGGCGGCGCTCCCTCTGGAGCCGCACTAGAGTTAAGCGAGGTCCTGATGACTGACATCGAATTCGCGGAGATCGTGGGAAGGACCAAGAAGATCGTGCTGTCAGCAGTGCGGAGGCACCTGGCGGCACGGTTTTCTTTTGCCATCGACGATGTGGTGCAGGAGACATACCTGCGGGGCTACCGGCACCTGGTCTCGGGCAAGTTCAGGGAGGAGTCGTCGCTCGGGTCCTGGCTCTACACAATAGCCAGGAACGAGTCACTGCGTATGAACGGCAGGATGGCGCGGGAGGAAGAAAAGGCCGAGAAGGCGGGCCGGCAGCAGATGGAAAGGGCGCCTGAGACCGAGAGTCGCGAGGAGGCGGCGGTCGCTCTGGATATTCTCATTGAGAAGCTCCCGCCGAAATACCGGGGCGTGATGGAGCTGAAGGCCCGGGGGCTCTCCGAGAAGGAGATATCCCTCAGGCTGCGCATCACCGCCGGCACGGTCAAGTCGCGTTTCTCCCGCGGCAAGGAGTTGATGCAGAAATTATCAAAAGAGGCAGTGTGATGGAAACATTACATGATAATAAATTCAATGAAGCTATCGAGGCCAGGCTCCGCAGCGGAGAATGGGACCGATCAATCGCCGGGAGGGTGCTGCGCAGACGCCGCCGGAAACTGTACATGCGGGGCGCGGTCGGTTCGGCCGCGTCAATGGCCCTTGCGGCCTCGCTGATCTTCGGCATTATCCCGGCCTTCCGGGGCGGGACGGTCGAAGGCGAGGCGATGAATCGGTTCGTGAACGCCCAGGTGGAAGGCGTATGGGGCCGGACCGCTCAGGTCAGCGGCGTCCAGGAAAGCAATGACGTGCTCATCGTCGACGCCCGATATGACACCAGCACCGATATCATGATTGAGCAGGCCCTGGAAGGACGCTTCTGATCCGCACTTCTCAGATGATCACGCCGTCCTTGAATAAAATGTCGGCCTCAGACGGCTTATAGCCGAGCCACTCTTCCAGGATCATCCTGCTGTGCTCGCCGAGAGCGGGCGCTGCCATCTCCATAACGCCCTCCGCTTCGGAAAACTTGAAGGGAAAGCCGGGAACGTCAATCTCCCCGAACTGTGTGTGGGGGACCTTGCGGAACATCTCCCTCGCCCCGAGGTTCTCATCACGGTTCACCTGCTCCGACGTATAGGCTATGCCGCAAGGAATTTTTTTCGCTTCCAGTCTTGAAATGATTTCGTGCGATGTATGTGACGCGGTCCATTCCTCGATGAGGCGCACCGCCTCGTCATGGTTGTGGATCTGGACGATGAGGTTGTTGAATTTCGGATCGGTCGCCATGCCGGGCCGGCCGATAATCTCGGTCAGGTCTTTCCACTGTCTGGCGGTGAGGGAAACGATGGCCACCTTGCCGTCCCTGGACTTGAAGAAGCCGTAGAACGGCATCCGGTCGGGCGAGTTCAGCACGTCCTTCGGGTTGCGGCCCAGTCTCTGCTCCACGTCGGTCATGATCGGCTCCAGCGCCTTGTCCATCATGGCGCGGTAATTGCAGAAGTACATCACGTCCTGCATGGAGATGTCGATATACTGGCCGCGGCCGGTCCTCATGCGCTGTATGATGGCGAGGAGGGTGGCGATGGCGGCGTAGGCCCCGGCGGTCAGATCGCCCCAGTAATTGTCGGGCAGCAGGAAGGTGTCCTGGTCGTTCCAGAACTGGCCTCCCACCGCCTGCGCGATGATATCGAAGGCGGCCCGTTCCGGATGGACGCCGGTAGCGCCGAACCCTGAGATATGCGTGTATATGATGTCGTCCCGCAGTTTCCTGATATCGTCGTAGCCGAGCCCGCTCTTCTCGAGCGATCCCGGTAAAAGATTGTGGACGAAAATGTCAGAGCGCGCCGCGAGCCTCCGTATGACCTCGCTCCCGCGGGGGTCACGCCAGTTGAGGGCGAGGCCGAACTTGTTCCGGTTGAAGACCGAGTAGCAGCGTTCGGCGCCCGGCATCAGCTTAAAGATCGTCCTGAGGGTATCGCCCTGGGGCGGCTCTATTTTCACGACCTCCGCGCCCATGTCGCCGAGTATCTGTGTGCACCGCGAACCGGAAATGAACTGGGTCAGGTCGATGACTTTAAGCCCGTCAAGTATCTGCATTCTGTTGCTCCTCGAGGTCTCTGGTAAAATTCCGAATTTACTACAAATCTATTATACGGTCGTTTATTATACAAGCCTAATAGTGCTTGACAGCCGGGGATTATTAAATTAATGGTCATTCATTCATAAAAAGTTCAGGCAAAATACATGGCAAAAAGAAAATCGAGCAGGACACAGCGTGAGCTGATAATTGCCGAGTCCAGCACTCTCTTCTGGGAGAAGGGGTATGCCGAAACCAGCATGAAGGACATAGCGGCCTCGTGCGGATTCAGGCCGGCGAACATCTACAATTTTTTCAGGAGCAAGGAATCGATTCTGTACGAGATCCTTCGCCAGGAGATGGTTGAGATCGTGTCGCCCATACAATATCTCAAGGACGATGACAGCGTCAATGCCCTCGATGCCCTCAGACTGATGATCGACAATCACGTGAGGCTTACCCTTGGCGAGAAAAGCTCCTCGAAGCTCCTGTTTGACGTGGGCCTTAAAAACCTGTCGCCCGCAAACCGCAAAAAGATCGTCAGCCTCAGGGACAATTATGACGAGATAGGCGTCGCCATCATACGACGGGGGAAAAAGTCCGGGTTGTTCGCGAGTGACATCGATGAAAAGATAGCGGTCTTCAGCATCGGCTCCATCATCGCCCGTTCAAGGATATGGTACTCCCCCAAGGGGAAATACTCTGTGGAAGAGCTGATAGATTTCATGTACAGATTTGCCCTCAGGGGCCTCGGAGCGCAAAAGTAAAATGCGCTGAATCATGGACTGGGAGGATTATAATGAACGATGTGGTAATCGTAGCCGCGTGCAGGACGCCGATCGGCAGGCTGGGCGGCGTATTTAAAGATGCGAGCGCTCTTGATCTCACCATCCCGGTGATGCGGGAGCTGGTGAATCGCGCCGGGATAGAGCCCGGGATCATAGACGATGTTATCTGGGGCCAGAACTACCAGCGGACCAACGGCGAAAACAATCTCGCGCGGGTTGCCGCCGTGAAGGCTGGCCTGCCGGTCACGGTTCCCGGGATAACCATTCACAGGAACTGCACCTCGTCTATGTCGTCGGTGCAGCTCGGGTATTATCAGATCAGGTGCGGCGAGGCCGATGTCATTATGGCGGGCGGCACGGACAGCATGAGCAACGCGCAGTATACCATCGACAGGATGCGCTACGGGACTAACATCGGGCACGCAGAGGTTCGCGATTCCATGTGGGACTCGCTGACCAACCTCGGGATCGGTCCGGCCATGGGCATCACAGCCGAGAACCTTGCGGAAAAATACAGTATCACCCGCGAGGAACAGGACAGACTGGCGCTCCTGAGCCAGCAGAGGGCCGTGGAGGCGATTGATAGCGGTCGTTTTAAGGATGAAATAATACCCGTTGAGGTAAAAAGAAAAAAGAAGAAGGATATAATCGATACTGACGAGCATCCGCGTCGGGACACGACGATCGAGGCCCTTGCTTCGTTGAAGCCGAGCTTCAAGGAAGGGGGCACCGTCACCGCGGGCAACGCCTCGGGCATCAACGACGCGTCGGCCGGTGTTATTCTGATGTCGGCGAAAAAGGCGAAGGAACTGGCCGTGCCGGTCATGGCGACGATTGCCGCCACCGCGACCGCCGGTGTGGAACCGGAGATCATGGGAATCGGCCCGGTATCGGCGAGCCGGAAGGCGCTTGAAAAAGCGGGTCTCGTCCTGGCGGACATGGAGCTCGTCGAACTGAACGAGGCGTTTGCCGCCCAGTACCTGGCCTGCGAGAAGGCGATGGGCCTGGACCGCAACAAGACGAATGTAAACGGGAGCGGCGTAAGCCTGGGACACCCGGTCGGCGCGACCGGTGTGCGGCTTATCATCACCCTGATATACGAGATGAAGCGGAGAAACGCCGGCACGGGGCTCGCAACCCTGTGCGCCGGGGGCGGCATGGGCACGGCCGTTGTCGTACGGAGATAAGAGAGAGGAAGGTATATGGCACTCAATCAGCTGGTTGATTCGCGCGACGCGCGGTTTGTTCTTTTTGAAATGTTTCATGTTGATAAGCTCAATGCGTATGATGCGTTTTCGACGTTCGACAGGGATGCCTACGAGGCCACTCTTGACCTCGCGGAGAAAATTGCGATGGAAAAAGTCTATCCGGTGAATGCCGAGGGAGACAGGACGGGCGCGCGGTATGATCCTAAAACAAAATCCGTCGCGGTTCCAGAGGGGTACCGGGCCGCGAAGTCTGTATTCGACGAGGCGGGGTTCACCGGCCTGGCGAATGATCCTGAATGGGGAGGGACAGGCATGCCGGATGTGATGTACCGGGCGGTGCTGGAATATTTTTTCGCCGCCAGCCTGTCGTTCACCGCGTACGTGACCCTGGCGGTGGGGGCCGCGAATCTTGTGAAGAACTTCGCCCCCGCGGAGGTGAAAAAGATATACCTTGAAAAAATGATATCGGGCGAGTGGGGCGGAACGATGTGCCTCACGGAGCCGGACGCCGGGAGCGATGTCGGCGCGCTGAAGACAAAGGCGGTCAGGCAGAAGGACGGCACCTTTCTCATCACCGGCCAGAAGATCTTCATAACCGCGGGGGAGAACGATCTGTACGACAATATCATCCATCCCGTCCTGGCGAGGATCGAGGGCGATCCTCCGGGAACGAAGGGGATATCGATATTCCTTGTGCCGAAGTATCACGTCAAGCCTGATGGGTCGATCGGTGATCGTAATGACGTGGTCTGCTCCGGCATAGAGCACAAGATGGGCATTAAAGGGTCCTCGACCTGCACGCTCAACTTTGGCGACAACGGTGAGTGTGCCGGCTACCTGATGGGCGAGGAGCGCCAGGGAATGAAGATCATGTTCCAGATGATGAACGAGGCGCGGCTGGACGTCGCCATCGAGGCCCTGGGGGTGGCGAGTTCGGCGTACCTGCACGCGGCGACCTACGCGAAGAACAGGGTGCAGGGGGCCGGACCGGCTAAAAAAGGGGAGGCGGCCAGGCCCGTCGAGATCGTGAAGCACCCTGACGTGAAGAGAATGCTTATTTGGATGAAGTCCCATGTCGAGGCGATGCGGATGCTCACCATGCTCGCCGCGTATTCGACCGACATTGCACACGAGGCCGGCGGGGAAACGGCGCGGGAGGCGCAGGCGCTCCTTGATTTCCTGATACCGATATGCAAGGCGGGCAACACGGACCTCGCTTGGCTGGTGACCGCCGAGGCGATTCAGGTGCACGGGGGATACGGGTACTGCTCGGACTACCCGGTGGAGCAGCTCGCGCGTGACTCGAAAATACTCTCAATATACGAAGGGACCAACGGAATCCAGTCGATGGACCTGACGATGAGAAAGCTTTTGATGAATCCCGGAATGTATAATTACAATGTATTCAAGAAGAGGATCGGCGAAACGATTGACCGCGCCCGGAATATCGTGGATACTGCCTATATTGCGGCGGTCGAAAAGGGCCTTGCAGGGATGGACGATGCGGTGAGGTTTCTGGCGAAGGAGATGGAGGCCGGCAGGATACAGGAGGTATACGCTGTCGCGACTCCGCTTCAGCACTCTTTTCGGATGCTCGCCCACGCGTGGATGCACCTCTGGTCGATGTCAATCTGCGTCCCGAAGCTGAAAGAGATCGCCGGCGACGCGGGGGGCGATGCAATTAGATCGCTTGCCGGAGATAACGGCGAAGCGGCGTTCTATTACGGTAAACTGCTGTCGTCCAGGTTTTTTCTCGGTTCTGAGTTCAGAAAATATTTCGGCCTGCTTGAATCAGTCATCTCTGGAGAGCGGGCGGTCGTTGAGTCGTTTGATCAGACCTTTACCGGCGCGCTTGAGGGATGAGGCGGCCCTCAGAAGGCGCGGTTGCGCAACCGCGCCTTCTGAGTAACGGAGACGTAACATTAAATTTGGAAGGAGGTACAGCCATGCCGATGAAAACGCCCCAGGAGTATATCGATAGTCTGAGAGAGCTCGATCTGGTTGTGTATATGTTCGGGAAGAGGTTGAAGAGCGTTGTAGATGACCCGATCATAAGGCCCTCCTTGAACGCGGTCGCCGCGACATACTCGCTGGCGATGAATCTTCAATACGAAGATATCATGACCGCGACTTCACACATCACCGGCAAGAAGATCAACCGGTTTACCCATATCCACCAGAGCGTAAACGACCTTGTCAAAAAGAGCAAGATGGGAAGGCTTATCGGGTCCATCACCGGCTGCTGCTTCCAGCGGTGCGTCGGCATGGACGCACTCAACGCCCTGTCAATAACGACCTATGATATCGATAAAAAACATAAAACAGAATACAACAGTCGGTTTCTGAAATACCTGGAATACGTGCAGGAAAACGACCTGGTCTGCGACGGCGCCATGACCGACCCGAAGGGCGACCGCTCGCTCCCGCCGCACAAGCAGCCTGACCCGGACATGTTCCTCAGGGTGGTCGATGAGCGGAAGGACGGCATCGTTGTGCGGGGCGCGAAGGCGCACCAGACCGGAGCGGTGAATTCCCACGAGGTTATTGTCATGCCGACGATCTCCATGCGCGAGGAGGACCGGGACTACGCCGTCTCCTTCGCCATGCCGAGCGACGCGCAGGGGATCACCTATATCATGGGCCGGCAGTCGTGCGACACCAGGAAGCTCGAGGAGGGGACCATCGACCGGGGCAACGCGGTCTTCGGCGGTCACGAGGCCCTCATCGTCTTTGACGACGTCTTCGTGCCATGGGAGAGGGTCTTCATGTATAAAGAGTACGAGTTTGCCGGCAGGCTCGTCGAGCAGTTCGCATCGTACCACCGCCAGAGCTATTCCTGCAAGGTGGGGGTTGGCGACGTCCTCATCGGCGCGGCCCAGACGGTCGCCGAATACAATGGCGCGGACAGGGCTTCTCACATCAGGGACAAGATCGTCGAGATGAACCACCTGAACGAGACCCTCTACTGCGGCTGCATTGCCTGCGCGGCCGAGGGCCACCGGGAGCCTTCCGGCACCTACTACGTTGATCCCCTCCTGGCAAATGTCCACAAGCAGAACGTCACCCGGTTCCCCTACGAGATCGCCCGGCTCGCTCAGGATATTGCCGGCGGCATCATGGTCACCTGCCCATCCGAGGAGGACCTTAAATCGCCGGAGACGGCTAAATGGATGAAAAAATATTTCCGGGGCGTCGAGAGCGTTCCCGCCGAGCACCGGGTCCGCATCCTCAGGCTCATCGAGAATCTGACCATGGGATCGGCCGCGGTGGGGTACCTAACCGAATCAATGCACGGCGCAGGCTCGCCCCAGGCACAGCGGATCATGATTGCGCGCCTGGTGGATATGAAGGACAAACAGAAGACTGCGAAGAAGCTCGCGGGAATTGGCGACGATGCAAAGTAGCACGAGCGGTTGCGCAACCGCTCGTTCCAAACATTCAAAAAGGAGCAATCATCTGAACGCCGTGAATCATTACAATCGGGTTACCGATATCTGGAAGGAATTGATGGGGGACAATTTTCATTTCGGATATTTTGAAGACCCGGAGACAGACCTTGGCGGCGCGACCGACGCCCTGATCGACAAGATGCTGGAGCTCTGCCCTGCCACGCCCGAGAGCAGGGTGCTGGACGTCGGCTGCGGCATAGGCAATCCGGCATTCTATATCCACGCCAGGCACGGGTGCCGGGTCCTCGGGATATCCACCAGCGCTCGCGGGATCGAGCTGGCGAACAGGGAGAGCAGGCGGCGCGGGCTGGACGGCGCGGTTCAGTTCAGGGTGGCGGACGGGTGCGACAACGGGCTCCCGAACGGCGCCTTCGATGTCGCCTGGGTCATGGAGTCTTCGCATTTGATGCATGACAAAAAAAAATTGTTCAGAGAGTGCTTCTGGGTGCTGAAGAGCGGCGGCACCCTGCTGCTCTGCGATATCATGCTGATGCGGATACTTCCGTTCCACCGGGAACTTGCACTTTACTCGGCCAATGCGGTCAAATACCTTCGCCTGATGCGGGCATTTGGAAACGCGCGGGTCAATTCACCCGGGACCTACTGCAACGGACTTATTGAAGCGGGATTTCGGGAGGTGACCACGGTCGATATCACGGAGAAAACGATACCGACGCTCCGCCACTGGAGGGAGAACGCGTTCGGCCGGCCCGGCTGCGACACCGGGCAATTATACGGGAAGGAGATCGGCCGTTTCATACGCGGAACCGAGATCCTTGAGGAATTTTTTCTCGCCGGTATTTTCGGTTACTCCCTCCTCAGGGCGGTGAAGTGACCCTTCAGCGAATACTGACAATACCATTTATTTCTACAAGTTTGCTTCCGTCTGTTGAAGGCCGTCTCCATTTATTAATAGGTTAAATCCTGATACACCATAAATATGCTGGACAAGAGGCCGGAAATGTGACAATTTTAAATCACGCCCCGGACTATGACGATCATGCGGGGCATTGTATTCAATGCCGGATAGGTTTTGTCGCAGGAGCAGGAGTGGCGGCCTGACCAACAGTGCCTTCCGGCATTCAGAGGAGGAGCGGTGGCTCGCGGTTTGAAAGGTGAATACGGCGTATCGCTGGCGGCCAAGTTCTTCATGGCCTCAGACAACATCTGCCCTCCGATTGCAAATCAGATCGTTTTTGAAGGCAGGGGAATACTGGATCTGAGACGGTGGCGGAAGGCGGTTGAGCAGGTTGGCGAAGCCAATCCCGAATGCCGCCTGGTCGTCAGGGGACATATGGGATTCTGCCGGTGGGTTGATTCAGGCCGAACGCCGCCGGTCAGAATTGTTGAGGCGGGCGACTGGGACGGCCTCAGCTCCGAGGGCGCACCATTCACTCAGGCGACATTATCCCATCGCGAGGGGCCGATGTCCGAGGTCGTTCTCATACATGGCGAGCCGCCGCGCGTGGTGTTCAGGTCCCACCATGCGCTGATGGACGGCCGGGGAACCATATCATGGGCCGAAGACGTGTTTCGCGTACTCAATGGGGAGGAACCATTAAGCAACATCACAAATATCAATGAAAAGGATCTGCTGAATTTTTCGAGTGCGAAGCTCGAGACCACCCCTGCCACCAATTACATCACTCCCGGCGGCCGCGCCAGGGGAAAGGCGCGTGATATGGTGTGGCGGCGTACGAGAATCAGAGGGCGCTATCCGAGGCTCCTTATACAGGTAATGCTCCAATCCGCCCGCGAAGCCTGGCGCAACGGTACGGGCCCGGTCAGGTTTTTGATACCCGTGGATCTCAGGTCGCGTCGGGAGGGGCTCCGCTCCTACTGTAATCTCACCAATCCGATTTATTTTGCCGTAAGGCCGGAGACTACTCTGGAGGAGCTTGATGCGGAAGTCGCCTCGAGGCTTTCAGAGCGCCGCGACGGAAAAATCACCCTTCAAGACAGGTTACTGGTGCATGTGCCCCAGAAAATAATAGAGACCGCTATCAGGATCGAGACGCGGCGCAGCCACTCGGCAGGCACCTACAGCCTGTCCGGCGCTATTTCCAATCTGGGTAGGATGTCCATGGATGCTTTTAACGGCGGAGGGTTTACCGCCGATGTATACTGGGCGGTCCCGGTCTGTATCGGAGTCTTCCCGTTTTCAATGGTATTAACGGGCGCCGGCGACATGGTGGACCTTATCCTGACCATGCCGCGTGTGCTGGCAGACGGTGAACGACTGGAGACGATTTTACAGAACATAGCGGGCGGTCTCAGGGCGGCCTGAGCCGGCGCGGTCATTATTGCGTGTAATCCGGGGAGAAGATGGAGGCAGATATGCTGAAACATGAAAGAAAAATGTCGATTGCCGCCAGGCTCTGGCTGGCCTCGAATAACATATACCCGCCGATTGCCAACCAGATTGTTTTTGAAGGCAGGGGTGTCCTGGACGAGGAGCGGTGGCGCAGGGCGGTTGAGAAAGTCGCCGAATCCAATCCCGGCTGCCGCCTGGTCGTGAAGGGCCATGTGGGTTTCAGTCACTGGGTCGCTTCAGATCATGCCCCCCTGGTAAGGGCCGTCGATGCGGGAGGGTGGGACGGAACCGTTTCGGAGGGCGCGCCCTTTACCCAGAACCTGTTTTCACCGGGCGCCGGCCCCATGGCCGAGGTGGTACTCATTAAAGGCGAGCCGCTGCGGGTGGTATTCAGGTCGCACCACTCCCTGATGGACGGCGTCGGCACCTTCAGCTGGGCCGAGGACATCTTCCGTGTCCTCAGGGGGGAGGAGGTCCTGAACGCGGTCACCGATATCACTGAAAACGACCTGATGAACTTTGCCGGGGCGAAGCTGGCGCCTCCGGTGGCGCATCAGTTTCTGGCCCCCAGCGGGCGCGCGGTCGGCAACGCGCCCGGCGTCATCTGGCGTCGCAGGGTGATCAGGGGCCGTTTTCCGGGGCTCCTCATCCAGGTGATGCTGCTGGCGGCCCGGGAGGCGTGGCGCCACGGGAGCGGGACGGTCAAGCTGGTTATACCCGTGGACCTCAGGGCCCGGCGGAAGGGGCTGCGCTCGTATGGCAATCTAACCAGCGCGCTCTACATCGAGATAAAGCCCGAGACCACCGCAAAAGATCTCGAGGCTGAAATAGCCCTCAAGATCAAGGAGCAGAATGACGGGCAGCTCACCTGGGAGGACAGGGTCATGCCGCACCTTCCCCTCTGGGTCCTGGAAACAGCGCTCAGGGCCGAGGCGCGCCGCAGTCACCGGCAGGGTGGATACCGGTTCTCCGGCATCGTATCCAATGTCGGGAGGCTCCCCGTAGAGGCATTCTACGGCGGTGGATTTACCACCGAGGCGATATGGGGGGTCCCGATCTGCATCGAGTCCTGTCCCTTTTCATGGACGATGGGAGCCGTCGGGGACGCGAACGGCATTACTCTCGCCATGCCGCGTGTCCTGGGAGACGACGGCCGTCTGGAAAAGGTGATGGACAATATCGTGGCCGGTCTCAAGTCAGCGTGAGGGATCTCGATACGCCCGGCATCATGCGTGTAATTGAGCGGTACGGATTCTTATTAAGGAAGAGGAAGTATTCAGAATGAACAGGCAGGCAGGCTCCCGCAAAATGAGCTTCAATGACCGCATCTATGTCGCCGCGGACAGGATATGCCCCCCGGTCGTCAACCAGATGGTGTTCGACGGCGCCGGCGAGCTTGACCTTCCCCGCTGGCGGAAGGCGGTCGAGGTCGCCTCGGCCGCAAACCCGGGGAGCCGGTTGGTCCTCAAGGGGCACCTCGGCTGGACGCGCTGGGTCGATTCCGGTGTAACGCCCCGCGTTCGAGAGGATGACGCTTCATCGTGGGACGGCCGCGGGTCGGAGGGCGCGCCGTCATCCCTCTTCGACAGCCTCCCCTGCCGCGAGAGCCCGTCGTGCGAGGTGGTGCTGATCCGCGGCCCGGTGCCGCGGGTGGCGTTCCGGACCCACCATTCGGTCATGGACGCGCGCGGTACCCTGACATGGGCGGAGGATATTTTCCGCGTGTTGAGAAACGAACCGGTGATCGGATCTACCTGGGACATGAACGACGTAGAGCTGATAAAAACATTCCAGACCAAAATGCGAACGCCATTTCCTACAGAGCATATCCCTCCGGGCGGCAAGCCCGAGGGCGACGAGCGCGGCGTGGTCTGGAGAAAGCGCGCCATCAAGGGGAACATGAAGCTGATATTGCCTCGGTGCGCCAGGCTTTCAGCCGAAGAGGCATGGCGGCACGCCGAGGGAATAGTCCGTTTCGGGATCGCGGTGGACATGCGCCGCCGGATGCCGGGGCTCCGCAGCACCTCGAGCCTCGCCTTCGCGTTCTACATTGAGGTGAAGCCGGATTCGACCCCTGAAATGATCGCCGATGACATCGCAGCGCAGGTTGAAAGCGGCGCGGAGGGGATGCTCTCGCGCGGGGACCAGCTCATAGTTCACATACCCATTGCTCTTCTTGCGCGTGCCGGCGACCGCATCATCAGGGAGCGCAATAAAACCGGCATTTACAGCCTGTCGGGCATTCTCACCAACGTGGGGCGGGTCGATCTCGGAAAGTTTTCGGGGGGCGGTTTCAATGCCCGGGCCTTCTGGGCCGTGCCCCCCAATAACGAGTATTATCCTTTTCTTATGGTATTGACCGGGTATGAAGGCGGGTTCGAGCTTATTCTTTCCATGCCGAGGAACCAGGCGAGCGGCGGGAGGATTGACGACGTCCTCGATCGTATTGCCCGCGGCATGGAACAATACAGGAAGGAGGGAAGATAGCCATGGCGTATTCAAGGGAACTGGGGGCTACCGAGCGTATCTACCTGGCGCTCAAGGGGGTCTGTCCGCCGATGATCAACCATCTCTGCTGGGACGGCACCGGTGAATTCGACGTGCCGAAATGGAAAGAGGCGGTCAGGAGGGCATCGGAGGCCAATCCCGGCAGCCGCGCGGTCATCAAGGGCTTCAACATGTTCAGCCGGATAGTCGGCACTGGTCCCCTTCCCGAGGTGGTTGAAATTGACGGTTCAGGATGGGACGGCATGAGCTCGGAGAACATCCCGTCCGCGCTTACCAAACCGCTCAATCCGCACCGGGGGCCGATCGCCGAGCTGGTTCTGGTGCATGGCGAGACGCTGCGCGTTGTCGTTCGCACCCACCATTCGTTTATGGACGGCCGCGGCTCCCTCTGGTGGGCCGAGGAGATCTTCAGGGTCCTCAACGGGCAGGAGCCGATCGGGTCCGATTCAACCGTCACCGAGCACCAGCTCTGCGATTCCTTCCAGAAGGAGGGGCGGCCGCTTGCGGAGCCGGTGTACATCCCGCCCACGGGCCCGGCCAGGGGCGATGACGAGGGGGTCATGTGGATCCGTAGGATTTATCCGGGACGCTATCGCAACCCGATGGGGCAGGTCGCGGTGCTCCTGGCAAAGGAGGCATGGAAGCACAAAGAGGGCAAGGTCCGCATCGCAATACCGGTCGACCTGCGCGCGCGCCAGGAGGGCCTTCGCTCTACCGGGAACCTCACCAACCTGATCTACATTGACGTCAATCCGGACACGACGCCGGACGACTTCAGCCAGGATGTCGCGCGCCAGATCAAGGAAGGAAGAGACGGCATGATCTACAGCGGCGACCGCATGATTAAATACATCCCTGTATGGATACTCAGGAGAATTTCGAGAAATAATATCAACGCGCGGCACGCGACCGGCGGTTATACGGTTTCAGGGATGATCACCAACATGGGACGCATGCCCGTTTTCAGCGGAGGCGGTTTCACCGGGACCCAGGCGTGGGGGATTCCCTCACCGCAGCGCAATATGCCGATCTTCGTCGGCATTGCATATACCAATGAATACCTGAATATGATATTTTCCATACCAACGGTACTGGGAGATCAGGGCCGGCTTGAGAAGCTCATTGATAATGTCGGCAGCGGCCTGGCGGCCTCATCATGACGGGCGGACAGCACCAGGCGCCCCCGGTCGCTCCGGCCGGACTCTGCCGGTATTAATCGTTGACATAATAAAAATATCCTGAGTTAATAATGGCATGAAAAGGATCGCGGTCATTATCGCCTCCGGCGTTATCTGTGCGTCTGCAGTCGCGGTATTTTCGTTAAACGATCAACCTCTTGTGATTGATAAAGCAACGGGGGGCATAGGGCCGGTATGGATCAGCCGGAATGAGGACGGGGACGAAGGTGTTTTGATCGATGAGTTCCGTCAGATTTACCACGACAAAAAATTCAGGCGAGTGACTGAGGACCTGGAGGAACAGAGGGAACAGAGGGAAGAAAAAACGCGGGATCTCCTCGAAGAGGGGAGCAGGGAGGAGCTTGAAAAAGCGGAGAGCAAGGGAAAAATCTACATATCCCCTCTTTATAGGCACACGGGATACCTCGGCTTTGACGGATACCCCTCCAGGTCGTATGATTTTCTTTTTAATAATATCGTGTCGAGTTTTTTCTACAAACCCCATGAGCTGCTGTACGTGCTACCGGTCCCGGCCGGAACGATACAGAGCTCTCGCACCCTTGAGTCCGGCTATTCAATGCTGATCCGCCTGTCCAACTATCCCGTCAACCTGCTGTACGATAAAATCGGGGTCGGATGGACCAGCCTCATAATGGCCGCAAAGATAACCTTGCTGGATTTCCCATTCGCCCGGACCATGATGGTCCTGAACCACGAGTATTCCGGTCACGCCATACGCGCGGTGGAAGCCGGCCAGAAGATCGCACAGATCACCATCGGCACCCCCCTTCCGTACGGGCGTGGCGGCGGCGCGACGTACCTGACCGTACCGACCGGGATGGACCAGCTTCTGATGATCACAACCGCGGGGTCGGAGGCCAACATGGTCCTCACCCATGAGATGACGCGCCGCTGGGTCGGCGACAGGGTCATCTATCCTTTTGATGTTCTCCTCTACCTGAACGCGAGGATTGACGCGCTGGTATATATCAACCGGAACTCGGGAACGCCTCCCGGCCCCAGGCTCTTTTCCAGCGGGGACTTCGAGCAGTACCTTTTGCTTGTGAACAACAAGTACGGCCGGGTATTTCCGCACAACTATTTACTGAAGCATCGTGATATACGGCGCTGGTCGTTCGTGGCCCTCGCGGACCCCTATCTCTACATGGCGGCCGGGGCCTTCTTTTACGGCCTTGTCACGGGGAAGCGCTACATGGAGACGCTGATGATCCCGCTCGGCGACAGGGCCGGGATGATGCCCTCGACGCGCGTATCGTACACGCCGAACGGCCCGGAGTGCTCCGTGGATCTCTTTTTCAATCTGCCCCGCAAGGGGGTTCTGGTTGTCTATGCCCGCGGCGGGAGCAGGAAATTGAGAGGAACGTCCGGCGGAGGCGTTCACCTGCATACGATTGAGCTGTCAAGGCGCGTCAGCCTGGGCGGGGGGGTCGACGTGTTCAGCCAGCCCGGCGTCACATATACTACGAGCACCTTCTTCCTGGAGAACATGATCTTTAATCTCTATCCACTGCTCGACTTTACTGCGTATCTTGGCAATCTGTACTATGTGGACGTCTTTAACGGGTACGCCTCCCGGCAGCGTTCGCGTGTTATCGGTTTCTCCCTGCACGGCGACCTCAACGTAATGGTGAATGACTTTTTCAGGTTCTACTTTCGGTTGGGCTATAAAACCGAGGGCTACGTGCAGGGCCTGCCTCTTGATGACGGGGTCTTCGGGCATATCGGCCTCGGTTTTTATTTTTAGCGGCCCGAAGAAATTTGAGCTAAAACCGGGCTCACGCCCGTATCCCCGGCTCTTACAGCTTTTCCTTCGACGGGTATCCGCGCATGTACTGGAACCGATGCCGTTCAAATGTTATTGTGCCCGCGTGGGTCGGCGCGCCGCGCATAATCGTTAAAAATGATATGATACAGAGATGTCGAGGCCGTCCGGCGCGGCCCGGGTCACCGGCCCGCTGCTGAAGTGGCCGAAGCGGTTATGAAAAGAATACGAAAGACCCTGCAGTTCCATACCAGGGGGGGCGAGGCTGTACTGCGGGTTGCGCGATATGACATAGAACACCGAGCCGATGATGTCGGCGACGGTGACCGCGGCCCATGCTATGGAGCAGTAGGTCAGCGATTGTTGAAACTTGTCCTGCGCTCGGTCCTTCTCCCTCTGGAGCTTGCCGCTCCAGAGCAGGTAGAGAGTCAGGTTCTCCGGCGTAAAGGCGGTCGGGTTGGCGTAAAAGAAACTCCTCGCCTTGCTGTTGAAATCGTTATACTTTTTCTTCTCGGCTGACGCCTGGAACCAGAAGACCGCCGGGGCGATCCAGCTTCCGGTCTTGCAGGCGACCAGGGCGAGCCCCCATTCGGTCCATCCCGCGTTCCAGCTCCCGCTCCATACCGGGAATATTGAGACGAGACCCGCAAGCACCGGCGAATGATACGTCGAGCCGATTACGGGCTGCGTCGCCCGCGGGCCCGTGCCGCCGCTCTCGGCAGCGGCGATGTCGGTCAGCGGTATGAAGTTAAAGGCGAGGATAACGCCCTTCTCGACCGATACGATCCGCATGCGCATATCCGTCTCTTCTTTCCGGATCAGGAGAATGAGGTTCGCGCCGGTCATCCTGCCTATCTGGGAGGCTATCTGCACCAGGCCGGTATGCTGGAGGGCCAGCTCTTTGGTCAGCTGGTTCATCAGTTCGCGTTCGACTATACTGAATCTTTTGTCGTTAAATACGACCTTGTACGCGATGGTCGTTATTTTCGACGATATCGGCGTCTTGTCCGTGTCGACGATCGCGATCGACAGGTCTCTCTGGCCGCGGTAGCCCTTCAGCAGTTCTTTGGTCTTTTTGGTGATCAGATCGTCCAGCTTGGGGGCCGCGAAGACGGATGGCGCAGACGCAGATATGATCAATGCCAGCATGATCGACGACAGGACGGTTTTCATATGGTGCACCCTGCAGGATGGTTATAGTATCGCTCGCCGCGATGTCGGTATATTGCTACGAAATGATATTATTTTATTCAATGATTTTTTATTTTTCCGGGGGGATTTCTCCCTCTGCCGGTCCTTCAAAATCAATCGCTTTTCCTTTTTCGCTCTTTTCGAAAAAAACCCAGGCCATCTCCGCCCCGATAATGAACAGGAAGCAGGTGTACCATATCCATATCATCAGGATGACAACCGTGTTGAGGGATCCGAAAATCGAGGTGTAGTCGTTGATTTCCTTGATGTAATAGGAGAACAGGGATTTAACGACTTCATAGCTGAACGAGGCGAACAACGCGCCCTTGAAGAGCGACTTGTTGCTCAGCTTTTTAGGGGGGATGAAGCGGTACAGCATGAATATGAGCACCGTGTTCATGAGGAGCGTCATAACCGCGGAGAGGGCCAGGGGGATGTTCTCCATGACGTTCACCAGGGTGCTCAATATCCCGACCTCGTTGAGATGCGTCTCCATGAACAGGGCAAGGCCGGTGTTTTTGAGGAGGGCGATAAAATTGGACAGCAGCGTGAATCCGAGGATAACGAATGCTATACCGACTATTATGGTAAAGTGACGGATTTTGGCGCTCCAGAAGCGCCGGCTTTCGCCGATCCGGAACGCCTTTTCAAGGCCCCTCTCGATGATATCGAACACAAAGCTACCCCACCAGAAGATGAAAGGGAGCCAGATGAAGGCCAGGTAGCGTTTCTTGTAGATGATGCGGTCGATGACGGAGAC
This sequence comes from Spirochaetota bacterium, assembly GCA_016933025.1. Lineage (GTDB taxonomy): Bacteria > Spirochaetota > UBA4802 > UBA4802 > UBA5550 > RBG-16-49-21. The sequence continues at coordinate 20,843 of JAFGBT010000046.1, read as the reverse complement.
GAAACGCCCGATATCGATGGAAGGGAGCTGGCTTTTCAGCTGCGTGATGTAAAAGGTGGCGAGCGTGTCCGAGTCATATATAAAGCTGAGGGCGGCTATGATCACCAGGGAAAGGGGAATGAAGGATATCAGGAGAAAAAAAGCCAGGGCGCAGGTGGACAGCTCTCCGTCATGTTCCCCGAAGTTTTTCATGACTGTGCGGAGATCGATTATCAGGAAATTCTTGATCGCCCTGAGCGGCTTGAGAATGAGGAATCTCGCCTTGCTCAATAATACGCTTTTTTTCATTGCATGTCCTGTGTCCGCGGGGATTAGAGATAAATCCTGAAGCCAAGGGTTATGGCAGTCAGGTGCCCCCACCGGTCCGCCCCGCCCGGGTCATAGACGTCCCGCGTATGACTGATTTCCAGATATATTCCGAGATTCGGGACGACCAGGAAGTTCATTCCCGCCATTGCTCCGAAGTCTATGAACGAGGGGGTGCTGTTGAAGAACTGCGAGGCATCCAGTTTTCCCGCGGCATAATGGAAAAAGACGCCGAGATACGGGAAGATGCGATCACTGGCCCTGAAAAAATAGTGCGCGAGGAATCCGACTGCGCCGTAATGGCCTTTCGCAGTCGCTTTAAATTCCAGGGGCGCACTCCGCAATTTCATATATACGTTTGTTTTCGCGTACTGGTAGCGCCCGGTCAGTCCGAGGGCGAATCTGTCGATGAGGAAGAAGCTGGCGGAGAGGGAGGCTGTCGAGTTGATCCCGGCGCTCTCCATGCCGTCATGGTTTTCCCCACCTCCGAACTCATACACGCCGGCGGTCCCGATGCCGAGCATGACGCTGTGGCGGCGCATGGCCGGCCTGGCCGAAGCGACGGTCTGCTTAATTTCTGATTTTTTTTCGGGCGGCGGCTGAGACTCCTGCCCGCCGATCGGGGCCGCGTCTATCAGCGTCTGTGAACGGACGGCGACAGCAGGGAGAAGGATAAGCGACGCCAGGACCGAAGACGCTATAATTGACGATGGTTTCTGTATCAATGGTGGCTCACCGTAATCCTTTGATGCGCGGACTCCCGCCGCGGCCGCAACGCGCCCGGGGAGGGAGATATCCGGGTGATGCTCCGATGGCATTCCATACAGGTTAGTATGAATCGGGCCAGAATTTCAATAAAAAAACATTAATCGTCCCGGCCGCCCAGCACCCCTGCCCGTATCAGGAAATAGAGAAGGGTCATGACGGATGACGCGGCTGCGGCAACGTAGGTCATGGCCGCCGCGGACAGGACCTTGCGTACGCCGACGAGCTCGGAGCCCGGGATAATCCCGTATGAGGCGAGCATTTCCTTGGCTCGCGTCGAGGCGTTGAACTCAACGGGAAGCGTGATCAGCTGAAAAAGAACGACGACGCTGAACAGGACGATCCCGGCCTTGACAAGCCCCAGGGCGCCGAAAATGAATCCGGCTATGATGATGATCCATGAGAGCGAGGAGCCGATGCTGGCTATCGGCACCATCGTGTTCCGGAGGATGAGCGGGGAATACGCCTTCGCGTGCTGGATCGCGTGCCCGGTCTCGTGGGCCGCGACGCCGATGGCGGCGATCGAATTGCTCCGGTACACGTTTGGAGAGAGACGGATTACTTTTTTCGCCGGGTCGTAGTGGTCTGAAAGAAATCCTCCCGTCTCGGTCACGGAAACGTTTGAGAGTCCGTTCCTCCGGAGCATCTGCTTGGAGACCTCGGCGCCGGTCAGGCCGGACGCGGAGGGTATTTTCGAGTATTTGTTGAACGTGCTTTTCACCTTCATCGATGACACCAGCGACAGGATCAGGACGGGTGCCATCAACATCCAGTAAAGCGGGTCGATTCCGTAAAACATGAGAATCCTCCAGACGGGAATAATACTATTAATTCTCCAGACGCGAAACGCGTATGAATTGGATATATATAATATACTGATTGTTACATCGTAATTTGTCAATTTATTTGATTTTTTTTCTCATTAACGAATGGCCGCGTGTGAGCGGTCTCCTCTGGCCGGCTCCGGGAATTCAATAAGATTTGACAATAATCGTGTCGGATACTATTTTTGATTTATCATTTTTCTCTGGATGTGCCCCGTGAAAATAAGTATTTCCCTCTTGATCCTGCTCATTGCGCTTCCGTGCGTTGTCGCCGCGGGCGGGCAGGGGGGCAGCAGGTCGGCCCAAAAAATGAATGGCCGGCCGGATGCGGTAGAGTCCGACTGGTCCCGGTACAGCTGGGGCCTCTATTACAAGAATCAGGCCCTCCGCGTGCATAAGGGGCCTGAACGGGAGGCATATCTGAAAAAGGCGCTCGCGTGCTTTGGGGAGGCGACTGCCTCCGGAGCGGCGCCTGAAAAGATTTATTTCCAGCAGGCGGAATGCCATTTCTATTTGAACGATCTTGCCCGGTCGCTCGAATGCGCGAAGAAATCAATTGCCGTCAATAACCGGGACATGCGGCCCTACAACCGGATCTATAATATACATCTGAGGCAAAAAAATTTTGAGGCGGCCGCAAACATCCTGGAGGACTACCTGAAGGTGAGACCCGACTCGGTGCAGGTGCGGTTCATCCTTGCCGGTCACTACTACAAAAACATGTCCGACATGGACAGGGCCGCCGCTCAATATAAAAAGGTGATCGAGATATCAGGACAGCAGCCGATCGAGGATTACTACAAGGAGCAGTCATGCTTCAACCTTGCGGGCATAGCCTACCGGATCGGTGATATGGAACAGGCCGTGGCAATGTACCAGGCGGTGCTCGACGTCAACAGGGACAACCTCGAAGCCATCTATTATCTGGCTCTCACCCATATGGAAATGTACGATCTCGAAGCAGCCGAGCGGTATTCGCGCCAGTATATGGAAAAGCGGCCGGGCGACACGGTCATCAATTCAGTCCTCGGCAGGATATTCTACCTGAGGGACGATGTGCGCGCCCTGGGCTATCTCGGCAGCGCCAGGGGCACCGGGTCCATGAGCGCCATACTGGCCTGGGGCCTGTACAGCGAGCTGCTGCGGAATGATGGCCAGGCGGAGAAGCTCCTCCTTACCGTGCTGAAGTTCGCGCCCAAGACCGTTTCGCTGCACCTCGCGATGGCGAGGATCAATACCCGGAAGGGCGATACCGCGGCCGCCTTCAATGAATACGTGACCGCGGGCATGCTCATGTACAACTCCGGTCTTTTTGACGAGTCGAAGCGGGCGTTCACCGAGGCGTCACGGATAAACGACGGGGTAGCCGGGGTCTATTATTACCTGGGCAAGGCGCACGAGGATACCCTCCACCCCTCACTGGCGCTCCATTATTTCCTGAAAGCGAACGGCCTCCAGCCGGACGTCGATCTCATGCTCCATATCGGCTACCTGTACGGCGTGAAAAAGGAGTACGACAGCGCCATCGCCTACTTCAACCGCGCCACGGTGAAGGAGCCGGGCAACTCGCGGCCTTATTTCTTCAGGGGCCTGATCTCCATCTGGCGCGAGGATTACGCCACCGCGGAGAGGAACATCCAGCGTGCGATCTCCATCGACGACAAGAGCGAAACCTATTATTTTTATCTGGCCATAGTCATGGAAAAGCGCTCCAAGCTGGGCAAGGCAATCGAGTCCCTGGAAAAGGCGATACGGAACGACCCCCGGAGCGCGCGCTCCTATAACTACCTCGGTTACCTTTACGCAGACAACAACATAAAGATAGACGAGTCGCTGATCCTGGTGCGGAAGGCTCTGGAGCTGGAGCCGGGAAACGGCGCGTACACCGATTCTCTCGGGTGGGTCTATTACCGCAAGGGCGACTACCGGCAGGCCCTGGAGAAGCTTCTGGCGGCCGAAGAGCTTTTAAACAGGTCGAAATCGCCTGATCCGGTGGTATACGATCATATCGGGGACACATATCTCAAGCTGGGCAAAATAGAAGAGGCCCTGAAGTACTGGAACAAGTCGAGCGGGATGAAGAAGAACATCGCGATAGAAAAGAAAATCAGGCAATACCGGAAAAAAGAGCAATGAAGAAAATCAGACCTGTCATACCTGTCGCGCTGTTTTTCGCGGTCGTGAGCGCGGCCGTCTGCGGGAAGCAGGCGCTTCGCGATGAGGATCTGCTGCTCAGCCAGCATCATGCCGCCGATACTGCCGCGGTTCGCCGCATGATTGACAGGGTGGCCCTTCTCAAAAAAAACGCGCCCGCCACATTCGCGGCCAACTTCAGTATCGACGGAAGTCTGGCGGAAAAAAAACAGAGGATCCTCGGAAGAGCTTCGTATGACCGCACGCTCCGCGCCATGCATATCATTTTTTCCGACGCGATTTTCCGAAGTACAGTCGCCCAGTTTTTTCAGGAGGCTGACGAGATTCGCGTTTATTACCCCGTTCAAAAGAAGCTGATCGTTGATTCCTTTAAAACCTTCGATATCGGCAACTACAGCGCGGTCAGTATCGATTTTGATCTGCTCTACAGCCTTGCGACCGGCACGTTTCCTCTTATCGAGGACTACACCGTTCGGCAGGGCCTTGAGGCCAATAACGGGGGCGGCTCCATGATTATTCTGGAGAACCCGAAGTTTTTCGAAACAGTTTCATTCCGGGACGGCAATCCGGATAAAGTCCTTATCCTTGACAAGAAAACAAGGGAAAAAGTCGAGATATACCTGAAAAAGCCGACCGTTCAGGGCGAGTGTCTATTTTTTTCGAACATTATGATAGTTGTCCAGCAGACGCGCCTTCGCCTCGCTATCCAGTTCAGCGGTGTCCGGCTCAACGTGCCGGTAAAGGTCAAAAAGGCCGCCAGCCTTAAACTTCCAGCCAACGTGAAGACGATATGGATGTAGCTACGGAGCATGGCCTGAGCGGCCTGGCCTGCCATTAATTTTTTTAACATTCGTATAATATATTTCTTGACAAAATTAATCATATGATAAGGTTATTTGCCTAATAAAATTATGTCGTGTAGGGCAAGTTCCGCCAGGGTAGCAAAGACGTGCAACGCATGGATTACATCAGATGTGAAACATCCGGGAGCGAACTGAGGCTTGAATTCATCAAGGATGATCTGGTTTTCAACACCACTTCGTTTATCCTGGAATATATCGAAAAGATGATCAACACCAGCTCGGCCGGTCGGGTCATACTTGACCTTGCGAACGTCACCCACATCGATTCATCGGCCGTGGGTATGTTCATCTCGATCAAGAATGCGATGCTGAAGAACGGGAAATGCCTGATGCTGGTCGGTCTTGACGATAATGTGAGGAGAATACTCCATTTTCTTGACATAGCTAATTTTCTGGAGCTGGACGCGGCCTGATACCAAGAGTTGCAGCAAGAGACATGAAGGACCCGCGAAAGCGGGTTTTTTGTTTATGTGAAGCGATTATGGGAACGTGCCCTTACCCGCACCTGGAGAAGCCGCAGGATCTGCAGACGGCGCACCCCGACTCGAACTCAAGCGGTCCGCCGCAGTCGGGACAGACGCCGACCATCATGGCGTCGCCCCCGGTTTTTTTACCGTTTGTCTCCGCGATGTTTTTGGCCGCGTCATGAAAGCTGTCGTAATTGGGCATGATATGGTTGGCGCCCGTGTGGCGCTCGATCGCCTTGGCGATCGCGTCCGCGCATGAGTATATCCGTCCCCCCTTTTCCCACGCCTGGTTGGGACACCTGACTCCTTTGATCTGTTTTATGATCTGGTCCTTGTCTATGCCGCTTCTGAGGGCGAGCGAAATGAGGCGGCTGACCGCCTCGGTCTGGCTGGCCGCGCACCCGCCCCCTTTGCCCATGGTGGCGAAAACCTCGAAGAGCCCGTTTTCGTCCTCGTTGATGGTGACGTAGAGAGAACCGCAGCCGGTCGTCATTTTACGCGTGGCGCCCCAGGTGATTTCCTTCCTCGGCCGCGGGGCGCGGCCCGTCTGCTCGCCGGGAGTGCTGTCGTTTGTGGCGGCGGCCTCTTTCGGTTCGGCTTTCGGGCGGGAGTCAAGCACCTGGTTGTCACGCGACTGGTCGCGGTACACGGTCACGCCCTTGCAGCCGAGCCGGTACGCCAGACGATAGACCTCCTCGATATCCTCCCTGACTGCGGAGCTTTTAAAGTTGACCGTTTTTGATACGGCATTGTCCGTGTGTTTCTGGAAGGCGGCCTGTATCCTGATGTGCCATTCGGGCAAGATGTCGTGGGCGCTCACGAATACGCGCTTCACGTCGTCGGGGACACCGCCGATGCCCTCTGCGGAGCCGTGCTCGGCGACCCGGGCCATAACCTCGTCGCTGTAGAACTCCCGCTCGCGCGCGATCTGCTCGAAGAGCGGGTTGACTTCCACCAGGATATTGTTGTCCATCACGTTGCGGACATAGGCGAGGGCGTATATCGGCTCGATGCCGCTGGATGAGTTGCCTATGATGCTGATGGTCCCGGTAGGCGCGATGGTCGTGGTGGTGGCGTTACGGAGCGGCTTGCCGCCGGGCTCCGCGTACGTCGAACGCGGGAAATTGGGGAAGGCCCCGCGCGTTTCCGCCAGGTCCTCGGAGGCCCGCTTCGACTCCTCCTGGATGGCGGCCATTATCGCTTCCGCTTCTTTGACCGCCTCCTCTGAGTTATAGGGGATGCCGAGCCGGATAAGCACGTCCGCAAAGCCCATGACCCCGAGTCCGATCTTCCTGTTGGCGAGCGTGTTGTCCCTGATCTCGTCCAGGGGATACTTGTTGACGTCGATGATGTTGTCGAGGAAATGGACCGAGAGCCTGGTGATTTTCCTGAGCCTGTCAAAATCGACCGCGTATCCCCCCTTTTCTTTTTTGACGACGCTGTTCAGGTTTATGGAGCCCAGGTTGCACGACTCGAAGGGGAGGAGGGGCTGCTCGCCGCAAGGGTTAGTGCTCTCTATAAGGCCTATCTTTTTCAGCGGATTTGCCGCGTTGATCCGGTCCAGGAACACGATTCCCGGCTCGCCGCTCTCCCACGCCTTCTGGACGATCAGGCTGAAGACCTCCGCGGCCTTCAGCTTTTTTACGACCGTACCGGTGTTCGGGTTGATAAGCGGGTAGTCACCGTCGTTCTCGAGCGCTTTCATGAACTCGTCGGTGATCGCGACGGAGATGTTGAAGTTGGTCAGCGCGTTTTTGTCCTCCTTCGCCCTGATGAAGCCGATGATGTCTGGATGACTTATCGACAGGATCGCCATGTTGGCGCCGCGCCGCGTCCCCCCCTGCTTCACGGTCTCGGTCGCGGCATTGAAAATATTCATGAAGGAGACCGGCCCGCTTGAGACGCCGGCGGTCGACTTGACGATGTCGTCGCGCGGCCTGAGGCGCGAAAAGGAGAAACCGGTCCCGCCGCCGCTCTTGTGGATCAGGGCCATGTTCTTCACCGCGTCGAATATCTTGTCCATGGAGTCTTCCACGGGCAGCACGAAGCAGGCGGCGAGCTGGCCGAGCGGCCGTCCCGCGTTCATGAGTGTCGGCGTGTTGGGGATAAACTCCAGATCGACCATCATATCGTAGAAGACGTCGGCGATTTTGTTGATTTCGGCATGTTTTGCTCCGTAAGCGGACTCGGCCGAGGCGACGAATTTTGCCACCCGCTGGAAAAGCTCTTTCGGCGTTTCTATGATGGTCCCTTTCTCGTCGCGCGCGAGATAGCGCTTTTCCAGTACGATAAGCGCGTTTTTGGAAAGCTTCGGCTCTTTTTTTGATGAAATGACGATGTCGGTCCAGTCCATGCCCGTATCCTGTATCTGTTCAATGATGGCCGTCATATGATTGCCCGCCGGCCCGGAATTTCCTTTCAATGAAAACCGGACAATCAGCGAAATATCATATACTCATAGCGGTCGATTAAATGCAAGTCGCATGATGCATGGAGAAGACCCTTTATCGAGGCGGGCCTTCCCAGAGGGTACATATTAAAGAAAAACTGCTTTTTTCAGCGGTACAAGCAGTTTTTTTGAGGTCCCCTTGTTAAATATACTATTCTATAACTTTATCATCAATGATATTGTCAACAAATATTTTTATTATGTCGTGTAAAGTATGGCTTCCGGCTATTCCATCGGCCGGCCGAACCAGGGGATACAGCGAGACACCTTCTTCTGGTACTCCGCATACGCCGGGTACTTGCCGGATGATATGTGCTCCGCGAGCCATATGGAACCCTGAAACAGGAGGGTAAGGAGAAGCGCTCCGGTAATGGTCCAGTGGAGCCACGAGCCGGTCGCCGCCGGAACGAACAGGTAGAATGCCCACCAGATAGACACCTCCGCGAAGTAGTTTGGATGCCGTGAAAGGCCGTACAGCCCGGACGTTATGAATCCACGCTTATAATCGCCTTCCACGGCGGTGCCGGCGGCGGCTCTCTTCTTCTTTTCCTGCTGGAAACGCCACATCTGCTCGTCCGCGATTGTCTCGACGGCAAGCAGGACAAGGAAGAGCCCTGCCGCGGCCGCGTCTTTCCATCCGAGCGGCGCGGTGCCGTCTCGGTACGCCGCGTAGGCGGGAAGGGAGAATAGAAGAATAAGGAAATGCTGATAGCCCGCGATGAACGTGAGATTGAAGGCCTGCCACGCGGCCGCGCCCGGTATCCTGGTTCTCAGGAACGCCCAGCGGTAGTCCTCCGCCGAGGTGTACCCGCCCTTGCGCGCGAAGTTGAAGGTGAGACGCGCGCCCCAGAGGGTCGCCAGCGCGGCCATGAGCGCCAGCCTGCCGTCGGGCCAGCCCCTGGCAGCGAAGTACCAGGCGTACAGCGCCGGGAGCACGCTCCAGAGCCTGTCGGTCTGGGAATAGTCGCCGGTGATCCACGCCAGCGCGAAACTGGCGGCCATGAACCCGCCGCACACGACCGCGGCCGCCCGCAGGGGATCGGCGCCGGTCAGGTATTCCCATGGCGAGCCCCAGGAAATTATTGCAAGGCATGCGATAATGAAGAAGAGTGACGCCGCGAAGAGCTGGAGTGTTTTCATGATTCAAATCCTATGAAAGATAGCAGATGTTTAAATAGCGGGATTATTGTGGCCAATACGAACTGGCTGTCAATACAAACATAAAATTTTTAACACAGAGGCCACAGAGTTCGCAGAGGATGAAGGTCGGGGTTTTCATGGGCAAACAATTATTTTTCTCTGCGCCCTTTGCGCGCTTTGCGAGAAACGCGTAATATTTTCTCGCAAAGAACGCAGAGGGAATTAGCTGATGATTATTAATGATGCCTCACTTATATGTCATCGCGAGCGCAGCGATCTGGTTTTCGTATATATGGAGATCATGAATGAATCAAGTGATTAAAGATGACAATGATAAGATTACTTCGTCGTCCCGAATAAATCGGGACTCCTCGTAATGACAAGTGAGGTCATATATGTGAAGCTGGTATATCGATTATTCATCATAGGCATGTCTTGTCAATGAGCCCTCTGCGCCCTCTGCTTTGAATAAATAGAGGAAATTGTGCTCGGCTTTTACGTGCTCGCGGTCGAGTAGAGTATCTTCCCGGAGTCCGCGAAGTCGTAATCTCCGAGCGGCTCGACTGTTTTACGGAATTTTTTTGACTGCAGCGTATCGATGAACGTCTGGATCCCCTTCTCGAAGAAGGTGTCCTTGCCGACCACCATGTCGAAGCTCTCTCTGGCCAGGGGCACAAAGGGTATCCCCATCAGCTTGGAAATCGCCACGGATGATATGCCCGCGTCCGCCTTGCCCGAAAGTATGGAGAGGCCTATTTCGAAGTGGGTGTACACCTCGTTTTCGTATCCGGTAATCGCGCCTGGATCGATCCCCGCCCTGTTGAGATGGTAGTCGAGGAAAAGCCTTATACCGGAGCCCTTCTGCCGGTTGATGAAGCGGATGCCGGAGGAGATGTCCTCGAGTTTCTTGATTTTTTTGGCGTTGTCCGGCGCCACCAGGAGCCCTATCTCCCGGTAGAAGAGATGGACGACCGCGACCTTGCGGTCTGCCATGTGCGAGGCGATGTAGGGAATATTGTAGGTGCCGGTTTCCGGGTCGAAAAGGTGGCACCAGGCTATATCCGCTTCCGATTCGGCCATAAGACGCAGGCCCTCGGTGCTTCCGGTATTGCAGGAGAAAATATTGACATTATCGTAATTCTTCTGGCTTATCAGGAGGTCGAGCACCGGGTCATTGCTTCCCGCCGCGAGTATATGAGCCGGGTTTCGTTCCCTCCGGCCGCTGGACTTGACGCTTCCCATGGCGCTTGTGTTGATCCATTCGTCGATCAGGTGCTTCGGGAAGACCCACTTGCCCGTGGCCCTGGTGCAGGGGATCCTCCCGGCCTTGATGAGGGCGTACACCTGCTTCTCGTTGATGCCCAGGTACTCGGCGACCTCTTTGGTGTTCATTAATTCTTCTGGCATGGTCAGTCAACCGCTATCATTACATTCGAGGCCTTGACGACGGCGTAGACCGGCTTGCCCTTTTTGAGGTCGAGCGTTTTTGCAGATTCTTTCGTTATAATGGATGTGATCTCGGTCCCACCCGGGAGCTCGATTAACACCTCGCTGTTGACCGATCCCTTCACGACCTTTTTTACGGTGCCTCTGATCATGTTGCGGGCGCTGATTTTCATTAGATATACCTCCTGTTATTATGTTGCAAATATACAAATATTGATAATTTTTTTCAAGACATAAAATGAATTATTAGCGTAGCCGGAAGCTGACCCGCTCAGGTGTGGAATGAATAATAAGTCGGACAAGGTTTACGTTTCGATCAGAGGGCCGGGCCCATATAAGTCATGCGGGGGAACTTATCCGCTTCCGCATCAATGATGTTTGGTACATTTGATAAATCGGTTTTAATCAACCGGCCGGCCTGTTTATATCCGGCCATGTATGCAGGAGCAGACGGCCCTATGCGCCTCACGTTCGGCGCTTTGGCTACTGGTTGTCGCCCCTTTTCCTGAAGGATTCTATGAAATACCATATCATCAAGATGAGAATAAGCGAAAAGGCGGTCAGAATGACCGGAAGACCCGGATCGGATATGGCAAGGAGAAGCAGTTTCTGCGATGGATCTCTCTTTCGCTCTGCGGACCGGAACCTCTCCGCCCGGTTGCAGGTCTCATCGTCTTTTTTGATCTGCGCGAGCAGGCGTTGGCGATGGCGGGGAATTTTATCCTTCACCATGTCGAGATGAAGGCGATATCCCCCGTACCCTATAGAGTCGAGATACGACAGGAGAATCTCCTCTCCGCCGTCTCCGATAAGAGAGACGTTCGTTTTCATTATCCGATTTGAAAGGAGCGACCCGTGAGGGAAATAGCTGTCCTCAATTTTCTTCACCGTCAGCGCCGGGAGGGACGGATCCACGCGTATCGCAGCGCCTTCCGCCAGGGGCACACGAGTCCATATCCCCGTAGTTATGGTCACCGCATGCCCTATCATGACCGTGATGAACAGGATGTGGATGGCCGAGGGGAAGAGGGACACTATGAACCGGTAGTCGGTCCTGGCGCGCCCCGACATCAGCGCCGTTACCCGGTTGATCGTGCAGATGACCGTGTTGACCCCCAGCAGGAACAGGACGGCCAGGAGGGGAAGGAGCCACCAGTTGGCGCCGGGGCGTGCCGGCAGCTCGCGAGCAAGCCAGTCCTGTATTCTCATTTCGTTCATGGCCCTGAAATAGGAGAAGTCGAGGGACGAGTGGAGCATGCCGGTGAAGAAGAGGACGGCCGCCGCGAGCAGAAGCCAGAAGGAAAGGCGTATGTCCCCGAGGGAATTCCAGATTTTTTTAATCATGTCAGCCTCCAATGCGCGGGAAGTTCATTTCATGCAGGTAGGAGCTGTTGGTCACCGCGAGCACGACCAGCGCGGCGGCGATCGCGAACCAGGCCCTGCGCCTGACGTTCCATCCGGGGATGTATTTCAGATGAAGATACGCGGCAAAGATAAGCCATGTCGCCGCGGAGCTCATGTGGCGGGGCCCCCACTGGAAGGTGTTGCCCCATCCGAGAAAGCACCAGATCGCGCCGGTCACCTGGGCCACGGAGTAAAGCACAAAGCCCCAGACCAGCAGCTTGTGGAATGTCTCCGTCCTGTCGCGTCCTGCGAGGAGAATGGCCGCGAACACCGCGCCGCAGTAGAAGCAGGCGTGCGCGAACACCTCCGGGACGAAAAAGGCGACCAGCCACGGCGTCAGCTTGTTCGGCGTCGGGGGAATGATCCCCCGCGCGTAGACGAGGGCGAACGCGGTGAACAAAAGGAGCGGGACAAGAGCAATGCCCCATCGTTCATGCCGGCCGACCGCCATCACGAGCGCGATGACGCCGATGCACCAGGGGAGGAGGTACGGCCCCTCGACCATCGGGTTCGGCAGGAACATCCCCGGTATCCACGCCCGCCCCGCCAGATACAGAGAATAGAGGCAGAACCCGGCGATGAGCGCGAAGAGTCCCGACGCCCGCGCCTTTAAGAGGTAAAGAGCGAACGAGGCCGCGAAGCAGCCGGCGGCGATGTACAGATAGATGTTATTGTTGGTAGTGAACATCCGCGCCTCCTTTCACTTGCCGTCGAGCATGACGATGTGCGTGAGTCCCCACACGTCGCGGTCGACGAAGTAGTCGGCCACCGGCGCGAGCATGTATTTTCCACGGGCGTCTTTACCGTTCAGGGAATCGACGATCATGTATGACGCCCCATCGGCCGACCCGAATATTTCTCGCCCGGAAAACAGCACCCGGTATCCGTCGCAGGCCACGAACAGGAAGAAATTGTCCGGCCCGCAGTTTTTGAAATTCTTTTTCAAAAACGATCGGAGATCGTACCCCCCGGCGCTCGAAATTCCCTTGTATCCCTGCCCGTGGCCGATGCGGACCCAGTCCGAGGTTTTACTCCGCTCGACGCCTTCGAACACGACCGGCTTCGCGGTACCGTTTTGGACCGCGGAGATGCCGTCTGACGAGCATTTCGCCCCCTTCTTCATGACCGGGAGGAGGTCGTCCGGCGTTTTCAGGACCTCGAGGGTCATCTTCGTCACGTCGTCGAGATAGCGAGCCGTGTCCGGGTCTCGCGGGCAGATGAGCCTGAGCCCCTCGAGGTCGCCTTTATGCCTGTTCTTCGTGTACTTGTCCGGGTCCTTGCTCGGGAGCACCTGCCTGCGATGGAAGGCGAGGGTGCAGGGGTGCCGGTCGTCCGTAAAGATCAATTCGCCGTAGCTGAAGCGGGCGGTTTTCCCGGATGCCGAATGCAGGACCACGACCATGTCGAGGGGCCGGTCGAACGGCGCGGTCTTCGGCTTCTCCGGCGTGACCCCTTCGAGTATGTTGTAGAGGGGAATGCCGGTGTACACGTAGGCACCCTCGAATTCCCCGCTTGGCGAGACCTCCCTGGTCCGGACACGGACGGTCGCGAACTTGTTGAGCGCGTATGACGACAGGTTGTACTCCTTCTTGACCATGCCGGTGATGACGATGGACCTGCCTGAAGGCACCGACTCCCGGAGCGCGAGCGGCGTCGCGCCGGTGACCGTCATGATGTCGGAGAGCTTCTTTCCGCATGCGGTGATAGCGATAAGACAGGAGAGGGATAGTGTGCAGAGTATGATTTTCTTCGGTTTTTTCATGAGTCGGCCTCTTGTTGTCCGTGTTTTGGTTATCTTGCGGAAAAGTAAAAAAGCCGCGTGGCGCGGAACAACACCACGCGGCCTGTATGGAGGATTAAAACTCGGCGTCCGCGCCGAAATAAAAGGTCCTGCCCGGGCCCGGGTTGAACGGGTCGGCGTTGTAGTCGTCGAGAATGTTCTTGCACATGACCCAGAGCTCGAAGTGATCGACGATCTTCTGCGATACCCTGATGTTGAACATGAAGGGATCGTGGAGCTTTTTGGTCGTGTACATTTTTGTTGAGTAGAATGGAGTCAAATAAACTGGTAGAGGATCATCTCCCGGAGGTACCGGTAAATATTCTACGATTGTAGGTATTTGCTGAACGTATATAGACTGGTTGAACTGGCCGTTGGTCCAGAGATTCAAACCAGTTCCGGTTATGAAGTCGAGCGCAAGCTGAAGTATGACCTGGTGAGCCGGAGTTTCAGCAACGGTCGTTCCCTTAACTACTGGCGCGTCGTACCAGTCGCGCGCGTGCGTGAACACGTAGGTGGCCGAGGGTTTCATCTCAAGGACTTTTAAAAGGTCTTTGCCTACCGTGGCGGTGATTGTTCCCTCCGCGCCGTGCACCTCGCGTCCTTTTATGTTAACAGCGCGCTCGGAGCCGACCTCGGTGTTTGGATCGGCGACTGCTTCAATTTTGTTTCTATAAAAGGCATAGAAGTAGTCCCCTCTCAGGTTCAGGGCCTTTTCAAACAGGTCGAGCTCGAACCCGGCGTTTGCGTTGTACGATGTTTCCGGCTTGATCTCGTTCAGCTTGATCACGAAAGGCAGAAGCGCCGGATTTTCCAGATAATAGTCTTCTATGTAATCCGATGTGTTGGAATAATTGTGCAGGGTCGGGAATTTTGTCTTTTGAGAGAGGGTGCCCCTGATCTTGAGCATGTCCTTGACCGGCTCGTACACGAGGGCGAAGACCGGGTTGAACCCGTCGCCCGTGCCCCATATAAGGGCGGTGCTCTCCGGTTTCTGGCGAGGCCGCATAAACCCGGTGACATCTTCCCATCCGTCAAGATTATAGCGTCCTCCGCGGTTTTTCGAAAGCATTTGCGCGTCATAGGATATGCCGAGAGAGAAGCGGAGACCGCCTGCGGCTGTATCGAATTTGAATTCATCCTCGAGCGCGACATCGATATATTTTGCCGACATCTCGGCTGTTTTGAACCACGGCGTGTCGTATTTTGGCGCTGATCCCGGGCCTCCTGCGTATGCGGCGGGCCGTTTTTTGTATTTCAAGAATTGGTCGATGCGGTAGTGTATGGAAGCGTTCAGCTTGTTCCATGATGTGAATTTATACGAGGGGTACACATACAAGCCGTGGCTCGTTTCGTTGTGCTCTGACATTTTCCCCATGTCGAACATGCGGGTTTGCGCCTGGTTCGTCCATCCCTCGAGCACGTTCGCCTGCCTGGTAAAGTAGTACATCGCCTTCATGTAAAAATCGCCGAATTCGAGGGCAAGGTAGGGGGCCACGTTGACCCGGTAGTCCTTGGGCCATCTCCAGGCGCGGTTGTTGAGCATGCCGTCATAATCGGGATCTTCCCATGAACCGTTCTGAATGTATGACGAGCAATTGCTAGGCTCAAAGCCGTTGAAGCTCATCTCTCCCTGGTAGTATGACGCCGAAACGCCGAATTCAATGTTGTCGTTGACCGCGTAACCTGCCTTTCCCGAAGCGTAGTATTTCATGGATTCTGTATGGTTCCACCTGCGGTCATCGAGAGTGTATTCAATTCCTTCAATGGTAAAAAATGAATCAATCGGGTTGTAGGGGTCGTAGGTCCAATCCGGATGGTTGGTTGTATCGGCAATGGCGTACACATACCAGGGGAGCAGGCGGTTCATCCAACGGAGCCTGGTAGATCTTCCGAGACGGCTGGAAATATTGTAGCTGTTGCTTTTTATGGCCGAGGCGCCGAGCCAGAAATAGAAGTTCTTGATCGATGCGCCGCCGGACGCGTTCACGGTGAACCCGCCGTACTGGTCGAATTCGGTGGTTCCCTTGAAATTGAGGCGATCCGGTTTTTTCGTTATCACGTTGATCGCGCCGAAGGCGCCCCGCGATCCGTAGAGCGCGGACGAAGTGCCGCGGTTGACGACGATCTTCGAGGCGTTCATGACGAGTATACGGGATATGTCTCCGCCGCCGCCGTCGTACACCTCTTCAAAGGGGAGGCCGTCGACCAGCAGGGCCACGGTGTTGTGCCCGAAACCGCGCATGTCGAAGTTCATCTGCCCCTTCCGGCCCTGCTTGACCAGCATGCCGGGCACGGTCTGGAGCGCCTGGTCGAGAGTGTGCTCCGACCGGGACTTCAGGCTTTCGGCCGACAGCTCGGTGGTTGTCGACGCGTCCTCCACGTTGGCGATCGCCTTTTCGCGGATGATAATCTCGCCGACGGTGTAGACATCGGACTTCTTTTTCTCGACTTCCTTCTGCTCTTCGGCGGGCTGTTCCACGGCGGCCTGGTCGTCGGCCGGTGCCGCCTGGGCGCCTCCCGGAATGGCAATCATGGCTGATAGGGAAAGTGCAATGAGACAGATAATGATTTTTTTCATAGACCCTCCTCGTTTAATAGGCTCGATGACAAAACTGCCATTCGCCTGTTATTCGTATTTTGTTCTAATGGTGAATTCGGGGGGTTATTTGTCAAGAGTATTAGTTATAAATTGTAGTGATAAGTAATAAAAAATATCATCAAATCGTCATGCCAGTATAAAATAAAATTTTTAATAACAAATAATTACAATTTATCATTGACATATTGAATTCCCGGAAAACCCTGTTCGTATTTATTAAACACGACACTCCGAGGGAGGGTGATATGAAAAAGATTCTGCTGCTGTCTTTTATTGGTATAGTATTGGCTTTTATCGGATGTAAGGATGACAAGGGCAACGAGATAAACCCGCTTCCCATCCTTGCGTTGCTTGGCAATTCGACATTAACGGTGACGGCGACGTATAATGGGACCCCGAAGGCGGATGAGGATGGTGTAAGTGATGGGACTGGAAAAATATATGTTTATCTTTATTCTTCACTCGGGACATCAGCAAGAACCGGTGTGCTGTATGAAGGTTTCACAGAATCCGCAACGATAGGCGGTGTGGAAGAAACGATTACTCTTACCGGTCTCAGGGATGGAGAATACTACATGCTGGTATTCTATGATTATAAAGGAGGCGACAATCCCGCTAATAAAACCGACAGGTATATTCTATATAATAACACGCCTTATGCAGGCGCGGCATCAAAGATTACCGTTTCAGGCAGTGCAGCTATATCCGATATAAGTTTTGATGATACTTATCAATTAGATGGTAGCGGTGCGTTGTTCGTACCTGACCCGGCAACATATTCACTCACGGTCCATGCGACCTATAACGGCACGCCGGCTTCCGGCGGTACCGGCAGAATCCACGCATATCTTTATAACACGCTTGGGACCGGGACCCGCACGCCATCCGCTCCCGTCTATTCCGGATCGACGGCTGCTGCCGTCTCCGTGGGCGTAGAAGACACCGTAACCATAGCCAGCATCGTGCCGGATGACTATTACCTTGTGGTATTCTACGATTACGCCGGCGGGGCCAACGCAGACAGCGAAGGCGACCGGTATGTAATTTACAACAGCACTGCCTATACCGGCAATGCGTCTACTGTTTCAATAACCGACAATATGGACATAACCGGAGTCGCTTTTAACGATGACTATACCCTCCAGCCGGGGAGTCTCTACATGACGCCATCAGCAACCTACACGCTGACCGTAAACGCGACTTATACAGGTACCGGGTATGATACCGGCTCCGGAAAAATCCTCGTGCACCTGTACAATGCACTCGGGTCAACGCCAGATTCGCCGGCGCCGTTACAGTCGGGGTGGCTGAAGATATTACTATACCAAACGTTATCCCCGGAAATTATTATGTTATGGTGTATTATGACTATGCCAGCACGGTCGACGAGGCAAACAGGTATGATCGCTATGTGCTATACGATTCCGCGGGACTGACCGCTGATGCCGATTTGTATGCGGTGGTGGGTGATCAGACCCTTTCGGGGATTACCTTTGGAGACGACTACCAGATCCAGAGCGGCAGGGCTTTTTTACAGCCTGCGTCATTGACGGTAACGGCCACATACAACGGTACGGCCTTTGATACGGGAACGGGCAATATCTACGTCTATTTATATACGAGCCGTCCGACGGCAAGCCGGACTCCAACACCGGCATATACGGGGGTGACCGCCGCGCCGGCGACAGTCGGCGTTGCATCGGATATTTCAATTCCGAGTATTGCGCCAGGGAATTACTTCATGCTGGTTTTTTATGACTATGCATCCGGTACTAATCCTGACAACAGGTACGACCGGTATATCCTGTATGATAATACCGGCTCATCTGCAGCGGCAACTACGGTTTCCATATCGGGCGCAGCTACCGCCACGGGCGTGTCATTTGATGATACGCACCAGATCGGATCAAGCAATGCGCTGGAGCCATAACAGGGAGCGGCAGCAGTAATGGTGATCTCCAGGTATATTCCAACGACGCGCGCGAAGGCGCGCGTCTTGTTTGTTGCCGCGTGTGCAGCAATCTCCATCGTGGTTTCACCGCCGTTGTTTGCGCAGAAGCCCGGGCCGTCCGATGTGGCCGGGAAGGACCAAGCTGACGAAAACAAGGAAGAGAAAAAAGCCGACGAAGCGCCGGATGCCGAAAAGCAGGAAGAGAAAGGCCCAGGCGAGAAAACTTCAAAGCAACACGGAGTCTTCACCATCGGCGAGATCGTGGTGAGGGGCGAATCGATCGCCCATATCGACCGGGCCGCCACGACCACTGAGCTGAAGGCGAAGGACCTGAAGGCGCGCGGAAACCGCACGCTGGACGAGGCCCTGGTGACGGTGCCGGGCGTGCAGGTGGAGGGGCACACGAAAGGGCACATGCGGGTGAAGATGCGCGGCTTCGACCAGGACAAGATCGCCATCCTGGTTGACGGCGTGCCGATCGCCGATGTGTTTTCCACCGACATCGATATATCCGACCTGACGGTCAAGAACATCTCCCGCATCTATGTGAACCGGGGCGTGTCGTCCGCGCTATACGGCACGGGCGGGGCAATCGGGGCCATCAACATCGTGTCGCGCAAGCCGCGGAAGCTCTTCGCCCAGGGCGGCGGGGAATACGGCCTCTACAACAACTATATCTTTGACGCGGCAGTGGGCGGCCCGTATAAGAATTTCTACGGCTGGATCACCGGGTCGGTGCAGAACTCGGACGGGTATCATCCATCAAAAAGCCTTACCCGCTCGAAACGGCTCGACTGGTTCAACAAGCTGGTGCGCTATTACGTGTTCGGGGCAGATCCCTCGACCATGAACGTGCCCGGCCCGTGGCAGTATCTCTTCGATTCCGGGAGATGGAACCACAGCGATTACAGGAAATACAACACCTCGGCCCGTGTCGGGTACGAGCTGGGCGACAGGCTGGATGTCGGAATCGCGGCGCGTTTCAGCTACGGCTCCGGCAATACCAACACGTATCAGAACCGCTGTTACGGCGACTACAAGATCAACAATCTCTGGTGGAGAGAGCCGATATTCAACTTCACGCTCCCGAAAGACCTGAAAAAGGCGGCACTGGCGAACCGTTCCTTTGCCTGGCCGGAGAAATACGCCTTCAGCGTTTCGCCGTATCTTAAATTCAAGCATAAGATTTTCACTCTCAAATTGCAGGGATTCTATTCACAGACATACGCGAAGGAGGAGGGTTATCTCGATCAGCTCCATATTTACGCAAAGGACCCCCCCGCCGTGCTTTCAAAGGACGCGTCCTACTACGAGCCGGTGTATGACTACAAGACCTACGTGTCCTACGGCGTGCAGGCTTACCCCTCGGTAAAAATAGCATCATGGAATCGGCTCTCCATGGCCGTGCTCTGGCGGACCGATGAGATCGATGCGCGGCAAAAGGCGGTATCGCCGCTTCTATGTCAGGAGGTTGTTACCTACTACGGTACGTCGAAGTACAAGGTCGACTACCTGAAGGCTCACTTTCTGACCGTGGCGCTCGAGGATGAGATCTCGGTTATGGACCGGCTCAGGATAACCGCCGGAGTCTCCTATGACGCGCAGGATTTTACCACGCATAAATCACGGAACGATGAGTACCGATATATTTTCTACGATGCGTACCGGGTAAAGGATAACGTGACAATCTGGGGCACCCGCGACTCCTTCAACCCGGTGGCCGGGCTGGTGTTCGACGCGGTAAAGGACCTCCTCACCCTCAGGAGCGCCTTTTCCATGAAGACCCGCTTCCCGACCCTCGGCGAGTACGAGAAGGTCTCGTATGTGCTTTACGACCGCGGCCTCAAGTCGGAGCGGTCCCATAACTTCAACGCCGGGCCGCAGTTCCACCTCCTTGACGGCTCGCTCGAGATCGGCGCGGATTACTTCTTCAGCATCGTGAAGAACCGGATAGAAAAAATTGCCGGAAGCGAAGAACCGCCGGTGAACATCTCCCGGATCGATTCGCATGGCATGGAGACCGCGGTATCGTACAGGAAAAAGGATGTGGGGGGTGTTGTTGACATCGAGGCGTCGCTTGCCTACACCTTCCTGCACGCGAGGAACCGCGATACCTCTTGGGAGGAGGCGGTGAACAAGGGGAAATACATGGAAAACACGCCGGCCCACCAGGTGATCGCCGACGTGCGCTTTGCCTTTAAGACCGGCACCGCCATCGGGATATGGGGGACGGCGCTTATCGACCAGATCATGTACGCCCAGCAGGTGCGCCCGCCGGCGGACACGTCGTCGTTCGCCGCTTACTATTCACGCAGGTTTTTCACCGCGGTGCGGCTGCACGACCAGTTCAGCTTGAACGCCAGGGTCTCCCAGGAGATATGGAAGCACTTCACGCTCTACGTGCTCTTCAAGAACATACTCGACGACTACAACCCGGACCCCTTCAACCCGGGGCCCGGCTTCATGTTTTACGGCGGGTTCGAGGCGAAGCTGTAAACACCCCCACCCCGGCCCTCCAGAGGGGGGCTTTGATTCAAGTGCAATACAATACTTCTTGGCATGAGTCCCCCCAAACCCCCCAGAGGGGGGCTTAAAGAAAATGTATATGATACCTTCTCCCCTCTCCCTGTGGGAGGCAGCAGCTTGTACATCCGTGTACGCTGCTGCATTCGTGACATCCTGTCACTCAGTG
>JAFGBT010000045.1 GCA_016933025.1 Spirochaetota bacterium | reverse complement strand
CACTGAGTGACAGGATGTCACGAATGCAGCAGCGTACACGGATGTACAAGCTGCTGCCTCCCACAGGGAGAGGGGAGAAGGTATCATTTACATTTTCTTTAAGCCCCCCTCTGGGGGGTTTGGGGGGCGGCGCAAGAGGCTTTTGGGGCAGCCTCATCAATATTATATCGTTTCATGCCTGATTTAATAGCAATTCTCCAGCCCTTCCGGGCTTTTTTCATAAAAACCATTTGATATTACCTTTCCATCCCATTAATATTAATACCGGCGTGCGTGCACCGCACGAAACCGGTAGGATAGTATCCCATCTGATTCGCCGGCAGAAACGTCTCACAATCACCTTCCGGAGGAGTTCCCCATGAAAAAACGGACATGCGGAAATACCGCGTTAGGCGTAACGATGATTGCGTATTGCGTCGGCATAATCACTGTTCATGTTCAGTGGCCTCTTGCGTTGAATATTCTCAATAATCCTGATTGTTAAAGCGCGTGCTTTCGCGCGAACGCGATTCTTTTCTTTATCGAGGGATGGCTGTAGAACATGAACTCGGTCACCGGGTTCGGGTCCCGGTCGGCCAGGTTGAGATCGGCCAGCTTTTCCATGGTAGAGATAAAGGATTCCCGGTCCCGCGTTGTTTCCAGGGCGAACCGGTCGGCCTCCCTCTCGAACTTCCGCGACAGCGCGTTGGACGCCGGCATGGTGACCAGGCTGAAGAGGGTCAGGTAAAGAAACAGGATCGGGATGGCGGCTATATCGTACACGTGCGCGTAGCCGAGATACCCGATGGTGAGCCGGTACAGCTCGCCGCAGAGGAAAAACGAGAGGAATATGCTCACCGTCCCGGTAACGATGGTCTTCACGATGTGCCGCATCCGGTAGTGTCCCATCTCGTGGGCGAAGACCACCGCGATCTCGTCCGGCGAAAAATGCTCGATGAGCGTGTCGCTCAGAATAATGCGCTTGCTCTTCCCGATGCCGGTGAACCCGGCGTTCGCCTTCTTGGTGTCCTTGCTCAGGTTGAAGGAATAGATCCCCGTGACCTCGATGTTCTGGTCTTTCAGGAGCGACATGATGTTCTCCCGAATTTGGTCGGACTCCAGCTCCCTGAATTTGTAGAAGATGGGGAAGATGACCACCGGCGCTATCCGTGCGAGAAACACGGATATCAGGAAGACAAAGGCGCTGAAATAGAACCACCAAAACCACCCGGTGGCCCTCAGAAAGAAATAGAAGACCAGCGCCACGGGCACGCCGATCACGATGCCTATGGCCGAGCCCTTGATCTTTTCCATGAACCACGCGAGGACGGACTGGTTGGAGAGGCCGAAGCGGTGCTCGACGATATAGCCGCCGTAAAAATCGAACGGGAACCCGAGTATGAAGTACAGGATGCCGATGACGGTGACGAAGGCGAAGAACACCAGGTAGTCGTTGGAGAACCAGCGGCCGACAAGCCCTACCACGAGCGGCGATATGCCGCTGAACGCCAGCACGGCTATGATGGCAATATTCAGAATGATGTCGGCGATTGAAAGGCGAAGCTTTACGGCATTGTAAGCTTTTTCCCGGGTCGCGTCGCGCTTCTCTTCAGAGTGTCCGTCCACTGGCGGGCCCCGCGCGCGTCAATCCCGGTCCGCGTCAGATCGAGACGAATTGTTCAGCCGGAAAAATCCGGACAGGTGCGCGCCGAAACGGATGACGGCGAACGCGAGCACCGCCGCGGAAACCGAGGCGATCGCGACGCTCGCGTACAGGCTCAGGCCGGCCGTTGTGACGATGGGAACGGTCACCATCCAGTCCAGCACGGAAAAAATGACGGCCGCGATCACGCGGCCGCGGCGCTGCAGGCGGAAGTATGCGATCAACGCCGCGGGCACTGCCAGGCCGACTATAAAAATCAGAGCGGCTGCCGCATAGGGATTGTCGGCCTGCATCGAACTATCGGCGGACTGCTGCGCCAGCGCCATGAGCGGGAACGATGCCAGCGGCATTAAATATACCATTCTTTTCATGTTAGCATAATACCTTGATATTCTTGGATCGCGGTTCGAGGGTCGCGAGCCGATCGTTCTCCAATATAATCATACTACCCGATCCTCGATCCCCGTCAATTGTATTCCCTCCCCAGATTGAAGGCCTTGATGTTCATGTCGAGGAATTTCTCCTTCACCAGGGATTTGATCGCGGATTCCCACTGTTCCCGGGTGAACTCCAGGTCCCTGGACAGGATGCCGAGCATCACGATATTCAAGGCCTTGCGGGTGCCAACCTCCTTTAACATGCCGGACGTGTCAACAAATAACGCGTTTTTAACGTTTTTGGATATCCATTCTCTGAGGTCTGGAGGATACTGCATCGCGCCCGTCTGCACCGGCGCCGGGTTAACCTTCTCCGTGTTGACGATAAGCCTGCCGCCGGGGGCCAGGTATTCCAGCTTGCGCATCACCTCCAGCATCTCCAGGCTCACGATGAAATCGGCCTCCTCGCGGGGGATGAGCGGCGAGTAGACCCTGTCGCCGTAGCGAACGTTGCAGTCGACGCTGCCCCCGCGCTGGGCCATGCCATGCACCTCGGATTCCTTCACGTCGTATCCGGCGTTTTTCGCGACCTCCATCAGGATCTTGCTCGCCAGGATCACGCCCTGGCCGCCGACGCCGGCGAATATCACGTTCTTCATGGCAGGGCCCTCACTTTATCAGGATGCATTTTCTCTTTGATATTATGACGGACGGCTCGGGGGCAGCCACTTCTTCGCGCACGATGCGCTCGAGCTCCTCGACGTTCTTCGGATCGGTCACCACGACCCGCTTCACGCCGATCGCCTTCACGAGCAGTTCCAGGTCGAGGGTGTGCGTCTCCTCGCCAGAGAGCGTCTTCCCCGTGCCCGGGTGGTCCTGGTGCCCGGTCATCGCCGTGCCCCGGTTGTCCATGATGATGACGGTGCCGGTCCCCTTGTTGTAGACCAGGTCGATGAGCGGCGTTATGCCGGAATGGACGAAGGTTGAGTCGCCGATTACCGCGACGCTTTTACGCGCCATCTCAGGGCCGTGGGCCTTCTCCATGCCGAGGTGCATGCCGATGCCGGCGCCCATGCACCCCTGGGTGTGCATCGCCGAATAGGGAGGGAGCGCCGCGAGGGTGTAACAGCCGATGTCGCCGTTGACGTGCAGATCCAGCTTCTTGAGCACCGTGAACACAAAGCCGTGCGGGCATCCGGCGCAGAGCGCGGGCGGCCGGGGCGGCACCGGGTTGGTTTCGTATTTCGGGTAGGCGCCGCCCTTAATTTTGCCGTTGAGCGCCCGGTCCACGATGTCCGGCGTGAGCTCGAAACAGATGGGAATGATTTCCTTGCCGGTACACGGGATACCGAGAGCCTTGACGTAGTCCTCGATGAAGGGATCGAGCTCCTCCACCACGTAGAGCTTCTCGACGCCGGCGGCGAACTCCCTGATGACGTCGTCCGGCATGGGCCAGACCATCCCGATCTTCAGCACCGAGTCGTCCGGGCAGGTCTCCTTCACGTACTGGTAGGCGACGCTGTCTGTGATGATCCCGCGCTTTTTGTTCCCCCACTCGATCCGGTTGAGGGGACTCCTGTTTGAATACTCCTTCAGCTTTTTATGCTGCTCCTCGATGAACACATGGCGCGGCCGCGCGTGCGCCGGCAGCATCACGAACTTCTGCGGGTTGCGGACGAAAGGCTTCACCGGGACTTCCTGCCTCTCGCCGAGCTCCACGATCCCCTGCGAGTGGGCGATCCTGGTGGTGATCCGGACGATGACGGGCCGGTCGAACTCCTCCGACAGATCGAAGGCCAGCTTGGTGAAGTCCTTTGCCTCCTGGGGGTTCGACGGTTCGATCATGGGCACCTTGGCGGCGCGCGCCAGGTGACGGTTGTCCTGCTCGTTCTGCGAGCTCCACGCGCTCGGGTCGTCGGCGTTGACGATCACGAAGCCCCCGTTCACACCGGTGTATGAAAAAGTAAAGAGCGGGTCCGCCGCGACGTTGAGCCCCACGTGCTTCATGGCGGCCAGGGCGCGCCCTCCCGATACCGACGCGCCCGCGGCAACCTCCAGGGCCACCTTCTCGTTCGGTGACCACTGCGATCTGATCTCCCGGTAGTCCCGGGCTATCGTCTCCAGTATCTCGGTGCTCGGCGTACCGGGGTAGGCCGTTGCGACGTGGCACCCGGCCTCGTACGCTCCCCGCGCGATGGCCTCGTTGCCGAGAAGGACCTTCTTCTCCATGTCACGCTCCAATGATGTCTATCTTCTTCACGATGCTGATGCCCTCCTGGGCCAGGGCCTTCTTGGCTGCCTCAATATTGTCAAAGCGGAAAATCATGACCGCCTTGTCGCCCCGCTTTTCGGTGAAGGCGTACATGTATTCGATGTTCAGTCTGTTTTTCGTAAAGGTGTCGATCGCCTTGAACAGGGACCCCGGCTTGTCATCCAGCTCCACGGCGAGGACGTCCGTGACCGAGCAGGTGATCCTGTTCTCCTGGAGCACCTTTTTCGCCTTGTCCGGGTCGTTCACTATCATGCGAAGGATCCCGAAATCGGAGGTTTCCGCAATGGTCAGCGTGACGATGTTGATATTCGCGTCGGCGAGGGTTTTCAAAACCCCCTGCAGGTGTCCCGGTTTATTTTCCATGAATACTGAAAGTTGTGTTACGTTCATTGTCGGTCTCCTTAATGATATCTTCTTGCGGCGCGGTCTGCCGCGCCCCTTTACCTCCTCTCCTCCTCTCCCCGAGGGAGAGGGGGCCGGGGGGGTGAGGTTATATCTTTCTTCTGTCCACAACCCGCACGGCCTTGCCCTCGCTCCGCGCGATGGTCATCGGCTCGACCAGGGTGATCGTGGCGGATATTCCGAGGACGCTCCGGAACCGATCGCCGATGCGCCTCTTCAAATCGTCGAGCACCTTGACCTCGTCCGAGAAGAGCTTCTCGTTCACTTCCACCATGATCTCCACGTCGTCAAGCGCCGCCTTCCGGTCAAGGATGATCTGGTAATGCGGCTCGGTCCCCTCGACCTCCATGAGCACGTTTTCGATCTGCGACGGAAACACGTTCACGCCCCGGATGATCAGCATGTCGTCCGACCTGCCGGTGACCTTTTCCATTTTGACCAGGGTGCGGCCGCACTTGCACGGCTCCCGGTATATGCGGGTGATGTCGCGCGACCGGTAGCGGATCCCAGGAAAGGCCTCCTTGGTCAGCGTCGTATACACGATCTCCCCCTTCTCGCCCTCGGGCAACGGGTCGCCCGTCTCCGGGTCTATTATTTCGACGTAGAAGTGGTCCTCATGCACGTGCAGCCCTGACTTTTCCGAACACTCGCACGACACGCCGGGTCCGATGACCTCGCTGAGCCCGTAGATGTCGTACGCCTGTATGCCAAGCCTCGACTCGATCTCCTTCCGCATGTTTTCCGACCATGGCTCCGCGCCGAGTACGCCGGCCCTCAGCTTCGTTTTGCGGATATCGTAATCAGGCTTCTTCTTTTCAATATAGTCGGCAACGTTCAAAAGATAGGAGGGGGTGCAGCAGATCATGGTGGTCCCGAAGTCCCTGATCAGCATGAGCTGGCGCTCGGTGTTCCCGCCCGATATCGGGATGGTGAGCGCACCGAGCTTCTCGGCGCCGTAGTGGAGCCCCAGTCCGCCGGTGAAAAGTCCGTAGCCGTACGCGACCTGTATGATGTCCTTCTCCGTGGCGCCGTAGGCTACCAGGCAGCGCGCCACCACTTCGGCGAATATATCCACGTCCTTCTTCGTGTACCCGACGACCGTCGCGTTGCCGGTCGTCCCCGAGGAGGAATGGACCCGCACGACCTGCTCCATCGGCATGGAGAAGAGCCCGAAGGGATAGTTGTCCCGCATGTCCTGCTTCGTCAGGAAAGGGACGCGGCGCATGTCGTCGAGCGTCTTGAGCTGCTCCGGCTTGAAGCCGGCGTCGTCGAATTTTTTCCGGTAAAAGGCGTTGTTCTTGTAGGCATGGCCGACCGCCCACCTGAGGCGCTCCAGCTGGAGCTCCTTCATCTTTTTCAACGGCATGGTTTCGATTTCTTTATTGAAGTACATCGTACCCCCCTGAAAGAATTAAATATCGTATTATGTCACAGTGCGTAACGCAGGATTGCCCGCGTGCCGGTCATTTTCAACAAAATCCACCTTAGGAACAGGCACCCGCTTTTTCAAGGAAAAAATGTCAGGCTCTTGACATGAGGCAGCGGCGCTATTTCTTCGCCGGGCTGATGGCGGTGACATGCTGCGGCGACAATTCATGGAAGCCCGTGAAGCCCGCCCGGTCGACCCTGCCGTGGTAAAACTCCGACCGCGGATCGGTCGCAAGGCCGAAATTCATACAGATGGACGACGCTTCGATCCCGAAGAACCCGGACAGAGAGGTGACCTCGTTCGGTCTCAGGGACGGCTCCACCGAACCGAGCAGCAGCGTATCCATGCCGCCGCTGAACGGCTCGTCACGAAACGTCTCACGCAAACCCGGAACCGCGAAATGTCCGCGATGAAACTCACCCCAGCCCCAGTCGTTCATGTCCGGGCCCCTGGTCCTGTTGAACATGCGCATTGCCTTGAGAAAGCAGCGGTCGAAAACGGTTTCGCGCGATTCGACCGTGTAGGTAGAGACGTCGTCAAAGAGCGGCGATCTGTTTTCCCTGACGATCTCGTAAAAACGCGGGACCAGCAGTTCCCACCGCTCCATCACGCGGTCGGTCTGATCCTTCAGTTCGTCTCCATAGGTTTCACGCATAAATTGCCGGAGGAGCGCGTGAAAGAGGGACGGCCCGATGAAATCGGGCTTCATGCTACCCTTCCAGTTCTGAAAATATATCCGGGTGAGCCGCGCCGACGCCACGGGATTGTCCCCCAGGATCTCGAGAAGCAGCGGGAGGAACCTCGCCGCAGTGGAAGAGTACTCGTCGGACAGGATATCCCCCACGTCCTTGGCGGCGAACCGTTTTTTCTTCTTGAGGAGATAGTTCAGCCTTCTCTCGCGGCCTCCGGCGTTCATGGCGGCCCACTCCCCCGCCGGCGACGGCGCGCCCCCCTGAAAGAAGCTACCGGCGAAAAGCCGCTCCTCGGTCTCCTCACGATAGGCCGACAGGTCAATCATGCCGTTCCATGCGGAATCCAGCCCCTGCCGGAACAGAGCGTCCGACCTTTTCCGGACCGGGACCATCCCGGACCAGGCGCGGACCGCGCTGATGTCCGACGCGAACAGATAGACGCGGGGAAACGATTGCACGCCCCTGACGCGCGCGGACGCCTCTCCTACCGTCCTGACGAAGGGGATGTCAAAGAGGGACTCGATGTAATCATTGCCGAAGAAAATGGAGCGCATCGTGACCACGTAGGAACCGTATTCGCCGCCTCCGAACACGTCATTGAGCACCGGGCCGTTAGGCGTCGCGTGGAGCCCCCCGCCGCTCACCCCTTCCGGCGTGATGAGATTGAATTCCCGCCACCCGGCGGCTCCCAGGTACTGGTAGCCGTTCCCCGTCTGAATGACCAGCTCCGTTATGAAGTCCTGGACGTCCACACCCGCCGTAAATCCGTAAAAGGCGACATCCAGGTTGTTCCCCGCGAAGATAAAGGGGAGGCCCGCGTGAGTGACTCCTTTTATAACCCGGTCTCCGACATGAACGTGGACTGGGAACCAGCCGGGAAACTGGCACAGCGCGTCATCAAAGCTGAACGCCGAAATCGGGTACCGATCGACGGTCTGCCGCGCCGGAAGGTAAAAGGCAAAACCCCGATCAAACGGCCCGATGTATTTTTTCACCAGGACCCCGACCGCGCGGACGACCTCAGCAGAGTCCGACTCGCTTTCGCTGTAGTAATGGATAGCGCCCGGAGGAATTATTTCCTTCAGCACGGCAGAGTCCGCGTCGCGGGAAAAGGAGAACACCGCCTCCCTGTTGTTCAGAAACGCGTTCGCCCACTCCTTGAGGAGAAGTATCGCGATGATGTCTTCAGACTTCCAGTCGCGCGGCAGGATGTCCTTCCGGGCCATCCGCCCGCGGGCCACGTTCACCCCCCGCGCGTAGGCGGCGATAAAGGATGCGTACGGCTCCCCGGTTTTCCGGGCAAGCTCCGCTGCCCGCGACGCGAACCCGATAGCCCCGGCGAGTCGGTCGAGAGCCGGGCCGTCCGCTCCTGCCGAGGCGCCCGACGCGCCCGCGGCGACCGCGCGGAGGTACTCCATCAGTTCATAGCGGTCCTGGCAGTGGAGATACCCGAGGGCGAAGTAGACATCGGCGGGGGCCTCCGCCAGTATCATCGGGATACCGGCATCATCGCGCTTCAGCACGAGACGGGAACCGACGCTGGCGGAAAATTCATCAGAATATGAGGTTCTCCACGCGTGCCGGTATATCAGCACAACGGCCAAGGAGCAGACTGCCGCCGCGGCGATGCAAACCCCCGCGATGATGATTTTTCTGTTCATTGGGAACGTGGTCCCTGCGGTAAAGCATTCATCACTTGATGGTGATGCAGGCGTTCACAATCTCCACCCTGGTGCCGTAATCGTCAAGAAGCGAAAAAAATCTGTTGAAGACGCCGTCGACGTCGATTTTTGACCTGCCGTTGACCAGCTTCGCGATCGTTTTCACGGAGTTCGAGTAGACGTGGCACTCCACCATACCCTTCTTGCCGGGGACATCGACGATAACGCAGTAATCATAATCGAGGTTGGTCGCCTCGACAACGTCCTTCACCGTGACATTGGAGAGCAGGATCTTCCGGTTGCCCAGCTCTTTCCGGATCATCTGCTTCATGGCGGGATTCTCCGCCGTGTCAATCCTCACCTTCTGTTCGAGTACACCGTCTATCATGATCGGCTTTTTCAGCAACCCGCCCCCGCAGCACCCGAGCGGCATGATCACCAGTAAAGCCAGCCATACGTATTTCGTCATGTCAGTTCTCCTCTTCCCGCGGCCTAATCGCGGGATACAGTGTATGATTGTTGGGTATTGATTATCCCTTTTCTGTTTTTTTTGTCAAATAAATAATGGCGTTCCCTTGCGCGATAATCCCCCAATTATCCTTGACAGAGCGCCGACGCCGGCCTGGTATAAGGAAATTTTTACGGATTAATGGTTGGTTACAATGCAGCATCAATCAAAAACGGACGGGAACAGGCCCGTGGTCCTTATCACCGGCGGCGCGGGCTTCCTCGGCGCCGCGCTGGTCCGGGAACTCCTGAAGGTGGGGGACGGGGCGGTTCTCGCGCCGTCAGAAATCCGCATTTTCGACACCAGGCCTCCGCGCTCCGTATTCGACCGCCGAGCCCGTTACCTGCCGGGCGATATCCGCTCTCCCGACGACCTCGACAGGGCGTGCGCCGGCGCCGACATCGTTCTTCACTGCGCCGCGGTCATCGACTGGGGCCAGCGGCCCGAATCATACCTGCATGACGTGAACGTGAACGGCACCCGCAACGTGCTGCGGGCGTGCGCTGCCGCGGGGGTGCGGGCCATGGTGTACACGAGCACCATGGACGTCCTATACGACGGTCGGTCCCTGGTGAACGGCGACGAGCGGACCCCCTATCCGAAAAAATACACCATGGCCTACGCGAAGACAAAGGCCCTTGCCGAGCGTGTTGTCCTGGAAAGCAACGGCCTCCCCCTCCGGACCTGCGCGATACGCCCCTGCGGCATGTTCGGTGAGGGCGATCCCTATCACGTGAGCTCGTTCCTGAGAATGGCCCAGAGCGGCGCGCTCAGATTCCGGGCGGGCAGCGGCAGGGCGCTGTTCCAGCACGTGTACGTGGGCAACGTCGCGCACGCGCACCTCCTGGCGGGGAAGTCGCTCCTCGTGCCGGACGGCGCCGCGGCAGGCAGCGCTTACATCATAACCGACTTCCCGGCAAAAAACTTCTTCGACTACATGGAGCCGATCATCAGCGGCATCGGCTATGCCATGCCGCCAAAACGCCGGAGCATCCCCATGCCGATCATGTACGCCCTCGGCTGCGTCTGCGAGGGAGTATCGTGGCTCTGCAGGCCCTTCACGAGAATGAAGCCGGTTATAAGCAGAACGAGCGTAAACATGGTCTGCAAAGACCTGACCTTCAACGGCGGCAAGGCGCGCCGCGAGCTCGGGTACCGTCCGATCTATACAGAGGAAGAGGCTATCGACCGCACCATACAATACTTCAAAAAACACGGGCCTGTTTAAATCCAGGGTATCATGTTAATCATTATAGTTTAAAGATTCCACGGTTGGGTTCGGAGTACCGGCAAAGAAGATTTAGGTGATAGTTAAAAGTTCCAAGTTGCACGTTCTCACCAACAATAGCCTTATATTTTCAACATTCAACAATCAACTTGCAACTCACAGAGTTAAAAGTGAAAAGTTGTGGCAAGCGCATTAAAATCCATCAACAATTCTCCTAAAAAACACATATATAGCAATTTTTGTTAATTTGCATGCAGTGAGTACATTTTTCTTGACCACATTTGCCAGTTTACGTAAACTGGTAATAGATGATATTTTTCAGGAGAAAAACTATGTCTGGATTCGTAAATATTACCATTGGCGATCTTGTCCGTCAGACTGCAGAGAAGCACCCTGACACAACGGCTCTTGTCTTCCCGGAATCCGGGGTCAAAGCAACGTATGCGCAATTTCTTGACACGGTCGAGGCAACGGCAAAGGGCCTCATGGCTCTGGGAGTCAAGCGGGGCGATAATGTGTCGGTGTGGACGGCCAATCTGCCGGAATGGCTCTACCTGCAATTCGGGCTCAGCATGATCGGCGCGGTGCTGGTGACCGTCAACACGAATTACAAGTCACATGAGCTTGAATACATACTCGGACATTCCGATTCCACCACCCTGGTGCTCATGGAAGGGTATCGCGACACGAATTACTACGATACTGCCCGCTCGGTCATAAAGGGCCTTGATGCCTCACGGCCGGGTGAAACGAACTCAAAGAATCTTCCCATGTTGAAAAATATCGTTTATATCGGCACGCGGGACCGAACCCCCGGGATGTTCTCATTTGACGAGGTGATACAGCTCGGCCAAAAAATACCGGATGAGGCGCTGCGCGAGCGAGAACGGTCCCTTGATGTTCACGACACTGTGAATATGCAGTACACCTCTGGGACCACTGGGTTTCCCAAGGGGGTGATGCTGACGCACTACAATATCGTGAACAACGCCCGCATGGTGGGGGACGTGATGGGCCTGGGAAACGACGACCGCCTCCTGATTCACGTGCCGTTCTTTCACTGCTTCGGGTGCGTAATGAGCTCCCTGAATTCGGTCTACCACGGGTCGACGATGGTGGTGCTGGAATCGTTTGATCCGCTGAAGGCGCTTGCGGCGGTGCATGAGGAGCGGTGCACGGCCATCAACGGCGTGCCCACCATGTTCATCGCCATGCTGGCCCATCCCGATTTCGACCGCTATGATATGTCGTCGCTGCGGACCGGGATCATGGCCGGCGCCCCCTGCCCGGTCGACACCATGAACCACGTGCGCGAGAGGATGCACTGCTCCGAGATAGTGATCGCCTTCGGTCAGACGGAGAGCGCGCCGGTCATGACCATGACACGCCGGGACGATCCGGTGGAGCTCCGGGTGTCCACGGTCGGCAGGCTGCTGCCGGACATCGAGGGCAAAATCGTGGATCCGGATACCGGCGAGGACCTTCCAGCCCACACGCAGGGCGAGATCGTCACCAGGAGCGACTGCGTGATGAAGGGCTATTACAAGATGGAGGAGGCCACGAGGAGCGCGATTGACGCGGCCGGCTGGCTCCACACCGGGGATCTCGGCGAAGTCGACGAAAACGGCTACTTCAGGGTGACCGGCCGCATGAAGGACATGATCATCCGCGGCGGCGAGAACATCTATCCCCGGGAGATCGAGGAATTTCTTCTCACCAATGCAAAGGTGCTTGACGTTCAGGTCGTGGGCGTGCCGGATAATAAATACGGGGAGCAGGTGCTGGCCGCACTACAGCTCAGGGAAGGGGCGACCGCGACCGTGGATGAGTTCATCGCCTTCTGCACCGGGAAGATCGCGCGGCATAAGGTCCCCCGTTACTGGGAATTCGTAAAGGAGTTTCCCATGACCGCGAGCGGCAAGATACAAAAATACAAGCTCCGCGAGATGTTCACGCAGAAGATCGGTGCGTGAGATGGAAACCACGGAAAATTGATGAGCGACAAAGACAGGATAAAAATCTATCAGATCGGCGAGGTCGCGCGGCTGGTCGACATCAGCCAGCGCACCATGCGCTACTACGAGGAGATCGGCCTCATGAACTCGGTACGGCGCATCGAGGGGGGAAAGCGCGTCTACACGGACGATGACGTACGCCGCCTCAAGCTCATCAAGCGGCTGAAGGTGCTGGGGCTCACCCTTTCGGAGATGCACGAGCTCGAGGCCATCTGGTCGATACGCCGCTCCAATGACGTGGTGCTCAGGCGGCTTCTCGAAATACTTGATTCCCACCTTCAGCGGATCGAGGACCGCATCGCAGACCTCGACATCCTCAAAAACGAGATCGCCGAATACCAGAGGCGGATCAACGCAAAGCTCACTGAATAAACCAGCAGTTATCCCGGCTGTTCAAAATCCTCGCGGTCTTGTCACCAAGCCAGACGATCCGAGCAGGGACGGTTTTAAATTACTCTATAGAAAGAAGGTCATTGTATTACCGGAGGCCGTGGGATACAATTGGCCTTATTCGCAATGAATATGGCACAAAAGGATGTCTCCGGCAAGCAAAAGGTTCTGGACCGGCGCGTTAAATTTACCCCACGTGATCCAATAGATTTTTATTAATACCACCCATAACAATATGGGCTATACAATATCATGAGCTACATGATCAAATTATAACCATTTCAGCTATAGTGCATTAATAATTTGCAGTTATATCCATTTGGGGGTATTATTGAGTATATTTATAATAAGGAAGTATGCATCAACAGCATGACTGTACGTTACATTCGTCCTCTTGTATAAAAAGGAGATTCATATGAATTATTTATTACAACCGAAAAAGTACCAGAGTCTAATGACCGATAAGGGTTCTCGGGCCATCATGGAAAAGACAATCGCCTTTTTCGAAAAATTCGGGAAGACGAAACTCACTGAAGATTATAATAAAAAAGTATGGTATCGAGAGTTCGTTGATTTTATCGGCAAAGAGCAAATCTTCGCCAAGCTTCTCACCCCCAGCGAATACGGGGGCGGCGATCCGGATTGCCGCTGGGACACCGCCCGCAATAACGAATACAGCGAGCTTCTGGCTTTTTACGGCTTGGGGTACTGGTATTGCTTTCAGGTCAGCATTCTCGGGCTGGGCCCCATATGGATGAGCCCCAATGAGAAGGCCAAGAAGAAAGCGGCGGAGCTGCTCAAAAAAGGCGCGATATTCGCCTTCGGCCTTTCCGAAAAATCGCATGGCGCTGATATCTACTCCACCGAAACGGCGCTGACGCCCGCGTCAGAAGGCACCTGGGTCGCCAATGGTGAGAAATATTACATAGGAAACGGCAACGAGGCTGAAATGGTCTCAACGCTGGGCAAGGTAAGGGACGGCACGAACGATTATGTTTTTTTTGTCACCAATTACAAACATAAAGCATACGAGCTGAAGAAGAATGTCATCTCTCATCAGGAATACGTTTCCAATTTCGCGCTCCATGATTACCCGATAAGCGCTGACGATATTCTCTCACGCGGCCCTCACGCCTGGGATTCTTCGCTCAATACCGTTAACATCGGCAAATTCAACATCGGCCCCGCGTCCATCGGCGTAGCAGAACACTGTTTTTATGAAGCCATAACTCACGCGGCCAACCGAATACTCTACGGCATGCCGGTAACCGACATGCCGCATGTGAGAAAAAACTTCATGGATGCCTGGCTGCGAATCTTCGGGATGAAGCTCTATCATCGCCGTGCCACCGACTATTTCCGCAATGCGAATGAAAAAGACAGACGATATCTTCTGTACAATCCCACCAGCAAGATGAAAGTTACCCTGCAGGCAGAAGAAGTGATCAACCTCCTCTGGGAAGTAATTGCGGCCAAGGGCTTTGAAAAGGACACCTATTTCTCCATGGGCGCCACTGACATCAGGGGGCCGTCCAAACTCGAGGGCACTGTTCATGTGAACATCCAGCTTATTCGCAAGTTCATGAAGAACTACTTTTTCAATCCGGCTTCGTATCCTCCAGTCGATCCCGATTTTTCCACAAGAGACGATCTGTTCCTGTTCAATCAGGGTCCGACGAAAGGATTGGGTTCTGTTCAGTTCCATGATTACAGGCCGGTCTTTGAGGCCAGCAAACAACTCCCCAATGTGGCCATCTTCATTCAGCAGATCAATCTCTTTAAGGAATTTCTGGAAAAGGCCGGGCCGGACAAGGCCCAGGACATGGATCCGTCTTTTTCTCTGCCCTTGGGCGAGATGTTCTCGATAGTGGTCTACGGACAGCTGATTCTGGAACAGGCCGTAATAGACAGCGTGGATGCGGACATAATCAATCAGATTTTTGATTTCATGGTGCGGGATTTCTCCCGCTTTGCACTGCAAATCTACGGCATGCACAACACCAAGGATGAACAGCGCGCCTATTGCAGAGAAATCATGTTGATTAAATCACAGGGAGACTCTGACCAGTACAACAGAGTCTGGCAGAAATACGTATATTCCTTAAACGACGAATATGCGATGAACGAATAATAAGCAAAAAATTCAGGAGAGTCGTGTTAAATTTTATAATAGGTGCCGAGCCCCCCTGTGGGGGGGCGGGGTGCGCTGCACGGGAGTTTTGAACTGCCCCGTTAGCATGCTTGCGTCCCGAAATATTTCACCAGAATGATCTGGTTCCCTTTATCATTGAACCGGACCTCGTCAAAGGCGCTCCTGGCAAATATCAGGCCCCTCCCGTGCTCGAGCTCCAGTCTGGCAGGATCGCCGCTGTCGGCAGCCAGCATGGCCGAATAATCGAACCCCTCGCCTTCATCGGTGATTGTGTAAACCACGCGCTCCTCACTCAGTAAATAATCAACGCGCACCTTCTTGTCCCTGAAGACCGGGTCGGCCTGCCGTTTCTTTATAAGGTCGAAATAGTTACCGTTCATCTGCAATCTCGTCTTTTCATCGAACGAGAGGTTGAGGTTTCCGTGCTCAATCGAGTTAATCAGCACTTCCCTGAGCGCGATCCGGATATCCGTAACCGCCTGGTGGTTCGCGAACCGGTAGAGATTGCGAACCAGGCGCCGGCTCATCAATTCGGCGTTGGTCAGGTAATTATTCAGGTTATAGGTATAGTGTTCCGTTTCGAGGAACTGCGTGAGGGCGTCGTCGATCACCGCCGAGGCCTTGCCGAGTATGGCATATCCTGCCTCCTTATCCCCGAGATACTCAAGGGTCACGGCAAGCTCCTTCGCCTCGTGGCTGTACTTGTCCCTGAGGGTGGTCCGGAACTGGACGCTCTGTTTCCGTCCGCTCACGAGGTCGGATATGTATTCCGCCGCCACCTGGCGGGCGATGTCGGTCTTTTTACCCCAGGTCTCCTGTATCAGGTCGAGAAATTTCGCGTTCACCAGCTCCTCCGGCTTGAAGCCGATGTGCGACCTCGCCGAACCATTCACGCTGAGTATCGTTCCGGCGTTGTCGAGGGTGAATATGATGTCCTTCGTGCTTTCGACCAGGTGCCGGTACCGCTTCTCGCCGATCTGTATCCTGCTCTTCATGGTGTTGATCTTGTCGGCCATGCCGAACGAGAGGAGCAGGACCGCCATGGAGGTGCCGAACTGCAGTATCCATCGGGTGAAAAAATTGGCCGGCAAAATGCCGAGCATCGTAAGAATAACGATCGGTATCGATACTATAAAAGAGAAAAAGGCGAGGAGCGCGATCCGCGCCTGGCGCGACGGCCTCCTGAAGAAAAAGCCCATGTATATGCCGACCGCCACCTGGCCAGTGACGTTGCAGAGGGCAAGCAGGAACGTGAGAAAAAGCCCGAGCCTGACATTAATAAAAAGCGTTATTATCGAAAGGATAAAAGCATACGCGACGATCGCCAGCTCCCCTGCAATTATCAGCCTGATGGATCTCCTTCTCGACTTGATCATCTGCAGCTTGTAGCCGACAAAATCAGCCAGAAAAAGAGTGATCCAGAAAATGATATGGCAGACAAGAAACGCATTGGCGTGGCTGGTCCACCAGGTGGCGTTCGGCCAGAGATACTGCGACGCAAACCCCTTAAAGTTGAACTCAAACAGCGCGTACGTGCCGATAAAGCACGCCAGGAAGAGGTACCCGATTTCGCGGGTCGACACGAAAAGGACGAGATTGTACAGCGTCATGATGAGCATCAGACCGAAAAAGATCCAGTAGATAGGCATGTCGACATAGAGCCGACGCAGGAATTTGTTATACGACAGGACGTTGATATTGAAATTGACAGAATCGACGGAATCAATTCTCATATAGAAGGTCGCGGACCCCGGCTTCTGCAAAATCCTGAACAGATAATTGATGTATGCAATTTCCCGGGACCCGAATGGCAGAGTGTCTCCTGTCCTCCTGACCCGATAGCCCCCCGCCCCGTCGGGCACATAGAGCTCGATCAGGTCTATCGGCGGAAAATCGATCTCGATAAGATACGGAATTGTCATCGGCGTTTTATTGTTCAGGGTGAAGCGGAACCAGAACTGCGACTTCGAATAGCCGAAATTAACATAATTTCGCTTCGACTTTTCCCATTTCAGGGCGCCACCGACAACGTCCCTGAACGCGAGTTTCTTCCCGGCATCTTCGATATACTCGATTTCACCGCTTATGTTTTTAAACTCGAGGGACTCGTCGATCGGCACGGCAGCGACAAGCGTGAGCGGGAGGGAAAATAACAGAACGGTAAAGATGAGAATTTCCCGAATACCTGCAGCACATGACCCAGTGGAAGTCTTTTTCATTATGGAACCGCTTGTCAATAAATCAATATAGCAAAAGTGGGATTTTGTCAAGAACTAAGAAAATAATTGGAATGACGGTAGAGGGAAACATCTCTATCCCGACTTCTTGAGATACTTCACCAGAGTCATGCTGTTGCCTTTCTCATTATATGTC
Organism: Spirochaetota bacterium; assembly: GCA_016933025.1. Lineage (GTDB taxonomy): Bacteria > Spirochaetota > UBA4802 > UBA4802 > UBA5550 > RBG-16-49-21. Next base: position 48,497 of record JAFGBT010000045.1, on the reverse strand, counting down.
ACGGCATCAAAGGCATCCTTGATCATCATGAGGCCGCGTCCGTGTTCTAGTTCTAAAGAGGCCGGGTTTCCCGGTTCAGCCTTCAGCATCGCGCGATGGTCGAAACCATCCCCTTCATCGGAAATCGTATATATCACCCGCTCCTCGCTCAGGGAGTACTCGACGCAGACCTTTCTCCTGTTACACAGGGGGTCCATCTGTCGTTCCTTGATGAGATCGAAATACTTTCCGGTGATCTGCAGACGGGTCTTTTCCTCGAAGGTGAGGCGGAGGTTCCCGTGCTCGATTGCGTTTATGATGGCTTCGCGGAGCGCTACCCGCATGTCCGTCACCACGGGCAGCGGCGCGAGGCTGTGAAGGCTTCTGACCAGCCGCTGGCTCATCAGCTCGGCGTTACCGAGATAATTATTAACGCTGTAGAAAAAGTGCTCGGTCACCAGGAATGGCGCGAGCGCGTCGTCGATCACCGGCGAGGCCTTCCCGAGGACCGCGTACCCGGTGTCCCCGCCGCCCGTGTATTCAAGGCTGATCGTGAACTCCTTCGGCTCGTGGCTGTACTTGTCGATCATCGAGGCGTTGAACTGCACCCTCTTTTTTCTGTTCTTCTTCAGATCGTCAATATAATCGAGCACGATCTGGCGTGCGATATCGCTCTTCTTGGGCGACGGCTCTTCAATCAGGTCAAGAAAGGATTTGCTCACCAGATCGTCCACCCTGAACCCCAGGTGCCTTTTGACCGCGCTGTTTATGCCCAGGATTTTGTTCTTCTCGTCGAGCGTGAATATGATGTCGTTGGTGCTCTCGACCAGGTGCCGGTACCTTTTTTCCCCCACTCTGATTATGTTCTTCATGGTGTTTATCTTGTCGGTGATGCCGAACGAAAGGAGAACCACCGCCACGGACGTGCCCACCTGAAGAGACCAGCGGGTGTACAGGTTCCATGGCAGATCCCCGGTCAGGCTCAGAATGGTGATCGGCACCGATACGGCGAAGACCGAAAAAGCCAGGAGTCCTATACGCGCCTGTCGTGAACGGGGCCTGTAAAAAAAACCGAGGAAAATACCGACCACGACCTCCACGATGACATTTCCGATCGCGAAAACAAATATCAGCAGTAAGGCGAGCTGGATATCGCCAAACAATGAAAAAGCCGCGAGCAGCAACGACACCACCACAACCATCAATATAGCGTTTCTGATCGGCTTATAATATCGGTATGTTCTCTGCTGCTGCACGAAATCAAACAGGAAGACCGAAACCCACACGATTATCCCGCAGGCGAAAAACGGACTGGCGCGGCTGGCCCACCATGTGGCGTTGGGCCACAGATACTGGAACGCGAGTCCCTTGAAGCTGAACTCGAACATAGCGTAGGCGATGATAAAGCAGCTCAGGTAAAAATACCCCAGCTCCCTGGAAGAGATAAAAAAGAACAGATTATACACTGCCATTACGAGCATCAGGCCGAAAAAAATCCAGTAGATCGGCAGATCGTTATGCAGGCGGTCCACGTAGGAGTCGTAGGAAAGCATGTTGAGGCTGAAGTTCACCGCATCCAGGGAATCGATCCGCAGGTAGTACACCGACGTCCCGGGCTGCTGGTCAATTTTATAAATAAAGGTCACCTCCCTGAGGTCCCTGCTGTCAAACGGCAGGTGATCGCCGGTCTCCCTGGCCACGTACCGCCCGTAATCATCTGGTACGTACAGCTCGATGAAGTCGATCAGCGGGTCATCAATCTCCAGGAGCCAGGTGAGCTTGCGATTGACGCGATTATCCGCTGCAAATCGGAACCAGTACCGCGACCTGGTGTACCCGAAATTAATATAATCTCCCCCGTGCGCCTTCCAGGCAAGCGAGGCGTCATTTTTGACAGCATTGAAGGCCAGTTTCTTTTCAGGATCCTCAAGATAATCGACGGCACCGCTGATGTTCTTCAGGGCAAGCCGCTCATCGAGGGTTACCGCGGCAAAGGCATTCAGGTATGACGGCGCGGACATCACCAAGACACATGATGTCATGATATATAGGGAGAGTGCCTTCATGTGTTTATTAACCGATAATTCGCGTCCAGGAATGTATTTTGTTTTTATATATCAGTCATCAATCTCAGGTTTTTGTCAAGAAAATAGTATTGATCAAGGTCGACGATAAGACCCGTTCCTTCACTTATGTAGGGCTTTTTGATGAACTAGAGACATATATGCTTAATATGTACTGATTCCCTAAAACTATTGGTGCCAAAGCACCTCGGTTACCGATAACTATCGCTCCCAATAGGGTAATATCTCTCAGTCCTTATCGCCAGAGCGCCTTCATTATTCATGGCCATGCCCTCAACTGTCATGACGCTGCCGACTCAACCATACCCGTGTCATTTGAACTATTGCCGTTACCATCAATTAAAACAGGCACGGGCGGGTGAGATTGAAAGAAGGAGGACAAGATACTCTATACCGCATAACCGCCGGTATTGCAATCCCATTGTCCCCGTTGAATCAAGTAAAAGGCCCCGGGCAGGTTTCTTAACCACAGCTAACAATGCGCAGTATCGTTATTTGAAATTTGGCTTGACATTTCAGAGATAAATGATCATAATTAATAAAATAATCATTAGTGCGGCCAAAATGCTGACGAAATACAACCATTAACAGCCGGGTAAAAACGTTCCCAATTTTCTCAATTCATTTTCACTTTGTCTGCCAGCGACACAGAAGGAGCGGGTATTAAAATGAAAGATACAAAGACTTATCGCATTCACTTTTCCATTATACCACTATCCGCGTTATGCATCTGCCTCATGCTTTCCTTTTTATGGTGCGCCAATGTACCCCGCGGGACTACCCTGATTCCCGTAACCCAGCCCAAATCATCGGCAAAGGCGATAACCATGTTCATGATAGTGGACCATGTCGCCTGCGGTGTAATAGACGAGGACGCCAAAACCATTCATGTGGTCGTTCCCTATTCGGCAGATATCACGTCGATGGCCGCGTTATTCATCACGACCGGGGCGCGGGTAAGCGTCGACGAGGCCACCCAGTACAATTCAATCACGAGAAACAATTTCACGCATCCCCTTCTCTATACCGTATGGGCGGAAAACGGATCAACGGCCGTGTACACGGTGACGGTGACGCGCGCGTCCGCTTCCGCTAAGCAGCTGACATCGTTTTCTTTCAGCGATCCCGACGCCGCGGGCGTAATCAACGAGACCGCGAAAACCATCGAGGTGGCGCTCCCCTGCACGGGAAATGTCTCTACGCTGAAGGCGTATTTCTCGACCACCGGCGCGCGCGTAACCGTCGGCGGCACCGACCAGACGAGCGGGATATCGGTCAACGATTTCATCTCGCCCGTGACCTACCGCGTTCACGCAGCCGACTCGACGTGGACCGACTACACGGTCACGGTGAACATGGAAACCTCTTCAGTGAAGGACTTCACATCGTTTTCCATACTGGGCATACCCGGCCTCATCGATAACGACCTGGGGACCATCACGGTTGATGTGCCGCCGGGAACGGACGTTACCGACCTGACCCCCATGTTCACGACAACGGGCAAGCTGGTTACGGTAGGCGGCGTGAACCAGGAGAGCGGCGCAACGGAGAACGATTTCCGCGCCCCCATCACCTATCGCGTCACCGCCTGCGACGATTCTACGCGCGACTTCACGGTCACCGTGACCGGCGCGGGATCTGGCAACGCCTATCTCACGAGCCTCTCGGTCGACCCATCCTTTGTGTTTACGCCGGAATTCTCCAATACGGTATTCGCCTATACGGCCGCGTCCCTCTGCGGCATCACGGGAACGAGCGTCAGGCCGGTCGCCGAGGACACGAACGCCGCAATCACGGTCAACGGCGCCGATGTCGACTCCGGCGCCTGGTCGGGGCAGATTTCGCTCCCGGACGGCGCGACCACGGAGATCGGCGTAGTGGTGCGCGCGCAGAACGGCGTGACAAACACCTACAGCCTGACGTTGACCGTGGCGGAAATCGCGTGCGACAACGCCTGCCGCGACGGCGATGAGACAGACGTGAACTGCGGCGGCTCCTGCCCGAAATGCGGCAACGGCATGTCCTGCGGCGCGGCGGAAGACTGCGCGAGCGGCGTGTGCGCGGGCGGCATCTGCGCTCCCCCCGAGTGCGACGACGACATCCAGAACGGAGCGGAGTCCGACGTGGACTGCGGTGGAGGCACATGCCCGGACTGCGCCGCCACGCTGCACTGCGGCACGGCTTCCGACTGCATCAGCAATGTCTGCACGGGCGGCATCTGCCAGTTCCCCACCTGCACTGACACGAAGGCCAACAGCGAAGGGGCGCACACTGAAACAGGGCCTGATTGCGGCGGCTCCTGCGTGGCAGAGGGCAAAGCCTGCCCGATAGGGACAGCGTGCCTCGTCGGCAGCGACTGTATACACGGCGTTTGCTTGCCAAATGGGACCTGCGGTCCATTCGAGTGCGATGACGGCGTAACAAACGGCAATGAAACCGATATCGATTGCGGTGGAGGCACCTGCCCGGACTGCGCCGCCACACTGCACTGCGTCACGGCTTCCGACTGCATCAGCAATGTCTGCTCGGGCGGCTTCTGCCAGTTCCCCACCTGCTCCGACAGCACACACAACAACGAGGGGTCGCACACGGAGTCGGACGTGGACTGCGGCGGCTCCTGCGTGGGAGAGGGCAAACCGTGCTCTGACGGCAAGATTTGCTCGTCAGGCACAGATTGCCTTTCGGGACATTGCAATGAAGGCATATGTGAAAGTTATGTTATTGCTACGTCAGGCCCGGGGCGCAGCTGGTCTGACGGCACATACGCGGTATCCTGTGAGGCCTACCGGCGTCCCGTGGTGCCTTACTACCGCTACGAAGGAAGCACAGGTGACGGCAGATACTATATCAAGCCAGAAGCCAGCGATCCGGCAATTCTTGTGTACTGTGACATGACGTATGACGGCGGCGGCTGGACGCTCGTTATGAGCCATGCAGAGGGGATCGCCCCTCCGGCTCCAACCTGGGACGAGGCTGTAAATGGCGGATTTAGTCCTGACGGATATTTTGACGGGTTAGGCAATTTCAGCTACCTGTGCGGCGTCAAATACTGGAACTCCATAGGCACCACGTTGCGCGCCGAGGTGGGAACCGGTCCGCTCGACATCACGCACAGGGCGACATTCACGTTTTCACTCGACCCGGATAGCTACTACGCCATAAACATGTCGAACCCTGTGATAGTTGCCGGCGGCTCTCTCCCCGGACTGTACGCGACCCATAACGGTGTTCCGCTTTCGGCACATAACGCGGACCATGACGCATTTACCGGCGGCAATTGTTCATATTCATACGGTTATACTGCATGGTGGTATAACAACTGCTGGTCCGGAAGTTTCTGGGGCGGAGGAGGAGGTGTAACTCCATATCTGAACAAGCCCTACTGGACGGGCACCACAGAGGCAAATGCATACGACTACGGGGCGCTATGGATACGATAACCCCGATTCGCACCTGCAAGCGTTGCACTAAGCTTGTCGAAGCGGTGTTCGGTCGGGTGCAATAGACTTTGGGGACAGCAACAATAGGGGCTGTCCCTAAAGCGCTTGCCGAGTGAATTTCGCAGTTGCATGACGCTTATCTCGATACGATTATACCGCTTTCAGCAATAAATTACTCGATAATCGCTGCGAAATTCGTATCGAGGCCGCTTTGGAACAACCCCTATTTCGCGATCTTTCTATAATTACAGTTCCGGCTACTCTTCCGACCATTGAACGCAATATATGCATCTTTCGACGTCGCAATTTGCGATGGAGGTTCCACGGACCCAGGGGCTGGTGGTAGACGAGACCGATCCATAATAGCCATTGCCTGAAGTACTTGTCCATCCAGAACAATTTGTTAATGAAGAATATCCGTTTGATTCCGTACCCGTGTATGTGGTGGAACTACTGGCCGTGGCTCCGAATTCATTCCTTATTGCGTTTGTTATCGATCCATCCCACAGGTCATTGTAACTTGAAGCCACCCCTAAGGATGCCGTGTTGATAAAGCTCGCGTCCGGCCGGATCCTGGTGTAGTCGCGCGCGTGTATTGTGCCGGTCGACAGCAGGGCCTTGTAGTAGCCGGGCAGGCCACCCGCCGCCGCGCGAAGATTGCAGATCTCATCCGCCCCCTCAAGGCCGCCGAGGTTGCCGGTGTACTGCGTGCTCGTAGCGAAAATGACGCAGTTGGCGCATGGCGTCAAGGTGTAGCCCGCCTCGGTGCTCGCATGGGCCCATCCCGAAGCGAGGCATATGTTGAGCACCGCGTCCGCCGTGTCGTACCAGAGCGCGCCGATGTATGCGCTGCCGCACGAGAACGGCTCGGTGGCGCCCACGATTTTAATGTTCATAGATACCCCCCTCCCCTTTTAAATGTGAAGTTGTAATATATTCAGAATTCGCAGGATAGAATACTCTCAACCGTGAGAATGCATTTTCTCCTGATAGTCTGCTATTTATGCACAAAGGCCATTTGCGGCATCTGGATTACACATATACTATGCCTGCCGCCTGTCCGGAACTTTTTTGCTTGCCACATATGATTTGATATGCGATTATCGGCGCTTATAAAGACCCTTTCCTTTCCTATGGAAGAAACGGCCGGGAAGCGGGAAAATTTCGTATTTGATCAAGGAGGGACACATGGGTAAAAGAATCAACAGCAACGCCACGGGCGGGTCGGTATACGGCCTCGGGTTTATCGGGGCGGCCGTCTATTACATTTCAACCGCCACCGGCTTCTGGATGGGAGTGCTCGGCTTCCTGAAAGCCATTGTATGGCCGGCCCTGCTGGTCTACGAGGCCCTCAGGCATTTCGGCGGGTGATTCAGCAGGCTGCCCCGCGCTTCTTCCTGAAATGACTCCTTAACCCGTTGAGGATTGACACGCAGCGGGTCAGGTCCCTGAAGGCCGGAATCCCCGCCTCCTCGGCCATGTCCCTGATGCGCTCCGACAGGTCCTTCCTCCCCTCCACCCAGAGTATCACCGGCTTGCCATGGCTCTTCATCATCTCCGCCACCCAGGTGAAAAACTCTCTGTCGATCTCGAGCGAAACGTAGCTCTGGTACAGGACCGAATCGACCGCCGGGTCGTTCATCACCGACTCGATCGCCCTGCGATAGACCTCCTTGTACCCCTTCTGCTCGATCGCCACCCAGAGGTCGATCGGGTGCGCCGGCTTAATCCATGCCGGGAAGACCTCGCCGACCGCCGCCAGCGTTTCGGCCGAAAGAGACGCCGGGGGAATACCGTAATCATCAAGGATGTCCGTGGTGATGGTGCCGGCCCCGCCGGAAAAGGTGAGGATGGCCGGGCCGCCGTTCGGGACGCACGAACCGATTTTTGAAAACGCGCGCGCCATGTCGGTGAGCTCGGACGGGTCGCGCGCCTCCACGACCCCGGCCTGGCGGAACGCGCCGCGCGTCACGACGTAGTCCCCGGACAGGCTCGCCGTGTGGCTCAAGGCGGCGCGAGCGCCGTGCTCGCTCCTGCCGCCGGAGAGCACGATAATAGGCTTGTCTGTTTTACGCGCGATATTCAGAAACTTCCTCCCCTCGACCAGCGATTCGAGATAACAGGCAATGACCCGCGTGGTGTCGTCCTGGATGAAGTATTCGAGGATATCGTTTTCATTGATGTCGCACTTGTTGCCGATCGAGCAGGCCTTGCTCACGCCCATAATCCCCTCCTGCAGGGCTGAGAGGAGAAAACCCGCGGACATCATGCCGCTCTGGACGATAAAGCCGACATCTCCCTTCCTGAGAATGTCGGGCCATACCGCAGAGTGAAGGAAGGAAAAGACGTGGGGCCCGTGCGCGTCGACAAAGCCCATGCAGTTCGGTCCCCAGAGCCGTATGCCGGCCGCAACCGCACGCTTCAGCGCCTCCTTCTGTACCGCCGCGCCTTCCGGGCCGGCCTCCGTAAAACCGCCCGACTCGATGATGATGCCCCTGACGCCCTTGCTGGCGCATTTAGCAATCGTATCCGGCAGCTGGCGAGACGGTATGAAATAAATCACAAGGTCGAAATTTCCCGGGATCGATTCCAGATCGGGATAACAGGGAAGTCCGAGAATCTCCTTATAATTGGGATTCACGGGATAAATCCTCCCCCTGTATCCGGAGAGGAGGTTTTTCAAAATGTGGTACCCGCCCTTGAGAGGGCTGGTGGTGGCTCCAAGAATTGCCACACCGTCAGGATTGAAGAAAAAATCAAACATGCGAACCTCTTATATTACGTATCAACTTTCCGATTGAGCCGATTTTGTCAAGCCGTCTTTCATTCAGGAGGCAACAGGGATTTTCGACATAAATCGAAAATAATGCTTGATGGCATTCCTCGAAATCGGACCCTGTATAAAAAAGGAGGCATCCCATGGTTTGCGAAAATCTCGAGAAAAACATGGCCCGCTGCAACTGCACGTACGAGCCGTGCAGCAGGAAGGGCATCTGCTGCGAATGCATGGCGTATCACCGGAAATTGAACGAGCTCCCCGCATGCTTTTTTCCGAACGACGTCGAACGGACCTACGACCGTTCGGTAAGGAGATTCATGCAATGTTCTAAATAGGCTGGAGGCCCGCCCTCCATTAAATCACTATTAGAAAACGGCCGCAATGGTTACACACGGCTATGTTCTTCGATTCCCGTATCTGCGCCAGATAATAGGGGGCGAGATCCATGTGACACCCGGAACAGCTATTCCTCTCAAGAATGGAGAACGGATTAAGCGATTTTTTTCTCATCTTTTCATAATATGCAAGCGATCTCCGATCAACGATAAGTCGCAGCTCTTCGATTTTCTTGCCGATTTTTTCCGACGATTCCCCCCCGTCAAGAAGCTGGTTCAGCCTGTCAAGCCGTATCAGCAGATCGAGATTGTGGGACGGCACATTTGAAAGATTGTCCCCTGCCGCGGCGTCGGCCGCGCCGTCCTCTGACAGGTTCGTGAAATAAAGCCTGCCGCTTTTCTTCAGGGCGGCGTATGCCTGGGTTTTCGTTTTCGCCGCATCCAGCACTTTTCTCCTTTCCTCATCGGAAAAAATCCATGATATCATCCCGACGAGATACAGATACCTGGTGCTCTGTTCGGTCGGCACGATGTTCAGCAGTACAAACCGCACAGGAGCATTGTCATACGAATGATATTCGATCGGATTATTTGATACGGCAAAAACGGAAATCAGCTCTTTAACGGAATCGGTCCTGATGTGGGGTATCGCAAGGCCTTTTCCTATGCCGGTATTATCCAGCGACTCGCGGTGCATTATCTGCGCGTAGTATCTGCCCGCGTCTTCGATCTCCCCCAGCTTCTCGAGGTATTCGACCAGTTCCTTGATGACGAGCTGCTTCTCGGATGACTTGATAAACATTACATGCTCTTTAGGAATAAAGCTCTCAATGTTCATGAAAAAACCTCTTCTCGTTCAACGAGTATAACTATTTGCCTGACGGATCCATACGGTCCGTGGCATGCTCTCGCGCAACACTCCCACCGGGCCCAAATATGTCAATTAAACATGGCAATCGCGGTAAAATTTACTTGAAAAACCCGGTCATTTTGTCAATAATGTCTTGTCAATCGCGAATAGTGGAACGAAAATGACGTTATAGGGCCTCGCTCTATGCGGCTATAATTATAGAGAGTACTATTGAACATCCATGGCACGAAACGGAAAACTGGCTGAAGACAATATAGTAAACAGCATCATCGGCGAAGGCTCAGACTTCAAGGGAGAGTTCAAGATCAACGGCCTCCTGAGAATCGACGGCCATTTCCAGGGGACCATCGAGACCGACGGAAAAGTCCTCGTCGGTCAGACCGGAAAGGCCATCACCGATATCAAGGCCCGCATGGTCGTTGTCGGCGGGCTGGTCCGGGGCAACATTTTCGCGACAGAGCGGGTGATATTCCTCTCCACGGGAGTCATCACCGGGAACATCATTACGCCGAGCCTCATAATGGAAGACGGCGTGAAATTCGAGGGCAGCTGCACCATCAATCGGGCGGAAGAAGCACAATGATCGAGATAACCGGGGCGCGCGGCCGAAAAGACGAGAAGGAAAAGATCACCAAGAAATCCAAGCTCTCGTCGGTCAAGAGGAGCGGGAAGACCTTTACCTCCGAGCTGCAGAAAACCATGGCCCCCGAGTTCGAGGGCTCCATCCAGGAGCTCATGGAGACGCTGAAGGAACAGGAGAAGCGCTTTCTGGAACAGCAGACCGAATTCGAGATGAACAAATACAAGGCGCTCGTCCAAAAGATAATAAAATCGATCCTGGCCGAAGGGCTCCGCGAGAAAACTCTGAAGCGCAAGAATAAAAACTGGGGCGACTACGTCATTATCGAAAAAATTAATGCCACGCTCCTGGACATGACCGACGCCATCATAAAAAAGAACAAGGCCTTCAATCTCCTTAAAACCATAGAAGAAATCCGCGGACTAATCCTGGACCTGGTATATTAACAATACGCGCCCCATGAATACATCCGGCATCATCGGTCACACCCGGCAGCTCAACGTGCTGGGCCTCCTCCTGAAAAGCGGCAACATACCGAACACCATGCTTTTTTCAGGAAAATCCGGGATCGGCAAGAAACTCGTTGCGAAGCACTTTCTCGCGTCACTGTTCTGCAGAGGCGACAACCCGCCCTGCGGAAAATGCTCCGCCTGCGTGCAGATCGAGGGCCAAACGTTTCCCGATCTCATTGAAGTGCACCCGGACGGCAAGGGGAAAATCCGCATCGGCGATACCGACCGAAACGAGGCCGGGACGGCACGATGGCTTGTCGACCGCCTCTCCAAAAAATCGGTATACGGCACCTGCGGCGTCCTCATCGACGACGCGGAAACCATGACCACCGAGGCGCAAAACGCGCTCCTCAAGACCATCGAGGAGCCGCAGGCAGGTGCGCACATCATCATCATTACCGCAAACAAGTCGCTCATCCTCCCGACTATCCTGTCACGAGGCATGGAGCTTTATTTCAATCCGCTCGGCATCGACGAAGTCAGACAGGCGCTATCTGCCGCGGGTGCGGGCGCCGCCGATCCGGATCTCCTGTCGGAGCTTTCGGGAGGCTCGGTGGAGACGGCGCTCCTCCTGTCGCGGGAAAACACGCTCCCCGCCGTCGCGGATATCTGCGGCGAAATAGCGGCATACCTCACGCGCGGCGCCAACCTGCGCCTGGACATCGCGGCCATCCAGAAAAAAATCAGCATGGACCAGATCCTTTCCCTGCTCCTGACCATATTCCGTGCGATGCTCTCCGCGGACATAACCGGAGCGCCGCTTCACCCGTTTATTGAAGGCATCCGCGTCCGGGACGACGAAAAGTTGGTGAAAATAATAAAAATTCTGCTTGCCCTCAGGAAAGGGCTGGCGAATAATCTAAACATCCGTAACGCATTGAAAGGAATGCTTTACTCGATAGACAGCATCGGCGGGTTCGGCCTGCCGAAGCTTGACGGAACGGAATAAGGAACACTACATGGAAATATCAGCGGTAAAACTTCGCAACAGCTATCAGATAAATTACGTCAACACAAACAATCTCTTCGTCAACCAGAGCGCCCTCTGCGTTGTGGAGACCGAGCACGGTATCGATATCGGCAACGTCTTTAAATGCAGGAAAAACCGAAATAACTCCTCCGTTGAGGTGAAAGGGAGGCTGCTCAGACTCATAACCAAGGACGACCTGAAGCAGATCCCGGAAATCGAGTCGATAGAGAAGAACGCCTTTGAAAAATGCAGGGAAAAGGCGAAGGCTAAAAAACTCGACATGAAGCTTATCTCGGTAAAATGCCTATTCGACCGTACCAAAATCATTTTCTACTTCGTCGCCGAAAACCGTATCGACTTCCGCGAGCTGGTGAGGGAGCTGGCGTCGATATTCAGGACGAGAATCGAGATGAGGCAGATCGGCGTGCGTGATGAAGCGCGGCTCGTTGGGGGCTACGGCCCCTGCGGGAAACAGCTCTGCTGCGTGCACCAGAGCGAGGAATTCGAGCCGGTCTCCATCAAAATGGCGAAGGAACAGAACCTTAACCTGAATTCCCTAAAGATTTCAGGAATGTGCGGGCGGCTTCTCTGCTGTCTCGGGTACGAGTACAAGCTCTACAAGGAAATAAACGAGGGGATGCCGGATGTCGGCGACCAAATCCGTGCCGGCGACATTACCTACGTTATTACCGCCATCGACACCCTCAAGGAATCGATCCAGATGAGGCACGGAAACCGGAACATTGAAATATGCAAATCGGACCTGGAGGTCAAGGGCAACGTCTACAACCTCAAGAAAGAGATCATCACGAAGATAGAACACGCCGAGGACGACGCGGCGGAAGAAGACACGTATAAGCTGTAGTATTTTATCTCTGTCGATACTGCGAAGAGTCGTCATTGCGAGGAGCCGCGATGTAATCGTGGCGACGAAGCAATCTTCTCTGGCATGGCAGCATGAACATAATACTGTGGCAACTATTCGATACCAAAATAAACAAGATTGCTTCGCTTCGCTCGCAATGACAATGGCGACCATCAGGACTGTTCCATGAAAGAGAGATTCTACGTCACTACACCGATCTACTATGTCAACGCCGAGCCACACATCGGTCACGCGTACACCACCATCCTCGCAGACTTCATGAGCCGCTTCTACGCGATGCTCGGATACGATTCCTACTTCCTGACCGGAACGGACGAACACGGCGACAAGATCGATCAGGCGGCAAAAGCCAACGGCACCACCCCCCAGGAGTACACCGACAGGATCAGCGCAATTTTCAGGCGAACCTGGACCGATCTCGGCATCGGGTTCAGCGATTTCATACGGACCACAGAGAAGCGCCACGTGGCTGTTGTACAGAGAATTCTCAAGAAGGTATATGACGCCGGAGACATCTACTTCGGCAGCTATGGCGGGTTCTACTGCGTCGGGTGCGAGCGCTTCTTCACTGAAAAGGAGATGGTGGACGGCAAGTGCCCGGATCACGACCGCAAGCTCGACTACATCGAGGAAAAAAACTACTTCTTCAAAATGAGCAAGTACCAGGAATGGCTCATCGACTACATAGAGAAACACCCGGACTTTATTCGTCCAGACCGGTATAAAAACGAGGTGATGTCACTCCTGAAAAGCGAGGCACTCGAGGACCTCTGCATCTCTCGGCCGAAATCGCGCCTCCAGTGGGGCATCACCCTCCCCTTCGACGAGAACTACGTGACGTACGTCTGGTTCGACGCCCTTATCAACTACATCAGCGCCCTTGGCTGGCCCGACGGCGATAAGTTCGCAGCCTACTGGCCCGCTTCGGAGCACATCATTGCCAAGGACATCGTCAAACCGCACGGGATATTCTGGCCCACCATGCTTAAGTCGGCCGGCATTGACCCGTACCGCCACCTGAACGTGCACGGCTACTGGAACATGCAGGATGCCAAGATGTCAAAAAGCCTGGGCAATGTGGTGACGCCGACGCATCTGGTGGACCGTTACGGCAACGACCAGATCCGCTACTTCTTCCTCCGCGAGATGACCTTCGGCAACGACGCCCGGTTCAGCGAGGACGTGATCATCGACAGGATAAACTTCGACCTGGCAAACGACTGGGGCAACCTGGTCAACAGGCTATTCAACATGGTGAGCAAGTATTTTGGCGGCGCCATACCGCCCTTCGACCCGGCAGAACCGGCCGAGCGGGACGACCTGATCGCCCGTTTCGGGAGCGCCGCCCGGGACTATATCGGGCTCGCGAAGGTATTCCAGACCAGCACGGGACTGGAAAAGCTCTGGGAATTCATCCGCTACCTGAACAAGTACATCGACACGAGCAAACCCTGGCAGATGGCAAAAGAGGGCAACACCGCCCGGCTGTCGTCGACCATGAGGAACCTCCTCGAGGCGGTGTACGCCATAGCGGTACTACTCTCTCCCGCGCTGACAAAATCATGCCAAGCCATTTTCCAGGCATTACATGCCGAAAATAAGCCGCGCCACCCGGAGAGCGTCGCCGCCCTCTCCATCCTCGATACGGGTAAAAAGATAACTGATCCGGGCATACTCTTCCCCAGGCTCGAGAAAGGGAGCGAAGAGGCCGGCGCGCCAAAGAAAGCCGACACGAAAAAGCAGGGGGGAAAGACTATGGCAGCCCAATCGGATGGACTTGTCGACATATCAGAATTCGGGAAAATCGACATCCGCGTCGCGAAAATCCTGGCCGCATCCAGGATCGAGGGCTCCGACAAGCTCCTGGAGCTGAAGGTCGACTCGGGAATTGACGAGCGGATCATCATCGCCGGCATCGCAAAATGGTACGAACCGGATGCGATCGTCGGTAAAAAGATACTGGTGGTTGCAAACCTGAAGCCGGCAACAATTTTCAAGCGAACATCAAACGGCATGCTCCTCGCGGCGAAAGCGACTGGCTCGGACGCGCCCGTGCTCATAACTGTCGATGACGCCATCCCGGCCGGAGCAAAGCTGGGGTGACCCATGAAAATCGGCATCCTTTCCGATACCCACAACAACATTGAGATGGCCAGGAAGGCGGTCGATATTTTCAGGGAGCAGAAGGTCGAGCGCGTCGTCCACGCGGGCGATATCACCTCCCCCCGCATGCTCGATCTCTTCAAGGAATTCCGGTGCATCTTTGTCCTGGGGAACGGCGACATAGACGGTGAAGCCCTGAACGCCGAATCGGAAAAGCTCGGGTTTGACCCGATCGAAGAATGCGCAACCTTCGAGTCCGACGGCAAGAGGATCATCGTGTTCCACGGGAGCAACGTGTCCCAGTTTCGTCAGGCCGTGGCCTCGGGCAAATACGATTACATCATCAAGGGACATACCCACATGTTTGAAAACTACCTGGCGGGAAACACGCGGGTCGTCAATCCCGGCTCCCTGTACGGCGCCGATGAATTTTCCGTCGCCATCCTAGACACCGCCTCCGGCAAAGTGGAGCGGGTCAGGGTAGAAGAGGATTAAGGAGGATTCCTATGTCGGAACAGGTGTGGCTCAGCGCGGCAAACGCGGTCATAAGGGCGGGCATGATACCGATGCCCCTCACGGACACAATCCTTGAACTTATCAAAAGCATTATCACGGAGAACCAGGCGCGGTTCCTCTCGTTTTTTTCCGGCTCCATGAACCGCGACCAGATCAGTGAAAAATCGGGAATGAGCGGCAAGGAGCTCGATACAATGCTCGAAAGCCTGATGGACTGCGGCGTGATCACCGGCACAAGAAGCCGGGGAACCGGCACCATGATCTATCGGCTCATGGGCCCCTTCCCGGGGATTTTCGAATTCACCATGATGCGCGGCGGCACCGGCGAGAAGGAGAAACGGCAGGCGCGTCTTTTCGACCGCCTCTTCGACGAGCTTGCAGACCTGGTGCAGAAAAACTACGATCAGGTCATCGCGGCAACGCGGTCGTTCAAACCGGTCGCGCGCGTGGTCCCGATCGACTCAGAGATCGACCGGGACAAGGACGTAGTCCTTCCCATGGAGGAGGTGAATAAAATCGTCGACAAGTTTGACACCATCGCGGTGACCACCTGCTACTGCCGCCATGAAAAAGAGCTCCTGGGCGATCCGTGCAAAGTGACGAACGAGAAAAACAACTGCCTGATGTTCGGCAAGATAGCCGAATTCGCCATGGAGCACCGGTTCGCGAGGCCTATATCGAAGGAGGACGCGCGGCGCGTTCTACGGGAATCCGAAGAGGCCGGGCTGGTGCACAAGGCCTTTCACGTAAATCTCGACCCCGACCGTGAAGAGGAGGCTATCTGCAACTGCTGCAAGTGCTGCTGCGGCACCTTCCAGATGTACTACAAGGGAGCGGCGCCGCTTCACAACCTTGCCACCTTCATGGCGTCGGTCGACAAAGAGGCCTGCACCGGCTGCGCCCTGTGCGAGGAAAAATGCCCGATGGAGGCCATCGTCATCACTGACGGCATCGCCTCGGTCATCGAGGACAAGTGCATCGGCTGCGGCGTGTGCGCGTCACAGTGCGGTCAGGACGCCATCCATATCCGAAAAACAGAGCTGCGGCACGTGTTCGTGCCGCCGGTACGGAAATAACGGTTTCCCGAAGTCTTGAATGGCTGGCAGATATCCCCTGTAGACCCAAATAATTGTTGACTTACAAAAAAGGTATCGATATATTATAACGTAAGATGACTTCTTCTGGAGAAAGCCATGAATACGGTGACCCTATCAACAAAATATCAGCTGGTAATACCGAAAGAGGTCCGGAACAGGCTGGGCATCGAGGTTGGCCAGAAATTCCAGATCATTGAATACGGAGACAGGATTGAACTCGTGCCCGTAAAGGAGATGAAGGCCCTCCGCGGCTTTGTGAAAGGCATAACGACATCTGTGAAACGCGAGCGTGAAAGAATATGAATCTGGTTGATTCGTCAGGATGGCTCGAATATTTCACCGACGGGAAAAACGCCGGTTTTTTCGCATCCGCGGTCGAGGACACAGAACAACTCGTTGTATCGGCAATAAATATTTACGAGGTTTTCAGGAAGCTCCTCCGCGAAAAGGATGAGAGCGCGGCACTGCATGCTGTGGCTGCAATGCGTCAGGGCCGGGTAATACCGGTTGACGAAGTCATCGCCCTTGAAGGCGCCAGGATCTGCTCGGAAACAGGACTGCCCATGGCGGACGGCCTCATCATGGCTACCGCCAGATCATGCAAGGCCATTCTGCTGACGCAGGATTCTGATTTCAACGGCATGGACAACGTAAGGTATATCAGCGCGAAAAAATAGGAAAGGATCAGAATGCCGAAAATCAAGGCCATTACCTTCGACCTCTGGGACACCATCATCCACGACGACTCGGACGAGCCCAAGCGCAAGGCCGCCGGAAGGCCGACCAAGAAGGAAGAGCGCCGCGAGCTGGTGCACCGCTACCTCTCCAAGCACGGGCAGATCTCCCGGGAAGCGGTCGACCGTGTATACGACACGGCTGACGCCGCCTTCAACAAGGTCTGGAAGGAGCTCCATGTCACCTGGAGCGTGGCGGAACGCCTAAGCATCGTGCTCAGGGGCCTCGGCAGCGAGCTCCCGGAGATGGAATTCGGGGAGCTCACGCGCCTGCATGAGGAGATGGAGCTGGAAATCAGGCCGGACATCATCCCCGGCGTGAAAGAGGCACTCGAGCAGCTCCACGGAAAATACCGGCTCGGCGTCATATCGGACGCGATCTTCACCCCGGGCCGGGCGCTCCGGCAGATCCTCTCTGACGCCGGCATCCTCGGCATGTTCGAGGTCTTCATCTTCTCTGACGAGACCGGGAGGTCGAAGCCGGCCGCGGAGTCATTTCTTTCGGCGGCCGAAGCATTTGGCATCAGGCCGCGCGAACTCGTCCATATCGGCGACCGCGAGCACAATGACGTTGACGGACCGCACGGGGTCGGCGCCCGCGCAGTCCTCTGCACCGCGGTCATCGACCGGCGGGGCGACGCCACGAAGGCTGACGCAGTCTTTGGCGATTACCGTAATCTTCCAGACATCATCGCAAAACTAGACCGTTGAGGTATTTTCCATGTCCAGCGCGCCACGCATTCTCATCATCGACGGATACCCCAAACCGAGCCGGGAGGAATTTGACAGGTCAGGCATGAAATACGCCGGCGTCCTGTACGCTGAAATGCTCCTGACCTACCTCCCCGGAGCCACTTACGACATTTTATACACCAGCGACCCGGAGGTCTCCATTCTGGACAAAAAGGGGCTTGCCGCATACGCGGGAGTACTCTGGCCGGGATGCAATCTCACCGTGTACCACACTGCCGACGAGCGCGTGCAGAAAATGATCGAGCTCTGCGGTCGGATCTTCGACGTCGGCCTTCCGCAATTCGGCACCTGCTGGGGAATCCAGCTCCCGGTGTTCGTCGCCGGAGGCGAGGTGAAGTCCAACCCGAAGGGGCGCGAGATGGGTATCGGCCGAAAGATCCGGCTTACGGCCGAAGGCAAAATGCATCCGATGATGAAGGGCAAGCCGGAGGTCTACAGCCACTTCGTGAGCCACGACGACGAGGTAACGCGGTTACCGAAAGGGTCCACGCTCCTGTCCGGCAATGACTTCTCCCGCGTGCAGGCGGCGGAGATTAAATACAAGAAGGGGGTGTTCTGGGGGCTCCAGTATCACCCGGAATACGACCTTCTCCAGATGGCGCGCCTTATGGTTGCGCGCGAGAAAAAGCTGACCGAACTCGGGTTCTTCAGGGGGCATGATGATTTCAGGGAATACGTTGACCGCCTTGAGGCGCTCCACGCGGAGCCGAAGCGTAAAGACCTCCGGTGGCAGCTCGGCATCGATGACGACATCCTATCGGCGGACATCAGGCAGTGTGAATTCAAAAACTGGGTCGACACCCTGATCCTCGGAAAAAAATGGAGGCACTCATGTCAGTACACCAGCACAGTCAAGAGTTGATTAACGCGCTGCGAAACAGCGCCGATAGCGGGAATTTAGCGTGCGCCGTTGCATTTAAAATCGCAGCCGAACACAAGGCATCTCCCGCCGAGATCGGCAAGGCCATGGACATCGAGGATCTCAACATCGTAAAATGCCAACTCGGGCTCTTCGGGTACAAGCCGGAAAAGAAAATCGTCCGCCCGGCTGAATCGGTATCGGACGAATTGAAAGCGGAAATCACCGCCGGGCTCACTGATGGGAAGCTCTCCTGCGACCAAGCCTGGACAATCTCGAAAAAACTACACATATCAAAGATGGACGTCGCAGCAGCATGCGACACACTGGGGGTAAAAATCAAGTCGTGTCAACTTGGCGCGTTCTGATTATCTGAGCGCCTCACTCATCTTTTCCAGGGCCCTGTCCACGTTCTCGTGGGAGTTGAACGCGCTGATCCTGATATATCCCTCGCCGCACTTCCCGAAACCGGCACCCGGCGTGCAAACCACGCCCGCCTTTTCGAGCATAAGGTCGAATAAGGCCCAAGAATCGCGGTCACCCTTCACCCAGATGTATGGCGAATTCAATCCTCCGTAGCGGGCGAACCCGATATCCTTCATCCCGTTCCTGATGCGCGCGGCATTCTCGAGGTAGTAGTCGCCGAGCTCCCTCACCTGCCTGCGGCCTTCGTCCGAATAGACCGCCTCTGCCGCGCGCTGGACAGGATAGGAAACCCCATTGAACTTGGTCGTCTGGCGCCTGAGCCAGAGCTGATGAAGGATCACCGGCTCGCCCGTAGCAGAATATGCACGGCATTTCTTCGGCACAACGGTAAAGGCGCAGCGCGTCCCGGTGAAGCCCGCAGTCTTGGAGAAGCTGCGGAACTCGACCGCAACCTCATCCGCTCCCTCAATCTCGTAGATGCTCCGCGGGATGTTGTCATCGCGTATAAAGCTTTCGTAGGCGGCGTCGTAGAGGATAAGCGCCCGGTTCTCGCGGGCATAGCGCACCCATTTCGTCAGGTCGGCCTTTGTTGCGGTCGCGCCCGTCGGATTGTTGGGGAAGCAAAGATAAATTAGGTCAACCTTCTCACCCGGCAGTTCAGGGACGAAACCGTTCGCATCGGTGGAATCCAGGTAAACGAGCCCGCTGTAGCGTCCGTCGCTGTTTACGCCAGTCCGGCCCGCCATGACATTGGTGTCCACGTACACGGGGTAAACCGGATCGGGGACGGCGATAACTATCTCATGCGCGAACAGCTCCTGTATATTACCAGTATCGCACTTAGCCCCGTCGCTCACAAATATCTCGTCAGCGGATATAGACACGTCGCGCGACCGGTAATCGAATTCCGAGATCTTTTCCCTCAGAAAGTCGTAGCCCTGCTCGGGTCCATATCCCCTGAAGGTCTTGGCGGACGCCATATCGTCGACGGCCCGGTGCATGGCCGCAATGCAGGCCGGCGGGAGCGGAAGGGTGACGTCGCCGATCCCGAGCCGGATGATCTCTTTGCCCGGGTTCTTCTTCTCGAACTCGGCCACCCGCTTCGCTATATCCGAGAAGAGGTATGAAGCCTTGAGCTTCAGGTAGTTTTCATTGACGCGTATCATAAAACCCCCATAACAGAAATATCCCGTCACAGCATTAAAAGTTATTGGGCATATGAGGCAATTTAGACTGGTTATAAATCAACTATTTTTTTCTTTATTGCGAAAACCTGATCTACCCCAAGGAGTTTTATACTGTATCCAAGGATGAATGCGGCAAGATTTTCTTCAGATTGCGCGGCCAGCCCCAGAGGAATCGCCAGGATATTACTCCATCGATATGTTCCCTGATAACAATATAATTTTTAAACGTATAGTTATCGGTATTATTTGCTTCAATCTGTCTCTTTAAGAATTTTTTTACCGCAAAGGCAAGAATCAGAGAAACAGACATCTTAAACAGCTTCCTTAAATCCAGAAAGTATTCATAATCATCTTCCCTTAAATACAAGTGAAAGGTATGCCAGTTATCTTTTCCCTTTCTCTCCTGGTACTGCACCATTCTCCCTAGTCTGGAGAGATCTGGAATCTCATTCATAATCTCTTTTATAAGATTAATGATCATTACTGAACGCGAAATCCCACGGGCTTGCGCCGCAGCTGTGATCTCAGATAATACTGCAATGTCGATATTGAGTGTTGTTTCCAAAATTATAACTCCACATATAAAGATGTTTTATGGATATACGATTAGAAATCATAAAATACTAATTTTTTTTAGAAATTTTTCAATTTTTAAATGGTCCCCTTACCGATAGTTATCGGTATCGATCTCCCCTCTTTTCGCCTTGACGTTTCGAACCACTGCTCTACGATGAGCGGCATGACATCAGAAGCCGCCACACTCCTAACGCACTGCACCCTATGCCCTCGCGAATGCGGTACGGACCGGATCGTGTCGCCCGGATTGTGCGGCGCAACAGGCGAAGTCATGGTGAACATATATCGGCTCCATCACTGGGAGGAGCCGGTCCTGAGCGGGACACGAGGCAGCGGCACCATCTTCTTCTCCAACTGCACCATGCGATGCGCCTACTGCCAGAACTGGAGGATCAGCCATGAAGGACGCGGGAATCCACGCACATTGGATGATTTGTGCGCAATGATGCTCAACCTCCAGGCACAGGGGGCTCATAATGTGAACCTGGTATCCGCCAGCCAGTACACGCCCCTGGTTGCCGAAGCTATCCGCATGGCGCGTGAACGGGAACTGGAGATACCAGTCTTGTGGAACAGCAACGCGTACGAAAAGCCGGAAACCCTCAGGCTCCTCGACGGCCTGGTCGATATCTACCTTCCCGATTTCCGCTACTGGGATAGTGAAACGGCTGAACGTTATTCCGGGATATTGGACTACGCTGAATGGGCGCGCAGGGCCATCCTCGAGATGCACAGGCAGGCGGGCCGTTGCGTCATCCAGGACGGCATCGCCCGAAAAGGGCTCATCATACGCCTGCTGGTACTCCCAGGCCAGGTTGCACCGATACGCGATATCTTGAAATGGATCCGTGATGCCCTTGGCGCCGAAACCTGGATAAGCCTCATGGGGCAGTATTACCCGGTCCACAGGTCAAAGGAATTCCCGGAAATAAACCGGCAGATCAAGAAAAAAGAATACGAACAGTGCGCCGGATATCTCGATGACCTCGGTTTTGAAAATGGGTTCATCCAGGAAGTGGGATCTTGCGCGGACTACACGCCGGAGTTCGCAGACTGACATGAGACTATCGGGCACAATCACCTGCGATATAGCCGTGATCGGCGGGGGGCCTGCCGGCATGATGGCGGCCGGTACCGCGGCAAGCCGGGGCGCCAACGTTGTACTTATCGAGAAGAACAGGCGGACCGGGAAGAAGCTCCTCCTGACCGGCAAGGGGCGATGCAACATCACCAACGCGGACTACGACCCGCAGAGCTTTCTCAGCCGCTTCGGTAAAAAAGGGCGCTATCTTCATTCCGCGCTCAGTTCGTTCGGGGTCGAGGACGCGATGAACTTCTTCTCGGAGCGCGGCCTCCCGCTGAAAATTGAACGCGGCAACCGGGTGTTTCCCGAGTCGGACAGCGCCGCAGACGTCGCGCGGGTGCTACGCGATTACCTGTACGAACATGGCGTGCGGATAATGCCCGGTCTCGATGTACGAAAGATCAATAATGACAGCCGGCATATCGTCTCCATCATCGCCAACAGTTGCATGATAGAGGCCGGCCGATACGTCCTCTGCACAGGCGGGCTCAGCTATCCCGCCACAGGCTCAACCGGTGCCGGCCTCGATTTCGCCCGCGACATGGGCCACACCATCGTGACGCCACGGCCATCGCTGGTCCCGGTCATCCTGAAAGAAAAATGGGCCGGTGAGCTCGAGGGCCTGAGCATCAGGAACGTCTCGGTCAGCCTCTACCATGACGGCAAAAAAACAGCAGAGGAGTTCGGCGAGGCCCTGTTCACGTCGAACGGCATGAGCGGCCCAGTGATCATCGACCTGAGCAGGAACATCGGCGCGCTACTTCCCGGCAGAGTCGAGCTGGCCATCGACCTCAAGCCGGCGCTTGACCACAAGGCGCTGGACCAGCGTGTCCAGCGGGACTTCCGGGAAAACCCGAACCGTCTCTTTAAAAACAGCCTTGGGAAACTACTCCCCGCCTCGCTTATCCCGGTCATCATCGGGCTCTCCGGAATCGACCCCGACAAAAAGGTAAACATCATATCAGGCGACGAGAGAAAGAGGCTTGTTCGTCTTCTGAAAGATCTTCGCGTCGGCGTAGCCGGGATCGAAGGGTTCGACAAGGCGATCATCACTGCAGGCGGCGTCTCACTTGACGGGATAGACATGCGCGCCATGCGGTCGCGGATAATCGACAATTTATATTTCGCCGGCGAGATACTGGATATCGACGGCCCAACAGGCGGCTATAACCTCCAGATATGCTGGAGCACCGGGTATTGTGCCGGCATGTCAGCGGCAAAAGCCTCCGGCTGATCGAGTAAAAGAATTGCTTTCTGCTGCGAATATGCTATGCATGCCTGAATAAAAGGAAAATAAAAAAGGAGGATATCATGATCACCATCATAGCGAAACTGAAAGTCAAAGAAGGCAAGATGGAAGAGGCAACCGCAATTATAAAAAAGATCGCGCCGAAAATCAAGGAAGCCGAGCCGGGATGCATTGCATACATTCCCCATACGGTACGCGGCGAAGATAATACACTATTGATGTATGAAAAATACAATGACAAAGAGGCGTTAAAATTGCATTCGGGCAACCTCGCGACATCCCTGGCGGAACTCTTCCCGCTTCTGGAACCGGGGATGGACATCAAGACCTGTTACGAAATCGTATAAATTTCCATCACACAGGCAGCCAAAAAAAGCACTTGCATTTTACCGATAAAACGTATATCGAGTTAATACTGGCCCGCGCATTGTGACGACATGCCTCATTATGAACCTGCGGGACAGCAATACTGCTAAAGAAAAATTGAGAGATGCCATATGGAGGTATCATATGATATTCCATCGCGTAACGTATATTCACACGGGACATGCCGCAGCAATGGCAGCCATTGTCGCAATTTCGTGCACAATAGCCGCCTGCAAGCCCGTCAACGAATCGCGTGCAATCGCGGCATTCGTCGTGGGGGAGGTGACGCTTGAACGCCCGTCCGAACCGGCGCGCCAGGTGCGCCACAAAGATGAAATACGGAAAGGCGACCTGGTAAAAACCGGAGCGGCATCCCTTCTGGTGCTCCAAATCGGGCGCGATTCACTCATCAAGCTCGAAGCTGATACAACGCTATCGATAACATCCCTGTTTGAGCGGGGCTCTACGAAATTCGCTCTCGAACAGGGCACTCTGTTCGCCAGAGCCCGCAAGCTCCTCAAGAGCGAAAGCTTCCAGGTCCAGACTATGACCTCGCTGGCCGCTGTTCGCGGCACCCAGTTCAGCGTGTCATACGGCAAAGGAGAATCAGTGGTGGCGGTGAATTCCGGAGAAGTCGCGGTACAGAAGGTCGCTGACGACGGCACGGTGAAAGATGAGACAACGGTCGGAAAAGGGAACGCCGCAGTCGTGAATAAAAAAATATCGACCAGGCCGGTCTCGCCCGAAGAGCGTGCCGAGTTGGCACGGTTCGAGAAAATCGAACCTGTGAAGGATATTGACAGCGCAACCGAAGCCGACCTTAGAAAGCTGGAAGAATCGTTGATGAAAGGGGCTGCCGAATCCGACGTTGAAAACAGCAACCCTGATCCAAAAAAGGACGTTACCACATCGGAAAAAGAAAAATCGGTGGAAGACGACGAGGTCAAGAACATGGTCATCTGGACCGGAAAACAGGTATACTCGCGATCGGACACCATTGTTGTGAATTATAAAAATGTCCCGGATTACCGCAACTGCTGGATCGACATATCAAAGGCCGCCGATCCTGACGGGAGCTACCAGTCATACAATTGGACCTATGCCGCAAAAGAGGGTCAGATGACATTTCCGGACATGAATCTCGAGCCGGGATTGTACGAAGTTAGGGTTCACCTGGGAAGGGGAAGCTCGGTCAGCAAGAGGTTCCGCTTTAGAGTACAATAGGCAAGCATCAAACAGGCTTGATCCCCCGCTCCTCGTAGAGGACCAGGGAGGTGATATTTTCGAAATCGAGCACCACGCGGGAGTCATCAATCGCAAGAACGTTGTTCACGATCTTCTGGAACTTATCCGTCAGGTTCATGATATCGTTGGAGTCGACCCACTCGAATATGTTCTGAAAAAACTTAAGCTCGGCAAGGCGGCCCAGTACCTCGTTGAGGGTCTTTATCTTCTCGACGTCAACGTCCGCCTCGCTGAGCTCCTTGTCCAGCTTGCTCAAGAACAACTTCCAGCTGTCAAAGGGCTTGTGGTGAAACACGGACGCGGTATGAGAGATGACCGAATGAGTATCGACGACCTTATGGGTTATGCGACTGATGAAGACCAGAAACAGGCCGAAATTCTCCTCAAGCCCGTCCTTGAACCTGCCCTTTAGTACGACGATATCAGCAAACTCGCCCTTCAGAATTTTCTTGGCGGTGTTTATATCGCCGGAGCAGAATTTCTCCACGATTTTTAGCTTCTCAAAATATTCCCGCGCTGCATCGTCACGATTCATACCAGAATCCCCGCCGTAAGAATATACCGCACATTCATGACCGGAGTCAAGATTATTTCTTTATCAGATCGACGATCCTGTCAAAATCATCAAGAGAATAATAGCTGATCTCGATCTTCCCGCGCCCGGCTGCGTGCTTGATCTCGACCTTGGTGCCAAGAACCGATATGAGATCTTCTTCCATCTTCCTGACATGGGCATTTTTTTCCGGTTTCTTCTTCGCGGGCTTCTGCCTCTTCCGCCCCTCATTGACCAGCTGTTCAAGCGCGCGCACGGAAAGGGACTTGTTGACAATTTCGCGGAACAGGTCCATCTGTCGGCTGTCGCTTACCGAGAGGAGCACCTTCGCGTGACCGGTGCTGATCCTGCCACCCGCCAGGGCCTCCTGCACTTCGGCTGGCAACTGCAGAAGCCTTAGCGTGTTGGCGATCGTTGCTCGGTCCTTGCCGACCCTGCCGGCAATCTCCTGTTGTTTCAGGTTGAACCGGTTGACAAGAACCTTGTAGGCCTCCGCCTCCTCGATGGGATTGAGATTCGTCCGCTGGATGTTTTCAATGAGCGCCATCGTCAGGTTTTTTACCTCGTCAGCCTCTATGACGACCGCACGAATTTTCTTCATCCCAGCGTGTTTTACCGCGCGCAACCGCCGCTCCCCCGCAACGATGTGATAGTTATTTTCCGCCCTGCGGACGATAATGGGCTGCAAAAGCCCAACGGCCTGTATCGAGGCGGACAGACCCATGATATCGAGCTCGTCGAAATGAGTGCGCGGCTGGTCAGGGTTGGGCAGCACAGAGTTGACATCCAGCTCAACGATCAGGTCCGCGTTCCGGGCTATCCCCTTTTCGAGGGCATCTACCGGCGTCGGCGACGCGGATATGATGG
This sequence comes from Spirochaetota bacterium, assembly GCA_016933025.1. Classification (GTDB taxonomy): domain Bacteria; phylum Spirochaetota; class UBA4802; order UBA4802; family UBA5550; genus RBG-16-49-21. Next base: position 22,446 of record JAFGBT010000045.1, on the reverse strand, counting down.
CGCTCAATCCTTTGCCAAGAACCTTTTTAGCCATTCTTCATAACCTCTTCTGCGAGTTTCTCATACGTAACGCTGCCGATGCTTCCCCGGTCGTAGAACCCGATCGGCTTGCCGAAACTCGGCGCCTCACTCAGCCGCACGTTCCTTGGTATTATCGTCCTGAATACTTTGTTTCCGAAATATTCACGAACATCGGATACTACCTGCTGTGACAGGTTCGTCCTTGAATCATACATAGTCAGGACCACTCCCTCGATGGAGAGGCTCCGGTTCAGGTTTTCCTGAACCATGGCTATGATCCGGAGCAGCTGATTAAGTCCCTCCAGCGCATAATACTCGCACTGCAGCGGGATCATGACCGAATCGGCCGCAACGAGGCCGTTCAGCGTCAGGATACCGAGAGAGGGGGGGCAGTCGATGAATATATAGTCAAACTCGTTCCTGATCTCCCGCATCGCCGTACTGAGGATGAACTCTTTTCGCTCAGTATCCAGCAGGTCCATCTGTGCGCCCGCGAGGTGTATGTTTGATGGTATCAAGTACAGGTCCCTGACCGCGGTCTCCCTGATAACGTCTCGGATAGGGACCTCGCCGATAAGTACATTGTAAATGGACGCGTCGTCCTCACCGGCGTTCACGCCGACGCCGTACCCCGCGTTTGCCTGCGGGTCAATATCGATGATCAGTACGCGCCTCCCCTTATCCGCAATAAAAGCCGCCACGTTAACCGTCGTCGTTGTCTTGCCCACGCCCCCCTTCTGGTTGGAGACGGATATGACTCTTCCCATTCCACAGCTCCGGATATGTCTGCTATTTATTTTAAAAATCAGGCCTGAATGCAACTACTTTTCTGAAAAAACGCGGGCGTCGGGTGCCCTCCTATTTCTGCTTGACAGACAGGGAAAAACCGTTCCAGAATCTTCATAATGCATAAACCCTAGAGCCGGCCTGCAACCCCTTGGCCGGCGGGGCACTCCCCGGAAGGAAGGTTGCCGCCATGCCGAGAAGAAAAAACATCATCGATAAGAAATTTCAGCTGAAAACGACCTTCCGCATAATAGGCATCATCATCATCGCTTTCATTCTAATCATCGCGATAACCGGGGTTATCTCAACCGATAATAACAGGAAGATAACTGCCACCATCAACGACCTCAACCGCTCAATGGAGAAAGACAAAAAAACAGTAGAAATACTGATAGCGTCAGCCGGCCTCAACCGGCACACCCCCCGCGAGCGCGATCAGGACAGGATCATCGAGGACCATCTTGAAGCAATAGCGTTAATGCACACAAATATCCTGCACCTGCAAAAAATCATCAATCACAACAGAATCCTTGTCACCATCATGATAATCACGGGCGTCCTTCTGGGGACCATCCTTTTCGTGTACCTGATCCGTCTGACGAACAGGATGTCGGGACCGCTCTTCGTGCTGACCAGACACATGGATGACATCATGAGCGGCAGGAAACCCGACCTGCGCGAACTGCGGAAAAACGATGAGTTCAAGGATTTCTACCACCAATTTGTCGCCTTCATCAAGGGCACTTCAAAAAAATAGCCGCGGATTACAGGCGCCATCGTCCCCGATATCCCCGCGTGGGGAATAAGCGATAAACCGCATAGGTAATACCGACAACGGTGGCAATTCCCAACACTACATAGACATACTGAAGGTAGGGAAAAATCCTTATCCCCGAGGCGGAAACGACCGCGTACATACCGAATCTATCACTGTTTGATGGATACAGCTTGATATAGCAGTAATCTGCAACCTGAGAAGATACGGTGAATGTCTGATGTCGTTCTGTTGTGTCCCTGGATTCAATGACTGAAAAATTCCTGTCGACAATGTCGATCTGGAAAAAATCCCGCTCCGAATGGACGTAGATGTTGTTTTTCCCTTTCGCAAGATCAATTCGATGCATTGCAAGGTATTCACGATCGATAATGGAGTTAGCGATCCTGCCCGTCACCGACTGCCCCCACCTCGCCGCCTCGTCCTCGAGGATCTCGATAAGGTGGGCACCCGCAATCCGATATATATTGAACCTCCGGAAATCGCTGAACACCGTACTATCATAACTGGAGTAAAGAATCTCGCCGGCACCCCTGCGCGTAATAAAACTGATCGGCCCGGAGCGGATACCGCGCGGAGTCTCAAACGATGCGAAGGACAGAATCTCCGCACCCTTGGCCGATTCCACTGCGACCCACCCCGGGTGGTCCAGGTAGAGCACCATCCGGTTTCTCATGCTGAATCGAGAAAGATCGTTGCGCACATTGGCCTCCAGGCGTGCCGGCATGCCCATGAATGGAAAGTTGTCAAAAAACTCAAACATATTAAAAGCCCTCTGCAACAGCTCAAATGAATAGCCCGAGACATAGACTGAACCGCCCTTCCTGACGAACCTCCGCAAGGTACGGGCGACCTTGTCCCTGTTCACCTCATAAAAATCGGGCTTCAGCGAGACCGACCTGTAGCGGTAGTTGCTGGCGTATACGTTAAGGCTGTCTTCAAGGGGATTATCGATGCCGCTGGGGACGTAAAGCGCACTATAACCGGTGACGCGATCCAGGTTTTCCAGGTCCCTGAATAAAAGCATGTCATAGGGTATCCGAAAATTTTGGAGGACCACGTCTACCTTGTCATACTTGCTTTTAACAACGGCGATTCGGTTTCGCTGCCCGGTGGCCGTCCGCGTTTTCGTCCCAGCATCGGCAGCATCCCTGACGAGCAAGGCGGCTGCCGCTGCAATTAGTATATAATGGCACAAGCTTTTCATAACAGGCACATCATTCATTCAGAGAGACACTCTAATAAACGCGTAAGGGATAATCAATACTTTTTACATCAACCGCCCCCCTCCCGGCATGGCACGCGGATCCGTCTTGACGCTGAGTCCCCTTTTGCTTGACGATATATGGACCTGTGAGTATATTTTCATATGCCGCTTACTTTAAGGAGCCTTCTGCCCAATGACCATGACTGAACACAGCCATCCCACCGGGCGCGGAAGCCATAACCACGGGCCGGAAACCGGAAGGCGACTCGTGTACGTGATACTCTTTAACATACTCATCACGGCGGCTGAGTTCATTGGCGGCGTCTTATCCGGCAGCCTTGCCCTCATCTCAGACGCCGGGCACAATCTCTCCGATGTTCTCTCGCTTGTCCTTGGCTATGCCGGCGAAAAGGTATCCGGCAAAAAACCGGACAGTGTTTTCAGTTTTGGCATGAAGCGTTTCGAGGTGATCGTCGCCCTGGCGAATGCGCTTTCCCTCCTCGGTATCGCGTTTTACATTGCATACGAGGCGGCGCATCGTTATAGTAACCCCATCCCCATCGATGTCCGTGTGATGCTGCCTGTCGCTCTGATCGGGCTATCAGGCAACCTTATCTCGATGCTCCTCCTGATGAAAAAACGTCACGCCACGCTGAATATGAAAGCGGCGTACCTCCACCTTTTTTATGACACTATATCATCAATTGCGGTCATCGGCGCGGGCATAATACTCTTCTTCACGGGCATGGTCCTGGTCGACCTGGTCATTAGCCTCGTCATCGTATTTATGATCGCCGGGAGTTCGCTCTCAATTATCCGTGAATCCCTCAGGATATTTTTACAGGGAACGCCGTCACACATCAATGCTGACGAAGTGTACAGAGAACTGCTGGGAATCGCCCAGGTGGGAAGCGTGCACGGCCTCCACATATGGTCGATCAATTCAACGGAAGTTTTTCTCTCATGCCATATCTGCGTATCGGAAGAGACAGGCGAAGCCAACACGGACGAAATCATCAGAAATGTCAACGCGATGCTGGAGCGGAAGTACGGTATCAGCCATACCACAATCCAGGTCGAAAACATCCGCATCTGCTCGGATTCAAAAACATGCTGCAGGTAAGCCGGACTGTTAGGTTTAGCCTGATATATTCCAGAGAGATGTCATCATGAAAAAGGTAAAGGATTCAAGCATCACCATCGTTCAGCACATGACCCAAATGGACGCGAACCTTGCGGGCAACGTCCATGGCGGCACCATCATGAAGCTCATCGACAACACCGCCGGCATTGTTGCGGCGCGGCACACCGGGAAAAACTGCGTGACTGCGTCTATTGACCGACTCGATTTTCACAGCCCGGTATTTGTCGGGGACCTACTCAGGTTGACTGCGAGCATCAACCTGGTCGGGAAGACATCCATGGAGGTCGGTGTTCGTATTGAAGCCGAAAACTTCATGACGGGGGAGGTCCGGCACACCGCATCCGCCTATCTCACCTATGTTTCCCTCGACGCGCAGGGGATGCCTGTCGAGGTGCCACCTATTCAGTTCGAGTCCGAAGAAGAGAAGAGGCGCAACTGCGAGGCTGGGGAAAGGAAAAAGAACCGGCTTGCCGAACGGCTCGCCGAAAAAGACAAGGAACTCTGCAGCAAATGAACAAGGAGTCGATCAGCATAGCTTCGAACGACTCGCCGTAAGCTTCTGCAGAATCACCGCATATTCATCGCGCTTCGCCCTCTCGCGTTCAATGACCTCAGCCGGTGCTTTGCCGGTAAAGCTCTCATTCCCCAGTTTTTTATCGACCCTTTCAAGCTCGATGCGCATTTTTTCAATTTCTTTGTCGAGCCTGGCGCGTTCCCGGTCGAAATCAATGATATTTTTTAGAGGAATAAAAATTTCCAGGTCGGTCATGACTGCGGAGGCATCGGTATTGGCGGGAAGATAGCCCTCATCGATAGATATGTTCTCAATCTTTGCCAGCGCTTTTATGTGCATCTCTTCCCGCCTGACAATCGATTTGATCTTCTCACTGCCGGTCTTTATTATCACCGCTGCTTTTTTATCCGGCGGCACATTCATCTCGCCCCGTATGTTCCTGACGCGATAGACTATCTCCTGGAAAATCGCCGTCTCTCCCGATTCGGCGACGAAGTCAAACTCCTCACGTGGTTCCGGCCATTCCGACACCAATATCATGCTGTCACCGGGAGCCTTGATGCGATCCCATATCTCTTCCGTAATAAAGGGCATGAATGGGTGTAGAAGCCTGATAGCGTGTCTGAGCACATAAAAAAGGACCTGCCGCGCCGTGTCCGAGCTTTGCGCCTGGTCGCCTTCCTTCGCGTAGAGCCGCTGCTTGGTCAACTCGATGTACCAATCGCAGAACTCGTGCCACCAAAAGGTGTATATGGCGTGTGCGGCATCGTTGAACTTGTATTCCTCGAATCCCGTCCGGGTCGCACGGATCGTCTCGTTGAACCTGCAGAGTATCCATCGGTCGAACACTTCCAGCTCTGGCACCGCGAGAGGACGCTCCTTGAAGCTGTCGCCCAAGTTCATCAGAATAAAACGCGTAGCGTTCCAGATCTTGTTGCAGAACGTACGGTACCCCTCTATTCGCTTTTCCGAAAGGATTATATCCCTCCCCTGGGCCGCCAGCATGGCGAGCGTAAACCGGAAAGCGTCGGTCCCATAGCTATCCATCATGATGATGGGATCAATGACATTCCCCTTGGACTTGCTCATCTTTGCGCCGTGCTCATCGCGTATGAGGGCGTGGATGTAGACATCCCGGAACGGGACGTCATCCATGAACTTGAGGCCTAGCATGATCATCCGCGCGACCCAGAAAAATATAATGTCGAAGGCGGTCACCAGCACACTGGTGGGGTAGTACTTCTTCAGAGCCGCGGTCTTTTCAGGCCATCCAAGCGTGGAGAAGGGCCAGAGGCCTGATGAGAACCAGGTGTCCAGAACGTCGTTGTCCTGGCGGATTTTTTTTGATCCGCATTTCTCGCATTCTGTCGGATCGTCGACCTGCACGGTGATATGCTCGCAGTCATCGCAGTAAAAGGCGGGAATGCGATGGCCCCACCAGAGCTGTCGCGATATGCACCAGTCCCTGATATTACGCATCCATTCAAAGTATGTCTTCTCCCAGTTTTTGGGCACGAAGCGAATCTTCCCCTCTTCCACTGCCCTGATGCCCTCGTCCGCCAGAGGCTTTATTTTAACAAACCACTGCTTGGAGAGATAGGGTTCGATGATTGTGTGACACCGATAACAGTGGCCGACCGAATGGAGATGCTTTTCAATCTTTTCCAGGAGGCCCTGTTTTTCCAGGTCCTCAATCACCTTCTTGCGCGCGTCAAACCGGGACATGCCCCTGTACGGACCGCCGTTCTCGTTTATGAAGCCATTTTTATCAAGGATATTTATTTCCTCAAGCCCGTGCCTCTTGCCCATTTCAAAGTCGTTTGGGTCATGCGCCGGCGTCACTTTGACAAGGCCGGTGCCGAACTCCCGGTCAACGAAATCGTCCGCGAACACCGGTATCTTCCTGTTCATGAGCGGGAGGATGACTGTTTTACCCACGAGGCCGGTATAACGATCGTCCTCGGGGTTCACGGCTACTCCGGTATCCCCCAGCATGGTCTCGGGCCTGGTGGTGGCCACAACTATATGTCCGCCGCCTCCATCGACAGGATATCTTATATGCCAGAGGTTGCCCTCAAGTTCCTGGTATTCCGTCTCGATATCAGAGAGGGCCGTTTCGCAGCGGGGGCACCAGTTGATAATCCGATACCCCTGGTAGATGAGACCTTCTTTGTAAAGAGTCGCAAATACGGTGTGTACCGCTCGCGAGAGACCCTCATCAAGCGTGAAGCGCTCCCGCTCCCAGTCGCAGGAGCAACCGAGTCTCCTGAGCTGACTCTGGATCTGACCGCCGGAATGTTCCTTCCACTCCCACACTCTCTTGATGAAGGCATCGCGTCCCAGGTCGTCCTTGGTCTTTCCTTCTTCTTTGAGCAGACGCTCTACAACGTTCTGCGTGGCGATGCCGGCATGGTCCATCCCGGGCATCCAGAGCGCCGACCGGCCCGACATTCTCTGCCAGCGGACAAGAATGTCCTGGAGCGTGTTGTTGAGGGCATGCCCCATGTGGAGGCTTCCGGTAACATTTGGAGGAGGTATTACAATGCAATACGGCTCCCTGCCGTCGTCCTCACGTGCGTGAAAATAACTGCCATTTTCCCAGATGCGGTACCACTTTTCCTCAACCAGTTTAGGATCGTATGATGAAGGAAGTTCCATGGGTTTATTCCAATTAATAAAATCAACTCTTTCCGGATTCTTTGCATGCAAGAGAACGTGTCAATACATTTTCATGAATAAATAAATTACAGATAGAGCTCAATCCAAATGGAGCGCTATGTAAATTTGATGACTTTTGCAATATTTGCTGGGAAGCCCCAAATTAATCGCCATGATATGAGGTTATCAATGATTTCACGTATAACAACATAATTTTGATACCGATAGTTATCGGTTTTTTTATCTGAAATTAATCGGCGCAAGAATTTTTTCACTGCAAACGCCAGAATCAAAGATACCGACATCTTCCTGAGCCTCCTCAGATCCTGGAAATACTCATATTCATCCACCCTCAGCTGCACGCTGATCGGACGCTGTTCTTCAGGCCTACGCCTTTCCTGATAACGGACCAAGCTTCCCATCCGCATCGGGTCGGTGATATCATCCATTGCCTTTTTAATCAGCACAGCTATCATCCTCGATCGCGATATTCCCGCCGCCTTTGCCGCGGCTGACACCTGCTCCAGAATTTCTACATGAACATTGAGCGTCGTTTCCATTATAAATCCTCGATTTAATAATTATCTCAGTTATTATACTCATACGGCTGACCCGAACGAAATGTAAATTTTTAATTGCTCTTTTTAGATATTCAGCCTGATAATGCATCATTCCCATGGAACCATACACGGACATAGCCCCGGTTTACGACACACTGCTGCGACATGTGGATTACCAGGAATGGTACGAATATATCCTGTCGGTCATGAGACGATATACTGAGCCCCCCGGGCATATCCTGGAACTGGGATGCGGTACCGGGCGTTTTGGCTCGAAATTCTCCAATGACGGCTATAACATCTATGGCATAGACAAATCAATGGAGATGCTCAGGGTGGCCAAGACCAGGGCTTTTCTGAATTTCCGCATCCTGTGCGCCGATATTACTCATTTCCACCTGGCAAAAAAAATTGACTTCATATTTTCCGTGCATGACACCATGAACTATCTGCTTGAAGAAACCGATATAGTAAATATGTTCCTTTGCGTCGGGGAAATCATGCACCATGAGAGTATTTTCATGTTCGATATAACCACCGAGCACAATATCTACAAGAACTTCGACGGTAAAACCACCAGCTTTCAGCTCAGAAACGGGACGGTCAAATGGAGCAACTGCTACAATCCCGCGCAGAAGCTCATCAATTCCACTCTACGCCTGGAGCGAGACGGCGCAATCTCCGTCGAGGAGCACATTCAGCGGATCTATTCGGCGGAAGAGATGGCTTCCCTTATCGCCAAGGGCGGGCTTGCGGTACTCGGCATATTCGGCGACTACACCTTTGAGCCGCCGGCCGATGACACCATAATGATAAATTTCGTGACGAGGAAAGCGTGATGTCCGCCCTACTCTATCTCATCGGCCTTATCATCGGCGCAACGGTTTTCATATACCTTTATTCGACATACCAGTCGGGGAAAGAAAAACTGACTGATAAAAAGGTTCAGAAAAAAACTCCCGCGCCAACCGTCAACCCCGAGCGGGTCGATTACTTCAACATTCCCAGGGCGCCCGGCACTAGACTCTGTCCGCTCTGCGGCAAAGAGCTGACAAAATTCGAAGCGCTGTACGCATCGGACACGGAAGAAGATGGCAAAAAAAAGATACTGATACATGGATGCAGGTACTGTTACAAGGAAAAGCCGGCCCGGCAGGAAAAAAAAGAATAGGGCCCGCCCTTACACGTTGAACCTGAATGATATGATATCCCTGTCCTCGACAGGATAATCTTTCCCCATGACATGTTGTTTCCCGGCCTTCTTTACGGACTCCTCGCTCCCCAGGGAAATCAGGTCATCATACTTTATCACCTCGGCACGAATGAATCCGCGCTGGATATCACTGTGGATCACGCCGGCCGCTTCGGGCGCGCTCGCGCCGCATCGCACCATCCACTGACGCACCTCGTCCTCCCCCACGGTGAAGAAAGATATGAGCCCCAGCGAGGCAAAAAGCGCACGCGTCAGAAGCGAAAGAGCCGGCTCCGAAATGCCCGCCTCTCGCATGAAATCCTCGCGTTCGGCCGCGGATTCGAGCGAGGATATCTCGGCCTCGAGAAGGGCGGAAATCTGCACCACGGAAATACCGTGTCCCTGATATTTTACCCTCAGACCATCGGCGCAGACGTCGTCGGACATGGAGGATTCTGAGGCATTCAGGGCGACGATCATCTCCTTCATGGTCAGGAATGGATATCCGGACAAAAGCTTTCTATCCTCCATGCCGAATTCCATGGTCCTCAGCGGGAGTTCTCGTTCGAGGTGATCTCTCATCCTCAATAAGATGGGCTCCTCTTTTTCTCCCCGATCGTCCCTGTTCTTCTTGCGCCCCTCGGCGATCCGCTCCAATCGCTTCTCGATGAAGATGAGGTCGTGCATAACAAGCTCGGAAAAAATGACGTCGATATCACGGAGGGGGTCGACGCTCCCCATCACATGATACACCCGGCCATCCTCGAAGGCCCGCACCACCAGACAGAGGGCGTCGGTACCCGCGATGTCCCTGAATATGGCTCCCTCCCTTATCGCGTTCTCTTCAAGGGGCGGCAGGAGCTCGATGGTCATGCTCGCGCGGGTCTCCTTACGGGGCCTGTACATGGCGACCAAGCTGTCGAAAACGGGATCGAGCACCGGTGCGACCCCCACGACCGGATCCTTCCCCTGCTGTTCTGCCGGTCCGACGACGTTCCCGGTAAGAAGCGTGTAGAGTGTGCGCCTGCCGGATTGCGGCAGTCCAATAATGCCGACCTTCATTGTATACTCCAGTTACAAAATATGCGCCGGGGACATCACTCGCCCGCGGACGGATAGGCATGTATAAAGACCGCGGGGTATATGGCAAGAAATTTTTCTGCTTTGTCTGATAAGGGAAGCGAGCAGAACGAATGTCTTCAGACCGCGAGCAACGGTCGCCTGTCGTACCAGGGTGCCGCCCGTTCAAGCTGCGCGGCCAGGCGAAAGAGCGACGCTTCATCGCCAAACCGGGCGATGAATTGCGTGCCGACCGGTACTCCTTCCGGTGTCCAATGAAGCGGCACGGACATGGCCGGTTGACCGGTCAGGTTGGCGAGAAGAGTGAAGGGACTCTTCGCCAAGCTGCGGAGCGCCACCATCTCCACAATGCCGCTCGCCTTGAGCAGGCGCCCCAGCCTGAGGGTGTTGACAAAATTCATGCCGATCCTCTCAAGCAAGCCGGCCTTCAGCTCGCCGACCCGCACCGGCGGATACGCCATGGTCGGCGTGATGTAAATATCATAACGCTCGTGAAACCGTGCCATCGTGCGCGCCGCGATGTCCCACTCTCGCAGGGCGCGTATCAGTTCACCGGCCCCGGTCGCCCTCCCCATCAGACCGAGTGTCCAGGTCGTCGCCTCGAAATCCCGGAGCCGCGGCCTTCTTCCCATCAGCTCCTCATATGAATCGATATCGGCCGCGACATCGCCGTAATACATGGTGAGATATGACTTCGCAAGGGCGAGGTGATTGAGGTCGGGCCGCGCCTCCTCCATATGGTGTCCAAGGCCCTCCAGCAGTACCGCCGATTTTCGGACCGCTTCCGCGCATTCGGGGTGCACGCCGCCGCCGAATAGGGGGTCGACAGAAAATGCGATTCTCAATTTTCCCGGCCGCGCGCTCAATTCCTTGACAAAGGGGCGCGCCGGCGGCGGCGTGACGCAACGGGAGCCCGTGTCCATACCCTGCGTGGCATCGAGCGCCGCGGCGCTGTCGCGCACCGAACGGGTGATTACGTGGTCTACCACGGCCCCCTGCCATCCCTCGCCCTTGCAGGGGCCGGTCGGATTGCGCGCCCGGGTCGGCTTGAACCCGAAGAGTCCGCAGCACGAAGCCGGTATCCTGATCGATCCGCCGCCATCCCCGCCCGATGCGACCGGCACCATGCCGGCCGCCACTGCCGCGGCAGAGCCGCCGCTCGACCCGCCCGGAGTGAGATCGGTATTCCAGGGATTTCGGGTGGGGCCGAACAGCTCCGGCTCGGTCACAGCCATGAGGCCAAGCTCCGGTGTATTCGTCTTCCCGATCGTGATAAAGCCGGCCTTCTTGTACCGCCGCACCAGCTCACTGTCGTAATCCGGTATAAAATTTTCAAAAGCGCGGGAACCATTCCGCAGGGGAACTCCCGCGTACGCCTCGGTGAGGTCTTTCAGAAGAAAGGGGACGCCCCTGAAAGGGCCCGGGGGCAAAGGGCCCTCAGCCGTCTTGCGGGCAATATCATACATCTTATGAATCACTGCGTTGAGAGCGGGGTTCAATCGCTCGACCCGAGCGATCGCCTCTTCGCACAACTCCGCGGGGGAAACTCTCTTTTTTTTCACCAGCTCCGCGAGGCCGAGGCCGTCATATCTTTCGTATTCCTTGAATCCGCTCATAGGCATGCCTTTTTTTTAAATCAATGTCATTGCGATGAGTCCCGATGCAATCGGGACGACGAAGCAATCTGGTATCTGTTTTCCATATAATATTTAAAACAATAGTAATTACATTATTTTCATACTGTCAATCACAAGATCGCTTCGCTGCGCTCGCGATGACATGGCATAGAGTAGAACAATACAGCAGACCATGCCATTGACGCGAGTCAAGCAATAATACACCTATGTGATAAACACGGCTCCCATAAATAAACTCATTTCTATTGACAAAACCGCCCATGAATTATAAAAAAGATATCCATTCAGGTTTTTCATGAAAATAGAACATTAATACGATATGGGCGGGCGGTTATGAAAAAAAATCTGTTATCTGAATTAAAACAATACACGCAGGACCGCGGGATTCCTATACTGGCGGCGGCGGATGCGGAACTGCTGAACAAAACCGCACCGGAAGGCTTCCGCCCCATGGACCATCTTCAGGGAGCGAAGACCGTGCTGGTGCTGGCCAAGCCTCTCCCCCTTTCGGTTTACTCTGTCCCCGATGACAAGGATTACAATTTCTACGTGCGCGCCTTCACCACATCATTCAATCTCATGAACGACGTGGCAAACAATCTGGCCCTGATGATGGAGAAGGAAGGATACCGGTCCCTTCCCGTTCCCGCCTACAGTCCGCTGAGATTCCATCAGGGCGAGCCATGGGGCATGTTGAGCTTCAAGCACGCGGCCGCGGCCGCCGGGCTCGGGAAGATAGGGAAGAACACTCTGTTCATCCATCCCGAATACGGAAACGTTCTTCGCTTCGGCGGCGTCGTCACCACCATGGAGTGGCCGACAGGGAAGCCGGCTGAATTCAAAAAACTCTGCCCGGAGGGATGCGCGCTCTGCGTCCACGCCTGCCCGGTGGGCGCTCTGAAGAACGGAACAATCGACAAGACCGCGTGCATGACCCGCTGCATCCGGCATGTCATGATGCCGCCGCGCTTCATGATGCGCTTTTTCAGAGCCATTATGCGAAAGAGCCGGGTCCTGTCCAGGTTTATGGAGCTTTTCACCCTGAATTTCTTCGAGGAGTACGGAATCGGCTGCATGGCATGCCTGACGTCATGCCCTCATTTTCCAGGATACAGGGAAAAACAAGGGGACATTCAATAAGTGCCTGCGGGCCCGGTCGCAAAACCTTTTTTACCTCGCCAGCTTGGCCAGACGGAGTCCGTCATACCTGTCGTGTTCCTTAAAGACGGCCATGAGGACATCCGTAGTGTCAGACTTTGTAAAGAGTGTCCAGGTACGCGTCGAGCATGTCGGTGACCGCGGTCCTGTCGGGGAAGCTGGCGGCCATGCCGTATACCGGCGCCATGTCCCCTTTCTCACCCGGGTTCTTCCGCACATAGTCGACCGCGGCCCTGAGGTCTTTGAGAAAGCGCTCGGCCACCCGGGGCCTGGTGTGGCGCAGGGTTACGCAGATGTGCACGCATGACGGCTTGTGAAGTCCGTTCAGGCTCCACCCCCGCGTCGTCATGAAATCCATAACGCGGTAGATATTCAGCTCGTCCGAGGCGAAGGCGACGACCCAGAGCGGATCTCCCATGATACGGAGTCCTGGAATTTTCTCTATGCCTTTTTTGATTTTTTCAGCGGTTTTAACGATTCTGCCTGCCGCATCCAAATACCCCTTCTCTCCCAATGACACCATGGCGGCCCAGCAGGCGGCCGACAGCGCGCCTGGCCTGCTACCGGCGAACGTCGGCGAGAAGTAAAGCCCTCCCGGCCATTCCGACGTCTTGTAGAACTGATAGTGACGCAGCTCAGGGTCGCGATAGAGAATTACCGACGTCCCCTTGGCCGCGTATCCATACTTGTGCGTATCGGCCGAGATCGACGTAACGCCGGGAAGCCGGAAATCAAAGGACGGAACCGGGTAGCCCAGCCGCTCTATCCAGGGGAGGATAAAACCGCCGAGGCAGGCGTCGGTATGAAACCCTATCTTTTTTTTACGCGCGAGCTCGGACATCTCCTCAATGGGATCAACCATGCCATGCGGAAACGATGGCGCGGACCCGACGATGACGATCGTCCTCCTCGTTATCGCCCTGCGCACGGCCTTCACATCGGCGCGGAACTTGTCATCGACGGGGACCTTGATCATCCGTATATTGAAATACTGCGACGCCTTGTCGAATGCCGCGTGCACCGTTACCGGGACGATCATCTCCGGCTTTTTGATTCCCCGCTCTTCGCGGGCACGGTCGCGGTAGGACTTCATGGCGAGAAGGATGCTCTCGGTACCCCCTGAGGTCACGGTGCCGCAGACGCCGCTGTCGCTGCCGGCGCCAAGCATCGCCGCGGTCATTGAGACGATCTCCGCCTCGTATTTGGCGATGCTCGGCCAGACATCAGAGTGGAGGGGATTGGTCTGCGAATTAATCGCATAAATCTCGTTCAGGAATTCGATATGCGCCGCGTCTCCATGGTACACCGCGCCGGACACGAAACCGTTCTTCCACTTGCCTTCCTCGCGGCTCTTGATTTTTCTCATCAGGTCCCGTATCTCTTTACGGGGCCGTCCCGTTGCCGGGAGGGAAGCGTACTCTGCGAACGCACGCCGGTAGGGCTTGATCGACCCCTCGAGTTCCTTCATGATCGCCGCGCTTTCTTTCCTGACAATGGCCTTGATCATTTTTCTGAAGTAGGGTACTTTTTTAACCGCCCCGAGGACAAACGCGACCAGCCTCGGGTTGAACCTGTTCATGTATTGTTCGATGGTGTTGATGTCCATTGGAAACTCCAGAAAAAATGTAATTGCACCCGGCGAGGCGAAGGCGGGGTTGCACAACCACGCCTTCGCCTCGCCGTACTATTGTTATTCCTTGTTCAATCGCCGGTACATGTGTTTCGATGTCTGGTAAAAGCCGACGAATTCCCTGAAGAGCTCATCGTAGATCCGGCGGTTGTCCGGGTTCGGGATATACTCCTGCTTGATCGCGATACGCTCCGACACCTGGTCGATGGTAAGATACCCGAGGGCGATCGAGGCCAGGAAGGCCGCGCCCCGCGCGTTGGCGGTAATCGGATCCTTCACCTGCCGTATCTTCCGATCAAGCACATCGGCCAGAATCTGGCACCACACGTCCGAATTGGCGCCGCCGCCGATGAAATTGAGATACGGAAACTCCCGCCTGTTGAACTTCTCCACGCAGCCCATCAGCCAGCGAAGGTTGTAGGCAACTCCCTCATACACCGCGCGAATCATGCTGGCCCGCGTGGTGTCGAGGGATAGGTTCAGAAAAGCGGCCCGGATGGTGCTGTTCTCCGCCGGCGTCCGCTCTCCATAGAGCCATGGGGTGAAGATAACCCTGTGGCTCCCCGCAGGCACCCCGGCGACCGCAGCGTCGAACCTCCGGTACACATCGGTCGGGGCCTCGTTGCTGAAAAGCTCGTCCTTGCAGTAAAACAGGTTGTCCCTGAGATACATCAGGCACTTGCCGGCGGTCTCCTGCTCGTTCAGGACCAGGTACCTGCCCGGAAGGGCGGACGGCATCGACGCGAAATTATGAAAGATGTCCGTCTTCTTGAAGGGGACGTGGCAGATGAGCCACGACGACGTGCCGATGTAGACATGTCCCTCGTAGTCCTTAACCGCGCCGGACCCGATGGCGGCGGAGTGGAGGTCGGGACAGCCCATGGTCACCGCCACGTCCCTCGACAGCCCGAGCTCGTCGGCGATCCCGGGCTTGATGGTGCCGCACAAGTCCACGGCCCTCTTGAGGTCCGGAAATTTATCGGGCGCAATGGTCGACCACTTGAGGAGCTTCTTGCCGTAGAAGACATTGTTGATGTCCCGGTTGTTGGTCACCCAGTGGAGGGCGATCGAATCATACGAGGCGAAAAAGTTGCCGGTAAACTTCAGGTTGATGTAGTCCTTCGGCTCAAGGAACTTGTATGTCTTCGCGTATATGTCCGGGTGTTCGTTCTTGATGTAGATGATATGGCAGAACGGGTCCTTGCCCGACGGAGATGGTATGGCGCCGGTGAGCCATGCCCAGCGGATCGCCTTCATCAGGCCGAATCCCTCGACGTTGATGATCCCCTTCACCAGCTTCTTGACATACTGGTGGCCCCGCGTATCCAGCCAGATGATGGCGTTCATGAGATGATTGCCGTCCCTGTCCACGGCCACCGTACCCGACCACTGTGTTGTGCACGACACCGCGACGATGTCCTCGGCCAGGACTAATCTTTTGGCGAGCACCTTTTTCGCCGTCGCCATGATGGCGTTCCACCAGTCGTCCGGGTCCTGCTCGGCACCACCGCCGGGAAACAGGTGGAGCGGGACGTCCTGAAACTCGGCGTCGATGACCTCCCCGTTTGTTGATACGATGGCGGACTTGGGGCCCGATGTTCCGAGGTCAACTGCCAGAATGTATTTTTCTTTTTTTTCTGTCATACAGCCCCCTTTTTCCAAGATGACTAGTGCGCGTTGACAAAAATGTCAAGCATTATAAATCAGCTTTACCAGTATACTCGTCGAAAAAAACATGGGGATATCAGGGGAAAAGGAACTACCAGATACCGGGCATTAAAGAGATCCCGTGACGTCGCAAAACGAAAGATCGATTACCCGGCCGGCTCTTCCTCCCCCTCTCCGCCCGGTTTATCCGGGACCTCGGGGACAGGCGTGTCGTCCACGTCCACCCACCCGTATATGCCACGGATGGAATTGAAACTGCAGAGGTCATAAAACCTGAAGTTCCTGCTTATATCAGGCACATCGGGATCGTTTACACAGCGGGCGATTTGCTGCTGGTGAGCCGGTCCCATGGGGAACACCGCGACGCCCCCCGGCTTAAGGGCGTTGATGACGAAATACGGGGTGCGGACGCATGCCGCCAATATGATGGCGGCGTCGAACAGGCCGAGCGGCCCGTCGAAATCGGTTGCATCGCCCGCATAGAAGCGCGTGTTCCGGTAACCCTGGCCGAGAAGTCGCTCCCTGGCGATACGGGCCAGGTCCTCATGGTAATCGACTGTTACCACCTCACGCACAAGGCCTGAGATAACGGCAGTCGAATAACCGGAGCCGGTGCCGACCTCCAGGACCCGGAACTTCTTTTTCAGCCCCATGTGGCCTATCATCTTCATCAGTATCAGCGGGTCGTCGCTCTTCTGGCCGAACCCGATTGGAATGGTTTCCATGGAATAGACCCGCTCGCTGAATATCGGGTCAAAAAACTTCAATCTATCGATGCCCGATACCACCCCGAGAATGGCTTTGCCGACCCCGGCGTCTTTCAACTGCTTAAGATATCTGCTCCTCTCCTTCATAAGCGTCTGGTCTCCGTTACTCGAAGAACCTTATAATATAGGTCAGGAAATAGTCGGATATGAGGATCGCCATGGACGACTTAACTACCGCCTGGATGGTCGACTTGCCGACCCCCTCCGCGCCGCCGACCGTGTTGAACCCCTGGTAGCATGAAATGATCGCTATCTCCATTCCGAAAAAAATGGACTTGATGAGGCCAGTGGTCAGGTCGGTCAAGTCTGTATATTGTAAAATATTATCGATGTATTTGTCCACGGTTATTTCAAGAGAAAAAAAGGCTATGAATGCGCCGCCCATGACACCGACGATATCGGTGATCATGGTTAGTACGGGCGTCATCACCAGGCATGCGATGAAGCGCGGCACCGACAGATACTGGATCGGCTCCGCGGAGAGGGTCCTCAGAGCATCGATCTGCTCGGTAACCTTCATGGTCCCTATTTCAGCGGCAATGGAGGAGCCCACACGTCCCGCCAGCAGGAGCGCGGTGAGCACCGGGCAGAGCTCCCTGAACATGGAGATGGTGACGCCGCTTCCGATAAATATGGACGAACCGGACATCAGGGAGTCCATCACCCTTCCGAGCTGGAGGGCCATGACCATGCCGGTGAAGAAAAGGGTGATCGAGGTCACCGGAATCGACTTGTAGCCGATCTCGAGCATCTGGATGATTACGTTTTTGGCGTCAAAGGGGGGACGAAACATCCACCGGACGGTCTCTGTGAAGAAGATGCCGTACCGGCCGATTCCTTCGAAGACGGCGGTCAGAGTATTTCTTGCGTTACTGGACTTCAACGGGGCCCATCTCCTCGTAGACGTGGGTCTCTTCGAGATCGTCAAACCTCGTGTATTTTTCCCAGAACTTGAGGGAGATTGTGCCGATGGGGCCATTCCGCTGCTTGGCGATGATCACGTCGGCGATTCCCCGCCTCTCGGTGTCCTTCTTCACCTTGTCCTCGCGGTAAATGAACATGACGACGTCCGCATCCTGCTCGATGGCGCCCGATTCCCTGAGGTCAGCGAGGGTCGGCACCTGGTCCACCCGGTGCTCGACGGCGCGCGAGAGCTGGGATATGGCTATAACCGGCACCTCCAGGTCACGGGCAAGTTGTTTCAGAAAACGCGATATCTCCGCTATCTGGAGATGGCGATCTATCTTCGGGTTGGTGCCGGTGATAAGCTGAAGATAATCGACCACGACCAGCCCCAGGTTCTTGTTCTTCTGGGCCATACGGCGCGCCTTGGCACGCATCTGAAGGACGGTGGACGACGGCGTGTCGTCAATGAACACCGCGGAACGGGATAGCTTGCCTGACGTCTGTATCAGCGACTTCAGCTCCTCGGAGGAGATATGCCCGGTCCGGACACGCTGCGAGTCGATCATTGACTCCACGCAGAGCATCCGCATGCCGAGCTGGGTCGCAGGCATTTCCAACGAAAAAAAGAGGACCGGCCTCTTCTCCTTGAGGGCGACGTAGTTTATGATATTGAGCGCCAGCGCCGTCTTCCCCATCCCGGGGCGCGCCGCGATGATGACAAGCTCTGCCGGGTGAAAACCGGTCAACATCTCGTCGAGCTTCTTGAACCCGGATCCGACCCCGGTCACCACCCGTTTGGTCTCGTACCAGTTCCCGATATTGTTCAGGGTATCTTGAAGAACCGAATCGAGCGGTTTGAAATCGGCCGAGATGCGCTTTTCGGTTACATTGAAGACGTCCTTTTCGACCTCGTCTATAAGTTCCTCGGTCTCAATCGACATATCGTAGCATTTCTCGACGGCCTCGGCAGAAACCTCTATAAGACGGCGCCTGAGGGAGAGCTCCTTGATGCGCCGGGCGTAAAATTCGGCGTTCGCGGATGTTGAAACCGCCTGATAAAGATCCACCAGAGCAGCGTCGCCGCCGGTCTTTTCAAACTGCCCGTGGTCTACAAGACGCTGCTTGACCGTGGTGAGATCAACGGGCATGTCTTTCTGCAGCAGTTCCATCACCGCGCTGAAGACAACCCGGTGCTTATCAAGATAAAAATCCTCCGGCTGGAGGATTTCGATTACCTTGTAAAGCGCTTCCCTGCTCAGGAGAACGGAGGCGAGACAAGCCTTTTCGGTCTCAATGTCCTGAGGCGGAAGCTTTTCGGCCAGCATAGATCACTCCTTTCCGACGATGACCTTTATCTCGGGGGCCTGCCCCTCGTCCAGCTTGATCTTCACGATGTATTCCCCCACCTGTTTGATGGGGCTTTCAATCAGGATCTTACGCTTGTCGATCTCGAATCCTTTTTCCTTTAGCTTCTTTGCGATGTCCATCGCCGTTACCGAGCCGAAGAGCTTGCCCTCCTCGCCCACCTGCACCGCCAGCTCCAGCTCCATGCCGGCGAGGCTTTCGGCGATCTTCTCGCTCTGTCTTTTCCGCTTCTCTTTTTTTATTCGGATCAGCTTTTTCTGGTGCTCGGCCGCCCGCTTGCTGGATTTATCTGCCATAATAACCAGCTTCCTCGGCAGCAGGTAATTCCTCGCGTAGCCGTCTGATACGTCCTTAATATCGCCGGCGTCGCCGAGACTCGGTATGTCCTTCTGTAATATGACTTTCATCGTCCGCTCCTTGCATGCAAATATTATTGATCCTTATCTATTTTTGCGGTGATCATTTTTCTGAAATCGGCCCACACATCCAGCGCCCCGAGACCTGCGAGGATGATGAACATAAACAGCGCCATCCATATCCCCGCAATGAGTATGGTAAAAATCCCCAGGGGAAGGATATATCGGGGCACCCCCCGTTTTATCAAAAGAAACTTAACAACTCCCAGCGCCTGGACAAAATAGAGCGATGACGCAATGAGGAGCGCGTTCAGACCGGCACTATGTAGCATCTGATGATCGCTTTTGTCAATTAGTAAATAAACCGCCAGACCGGCAATCACCGTAAAAATGAAATAATCATTCAATCTGAACGATTCAAGTCCGGCTCCAGCACGCACGCCGGCAAGCCGCGCAAGGAACCGCTTAATGACCGCGTAACCGATTCCCGCCATGGCCAGCGAGTTCAGAAACGCGGAAAAAGGGAGTCTGGCAACCAAGTCATCCTTCGAACCGTCGAAGTCTGCCAGTATCTGTCCCCTGATGTCCTCCGGCGCTCTGGCAGCATCAAGGAATTTCACCATTTCCCCCCGCAGCATTCCCATGAAATCAACATTTTCGTAGAACATCATGTAATAAAACAGACTGGAGAACAAGACCGCCAACGAAAACGACGCGGCCAAAAGGAAAAACTCGAGACTTTTTTCCTTTTTAAAGGTATAACCGCCGATAATGCCCATCATCAGCGGGGCGATTATTAACGGAAGGTCAATCACGCTCCTCCCAATGAAGAAAAACCCGGCCGTCATAGCGCCGATTATCACGAGTGCCTTCCACTCCAGCTTGTAATACATCGCGGCGGCTCCGACCATCAGCATCAGTCCACCGACGGCTGCGACAAGTAGGGTTATCACGAAACCTATTGCTCGACGAAAGGAAGCAGTGCTATTGTGCGGGCCCGCTTGATCTCCCGGGCAACCACCCTCTGGTGCCTGGCGCAGGTTCCGGTCACGCGCCGTGGCAGGATCTTGCCGCGGTCGGTAATGAACCGCTCCAGGATATCCGGCCGTTTATAATCGGGAGTGGTATTCTTGTCCTGGCAGAAAATGCAGACCTTCTTTTTGAACCTGGGGACACGCGGCGGCCCGTCAGACGAACCCGAATCCCTGTCTCCCCAACCGCCCCTTCTTCCCCGGGGCCTGTCCTGCCGATCGCGGGAGTCAGTCTTCTCCGGCCCGGCCGCTGCGGGCTGTGCCGCTTCGGCAGGCTTCTCGGCTTCTTGCGGAGCGGACTCTGGCGCCTGCTCCGGTTGCTCTTTGTTGACTTCCTTATCTATTGTGTCAGACATGATTGTTCCTCTCAATTGTTATGATGTCCGGCCTGAACATCCGGCCTAGAATGGTATGTCCTCGTCCGAAAACGGATTGTCGATATTCTGCGTCTGGTCGGGCTTAGACGACGATGACGACACATCCGGGGCGGATTCACCCGCGCCTTCCCGGGGCGGATCGAGAAACTGGAAGTTATCGACCACTATCTCCACTGTCTGGCGCTTCTTCCCTTCCTGGTCCTCCCAGGAGCGCTGCTGCATACGTCCCTCAATGCCAATGCGCTTCCCCTTTCTGCAGTACTCCGCTATGACCTCGCCCGTTTTGGCCCATGCAACGCAGTTAAAGAAGGAAACCTGCTCCTTTTTTTCACCCGCAGTCACGTAGGTCCTGTTGTTGGCGATGGAAAAACTGCATACCGAGGTTCCGCTCTGAGTGTACTTTAGCTCCGGGTCCTTGGTGAGCCGTCCGATTAAAATGACTTTATTCAGATCGCTGGCCATGGCGCGCCTCCTTAATAATTAGGCAATCGCGGCTTTTTTGATTTTCACGAACAGGTATCTCAGGATATCGCTGTTCAGCTTGAAATTGCCGATTATCTTCTTCACCGAATCAGCCGGTATCTCCACATTCAGGAATAGGTAGTAGCCTTCGTTCTCTCCGTCGATCTGGTATGCGAGCTTCCTCATGCCGAGTGAATTGTCGCTCAGTATGACCGTCCCGTGCTTCGCGAGGATCTCCTTTGCCTTCTCGACAAGAGACTCCACTTCCCGGTTCCTGAGAATGACCGTAAGCTCATATGTGTTCATATGACATGTGCCTCCCTATGGAATATTATGCTGAAATGAACGGCGCTGGGAGCTGCCGGCTTTCAGCAGAAAGGTGGGGACATCGTTGCAGGAGGCATTATTTTTTCAAGAAAAAAATTCGGATTTGCCTTAATATTTTAATCATATAGGATTTTACTCCACCAACCAACCTGGATCAAGAGACGGGATGGGCCTTATATGAAGCCGGGATAGACCATCTGAAGCTCTCTGGCAAGCAATAAGCTCTGAACAGGGGGCTAAAATTTATTGAATTGCATTTGCAGCCATTCAAAGATGAGGTCAAGCCACTCGTTATAATGACCCATTGCGCAATGGTCGTCGTTTTCATAGAGCTTCAAGAATCCTTTAGTCGCCTTCATGGCCAGCACTTCGGAATCCTTTGTGCCGAGCAGGGTATCGTTATCGCCGTTTATGACAAGCAGAGGACAGCTTATACGCCGATACAGGTCGTTCTTCTCAAATGACAGATCGCTCAACTTTTTGTCTAGTGAGTGGAGGTTTTTAGCACCTACGACCTTCATTAAAACGGACGCGATGATCTGAGGTGTTCCCAAAAAGCTCGCAGCGCCGAAGGCATAATGCAAGGGAGCCCCGCATACCACTGCGCATGAAAGCCGCGGGTCTACCGCCGCCATCCTCGCAGACCAGTATGCCCCGAAGCTTACGCCAACCATAGCGATTCGCTTTTCATCGACGCGCGGATGGCGCGCGAAATGACTTATGACTCCGCTGTATATGGCTTCTGAAGCTGCCGACATCGGATTTTTATATGCGTAGGTTCCCGGCATCTCCATAACAAACAGTCCTATGTTGGAATCCCGGTAT
>JAFGBT010000044.1 GCA_016933025.1 Spirochaetota bacterium | reverse complement strand
GGCAGCAGCTTGTACATCCGTGTACGCTGCTGCATTCGTGACATCCTGTCACTCAGTGTCGGGGGTGAGGGCAGTCCCCCTTCGGGGGATTTAGGGGGGTTGTGTGACAGCCTATTATTCATCGCTATTTTCTTCCGCCCCCGCGCCTGTTTCCGGGGCCTGTTGCGCCCCTGGTGCTGGCGCCGCCACGGTCGCGGGTTGTCCTGTTGCTGACTCCGCCTTTATCACCGGCGGGCGGCCTTTGAATTTCGCGGTTTCTTTCCGGTGCGCGCGTCCGGTTTACATCGCTTTTCCCTCCGGGTACACGACGGTTTTTAATGTCCTGATTGCTCTTCATGCCCTTTGCGCGGGTAAGGTCCCTGTTTTTAACATCGTTCCGGTTGCGATAGTTCCGGTCTGCGCTTTGATGCTTGCCGCGATCCCTGTCTTTTACGGGCGGGCGGTTGAGATCGTATTTCACATTTTTCCTGTCGGCCGGCCTCGGGGCGTTGCTCATCCAGCGGTCGTGCATTTTTTTAAGATGAGGCTGGCGGATGGCCCGGTGTTTCACCGCTTCACGGCGATACTGGTACACGTGTTTGAGGTGCTGCGGGTGCGTCCTGAACAGGTCGCGGTTCCCGTATGCGGCCTTGATGATCCTCGGGTGCCGGTGAATCCATTCATGGTGCCGGTAATAACGGTCATAGAGCCTGGGGTATCGGTTGAAAACGACGTAGTTCAGATAGACCTCCCTGGCGCAGAACGGGTGCAGTATAAACCAGTTATCGTAGCTGTATACAACGAATGTAATTTTAGGATATCTGACGAAGAACGGCCTGTTGAGAACGATGATGTAGCCTATTTTCGGATACCGGTGCCAGAACCCGTAATTGAGATAGATCCGGGCGGCGAAATTCGGGTGCGCCTCGATCCACACAAAGTCTGAAAGCACGGTCCAGATCACCCAGGGGTGCGCGTCAAGCCACTCCATTTCCTTGATTCTTTCAGCGTATTTTTCAGGGTTTTTCCTGATGTCCTCGACGAGCGCCTTGTCGCTTTTAGAAAGAACCGGCGGCTCGCTCTCCTCTTTCCCTTCGGTATCGGCCGTTTCGTCGATCTCTTGTAAATCGTCCAGCATCTGGTCGATTTCCTCGTCGGTATAATCCTTCGGCATTTCTTCAGGCGTCTTTTCGAGCATCTCGTCCGTGTTGACGGCTTCCTCGCCGAACGCCGTTCCCGAGGATGTGCCCGGGCCAGCCAGGAAACCGGCTATTGAAAAGATAAGCATGGCAAACAGACTTGTGCGAATTAAGGTTTTCATTATTTTCTCCATATTTTATATTGATTACCGATTCTATCCGCTTGTCAATTACATAAGACCCCTGCATGAGGCTGTGAGTTCGAATTTTTTATAAAAAAACTGCCGAATAGCCATTGACAGGGTTCGAAATAAATTCATTATACTCAACAAAATATTTTAAATTAAATGGTGGAAGTGTCATTACGAGTAAAAACCCTTCGACAGGGTTTACCCTGGGCATAGTCGAAGGATTCAGGGCTACACCCCGCGACTCCGCTCGGGGTGACATGTCATGTCGAGCGTAGTCGAGACATGCACATTATATCGGGACTTCAAACAATGACGGTTAAATCCGAGGGACAGTCAATGAACAAAAGAAATAAATATTCAAAAACCGGAGCATCACCTTACGACAGGAACGTGATCCTTACCGGATTCACGTCGTTTTTCACCGACATATCATCCGAGATGATTTACCCCCTCATACAGGCATTTGTCGCCATGATCATGTCGGCGCAGAAGGCCCTTCTCGGCCCGGTGCTCGGCATTATCGAAGGAGTCGCCGAGTCGACCGCCAGCCTTATGAAAGTGATTGCCGGCTATTATTCGGACCGGATAGGGAAGCGCAAAGCCCCGGCGATCGCCGGGTATTCCCTCTCAGCCGTGTCCAAGGTCCTTCTTTTCGCGGCGTCGGCAGGGTGGGCGTTTGTCCTCCTGTCGCGCTTTTTCGACCGGATGGGGAAGGGGGTCCGTACCGCGCCACGCGACGCGCTCATTTCGGAATCAATGCCGGCCGACAGGCAGGGGAAGGCATTCGGGTTCCAGAGGGCCATGGATTTCGCCGGGGCCTTTCTCGGCGCCGTGGTTTGCTACTTCATAGTCCGTGAATACATGGACCCGGTGACGAAGAACATACGGAACATCGACGCCTTCTACACCCTGTTTCTGATCTCCCTGGTGCCAGCGTTCATCGGCGTCGTCTTTCTTTTCTTCACCAGGGAAACCCATGGCGTCGGCGCCGGATCGAAGGGGAAGCCGAAGCCGAATCTCGATATCAGGAAATACGACCGGAACCTGCGCGTTTTCTTCTTCGCGCAGTTCATTTTCACCCTCGGGAATTCGTCGAACCAGTTTCTCCTTCTAAGAAGCATGGACCTCGGCTACATGCTCTCGACGGTCATTCTGATGTACATTCTGTTCAACCTCACGACCACGGCGCTCTCGTCCGCGTTCGGGTCGCTCTCGGATTCAATCGGCCGGAAGAAGCTCCTCATGGCGGGCTATGCCCTCTACGGCGTTGTCTACACCGCCTTCGGGTTCATCTCCAACTCGACGGGACACCTTCTCTGGATTTTCTGGCCGCTCTACGGCGTCTACTACGCCATGACCGAGGGAGTGGAGAAGGCCTTCGTGGCGGACATCGCGCCCGCCGGCTCGCGCGCGACCGCGCTCGGCTTCTATCACACCATCACCGGGATCGGGCTTCTGCCGGCGAGCGTCATCGCGGGGCTTCTGTTCTCGTCGCGCCCGGGGCTGCCCTTCCTGTTCGGCGGGGCGATGGCGGCGGTCACGGTGCTGATGCTCGGCTTCGGCGTTAAAGACAGGAATTAGAAGCGCCAAAAAAATATCCTCATCAAAATCAAAGTTCCTGCCGATACTGATTGAAGGGGGGGACCCCGCATTTTTATCAACCTGGTGAAATCATGAAACAACTTATTACCGCACTCGCAGTCTCAGCTCTCTGTGCCGCGTCCCCGGCGTCCGCAGCGACCCTGACCTGGGACATTCCCCAAAATGAGCGGCTTGAGATGACGCGGACGGCGAAGGTCAAGTTCCTCGTCAATGACCGGATGCAGAAGACGTTTGAGGAGAGGAACATTATCGATCTCACGTGCGTCGAGAGGAAGGAGGCATCAAGCAGCGTGCAGGGGCGGTTTTCGGTGTATGAGCGGCGGTCGGCGGACGACGTGTTCCGCCTTCGCGAGCAGTACCCGTCCAGGTTCGACATCGACAGGCTCGGCCGGTTCACGGTCCCGAAGGAGTTTTATATGCCGAACCTGCGCAACCTCCCGAGCTTCTCCGGCAGGGACCTTGCGGTGAACGAGAAGTGGAGTGCTGACGCCGACCTGATATTGAACACCTTTTCCATACCCTTCAAGCTGACCTTCCCGGTGGAATACCGGCTTGCGGAGATCCGGAAGAAGGGCGGCGCGGAGACAGCGGTCGTCAATTTCTCTTTCATCATCAACATGGACCTCGCCGGCGGGAACTATCCGGCCGACTTCCCCCTGAAGATCCTGGGCAAGGACGAGGGCACCGTCTGGTGGGACCTGAAGAACAACACGCCGACGGCCATGAAGGAAAAGTACCGGATCATATTCTATTTCCCGTCGGGCGCGAAGCAGGTTGCGTCCAACGAGTTCCAGATGATCATTGATACGGCCGTGAAGCTGTACAAGCCGGTGACGAAAGAGGAGAAGGAGAAGGCGAAGCAGGAGCTGAAGAAGGAAATACCGAAAGGCGTGGACGTGGACACGGACAAACGGGGCCTGGTCCTCAGGCTCGGCGACGTGCTGTTCGATTTCGATTCCTCGGCGATCAGGAGCGACAGCGGGGAAAAGCTCGGAAAGATAGCCGAGATCCTCAGGCAGAAATACCCGGACCGCGAGATCATCGTGGAGGGTCACACCGACATCGTGGGAGCGCCGGGATACAACAGGCGCCTGTCCCGTGAGCGGGCCAACTCGGTCGCGAAATATTTGAAGCATCGCGCCGGCACGGACAAGCTCTCCTACCGGGGCTTCGGCGCCGACCGGCCGATTGCCGACAACCGCACGAAAGAGGGAAGGCAGAAGAACCGGCGCGTGGAGATTATTATAAAGCTGGAATGACATGAGTGCCGCCTTCTCGTAGCGAGGGGCTTAAGCCCCTCGCTACGAGAAGGCGGACGTTTCGAGGGTTGATAGATAAGATTATTCACGGGTTACAGAGGGCGGAGCCCCCTGCAAGAACAAAAAAACTCGCTGCGGCCGCGCGTCGTGCGCTGTCCTCGCAGAGCCTGCCCTGAGCTTGTCGAAGGGCTCACCGCAGGCTCGTCGAAGTCCTCAGCACAGGTAATAGGCCTTGGTCGCATGACCCCTGGTAATACAAGGACCATTTTCCTAAATGGTCAAACATAACAGTAATTATTTACGCCGATTCCATCTCCTCAAGGATTTCTTTGATCTCTCCGGGAGTTTTTGGATTCTTTTCCAGGATGGTATATCTGTCTCTCATGGCCGGCGCCTGTAAAATTGCCTCCACCATATCGTCAAGGCTCAGATTAAAATCGCGCACATTAACGGGAAGCCCGAATTCTTTAAGAAATAACTTGAGTTCATTCCATTTATGCCTGTGGAGATATGCGGAATAGATGCTCCCGAACGCAACCTGCTCGCCATGGAGAAAGTCAGTCTTGAAAAGCTTATCCATCGCGTGGCTGATCTTATGCTCGGCACCGGAACAGGGTCTCGTGCTTCCCGCCATCGCCATTGACAGGCCGCTGAAAACCAGTCCCTCAATCAGCTGATAAATGTATTCACTGCTGAAATATTCTTCCGGAGGCAGCATCCTCCACAAAAAAATATTATTGGCTGAAATGTGCGCAAGGCTTGCGGCATAATTATTAATAGTATCCTTGCCCTCTTCAACAGCCAGGTGCCAGTCGCGCAATGAATATATATTTGAAATAAGATCGCCCGTGCCCGCGGCAATAAATCTTTTAGGGCTGTTTGCAATAATATCCATGGGGATTATAAGCCCCGAGGGAATCTTGGTGCCCAGGCTGACCTTGTTGTCTTGTTCGTCGGTGAGAACGGACACGGGAGAAGATATTCCGTCGTGAGATACGATCGTGGGAACGACGAAAAAAAAGATATTCAGCTTTTTGGCAATATATTTTGCGACGTCCAGAGTCTTTCCGCCTCCCACGGCGATAATAAAGAATATGTTATCTTTGTGCTTGGCCGCCAGGTCATCCGAAGCGGCAATCCTGTCGCTTCTCATTATCTCCTTTTTAACTCTCTTTTTCAGATCTCCGGACATGAAGGTGTAAATTTCATTGGAGATCATATGATCCACATATTCATCTGTTATTATCAGGACATCGTCAATTGCGTTGGAAAGGATTATCCTTTTCAGCTCCTCGAAGAGACCGGTCCTGTTATTGACAAATACAAGATGGGAAGGAACGTCAATTTTAAATATCATTTAGAATTATCACCGCTCGTTAATGATTAAATAATTATATGTTTTTGGCAATGGCCCTTGCACGTTCAAGATCATCATGGCCATCAACTTCAGTCCATTCTTTTCCATCGGTTGAGAGAAGATGAACATCGATATCATGGCATATTTCATGGAGAGCATCCTCATAATATACGCCATCCATGCCTTTGGAAAGCATCTCCTCAATTTTCCTCAAAAGCAAAGACCAGTGCTCCTTGCGAAGATACAAGATGCCTATATACTCTCCCTCTCCCACATCATTTTTGTAGCTCTTTTTCACCCCTCTCAGTAGCCCGTTATCGGAAATCACCTTCATGTCTTCATCCACGAGCTTTTTATGGTCGTCAACGACAATCAGGGATCTGTTGTCGTGATCAATATTTTGTAGTAATTTTTTTAATATATCGGAATGATATATGATATCTGAATTCAACAGCATCATGTCATCACCCAGCTTGTTCCGCGCAAGCCACACGGAATATATATTATTGCTTGTAGCATATTTGTCGTTATATACGATCTGATAGTTTAAGCTGCTCCGGTAATTGGCATCGAGATGCTTTTCCAGCAACTCTGTTTTGTGCCCGGTAACAAATATTACCTCATGAATGCTCTTATCGATAAGATTTTGCAGGGAAAAATCGAGTAATGTTTTTCCGTTTGCTGGAAGGAGACATTTGGGCAATTCATCAGTCAAGGGCTTCAGCCGACTTCCCACACCCGCCGCCAAAATTATCGCTTTTTTCATATTTTAAACCTCGATTTCTATGTAAGGAATTCCAACTTAATTTAACTCGATCTTCATTTTTAATGCAAAATCACCGTTGACGGCTGTTAAGAATTATCTCATTTTCTCTGAAGACAGCGGAAAAATTTTTGATAATATCGAAAATCATGATATTTCAATGAATTTATTATCAAGATTTGCATACTCGTCTCACGGGCTTGATACTGTTTTGCAAATTGCAGGTCGAGTGTCCAGAACTTTTTACCGCCCCAGGGAGAGCCTGTGTGCGATAATCTTTTCAGTTGAGGCCGGTTGTATAGCATGGCTGCGGGGAATGCTGGGACCATTTTTTCGACGAAAGATACGGGGCTTTGGAATAACATCCCCCGAGGGGCCTTTGCTAATCAGCACCGATTAATAAGCCCCCGGTCACCGGGACAATACTCTCAAAGCGGGATTTAACTTTAACCCAACTGTCCGGAACTTTTTGCTTGCCGGAGAGCTTCAGACGTGCCAATCTTACTGCGGGTGCTTCGACAGGTTTACACTGAGCTGTGTCGAAGTCCTCAGCACAGGTAATAGGCCTTGGTCGCATGACCCCTGGTAATACAAGGACCATTTTCCTAAATGGTAATAGAAAAAGACTTGCGTTTCCTAACAGTAATTATATCATATTATTATACTTTTCGAATTTAAAAATAACCATAACTACATTTTGGAGGTTCAAGAAGTATGAAGAGGGTATTAATATGCTTTAGCGTTTTACTTGTTCTTTTCTCTGTGCGGACTTCGCCTGTCCACGCGTTTGGCGTGGGGCTCTTCGCCGATTTTGACGGCGGGAAAATGATATGGGACGGTTATGGGGCGGAATTTATGAATTACGGCGGCGGCTTCGTGATGGACACGAATCTCGCAAGCGACCAGGTGTTCAACTATCGGCTGGAATTCTCTTTCAGCAATCTGCGGACTCCTTATAATGCTGAAGAAATTGACATTCTTTCGACAATGCTGGCGTGGTCGCTATTAGGAACGCCGTTGATAATCAATAAGACCGTCACGAAACATGAGAATTCGTTGCTCATGTCAACGGTCCATTATTTCGGTTTCGGTGTCGTCAGGAGTAAATCGGTTCGCTTCTGGCTCGGACCGCAGCTCACGATTGGAGGCATGCTGACGAACCTGACGGGATTGTATACGGGGTTCGGCTTTGCCATGGGGCTGAACTTTAATATCGGCGATGTGTTCACCCTGGCATTTACCGGTTCCGGCAGGTTCCTCGGCGGCGCCAGGTTCTACACATACAATGGAGTCACCTATACTACCGGCGGGTACGGCGGCGACGGCATGGTTACCGTTGCCTTCATCTTCCGGGTTCCCGGGGATACATACAAGGCTTCACGATAATCCAGACTCTAATCTGATTGACATAAAAATACAGAAAGCACCGCTGATATCCCGCGGTGTTTGCTTATTATGAATGCTTGCATCTGGCCGTATCCCGTGCGCAAATACAATTCAGATTGATTTTGAGATGATTAATTTGCTCAATCATGATACAGGATACTGGGGGGTGTCGTGCCTTCTTGTCATGAACCCGTCCGGCTCCGGGCCTTTGATAATGGCAGCATCACGTGAAATACTATATTTATTATTAAACGCATCGGTTCTGGAGCGGTAATAACTTCTACTTATAACAGGAGAAGATTGCCATGAAACCGTATCTTGCGTCGAAATTAACGATTTTATTATTGGGCGCGTTATGCGCATTGCCGCTGACCAGCTGCAACTCCGGCGGGATACTCAACCAGTCAATATATGACCGGGCCTTCCTCGAAACCGTGGAGACCGACTTCGGTCCGCTTGACATCCTGTATGTCCAGGGCAGCCCGCGTGAAATCGGGCTGCAATACGGCTACCACCTGAACGCCAAAATTCGCGACGGCTATGACACCTTCATGGCCTACCTGACGGACCAGGGAGTGCCGAAGATTATCGCGGAGGCAGGCCTGTCCATCATGTGGTCGTTCTTCAAGTCGCATGTGCCGGCTTCATACGCCGAGGAGATGGAAGGAATCGTCGAGGGAGCCGGCGATGCGGGCGTGGATATTGACACGGCCATGATCGAGAGGATGATCGCGCTCGCGAACATTTCCGATTTGGATATCAGCTTCCTGGACTGGGTCCTGGAGATGTTTTCGTGCTCGAGCTTCGCGGTATGGGGGCCGAGGACTGAATCGGGGAAGATGTTCTCCTCGAGAAATCTCGACTGGAGCAAGGACACGGGCATAGGGGGATACAAGCTGGTGACGGTGTATAAACCCGATGACGGCCCGGCGTACGCGACCATGGGCTTCGCGGGGTTCATAGGCGCCCTCGCCGGCATGAACGCGAATGGGATTACAATCGGCGAGATAGGGTCCCAGAGCGTGAACCAGTCGCTCTCCGGCAAGCCCTGGGTCCTTAAAACGCGCGACATCCTGTCGGGCGCCGCGAACCTCGACGAGGCGATATCGATATTCAAGGACGACCCCAACACCATCGGCTACAACTTCGTTTTCGCGTACGGAGATCCCCTGGGGAGCGGCGCTTCGGCAAAGGGGTGCGCGCTTGAGACAAACGCGTCCGTGACCGCGGTGCTGTATGACAACAACGCCAGGGAGCTAAATGCCGTGGCGATAGATCACGACGGTGACGTGGTCCTTGACGGTAATGGGAACCCGGTATATTACGGCCACCCCCTGGCGCACGCGGTGTTTCGGGCGGACACGGCCTTCGACCCGGCGGTACGCAAGGACCAGACGGCGAGCCGCGGTCCGGGAGCCGACGATTACGACCCGTCGGCCGGCTATATCGAGGGCGATCCGCACGGCTCCGGCGCGTACGAAAACAGGTATATGCCGCAGTACGAAATGATCAACGCCTATTATGAGGGAACGGGCTACACGAGAAGCGGAGAGGTGCTTGTTCCCGCTGACGGAACGAGAAGGATAATCGGAATGAACGAGGCGAGGCGGATCGCCGCGGTCGCGGCGTCGCCCTCGAGCTGCATACTGTCCGTGGTCTATTCAGCGACCGATTTGACGTTCATGGTCGCCTACGAAAAAGGGACCGGCGACGCGTGGGAGCCGGCACAGGCGAGCGAGTATTTCTTTCTCGACCTGAAGGCGCTTGTCAGTAAATTTTAGGCATGGTTGGGAGCATGTTCCTCGCCAGCCCTGTTGAATTGGGATCCAGGGACGGATCTCCTGTACAGAACTTTAACCCTACGGCCTCACCTCGTCGATGAACTTGAGGTCCTCTTTGTTCAGCACGATGATCGTCTTGTCCTGCCGGTTGATGTAGATGTAGTTCTCCCAGAAGCTGATGAAGGTGTTCTCGCTCACCTCCTGGTCTGATTTCGCCACGAGCTTCAGGTCGCCGTCGAAGCGGCCCAGGTAGTGCCTCCCCTTGTCGTAGAGGATCGCGTAGATGAAGCCGTCGCGGATCTCGATGAAGCTGCGCCAGAACACGTCGTCGTTCCCGTATATCTTCGCCTTCAGGGTGTCCTTGTCGACCAGGGTGAGCCGGTGGCCGGTGACGTGGCTCCCCCGGTGGGTGATGATCACGATGCCGCCCGAGTAGACGTCGTATCTGCTGCCGCAGATGTTCTCCACCGGCGACTTGAACATGATCTTTCGGGTCGAAGCGTTTATCATGTACAGCTCGTTGTTGTAGTGGCCGCCCTCGAGGTACTCCTTGATTTTCAGATAGTAGAGCTTGCCGGCGTAGATGTTCTTGTCGAGCTCCTTGTCCCGGAGCTTGTCTTCACGCTTGTCCAGCTCATCCGCCTTTTCCTCGAGTTTCCTTTTTGCCTCTTTCGGCTTCGTCTTTATATCGCGCTTGATCTCGTCCTTCTGGATCTGTCTCTTTTCATCTTTAATGCTCTGCTCGCGCTCCTC
>JAFGBT010000006.1 GCA_016933025.1 Spirochaetota bacterium | reverse complement strand
TTTTTTAATAAAAACGAACCCTGCGGATAATTCCGAATATGCAGTTGCATATGCGGAGTTATCCTTTATTTTAATCATGTGCCTTTATAGCGCTTAACGTCTCCGGCGTTTACGAACCCTGGCCGTAGGCCAGGGTTGCTGAGCGCCCCGCCGTCAAGGCGGCTCAAAACACTCCCCGAATACCCGCCGCAGACGGCGGGATAAGCGCGAAGCCAAGCGAAGCGCGGGATTATTTACTATGCCCGCGCTGAGTGCAGCGTGAACGCCGTGTTAAGTGAAGTTCAACGCGCCCCTGGACAAGGCCAAGTCAGAGTAAAAGGTTAGGGAAAAAACCTGATACTCCACATTTAAATTGATCAGAACCAGGCCTGGACCTAAAAAAAGAAAATACGATATGTTTAATAATGTATTTAATAAGAAACAGGATAGGGAAAATCAACTGTTATTTGATTATTTTATTTATTAATTAACAAACTCAATTTTTTCATAAAATTATAAAAAGAATTTATTGTATACCGACATATTCTGACCAAAGCAACCCGGAAACAAATTAAATAATATAAATTTCATAAAATAATGTTATAAAGAGAGTAGGGGAATTGTTAAGCAACAGGTGAATAATGAATTATTTTCTATTTTATATATTGTTACAGATAGTATGAGGAAAATGAATTATGAAAAAAGTATTTGATAATAAGTGTGAACCAAAAAAGTTAAAATAGGCGCGTTGAATTTCACTTAACGCCTCCGGCATAGCCGTCGTTTCGAAGGCGCACCATCGAGAATATTTGTATTCCGGGAAGAAAATTTCAAGAACAATTTTATGGTGAGTCTCCCCCCTGCGCCGAGAAATGAGCCGAGCGCCCCGCCGGCGCGGAGCGCTCAAAAAATCCCCGAAAACGCGACGCGTCCGGCGGGATAAGCGCGAGGCCGAGCACAGCGCGGGTTTATTCACTATGCCCGCGCTGTGCGAAGCGGCTTATGCCGTGTTGTACGCAGTTTTTTGCGTTGGTGTTGCACGACCCTCCACATGATATGGAAGCCACCCAGGCCCGAGCCGAAGGATCTGAAACGGGAACAAAGGAATAACGGAGGTTCTGCGAAGCAACAACTATGTGCGATGAGCAGACAGCCAAAAAGAAAAAGAAAATCAACAAGTAGGGAGTAGGGTGCCAGAGGTAAGAAGTCGAGAGCCAACCTTATTTATTATTGTTATTGTCTAGTACTATACGCAAAAAATTGCGTACAACGCCTCCGGCGTTTGCGACGCCGCCGAAGGCGGTGTAGCGGTATGATACATGGATGTTGTTGCGATTTCAACAAAAAAACAAAAATGAAATAACGGGAACAAAGGTAGCGCCGCGAACGCCGTGTTATATGAAGCGGCGTGCATTATACCCCAGAGGGGCGAATACAGGATGTATGAGCCCAATCAACTCAAATTATATATGATATTTAATATTTTTTAGGGCTATATAAACGGATATATAGACAATAAAAAAAATTAAAAAATTATAAATTAACTTGACTAATTATTATTGTTTTATTATAATGATTAATATGTTAATAAATGGAGGATATATGGCTGAAAATAATGAACAAAAAAATAAAACAAAAAGAGAACGTTTTGTTGCCATTATAGAGAATAGAACTAATAAAATATTAGATGATTTAGATAGTTTAGGGAAATGTTCAAATAAAAAAAATTATGAATATGATGCCAATGATGTAAAACAGGTATTTTATGAAATTGAAAAAAAAATAAAAGAAATTAGAAGCCTTTTTCAGGAATATAGCCATAAAAAAAACAGGTTTTCCTTAAAGAAAAAGAGTAATTAAAGAGGAAAAAATTGGATAATAATGAGATAAAGAAATTTTGCATGGAGTTAATCTATGCGGATTATGAAAATGATATAATAGACATACTTAAAAAATACAATTTTTGGGATAATACAAAATGTTGGAGAACATTTGGTGATCGTGAAAATAACTTTAGCATAATCAACAACCAATCACGTAATTCTGATGCTGCATTAGTCGAAAAGTTAATAAATTCTATAGATGCAAGATTGATAAATGAGTGCTTGATAAAAAAAATTGACCCTGAAAGTCAAACAGCTCCAAAGACTGTTAGAGAAGCAGTTGGTAAATTTTTTGGGGATAACCCCAACTCAAACAACTCTGGAGTTATCAGTAATTGGACAAATATAAAAAGAACTGAAATTTCAAGAGGTATTACTTTAGCTGCAACAGGTGCAAAGCCTTATGGGGGGGACCCATCTTATACAATAGTTGATATTGGTGAAGGAAAAACACCAGATGATATGCCTACAACATTCTTGTCTATTGCCGAATCAAATAAATTAAGAACACCATTCGTTCATGGTAAATACAATCAAGGAGGAACTGGTGTTTTAAAATTTTGTGGAAAATATAATTTTCAATTAATTTTAACTAAAAGAAACCCAAATTTATTACCTAAAAATGCATTAAAAGATGATCATAAATGGGGATTCACAATCATAAGGAGAGAACCACCTGCGGAAGGGAGAGTACATTCAATGTTTACTTACCTGGCACCGCTAAATGTTGAAGAAAAACCTAAAGAAGGAGATGTATTAAGATTCAAAGCAGATGAACTTCCCTTATTCCCTGAAGGAAACAAACCGTATGAACGAAATACTAAATGGGGAACACTAATTAAATTATACGAATATTTATCAGAAGGATTCAGATCAAATATTTTAATGAAAAGTGGTTTATTGAGCCACATGGACTTATTACTAACTAGCCCTGCTTTGCCAATAAGATTGCATGAATGTCGAGAATATGGTGGTAAAAAAGGAAGTTATGATACTACTTTAGCAGGAATCCAAGTAAGATTAGTTGATGATAAAAATGAAAATTTAGAAGTAGGATTCCCGACTTCTTTTACAATGAATATAAATGGTGAGCCTTTAAAAGCAACTATTTATGCTTTTTGTAAAGATAAAGACAAGACATATCGGAGAAGTGAAGGAGTATTGTTTACTATCAATGGGCAAACACATGATATATGGACTACTGATTTTTTTAGAAGAAAATCTATAGGATTAAGTTTAATATATAGTTCCATTTTAGTTATCGTTGATTGCTCTGAACTTTCATATAGAACAAGAGAAGATTTATTTCCCTCAAGTCGTGATAGGATGAGCAATAATGAATTTAAAAAAAATATAGAAGAAGAACTTGAACTTGAACTGAAAAATAACCAGTTAATACGTGATTTAAAAGAAAGAAGGCATCGAGAACTAATACAATCAAAGCTCGAAAATGATAAACCACTTGAAGAAACACTTAAATTTATTTTTAAAAAACACCCAATTTTATCAAAACTTTTTCTTGATGGAGAAAGAATTTCTAATCCATTAAAAACAATAGGGGTAAAAGAAATTGAAACTGAGTATGTTGGAAAAAAACACCCTACATATTTTAAGTTTAAAGGGAAGGAATATGGTTTTGATTTACACCGTGATGCCAACCTTGGTCTAAGATGTAGAATTTCTTTTGAGACAGATGTAGTAAATGATTATTTTGATAGAGAAATGGACAAAGGTTATAATGAATTATTTTATGAACTAAATGGGACTACATGTATTTACCCATATAATAATAGAATGAATTTAGAAAATGGAATAGCAACTTTAAATATCAAATTACCAGAAGAAGCAAAAGTAGGTGATAGATATAAATATATATGTAAAGTTTATGATAGAACACTAGTAGAACCTTTTAAAAACGGATTTAGCATTACAGTAAAAGAACCAATCAAGATATCTAAAGGCAATGGTAATAGAAAAAATCCACCTTCTAATGAAAAGGGTGATGAAAGAGAAAATCAACCTAGAATAGCATTTCCACCCATACAAAGAGTAAATGAAATTGATTGGAATAAGTATACACCTCCCTTTGATAAGTATACTGCCCTAAGAATTATTTTTATGGAACATGATGAAAATTCAAATAAAGATATTTATGAATTTTATATTAATATGGATAATATTTATTTACTAAATGAATTAAAAACAAGAATTAACGAGCAAGAAATTATTAAAACTCGATTTGAAGTAGCAATGGTTATAATTGGCCTTAGCTTAATTCAATTTTATGATAAAGACAAACATGCAGAAAGTGCAGACGACAAAACATCTGAGAATAAAAATGGAAATTCTGTTGAAGATAAAATTGAAGAGACAACGAAAGCTTTAGCACCAATAATATTACCTTTAATTGATTCGGTAGGTTCAATAGATCTTGAAACAGAACAAACGAT
This sequence comes from Spirochaetota bacterium, assembly GCA_016933025.1. Taxonomy (GTDB): domain Bacteria; phylum Spirochaetota; class UBA4802; order UBA4802; family UBA5550; genus RBG-16-49-21. The sequence goes on along the minus strand of JAFGBT010000006.1, from coordinate 299,067 downwards.
TGAATTTACTGGCGAAAATTAGAATTGAGTTGATGAAATAATATAACTTCTTGATTTGATTTTGTATTATTATTTAATGAGGTATACCATTTTCTATGAGGTACTTTTCTCCATAGACGATTATTGGGTCTATTTTTTTTCTCAAAAAGGTCGATTTCATTAAATCCAGCACTTTTCATCACTTCTAAATATTTTGGTAGTTGCCATGTTGGTTCAGAGAAAGCAATCATTTGAACTATTATGGTCTTTTTATCAATTATTTTTGAAATTGAATTAAATGCATAAAATATATTGTTATAGTAATCAACTAGATCTTTTTGGTTCCGGTGACCAAGTGTATAATACGATGCACCTTTACCGTCTAGTGTATTTGATATCCAGTATAAAGCAGGTGTTTCTTTCCTACCATTAATTTGCCATCTGTTATATACTATATGAACACCTGGGTAAGGGGGAGAGGTAATAATTAATTTCGGTTTTTTATTTTCAATTATTCTTTTATCATTTTCTATGCCAATAATAGAGCGATTTATGCATAGTGTTTTATTTTTTACTTCTTTAGAATAAAGTGGATTTACATTTATTGCATTAGTAGAAAATTGTGTCGCACCATAAATCATTGAATTGAAATTATCAATATATTTTGATATGAAAGCGTTAATTGATGGAATATTTGTTTTACAATCAAGTGCCCATTGTCCTGTATTAAGCAATGCACAGCGAGCAAATTTATTTATTGATATTTTTTCTATCTTTTCGATTTCGTTGATGATTGCTGCTATTAAATTTTTTATTCGCCAAGTTTGAGGAGTATTAATATTTTTTAAATAATGGTCATCAACATTTATATCTACTTTGTTATATATATTTGGTAATTTTCTTTTTATATTAATAATCCAATTCTTCATGTAATTTATATCATTCTTTGAGTAAATAGTTGTTTTGACATTGGCGACAAAACAAGCCAATTCATTTATATCTATACCAATTGATGTTCTACCCAATAGTCTAGATTCAACTAATGTTGTACCTCCTCCCATGAAAGGATCTAATACTAAATCACCAGGTTTTGTAAATAATTTGATTGCAGACCTCACGAATAAAGGAGAAAAACGAGCTGGATATCTGTAGAAATTATGGGTGTAACCATTAATTTTGTTTTTATCACAAATAGCATTTAAAAAAATTTCAAGTTCATTTAATTTAATGTACATTTATGCTTACCAGAATATTATTATATCTATATAATATAATCGTTTAGAGTTTATTCATGATTGATAAATTTTTTTTAATCAAGTATTTTTTTAAGTAATTATTATAGGCCGCGCATGGATGCGCGGCTCTTTTCCTCAAAAGCTGCACGCCGTTTCATATAACGTCTCCGGCGTTTGCGCCGTAGGCCGAAGCGAAGCGAAGGCCTATGAGCGGTATGTTACCGGAACGTATTGGCGATTTCAAGTAAAAAACGAGGGTGCCAGGAACGGGTCACTATAGGTAGCCGCGCAAACGCCGTGTTGTACGCAGTACGGCGCGAACCTGGACGTGCCGCTGGCAGGAAGGCAGCGGCAAGAAAGGTGAGGAGTGATTGTGGATAATAAATTATTAACAATACAGGAAATGAAACAAGAATTCATATATTAAACCAGAGCATAAAAAGACCAGGCAGAATTGTGAAGTATTAAAAAACATGAAAAATTAATAAAAACTACATAATGATGGAATGAGCAAGAGCTAATGAGTAGAAGAAGTAAATAAAAAAATAATAAATAGAAACAGAGATATAGAAAGGAAAAGATCACAAGAAGATCAAGAGGTGAGGGTTAATTTAATAAAAACATAAAAAAGATCAAAATATAGTCATCAATAATGAAAATGAGCCATCCTGCGAAAAGAATACTATTTTAAGAAAGAAATTGCCTACAGTATAAAGGGCCGGCAGGAGGCCGGCAAAAAGCAAGTAAACAAGAGGAATGCGCCGTATTGCGTACAACTAAAATTGTCTGAATTTTCGTTGATCTACTATAGCCTGCCAGTAGGCGAGTCGAATGTCAATAATAAAAAAATTCACTATTTATTAAAAAAATTTTTAATGGGCGAAAACTATATTCGTTTATATATGCAGTGACAATTGATGGCCGAAAATATTTGGGAGGGGATAATTATGGATAATAAGATCTTGCAGATGCTGCTGGAGAAATATTCCTGGAAAAATGCTATATACATATCTAACGAAAATATTATTGAATATTTTGAAAAAAATCGGAGTAAAATCAAATACAATGACTTTGTTCTGGTGCGCGATTATTTTCAAAAAACTCTCGGCGTATATCGTTATGCTTTTAAAGTAGTCGAGGAATGGTTTGCAAATGAAACGGTTGAATCATCCACTGTGCGAATAACCGATGACTATTCCGACGGTCCGCTGCCTCTGCCGCGTCAATATGCCGGGCTTATTGACGCGCTTAAGCTTAAGCGCTATTCGCGCAAGACCATTAAGATATATTCAAGCGCTATACGCATGATTCATGCGTGGTGCATGGAGCGTAAAAATAAATACATCGACGACATGAATCACGCGGATTTTCGCGAATATTTTCTGTACCTGAATAATGATAAAAGGGCCTCGGCGTCGACTGTTCGCGTGTACAAATTTTCGCTCGCGTATTACTTCAAGAATGTCTTGAATATGAACATCGATCTTTCGTTTGTTGAGGGAGTTCGCAGCTCGAAGCACCTCCCGGTCGTTTTTTCCCGGGAGGAGATCAACAGGATATTGGACAGCATCAAAAACCTGAAGCACCGCACCATGATCGCGCTGATCTATTCGTCGGGGCTCAGGCTTTCGGAACTGCTTGGCCTGCGGGTGAGGGACGTCGATCTCGCGCGGCTGTCGATCCACGTGAAGGAAGGGAAGGGAGGGAAGGACCGCATCACCATTTTTTCCGATAAGATTGCAGACGACCTGAAGCGTTTCATGAAGGGGAAGAGGGGGGAGGAGTACCTGTTCCTGTCATCTGGCAAAGACCGGTATGGCCGGAGCCACCCGCTGTCCGGCAGGACGGTGCAGAAGGTGCTGGAGCGGGCGATCAGGAGGGCGGGCATCAGCAAGAAGGCGTCGCCGCACGACCTGCGCCATTCGTTCGCCACGCACCTGTTAGAGAACGGGATATCGCTGCGGCACATACAGGCGCTCCTCGGGCACAAGAACATCACCACGACGTCCATTTATACGAAGGTGTACGATCCGAAGCTGAAGGGGATCAAGAGCCCGCTGTAGGCGCGGTGCCGGATGGGCGCGGGGAAGCGTTAACAGGTCTGCGAAAATCAGACCGCTGCGGATAGCGGAAGAAGCGCGCGGCCGGGCGGCATGCGGCAATTCGCGGGATATTACAGGGCCAATTCCATGAACCTGGCGGATGCATCGGGATTGGGCCGGTATTTATCGATATAATAAAAACCGATTCGTTCATATAGCTTGATGGCTTTATCGAGTTTTGGAATTGTATCCAATCGCATTGTGCTGTAGCCATAGTCGCGCGCTGATTGTATCAGGGCGTCGCAAATAATTTTGCCGAAGTTATTTCCCTGAAATTCCGGATACACAAAGAGCCTTTTCATTTCGCAGATACGCGGTTCAAGTTCGCGGAAAGCCCCGCCGCCGGCTACCGTGTTGTTTTGTTTTATATACAGAAAGCATCCGTCAGGTTTTGAATACAGTTCATTAAAATGATCAAGTTCGCCATTGATATCCTGGAACGACAGATCAATATCGAGCCATTTGACATAATCGAGAGTTAAAGATTTCGCCACGAGGAAATCTTCCGGTGAACTGCAGATTATTAAATCCATGCTGGTGGTTTCCATTTGCGTTAACGCGTTCGCGGCGTCTATCCTGCGTAAAAGAATTTTATTCACTGCCGCGCTCCGGTGGGCACGGTGCCGGTACCGGGACGGGCGAGACAGCATTAATCAATATTATACAGAACACCGATGGACAGCCCGCCTTCAATGCCATGAGCTTTTACAATTTCGCTTGACCGGCTTTTATACGGCGGAATGAATAACGTTGTCATCGTTTGCTTGATTCTGCCGGTGATAAATTCGTACCTTAACCCGATTTCCGGGGCAATGGCCGCCTTCTCTGACAGTTTAATATCTATTCCAAATATTCCTCCAATGCCGAGACCGAAGAATTTTGTTTCATAATGCGAATTGCTTATGATTTCGTGTACCATCACGCTGTCTGTTTCGCAAAATTGATATCGAAATCCGAGTTGCGGTCCCATATGGAGTCTGAACCGATTTTCATTAACAATAGTAAATCCGAATGAATTAATCAGGCTTAATCGATTAAAAAAGTCAAGGTCCAAATTATTGTTATTCAATCGGTCATAGGTAAAAGTTGTGCGATAATGAAATACATCATTCACATTGATATCAAGCGTAAGGCCATAGCCGTACAGAAAAATGTTGGCCCGCATTTTGCTGTTTGATAAAATAATACGGCTTTTTGCGCCGGCAATGTTGACATGACCGCCGACACCCAATGCCCATGCGCCTGTATGCGAGATTAATAGTAACCCTACAATAAATGATAATGAAATTTTTTTCATGGCGTGCCCGGTGTCAATTATCAGGGTGTTGGACGTGCGATATTATTGTTTGCGCCGCCGGGGATCCCGTCCCCTGGATCTGTATGCTATCATGATGCAATTACAATTTCAAGAAAAAAACAGACTGCCGGGGGGCTGCGTGACTGCGGTGCGCGCGAGCGCCTGCCGCGCTGCAGGCCTGCCAATAAAGTGCTTGCAAAAATCATTAACATGGCGATTATGCATGATAGGGTCGCCGCGGAACGGGGTTTTATTCTATACACACATAACAGAGCGGCGGGTCAATCATCCCATCCTGCGAGGTGACATATGGAAGTCAAGCTCCCCTGGGGTCCCGGGTCCCTTTCGGTCGATGTGCCCGATACCTGGAACGTGATCTTCCCGGAGAGAAAATCGGCCGGGAAAAAGAAGAAGGTTGACGAGCTGGCGGCGGTGAAGGAGTCGCTGAAAAAGCCGGTCGGGGCGAAGCCGCTCCAGGGTCGGAAGCTCAGGGGGAAGAAGATCGTCATCGTGGTGGACGACAACACCCGGCCGACCCCGGCGCATAAGTTCTTTCATATCATACTCGACGCGCTGAAGAAGTCCGGGGCGTCGCTCAAGGCCGTGACCGTGATCCCGGCCCTCGGGATCCACACGCCGATGAATGTTTCTGAGATGGCGGAGAAGATCGGCGCGGCCAACCTCAAGAAGGTGAAATGGGAGAACCACGACGCGTTTGACCTGAACAAAAACCACTACTTCGGGTCCACCTCGCGAAACACGCCGATATATCTCAACAGGCGCTTGAAGGACGCGGACCTGGTCGTGCTGGTCGGGCTGGTGGAGCCGCACCTGTGGGCCGGGTTCGGCGGCGGGATGAAGAACATTCTCCCCGGCGTGGCCTACTCGGAGACCATCGGGATCCACCACGAGATAATCGCGGAGCCGCCGTACCGGTTCAACCGGGTCGGCGTCATGCCGGAGGAGAACTCGTTCCGGCAGGACCTGGAGGAGATCCGCCGCATGATCGCGGCCGACATCTTCTGCGTGAACGTCGTGCTCGACCACGGGGGGAAGATCATCGCGTCGTTCGCGGGCGATCCGATCAAGGCGCACCGGGCCGGCATCGCGTTCAACCGGGCGGTGTGCGGTCTCGAGATCGAGCGGCAGGTCGACGGCATCATCGTCAATTCGTTCCCCATGGACATCAACTTCAAGCAGAGCATGAAGTGCGTCGGCAACTCGCTGCCGGCGCTCGCGCCGGGCGGCGCGGTCATGGCCTTCATGCGGGCGGAGCGGGGCCTGGACGACATCAAGCCGCCGAAGGGCGCGCCGCTCCCGGTCCTCAAGGCGATCCTCCGGCTCATCGGGCCGGCGCGGGTGCGCGGATTCCTCGACAGGGTGCGCAAGGGCCTCGGCGTGGAGGAGAAGTTCCTGGTCTACTACAGCCTGCAGCTGGTGCGCCAGTACGATATGTACTTCTACGTGCCCTCGCTCTCGGCCGGCGAGGCAAAGCAGCTCGGCTTTTTCGTCCGGTGCGCGGAGCCGGCGGACGTTATAAGGCACGGGGTGAAAAAGATCGGCAAGCATGCGACTGTGGCCGTGTTCCCGGAGGGCGGTGTGACGTTTCCGATCGTGGGGGAATAATGTTTCAGAACAGGAATTGTGGAGATAGAAGAAATTCATACACCCTGTCATCGCGAGCGAAGGCACTCTGCCATCACGAACGAAGGCACTCTGTCATGTCGAGCGTAGTCGAGACATGACAGGGAAAAAGACAAAACAGGCATAGCCACCCCTCGACTACGCTCGGGGTGACATCCCCCTCGACGGAGCCTGTCCTGAGCGAAGCCGAAGGACTCGGGGTGACATATCTGTCTATGAAGTCTATCCAGATCCTGTTGAAACAATAGAGGTTGAGCCAATAGTTCCCATCCCCCCGATCTCCCATTTTTACACATGGGTAATTAACTGATTGAGAACGACTTATTCAGGGAGCTTTGCCAGGAGCTTTTTATACATTTTGAAATTCCTGACATAGTGCTCGGCCGCGTGGCGGATCTCCTCGATCTGCTCCGGCGTCACCTGGCGCGCGACCCTGGCAGGGGAGCCGAGCACCAGGGAGTTGTCCGGTATGTGCGCTCCCTCGAGCACCAGGGCGCCGGCAGCGACGAAGCAGTTGGAGCCGATCGCCGCGCCGTTCAGGACAACGGCGCCGATGCCGATCAGGCTGTTGTCGCCGACGGTGCAGCCGTGCAGCACGGCACGGTGGGCCACGGTGACGCCCCGACCGACGGTCAGGTCGAACCCGGCCTCGCAGTGGAGCACGGCACCGTCCTGGATGTTGGAATCTTCGCCGATACCAATCGAGCCCTCGTCGGCCCGCACCACCGCCCCCCACCAGACGCTCGCGTTGTTGCGGAGGCGCACGGCGCCGATGACCGCCGCGTTTTCCGCTATGTAGCAGTCGCCCTCGATGATCACCTTCATGTCGCCCAGGTCGTATTTCATGGCTTCTCCTTCGATCCGTTCATGTCCTCGAGGGCGTTGAGCACGGTGCCGTAGTCGTTCGACGCGTTCCAGAAGAGCCAGCCCTTCGCGCCCGAGTCGTTGGTCGCCTGTATCTGGGTCAGTATGTACTTCCTGTTGTAGTTGGAGACCCGCCACCGGAAGGCCTGGAGCCAGGGGCGGACGATCGCGTGTTTCACGGCCATCGCCAGCACCTTGCGGCACCCGCTGTGGATGAAATAGTACGGGTTGTCGCCCGGTTTCGCGTACCCGTCGAAGTCGTCGTTGAAGTGCGAGGGATAGAGCATGGGCGAGATGACGTCGCAGTGGGGTGCGAGGAGCTCTATCCGCTGGCCGGTGCTGTTGATGTCGACGGGCTTCCCCCATGCCACGACCCCGAAGATGTCGATGGAGAGGCGCGCGTTGCGCGCCGCTATCAGGCCGTGGGCCCTTTTTAAAAAATGCGTGATGCATTCGGCGCGCGACATTCTCCCGAAATCGTACGTGAAGTCGGCGTCCGCGATGTTCCCGGTGGTGGGGAAGCGGATGTAGTCGAACTGTATCTCGTCGACGCCCATGTCCGCCAGCTCGAGGGCGATGCTGATGTTGTAGTCCTGCACTTTTTTGTTTGTCGGGTCGCACCATTTTTCCTTGTCGCCCGGGTTCCAGATCCCGCCTCGCTTCGAGCGGATGGCGAGACCCGGGTCGCGCTTCCGGAGGAGACGGTCGTGGAACACGGCGATGCGGGCGACCGTGTAGAAGCCGTTCGCCTTGAGGATCCGGATGAAGGTATCGATGTTGTCTATGGAGCGCTTCTCGTGCGTGTTGTACCCGCGCACCGCGGGGACGCGGCTGCAGTAGCCGACGATGCCGGGGATGTCCTTGACGTCGAAGACGATCGTGTTGATGCCGAGGGCCCGGTACCGGCCGAGGTTTTTGAGGATCAGGCCGGAGCCGACGCTGGTGATGCTGAAGTAGAGGCCGCGGGCGGTTATGAGGTCCGGCATGGTCCGGTTCCTGGCGTCCGGAACCAGCGACGGGGACGCGCCCGGGATGACCAGTATGGAACCCGCGTGGACCTCGCTCACCCTGAGGCCGTTGTACTCCCGGATGTCGCCGGCCAGCCGGGAGGCTCGGAAGTAACCGGTGTACCGTACCGCCTGGGCAGCGACGTCCTTCAGGCGGATATCGCGGTCTGCCATGTAGACCAGGAGCCCCCCGGCGTGCATGAAGCCGCGGGGGAGATCCCGGAAGGTGCGCACGTGCCGCCGGTAGATGCGGTGGTCGACGACCGTGAGGGAGCCGCCTGACGGGAAGATGGTCTCTGCGACCCGGATGTACAGGGCCAGGGCGCAGTCGTGCAGGTACACGACACGCTCGTAGTTCGCGGCGATGCCGATCGAGAGGGTTGCCGCGGCAAGCGACGCGACGATGATTTTCTTTGCATGCGTTCTCATAAAGGCGCCGTGTCCCGGGACAGGACATAATACCGGGAGATCTTTATCAATACTTTTTTATACTCCCCCTTCTCCCTTCGGGAGAAGGGGGAGGGGGGATGAGGGAAAATTTGTATTGATTTTAATATCACCAGGGCCCATTATATCTGCGGAATTGTATTTATATTTTCACCGGCGATTGACAATGGCGGGAGAGCAAAACATCGGGTCCGGCGGGGGCGCTGTTGCGTACGTTGGCGAGGCCGTCATCCGGTTCTGGGGCGGGGTGAAGGATTTCGGGGCCTACGTCGCCTCGATCGTTGTCTCGTTCAGGTCGCTCCGGTTTATCAGGATGCGTTCCATCTACGCAATCATTCTCAGGCAGACGGTCTTCACCGGCATTGACGCGCTCCCCTTCGTCATCATCGTGGCGGTGCTGGTGGGCGGCGTGGTCATCATCCAGGGGATGACGAACCTGCCCCGCTTCGGCATCGAGGGGTACTTCGGCAACCTGCTGGTCATCATCATCGCGCGCGAGCTCGGGCCGCTCGTGACCGCCCTGATCGTGATCAGCCGGTCCGGAACGGCGGTCGCGACCGAGATCGCGACGCAGAAGTGGAGCCGGGAAATCCTCTCGCTCGAGATCGCCGGCATCGACCCGCGGCTCTATATCGTCTTCCCCAGGATCGTGGCCTCAACGCTCTCGGTCTTCTCGCTGATACTCTTCTTCGACATCGTCGCCTTCATGGGCGGGTATATCATATCGCTCACCTCGATATACGTCCCGGTCGACACCTTTTTTCAGAACCTGGCGGCCTCCTTCACGCTCACGGACCTGCTGTCGACCGTCATCAAGAGCATCCTCTTCGGGGTGCTCATTCCCCTGATCGCCTGCTACTACGGGATGATGCCCCGCTCGAAGTTCGAGATTCCGATATTCGTCTCGCGCGCCGTGAGCCGGACACTGTTTTTCGTGATCGTCCTGAACGTCATCGTTTCGGCGTCCTTTTATTTTACCTGGCTGGAGTGACCCGTGGAGCCCCTGCTTGAATTCAACAGCGTCGCCTGCTCGGCCCCGGGGTACGAGCCACTGGAGGGCGTCTCCTTCAGCCTCGCGTCGGGCGAGAACGCTCTCCTGTTCGGGATCGAGCGCTCGGGGCTGAAGACGATAACGCCGCTTCTCCTCGGCATTGAGGAGCGGTTCGAGGGCGACATCCGCTTCGGGGGCCTGACGATACGGGGGCTCGATTACCTGGGGAGGCTCACGTTCAAGGACCGGATCGGCTACCTGCACGGCGATTACGGCCTCATCTCCAACATGACGGTGGAGCAGAACATCTCCCTCCGGCTCGAGTACTATTCCGAGTATTCGCCCCGTGAGATCAGCGAGATCACCGAGCGGATCATGCGGGATCTATGCATCGTGGACCTCCGGAACGCGCGGCCCGTCGAGCTGACCAACTCCCAGATTCTCCGCACCGCGTACGGGCGGGCCGTGGCGCACGACCCGGACCTGCTGATAATCGAGCATGCCCTGGTCGGCCAGTCGATGCCCGACATCCGCACCTTCATGGACGTGCTGAAGAGGAGGGCGTCAAGCCCGCACCGGTCGGTCGTGTTCGTAACCTACGAGCCGAATAAATTTCTTGATTTTGTCGACAGCCTGTACATGCTGTATAACGGCATGATCGTGTTTTCAGGCACGCGGAAGGATTACCTGGAATCGGATAATCCGTTCGTGGCACAGTACCGGTCCGCCTCGCTTGAGGGGCCGATGGAAATTCGTTGAGGGGGTGGCGGCGATGCGCGCTGACATTCGTGCCGTTGCGGGAAGAATCAGGGAGAGCATGGGGAAGGTCGAGTACCGGGTCGGTCTCTTCGTCCTGGTGCCGGCGGTCGTCATCGTCCTCTTCATACTGGTGAAGCTCGGGTACTCGCTGGCGACCACCACCATGGACGTGTACGTGAAGGTAAACAGCATCGCCTCGCTCAGGAAGGGCACCCCGGTGCAGATCAAGGGGTACCGCCTCGGCCGCGTGGTGGAGATCAGGCCGCTCTTCAAGCCGGCGCTCCATTTCCTGGCGACAATCCGGATTCGGAAGGACATCGAGCTGTACGAGGACTGCGCGGCGCTTATCTCCAGGGAAAACGTCATCGGCGACCCGGTGGTGGAGCTGCGCAACCCTGAAAAGAAGGGGGAGTTCCTCCGCGAGGGGGACGTGATCGAGGGGTTCGAGTCCGGCAGCGTCGACGAGATCATGGCCAAGGTGAACGTTCTGCTCACGGAGGTCAACGCCATCGTGGCGCTGTACCGTCAGGTCTCGGAGGAGAGCCGGCAGGACCTCCGCGCGCTGGTCACCGGGCTCTCCCAGAGCGTGACAAACATAAGTACGATTATCCAGAATTCGCAGAAGGACATCATAGAAATCATCGGGAGCATGCGCAAGACCGCGCGCACGCTTGACGACGTGTCCGCGGAGATCAAAAAGCATCCGATGAAGTTTCTGTTTCAGGGGAAAAAATAGTAAATCGTTGATAGTTACAAGTTGAATGTTGATAGTTTATCGTTGATAGTTGTATATAAACAGAACTTTCAACTTGTAACTTTCAACTCACTACTATTCACTTTTTCTTGATATTCATTGTCTCAAGCACGCTGTAGGGCTGCTTGTTCTGCGATTCGTGGTATATCCGGATGAGGATCTCTGCCAGGATGCCGATCTGGATGAACAGGACCGAGAGGATTGCCAGCATCACCGTGAGGATCAGCAGCGGGTTCCTGTTCATCGACTGGTGGAGGACGATTTTCATCACGATGACCGCGATCCCGCTCATTCCTCCCAGCATGAGGAGGAGCAGGCCCGTGCCGCCGAAAACATAGATCGGCTTGGTGGAGTACTTCCCGAGAAAGGTGACGGTGATCAGGTCGAGGAGGACCTTGAAGGTCCGCTTCATGCCGTACTTGGAGGCTCCGTATTTCCGCGGGTGGTGGTTGACCGGGACCTCGGTGATCCGCGCGCCGAGCCAGGACGCGTGCACCGGGATGAAGCGGTGCATCTCGCCGTACAGGTTGACCTGCTTGAGCAGATCGCTCCGGTAGGCCTTGAGCGAGCACCCCAGGTCGTGGAGCTTTACGCCGGTGACCTTCGCGATCAGCCAGTTCGCGGCCTGCGACGGGATCTTCCGGCTGAAGAGCCTGTCCATTCGTTTCTTCCGCCAGCCGCTCACCACGTCGTATCCCTCTTCGATCTTCTTCATCAGCATGCCGATATCACGCGGGTCGTTCTGGAGGTCCGAGTCCATGAAGATGGTGATCTCGCCCGTGGCGAAGTCGATGCCGGCCGACATTGCCGCCGTCTGGCCGAAATTCCTCCTGAACAGGACAAGCTTGATGTTTTTATCGTTCCGCGCGATGTCACGGAGGATGTCGCGGGAGCCGTCGGTGCTCCCGTCGTCGATGAAAATGACCTCGTAGGTTTTACCGAGGGGTTTGAGCGCCGTTACGATCTCTTCGTACTGGAGCCTGATGTTCTTCTCTTCGTTGTAGACCGGGAGCACGACCGAGAGGTGCGGGATCCGGGGGCTTTTCTTCGTGGCCGGGTGGACAGCGGGCATGGCGATTACTCCATATAGAGAGTTGAATTATACTTGTAAAAAAACAAGAATAACGGATATTCGGTCCGGTGACAAACATTTTTTTAAATGTTGGCAAAATGCCCCCTAAATCCCCCTGAGGGGGACTTGAAAACCGATGCGTAATTGGTCTATTGATATAAAAGCCCCCCTCCGGGGGAGGGGGGCGTGATAACGAAATGTTATGAACGAATCAAAACTCTCACATGTAGTCGACCCTCTCCGCGAAATGCTGGGCCAGTACGGCATGATCCTCGAGGGCTTCAGGGAGCGCAGCGGCGCGAGGGTCGCATGCGTGACCTGCGACATGTTTCCGCCTGAAGCGGCCGCGGCCGCGGGCCTGGTTCCGGTCAGGGTGCCGCCCTCTCTGGCCGGCATGTGCGGGGCGGCAGGGATCTCCGGCGCGGGGAGCCTGGAAAAGCTGTACGATTGCGCGGTCGTGCCGGCCGGGTGCGCCCGGGGGGAAGCTATGCGGGGTCTCCCGGTGCCGGTCCACGAGTTCAGGGTGCCGGCCGGCTGGGGCGTCGACGCGGCCGGGATGATGGCTGCTGAGCTCGACGCACTTCTTGCAAAGACAGGCCGCGTCAGTCTGCGCGACATCGATCCCGCGCGGCTTCGCGGCGCCACTGAGGAGTACAATGCCGCCCGCCGCCGGGTGCGCGGCATTGCATCGGTGCGGGCCGGCAACCCGGGGCTCCTCTCCTGCGGCGACCTTGCCGTCGTGTTCGAGGCGGCAGCGGCCTTTCCGCCCGCGCTGGTATCCGGGCACCTCCTGTCCATCCTGCATGCGCTGAACAAGGCCGGCAGCGGCGGAGACGCGGGCCGGGTGCATGCCCTCGTCTACGGGAGCTGCGGCGGCGAAGGGCTTCTCGACGCCATAGAGGAGGAGGGGTGCCTGGTGGCCGGTGACGACCTCTGCTGCGGCCGGGGACAGTTTGACATGTCTTATAATGCCGATTCCGCCGAGCTCCTCGATGAGATACTCGACGCGTTTTCCTACCGGCCCCTCTGTCCGTCGGTGCGTCCGCTCGAGGAGCGGTTCGAGCTCTTCTACGCGATGATGAAGGGGTACGGCATCGAGGCGGTGATATTCATAGAGGACCGGTGCTGCCCGGCCCGGCTGCGCGACATTCCCGACCTGAGGACGCGCCTCATGCGCTCGGGGATCGACCCGATCGTGGCGACCTCGGGAGACGTGCGGGAGAGGGTTAAGGATTATATTACCAGGATGTGAGTGTATGCATCCCCGAAGCCGAGGATTTTTATATAAAGGCGAAGATTATTTATGTGAAGGCGAGCATGCGCATCCTCGCCTTCACATCATGGATTATTTCCGGGCCGTGTTCAAATAATCGCCGGATATGTTGAGCGCCTCTTTCAGAAACAGATCATTCTCGAGGTCGATAAGCTTTTTGCCGCTCTCCTTGTTGAAGGTCTTCTCGAGCTCCTTCTGGCGCTGTTTCTCGATCGACGACTCTTCTTTCAGGCTGATGGTCTTGTTGTTAACCTGCGTGCGGTATTTCTCGATTTTCTTTCTCAGCTTCTTGTACTTTTCATCCGCTTTCAGCCGGGCGGAAGAGAGCCCCTTCAGCCGCGTCACGATGGACGGCGACACCATGCGGAAGTCCCTGTGGGAGGCGGGCGGTATCTTTTTCCACTTGAGCGGGTAGCGGTTTTTCTTTTCTCCAATGTCCCAGATGGATGACAGGTCGGACACCTTGATGTCCGGGGCGATGCCGTTGAGCTGGTTGGACATCCCGTCGGGCTGGTAGAAAATCGATATGGTGATCTTGATGGCCCCCTTCTTGAAGGGGAGCTCGTTGTACGACTGCACGGTCCCCTTGCCGAAGGAGGCGTCCGGGCCGATAATGAGGCCGCGGTTATAGTCCTTTATCGCGCCCGCGAGGATTTCGGCCGCACTGGCGCTGAAGCGGTCGATCAGAACCGTCATCGGTCCTCCGTACACGATGCTCTCGTCGCTGTCATTGACCACGTGCGGCGGGTTCCTGCCGTCGACTATCTGGAGGACCGGGCCGTCCTCGATGAAGAATCCGGCTATATCGATGGCCTCGTTGAGAAGCCCCCCGGGATTGCCCCTCAGGTCGAGGACAATCCCCCTGACGTCTTCGGACTTGAGCTTCAGAAGAATGGCCCGTACGTCGCCCGATGAGCTCTTGCCCCGCTCCTTGTCGTAATAGAAGGAGGGGAGCTTGATGTAGCCGGTTTTGATGTTCTTGTCTTTTCCGAGGTAGACGATTTGCGATTCGGCGGCGCTGTCCTTCAGGCTGATCTCCTCGCGTATAATCGGCACGATCATGCGGATCGGCTTGTTCCCCTCCGCCGATTCGCGCAGGATGGTGAGCCGCACCTCGGTCGACTTCGGCCCGCGGATCTTTTTCACAACGTCCCTGAGTTCCATGTCCACGACGTCGACCGGCTCGTCGTCTTTCTGTCCCACGGCGATTATCTTGTCCCCCGGCTTGAGCTTGATTGCCTCCGGGAGCTTGTCGGCCGCCCCTCCGGCGATGATCGACTCGACGATGACAAATCCGTCCTCTGACTTCAGCCGCACGCCTATCCCCTCGAGCTTCAGCTTCATGGAGATGGCGAAATCCTCGTTTTCCTCCTGGGTGAGGTAGTTGGAATGCGGGTCAAGCGCCATGGAGAATGCGTTCATGAAACGATCGAGGAGCTTCTCCTGGTTAATTTCCTCGATCCGCCTGTTGATGAGGTCGTATTTCTTGGCGAGTTTTTTCTTCGCCTCGCCAATGCTCTGGGCCGAGGAGAGGTGGTTGAGGAGCTGGAGCTTGATGTTCTTGCGCCAGCGGTCCCGCATTTCCTCCTTCGTTTCGGCGTAATCGACCTTGTCGCGGTCCACGACGATCTTTTCGTCCACGGTGAAGTTGAATTTTGTTTTCATCAGCTCGTTGATGATCCGGTTGCTTTCGGCGACGCGGGTTCGGTATACCCCGAATATCTCGTCCAGGAATTCGTACCGGTTCGCGTGGACGAAATCGTCGATTTTATGGCGGTACCTGTTGAATTGATCGATGTCCTTGCGGTAAAAGTAGTATTTCCCGTAATCGAAGGAGACGATCAGGTTGTCCAGGGTCCGCTCGGAAAGCTCGTCGTTAAGGGTGTGGTACTGGACGTGCATGGCCAGGAACTGGTTTACCAGCGGCGATATGTCCGATTTTTTCAGCCCCTCGGAATTTTTAAAGCAGGAAAGGATGATTGCGAGGGTTACTATGGGAATCAGGTGCTTTTTAGACATTTTTGCTACTCCGGGATTGGATTTATGCGCTATACTATACAGGGCAGATAAAGGAATTAGTCAATTACAATTCCGTATGGTTACTTCAATATCTTCCTTTATTACGAATAGATAATATTGTGTAAGAAATGGAAATCGGGTGGAATGAAGAGAGGGATTGAATTTTTTGCCAATGTCATGGCGAGCGTAGCGAAGCGATCTTGTGAGTAACAGGTTCCAGTTATTGCTGTAAATAAAAGGTAATATGTAGTGCGAAGTCCAGATTGCTTCGGGTTTCTTCGAAACCCTCGCAATGACAGTCGAACCAACAGTTCATATTCCCCCGATTTCCTCCCATCTCCCAGATTCCCTTTTTCTTACACGTTATCATCTAATCGCATTATACTGAATGGTGTCGTGGCGATATTTTTTTATTGACATGATATCTACCCGGTACGAGTAATCAAGCATGCGTGGAGAAGCACTCGGACGGCAGACGGCCCTCATCCTCGCGGTCATCGTCGCGGGATCTTGCTATTCATACCGGGGGGTCACGACGGAGCGGAGGATGCGGATAGAGGCTGTTGCCAGTCCGGGGGCGTCCCTCGCCAGGGTGAAGGTGGAGAGAACGCTCGCCCGGATGAACCGCCCCGGCCCCCTGTCTTCGATCAACAACAGGGCCGTGGAACTCGCTGAGGCGGGACGGACGGGCGAGGCCGAAATTTTATTCCGGGAAGTGGTCGCTGAAGGTGCGGGAGAGCCCGCCGGGTACAACAACCTGGCGGTCCTGTGCGAGCTCGCGGGCAGGCGGGACGAGGCCTTCAGGATGTACGCGGAGGCATGTCGCCTCGATCCGGGCAACCCGCGGTTCAGGAATAACTTCCGGACCTTTGCCGATTTTCGCGAGGAGGGCCGGGGGAGGCCCTGACATGGTGAGCGAATGTTGATAGATTCGTTTTCAAGAATGCATGATTATCTCCGGGTCTCGATCACAGACCTGTGCAACCTGCGGTGCGCCTATTGTATGCCGCCTGAGGGCGTGGAGTGGCTCCCGCATGCCGAGGTGCTCCGCAACGAGGAGTTCATCAGGCTCATAGGGCTGTTCATCTCCATGGGGGTCGTCAAGGTGCGCTTCACCGGGGGCGAGCCGCTGCTGCGAAAAGGCTTTATCGATATCGTGTCGCAGACGAGGCGGCTTTTCCCAGATGTCGAGCTCTGCCTCACCACAAACGGCACGCTGCTCCGCGATTTCACCGGCGATCTGTGCCGCCTGCGGGTCAAAAAGCTGAACATCAGCCTTGACACGCTGTCCCGCGACACCTATCTGTCCATAACCAAGCGCGACTCCTTCAACGATGTCATCGCCAACATCGAGCGGACGCTGTCGTACCGGTTTTTTGACCTGAAAATAAACGCCGTTCTATTCAAGGAGACGATTGAAGAGCTCGATGATTTTCTCGATTACTTCAAGGAGCGCGACGTGACCCTCCGGTTCATCGAGCGGATGCCGTTTACCGCTGAAACGGGGTACGGTTCCTACCTGCCGTCGGACCGGCTGATCGAGGAGCTGCGGTCCCGGGGGGAGCTCTCGCGGAACACCGGCATCGACACGAACGTGGCGGTGATGTATGCTTTCAAATACCGCGGCACGTATCCGATGCGGATCGGCGTGATACCGCCCATGACGCGCAAGTTCTGCCGGGCCTGCAACAGGCTCAGGATCACCTCAGACGGGTATCTCAAGACCTGCCTCCACGCCAGCGCCGATCTGAATTTGAAACAGCTTTTACGGGGTGGCGCGGGCGACGACGAGGTCCGCGCTGCGGTCGTCACGGCGGTGAAGGCGAAACAGGAGAGCCATTCGCTCGACTGCTGGCCCGACGAGGGCGGTTGCGGCGCCGTGGTCAGGTCGGGCTCCATGTCGAAAATCGGCGGATAGAACAGGGGGATGATGATATGAACGTCAAACAACGCCCGGCGCCGCGGGGAAGACGCGCGGTCGCGGCCGTCGCCTTCGTCGCGCTTGCCGCGGCCAGCTTCGCCGGCGGGTGCGCAGGATGCCATAAGGAGCAGCAGGCCGGGGCGCCGGGAAGGCTCTTCGTGACCTGGGAGTTCAAGAGCGCCGACAGGGAGGCCGAGCCGTACACCGAGGCGGCGCTCGTCATCAACGGGAACAGGTACCACCGTCATGTGATCGGCGTTTTTTACGGCAAGGTGAGGAAGATACTGAAGCCGGAGGAGATCACGAGGGAGCTGATCGGCGGCACCATATCCGGGTTCGTTACGGTCGGCGATAGACAGGGGCACGAGGTGATCGTCCGTTATAACGAGCGGCTTGCGCGGCTTATCGTGGCCGAGCGCGAATGGAGCGAGAGGCTTCCGCCCGGGGCATTCAGGGTGATCAAAAACATTCCGGTCCCGGAGCTGAGGAATGAAGACACCGGTTTTTAACGCAGGGCCTGAAACAAATTACTTGACATTTTGTCTCATTGATCGGTTCGTAGTTATTTCTAAGCAGTGGATACGCGTTGCCTGCGGCGGCCGCTCGCGCGCAAGCGCGCCGCATAGCCAGAATCAGGTATTATAAAGAAAACAATCCGGAAAGCAGAATGCTTTTTAACTCATATACATTTTTCATTTTTCTGTCGGCCGTACTCATTGTTTTTTACAACCTGCCGCACCGGTTCCGCTGGATATTCATGCTCGCCGCAAGCTACCTGTACTACATGTGGTGGGACCCGCGGTACGCGATTCTCGTTTTTTCCACCACCGTCGTGGTCTATGTCACCGCGCTCCTCATGCACGGCAGGCCGCAGCGCGTGAAAAAGCTCTACGTCGCGGCAAGCGTGTCGATCAATATCGGCATCCTGGCGCTTATCAAATATTTTAACTTTATCAACAACAGCCTGAAGGATCTCTTCGACTTTTTCGGCGCGGCCTACCCGGTGCCGGCGTTCAATTTTCTCCTCCCGATCGGCATATCCTTTTACACCTTCCAGGCCCTGAGCTACACCATCGACATTTACCGCGGGAAGAGGGAGCCTGAGCGGCATTTCGGCATCTTCGCGCTGTTCGTCAGCTTCTTCCCGGTGCTTCTCTCCGGGCCGATCGAGCGGTCGACCACTCTCCTGCCGCAGCTCTACCGTGAGGTCGAGTACGACTACGACCGGTTTACCGATGGGCTGAAGCTCATGGCATGGGGTTTCTTCCAGAAGTTCGTGATAGCCGATCGCCTCGGCCTCTACATATCACAGATACTGGCGAATCCCGAGGCGTACAGCGGCCTGCCGGTGCTTCTGACCATATATCTTTTCCCGATACAGGTTTTCTGCGATTTTTCCGGGTATACCGATATCGCCATCGGCATGGGCCAGACGCTGGGCTACAAGCTGACCGTCAATTTCAGGCGGCCCTTCAAGGCGCTTACCCTCTCGGAGATGTGGCGCCGTTGGCATATTTCCCTCATATCATGGTTCAGGGACTATCTGTACATACCCATGGGCGGCAACCGCGTCAGTCGGTGGCGCTACTATTTCAACATCATGACTGTTTTTACGGTGAGCGGTCTCTGGCACGGCGCCGCCTGGACATTCGTGGTCTGGGGCTCGATGAACGGCGTTTTCATAGTAATCAGCAATATCACCATGAAGGCGAGAGAATGGCTCCGCGAATCCTTCTTCGGCGGGATCCCCAGGGTTCCCGCATCGGTCTATTTCCTCCTTGCCGCCATTGCCGCGGCGGGCGTCTTTCTCCCCGCGGCGGCCGGCTGGCGTGTCGGCCCCGGCGCAATGGTCGGTATTGCCGCCTTCGGGTTTATCACGCTTGTTCTGGGGCTGCTTAAAACCAGGGGCGATGCGCTGGATCGTTCCGCCGTCGCCATGAAAAGATACCTGATGATGTTCGGCACCTTTAACCTGTTCGCTTTCAGCGGCATTTTCTTCGCCGCCAGGAGCGTCAAGGACGGGTGGTACATGATTACCCACTGCGCCGGGACCAATATAACCATGATAAACCTGGCCCTCGATCCGATCCAGTTCACGATAATGATAGCGCTGCTGGTGCTGCTCCTCGTTATCCACCATATACAGGAGACGCGCGGGAGCATCAGGGAGCTATTGAGGGCCAGGCCGGTCTGGGTCCGGTGGTCGTTTTATTTCCTGCTCTGCGCCGGGATCGTGATCCTCGGGGTGCGCGGGAACCAGCAGTTCATATATTTCCGGTTTTAGGGTGTGCCAGTGAAACGATTGATACCCAAATTGATCCTCATCGGCGTGATATCGGTGCTGCCGCTTCTGGCGTACAATGTCATCGTTGACCCGTACTCCGTTATCAGGAAAGACTACTCGTCGTTTTACATCTGCCCCAACGAACGGTTCGCCAAGTCCGACTACATCCTCCAGAACAAAAAGAAGTACGACGGCTTTCTCTTCGGCTCCTCGCGGGTGAGTCAGGTTCCGGTCTCGGTGATAAACAGGGCGACCGGACGCAATTACTACAACATGACCATTGTGTCGGGTGTCGTATCGGAATACCTGAAGCTCCTCAAGTTCTTCCTGGACAGGGGGGTGACGGTGAAGAGCGTCCTCGTGGGGCTCGACTACTTTTCCTTCATGATGCTGCCGCTCCCCAACGTAATGCGCTCCGTGATGTACCCGGCGAACTGCAGGGAGCATCTGAAATTTTACTACACCTATCTTACCCTCGAGCCTGACTCCGGCATGCTGTACGAAATACACTTTGACGGCAAGGACGCGTTCTACGATATCATGGGGACGGGAGAATATCATTTCCTCAAACGGGAGGCTGCCCTGCAGGCAAATCCGGCTGAGCACGAAGCGAAATTCAAGGGGCCGGTCCCCACGGTATGCCGAAAGCGGATAGACGAGACCGTGGCGGAGCTGGACGAGCTCATCTCCATCTGCAGGGAACGGGGCATCGAGCTGAAAATCTTTCTGAACCCCGGCTACATTAATTCCTATCTCTGCGATGATATCGAGTTCATGAACACGGTCAGGCGGCGCCTCGTGAAGCTCTCCGATTTCTGGGACTTCAGCGGGCCGAGCTCCGTGACCGGTAACAGCTTCAATTACATCGACATCATTCACTTCCGAAGGCAGGTCGGGGAAATGATGGTGAGGAAGATGTTCAACCTCAGGACAGACGCGCCCGCGGATTTCGGATATCATATCGACCGGTCCAACATCGACGCCTATCTGAAAAAGGCGGAACGTGACTATGCTGAATACAATGAGAGGATCAGGCCCCCCTGTATCAAATGCCGCTGGTGAGTATCCTTATCGGGTGTTTCTTGATCTCAGCCAGAGAATAAAATCCTTAACGTTCAGCACGATACTCAGGGCGCAGCACGCCGCGAAGACCCCGATCGTCACGGTGTCCACGAGGTGTTGCGGCGCGTTAATGCCGGTGAGCTCCAGGATGAGGAAATGGATGTAGGAGTCGGACATGATCGGATCGCCGAGCGCGTCGCGCACCTTCCAGTGCCAGTCGGTGCAGAAACAATATCCCCAGCCGTACCATATCCCGAGTATAAACCATGAGCAGGCCGTCAGCGCGATGGTCGCGAGGTGGATTTTCCTCGTTTTTTTCCATATCCACCCGGTCATGTTGAACAGGGTGAAGAGGGTATGGAAGACAATGAAGAATTTGTCGAGGAATTTTAGCATGGGTATTCTCTCATTGCTCAGTATCCGAAAAATTATTGGTCTGTCAACAGTTTTAGGAGGTCTTATCTCCTGGTGTGTAAGAAAGGGGAATCGGGGGAATAAATTGAGGGTTATATGATTTCATTGCCAAAGTCATGTCGAGCGTAGTCGAGACATGACAGGGTGAAAGATTAACCGGGCATGGTCACCCCTCGACTCCGCTCGGGGTGACATCACCGCCATTCCCTTTTTCTACACAAAAAAAGTTTCCTTGAATACATTATTGACTGTTGCATGATTTACAGATATATTAATTTAATCGACAAGTAGGATATGCAGGAGATTAATTATGGAAACAATCGAAGCGATAAAAACAAGGCGGGCGATAAATTTTTTCGACAGTTCAAGGCAAATCCCGGCTGATGAAATTATTAAGCTACTAGACGTGGCTTCTCTGGCCCCATCCTCATCGAATCTCCAGCCGTGGGAGGCGGTGCTGGTCGACGATCCGGCCCGCAAGGCCGCGCTCAGGAAATGCGCCTACAATCAGGCGAAGGTGGAGGAGGCCTCCGCGGTCCTGATCGTCATTGCGAATCCGGGCGGGCTGGAGGAGCATATCGATCGGGTCATGGCCGACCGGGTCGAGAAGGGGTACATGATGAAGGAGGATATTGAAAAACAGCGGCAGGGGCCTTTCAAGATGTATAAGGAGAAGGAGAGCGAAACGCGGAAACTATTCGCGGTGAAGAACGCGGCCTTTTTTGCCATGAATTTCATGATTGCCGCAAGGGGGTTCGGATATGAAACGCATCCGATGGACGGCTTTAACGCGGAGGAGGTGAAGCGTGAGTTTAATATCCCGAACGATAGGATTATCCCGGTCCTTATCGCCGTAGGGTATGCCCGGCCGGACCTGGCTCTGAAACCGCGCCCGTTCCGCTACGCCGCCGGTGATTTCGTGCGGATGAACGATTACCGGGCGGGCTGATACTCTGGTCTCCCCGGCATAAAAAGTAGTTGATTTTTTCGTCTCGGTATAAAGAATACAAAAAATTTTGATTATTCGGCGAAGGCTCCATATCACCTGAATCGCAGCTTATCATATGCCAGAACAGCAAAAGAATGAAAACGTTACGGTCCTGCCCCGCGGCGGGTACCTGGTGGACACCCCTATCGGGTATATCCAGTTCGGTTCGCCCCCCGAGACCATCAAGGACACCATGCGCATGCCGAAGGATGTCCCGCAGATATTCGTCCTCACCGACGAGCTGTTCAACTGGACCAAGGGAATCAGCATCGCGGAGATAGAGTTTCCCCTGTACTATAACTTTTTCCTCAAAAAGAGGCGCACCACGATCATCTGCCGGGAGAACCAGTTCGAGCAGATGAAGAAGGTTTTACAGGAAGCCGTTTTCGGGCCGAAGGAATTCGATATTGCCCTTGATTATGACGCGGCCGCTGGCTCGCCGGTCCCCGACATCAGGATGGAAATGGATTTTTTCCGTCGGAACCTGAAATTTTCAGACCTTCTTTCATTCGGCTTTTTCAAGAACAACCGGTTTACCTTCCAGGGCGTCACCATTGAGATACGCGAGGGGGGGGATTTCGTCGTCAGGCATGGGAGCGACGTGATCGCCGTGGTCCCCTCGCGCGTTGAATACAAACCGACGTATCTCATCGGCCAGAGGCTCGCCGAGCCGTACAAGCCGCCGCTCTTCGGCGTGACCTGCCTCGGGCCCAGTCACGGCTTTGATCCCCAGGAGAACACCTCGGGATTCATCGTATGGCTTAATCACAACGGCATCATGGTCGACCCGCCGGTCAACTCGACCGAGTGGCTCGTCGACTCAAACGTAAACCCGAAGCTGACGGACAGCATCATCCTCACCCACTGCCACGCCGACCATGACGCCGGCACGTTCCAGAAGATCCTCCAGGAGCAGCGGGTGACCATCTATACGACCGAGACGGTGATGATGAGCTTCCTTCGCAAGTACTCCGGCCTGAGCAACATGCCGATATCGTACCTGATGAGGCTCTTCACCTTCCACCCGGTCAGGATCGGCAAGCCGGCCTTCATACACGGCGGAAAGTTCGACATGTTCTACACCCTCCACTCAATACCGACCATCGGGTTCAAGATGGAGTTCCAGGACCAGACCTTCGTGTATTCGTCGGACCATAACAACGATCCGCAAATACACCGGGAGCTCCTCGACGCCGGGCTGATCACGCAGGAGCGCTACAACGAGCTCAGGCACTTCCCCTGGGACTCCAAGGTCATCTACCATGAATCGGGGATAGCGCCCCTGCACACCCCGATCGCCATACTGAACTCGCTGCCGAAAAAGGTCAGGAAGCGGATAGTGGTGTACCATATCGCGAAAAAGGATTTTCCGGCGAAGACGGCCCTCACCCTCGCTAAATTCGGGATTGAAAACACCCTCTATTTCAAAACGTCGCACCCCCGGTTCGAGACCGCGTACCAGATCATGGGCCTGCTGAAGAACCTCGATTTTTTCGAGGCACTCCCGCTCTCGAAAGCGCAGGAGTTCCTGGATATCGTCGAGGAAGAGCGTTATAAGAAGGGGGAAGTTATCATCAAGAAGGGGACGGTCGGGGACAAATTCTACATTATATATTCCGGCAACGTCTCTGTGGACAGCGGCGGGCTGGAGCAGAGGAAAATTTACGGCAGCTACGATTATTTCGGCGAGGTGGCGCTCGTCACGGAAGGGACACGGGCAGCTGACGTTGTCGCCGAGACCGACCTCGTCGTCTACACCATCAGCAGGGACAAGTTCCTGAATTTCATCGTCGGCACCGAGTTTGAAAAAACGCTCACCAGGCTCGCACGGATTCGGAACAGCGAGACCTGGAACCTGCTATCAACCAGCGATTTTTTCAAGTACTGCACCTCGTCCCAGAAAACGTGGCTCGAGTCGATTTTCATACCCCGGGAGATCCACGAACCCGGCGATATAATCCGCGAGGGGGAGGAGATCCAGTACGTCTATATCATCAGGAGCGGCGAGGTTGAAGTCACGAAACAAGGGAGGCCGGTCGCGGTGCTGAAGAGGGGAGACTTCATCGGCTCCGTCCAGAAACTGCACCTCGGGGAGCCGGAGGACTATACCTTTTCGAACAGCGGACCGGTTTCAGTGTATGCCATGAAGAGCGCGGACATCAAGAAATTCATAGACAACAATCCGGGCCTGCTCATGAAGCTGGTCTATAACTTTTAGCGCGAACCCTGCACGCCCGCCGTGCCCGAAATTTTCTCTTGACTAATCGGTCGCCAAATCATTAATTGCATAAATTCTTGTATTATTCCATTTTTTAGCGCCCCTGCGGCGCAGCGCGTTCTGTAAACGATAATGCTATTCAGCTCAGTCACATTCCTGTTTTTCTTTCTGCCGATAACGCTGGTCCTGTTCTTCCTCCTGAGAAACAGACCTGTCGGGAGGAACGTTTTTCTTCTCGCGGCGAGTGTTGTCTTTTACTACTGGAGCGAACAGGCGTATACGCTCCTTCTCGTTGTCGTGCTGGTCATGAATTATTATTTTGGCCGTCTGCTCGCCCGGGCCGGCGACAGGCGGAAATTGCTGCTAATCGTTTCAATCTTACTCAACCTGATACCGCTCGGTTTCTTCAAGTATTCCGGTTTTATCGTGGGGAACGTCAATGAACTCATCGGGCTTTTTGGCGCAACCCCCTTTAAGGTACCTCAGATACACCTCCCGGTCGGCATCTCCTTTTTTACCTTCGCGATGATCTCGTATGTGATGGACGTGTACCGTGACAGGACAGCGGTGGAAACGAACCCGCTTTCGCTGGCCGTGTTCCTGACCATGTTTCCCAAACTGCTCCAGGGGCCCATCGAGCGGTACTCGCACATGGCACGCGACATATACGAGCGGTGCATCACGTCCGAGGACTTCATAAACGGGGTGCGCCGCTTCATTATCGGGCTCGGGAAAAAGATGATAATCGCGAACGCCATCGGCGGGACGGTCAACAGGCTTTTCGACACCCCGGCAAACGAGCTTTCCGCCGCTGTCGCCTGGCTGTCAGTGTTCACGTACCTGATGAACCTCTATTACGATTTTTCAGGTTATACCGACATGGCTATCGGGCTCGGGCAGATGCTCGGGTTCAAACTGCGCGAGAACTTCAGGTATCCGTTCGTGAGTACCTCGATGAGCGATTTCTGGAGGCGGTGGCATATAACACTCATGTACTGGTTTCGTGAATATGTCTATTTCCCGCTTGGCGGGAGCAGGGTCAGCAGGTCGCGTCATTATTTCAATCTGGTCTTCGTCTTCATTCTTACCGGATTCTGGCACGGCTCGAGCTGGGGCTTCATCCTCTGGGGACTGATGAACGGCGTGCTCCTGGTAATCGAGCAGATGCTTCCCAAAGGCTTTTTCGACAGGCTCTGGCGTCCGATCGGCATCGCGTACGTAAACCTCGCCTTCATGCTCCAGGCTGTCTTTTTCAGGTCGGATACCCTCGGCTATGCGATGAAGCTGTTTGCAGCCATGTTCGGGCTCAACGAGGCCGCGACGATAACGACCACGATGCCGTCTGTCATGACTTTTGAGCTGGGGCTGGCGATCGCCCTCGGGCTCGTGGGATACGGCCCGGTGATCCCCGCCGTCCGCGACCGCATCGCCTCTTTCGTGGAATCACGGCAGGGGGCCGCCGGCTCGGTCCTGCGTTTTGTTCACGGCGCCGCCGTGGTTCTTATATTCGCATGCGTTATCCTACTTTCGTACATGGCGGTGGCCAGCGAGACGTTCAACCCGTTCGTGTACGGTCAATTCTAGGAGTGTGTCATGTCGCGCCTGAAGGCATCATACTTAACCAGCGTGACGGTTGCGGTTGTGTTTATCGCGAGCCTCTGGCTCCCGACGGTCGATAATTTTTTCAACATAGCCCCGAACGTCACGAAAAACAAGGAAAGCGCTTTCTCCCGGCTTCCGGAGCTCAAGGCCGACAGAAAGTCTATCATACAATTCCATAAGATGTACGTGAAACTTTTCATCGATGATTTCGGTTTTCGTAATACGCTTATTCGATGGAACAGCCTTTTCAGGATGAATTGTCTGAGAGTGGCGCAGTTCCCCAAGGTGCTGGTGGGGAGGGATGACTGGCTTTACCTGATAAAGGACGACGATGGCAACAACGCCCTCGATTACTACCGCGCCGTCAGGCCATTTGCAACGGAGAAGGATGTGGCCGAATGGGCGCGGCCCCTGTATGATATTAAAAAGGAGTGCGACCGCAGGGGGGCAAGGTTCCTTCTGGTAATTGCGCCCATGAAACCGAGTATTTATCCTGAATACCTTCCCTCCAATTATGAGCCGGTACGGGAAACCGGGCGCCTTGAGCAGCTGACCTCCTATCTTAAAAAAACGGGAGGGATCGACTTTATAGACCTGACCGCCGCCGTCGCAGAAGGGAAAAAGGAGCACCGGGTGTTTTTTAAGCACGATGTCCACTGGAGTTCCTATGGCGCGTATTACGGGTACCGGGAGATGGCAGCGGCGCTGGTCCGCTTCTGCCCGGGTTTGCTGGCGCGCCGGCTTGCCGAGTTTAACGTCAGGACCGTGTTGTGGCCGGGCGGCGATCTGGCATCGATGCTCGGTTTGAAGGAGCAATTCGTAGAGGAATTTTATCTGCTCGAGCCGAAAGACGGATGGAAGGCGAAAAAAATAGTCCCGCCATATCAGATTAAAAGCAGCAGGCTTACCGAGTTTTTCAGTTCGTTTGACCAGTCGCAGCCGCGGGCCGTCGTGTTTCATGATTCATTTTTTAACATGCAAAAATACTACATGGCGGAGCATTTCAGCCGCATGGTCTGCCTGCAGAGCTATAATCGCGTGCAATATTCGGTTATTGAGACTGAAAAGCCGAATATCGTCATCTACGAAATGGCCGAAAGCTTTCTGCAGAAATCCCCCGTCTATGTCACGCCGCTTAAATAATGATAGTAAACAGAGTTTTGTCATCCACCCCCCGGCTTATCTTCTGCTTGGAGGAGGGGGCATTTGATATAAAAAAAAGTTGACATCAACTTTTATAACGTTAAGTCTATCATAACGATATACATATAGAATATCCATGCAAGCGAGTCGCGTTCAATCAGAAGATTCAAGTATATTCGGGACGCGCTGTTGACACTGGTAGCATTATATCGTATGACCATTTAACGGGGGGCAGAATGAAAATTATTAAAATCGCTGTCTGTTGTGTGCTCTGCTGTATTCTCGCCGCGCTGTTGTCATGCAGCAGAAAAGGGCCTGTAGACCTGAAGGTCCTTGTTCCCATCGTTGATTCAAAGACCGGCAAGGATTACATGGATATTGTACACAAGACCCACGAGAAAAAGAGGATCGATTGTTATCAGTGTCACCACAAATGGGAAAACCCGGACAGGATCAGGAATTGTTCAAACTGTCACGCCGGTGAAGTGGCACAGATCACCCGCGACACCTGTGTCAAATGCCACACAATGAAAAACTGACGGGCTCATCCTTGCCCGGACGGTATTCCATGCGTAAAATTCTGATTCTCGGTATCGGCAACACCCTCCGGGGCGATGACGGGCTCGGCGTCTACATCGTCAGGCACATGGAGGAATCCGGGATGAGGCTCCCGCCCGGAGTTGAGCTTCTTGACGGCGGGACTGCCGGATTCGACCTTCTCGGCCTGATAGAAGGATATGACAAGATCATAATCGTGGATGCTCTCAGGACCGATGACCGGCCCGGCAGCATATACCGATTTACCCCCGACCATGCCATGGTGCAGGGCGCCCGGTTTTCCCTGCATGAAGTGGGGATCATGGAAGTGATCGGGACGCTGAAGATAATGGACCATGATCCCGAGATCGAGTTCGTCGGTATTGTTCCGGAAAATATAAGTGAAATTAATACCGATATTAGCGAGGCTGTCCGCGAAGCTGTGCCGCGCGCAGTGGAAGTGATCATTGACGCCGCGGTTTAATATAGAATTGGGAAGAAACATGGCCGGATGTTGTCGGGACCATGTGCGCCTGCTTTCGCGCGTAATTTACAGCTTGTTGAATTCGGGAAGGTATTTCACTCCGTAGTGGATCTCGTGTTCGATGAGTTCTCTCACTGCGGCGGCGGCCATGGTGCTGTTTCTGTCCATAAGCGACTGGTGTGCCCGGTTAAAATAGTTTACATGATCCCTCAGGCTTTCTGAGCGGAGCTTCAGCGTGGCAAACTGGACGCGCCGGCTTGCCGGCCACAGGTCGCGGAGGAGCCGGTTCAGAACGATATTTTTTGCCGCCTTTAGACAGGCGGACTCGAATTCTATGATGGCATTGAAATATCCCAATAT
The DNA here is from genome assembly GCA_016933025.1 of Spirochaetota bacterium. Classification (GTDB taxonomy): domain Bacteria; phylum Spirochaetota; class UBA4802; order UBA4802; family UBA5550; genus RBG-16-49-21. The sequence continues at coordinate 270,611 of JAFGBT010000006.1, read as the reverse complement.
GTTGTTCTTTCCTGCCGTCTCGTTGCATACAGCCAGGCATGCGCTGATTGCCTCAAGGTCTTCCCTGGTGCCGAGCTCCACGGTTTTCCGGGCGACAAGGCCGTAAATTTCCTTAAGGATCTCTCCGGTGCAGGTGATGAGGTAGTCATTAAGAACGGATACGCGCGCCTCGCGTCGGGGGATCAGGTCGACCAGCCACTTCTTTTCAAGGATGCGAAGGGCCTCCCGGAGGGGGCTCCGGCTCACCTTCAGGTCGCGGGCAAGGTCCTCTTCTATCAGGCGTTCTCCCGGCTTCAACTCAAACCGGATAATCCGTTCGCCGAGATAGAGGGCTATCTGTTCGGCCAGATTTTTCGACGGTTTAAATTCCATTGATGACACCGTTATTAAGGATAAAGACATTAAGGCAATTATTTTGTAAAGGATTTTTATTATTCTTCCGCAGAGTGGCGGGTATGGCGGATAGGAGCTGCCCGATTAACTGGATATTATCGAAAATTCGCCATTTTTAATATGCCGGATATATAATGACAGGTCAGTCATCTTTTCCAGTTCTGGAGCTCAATAATATTGCCGTCAGGGTCTGTCGCATAGACAAACGTCAGGGTGCCGACCCCCTCAATATATTTCGTTACGGTTTTACCAATGCGGCCGCCCCCGTGCGAGATCACTTCGGCCAGCGCCACGTTCACATTGTCGACACGGAAGGCTATGTGCACAATGCCGACTTCATTGATTTTTTTGATAGGGCCGCCTAGCCATTTGTTATATTGAAATATTTCGAGCGAGGGTCCCTCGTCGCCGTATCCCGGCAGGCGGAGATGGGCGCCCCGTATTCGGACATCACTGACTCCCGTGCCTTCCTCAATCCAATCGCCCGACATGTCGCGTTCGGGAAGGACGCGGCTGCAGCCAAAAACATCCTCGTAGAACCGGGCAAGTTTTTCCCAGTTTTCGGATATGATATTCGTGTGGACAAATTTCGCGCCGGTGATCATGCGACGTAGCGTTGCAGGCGGGTGCTGATTTGTCAAATATGTTTACGAAAGAAGTGCTTCCCCGTGATGCTTGTGAGACGAGGTTGTTGCGAGAAAATGTTCAGGAATACGGTGATGATGATCGCCAGAGTAAATGTGGAACTATCCTTTCTCGGGAAAGTCCCGGCGGAATGAATATTTGAGGATCATGATAGAGAACCGGGGTATGCAGGTTATAGATATAACACGTATAATCTATGTATGTCATTCCGGCTAACTGTGCAAAAGCAATTCGTTTCATTTAAGATAGTGCCATATTCGGATATATCGGTAACTGACGAGACATTTCAAATCAAAATTGATATATATAATTTATTCTCATTAACAATATGTTAACAAATGATAGATGTTAAAACAATTAAACCGTATGGACGGTATTTCCCATCCAATACAATTGAATTCATTATGGCGCGGTTCGTTTCGTAAAAAGTTTTTTATTATTTTAAATTTGGTTTTTGATCAATTCCCATTGACAGGTTGAAGGATAAAGATTGCGATGACCGGTCAGCCAGAGGGAGAATCATTATTCAAAGACGGCATGAACGAATTTCCGGATGCTTTCCTTGAGGCGGGACGGGGAACGAGAGCAAATTAGAAACAGAAGATACAGGCGCGCAGCGCCGCTGTCGGGGTGGGGATGTGACACATGAAATGAATAAATCAGAATTCGGCGGCCACAAGAGGAGTCGTAACGTGCTGGTCACCGGCGGGGGCGGGTTCCTCGGAAAGGCGATCGTAAAGAAGCTCGTGGAACGGGGGGACCGCGTGAGGAGCTTCTCGCGCCGGTTTTATCCTGAGCTTGACGCGATGGGTGTCGAGCAGTTCCAGGGAGATATCCGGGACCTTGACGATGTCATGGCCGCCTGCCGCGACGTCGAGGTCGTTTTCCACGTGGCCGCCAAATCGGGCGTGTGGGGGGATTACTCCGAGTATTATAACACCAATGTGATCGGTACTGAGAATGTCATCAATGCCTGCAGATACCGGGGAACGCCGAAACTCGTGTACACCAGCACGCCGAGCGCCGTTATTAACGGCGGCGATCTGGAGGGCGTAAACGAGTCGGTGCCGTACCCGGCCCGGTTCCATTCGCATTATTCACGGACCAAGGCGCTTGCGGAACAGGCCGTGGTACGGGCCACGGCCGGGAATTTAAAAACCATTATACTGCGCCCCCATGTCATATGGGGACCCGGCGACAAACACCTGGTGCCCCGGATCATCGAGCGGGCTCATCGCATGGTCAGGATAGGGAACGGGAAAAACAGGATTCATACGATCTACGTCGACAATGCGGCAGACGCCCATCTTCTTGCAGCAGAGAGGCTCGAGGAGAACCCACTGCTCAGCGGTAAAATTTATTTCATTTGCCAGGACGATCCCATCCTTCTGTGGGAATGGATAGATGATATCCTCTCAGCTTCCGGATCGAAGCCTGTCAGGCGGGCTGTTCCTCCGTGGCCGGCATTTGCCTTCGCGTCGCTTCTGGAATTTTTCCATCATGTCTTCAGGCTTCGCGGCGAGCCCCTTGTCACGAAATATGTCGTGCATGAACTTTCAACCGCTCACTGGTTTGATATCGGCGCGGCCCGGCGCGATCTCGGTTTTGTCCCGACAATTTCCATGGAAGAGGGGAAGAAGCATCTTATTAAATGGATCAGCGAGGAGTATTCTGGAAAGAGAATTTCTGCCTGATTCCCCGTTACCTCCATCCCCGCCATACCGGCATGTCTCTCTTCGCCGGGATGCTATACGAGCATCCCGTTCGGGTCTGCCAAAAACCGGGCATCTGCGCGCCGGCATAAAAATCTCCTTGAAATAATGAAGGATTGTTTTATATTATATGCATATCATGCGTGAACGGGTGGCGCTATGGACAGGCGAAGAGGCGATTTTTTCAAGATGTGGAAAGACCGGTATCCGGAGCGGTTCGAGGCAGAGGATGTGATCTTTTCGCATATCCACCGGGGAGACCGGATATTCATAAGCACCGCCTGCGGCGAACCGCAGTACCTGGTCAATTCCCTGGTGCGGTACGCTGAATCTCACCCGAAGGCGATCGTCGACGCGGAGTTGATGCAGGTCTGGACGCTGGGGGTTGCCCCCTACGCGGAACAAAAATTCGGGGACAACTTCAGGCACAATGCGTTTTTCGTCGGCGACAACACGCGCCAGTCGGTCAATACTGGCATGGCGGACTACACGCCGATTTTCCTTTCCCGCATACCCCAGCTTTTCAGGAACGAAATGATACCCATCGATGTCGCCCTGATACAGACCTCCCTTCCGGACTTGAACGGATACGTAAGCCTCGGGGTCAGCGTGGACATATGCATGGACGCAATCGAGCACTCTTCCCTCATCATTGCCCAGGTGAACCCGAGGATGCCGCGCGTCCACGGGGACACGTTTATCAGCGTCGAGGATATCGATTTTGCGCTCTTTCACGAGGAAGACCTGTTGGAATACAACCCCGCGGTGCCCGACGAGATCGCCAAACAGATCGGACAGTATGTCGCAAGTATAGTGAACGACGGCGATACCATCCAGACCGGGTACGGCAGCACGCCCAACGCCATCATGTCGAGCCTTGGCGAGAAGAACAACCTGGGGATACATTCCGAGCTGCTGACCCAGTCGATGAAAGACCTTATCAAGAAGGGGGTCGTGGACAACTCACGCAAGACGCTTGACCGGGGCAAGTCCATCGCCGCTTTCTGCATGGGCATCAAAGAGACCTATGAGTTCATAGACGATAACCCGTTTATCGAGTTCAAGCGCATAAGCTACACCAATAACCCGCTTATCATCGCGCAGAACAGCAATATGACGGCCATCAACGCGGCGCTCCAGTTAGACCTGACCGGCCAGGCAACCGGCGAATCGATCGGCAACCAGTTTTTCAGCGGCATCGGGGGAAGCGCTGATTTTATGCGGGGCGCCATACTCTCGCCGGGCGGCAAGACGATTCTGGTGCTCCAGTCGACGGCGCGGGGCGGGGAGGTGTCGCGGATCGTTCCATTCCTTGATCCCGGCACGGGCGTCACCCTCAACCGGGGCGACATCAATTACGTCGTCACCGAGTACGGCATCGCCTACATCCACGGCAAGAACATCAGGGAGCGCGCCATGGACCTGATCGCAATCGCCCACCCTAAATTCAGGCCGTGGCTCATTGAAGAGGCCAAAAAGCTGAAGCTGATTTACAAGGACCAGGCATTCATTCCCGGGAAGAGGGGGGAGTATCCCGGCCACCTCGAGACCTTCCGCACCACCAGAGACGGGACAACCCTGAAGATACGGCCGGTGAATATAAACGACGAGACACTGATCAAGGATCTATTTTACTCGCTCTCGGACCAGAGCTTTCAGCGCCGGTTCATGTCGACGAGGCTTGACATGCCGCATGAGCGGCGGCAGGAGTTCGTGGTGATCGACTACACCAGGGAGCTGGTGCTCCTGTCATTTGTAGTGACCCCCCACAAGGAGATACTGGCCGGGATGGGACAGATGATCAAGGACGAGAAAAGCCATATGGCCGAGGTGGCGTTCGCCGTCCGCGACGACATGCACAACCGGGGCATCGGGAGCGAGCTCCTCTCGTATCTGATTCTCCTTGCCAAGCGCGACGGCCTTCTCGGCTTCAGGGCGGAAGTGCTGGTTGAGAACCGGCCTATGCTCCACGTATTTGAAAAAATGTTCCCTGACGCCGAGAAGAGGATTGAGGAAGGGGTGTACGAACTGGTCCTCAGGTTCGGCGATGTGGGGGCGTAAAGTTGATTTATTTTTATTGGACATTGTCCAACTATTTTCTTGACAATGCACCCCTTTCTTTTTACTATTAATAGCAGAGACGTCTATAGCTGAAATATATATACGTATTATCCCTCCCATTAACAATAATCACTTTGTTTGTATTAATGATTAAGAAGGGATAACTATTTGTTTTAATTTTAATCGATGGGGCTTCCCCGTCCGTAATTACAATGGAGTTATGTGCATGAAAATGAAAATTCTGATGATCTATCCTGAAATACCGATGACATACTGGGGATTCAAGTATATACTCAAAATGGTCGGGAGAAAGTCGGCGTTCCCTCCCCTTGGCCTTATGACGGTCGCAGCGCTCCTTCCCGCCGAATACGATGTCACGATCGTCGACATGAACGCACAGATCCTCAGAGAGCGTGACATCGAGCGTGCCGACCTTGTTTTTATATCGGCCATGATCATCCAGAAAGATTCTTTTGACGAGGTAGTGAAGCTCTGCACAAAGCTCGGCAGGACCGTAGTCGCCGGCGGGCCCTATCCCACGGGGTCACACGCAGGGATTACCGGCGTGGACCATTTCGTCCTCGGCGAGGCAGAGGCAACGCTTCCCCGTTTTCTCAGGGACTATGAGAACGGGGTCCCCGAAAGGATGTACACGTCAGCCGAGAGGCCGGATATCAGGCAGACGCCGGTTCCTCGCTTCGATTTGATCAAGCACAGCCGGTACACCACCATGTCGATCCAGTATTCCAGGGGATGCCCCTTTAACTGCGAGTTCTGCGACATCATCGAGCTGTTCGGCCGTGTGCCGCGTACCAAGGACCCAGAGCAGTTCCTCGCCGAGATGGACGCCCTGTACAGCACGGGCTACCGCGGCCCGCTCTTCATAGTGGATGACAACTTCATCGGCAACAAGAAAAACGTAAAGAAGCTTCTCCCCGCGATAGCCCGATGGCAGAGAGAGCGGAAATATCCGTACATGATTCTCACGGAGGCAAGCATTAACATGGCCGATGACGAAGAGCTGATGGACATGATGGTCGACGCCGGCTTCAACAAGGTCTTCATAGGAATTGAGACGCCAGTGGAGGAAAGCCTGGCGCTTTCGCACAAGACCCAGAACATGAAAGTCTCGATGCTGGAGAGCGTGGAGAGGATCCAGCGGAAGGGGATGGAGGTGACGGCCGGGTTCATCCTCGGGTTCGACAGTGACCCGGAAGACGTGTTCGATCGCCAGATCGAATTTATCCGGAGGTCCGGCATACCGGTGGCGATGGTGGGCCTGCTTACGGCCCTCCCGAATACCCAGCTCTACCGCCGTCTTGAGTCGGAGAATCGCATCATCATGGAGGCCTCGGGAAACAACACCCACGACCTGCTGATGAATTTCACTCCTGCCATGGATATGGATAAGCTGGTCCGGGGATACCGGAGGGTATTATCGACCATCTACTCACCCCATGAGTATTTCAACCGGTGCCTCACCCTGATGGAACGGATGCCCAAGGGGAGGGTCGGAAGGGGCGCCTTCTCGTTCTGGACCATACTGCTCGTGGTCAGGATTTTCCTGTCGTCGGTCATACGGCAGACCCTGTCTAATTACGGCTCACACTACATCGGCTTTTTGCGGAGGGCGGTGAAGCTGAAGCCCGGTATGCTCCCAAAGGCCGTGAAGACGGCTTTGTTCGGCCATCATTTTTTCAGGATGACCAGGGAGATCGTCGCGGTGGATGAATTTACCGCCGCCCTGGAAAAGATACGAAGGAGCCTGCGGGCACGGATCGAACGGGTCAGTTTCGACCGGCTTGAAGACATCGTGAAGGATGTTATTTCGCTCGATCACGGCGTCTTGGAGAAAACCCTGGTCTCCAGCCTGCAGAAAAAGTACCGGAAACTTCACGAGAATTTCAGGAGCAATGTCGAGGAGCCGGTTACAAACCTCGTGGAAGAGTTTCGGGTATACGTTGACAAGGTGGCTCAGAACATCAAGAATATCGAGGAAAAGTTTTCCGGAGGGGGTAAATCCATTGACGAGCTGAAAGAGTACTGCCTGGCCCTGAAAGCCGGGGCGAGGAAGAAGTACCGCTACATCAACAGAGAGTTTTTCCGCGGATACATGAACGGAATGCTCGAACTGTTTGATTCCCATATCGACCGCATCATCCGCGAGCTGGATAGCCGCCGCGGCCTTGCCGAGTAGGGGTTGTTCACTAATTTTTCGTGAACCCGGTTAATTCTTGACAGTACATCATGTCTGCCTTTATGTCCAGCATGGATGGGGGCTGTCTTCTCCTGCCTGGCGAAGCAGACCCTCTCGGCAATACTCCCCCGGAGGACATACCATGAGTAACAAGGGTTTCTGGTACTTTTTGATGTTCGGATCGATCTGTCTTTTCGCCTTGTGCATCGCACTTGGATATTACCTGTTTCCGGACCGTCCGTTTTTGAAGTGGATTTTTTTTATCGGGCTGCTGGTGTTCCATATGGCCGAAATACCGGCGGCTTCCATGAAGATCGGCACAGACCGGAATATTCCGGCGTCGACGGTGGCAGCCAAAACCATGCTCTTCGGCTTCACCTGGTGGCTTCCCCTCAAGAAGGGGATACTGGACAAATAACAGGAGCGGTGCAGAGCCTATGTTCAGTCATGGCCCGGGGAAAAGATTCGTCCGTCTGGCGGTCTGGCTCAGCTGGCCCATCATCCGCGCGGCAAAGAAATGGAGCGCGCTGCCGGTCCTGAAATGGATCATAAACCCGTTTTTCAGTCGCCCGTTCAACGAAGTCACATCGGTGCCGATCAGTGTTGATCTCAGTCTCCCGGCGTCCGTGCCGCTGCCGAGGAACATCGTGGAAAGGCTTGTTGGAAAAATCGACGACAAGTTCATCCTCGATGAATGCATATGCCGGACCCATAACCGGGTAACCGGCGAGGCGCGCCGGATCGGCTGTATCGCCCTCGGGCCTGCGATACGCCGGCTGCACCCGTCCCACGGCCGCAGGGCGACCACGGAGGAGGCAATCGCCCACATCCGCCGGGCCGGGGAGATGGGTCTTATCGCCAACATCGCCCACGTGTGGATCGACCCTCTTGCCTTCATGCTTAGTTTTAAAGACCTTATGTTCATCTGTTTCTGCGACGACGTTAATTGTATCTATCGGACACATATGCAGAAACGGGGACCCAATCTGGACACTGCTTATAAAAAATTGCCCGGGATCACGGTCGCCGTCGTCCCGGAGAAGTGCGACGGGTGTGAGCGGTGCGTGGACGCGTGTTTCGTTACCGCCATACGCATGAGTGGAGGAAAAGCGGTGATCGGGGAGGACTGCAAGGGGTGCGGCCGGTGCGTGGAAATCTGTCCGGCACAAGCGATAACCCTGAAGCTCGATGACGAGGAGAAGCTCCTTGCCCAGCTTGAGGATCGTATCAGGGAAGTGGCCGATATCCCGGGGATAGCTTCTCAGGCGTAGATAACCGCGATGATCCTGGCCGGTTTTTCGTCCGCGCAGGCGACCCGATGATTGAGCGAGGAATCATAGTAGATGCTGTCTCCTGGCTCAAGTATGTCCGTATGCTCTCCAAGCTGGATTTCGACTCGCCCCTCGAGGACAAAGAGGAATTCCTCGCCGTCGTGGTTATAGGGCACCCCCTTTTTTGATGCGGGCTCAAGGGTTACCAGGAATGGCTCCATATTGCGATTTATTTTGTCCGGCGCCAGGGATTCGTACGAATAGCCGTACCGGACCCCTTCTTTAGAGGCGACCCGTGAGGTGGGGACCCTCTCGTCCTTGCGGACAATGGTGAAGGGGGCGGTGCCTTTCTGGTTGAAAAGCCTGCCGATTTCAATATCCAGGCAGCGGGCGATCTTCATCAGAGCGCCCAGAGGCGGCGATATAAGATGATTTTCGAGCTGTGAGAGGTAGGCCGTGGAGAACCCGCTCTTTTCAGCAAGGTCCGACAGGGAAAGCCCTTTTGCTTCACGGTATTTTTTTATCTTTTCGCCCACCTTGACGTCGGTATTGGTCATAATCCCTCCCAAAGCCGTTGTTTGTGCTGATATAACCACGGAATTAATGAAGTTGTATGTCAAATAGATTTTTAGAGTGATGGGGTCAGAGTAAATTATCGCCGATAGTTATCGGTTGCAATGTCACCGGGTCAGAGCAACAGATGTGTAAAGCCGCTGATTTAATATCAAACCTTTATTTTTCGCGGACTGGACACTTTTTGTTGACTTAAACTATTCAATTTTTAAACATTGACTGACAGTGTGTAGATGTTTTATTTGACTAACTTTTATTTTGATTGTATATTAACTATTATTTTAATAAAATCTAAAAAGTTAAAAAGGAATTATTGCTTCAGTGGCATATATCAAGATAGACGCAGACAGATGCAAGGGATGTTATTTCTGCATCAAGTTCTGTCCAAAACAGCTGATAATAGTTTCAGATACTCATAATAAGGTAGGATACTTTCCCGCTCAATTTCTGCAGGAAAAGGAAGACCAGTGCACTGGCTGCAAGACCTGCGCGCTCATGTGTCCGGATACTGCCATAGAGGTGTTCAAGTGACGGAGAAGAAGCTGACCAAAGGCAATATTGCCCTTGCGGAGGGTGCGATACAGGCCGGGTGCCGGTTTTACTTTGGGTATCCCATCACTCCCCAGAATGATATTCCCGAATATCTTGCCAAGAATCTTCCGAGAGTTGGCGGCACCTTCATTCCGGCCGAAAGCGAGATCGCGTCGATAAACATGGTCCTGGGTGTCGGCGCGTCCGGGGAACGAGCCATGACATCTTCGTCCGGCCCCGGCATATCCCTTATGCAGGAGGGACTGTCATACATGGCGGGCTCGGAAATTCCAGGGCTGGTTGTTAATATTATGCGGTGCGGTCCAGGCCTCGGCGGCATTTCACCGACCCAGGGCGATTACACACAGGCCGTGCACGGCGGCGGCCACGGCGACTACCGCAACATCGTGCTCGCTCCCGCATCGGTGCAGGAGATGTTTGATCTCACCATCCGGGGCTTTGAACTCGCGGACAAATACCGGATGGTTTCCGTGATCCTTGCGGACGCCATGGTGGGGCAGTTCCAGGAGCCCTGCCGGCTCACGCCTGATCATCCCGTCACCATGCCGGAGAAGCCCTGGGCGCTAAAGGGCCGCGCGGGACGGAAACCGCAGCTCCTCAAGTCGCTTTACCTGGGGCCGGGTGAGCAGGAAGCGCATAATCAGGACTTGCAGAAAAAATACCGCGAGGTGGAGCGGAACGAGATCATGTGCGAGGAGAGCTTGCTCAATGATGCCGACCTCATGATCGTTGCCTTCGGCACCCCGTCACGGATCGCCAAGACCGCCATACGGATGGCACGCGAGAAGGGAATGAAGGTCGGGCTGCTCCGTCCCATCACGCTCTATCCCTTCCCATCACAACAGCTGCATGAACATTCCGAGCGGATAAGGAAGATACTCGTCGTGGAGATGAACACGGGCCAGATGCTCTACGACGTAAAGATCAGCGCCCACAAGGATGCGGATATATCGTTCTACGGGCGTCCCGGGGGCGGGGTCCCGTTCCCGAACGAGGTCCTTGATGAGATCGTGAAGGCGATGGAGAAATAGCATGGAGAAGATTTTTACCAGAACCCCGACCCTCACTTCCTCTGAAACCCATTTTTGTCCCGGCTGCACGCACGGTATTGCGCACCGGATTCTGGCAGAGGCAATCGACGAGCTTGGCATTGCGGACAGGACCATCGGTATTCCGGGAGTGGGATGCTGTGTGTTCCTGTATTACTACATCGCCATTGATACGCTTGAGGCGCCGCACGGCAGGGCGCCGGCGTGCGCGACCGGGATGAAACGCGCCCAGCCCGACAAGATCATATTCAATTACCAGGGCGACGGCGATATGGCCGCGATCGGCACCTCGGAGATCATCCACGCCGCCAATCGGGGCGAGAATATTACCGTTATCTTCATCAATAATTCGGTCTACGGCATGACCGGAGGGCAGATGGCCCCCACCACGCTCCTGGGCCAGCAGACCACCACATCTCCCTACGGCAGGAATTTCCAGACCGAAGGATATCCGATCAAAATGGCGGAGATGCTTGCTACCCTTGAGGGTGTCGCCTATTCGGCCAGGGTATCGCTTCACAAGCCGAAAAACGTGATGCAGGCGAAGAAGGCCATTATCAAGGCCTTCGAGATGCAGATCAACCAGATGGGATTTTCCATGGTGGAGATACTGTCAACCTGCAATACCAACTGGCGTGTTTCTCCCATCGAGGCGCTGGATGTTATAGAAAACGAAATGATCCCGTATTTTCCTCTCGGTGTGTTTAAAGAGCGGACAGGGAAGGACTTTTTATAGGAAGCTCCCTAAATCCCCCAGAGGGGGACTTGAAAAGATAGTGTGATGGATAAGATGATATAATATATAATACCCAAGCCCCCCTCAGGGGGGTGTGGGACTTATACAATAGGAATATTTGAAATAGTATTATGTATTACGACGTGATCATGACTGGCTTCGGAGGGCAGGGCATACAGACCATAAGCCTGATAGTGGCCCTGGCTGCCATGGAGAAGAACCTTGCAGTGACCTATCTCCCCTCGTATGGCGTTGAGAAGCGGGGAGGCAGGACCGACGTCTACGTCATCCTGTCGGACGAAGAGATCGGCTCTCCCATTACCAACAGACCGAAGGCGCTCCTCGCCATGGATGTCATCGGTCTCGTGTTCTACCAGGACATGCTGGAGCCCGGAAGCCTGCTTATCGCGAATACCAGTCTCATCCCTGAGTCGAAAATCCGGGTTAAAGAGGGCGTCTGTGTATTGAAGGTCAAAACAAACGAAGAGGCCATCGCCATGGGCAACCCAAAAATGGCGAATATGATAACTTTGGGGTGCTTCGTCAGCCAGTTGGGCTTCCTTGATCTCAACGACCTAAAGGCGGTCATAGGGCAGGTCATTCCCGAGCGGCTCAAGGAGACCATCCCGGGTAATATCAAGGCCATCGAGCGGGGACTGGAAATAGCAGGCAGTATGAAAATGTGATTCCCGCATAATTCCCTATCGTGCCCCACTGCTTAATGCGCTAACTATTCTGATCTGACATCATGTACAGAAAATAACAAATTTTGGGTACCCTTTTCTTTTCAATATTATTTGACAAAAAAAGGACGTCTCATTTTGATGGGTTAATAGTGCAAATATTATTAGATATTTTGCAGAAATATAATCATATACATAAATAAATCAGGAGGAAGGTCCCATGGCTGTTAATCCAATTATAGACTCGCGGGATACCAGGTTTATCCTGTTTGAACTCTTCGAAGTAGATAAGTTAAATAAATACGAAAAGTTTGCCGATTTCGACAAGGAAACAATGGAAAATGTCGTTGACCTCGCGGAAACAATAGCCGTTGAGCAGGTATATCCGATCAATGCGGCCGCCGACAAGAGTGGTGCGAAATACGACGCCGCCAAAAAGGCGGTCACCATACCGCAGGAATATTTTCCGGGGCTCAAGGCCTACTATGAAGCTGGGTTTCTGGGCGTTGCCACTGATCCGGAGTGGGGCGGGATGGGGATGCCCGAATCGATATACTATACGGTGACAGATTATTTCACCGCTGCCAGCTGCGCCTTCACCATGTTTCCGATGCTGTCGATCGGCGCCTGTAACATGTACATGAAGTTCCTGCCCGACCACCCATGGAAGAAGATGGTGATAGAGAAGATGCTAACAGGCGAGTGGGGCGGCACCATGTGCCTCACCGAGCCGGATGCCGGCTCCGACGTGGGCGCTCTCAAGACAAAGGCGACAAAAAATCCGGACGGGACCTATTCAATCAGGGGCCAGAAGATATTCATCTCCGCCGGTGACAATAACTATTACAAGAATGTGGTCCACCCGGTTCTTGCGCGGATCGAGGGAGATCCCGATGGCACGAAGGGCATATCCATATTCCTCGTCCCCAAATATCGCATCAAGGACGACGGCTCCCTCGGCGAGTTCAACGATGTCACCTGCGCCGGGATCGAGCACAAGATGGGAATACACGGCAATCCGACCTGCACCATGGTTTTCGGCGACGAGGGCAAGTGCCAGGGCTACCTGATGGGCGATGCGCGTAAGGGGATGAAGATCATGTTTCAGATGATGAACGAGGCGCGCCTCTACGTCGGCGGCCAGGGCGCGTCGGTGTCCAGCGCGGCCTACATGCATGCCGTCACCTACGCCCGCAACCGCATCCAGGGCAAGAGGGTCGAGGACATGCTCAAGCCGGACGCCAAGAACAGCACCATAATAAATCATCCGGACGTAAAGAGGATGCTCCTCTCGATGAAGGCACGGGTCGAGGCCATGAGGACGCTGACGCTCTTCTGCGGCTATGCCACCGACATGGCGCACGTTGAGAAGGACGCGGCGAAGAAGGAGGCCCAGGGACTCCTTGACTTTTTGATACCGATCAACAAGGCGGGGAACACCGACTCCGCGTGGGAAGTCACGGCGGACGCGATCCAGTGCTACGGCGGATACGGCTTCTGCTCCGACTATCCGGTCGAGCAGTTTGCGCGCGACGCCAAGATCCTCACCCTCTATGAAGGGACCAACGGGATCCAGTCCATGGACCTTGCCATGCGGAAGCTGCTCATGGACAAGGAGTTTTTTAACTACAAGGCATATAAGAAGAAAATCGAAGAGACCATTACAAAGGCGAAGGGCGTCGTTGACGACAGATACGTGGCCGTCATGGAAAAGGCCATGGCTAAAATCGACGAGGTCGTGACCTACATGAAGTCGCTTCAGGACGGCGGTAAGTATCTGCATATATTCGCGAACGCGACTCCGCTGCAGCAGGCATTCGCGATGCTCACCTACGCCTGGACACATCTCTGGGCGCTCACTGTAGTCACTCCGAAGGCGAAGGAGCTGACGGGCGACAAGAAGGGCGCTGATCTCGAAAAGCTCCTGGCGGACAATGCCGAGGCGGCCTATTACACCGGCCGGGTCCTTTCGGGCCAGTTCTACATCGGCGCCGAGTTCCAGAAGTTTTTCGGGAAGTGCGACTATATCCTGGCTGGTGAAGCTGCGGTCGTTAAGGCGTCACCGGCAGTCTTTACCGGCGCGCCGGAGCAGTAATTATTAAACTCTCGCCCCTCTCCCTGTGGGAGAGGGCTAAAACTCACCACAAGGCCGCCGGCTCAGCCGGCGGCCTTTTTTATTTTATCCGCAATATTTTTCGGCATCTGCACGGAAATCGTCTTTTCCTTCACGATGTGGCCGTAGACCATGTTCAGCACGTTTATTTCTATCTTTTTTTGTCCTCTCAGGAATTTCAGGATACGAGCGCTTTCGCTGATGTTTGGATCGATGGTAAGCTGGATCCGATTTATGGCCTTCCCGGTCTTGAAGAGGATTGACACTATTATGCGTCCATCATCTGTAAAGACCTGCCATGAGGCGACGCCGGACAGGATCTCCTGGACGACGTCATCATTTTCGACGTGAAAGAAATAATATTTCCTCCCATCATTCAGCGCCAGGGTCTGACCGGCATAGGTAAGGTGTTGATAGAAGAAGCTGCACGCGCCCTCGCGGGGGACGGGATCGCCCATTCGAATCATTTTAAATTCACGAATGACCGGAGAATAATCATCGCCGCCGGTCTTTTTATTATTGAATATGCCCATGTGAATCAGGTAGCAAGAAGGCACGTTCCTGTCAAGCGCGTTCCCGATGGAGGCGAGGTTGCGCAACCCCGCCTCCAATGACCGCCATGCGTCAAAATTCCGCCTTCAACCCGCCGTAAACCGAGCATGGGGCGGCACGGTAGCCGCGCACTTCCTCGTATTTCCTGTCCAGGACGTTTTCTATCCGAATGTAGGCCTGAAGCTGTTCGATTATCCACCATGATGCGGCGAGGTCGAACTTATAGTACGAATCCATCCGGTTGAAATAGGGGTATCTCCAGTAATCACGCCGCGCGCCAACGTAGGTGAATGAAAGATTCACATTGCCATTCTGGAGAAATGCATAATTAACGCTGACGCCGGCCTGGTGTCTCGGCCTTCTCAGCAGATCACCGGTATGGAGTGTCTTGTCGTGCGCACGCGTGAAGGTATAGTAGCCTCTGAACGTCAGGTCGTCGATGGGCGTGATGGACGCGATACATTCCACGCCGCGCGTGAGCGCGTTGCTGTTCCAGTACCTGCCCCAATTATCGAGATTCGTATCATACACGATCATGTTTATATAATCGATGCTGAAGTAATTAATCTCGAACGTGATCTTCTTTTCCCAGAGCGGCTGCTCGATCCCGATATCATAGCTCAGGGTCTCCTCCGGATTCAGGTATGCGAAGGTATATCTGTTGAAGCGCTCAAAGGCGTTGTAAAGCTGGTACAGGGAGGGGATCTTATAACCGGAACCGACGCTTGCCTTGAACCGCGTTTCGGCCACCGGAACGATGAATGATCCCGATACCCCGAAATCCACGCTGTCATGAAAATGGTCAGGCCGGGTGTAACGCGCCCCGGCGATTACGAATATCCGCTTGTATAGTTTAAGATGATTTTGCGCGTAGACCGCCCAGGTGCCTGCGTTTTTGTCGATCGGGGCGGTCCCGTCCATGGCCGCGGAGAAAAATTCGTTGAATGAAAACCAGTACGGTACAGTCTGGGCATATTCTTTTTCATACGAAACGCCGCAGACAATTTCATCCATGTCATTAATGGAAAATGTGTTTTTCCATTCGCCCGCCATGAGCTTGCCGTGAAAGGTCATGTTCGAATATCCGAATGAAGCGAAGGCGCCGTAGTTATATACCGATGTGGCATATTCGTAAAAATCAGGGAGGTTCTTGTCCCGCGTCAATTGATTCATATATGAAAAGACGAGACTTGACTCCCACCACTGGAAAATGGGAATACTGTATTTCACATTAAAAGCGAGGTTTTGATTGTGGAAGGTATGGTTTTTATCCTCCTCGTAAGCCCCGTTGGCGATATCCATATTGGCATCGGTGAAGCGCAGAGTAAATGAAAGCCAGCTGTCATGCAGTGTTTTGATCCCCAGGTTGGTCGATACAGCCGTGTTGTCGTATCCGTCTGTGTAATGCCGGCGCAAAAACGACTTGCGTATTCCTTTCCAGCTTGACGTACGAGTAAATCCCTGCGAATCGGTCCGCGCAACATTGAAGGAATAATAGGCCCAGTCGGTCCCGCCGCTCACGCCGGCAGATTCCTTGAAGGTTTTAAATGATCCTCCCTCTGCCTTGATCGAGACCTTAGGTTTGCCTTCTCCTTTTTTCGTAATGATATTGATGCCCCCGCCGATGGCGTCCGACCCGTACAGCACGCTCTGGGAGCCGCGCACGATCTCGATTCGCTCGATATTGTCTGTGGAAAGATGTGCGAAATCAAACCCGTGCCCTGCCTGGGACGGGTCGTTCACCTTGACGCCGTCAATGAGGACTGTGACATGGTTGGAAGCGGTCCCACGCATGTTCAAATCTGCGATTCCTCCCAGGGGCGAACTCTGGGTCACGCTTATCCCGGCGGTGTCCTTGAGCATGTCGACCACGAAGTTTTTTTTCTTCTGCTCGATCTCCTCCGCGGTAATTACCGTGATCGACGCGCCGGTCTCCTTCTTCCTGATTCCAGTTTTTGTGGCAGTTATGACGATTTCTGCAGCTGCGGTTTTATCCTCTTCATCAGCGGCTACAGCCTCATTCTCGGATCTGTTATCCCGGGTCTGGGGTTCTTCCCCGATTGCACTGTCGCCGTCAATTGTGTCGTTGACTTCCTGACCGTATGAATATCCGTGAAGTAAAAGACATAACATCAGTGACAGGAACGCATAGACGAGCTTCTTCATATAACTCCTCCAATATGGTTTTTAAACAACAGGTGGATATCCGAGTCGCGACAGGGGGATGCTTAATAAAAAAGCATACCCGAGGGCATGCTTTGATTTGTCAGACATGGGCTTCATGAAGAAGCTTGGCTAACCGGCTCCCTTTCCTCGAGGACATCGCAGTTAATGGAAGTTCTGGCTTATCCGACATGGCGGAATCACAGTTGCGGGTCAGCGCGGGATTTTCACCCGACTTCCTCCAGTTGTTTTAAAGAACAATGAGTGACATTAGAAGTCGCAATGCAATGCTGTCAAGAAAAAAATATTGTCTCTTTAATTGTTAGATGGTTATCGGTAATATATTTTTTTATTGTCAAAAACAATGGATTGTAGTCCAGAATGATCATGGGCAAAATAATCTTCATCACCGGAGGCGCCAGGAGCGGAAAAAGCCGCTTCGCCGAGACCCTTTTATCGGGCAAAAAGGATGTTCTGTACGTGGCCACGGCTCTCGGGTTTGACGATGAGATGAGGGACCGGATCGCCAGGCACCGTTCCCATCGCGACCCTGCATGGGTGACCGTCGAATGTTATCGCGACCTTGCCGCTACACTGAAAGGGAAACTCGAGGGAAGGTGTCACATCCTCTTCGATTGCGTTACCTTAATGATCAACAATAGGATGGTTGTCGATTCCCGGATCGAATGGGACCGCGCGAGCATGGAAGATGTGGATAAGCTCGAGAAGGAGATAAGGATGGAGGTTTCCGATTTAGTGACGCTTGCGCGCGAGTTCAAGGGAGAGACCATCATTGTTTCGAATGAGCTCGGCATGGGGCTGGTGCCTGCGACGCCGCTGGGAAGGCATTACCGCGACATTGCCGGAAAGATCAACCAGGAGATAGCCGGCGCCGCTGATTTGGTATACTTTATGATCTCCGGGATCCCGATGAAGGTTAAGGGATAACCCGCCAACAAATTACATGGTTTGGTTACGGTAGATGATCGGCAATTATATCAGGGGTTTCATTTTGCATCTCCAATTTCTGACGAGGATTCCTGTCCCTATCAGGCTTGAATACGACGACCGGGCATTTGCGGCCGGCTCGGCATTCGCGCCCATCATCGGACTCCTCATCGGCATGATATCGGTCGGCGCATACCTCTTGTTCGGCCTTCTGGATAATACGTCTGTTGCGGTCATTGCCGCGATGATAGCAGAGATCGGTGTCACCGGCGGGCTCCACCTCGACGGCCTGGCCGACACCTTTGACGGTTTCTTCAGTTACCGCGAGCGCGAGCGGGTCCTGTCCATCATGAAGGATTCACGCCTCGGTACCAGCGGCGCCATCGCCCTGTTCTTGACACTTCTGGTGAAATATCTTCTGCTGTTTTCGCTTCCGGATGCATATCTGGCACGATGCATCGTTGTAATGCCCGTACTCTCGAGAATGACAATTGCGTGGAGCGCCGGACTCTCTCCTTATGCACGGGAAAACGATACGGGCCCGGCGGCCGGGCTTGTCAGGCACACAGGAGCCGTCGAAATTGTCCTTGCCACAATCGCGGCATGCGTTGCATCCGTCCTGTTCTTGCGGTTGGCCCTTATTCCCCTTGTCATGATTATCATTGCTTTTGCTCTTGCAGCGAATCTTTACGCAAAATTCAGAATAGGCGGGATAACGGGAGACGTTATCGGTGCGGTGATTGAACTTTCCGAGGTGGTGTTTCTTCTATCCGTGCTGGTCCTGGATAAGCTTTTCTCATGGCAGCATTTGGTTTTTTTGTAGGATGTACACTATTGCGTAAAAATTTACAGTATAGATAAAAAAATTTCATCACTGGCTGTTGTTATTCGTAAATATTTACAAGTACGATAAAGGAAGGCCGAGGATGATGAAAACTACATTGAATATTGATGTTGGAATTCTAAAGAAAATTACATCGGTAGCTGTGTCGAGGGGAGTCTCTCCTTCTGAACTGATTGTTATTTTGTTAAAGAAATTAATGAATGATGTTAATAATCCGGGAGAATTCGGCAGGCTGGTAAGATACCAGGAAAGGAAGGGGCCTGATGATTGGCATACCTTTCATATAAAATACCGAATTGATGACTACGAGTACTTTCAGGATATGAGAAGGTTGCGCAAGATGTCTGTTTCATTTTTATTGGCATATGCGGTAAAACGATATCTGAATAAAGTTGTAAAAGATAATATTGGCGATAACTATCATCAAAAAAATTATATTATAATAAAAGAGCTTGTTGACAATATTATCTGCTGGAAATTTTACTGGGGATTTCCCCTTCACATTGAAAGAATATTATGAATCAATGTTTAATTACCAGCGACAAGGGAATTTTTGTATGGGTTTAATCGATTCAACTATGAATAATGTTCGCCCCCCTGACGGGCGCGCCATGTCGGCGGCCAGGACAAGGCTTGATAGTCTCCTTAAGCCTCCGGGAAGCCTGGGGCGGCTGGAAGACATCGCGGTAAAGCTTGCTGGCATACATGGCTCGGTCGGCGGCTCTGTTAGGAAAAAAACAATACTCGTCATGTGCGGTGACAACGGCGTTACTGAAGAAAAGGTCAGCTCGTTCCCGAGTGAAATTAGCACCCTTGTGGCCGAAATGATGCTGCGGGGTATGTCCGGCGTTTCGGTGCTGGCGCGTCACGCGGGCGCCGAGCTGGTGGTTGTTGATCTCGGCCTCTACGGCGATGTCACGCGGGGAGGCATAGTCGACCGAAAAATCCGTCGGGGCACATCCAACATGACAAAGGGACCGGCCATGGCGCGAGACGAGGCGGTGCGGGCAATCGAGATCGGTATCGAAGAGACGAATGGCGCGATCGATGCCGGGGCTGACATTCTTGGAACCGGTGAAATCGGCATAGGCAACACGACAACTTCAAGCGCTGTCCTCTACGCCCTGACCGGATGGAATATCGACGAGATCGTCGGGCGGGGAGCTGGTCTCACAGACGATGGGCTGCGCCATAAAAAAGACGTGATTCGGAGGGCCCTTGAGCTGAACCGTCCTGACCCGGCCGATTCTGTAGACGTGCTCGCTAAGGTCGGCGGGTTTGATATCGCCGGCCTTGCAGGATGTTACCTGGCGGCCGCGGCCAGAAGAAGGCCGATCGTGATCGACGGATTCATTGCCGGCGCAGCCGCCGTGGCTGCGGTGAAGATGCACCCCGGCGCGCGGGATTTTATGTTTACTTCTCACGCGAGCGCGGAGCCGGGTGTTGCCGTGATTAGCAGGATTCTCGGTCTGGAGCCGATCCTGGCGCTTGATATGCGGCTCGGGGAGGGGACTGGAGCCGCGCTGGTGTTTCAGGTGATCGAAGGGGCGGTAAAAATCATCAATGAGATGGGGACGTTCAAGGATATCGGGATGTGATGCCGCTATTCCTGTACGACAGGTCTCCTGACTGTATTATATAATAATTTTACCGATTTCGACAGAAGCCTCGTCTATATCAAGCATGGCATTTATGATGCATGATTTTTTAAAACCGATGATATCAGTTGCGCCAATTTTAGCTTCGGTGATTTTCCCTGCGGACAGCAGTTGTTCCCGCTTTGTTCCTTTGAGAAGAGGTGTATCCGAGGTAATCCATCGGCTGCCATCATAAAAAACAATATTGCCTATAGACGTATCGGTGACGCGGTTGTTTTTTATGATGAGTATGTCATCGCAGTGGCCCCTCAGGCCGTATAACTGATCAATCATGTCCCTGTCGCAGTATTTGTGTCGGTATTCAATCCAGTCGCACTTGATGACTTGTAGGCTCTCAATGACGCGGCCCGCATAGGGTTCAAACGTAACATCATGTATTTCGGTGGAATAAACCACTCTGCACTTGTATCTGCCGGCGCTGCAGCGCTCCGGCACAATTAATGCTGCTTGAAGATCAATATGATCCTCGCAGCCGAGGAGTTCTTTTCTTGAATTGTTCATCCGGACGGCGTGAAAAGGAATGTTATCCGGAATGCCGTTTCTGACTCGTATGGTTTCAAATAATCGGGACATAGACTTTCTCGATGAGTTCCTGGTATTCGTGCATCGGATCGCTATATACAGTTATTCCGCCTCCGCTTTTGAAGAAGGCCCCTGCATCGGTTTTTTCAATAAAACGAATCATTACGCAGCTGTCGAGGGTTTCTCCATCAAAGAAGCCGCATACGCCCGTGTAATAGGCCCTCTCGTAGTTCTCAGCTTTCCTGATTATTTCGACGGTTTTTTTCTTCGGCGCACCGGTGATGGAACCTGCCGGGAGGAGGGCCGCGAGTATGTTCCCGATGATTGTATTGTAATCGCGTATAAGGGTTCCGGTTATCTGCGAGCTTGACTGGAGCAGACGGCCGGCGTGGGTGTCGATTTCTTCAATATAACGAAAGCGAGCAACGGATACCCCGGATGACACCCTGTTGAGGTCATTCCGGATGAGATCCACGATGGTGAGGTGCTCGGCGAATTCTTTCTCGTTGCCGATGAGAAGCTCTCTCGCGCCGGGAATTGACGCATCGATGGTTCCTTTCATCGGGAATGATGATATCCTGGCGTTACTTATGCGTATGAACGGTTCTGGAGAAAAAACGACGAATCTGTCTTTCAACCACAATCTGTAAGGTGCTTCTGAATGATGGAATATCTCTTTTAGTGAAAGATTAATATCAATCTGCGTGGGGAAGGTCAGGTTCGCGAGGTATGAGTCGCCCTCCAGCTGATGGTTTACTACTATGTCAAAGGCGGATTTGTATGTGTCATATGAGACAGGTTTTTTTTCGAGACGCAGCTTGCTGCCCAGCGGCGTATATCCCGTTGAATTTGTAAATCCATTGAAATCGTAGAGTATTGCGGCAGGGTCCACGGCATCGATAGGGATAATTACCGGCTTCTGCATGGAATAATCGATTATGAAAATGAAAGGAACTCTCCGTGAGCCATGGCGATTCATCTCTCTGATGGCCCTGGCCATCGCCGATGAATCATGTGAATCGGGCAGACGGCTTTGATGCGATTGGCGCTGTGGCAACATGCGGGGCAATTCTGAGTAATCTATAGTGTGCTATCTGACCTTCACGAACTCCATCTCCCCCCGGGAGTTATCCTCTTTCGGCGAGTGCAGGATATAGATGCCCCGGGTCGTGAAGTACTTGTTATGTGCCGGCTCGATACGGCTCGAAACCAACTGCCCGTCAATGAAGAGGCTCGCGAAGCGGCCGTCTTCGCTGGTGAGAAGATAGTCGTGCCATTCGAGGGTGCCGAGCGGGATGGTCCTGCCCGATACATCGACACTGCTTTCCCCGAGCCTCACATAAAACGCGCGGTCCCCGGCCGGCACATACGCGAAGATCATAAACGCGTCGCCTCCCGTAAAGCGCGCCCGCGATACTATACTGAACGCCCGCGCGGCGCTTGATCGGCTGAAGAGGCCCGTCATCGAGCCCTTGGCGGAATTCAGCTCGGCGATCTTTTTCCCGCCCTTCATCGAAAAATTGATCCCGCTCGGATCGCTCCCGGGAACATGCGCCCAGCTCAGTGGGGTGTGGGAATCGCTCCAGTCGGCGAAGTGCTCATCGATCGTCCATTTTTCATCGGTTGCCTTTTCCCGGTACTTGGAGAGATCTATCGGTGCAAGGAATTTGCCGAAGATCCAGCCCTTCGGACCCTTGATGCTCGCCACGCGGTACCAGTAATCCCGTACATCGCCAACCTGTGTGGTGTCCATTGATTTTTCGAGCTGGATGAGTATCTCGTCGCGGGTTATTTTGCCGACCAGCTTGCCGTCAATTCCGGGGCTGTTGCGGAGATTGACGTTGTCCCCGTTGCATGAAAAGAGCTTGTTGGTTTCCGGACTCGTGGGGTAGCGTTTCACATAGGCGATAATCATCTCCCAGAGGACGTCCTGATTGCCCGGGATGTTGAACGAGCCGGACTGCAGGCCGTCGAAGATCGTTTTTACCATGCTGGAAATGTAATCGGTATTAGGATATGTGTTATAGAAGCTGATCATCGCCGGGACGAGCCTGTCGGGGTCGGTTTTCCCCAGGTTCTGTACTTCCTCGAACCGGAGGTCTTCAATAAGCCCGCTTCCCCGATACCGCGCAACGAACTCCTCGTAGAATTTTCCCCGCGGTACGATCCTGCTCTGCTTCATGGCGGGTACGAGAGTGAGGTCGCCGCCGATAGTCTCATTGAGATCGGCGAGGTATTCTTCAATATCTTTCCTGATTTCATTGTAGTCTTTGCTCTTCTTTTTATCCTGCGCGATATCGGCAAGCTCATCGCTGAATTTGTCCTCCAGCTGAAATCCGAGGCCGTTGATCGCCCGGCAACGATAATAGTATATCTTCTCGCCAGTATCGTAGTCCGCCGTTATGGCAAGGTGGTTCAGCATCAGGATCGCGTCCTTGTAGTCCCCATCCTCGAATTCATCAATGGCTTTTTCAAGGTCGTTCGATGAAAAGACGAAGAATCCGGTTATGGTAAGCGCGACGGCAAGCACCGCGATGATTATTCCGATGATGGCCCCTTTTCTCATGGATACAGTACCCGTTACAATTTTTTGTTGATCATTAGCTCTATAAGGCGGTGCCCCTCGGCGAGGTAGAGCCCGGTCGACGCTCCGCTTTTTTCGCTGAACGATGGCGCGTTTTTGCCCTCGCACGGCGATCCCTTCCATCCGCGCGATGCGTATATACAGAACGGGATGGGATCGGACGAGTGGGTCCGCAGGCTTATGGGTGTCGGATGGTCAGGGCAAACAAGCACCGTATGATCGGGGTATACGGACAGCCCCTCCATGACAGGCCCGACGATTTTTCGGTCAAAATCTTCGATGGCCTGGAGCTTGTGCTCAAGGCTGCCCTCATGGCCCGACTCGTCTGGAGATTCGACGTGGAGGAAGATGAAGTTTGCTTCCTTCATGCCTTTGATGAGGGCTGCGGCCTTGCCAGAATAATTCGTGTCGATGTAGCCGGTTGCGCCCGGGACCTGTATGGGCGTGAGCCCTGCAGCACGCCCGAGACCGTGGACCAGGTCTACCGCGGAAATGGTGTGGCCACGGAGGCCGAAGCGTTTGGTCAGCGGCTCCATTGACGGTTTTTTCCCGCAGCCCCAGAGCCAGACCGAAGAGGGCGACCCCTTGTATTTCAATTTGGCGTCCCGAATCGCTGGCGAAGAGGCTATAATACCGGCCGATTCCTCCATGATTCGGTTCAACAGCTCCGCGCCGGCCCCGCGCGGCAGATGGTCGGCGGCGGGTGAGCCCTGTATGTCATGGGGCGGGGTCGATTCCGGGAGGTCGGTGTGCGGATAATTTCTCCAAACAACGATGTTCCGGTAGGAAACGCCCGGATAAAACTCGATGCCTTCGAGAGCGAGGGCCACGGCCAGCTCATGCATGATGACCGCTGAAAACTCCGATGCGATATGGCCGGCGCTGAAGTCGTGCATGATGCCGTCCCTGATGTCGACCATGTTGCAGCGGATGGCGATGTCCTTTTCGCCGAGCTCGATCCCCATGTTGATTGCCTCGAGAGGGGCGCGCCCGGAAAATGAAGTACGGGGATCGTATCCCAGAATGGAGAGGTTTGCGATATCGCTTCCCGGCTGCATACCTTCAGGCACAGTACGAGCCATGCCCATGATGCCGCCGGAAGCGAGGCGGTCCATGTTGGGCGTTGCGGCGTATTCCAGCAGCGTTTTACCGCCGAGGGAGTCGATCGGCCGGTCGGCCATCCCGTCCCCGAGAAGTATCGCGTATTTTGCTTCGTTATTCCGTTTCATGAATCCAGCTGGAGCCGTCAGAATAATATTCTTTTTTCCAGATGGGGACTTTTTCCTTCACGGTGTCAATGATGTACTGCGCCGCCTCGAAGGCATTGTCCCGGTGGGGCGCCGAGGTCGCGATGATGATACTCGCTTCACCTATCGCGACAGGGCCGTACCGGTGGACCACGATGCAGGAATTAAGCGACCACCGGGCAGACGCGTCTTCAGCCGCCTTTCGGAGTTCCTTGTGCGCCATCCCGTCATAAATTTCGTACTCCAGGCGGGTCACGGTCCTGCCGTTGGAATTGTTCCTCGCCCGGCCAATGAATACGACTACCGCTCCGTCAGAATCGGTGCCGGCATCTGCCGTGACGCGCGTTATGTCAATCGGCTCCTGCTGTATGACCACCTGTACCATTGCGCTCCTTTTATTATCCCCCGCTCACC
This sequence comes from Spirochaetota bacterium, assembly GCA_016933025.1. Classification (GTDB taxonomy): domain Bacteria; phylum Spirochaetota; class UBA4802; order UBA4802; family UBA5550; genus RBG-16-49-21. The sequence goes on along the minus strand of JAFGBT010000006.1, from coordinate 245,694 downwards.
GGAGGGAAAATGGCCAGCGTGTCACCGCTGGAAAGAGTGGCATCGTCGTGGCAGTAGTCTTCGTTAATGGCGTATAACAGCGACTCGAGAAGATCGGATAGGGAGCCGTGGCTTTTCTCCAGCAGGAGGACAACTTCTTTAACGGTGATCCCATCGGAAACCGTCAGCTCTTTTTCATCGAACCCGCATGCTTCCCTCACGCTGGCGAAGGCCTTAATCTTGATTTTCATTACCGTATTGCCGGTTTGCTGGTTCTCCGGTGTTCATTTTCGGGAGCACCGGTATGCCGCCGACGTCTCCTATGCTTTCTTGATACGCTTGTTTCTCTTGTTGAGAAACAGGTAATGTTTGATGTATGGCTGAAGGCTGTCGCTGAAGTCACTAATGATAACGCTTTTAGGTTCTTTAAGGATAAAGGCAAGGCTCTTTTTAGTAATATCCTCATCGCAGGTATCGATGATGACCTTGAAGCGCTTGATCACTTCCTTGTCAACGGCGTCGTTTCCCAGTTTATTCATTTCGGAATAGAGTTTCAGAAGGTTGACTTTTTTCGTTTTTATCTTTGACACTTTGCCGGTGTTTTTTCGGTTTTCTAATATTCCGTTAGATTTTTTCTTTCGTGTCGCCGCGCTTCTGGGCTTTGATGGCATAGTATCCCCCAGTCACCATGTAATGATAAACAGTTATTTTGTACAATCCCCAATTTATGACGATGTTAGAATATTACTGTCAACTGTAAACAATATTTTTTAGAAAATTTATCATAAAGATGGTATGCCCATCGGTGTGATAATGGTCATTCCAGTTAATTTGTATACCTGCCGGTCGGCATATTCCGTATAAGCCTGCCGTTAAAATTGTTTATATAATTGTCCCGTTTTTTCCGAAAATAATGATGATCGCCAATTCATTATTGAGAGGGATATATGATGAAGTGTTCAAGGTGCGGCAAGGAGGTCAATAACCTCAACCATTTTTTTGTGCCGCAACGAAACAAGAAAGAGGGTTTGAGGTTCTGCATCGCTTGCGCGCGTGAAGAGCATATCGTTACCCTTATATAAACCGGGTGCCCGTTTCCTTCCGCTCAAGCTCCTCATCTGCGCTGATAGCAGATACTTCTTGACACCCGCGCCTCATTCGAAGACGTATTGATCAAGAAGTCTTCCGAAGAATGAAATCAATGGTCACCAGATTCTTGCCGCCGGCCATGATGCCGGCTCTTGCCTGTATGCTGCTCTTCTGCGCTCCGGCCGGGGAAGGGCGCACGGCCCCTGGACGGATCGGGCGCATCGTCTCTCTTTCGCCGTCGATTACACGGCAGATTGTGGACCTTGACGCGGCGAAGCTCCTGGCCGGCGTGACCTCGTACGACGATTACCGGCGTCCCGGAGTCGCGATCGTCGGCACGCTGGTCCAGCCGAACATCGAGCGGATCATCATGCTTGAACCGGACATCGTTCTCTTTTCCGAAGAGGACGGCCAGGTGCAGAACGTCGAGCGGATCGCGCGCACAGGCCTTGGCGTTTGCCGGTTTCGGCGAAACCGTGATTTCACCGGCATTTGCGAAAACTACCTCGATCTCGGCCGCATGGTCGGCAGGGAGAGAAAAGCGCTGAGCGCTCTCCGACGTTACCGGGAGGACCTTGATCGGATTAAAAAAACGGGGATGGCCGGCAGGCGTACGTCCGTCGCCTTTTTCGTTTCCTGCCGGCCCCTCATTGCTGCGTCGCCTGATTCGTTCGTCGGTAAAATCATCAGGGACGCGGGCGGAGCATGCGCTTATGGCGGCACCGGCAGGCCCTATCCCCTTGTTTCTATGGAATCACTGTTGGACGCTGACCCCGATCTGATAATTCTCATGGCCGGGGAGGGGGATGCGGGCATTTTTATCCGCGAGCTCTCGGAAGACTTCGGTAGCCTGCGGGCAGTGGCAGGCGGTAACATCCACGCGATACCGCCTGATACAATCCCCTATTACACGCCGGGAGATTACGTCGCGTCGGCGGAAACCATCGCGCGGATCATACGGTCCCGACGGAACCAACATAACGATTGACAGCGGCGTGACCGCCTGTAGAGTGCGGAGACCGTTATTGAAAGAGACTGGCGTAAGATGAAAACAGGATATAAAATTGCGATAATACTATTCATCGGCCTGGTGCTGATCGCCGCCGCCCTTTCTCTGGGAACGAGGACCATCCTCCCATGGGACATTCCGCGTATTCTCCTCGGCGGGCCCGGGCATGTCGATTACACCATACTGGTGAAGCTGCGCCTGCCGCGGGTGCTTCTTTCCCTCGTGATCGGCGCCTCGCTCGCTGTGAGCGGGACCGTGTTTCAGTCGGTGCTAAAAAATCCACTGGCGGACCCGTACATCATCGGCGTTTCCGGGGGCGCTGCGCTCGGCGCGACCGCTGCCATAGTGCTGAACGCGGGGCCCTTCACGGTTGCGGTGGCGGCATTCATCGGAAGCATCGCGGCCATTACCGCTGTCTACATGCTGTCGAGCCGGCTTCGTCTCGGCTCGACGGCGCTCATTCTGGCCGGCATCGCACTCGGATTCATCCTGTCGGCGGCTGTCCTGCTCATCTACGCGCTTGCGCGTACCGAACAGATTCACCGCGCCATGCTTTGGCTCATGGGTGACCTGTCGGGTGCCCGCTATGATATGCTCGACGGCCTCGGGCTCGTGTCGCTGCTGCTCGTGCTCGCCGTCATGGGCTTTCACAAACACCTCGATGTGATATCGATGGGCGAACGGTTTTCGAAAAATCTTGGAGTAACGGAGGGGAACATCAGGTCGCTCTTCTGGCTCGCCTCGCTGCTCGCAGCGCTTGCAGTGTCACTGGCGGGGGTGATCGGATTTGTCGGCCTTATCACACCCCATCTCATGCGGAACATATTCGGCCCGCGTCACCTGCGGCTTGTCCCGGCCGCGGCGTTCGGCGGGGCGATTTTCCTTCTGGTCTCGGACGCCCTCGGGCGTTTGCTGGCACCGCCCTATGAGATCCCGGTCGGCATCGTCACCGGGTTCCTGGGCGGCGTCTTTTTCCTGATCCATATGATGCTCAGGGAGAAACCGGAATGAATATCTTTGAGCTTAAATCCGTAAGCGCAGGCTACGGCGGAGCGCCGGTGATAGAGGGTCTGGACCTCGGAATCGACGTCGGCGAGTTTGTTTCGATCATCGGGCCCAATGGAGCCGGTAAAAGCACGCTCCTGAAAGTCCTCTCTGGCGACGACCTTCTCATGGCAGGCTCTGTTTTGTTTAATGGCCGCCCCGTGCGGGAATACCGGCCGAGGGACCTGGCGCGCCAGGTTTCCATCGTCCACCAGACGATCGAGGCCGTCGCGCCCTTTACCGTGCACGAGTTTATAAGGCTGGGGAGGTTCCCGCACCAGCCCGCCTTTACCGTTGAGTCGGACGGGGACAGGGAAATCATTGAATGGGCGGCCGGTATGACCGGCGTGACCGGACTTTTTACCCGGCACCTTACCGAGCTATCGGGAGGGGAGTTCCAGCTTGTCCGTATAGCGCACGCGCTGGCGCAGAACAGCCGCATCGTCATCCTTGACGAGCCGGTCTCACACCTCGATATACAGCATACGGTGATGATAATGGATATACTCTGGAAGCTTAACCGGGAGGGTACCACGGTGGTCACCGTGCTCCATGATATCAATATCGCTTCAGACTACGCGAGCAGGATTATCGGCATGAAGAAGGGCGGGATTTTTTTCTCGGGGACGCCGGACGAAGTGCTCCGCTACGATCTGGTTGAGGACCTGTTCGGCACGCCATGCATCGTCATGAAGAACCCGACGACCGGCAGACCGTTTGTCTACCCCGTGCCCGGTTACGTGAAATAAAGAAACGGCGGTGTGAACCGCCGTTTCTTCCGCATCTTTGATGAAATGTATTCTACCACTCGTCGCTCTGCTTGTCGCTGTAGCGCTCGCGAACCACGGCTATGATGTCGTCAAGGTAGATGAAGTGCCACTTGGATATCGTGGCCTTGGTCGTGTGCGGCGTCCGGTACTGTATGTTGACGATCTTCATGGTCTTCCGCTGGTTGATGAAATCGTCTTCCTGGATGATCCTGTTGTCCATATTGACGGTGAACTTTTTCCATCCCAGAAAGTTGATCGTCGGGACGATTATGAGTTTATGGTTCACCTGCTTCGTGTCCTGGATCATGAACGAAAGCTCTCCATATGTCTTCTTCCCGTATACCCAAAAGGTGATGTTTTTGCAAAATTTGTCTATGATCATCTCCTTCGCCGGCTTTATCACGAACGTGTCGTTCCCCCGCGATTTGACCTTGATGCCCAGGTATTTCTTGGAGTTAGGCGCTCCGGGAAGCTGGTCTCGTATAGCAAGTTTCGCCTCCTGGTCGGAGGTGACGCTGTAGGTGATATTCTTTTCCGTATAGGGGGTGGTCTCGAAGTCCTCCAGGGCCAGTTCCTGCCATACGGTCACTTTATTCTTTTCATCGGCCTCCTTTTTCTCCTGTGAATAAAGGGGCGCGATCAGGGACAGCGCCATTATGGCTACGATACATTGTTTCATCATCCTTGGGTCCTCCATAATAAAATTTCCGCATGCAGGGTCGCGGCCACCACAGTACATATAATAACAGGTAATAGGAGGAGTGTCAATAAATTCTTCGCGGGCCTTCTAAAAAGTTCTGGATTAAAAGCTGACCCGGTCCATTAAAATTGCTTGAAAATTAATCGGCGCTCTGATTGCATATTGCACATGGAACTACGTAGAGATATCCGGTACAGGCTGGACAACACGGCCGTATTGCGACAGGCGGTCGGCGATGTCCGCTGCAGGTTCGAGTTTGACGAGGGACTCGAGGTGAAGCTGGAGGATCTGAGCCTCCGGGGATTCGGCTACAGGATTGACTCAGTCGGCGGGTCGCAGGTCGATACAATAAAAACGATGGAATATTTCCTCGTAACAATGTTTTTTGGCGATGATTCAATGGCGGCCGACGTGAGGAACGTGTGGAGCAGCGTGTTTTTTGATAATGGGAAGATGAGCATCAAGGGAGGGGTCGCTCTTGAAGTCCTTTCCCCCGAGGATCGACTGAAGCTGTCTGGAATAATCGAAAAGATCAGGGGCGGCCTGTAGGACGCTCCGCGGGGCCTGCCGTCCCCTATCCCTGCTTGTAGAGCTTGAGGATGAATTCGATCAGTTTTGGCGTGTCAACGTTTATCGGGTCCATATACTCGAGGATCCCGGCGAAGAGAAGAATGACCTGCGTAATCCTGCCGATGAACTGGACCTCCCCATCGCCGTCACCGGCGCCCACCTCGACTTCCTTGATGATGTTGGCGTACAGGTTCAGGTGATTGCGGATGAATTTCTTGATTATCGCCCTGATTTTTTCGTCTTCAAAGCCGTAGAGGATAATGTTGATAAGTATCCTCATGTTCTTCTTGTCCAGCAGGAACTTCTCGATCCCGAAAAGCGTCGTGATCAGCGCCTTGTCGTTCCTGTCCAGGTCGAGACCCTGTACCACCCCGAGCTGGTCCCTCTGTATCTGGTTGAAGAAGTTCTCGATGAGCGCAACATAAAGCTCCTCGCGAGTGGGGAAGTAATGCCGCAGCCCCCCCTTCGAGAAGCCGGCTTCCTTGGCAACGTCTTCAAGGGATACCTGGGAGTACACGTCTTTTTCAAGGCATCGCTTTAACGCCTCAATGATGTGCTTTTTTTTCTTGATTACTTTAAGTTCTTTTTTCATGGTAATGCATCATGCCAATTTTAATCAAATTTTGACCGTTTTGATATAATAGGCCATTGGACACAAAACAGCCTGGTTGGATGGAAATTTTAAATACCTATTACAATTTTGTAAATAAATATTTTATCTTCATTATAATTATAGAGTCAGATAGTATTGTTATTGACAATATAATAGACAAAAATTGTATTTCGTAGATTGATTTATGCGATATATGTGCTCACGGACCACTGTCGCGTGCTAAATAATAAGAAGATGCCAAAACGTACGGACATCCATACCATACTGATCATCGGCTCCGGCCCGATAGTTATCGGTCAGGCCTCTGAATTTGATTATTCCGGATCACAGGCATGCAAGGCCCTGAAGGAGGAGGGGTATCGGGTTGTTCTGATAAACTCGAACCCGGCGACCATCATGACCGACCCCGATCTGGCGGACCGTACCTACATCGAGCCGATAACGGCTGATATCGTGGAAAAGATCATAGAGCGCGAGAATCTCGATGCGATCCTCCCGACCGTGGGGGGGCAGACCGCGCTGAACGTTACCCTCGCTCTGGATAAGCGCGGCGTGCTGAAGAGGCATGGCATCGAGTTGATAGGTGCGAACATCGAATCCATCCGGAAGGCCGAGGACAGGGACCTTTTCAAGAAGGCGATGGTCAACATCGGCCTCTCCGTGCCGCAGTCCGGTCTCGCTTCGTCCATTGACGAGGCCCTTGCCGTTCTGGAAAAAATCAGTCTTCCCATCATCATCCGGCCGGCCTTTACCCTCGGCGGAACGGGCGGAAACATCGTCTTCAACCGGGAGGACTTCATTGACCTGGTAACCCGGGGGCTGGACGAGTCGCCCATCAGTCAGGTGCTCCTGGAGGAATCGGTCATCGGCTGGAAGGAGTTCGAGCTCGAAGTCATGAGGGACACAAACGATAACGTCGTTATCATCTGCTCTATCGAAAACATTGATCCGATGGGGATACACACCGGCGACTCCATCACGGTCGCGCCCCAGCAGACGCTGACCGACCGCGAGTACCAGAATCTCCGCAACATGGCGGTCAGTATTATCCGGGAGATCGGCGTCGATACGGGCGGCTCCAACATCCAGTTTGCCGTCAATCCCGCTGACGGCAGGGTGATGGTTATTGAAATGAACCCCCGGGTGAGCCGGAGTTCGGCCCTTGCCTCCAAGGCAACCGGCTTTCCGATCGCAAAGATCGCGGCGAAACTGGCCGTAGGCCTCACCCTGGACGAGATCCCGAATGACATCACCAGGTCGACGCCGGCGTCGTTCGAGCCGACCATCGACTATGTGGTGGTGAAGGCGCCGCGCTGGGCCTTCGAGAAGTTCGAGGGCGCCGACTCCCTCCTGGGCACCCAGATGAAGTCGGTCGGCGAGGCCATGGCGGTCGGACGCACCTTCAAGGAGGCCTTTCAGAAGTCGCTGAGGTCGCTTGAGATCAACCGTTTCGGGTTCGGCTCCGACGGCGTCACCAGAATCGTGCAAATGCTCAAACGGCTTCCCGAACGGCACAAGCGCGACATCATAGAGAAGGAGCTGATGAATACCCGCGAGGACAGGATGTTTTTCCTGAACGTCGCCTTCAAGATGGGGTGGAGCGTTGAGCGGGTTTCCCGGCTCACCGGCATCGACCGCTGGTTCCTGTCGCAGTTCCACGAAATTGTCGAGGCTGCGCAGCGGTTCGCAGAAGAGTGCAGGGCCGGCGGATTGACGGCTGAACGCGTCCATGGGATGAAGCGTCTCGGATTTTCGGACCGCCAGCTCGGTTATCTCGCGCACCGGGACGAGCTGATCCGCCTGCACGAGCGAGGCGCCGACCACCAGAAGGAATACGCGATGGCCCTGAAGGATCGTGAGGACGAGGTGCGGCGGTTCCGCATCGAGCAGGGGATCGCGCCCGGCTTCCGGCTCGTCGACACATGCGGCGGGGAATTCGAGGCCAGCACGCCCTATTACTATTCGTCATATGACGCCGATGACGAGACCGCCTCATCTGACCGGAAAAAGATCATGATACTCGGCGGCGGCCCGAACCGGATCGGACAGGGGATAGAGTTCGATTACTGTTGCTGCCACGCCTCCTTCGCGCTTCGTGAGATGGGCGTAGAATCGATCATGGTGAATTCAAACCCTGAGACCGTATCGACCGATTATGATACGTCCGATCGGCTTTATTTCGAGCCGCTGACCCTGGAGGACGTGCTGACTATATATGACCGCGAAAAGCCTGACGGCGTGATCGTTCAGTTCGGAGGGCAGACACCGCTCCGGTTGGCGCGCGCCCTGGAGGAGAACGGCGTGAGGATCATCGGGACGTCTCCCGATTCCATCGATAGGGCGGAGGACCGTGAGCGCTTCGCCGAGGTGGTTCGGAAGCTCGGCCTGCTCCAGCCGGAGAACGGTATTGCCTATGCAGAGGAGGAGGCGATACGGATCGCCGGATCGATAGGCTACCCGGTCCTGGTCCGGCCGAGCTACGTGCTGGGAGGAAGGGCGATGGCCATCATCTACGACGAGCAGAGCCTGGTGGAATACATCGCCACGGCGGTCGAGCTCTCGCCCGAACACCCGATCCTGGTCGACGATTTCCTGGAAGACGCCATCGAGATCGACGTCGACGCGATTTGCGACGGCGACGACGTTTACGTCGGTGCCATCATGGAGCACGTCGAAGAGGCCGGGATCCATTCGGGCGATTCCGCTTGCATTATCCCGCCGTTATCGATCCCGGAAGACATGGTGCGCGCGATCACGGAGACCACGGCGTCACTGGCGAAGGAGCTCGGCGTCATGGGCCTCCTGAACATCCAGTTCGCGATCAGGGACGGCAGGTTGCACGTCATCGAGGTGAATCCCAGGGCCTCCAGGACCGTGCCCTTCGTCTCCAAGACCACCGGGGTTCCCCTTGCGAAGATCGCGGTGAAGGTAATGCTCGGCAGAAAGCTTTCCGAGCTCGGTCTGGTCCGCATGAAGGGGATCCCCTTTGTCAGCGTGAAGGAGGCAGTGCTTCCATTCAATAAATTTCCGGGCGTGGACACCCTCCTTTCTCCGGAGATGAAATCGACGGGTGAGGTCATGGGTATCTCCGCGCATTTCGGCGAGTCCTTCTACAAGGCGACCCTGGCCGCCGGCGATTCGCTCCCGCTGTCCGGGACCGTGCTTCTCTCGCTGAATGCCCGGTCGCGCGAGGAGCTGTTCGGCGAGGTGCGGGACCTTCACGGAGCAGGGTTCAGGCTTGTCGCGACCGAGGGTACGGCCCAGTATTACAATGACGGCGGCATCCCATGCGCTCAGGTCCACAAGGTTAGCGAGGGCCGTCCGAATATAATCGATTTTATGAAGAACGGCGAGATAGATATGATCGTTAACACGCCGGCCGGCAAGTCTTCAAAGGATGATTCATTCCAGATACGGCAGGCGGCGGTCCGGTATCATGTCCCGTACATGACGACCGTGCAGGCCGCCCGCGCCGCCATACACGGCCTTCTCGAGGTAGGGCGGAACAGGGAGATGTATGTTAAATCGATACAGGAATACCAGAGAGAGGTGGTGTAGGGCATGGCACAGAGAGTATTACTCAAGAGCGGGGACATCGCAGAGATAATTGACCGGCTTTCAGAGCAGATTTACCGGGACCTCGGCGACGTAGACAGGTTCGCTGTTGTCGGGCTGCAGACCGGCGGTGTTGAGCTGGCCAGGAGGATCCGCGAGCGGATCGAGGCGCTCTCCGGTAAGAAGATCGGGAGCGGGACGCTGGACATCACGTTTTACCGCGACGATCTGGCCACCCGCGGCGTGCTTCCCTCAATTAAGGAGACCTCCATCGCCTTCGACATCTCCACCATGACGATACTTTTGATCGATGACGTGATTTTCACCGGGCGCACGACCAAGGCGGCTCTCGAAACACTCACCTCTTTCGGCAGGCCCAAGGCCATCAGGCTCTTCGCCCTGGTGGACCGGGGCAACCGCGAGCTGCCGATCCAGCCGGATTACTGCGGTTTCAAGATCGAAACCGGCCTGCAGGATACCATTGATGTCGTTCTTTCGGCCGACAACATGTCGGGAGATTGCGTGATTCTGAATGAGGCGGAATAGCAGCTTGGCGGGTCAGGTTATCCTTTTTAAAAGCAGGCGGAGATACGATTCTATCAGCTTGCCATTCTCGATGTTTTTTGCCGAACCCTCTATCGGGTATTTCGTGGCCCGGTTCATGTTCTGGACCTCTTCCCTGATTTTCTGAAAATAGTCCAGTATCATCTTGGTCAGATCGATCGATTTTTTTTCGAGGTCTGCGTTCAGGTTTATGCTGTCCGTCATGTCGAAGTTGAGGTTCGAGACGAAATTGATGTCCCGGCAGGCGACGGCCACGTATGATATGAGATTGCCGATGAGGTTGCGTGCCTCTTTCGGGAGGTGCGGGGCGTAGATCCGTTCATCGAAGAGCCCCCTGGCCGGCAGGAAATCTTTTATCTCGAGCGACAGGATCACGGTGAGCTCGGTCGTCAGCTCGAGGTTCCGGGAGAAGAGCTTGTGCTTTTCAAGCACCAGATTCCGGATGTCGATTGAGTCCCCGTGCAACATATCGATGAACCTGATCACCTCTTCGGCGAACACCATCTGCGTGATGGAACTCTTGTTGACGGTCGTTTCGATATTCCATCCCGTGCGGGCCTCCTCGATGAGATTCACCAGCTCCTCTTCAACGTTTTTCTCTATGTACTGCCTCACGTTGAGTATGTTTTCCATCAGCTGGAGACCCCTTTGCAGATTAGACGACGATCCGCGGATGGCGATATCGGCATCCTCCAGGGTGCGCAGCGACAGCTTCTTGAGCTGGTCCAGCGACTCGCGCTGGAAACGTTTCCGGTCGATGATCAGGTCGTCAAGGAGTATGATCTCGTTGTCGTTTTGTATTATGATGTGAAGGAGGACAATCGCCTTCTGGAGCGATTCCGAAAGGTTGTCGGTAATTTCCTCCAGCCGCGACAGCGCGGCGGCGTCCACCGACGACCCTTCATTGAGCGCGGCGATCAGTTCCTTCTGATGGTTGATATTGGAGGCCAGGATGTAGCAGTAATTCTGGACTTTGGTGTCCTGGTCGCGCATCGATTTGTTCGCACGGGAGATTATCTCGAATTGCTGGTTAAGTACGTCCCCTATTTCCAGCGATTGCCTGATGAGGCTGATGGCCCGTTCGGAATGCATCTTTCGGAGCCGGGACGATTCGTTCACCAGGCGAGCGATGGACCCGAACTCTTCCGCCTTGTTGTGGAGGTCTGCAAAAACTCTGTCGTCCATGGCCAGTAGTGTAGTACAGGGGCGGTAATTTAGTAAATAATTTTTTTGTTTTGATTACCCGGCCCCTTGCTCCGATTTTTTTCTTGAAATGTAACGGTATTTACCCGCATAGTATGTAGAGGACCGCCGGGGTGACGCGGAGACGGGGTGATGCGTGGCTAAGAGCAGGGGGAGACCTTCGAGGATCTGGCGTAACGAACGGGGAGACCCGCGGGTTGCCAGGCCCGATACAGCGGGTGATGAAAGAAGAAAGCGGGTTTGCCGGATCGTTATCGGTCTGACAATCGCAATTATTCTCCTGCTCATACCTCCCTGCGCGATTCGTCATTGCCGCGATGCGGGTGACGTCGATGGTTTCAGGGTCGTGGATCGGGCTGCGCGGACGACTGTCCCGGCGGAGGAGCCGGCACCCGTTCCGCAGCGTGCGAAAAAAATTGCAAAGCCGAAACCGGTCCCGATAAAAACCGATGGAGACATAAAGCCGCAGCCGGTTCCGGGAAAAACTGATACAGAAGCCGGTCCTGAGCAAAAATCAAAACCGACAGAAGGGAAGGGTGCTGACACCGGCCCAGTCGATTCGCCGTTCGGGAAACCGAAGTACCACGATTTCGGCACAAAAATCGAGCTGGACCCGCCTCCGGTGACCCGTTGACGCTCTCGACAAACGGCGGCGCGTCCCGCATGCCGATAAAATGTAATTGACCGGCAGTAATGAATCGTGTTATGAATGAAAGCTGACGCCGTGTCAGGGCCGTTATTCCGGTCCGTGTATCTCATGCAGTCCTGAAGGCATTATGGATCGGACAAAAATCTTAATCGTTGAAGATGAAGCTGTCATCGCGATGTACGTGCAGAACAGCCTCGCCAGGCTGGGCTACGAGGTGTGCGCGGCCGTGTCTTCCGGCGAGGAGGCCGTGAAGAAGGCGGGCGAGATGATGCCGGACCTCGTCCTGATGGACATTGTGCTCCAGGGAGAGATGGACGGAGTCCAGGCCGCGAAGATCATACATGAAACCCTCGACATCCCCGTCGTCTACATGACCGGCAATGCCGACGTCCCCACGATCCAGCGCGCCCGCGATATCGCCCCCTACGGTTACGTGCTCAAGCCGGTCAACGTAATGCACCTGTTTTCCACGATCGACGCCATCCTCCGGCGGCGCGATCTGGAGGTCCGACTCGCCGAGAGCGAGGAGCGGTTCCGGGCCATCTCGGAGAACATCCTGGAGGGTGTCGCGCTCACCGTTGATTTCAAAAACGTCTGGGTCAACGATGTGTTCGCGAATATATTCGGCTACACCAGGGATGAAATGATCGGTCGGGGTCCGGAGCTGGTGGTCCATCCTGATGACATGTCCGAGGTGATGAAGACCGGACAGAATATGCTGCAGGGGCAGGAGACGGGATATAAACGGGTGCGGGGGGTGCGTAAGGACGGCATTGAAATCATTCTTGAAATAATCGGCCGCTTGTTCAAGCTGAAAGATGAAACGGCGATTCTTCTGATCGTAAGGGATATCACGGAGCGCGTCCGTATCGAGACAGCACTGATAGAGAGCGAGGAAAAATACCGAAACCTCGTAGAGGAGATAAGTGATGTTATATTCGCTTTTGACGAAAAGGGCGTCATCACCTTCATCTCGCCAAGTATTGAAAATATATCCGGCTTTAAGGATCGCGAACTGCTGGGACGGAATTCCCTTGACCTGCTGTATCCCGAAGACCGCAAACGGATAAAGGGGTCCTTCGCTAAGCGGGTTTCGGAGGGCTCTCCCGATCACAATGAACGCCGCATAGTGACGAAATCCGGTGAATCCCGCTGGGTTCGGGTCTCCGGAAAAGCCGTAATGGTGGACGGTGTGTTCAAAGGGGTGCGGGGCGTGCTGTCCGATATTGACGAGAAAAAGCGGGCCTCCGAGGCCCTCCGCGAGAGCGAGGAGCGGTTCGGGGCCCTGGTTCAGAATCTGCAGGACATCATACTTGTTGTGGATTCTGATGGAATTGTTAAACTCGAGAATCCGGCCACCGCCGCCATCCTCGGCTACGAGACCCTCGGTCGAAATATCTTTGATGTCATCCATCCTGACGATATCGCGTCGGCGATAAATGACTTTAAAGAGGTCGTCGACAAGGTCAATCCGCACACCCCGTCGATGTTCCGCGTCCGTCACCGGGACGGTTCGTGGTTACAGGTGGAGGTGCTCGCCACCAACCTTCTTAATGACCCGATCGTCCGGGGCATGCTGCTGGTGTGCAGGGACGTCACGATGCGCATGAAGGCCCGGCAGGACCTCATGGACAGCGAGGAGCGCAATCGCCTGCTGGTGGAGAACGCAAACGAGGGGATCGCGGTGATCCGGGAGGGCCGGTTCGTGTTTGTGAACCCCAGGCTGATCGCCCTCACCGGCTACTCGGCCGAGGAGCTCGCAGAGAAACGCTTCACCGAGTTGTTCATACATCCCGATGACCGGGAGATGATTTCGGACCGCTATGCCAGGAGGTTGGGAGGCGATACGGCGCCCTTTACCTATGAGGTGCGTTTCATCCAGAAATCGGGAACATCACGATGGACGGAGGTAAACTCGGTTTTATTCGACTGGGAAGGGACGCCGGCCGTTCTCCTGTTTATCCGTGACATTACCGATCGGAAACAGGCGGAGGATGAGAGGCGGAAGATCGAGTCGCAGATCCAGCAGACCCAGAAGCTGGAGAGTCTCGGCGTGCTGGCGGGCGGCATCGCACACGACTTCAACAACCTCCTCATGGCCATTCTCGGGAGCATCGATCTCGCGCTTCTGGATCTCTCGAAAACGTCCCCCGTCCGGGGAAACCTGATCGAGGCGGCGAAGTCCTCGCAGAGGGCGGCCGACCTCTGCAGGCAGATGCTCGCCTATTCCGGGCGGGGCCGTTTCACGAACGAGCCCATCAGCCTGAACGAGCTGATCGATGACATGAGGCACATGCTGGAGGTGTCCGTGTCCAAGAAGGCGATAATCCGGTATAACCTGTCCCGCGGGATCCCCGCGGTTGAGGCTGACGCCACCCAGATCCGTCAGATTGTAATGAACCTGGTGATCAACGCCTCGGACGCCATCGGCGAAAAGAGCGGGGTTATCTCGGTTTCAACCGGCGCGATGAATTGCGACCGTTCCTACCTGAGCGAGACCTGGCTCGACGAGAAGCTCCCCGAGGGCCTCTACGTCTACGTGGAGGTTGCGGACACCGGTATCGGCATGTCGGCCGAGACCCTGCCGAGGGTGTTCGACCCCTTCTTCACCACGAAGTTCGCGGGGCGCGGCCTCGGCCTGGCCGCGGTGCTCGGCATCGTGCGCGGCCACCGCGGAGCAGTCAAGATTTACAGCGAGCCGGGGAAGGGAACGAACTTCAAGATCCTCTTTCCCGCGGCCGAGCGGCCGGCCGGGCCGCTGGAAGAGTCGCGGCATGACGCCCACGGGTGGCGCGGCAGCGGGATCGTAATCCTCGCCGACGACGAAGAGACCATACGGTCCATAGGCAAACAGATGCTGGAGCGTCTCGGCTTCACGGTACGGACAGCCGCGAACGGAAATGAAGCGCTGGATATATTCCGGGAACTGGGCGGCACGGTGGCCTGCGTCATACTCGACATGACCATGCCTCACATGGACGGCGAGGAGACATTCCGGGAAATGCGCCGCATCAGGAAAAACGCCCGCGTCATCATGTCGAGCGGTTACAACGAGCAGGAAATCACGCAGCGCTTTGTCGGCAAGGGGTTAGCCGGCTTCATCCAGAAGCCGTACCAGCTGGCGGACCTTGCGGCGAAGCTGAAAGATATTCTCGAATGAGTGGATTGTATTAATAATTGTTTCAGGGGGGGCGATGAAGAAGCGCATTCTTATAGTTGAGGATGAGGCCATCATTTGCATGCACATTATCGATACCCTTACCAGGCTTGGGTACGACGTCCCGCCCGCGGTCAGTTCAGCGAAGGAGGCCCTTGACCGGGCCCGTGAGCTGAGGCCCGACCTTATCCTGCTGGATATCGTGATATCGGGTGATAGTGACGGAGTGGAGGCGGCGAAAGTCATCAGGGACACTCTGGGAATACCGGTCGTCTACCTGACCGGTAATGCGGACATCGCCACCGTGAACCGCGCCAGGGAGACCAATCCCTATGGCTACGTTCTGAAGCCGGTCAATCCTATGGATCTTTTTTCCACGATCGACACCGCCATCCATCGTCATGAGCTTGAATTGAGGCTCCGTGAAAGCGAGGAAAAATACCGGTTGATTACCGAGATGATGAGTGATGTGATCTGGACGCTGGATATGAATCTGAAATTTACTTACATCAGCCCGTCTATCGAAAAGGTGCTCGGGTTTACGCCTGAAGAGCAGATGGCCAAAGATATAAAGGAGATGATGAGGTCCGACTCGTTCAACGCGATTATAAAAAAATTCCAGGAAGAGCTTACGCGTGAAGCCGAGGGGAGGTCGGACCCCGACAGGCGGATCGTCGTCATGGTCGAGGCCTTCCGGAAGGACGGCTCAACCGTGGTGCTGGAGACCGTGGTGAAGGCGATCCGGGGCCCTGACGGGAGTGTGATTGGAATGCATGGCGCCTCGCGCGATATATCGGAGCGGGGGTGACCGGAATGGCGGATATGCGCTACTGTCCCTGGTGCGGTAGCCTGCTGAGTGCCAGGGAGATCGAGGGGAGGGAGTACCTCGCGTGCGTGAGCGGGCCGTGCGGGTACGTGTTCTGGGACAATCCAAAGCCGGTCGTTGCCGCCATCGTCGAGCATGGCGGATGCGTGGTGCTTGCCCGCGCGAAGGGGTGGCCGGAAAAGATGTTCGGGCTCGTCACCGGGTTTCTCGAGCGGGGAGAGTCTCCGGAGGACGGGGTGCTCCGGGAGGTGAAGGAGGAGCTTGGGGTTTCAGCAGCGATCCGGGGGCTGGTCGGCTTGTACCCCTTCGTTCAGATGAACCAGCTTCTCATCGTGTATCACCTTGAGGCCTCGGGAGAAATCATCATCAGCGACGAGCTCGAAGAGATTAAGCTGGTCAGTCCCGACAAGTTGCGGCCCTGGGCTGTCGGCACCGGACCAGCGGTCAAGGACTGGCTCGATAAAAGGCGGCAAGGAAAATGAGATGAGGGCCCGCCGCCCGGTGTTCACGCCCGCGCGTTGAAACGGGTAAAATCAACGGGGATCAGATACTCCTTCACCTGTACGATGTCGCTTACGAGTTCGGCGATGTCCGCGTCATAGAGGTTGTCCAGGACGTCGGGTATGATGGTCTCGCGGGCGTAATTCGCGTCCACGGCGCCGTCGGAAAGGATCGAGGTGTACCTCGCCGTCAGGTAGGTCGGCGACTTTGCCTGATCTTCGCTCTCCCACCGGTGGCAGTTCTTCAACCCGGCGCCGTTTATCCATTCGACCGTACCGTGGACGTGCGAGGAGAAAAAAATTTTCCCTATGATATCGTTCTTCTCGAGATAGACAACCATGGAATTTTCCACGTAGTCTTTTTTTAAGAACGAGGCGAAGGCGATTTTTTTCCCTGTGTCCGTGAGTTCAACCGACACAAATCGTATTTTATTAATATCATCCATGGGAACCGTGCCAGGCGAATGGCCAAAAGAATACATAGGGGACCGGGAAGGTCAAGGAATAATCTTGGCGTCAGATAATTTTGCTATCGCCATTAATGAATTGACGGACCGGCGGAAATGGTCTACACGGAGACAGGTTTTCGGCGGGGAGGCGGGCCATGGACGACGATACGATGTTCAACCGGGAGAGCAGGGACAAGAAGATCTGCTACGTCCACGTCAACGAGACCGTCGTCAAGGACGAGAGGCACATGATACATGTCGATCTCGGCTCGTGCGCCTCGGTGGTCCTCTGCGGGATAGACGACAGCCGAACGGTATGGTTCGGGGCGAATCACCTCTTCAAGCACCGGGTCGAGAACAGCGACAAGGCCCTGGAGCAGGTCGCGTCCCTCTATAACAGCATGGTCGAACGGGGCGCCGCGCGCATTTGCTGCCTCGGTCTGTTTGGCGCGGGCTACCGGGAGAAGAGCGTGGCCAAAAGCACCGCCCAGCTGAATGTTCTTACCATCCTCGATGCGCTCAGCGTATTCAATCTCACCGTTGAGATATTCCAGACCGGTTTCAGCCAGGGAATCAGTGTGCTGAAGTCGGACGCCCGCGACAGTTTCCTGATAAGGCACCACACGCTTGGCGAACACACGTCGAGAATTATAGAGATTCCGCTGATCCAGCTCTTTCGATAACTCCGCGTAACTGCCTCGTGCCTGATAAATATTCCAATCACGCGACATAACATCCGTAAAAGTATTAATGCCTCTCTGTCTTTGAGGTCGATTTATTAACCAGAGCCGCGATACGCCGCCATCGACGTATCGCTTTTGCATTAATAACGACAAGCGCGCCGGAAGTTCGCGCGGGGGATTGCATCATGATCACGGGATCGGGACTCGTCTCTCTAAAGGAAACCGCGGCGATGCTCTCTGTTTCTTCCGCTACAGTGCGGAATTGGATCAAGCATGAGTACCTGAGGCCGGCGAACAGGTCGGGCGGCATGGTGTTCCGGTATGAAGAGGTGCGAAATCTCAGGGAGAACATTCTGCGAGGATCGGTCCGGCGTCTCGCCAGCCGCGCGAACAAGGCGACCGCAAGCCGATCGTTCATACCCGAGGAATATATCGGCGGCCGGGAATCACGGGAGGGCATTGAAAAAATCGTCGCCTGCATTGGGGGGCTCGGCCTCGATATTCGGAAGGCGTTTTTTACGCTCGCGGTTTCAAGGATATGCTCCGAAGGATTGAACGGACCCAGTGACGCCGAGCGGTTCGCCGCCTCCGGCTTTCGCGTCCCCGGCATGGGCCGGTTGAGCGAGGAGCTGCGTTCGTGGCGCCGCGAGCTTGGGAATTTCAATCTCACGGGAAAGTACGCGGAACTGCTCTCGTTTAACCTTCCGCAACAGAGGGATGCCCTGGGGCTTATCTATCAATCGCTTCTTCGGGAGGGAGACAAGGCCGCGAGGGGCTCCTACTATACACCCGGTGCAGTAGTGGACGCCATTGTCTTCTCGTCCATGGCGGAGGGGGCCAGGGTGTTGGATCCCTGCTGCGGCACCGGCCAGTTTCTGCTGGCCTTCGCCGAAAAGGCCGGAGATCCGCGCAACCTTCACGGATGCGATATCGATGCTCTGGCGGTCCGCATCGCGAGGATTAATGTAATGATGCGGTTCCCGGGACTCGATTTTGAGCCGCGTATTTACAGGAGCAATGTCCTGACCGGAGAAGGGTTCGATATCGGAGGAGGGTTTGACGTCGTGGCGACGAACCCGCCATGGGGGCTTCACTTCGGGCGGGAGGATCTCTCACTCCTGAAAAGTCTCTACCCGCAGATCAGGGCCCCCGAGTCGTTTTCCTACATTCTCCTGAAGAGCATCGATCTGCTCCGCGACGGCGGTTTTCTCTCCTTCATCCTGCCGGAGTCGATCCTCAACGTGAAATCGCACGGCGACATCAGGCGCGCCGTCCTCGAACGCGCCCGAATCGAGCGGATCATTCGGCTCGGCAGGATATTCAGGAACGTGTTCACTCCGGTCATCCGTCTGGATCTGACGAAGGGAGCGAGGCCCGGTCGAATGCGGTATGTCTCGGAAGGCAGGGCGCGTTCGATCGACCAGCGCAGGTTTATGCTCAACGGCGACTGCGTATTCGATATCAATGTCGGCGGCATGGATTGCCGCATCATGGAGAAAATCCAGGGTGGCGAGCACATCACCCTCGAGGGAAAAGCCGACTGGGCGCTCGGCATCGTAACCGGAAACAACAAAAGGTATCTGCTTCCCGACGGCACGACCCCCGGATCCGAGCCGATCTACATGGGGAGGGACGTGTCGCCCTATTTCCTGAAACGGCCGTCAAACTACATCCGCTATGATTCCGGTCGCTTTCAGCAGTCGGCGCCCGAGTGCAGATACCGAGCGACCGAAAAGCTGGTGTATCGGTTCATCTCGAAAAAACTTATCGTTGCGTACGACGACCGGGGATCGCTCACGCTCAACAGCGCCAATATCCTGATTCCCCGCCTGGACGATTATCCCGTAAAGGCGGTGCTGGCCCTTTTTAATTCATCCCCCTATCAGTTCATATTTCAAAAAAAATTTTCCTCGATAAAGGTCCTTCGCGGCCATCTGGAACAGCTCCCGCTTCCGCTCTGGGACCGACGATCGATGGCCCGTATGGTCTCCCTCGCCGACAGCGTGCTTGCGGGCACGGCCTGCCTGGATGATGTCGATGATTTTATCATGGAGCGTTTCGGCCTTACGGCGGCGGAGCGGGACCATATTATAAAATCAATAATATAATATCCTCCCGATATTCTTTTCCTAAACGATTACCTGAATGTGTAAGAAAAGGGGATCGGGGGGATAGTCATTCAACAGTAATTGCGAGGAGTCCCGATGCAATCGGGACGACGAAGCATGCCTCGACGGAGTTTATCCTGAGCGAAGCCGAAGGGCTCACCACAGGCTTCGTCGAAGGGTGCGCTCCTGATGACATTGGTTATTAAAGCATCTGAACTACTTTTTTATTTCCCCGATCCCCTTTTCTTACACAATAAAATCTATTTGTAAGATTGGGAGATTTTGATACAGGATGTGCTGCGTGGGAGTAGATTATTAATTTTTAATATGAATTCTAATAGTATTGACTAATATCAGGTTTATATGCATATAATGCGTTACGAGGTATTGACCGGTGATACAGATAGATGCCGAAGAATTTGGGAGGGTTATAATTATTCATGTCGCGGGCATCCTGACGCGTGAAACCATCAGGGAGGCCGAGGAAGCGTGGGATGAAGAGCTCGGCAGACACCCGGATGTCATCGCCCTTGACTTCAAAAACCTCGCCCAGATAGACTCCGTTTCAATCAACCATATCTTCAGGCTGTCCAGGAGGATGGATGAGATCAATATCAGGCTCGTCATAATTGATCTGAGCGAGCCGCTAAAGAAAATTTTCGAGGTCGTCAAGCTGGACAGGGTGGTCAGGATTATTCCCAAGAATAAATTCGAAGCCGAATTCCTTAAATAAGCGCGGTAAGGATGACGGCCCGACTTCCATCGCGGTGTTAATTCAATGCCGAGGGACGATACTCCGGGGAGCGATAGTGCTTTATAACAGATATAACAGCCGCGGACGCCGCCGTCTATTCGGCTCCAACATGCCGTTAGCCCTCCCTGCCATCGCCGCCCTGCTCGTGTTTCTGGCGGGTTTATTTTGGAGGGGTGCCGCGGCCGCACAGGTGCAGCCAGCGGCCGGCCGGCGGGCCGTGACGATTGACGCGTCGCTGGCCGTAAAGGGCATCGGCCCGGCGGTTTTGTATCTTGAGGACCGCGAAGCGCGGCTTGGCATAGGAGCGGTCGCGACACTTTCGCCGGCTGCGTTCATGAGTCTGCGGCACGAGGTCCCCAATTTCGGGCTGACGTCGTCCGCATACTGGTTCAGATTTGTCTTTAAGAACCCGGAAGCCGGCCCTGTTTCGTGCTACCTGGAGGTCGGATATCCCCTCCTGGACGATATCATCCTTTATATTCCCGACGGTAGGGGAGGGTTCAATGAAATCAGGTCGGGAGACTTGCTCCCGTTCAGCGAACGGAAATTTGCCCACCCGAACTTCGTGTTCCCCCTGAAGCAGCAGCCGGGCGCCACCACCTATTACCTGAGAGTCAGGACCACCTCCGCCATGTCGGTCCCCCTCAATGTCTATTCGAGGGAAGAACTGTACCGCAGCACCCTGTTCGACGGGGTCCTCAACGGCATCTATTACGGCATGCTGATTATCATGCTCATCTATAACTTCTTTGTTTTTCTGTCGATGAAGGGAAGAGACTACCTGTACTATGTGCTGTTCATCGGCAGCCTCATCCTGATGTCCCTTGCCTTTGACGGCAGGGGGGTCCGGTATTTTACTCCGGAAACCGGCATTTTCTCATGGACGACGATGTTTATCTTTATCGCGGATGCCCTCTACTTGATGTTCACCAGGGAGTTTGTCGCCACACGCTATGTCGCGCCATTAGCGGATAAGGCAATACTGTCAGTCATCGCCGCCAGTGCGGCAGCCTTCGCGGTCAATTTTGCGCTGATAGACAGCCCTGTCATGTACTACATTTCGCTGATTGTCTCAGTCGCGTCGATTGTGGTCGCTGTGGCCGGGGTCATTGTGACGCTGGTAAGGGGGGAACGGTCCGCCCGTTTTTATCTCGCGTCATTGTCTTTCCTGATTTTCGGGGTGGGCGTCTACATGCTGCGCGCAGTGGCGCTTCTGCCGATGAACACGCTGACCGTGTCGGTCTTGAAGTTTTCCGTGATGATGCATGCGCTGGTTTTCTCGTTCGGCCTCTCGGATAAAATCACAATGATGAGAAAGAGACTTGAGGTGCTTAACGAACACCTGGAGCGGGAGGCGGCCGAGCATATCCGCGACAAGGAGGCGCTCCAGCGGAGCGAGGAACGCTTCAGGGGCGTTATCGAGCGGAATTTTGACGTTATATTCATGATGGACGCCCAGGGGGTCATCACCTACACCTCGCCGTCTGTTACCCCCCTGACGGGATACCGGGTTGACGAACTGATCGGCACTTCTTTTCAAAAATTCCGTTCCGCTAACGACATTGGACTTAGCATGCTTTTGTTCGGAGATTTATTGAAGGGGAAGGAGGTTATCGGATACGAGGCCACCCTCGCGAAGAAGGACGGCACCAGTGTCTGCCTCGAAGTAAACCTTTCCCCCATCATGAAAGAGGATAGGGTGACCGGCATACAGGGAGTTGCCAGGGACATTACTTGGAGAAGGCTCGCCGAAGACACCCTCAGGGAGGAAAAGGAGCGGCTGACGATCACCATGAGCTCGATCGCCGAGGGGGTCATTGCCACCGATACCAAATGGCGGGTCCATCTCATGAACAGGGCCGCTGAGGAACTGACTGGATGGCGGCAGGACGAGGTGATCGGCAAGACCGTCAATGACGTGCTGGCCATGAAGGACCAGAAGACCGGGGAGAGGATTGACCTGATCAAGGCCGGGCTTTCTCTCGTTGTGCCGGACGATTTGAGATCGAACACCCTCCTGGTCCACCGGGACGGCAGCGAGCGCATTGTGTCAGAGCGCGCCGCGCCGATACGCGACCAGTCCGGCCGGAATACCGGCTATGTCATCGTTATCCGGGATATCACCGAGGAGGTCAAGTTCCACGGCGAGATTTTGAAGATCGAGAAGCTCGAGTCGATCGGTATCCTCGCGGGCGGCATCGCGCACGATTTCAACAATATCCTCACCGCGATCATAGGGAACATCAATCTGGCAAGGCTTATCGGCAAAGACAACAAACGGCTCATCGAGATTCTGGACGACGCGGAAAAGGCCTCCGCGAGGGCTCAGGAGCTGACCCAGCAGTTTCTGACCTTCTCGAGGGGAGGGGCGCCCGTGCGTCAGATCGCGTCGGCCGAGGAAATCATCCGAGACTCGTCGCGATTCATTCTCAGGGGCTCCAATGTCCGGTCCACCTTCAAGTTCCAGGAGGGGCTCTGGCCCGTAAACGTGGACGTGGGGCAGTTCAGCCAGGTGATCCAGAACCTGGTCATTAACGCCGACCAGGCTATGCCGGAGGGGGGAGACATTACCATCGCCACGGAAAATGTCACGATCGGCGCGGATAGCGGGCTTCCCCTCAAGCCGGGCCGATATGTGAGGATTTCGGTCGGAGATACCGGCGTCGGTATCCCGGCGGAACACCTCCAGAAGGTCTTCGACCCCTATTTCACCACCAAGGAGGACGGGTACGGGCTCGGGTTGACGAGCACCTTTTCCATCATAAAAAGACACGAGGGCTACATCTCTGTCGAATCGCGGGTCGGCGAAGGAACGACCTTTTACCTGTACCTTCCGACGTCCGGCGAGGCGCCCGAGGCCGACAGCGGCGTCCGGGAGCCGGTGTTCAGCGGAACGGGCAGGGTGCTCTTCATGGACGATGACGAGGCGGTCAACATCACGGCACGGAAGATGCTGGAGCACATCGGGTTCAGCGTTGAGATCGCTCTTGACGGCAGGGAGGCCGTGGACCTGTACGAGAAGTCGCTCGCGGCGGGTACTCCCTACGATCTGGTGATCCTCGACCTGACGATTCCCGGCGGCATGGGAGGGAAAAAGACCATTGAACTGCTCACCGCCCTGGATCCGGGCGTGAAGGCGATTGTGTCGAGCGGTTATTCGAACGATCTAATCATGGCCAATTACACCGACTACGGGTTCAAGGGGGTCATCGCCAAGCCGTACCGGATCGAAGAGCTCGGGAAGGTCATCAAGCAGGTGCTGGGGAATAATACATGAAGCTGGTATTCATTCATGGAGCCGGCGGCACAGGAGATGCGTGGCACTTCCAGAAGGCGCGTTTCCCTGACAGCGATGCGGTCTCCCTTCCGGGGCATCCAGAAGGCGCGGCGCGCAACAGCATAGACGAATACCGGGAGTGGTTGAGAGAGCATATTACCGCGAACGGCAGCGGGAAAACAGTTCTTGCCGGGCAGAGCATGGGCGGGGGAATCGCGCTTTCGTACGCGCTCGCGCATCCCGGCGAGGTCGGCGGCCTCGTCCTCATCGGAACGGGCGTCCGTCTCAGGGTGAACCCCGGTTTTCTGCAACTGCTGAGGGACAATGCCGACAAGCCGCCTTCATGGTACCGGGAAGTCGCGTTGCCGATGTATGACGGCGTTGAGCCCTCGGTGCGCGACATGGTGATGGACCGGCAGTGCAGGCTGCCAGTCTGCGTTCACCTGAACGATTTTCTCTGCTGCGACCGCTTCGACATAATGGAAAGGATCACGGAAATAAGGATCCCGACCCTTGTACTATGCGGCGACAAGGATATCATGACGCCCGAGAAGTACTCGCGCTACCTGGCGGACCGGATACCGGGTTCCCGCCTGGCGGTCATCCCGGGCGCCGGACATCTCGTCTTTTTACAGAAGCCGGGTGAAGTCAACCGGGAAATAGAGGCGTTTCTCGCGACATTATCATAACATTCGCACAGGAGGTGTTCCATGGCAGTGTTTGAAAGAACCGATACGATGTACAGGATCCTGGGGGGCCTGTTCGAGGGGCTGGTCAAGGACCCGTCCGTGGGGCCCAAGTTCGTCGAGTCGGATATCATCATCAAGTTCACTATCAGCGATCCTGACGGCGAGATATGGCTTTCGCCGAACAACGGCGGCGAGGTGATCTGCGGGCCTTACGGACTGTCGCCGACTATCGAAATGACGCTATCCGGCGACACCTGCCACAGGTTCTGGCTGCAGGAGATATCAATGCCGATTGCGCTCGCCAAGGGGCTCATCAAGGCGAAGGGGCCGCTCCCCAAGGTGCTCAAGCTCCTGCCGCTGCTGAAGCCCGCATACGCGGCCTATCCGGGTATTGCGAAGGAGAATGGACTGGAGGTTAAAGGAGCGTAACGGGTTGATTGTGACGCCCCCCAACCCTCCAAAGGGGGGCTTTAAGATTTTCTCATGAAGCCGTCACCCCTCTCCCTGTGGGAGAGGGGGTAGGGGGGTGAGGGCAAGTCCCCCCATGGGGGATTTAGGGGGCGCGCCAATAAATACATTGCATTTACAGGTAAAGGAGGCGTCATGCCATACACCGAACTTGATCTCACCCTGGCCGAGGACCATGTCGCCCTGAAAGAGGCGGTGCATAAATTCGCCGTGGGCGTGCTCCGGCCGGCCGCGATAGAGCTTGATAAGATGACGCCGGAGCAGGTGATCGCGAAGGATTCGCTCTACTGGCGGTGCATGAAAAAGATGTACGAGCTCAACTATCACACCGTCTTGATATCCGACGCGTACGGCGGGCTCGGCCTCGATCCCCTGGCCACGCACATCGTCTGGGAGGAGCTTGCCTACGGGAGCGCCGGGTTCGCGGTATCGCTCGGGTGCAGCTGCTTCAACGCCTTCTATGCCTCAATGATGGCCGATGACTACATGATCGAGAAATTCATCGTGCCCTTCGTCGAATGCAGGGACGCCGGCGTGATGAGCTGCTGGGGCATCACCGAGCCGGACCACGGTTCCGACATCCTCATGTCCGGGACGCCGCACTTTCGCGACCCGAAGGTGGTCCAGCAGGTCAAGGTTAGGCGGAAAGGCGACGATTTTATCCTCAACGGCCAGAAGTCGTCGTGGATATCGAACGGCCCGATCGCGAGCAACGTCTCGCTGTTCGTTAATCTCCAGCCGGCAATGGGGATGGCCGGCGGCGGCATCTGCCTGGTGGACCTGAGCCAGAAGGGAATATCGCGCGGGAAGCCGCTGAACAAGATGGGACAGAGGGAGCTCCCGCAGGGCGAAATATTTTTTGACAACGCAGTCTGCCCCGCGCGGGACATGATCATCGACCAGGAGAGCTACGAAATGATGACCGACCTGACCCTGGCGCACGCCAATGCCACCATGGGCGCCTATTTCACCGGCGTGGCCCAGGCGGCCTATGACCTTGCCCTGCAGTACTCCACCGAACGGATCCAGGGCGGCAGGCGGCTCTGCGACCACCAGTCGGTGCAGAAAAAGCTCTTCGACATGTTCGTCAGGACCGCCACGGCGCGGTCGTTTTCCCGCGACGCCATGAAATACAACATGAACACCACGCCGCCCGACGTGAAGTACTCGATCGCCTCGAAGGTCTATTGCACCCAGGCGGCCCTGGACGTCACCAACGACGCGGTCCAGATCTTCGGCGGCTACGGCCTGTCCAAGGAGTTCCCGATAGAGAAGCTCTTCCGCGACGCGCGCGCGGGCCTCATCGAGGACGGCTCCAACGACTCGCTCGCGCTCACCGCAGGCAACATGATAGTACGGGAGGTAACGCAATAATGTCGCGTATTTACATCATAGGATCGGGCATGATCCGCTTCAACAAGTACCCGGAGGGGAGCGTCATGGGAATGGCCCACGAGGCTATCAACCTCGCGCTATCGGACGCCGGTCTGGAGAAGAAAGACATCCAGGCCGGCTTCTTCTCCAACACCTTCTGGGGGATGTTCAGCAACCAGCACTCCATACGGGCGCAGGTGGTATTCCGCAACATGGGGATCGACAAGATCCCGGCGACGAGCGTGGAGAACGCCTGCGCCGGCGCGTCCACGGCCCTTAACCTGGCATACACGGGAATTCGCGCCGGGATGTATGATGTCGCCATCGCGGTCGGTTCCGAAAAGATATCCGACCCGAACAAGGCAAAGTCGCTGGGCGCCTACGCCGCCTGCATGGACGTCGGCAATTTCATGGGACAGCTCCAGCTCCTCGAAAGCGTGAAGAAGTCCCTGACGAACCTGAAGGTGCCGGTCGACGACAGCAGTCCGGGCGAGGGGAGGAGCGTGTTCATGGACGCCTACGCCATGGGTACGCGCTGGCACATGAACAAGTTCGGGTCGACCCAGCGCCAGCTCGCGGTGATCTGCGCCAAGAACCACTTTCACGGATCGCTCAACCCGCTGGCGCAGTACCAGCAGGACATGACGGTCGATGAGGTGCTTGCGGACCGGCTGGTCGCCTGGCCCCTCACCAGGCCGATGTGCGCGCCGGTGGGCGACGGCGCGGCAGCCGCGATCGTCTGTTCGGAAAAATATTTGAAGAAGCTCGCCGGAGCGCGGCCGGTCGAGATCATCGCGTCGGTCCCGGGTCAGGGGAGCGACCGCGACATGGACGGCGAGGACATAGGCGAGCGGCTGGCCAAGCAGGCGTACGAGATGGCCGGGGTCGGGCCGGAGGACATCAGCCTCGCCGAGCTGCACGACGCGACCTCCTGGGGCGAGCTGCATCAGACCGAGGCGATGGGCTTCTGCCCGATGGGAGAGGGCGGGCCGTACGCCGAGTCCGGCGCGACGCGACTCGGCGGCAAGCGGCCTGTCAACACTAGCGGCGGTCTCGAGTGCAGGGGGCATCCCATCGGCGCCTCGGGCCTGGCCCAGATCCACGAGCTGGTGCTGCAGCTCAGGGGAGAGGCGGGCAGGCGACAGGTAGAAAAGGCGCGTATCGGCCTCGCGGAGAACGGCGGCGGCAACATCCGCGTGGAAGAGGCGGCGATGTGCATCCATATTCTCCGGAAGGTGTGACATATGTCAAAATACGATCTGAAAGGCAAATACGTTCTCATCACCGGCGCGGCTACCGGCATCGGAAAGGAGCTGTCGCGCTGCTTCGCGGCGGCAGGGGCGAACTGTGTTCTCCATGCCCTGCCGGGGCAGCGCAAGACGCTTGCCGCTCTGGGACGGGAGCTGAGAGAAAAGCATGCCGTGAAGGTCTGGTGCCTGTTCGAGGACTTTCTGGACAGGGGAGGACCGGAAAAGTTGTACCGAAAGGTGTCGAGGAACGTGCCGCGGCTTGATGTCCTGGTGAACAACGCGGGCATGGTGGTCTATGGCCCTTTCCACCGGGCGCGCCTTGGCCCCCAGGAAAACCTGGTGCGGGTGAACGCCATCGCCTACATGGACCTCATGCGGCTCTCCACCCCCGGGATGATAAAGCGCGGCGGGGGGAGGGTCCTGAACGTCAGCTCGGTGTCGGCGTTCCAGCCGACGCCGCACCACGCGGTCTACGGCGCCACCAAGGCCTTCATCCAGAGCCTTTCCGAAGCGGTGAACCAGGAGCTCCGGGGCACGGGGGTGCGGATTACGGCGCTCTGTCCTTCATACACGGACACGCCTCTGTTGAAAAAAGGGGGCTTCCCCGAAAAGGTCAGGTGGATCAGGATCAGCGGTCTCGCCGACCCGGCGGTCATCGCGCGCAAGGGCGTGCGGGCCCTGGTGAAAGGCAGGCCGGTATACGTGCCCGGGCTGGTGAACAAGTTCGTCCACCTGGTGCTGAACCGCATTACGCCGAGAGTGATTGTTGACGCCATATCCAATTTCGCCTTGAAGAAAGATGCATAATATATATTATATCTCTGGAGGTGCCTATGAGAGTCAAGATTGAAGATCTCCCGATATTCAAGGGGGTGGGCCTGAACACCGTCCAGCCCGATAAGACGGCCTTCACGTTCGTGAACACCGACGGCTCGGACGAGAAGATAACCTACCTGCAGCTCTTTGAAAACACGAACAGGGTGGCGCATACCCTGCTCAAGGCGGGCATCGGCAAGGGGGACACCTTCAGCATTTTAATGAGGAATCATCCGGAATTCCTCTACGCGATGTTTGCGGCGCTCTCCATCGGCGCAATTGCGGTCCCCATCGATCCCCGATCGAAGGAGAGGAAGCTGTCGTTCCAGATCAACAACACGAAGTCGAAGGGCATCATCCTGACCGGGGAGTTCATCGAAAGCCTCGATGAGATTGCCGCCGACGTTAAGGGTGTGCCGGTGATCGGCGTCGCCTACAAGAAGCACCATGGAGTGGCCGAACGCACGGCCTATCCTTCGCTTGACGAAGTGCTGGCCCACGGCGACCAGAACCCTCCCGATAGGACCCTGCCGTTTGACGGGAACGCCCCGGCCCAGATCATACACACCTCCGGTACGACCGGCGACCCGAAAGGTGTTGTGCTCAAGGCCAACCGGTACACGACCTATGCCTTTCTCGGGGCGTTGGTCTGGAAGTACCAGCCCGACGACATTCCCTACACGGGCCTGTCCATGACACACGGCAACTCGCAGTCTGTCACGATAATTCCGTCGCTCGCGAAGGGGATACCGGCGGTCATAGGCGAGAAGTTCACCAAGAGCAGGATATGGGACATCTGCAGAAAGTACGGGTGCACCACCTTCTCGTCGCTGGGCGGGATGCTTGCCGGCATCTATAACGAGCCGCCGCGGCCGGACGACGGCGACAACCCGGTTCGCGTGGTGATAAGCGCCGGCACTCCCCGTTCCATCTGGGTGGAGTTCGAGAAGCGCTTCAACGTGAAGATACACGAGTGGTACGCGGCGATTGAGGGCGGCTTCGCCCACAATCCTCCGGGCACGGGGCCGGTCGGCTCGTTCGGCAAGCCGATCGAGGGGATCATCGAGGTGAAGATCGTGGACGAGAACGACAACGAGTGCCCGCCCGGCGTGAAGGGAGAGCTGATCAGCCGGATGAAAAGCGGCGACACCGAGGTCACCTACTACGGCAAGAAAAAAGAATCCGAGGAGAAAACGAGGGGAGGATGGCTGCGGAGCGGCGATATCTGCCATCAGGACGAAAACGGCTTTCTCTATTTCGATTTTCGTAAGGGCGGCGGCCTCAGGCGGCAGGGCGATTTCATCCAGCCGGACCTGATCGAGAAGATAATCGGCGAGCATGAGAGCGTGTCGGAGGTTTGCGTCTACGGGATCCCTGCCGCTTCCGGCGCGCCGGGTGAGAGCGATATCGTGGCCGCGGTCGCGCCGTTTGAGGGGAAGAAGGTCGACGTGGACGGGATCAAAAAGCTATGCCTCTCCAAGCTCGAGCGCAACTCGATTCCGGGTTATATTCAGATCGTCGACGAGATTCCGAAAACGGTGACGGAGAAGGCGCTCGAGCGGGTGCTGCGCGATATTTTCAGGCCGGACGCCGCGAACGTCGCGGCGATAACAGTATAACGGACAAGGGAGGTGCATGATGGGAATATTCACGAACGCGTATATGCCTAAGACGATCACCTTTCCACGGAGGATCGTCGACTATTCGAAATGCAAGAGCTGCAGGCGCTGTTTCGACGCCTGCCCCAGCTATGGTTATGTGTGGGGGGACGATAATTATCCGCATCCGCACGGATACGGTGGATACCCGGACGCATGCATAAGCTGTTGGAACTGCGTGGCCGTGTGCCCGCACGGTGCCATCAGGGTTGAGGGCGCCTATTACGTGGACAGGGGGAGGCATAAGACCTATCTCAGGAAAAATATCAGCCTTCCCCATCCTTTCGGCGAGAAGGACAGGAGGCCCTATGAATCATATGCGAAGCAGCTCACTGAAGTAGAGCGCGTCGTCTACACGAGACGGTCCAACAGGCTGTTCAACCAGAAGAAGGCGGTTCCGGAGGAGACGGTCAACCGCGTCCTCGAGGCCGGAAGGTTCGCCCCGTCAGCCGGCAACAACCAGCCGTACCGGTTCATCGTGATCAGCGATAAAAAAATCATTCAAGAGCTGGAGCACGGCGCCATGAGGTCGCTCCGGCTCCTTAAAAATCTCTACTTCGACAAATCCGGGAAGGGGAAGCGTCCGTTATGGAAGAGAATTTTTTTCACCGTCTACAGCTGGTTCGATCCGCAGAGCATGGACCCGCGTCCGTTCACGGCGGTGGAGAAGGCGGACCGGATCGACGAGAAGATATACTGGGACGCGCCGGTCGTCATTATGGTGCTCAAGAACACGCTCGGCATCAGCAATCCTGACCTCGATGTCGGCATATGCTGCCAGAACATGGTGCTGGCGGCGCATTCCTTCGGCCTGGGTACCTGCTATATATCGCTTGCCATTAAGTCGATGAACCTCCCGCTGATGAAGGGATTCAGGAAAAAGCTCAGCATAGCCCGGCCCTGGAAGGCGGTCACTTGCATCGCGCTCGGATATCCGGTCGGAAAAATTGACGGCGTCATCGCCAGGGACACCCCGCAGGTCGACTGGTTTCGGGGATGAGCGCCCCGGGTAATATGGCGGCCCGGTTTTGCCGGATAACGGCCGGACTGCTCGGCTGCGTCCTTGTGTATTGCCTGATCGGGTCCCGGGTGCTGGCTGCCGGGAAGCTCGACGATTACACGTTGAAGAACAAGAAGCGGGGCTGGTATTTCACCGGCATGCCGATCCTGAATTTAACGAGCGATAACGGCCTCGGCTACGGCGCGGGCGTCTATTTTTACCAGAACGGCAGAGATGAAGATCCCGGCTTTGACGAAACGCCATACTTCACGCAGTTATACGGCCAGTTTTTCCAGACCACGAACGGATGGACCCAGCACATGCTGCAATGGGACCAATTCCGCCTCGGCGGGACGAGCCTCAGGGTGCGGGCCTGCGTGATGTATGAAAAGAAGATCAACGCCAATTATTTCGGCATCGGTTCCCGGACGACGCGCAGAAACCTGGAGGACGGGAATTTCGCGGTGCACGATTCTCGACAGCACTACTACCGCCGGTTCTTAAAGGATGATTACCGCAATTTCGCCCGGGGCGAGTGGTGGCATTTCGTGAACTACAAGTACGACAACTACGGGTACGTGCAGCCGAAGGGATATTTCAATCTCTACGGGACGTTCACGGATGATGCCCCCGTTCTCAAGAACTTCGAGTATCTGGCCGGCTTTCAGGCCGGGCACACGCGGATCAGCCGCTGGGACCTGCGAGGGTACCGGGTTAACGGCCGCCGCTTCGTCGAGCTCAATCCCACGAGGATCAACCGGGAACGGCCGCGGGGCTACCGCGGAGGCTGGACCAACTTCATTCGGCTCGGCCTGGCGTTCAGCACTATCGACTTCGAGCCGGACCCGAGGAAGGGGGTGCGAATAGAGTACTGCATGGAGACCTCCCATCGTTTTTTCGGTTCAGACTACGTGTACTACCGCAACACCTTCGGGTTCAGGTGGTACCAGACATACTACAAGGGATTGATGCACGTAATCCGCTTCGCCTATACCACATCGGCGCGCAACATGCCCTTTTTCGAGATGGATCGGTTCGCCTTTTTCTGGAACCGCGAGGCGGGCCTGGGCGGCCCGCGTACCCTGCGGGGCTACCGGGTGGACCGCTTCGTGGGCAAGACAATGACCCTTGCCAACTTCGAGCTCCGCTACCATGTCGTCGATTTCGATGTCCCGCTCCTGGGACGCTTCGGCATCAAGCTTGTCGCCTTTGTCGAGGCGGGCAATGTCTATGACGAGCCGGGGGACCCCTTCGCCCATCCCCGCTGGGATGACTACAGGTACTGCTACGGCGGCGGCGTCGTGGTGCCCTGGAACCAGTCGACCATCCTTCACGCGTACGTCGGGTTTAGCCGCGAGGACTATTCCTTCTCCTTTGATTTTGAGCACGGTATACGGTAAGATTATCATTCGGGAATGAGTTCCTGCTACTGCCGGGGATCGTGCGGCACAACAGGGTTTGTCTGAAGCAGGTATAGCCCATCTGAGGCTTTTAAAAAGTAAAAAGTTCTGGACAGGGGTCTATAAAATATATTTTTTATGATGCAAAGGCCATGCGGGAGGTGGGCATTTCCTCAATGAAGCTATGAAGACTCTACAGAGAACAATCTTTCCGGCATGCTTCATCGTCCTGTGCCTGGCCTGCCCTGCGTTCGCAGCCGAGCCGATTTCCTTTGACGAAAGCCTTTCATTCAGGAACATCACCGGCCGTATCGAATATTGTGAGGATGCAAAAAAGACCCTGACCATAAGTGACGTTTCCGGGGGGGTGCCGCTGAAATGGAAACAGCCGAAAAGGGACAATATTAATTTCGGCTATACCAGGTCTGCCTACTGGTTCCGCTTCACCGTTGATAACGAGGCGGACAAGGTTCTTCGCTGGCTGCTGGAGCTCGATTTTCCCACACTTGATCTGATAGAGCTGTATCTCCCGGACGGTCATGGCGGATATCGCGTCAAGAGAACGGGCGACACGCTTCCGTTCGACACCAGGGAAATGAAATACATTAACTTTATCTTCAGGATTGATCAGAAGCCGGGCCCCATGCAGTGCTATATCCGCATCACTTCCGACCATTCATTGAATTTCAATTTAAATATGCTCTCCACCGATTACTTTATTGATCGGCTGTACACTGACATGCCGATATACTGGCTCTTTTTCGGCCTCATGGTGGTCATGGCCCTCTACTATCTGGTGCTCTTCGTATTCACCAGGGAAACGGGCTACCTCTACCTGGCCGGGACGGTCGTCTTCAATGTGCTGTTTGAATTAAATTTCAAGGGCTTCGCCGCGCAGTACCTGTGGCCGAATGTTCCCTGGTGGACGCAGCATGCCCAGTCGGTTTTCGTCAGCATCCAGATTTTTTTCGCGTATATGTTCATTATTGAATTCGCGGAATACAAAAAGATTCATCCGCGTCTGCACAGGCTTGTCATCTGGGTCCTGATGCTGGCCTGTCCCGGCCTGGCCGTGCTGTCGCTCATCGTCCGTGTGGATGTAAGCCTGCAGATTATATACGCCTTCGTGGGCATGCTCACCCTTCCGGTGATGATTATCGGAATATATCTGGCGTTCTTCAGAAAACCGCCATCCCGTCAGGTCAGAATCCTGCTCATCGCGTTTTTTCTTGTCATGGTGACGATACCGATCGTCATTCTGACCATGATGGGCGTGCTGCCCGCGAATTTCTTAACCCGCTGGTCAATGCAGCTCGGCTTTGCTTCTGCCCTGGTACTCCTCTCCTTCGGCATGGCGGACAAGATCAACAGGATGAAAGACGTCATTGATGCGGGGGAGAGCCGGTACCGGCACCTCGTAGAAAGCACCGGAGAGATAATTTTCACCCTTGACGAGAGCAACAGAATTCAGAGCGTCAACGGCGCGGCGAAGGTGCATCTCGGATTCACGCCCGAGGAGCTCGCGAACGCCGATTTTCCCGATCTGATCGTGGAGACGTGGCATAAAAAGACCAATATCGCGCGTCATGTTGTGCTGGAATACATTTCCGACCTCAAGGCAAGGAAAAAGGGGAGCGTCAAGTTCCGCACCACAATAAAGGATAAATACAGTCACGAGCCGAAGGAGTTTGCCGTGACGCTGGAATATACGGGGGGCATGGATACCGACTATGTCATCCTGGGCCGGGCTTCGCCGGTTATTGACGACGTCATATCGTATTTTCTCGAGTCGGAGCGGCATGAGTATAACCTCAACAACTACTTGAGCAACGCCGACCTCATCAGCCAGCGGCTGGTCAGGAATTTGTATAAATTCCTGGACGGCTCGACAATATCCGAGGTCAGGATCGCTCTGCGGGAGGCGATTATCAACGCGATCGAGCACGGGAACCTCAACCTCTCATTCGAGGAGAAATCCGAATGCCTGGCGGCAGGTCGTTACTTCGATGTGGTGAAGGAACGGCAGGCGGCGCAGGCGGTTGCCGAGAGAAAGGTCCACGTGGCGTACTCATTGAACGGGGATAGCGTAGAATACACGATTGCCGACGAGGGGGACGGCTTCGATCATGAATCGGCGATGAATTGTGATTGTGATGATGCGGACAATGCCGGGCTCATGCACGGCCGCGGTCTCATGATGATCAGCGATACGTTTGACGTTGTCAGGTTCAATGAAAAGGGGAACAGAATTGTTTTGGTGAAATACTTGAAAAAGACCGTATAGGATGTTGCACCGCCGGCCGGCCCTGCGGGATAGACGTGAAGGACCTTGTTGGAGCCGACAATCATACATCTGATAAGCCATGACAGGCAAAAATTCCGGGCAGGCGACTTAAAATTAAATGAAACTATTTTCTGGGAGCGCAAACTATAACCGGATCCCAGAAGTCGGGCTGATTGGTTGATAATTTTCCGCCTGCCGTTAAGTCATACCGCGTCTGCGGCCGCCCAATAATTTTTTTATTGTAATTTTTTTATTATTAACAATTGTTTGATGTGATGAAAAAGTCAGCAAAAGTCCCCATTGTTTCCATAATCGGATGGTCGGGCTCCGGCAAGACCACCCTTCTGGAGAAACTGATTCCGGAGCTCGCGGGGCGGGGGTGTCGCGTCGCTACGGTGAAGCACTACTCGCACGGCTTTGACATGGACCGGGAGGGCAAGGACACCTGGCGGCACCGGAAGGCGGGCGCCGCGTGCACGGTGCTTTCATCCGCGGGCCAGCTGGCGCTCGTACGCGACATGGACCACGATGCCTCGCTGGATGAAATTAGGGACCGGTTTATCCACGACGCGGACATCATACTGTCCGAGGGGTTCAAGAGGGATTCAGCGCCGAAAATAGAGGTTTTTCGGGAGGCGCTCGGCGAGGAGCCGCTCTGCCGCACGATTGATGACGTGATGGCGGTGATGAGCGATGTGCCTTTGGGTGTGGGCTGTATCTGTCTCGGACTCGATGAGGTCGGGAAGCTTGCTGATCTGATTGAAGAGAATTTTTTGAAGACCTGATCGCATCCCTCAGTGTTTGTGGGCTGTCGTAATTTAACCGTTTAAGATAGCGGCTCATAAGTTTTGGAGAATATTTAATGACGGATGTTTACGGTAATATCAAGAACTGCTTCGCCCTTACCGGTGCCATCGGGACCGGTAAGTCGGCCGTGGCCTCGATGCTCGCGGACATGGGCGCCCATATCATCGATACCGATCGTATAGCCCGCGCGGTGGTGGAGCCCGGCCAGCCGGCCCTCGGGGAGATCCGTGAATTTTTCGGCGATGGCGTCATCAATTCGGACGGGACGCTGAACCGGGAGGAGCTGCGCGGCCTCATCATCCGCGACCCGGAAAAGAGAAACAGGCTCAACAGCATCACCCATCCAAAAATCAACGAAATCGTATTGGAACGCATCGCCGTACACGCCGCGAAAAAGGACGGAATGCCTATCATCATCGATGTGCCCCTTCTGTACGAATCCGGGTGGGATACGATGTTTCCGGAAGCGATACTGGTGTACGCGCCAGTACCGCTCCAGATCGAGCGTCTCATGAAGCGCGACGGCCTGGACCGCGAAACCGCGGCGATAACTATCAGGGCGCAGATGGACATTGAAGAGAAGAAGGGGTGGGCGAAATACCTGATCGACAATACCGGGACCCTGGCCGAAACGAAAAAACAGGTTGAAAAGCTCTTCAAGGAACTGCGCAGGAAAATATCGGCATGAATCCCCCCAAGCCCCCCAGAGGGGGGCTATAAGAAAATGTATCTGACAACTCCTCCCCTCTCCCTCTGGGAGGCAGCAGCTTGTACATCCGTGTACGCTGCTGCATTCGTGACATCCTGTCACTCAGTGTCGGGGGTGAGGGCAAGTCTCCCTCCGGGGGATTTGGGGGGGGGGCAGACAAATCGGAATTTACAGCCCCTTCCATATATTGATCTTCGGGTTTTCATTGCATGCCTTGCAGAAGACATGCGGTTCGCCATAGCCGCACCCGGAGCACCAGATATCGAAGACGCGGCATTCTTCGCAGAGCGGCTTGTCGCAGCCGTCGCAGTAGACCACCGCCTGCTTCTTCCCGCAGACTTCACAGGTGGCATTGTGGGCGAGCCGTATCTTGTTCATGGCGCTACTCCCTGTCCGGCCCGACCCGTCTCTTTTTCTTGGCTATTTGCATGATGGCGTTCTTCGCCGGTATGCGCGGCTCGTTTTTTAAAAAGTCCTTCTGCGCCGTTTTCTTCGACGGTATAAGGCCCATGGCCCGCTCCGCCAGCGCGGTGATGGTGAGGCTCGGGTTGACACCGACGTTCGCCGAGATGGCCGAGCCGTCGATCACGTAGATTCCCGGGCAGCCGAACACCTCGTTGCCGGTGCTGATAACGCCGTCTTCCGCCGATTTGCCCATGTGGCACCCGCCCAGGATGTGCGCGGTGGTCGAGCGGTTCATGAGGCTTTCCATGATGACGTTGAGGGGCATGCCCCCCATCTCTTCGGCGAGGACCCTCGCCGCACCGTTGGCGATCGGGATATACACGGGCGCCTCCTTGCCCTTCCAGCGCCTGGACTTGAGGCCGCGCGCGAGAAAGAGGGCCGATGCCTTCCTGCCGTAGGCAAAGGATATGCGGTTGTCGAGGTTCTGCATCACGGTGAGAAACGTCGACCTCCTGTTCCAGTCAGCGGCGAACCAGTTGCGGAACAGGGACATCGGGTTGATGACGATTTTACCCAGGGTTGTAAGCGCCCTGACGAACGGGATGTCGCCGTTGACCAGAGGACCGGCGTACATCCTCATGAAGTTGTAGCCGACGGGGAACCGGTTCTGCGTGATATGGGTGTGGGCGTCCGGATAGAAATCGGACGAGATGGTGGTGCCATGCGATATGTCAAGCCCCCTGTCCGGCGAGAGCGCTCCCACGATCGATTCGCTGTTGGTGCGCACTATCCTGCCGAGTTGCTGCGAGATGCCGGGGAGGGCGCGGGTGACGTCCCGGCACCGGAACATGAGCTCGAGCGTGCCGAGCACGCCAGCCGCGATCACGATCTTCTTCGCCCGGATATCAGGGCAGCGCGAAAGCCTCCGTGTCGGGTCCTTCATTTTGAGGAGATAGGCGCCGTCGCGCTGCGGCACGATATTGACCACCTTCCGGTTGGGAAGTATGGTGGCCCCGAGCCTCTCGGCGAGATAGAGGTAGTTTCTGTCGAGCGTGTTCTTGGATCCGTACTTGCACCCCGTCAGGCACTCACCGCAGAGGCGGCACCCCGTCCTCGAGGGTCCGCGGCCGCCGAAGTAGGGGTCGTCCCGCGTCACTTCCGGCGTGCCGAAATAGATGCCGTTTATCGTCGGCCCGAATGTGGCGAGCGCCCCCATCCGCTTGGCCGTTCTTTTCAGATAGTCGTCCATGATGTCGAAGCCGGGATTCTTCACCGCCCCGAGCATTTTCATGGCGGTATTGTAGTGCGGCTTCAGCTCCTTCTTCCAGTCGACGCCCAGGCCGCTCCACGAAGCGTCACGGTAGAAATCGTCCTTCGGCCGGAGAAGGACAGCCGCGTACACGATGCTCCCGCCGCCCACGCCCGCGCCGCCGACTATGTAGGCCTGTGAAAAGAAGCGCTGGGTGAAAAAGCCCCTCATGCCGAGCCGCGGCATCCAGAAGAGCTTCCTGACGCTCTTCGAAGCATCCTCCATGTCCTGCGGCGACACGCGCCCGCCCTGCTCGAGCACGATGACCGAGTATCCTTTCTCTGCCAGTCTGAGGGCGGCCACGCTGCCGCCGAACCCGCTTCCGATTACCGCGAAGTCATATTCCATGAAGATTCTCCGTAGAAGATACGCTCTGTTGGTATATAATATACATGGTATTACAGAATAATGATAGTGAAAAGCACTTTCAGCAAGTAATTTTTAAGCGACCGCATGCCGCCCATCATATTTTTCTTGAAATATTATTCATTTCAGGTTATTTTTGATATTCGTATGCATGAAAGGCGTGGTGGAACATCGTTTGGCTGCCAGCCTTCGGTAAATGTGCCATGGAGCCAGGAGGGAGTCTATGAAATATCTTCCGAGAGTGGTGCTGTTACTCATAAGTGTCATTGTGACGACCGCAGCGATCCCCGCCTATTCATTTCAGATCGCCTTCGGCGGCACCACCTGGTACAGCAAGTGGGAGCCTGCCTGGGCATACTGGAAATTCAGGGTGCCGGCGACCCTGACGGGTGATTTTCCACCCGTACCGGTGCCGATAAAATTAAATGATTTTACCTCTGACATGTCGTTTCTCTATGGCCCGATGCTCATGATCGGGTTTGACCATCGGTGGAGCGTGGCTTCGGTGTTCATGTACGGCAGGTTCGAGTTCGTTTCGAACGGTCCCCGCCTCACCGGATTCGGGTATCTGGGTGATACAAGGTACAGGAAAAAGATCGAAAAATATGACAGCGACTCCACGTTAAACTGCCAGGTCAACAGGTATTTCAGGCTTTTCCTTGGATTTAAATACCAGGGATATACCTACCGGGAGAACATGTGGTTTGCCAACTTTACAGAGGAAGGTGCGCTTTTTGCCAGAAACGCCCGCGACGTCATGAGAAACCTGGGGCTGGGGCTGGGCCTCGGTTTCAACATTCCTCTCATTGAGAATTTTTATGTGCTGATAAACGGTTCTGCTTCATTTCTGTTCGGTCAGGAGCATTTTTCGTTTCAACATAATTATTTTATCCTGATAGGGGATAGTGGCGTCCAGCAGAATCCCACCCAGTACCGCAAGTCGAATTTTTACGCGATTGCCGGAAACAGCTCCCTCTCGTTCGCCTATTACATCAGCAAGGCGAACATTTCGCTCTCCCTCGGGTTCCGGTATCAGGTT
The DNA here is from genome assembly GCA_016933025.1 of Spirochaetota bacterium. Lineage (GTDB taxonomy): Bacteria > Spirochaetota > UBA4802 > UBA4802 > UBA5550 > RBG-16-49-21. Next base: position 206,621 of record JAFGBT010000006.1, on the reverse strand, counting down.
CTCTATTTCATTCAGCCGAATACCGGATGGAAATACTACTATGAATTCGCGCACTATGACGGCAAGTACGATCACTTCTACGGAATTGTCTTGTCCGCCGTCTATTCAATAAAATTCGGGAAGGACAAGCCTGATGAGACTCGATCAGAGGAATAATCACGCGTCTGCATTCCCCGGGAGGGTGCTCCATGGCCTCTAAGACCCGCGGGTTTCCCGCTGTATCGTCATTCCTGATCATCATCTTCACCGCGCTGGCGGCGCAGCTCGCAGGCTCGTACCACGCGAAGTCGTTTATCATTGGAGATTCCTTTTACGCGCTCTGGGTCGTTCTCCGCATCGTGGTACCGGTTATCGTCCTGATGGCTCTGAAAATTCCGTTTTCCCGGATCGGCCTCGGCCTTCCCCGCCTGGACCGGAAGATGCGCACTGTCGTTATCGCCGGTATCGTCGTCCTGATAGTCATTTTTGCCGGGATATATTTCATACAGGGATATTTTTCCCACTATGCCTATTCGTTCGGGGGAGGGAGCCGGTTCGATCGCTTCGCGAGCTTTATGGTCTTCACCGCGTCAACGCTCACGGGGTGGGAGTTCCTGCACAGGGGGTTTCTCCTCATGGGCCTCAGATACGTACTGACCGAGCGGGAGGGAATACGCGAGGAGACTGCGGTAATGCTGGCGGTGGCCGTGGCCTGGATATTCGAGGTGGTTTTCCATTTCGTTAAGCCAGAACTCGAGGCGCTCGGGCTGCTGGTCGGCTCGCCGATCCTCTCTTGGCTCGCCCTGAAGACACGGAGCATATGGCTTCCATTCCTTTTTCATTTTCTCGTGGAGCTCCTTTTCATATCCGCGCTCATATTCAGGTGACGGCGGCTCATGGAAATACTGAGCATTGAATTCATATCGGCGGCTTTCATATTTTTTTCCTCCGGTCTATCGTTCCTCCTCTGTCTGGGCCAGCTCTCCGGTAAGATACGGTATTTCGAGAACTATGTGCTCGCTCTGTACCTGTTTTGCCTGGGAGCGATTTTTTTCCAGGTCTGCGTGATTGTCAATGACGCATTCCTGGCCCACCCGGGGCTCCTCTTCTTCCATGGTACCGCCCTCTACTTCATGGCGCCCATCGTCTATATCGCCGATTACCTGGTGATCCTGCCGGTCGAAAGCATGCCGCGGAGAATGGCCTTCCTGTTTCTTCCGGTGGTTGTCGGCCTTGCCGCGGACATCGGATACATGGTGCTGCCGGCCGGCGAGAGGGTCGCTCTGCTGAGCGCATTGTTCGCCGGCGGGCATTCTCCCTGCGCGTTGGCCGCACGGCTTGTCATCGCGGGCGCCGGTGTCCAGATGCTTGTCTACATGGGCTTTCTGTTCAGGAGGATGCGGGCCACCAGGGTTGAAGGGGAAAACGTGACGATCATCTATGTGATGATTAGCAGCGTGATCATCATCGCGGCGCTCACGGTGATTATCATTCTCGGATACCTGATTGGATCGTATACCCTTCTCCGGTGGGGAACGAACCTGGCGGGCCTCCTTGTCATCTGCGCGTACCTGATAAGCCAGAGGCATCCGAAGATACTCCAGCTCCTGATGTTCGAGGCGGAGAAGAAACACTGCGGCCGATCGCTGCTGGAAGGAGTCGATGTCGCCGCGCTGATCGGAAGGCTTGAACTCCTCATGGACCGGGAACGGATATACACCGACGACCAGCTCACCCTGCGCGACGTGGCGGACGAGCTTTCCATAACACCCCATCAGCTGTCGCAGCTCCTGAATGAACGGCTCAACACCAATTTCAACGCGTATATCAACCAGCGTCGGATTGAGGCGGCGAAGAATGCCCTTCTGAACGAGCCGGAGAAAACGGTGCTGGCAATCTCTCTTGATGTCGGATTCAATTCAAAATCCGCGTTTTACGAAGCGTTTTCCCGGTTTACCGGGCTCTCCCCGCAGGCGTTCAGGAAAAGGCAGGGGAAATGATTGACACGCCCGCTGTAGCGTTATATCGTACGTCAGGGATAATCACGTGAATATATTTTCTCTCCTATTATTCTTTGCGTGCTTTAATTACCTCTACCTGGGCATTATCACGTACCGCCTCGATAAAAAGTCGATGGTGAACCGCGTCATGCTGCTCCTCTGTATCTCGTATACCCTGTGGGCCTTTTCGTTCGCGTTCATGCACGCCGCCGCCGGCCGTTATGACGCATTCGCCTGGTACCGGATTTCTTCCGTCGGCTGGAACATGTTCGTTCCCCTCACGCTTCATCTCCTTCTGCTGATGTCGCATAACAAGCGGTTCGTCAACCCATGGACCCTTGTCATCATGTACGCGCCCGCGGTTGCTGGCATCATTTATGCGAACGCGCATGTCCTGCACCCGGGGATTCTGCGCAAGGTCCCCGGCGGCTGGGTCCCGGTGTACAACATCAGCTTCCATCCGGTGCTTGTGTATGTCTCCGCCTATGTGCTTTATCTTGTGACCGGCTTTACCGCGCTCTATCTCTGGGGAAGGCGGGCCCGATTCAGGAGGGAAAAGAAGCAGATGCGGATCATCATCGCAACCTCCGTGGTGGCGCTCGCGTTCGGGTCGTTCATCGACGTCATGCTTCCGGCCATGAATATAGCGGTCATTCCGGTGATGGCGCCGGTGATGGGAATGATATGGCTCGTTGGCCTGTGGTTCGCCGTAAAGAAATACCGGCTGATGGTGCTGAGCACGTCCTTCGCGGCGAGCGAGATCATCAAGAGCATGCGAGACCTGATGGTGCTGGCCGACTATGACGGCATTATCAGCCATGTCAGCCCGCGCACCTGCGCCGCCCTCGGGTACGGCCGTGCCGATCTTATCCGGAAACCGATTGGTTTTCTGGTTGTAGAGAGTGACCAGATCGATGATGAGATGCGCCATTTCCGTTTCCTCCCGCGGGACAGCAGCATCTCCGATGTCCATTTCAGGACCGGCGACGGGAGCACCATCCCGGTTCGCCTTTCCTGCTCTTCCATACGCGACGCCGAGGGCGATCTATTGGGATTCGTGTTTGTCGGATATGACATGCGCGAGACCAAAAAGCTGATAGAGATGCAGCGCATGGTCGACATCGACATGGAAATGGCGGCGCGTGTCCAGTCCGGCATTTTTCCGTCCCCTCCCTCCGGGATAGAGGGATGGAGCGTCTCCATGGTGTTCAGGCCGGTCTTTCCGGTATCGGGCGATTTCTACGATTTTTACGTATCAGAAAGGAGGCTGCGCGGGGTGTCCCTCTTCGACGTCTCGGGCCATGGCGTGGCCGCGGGACTCATAACCATGATCGCTAAATCGATCGTCTACCGGATTTTTACCTCGCACACGGACGCCCCGCTGAACCATGTCGCCCGGCTGATCAACGACGAGCTGGTCAGGGACATCGGCCACATCGACAACTTTATCACGGGCATCCTGCTTCGGATCGGGGACGGCGCCGTTGAATATGTCAATGCGGGGCACACCCACCTCCTCCTGAAGCGGGGGGACGGCGGTGCGGTCTCAATCGTCAATCTGCCCGACCGGGATTTCAGGGGCGCGTTTCTCGGCGTTCCGGAGATGGTCTCGAGGTTCGATGTCATGACCTTCAAGGTGGCGCCGGGAGACATGCTCCTCCTGTACACCGATGCGCTGATAGAGGCGGCGGATGCCGGAAAGGAGCATTACGGCCTTGGGAGGCTTATCGCGTCTTTTGAGACTGCGCCGGTCGGAAGCGCGGCCGAGGCCGCCAGGCATATCATGGGCGACCTGGAAAGGTGGACAGGCGGGAAGCGTATCGAGGATGACCTCACCATGATGCTGATGCTGAGAAGCAGCTAACGATATCATAACGTCAGGGTTGAAAGGAGGGTGCCATGTTGTCGATCAAGGGGAAAAAAGCGATAGTCACCGGCGGCGGAATGGGGATAGGCCGCGCGACAGCCCGCATGCTCGTCGCCGAGGGCGTCGATGTCGCCATTTGCGACGTCAACGCCGCGGCCCTCAAGGAAACGGTGAGGGAATTGAAGGGCGCCGGGCCCGGAAGGGTTTTCGCGTACCAGTGCGATGTAACCAAAAGGGAAGCGGTGCTCACACTCGTGCGCAAGGCGGTTTCCGACATGGGGGGCGTCGATATTCTCGTGAACAACGCCGGGATCGAGCGCCACGGCCGTTTCTGCGCCGTTCCGTTGTCAGAATGGGAAAAGGTCGTGGATGTCAACCTGCTCTCTATTTTTTACACGACCCATGCGGTCCTCCCCCGCATGTACGAGAGAAATTCAGGGTGGATAGTGAATATCTCGTCTGCGGCCGGCATCATCGGGGTAGCCGACCTCGCGGCCTACTGCGCAACCAAGTGGGCGGTCTGGGGTTTTACCGAATCCATCAGGCTTGAAGTAATTGCGGACGGTAAAGATATCCATGTCGCATCGGTGCATCCCCACTTTCTCAAGGAGGGGCTGTTCGCCGGCGGGCACCTCAACCGGCTCGGCGAGCTTCTGCTGCCCCGGATAAAATCCCCGGATATTGTCGCCCGCGCCATTGTCGGGAAGGCGGTCAAAAAGAGACGCAACACCGTCAAAATTCCGGCCACTCTCCACCTGGGCGCTCTCATGAGGGGCCTGGTCCCGGATTTTATCATAATGTTTCTCGCCTCGAAGGTCTTCGGCATCGGGAAGAGCATGGAGGACTGGGTCGGCCGGGCCGCGAAAAAAACCGGTTAATCCTTCCGGAATTATCATTCCAGACGACAGCCTCGTTTTTTTGATATATAGGATATAAATACATTATATATCGGTGCGTTCAAGAATCTCGCGGAGGGATATCGGTATGAAGAGAACAGAAGGGATCGCAGGGCCGGGCGTGCTCCGTGGTGGGAGCGGCGAGATACTCAGGTCGGTGATGGACACAATAATCCCGCGGGGCGGCGCGTTCGGTCCCGGCGCCGCCGATTATGACCTCCTGCCGCGCGCCGGCGAGCTCATCATGAGCTATGACCCATCGATCAGGAAGCTCTTCCCGGTGATGCTGAAATACGTTCAGTACGGCGCGTTAACCAGGCATGGAAAGGTGTTCACGCGGTTAAGCGAGGAAAAGAGGATCCGCTTTCTTGAATCGATGGAGAAGAGCCGCTTCTTTTACAAGCGGATGATCATGCTTCTGCTCAAGCTGATAACCATGCTGACGTTTTACGAGAGCGACGAACGGGCGTGCCTTACCGGGTACGAGCACGGGTGTACCTGGAAAAAATAAAAAATATAGCGGCGGATGCATCCGCCATGCTCTATATATTTTATCTCTTATACTTTAAGATTTAATTATCAAAAGGATTATAGATTATGATAAAGACATATAAAGACTACACCGGCGATATCGATGAATCCTGCGATGTATGCGTCATAGGCAGCGGGCCGGGCGGCGGGGTGGTCGCGAAGGAGCTCGCGGAGAAGGGCCATTCGGTGGTGCTTCTGGAGGAGGGGGGGCACTTCACCGTGGACGACTGGGACGGCAGACCGGCAAGCGGGATGTCGGCAATGTACCGCGGCGGCGGCACAACCGGGACGCTGGGGAATCCCTTCATATCCATTACCCTGGGGAAGTGCATAGGCGGGACCAGCACGGTGAACTCGGCAACCTGCTTCAGGACGCCCGGTCCGGTCCTTGACCGGTGGCGCGACGAGCTTGGACTCGGAGCCATGTCCGAGGATACTCTTGGTCCCTACTTCGACAGGGTGGAGAAAATCATCAATGTCACCGAGCTCACCTGGGATATCCTGGGCAATAACGCGAGTATCGTAAAGCGCGGTTGCGATAAACTGGGGTATACCTGCCTGCCCCTCAGACATAACGTTAAGGATTGCAAGGGATGCGGACCCTGCCAGTTCGGATGCCCGGAGAACGCCAAGCAGAGCGTGAACGTAACCTATGTCCCCCTGGCCGTGAAGGCGGGGGCGCGGGTCTATGCCAACTGCAGGGCGGAGCGGGTGATTGTCAGCGGCGGCGTCGCGGCGGGCGTTGAAGGCTCGGTGGTGGAGCCGAAAACGGGGAGGCGGACACGACGCGTCAGCGTGAAGTCGCGCGTCGTCGTGGTTTCCTGCGGATCGATGATCACGCCGTCGTTCCTTAAATGGAGCGGTCTGAAGAACAGGCACATCGGAAGGCACCTGCAGATCCATCCGGCGGGCAGGGTGGTCGCCCTGATGGACGAGACCGTCGAGGGCTGGAAGGGCGTATCGCAGGGCGCCTACATCCCCGATTTCGAGGGAGAGGGGATCATGATGGAGGGGGTGATGGTACATCCCTCGCTCCTCCTGGCGGCGCTCCCGGGGGTGGGGTACGAGCACAAGGAGATGGCGCTCAAGTACAACAGCCTGGCGGTCTTCGGCATAATGGCCCACGATGAGACCGAGGGGAGGGTGCTTAAGGGATTTGATACCCGGAAGAACGCGGGCATCTTCGCGACCTATTTAATCAAGCAGGCCGATGCCGACAAGCTCAAGCGGGGGATCGCCTATCTCTCGAAGATTTTCTTCGCGGCCGGGGCCAGGCTTGTCTACACCGCCATAGCGAAAATGCCCGTACTCCATTCGGCCGCTGACGCGGACAGGCTTCTGGAGACCCGTATCAAGCCGAGCCAGATAGAGACCATGGCCTTCCATCCCCTGGGGACCTGCCGCATGGCGGCCGATCCGTCACGGGGCGCCGTGGACGGGAGCGGCGAAAGTTTCGAGGTGAAGAACCTGTATGTCGCCGACGGCAGCATCGTCCCCACGTCGCTCGGGGTGAATCCCCAGATTACCATCATGGCGCTCTCCACGCACGTGGCCGACGGCATCAGCGCGCGTCTCGGACCCTGAAGGGCGGTCATGATAATTATAACCCCGCACGCATTATAATTGACAGGAATTGTTTCGCTGCTATCATTGCTGCAATGCGTGCATGCCATGTCAGGCATAGTATATGCCGCGGCTACCGGGCGCGGCCACAGGTACCAGGAGCATAATATATGAAAAGAGTAATGTGTGTCATTGGCGTTATCACGGGCGCGGCGGTCATTTCAATCATCATGATGTCCTGTTCGACCTCAAAGATTTCGCTGAACAAGTCGGAAATGAACAGGGTCGAAACGCTCGCGATAATGGATTTTGACAAGGCCCCGGGGATACCGAGGGCGATCGCTGTCGAGTGCGAGGATGCCTTCCGGAGCAGCTTCATCGATGCGGGAAAGAACGTTGTCGAGCGGGCGAAACTGAGGACGATACTCAGGGAGATCGAACGCTCCCAGTCCGGGGTGGTATCGGACTCCGAGGAGATCGGCCGCCTGACCGGCGCGCAGGCGCTTCTGTTCGGAAACGTGACCCGGAACAGCGAAGAGACGAAGTGGGTTGAATACATCGATTACGTGAAGAATCCCGTTACGAAGGAGACCGAAAAGGTCAAGAAGAGGAAGAAGAAAAAATTCTTTTATTTCCAGGTGCAGGCCCGCCTCGTGTCAACCTCGAGCGGCGGCACGATCCTGACCATAAAGAACGACCGCCCCGAGCGCTCGTATGAGGTCACCGATTCGATGACCCTGAACCGGTGCAGGGAATACATACTTGATCAGATGGGAAAGGATTTGAAAAAATCCCTTGAAAACAAGGAGTGATTCTCTGCCCGGGGCCAGCCCCCGGACGATGTCGATCGTCGATACCAGGCGTGCAGAAAAATTTTTCATCTGTTTGGATACTTTTTAATTGACAATAACAGGCGGAGTGATTAATTAATAAGTAGTTGGTTGGCCGTCCAACTCATAAATTGGACATTAATTTAAATATCCAGTGATAACGATATAACCGTTTTTATTTGAATAATGCTGTGTCAGAAGGGGTGGATCGGGACCAGGTAATTGGTTGAACATCCAATCAAAGATTTATATACGTGCGAGTATGGCTCCGATCCGCATTTTTTCATGAGACGGCAATACGCAGGGAAGTATGCTATTAAAAGGATGTCTACATACTCACACGACCTGCTCTGACGGAAAGCTGACGCCGCAGCAGGTGGTCAATGCCTATGAATCAAAAGGGTATGATTTTATCGCCTTTACAGACCACGACTACCTGGTGAAACCGAATTACCGCGATCTGTATTCACAGGTCAAGACCGACATGATTATTTTTCACGGGATTGAGCTGACGGTATTTGTGAAGGGATACATCCACGTGTCAAAGATAGAGGGCGATGAAGAGGTGCTCCACATATTCAATCACATCGGCGAATACGATCTAACGCCGGAACAGGTTCTTGAACGCCTGGCCGAGCTCGAGAAGATGTACCCCCTTGACGCCGTCGAGATCACGACAAAAGGCTTCCGGGACACAATTTTTGAATCGCTGAACATCCGGTATCCCAAGATCGCATCGGACGATTCGCATACGCTCATCGGCATCGGGCGGGCATGGATAGAGCTCGACTCGAAGCGCGAAAAGGACGCCATATTAAAAGCCATTAAGAATGGAAAATTCTGGAACTGTTATGTCTGAAGATTCACGAGGCGGCAATATCAAAGCCCATGTCAAATCTGTTATGCGAGGTGGTATTATCATGATCCGTTGCCGTAAAAGAATTGAGAGGAGGATTGGTAATGAGTAAAAGAATAGCGGTATGCGCAGTGGCGCAGGTCAAGAACGAGCCGGAATACGCGCACATGCGCTTCCAGAACATGCTGCTCGAGTGCTTCGAGCCTATCATGGAGCAGACCGGCGTCACCTTTGACATGGAAAGGGGTATCAGAAACATTATAACATGCTCCGATGACGTGTTCGATGCGCGGACCATATCAGACAACGGCGTGACTGACGTCGTGGGCGCCCACTTCAGGGGCGAAGAGAAGATGGCTCAGGAGAGCATCAACGGGCTCGGGTACGCTATGGCCTGTATCCTGAGCGGCCATGACGATGTGATACTCTTCATGGGGCACTGCAAGGAGTCTCAGGGAGAGAGCAGGCGGATGGCGACCAATCTCGCCTGCGATCCATTTTACTGCCGGCCGGTCGGGATGGACTTTCAGAACGTCGACGCCCTGCAGGCCCGGGAGTACATGGAGAAGTCCGGCGTTACCGAGGAGCACCTGGCGAAGATAGTCGTCCGTTCCAGGAAAAACGCTAAGAAGAACCCCTACGCGCGGGAGAACAGACAAGTGGATGAGAAAGAGGTGATGAATTCGCCGATGTATGCGGACCCGCTGCGCGAACTTCACGTGTATCCGGTCACCGACTGGGCGTACGGGATACTCCTCTGTTGCGAGGAACGCGTCAAGGAATTCACCAAAAAACCGGTCTGGCTCACCGGATACGGCAGCTGCATGGACCGGTATTTCATAGGCGACCGGGATCTTTGCTCGAACTTCTCGCTGAAACAAGCCGCGCAGAGGGCCTACGCCAGGGCGGGCATCAAGGACCCGCGAAAGGACGTCCAGCTCTTCGAGCTGAGCGATCACGCGGCGTACCAGCTCCCGATGTGGGCTGAGGGGGTCGGTATTGCCGATGAAGGGAAGGGCGGTAAGTGGATTGATGACGGCGGTATGGAAAAGTTCAATGTCAACCTGTCTGGCGGCCATCTCAACGGCAATCCGCTCCTCCTCGGGGGGGCGGCGCGGGCTATCGAATGCTACTATCAGCTTTCAGGTCAGGCGGGCGACCGCCAGGTCAAGGGAGTGAAGAGGGCCGTCGCCCAGGCCGCGACCGGCGGCGCCGGCCAGCACCAGGCCGTTATCGTAATGGAAGCTTAGGGAGGAAGAACAATGGCACACAGAAAAAAGAACAGAAACGTCGGTATAATAGGCGTGGGGCAGACAAAGCATTCGAGCCACCGCGAGGACGTGAACCAGCCGGAGATGATATACGAGGCGGTCAGCCTCGCGCTGCAAGACGCGAACCTGACGATGAATGACGTCGACTGTGTCGTTCACGGCAATATGGAGCTCTTCGAGATGATTCACCAGCCGGACATGTGGCACATGCTGGGAACAGGCGCCTACGGCAAGGACAGCATCAGGATCACAACGGGCGGCACGTCGGGCGCAACCATATCCTGCGCCGCGGACAACCTGGTGGCGTCGGGCATGTACGACATCGTCATGGCCATCGGCTTCGAGAAACTGCAGGAGGGGCACACCACAGCCGGCATCACCAACATGGCGGACCCGCTCTGGTTCCGCAAGATCCAGGCGGGGGCCCTGACCGGGTCATCGGCGTACGATGTCTCGCGGGAATTCGGCCTCGAGAGGGCCAACAGGGTCTCCCTGACATACCGCATCATAATGGACAAGCACGCGTGCCTTAACCCGAACGCGCACCGCGCCTTCGGCCTCGACTTCAGCCAGATCGACGACCTGATCAAGTCGTCCCCGAAGCTCGTCGGCGATCTGAAGCTGATCGAGATGTGCTCTCAGTCGGACGGAGCGTGCGCGGTCATATACGCCTCCGAGAAAAAGGCGAAGGAGCTGTCACGGCGGCCGGTTTGGGTTCGGGACCATATCGCCATCCACAAGGAAGAGATATTCACCATCTTCGGATACAACAGGGCGTTCCCCGTTACCAAGAGCCACAAGTTCGCGGCGGAACAGCTTTTCAAACGGAATGACATCAAGGACCCGTTGAATTATTTTGACGTGTTCGAGATGTACGATCCCGCATCGTGGTGGGCCATAGATTGGCTCAGGGACTTTTTCGATCTCAAGGGCGATGAGCACCTCAGGCTGATTGAGGACAAAGAGGTCATGATAGGCGGGAAGCTGCCGATCAACCCGTCGGGCGGGGTCATCGCGTCGAACCCGATCGGAGCGACTGCGCTGGTACGGGTCGCCGAGGCCGCCCTTCAGGTACGGGGCGGCGCGGGCGATCACCAGATCCCGACCCCGGTAAACCACGCGCTGGCCTCGGGCTTTGGCGGCACGATGTGGACCGTGCTCACGATGCTCGAGAAGGAACTCAACTGGTAGGAGGACAATCATGGCAGAATACTGGGGAATTAAAGTTGAAGATATATTCAATACCATGCAGGAACGGTTCCGTCCCGAGGGCGCGCAGGGCGTAACGGCCTCGTACGGATACGATATCGCCGGGGAAGGAAAATGGAAGGTGACCGTGTATAACGGAACGCTCGCGGCGGTTGAGAGGGTCGACGGAATAACCGGATGCGTCGCGACGATGAGCGCCGACGGCGAGACCTTCGTCGGCGTGAACACCGGCAAGGTCGACGCGACGAACGCCTTCATGGGAGGCAAGGTCAAGGTTGAGGGCGACATGGGCGCGTTCGGCAAGACCGGCAGGATGTTTCGCAAGTTCGTCATCGCGAAGAAGGAGATGTCGACCCGGGAGTACATAGAGGACATGTTCGGGACGATCGTGTCGCGATTCAAGCCCGAGGAGGCGGAGGACGTGGACGCGTCGTTCGCCTACGATCTCGGCGGCCCGGACGGCGGCACGTGGACGGTATCCGTCAAGGACAAGAAGTGCACGATTGCGACGACCATCGAGGGCAATCCGACCGTGACCCTCGAATTCAACGACGCGAAGGACTATGTCGATTTTATCCTCGGTAAGATAGACGCGCAGACCCTGCTGGCGGCGGGCAAGGGATCGGCCAAAGGCGATATCAACCTCATTCAGACGAAATGGCCGGTCATGTTCGAGAAATACAAGGACCCGATGGGCGGCGCCGTACCCGAGCAGGAGCTTCTGGTGTTGAAGAAGATTATCTCGGTCAACCAGAAGTACGCGACCGGCCCGGTCATGGGCAGGTTCCTCAAGGGACTGAAGGATAAAAAGATATACGGGAACCGGTGCCCGAAGTGCGGCCGCATACAGCTCCCGCCGCGGGAGATGTGCGCCGAGTGCAGGGTACGCGTATCTGAATTTGTAGAGGTCGGGCCGAAGGGAGAAGTCCGGTACATGGATGTCGTCTACTACGCTCTTCCCGACCCGCTGACCGGAGTGGCGCGAGAGACGCCCTACGGGTCGATCATGATTCTCCTGGACGGATGCAAGGGCAACGAGACCCTCCCTCATTTTATACGGAAGGACCAGATTGAAAAGATCGAGATGGGATGGAACGAGAAGAAGGGAACGCGCGTTCGTCCGGTCTGGGAGGAAAAACGGGCCGGCGATATCTGGGACATCAAATATTTCGAAATCGACGAGTAAGGAGCCGGGACATGATAGATAAGCAAATAAAGGGATATGAAGACAGCTACATCATTGAAGGCAAGATGGCGCTCCCGTACAGCTATTTCGCCGGACGCGTCGGCAGCAAGTTCATCACGACGATCCGGGACAAGAAGAAGATAATGGGAGTGAAGTGCCCGGCCTGCGGCATGGTGTACCTGCCGCCGCGGCAGGTCTGCGACAAGGATTTAACGGATATACGGGACAACTGGGTCGAAGTGGGCTCAAGCGGAACGGTGACGAACTTCACGGTGGTGCGCTACGACGACAAGCACCTGCCGCGAAAGGCGCCGTTCGTCCTCGCTCTCATCAAGCTGGAAGGCGCGGACACGCCCTTCTTGCATATTGTCGAAGAGTGTAAGATAGAGGACGTCAAGATAGGGATGAAGGTTGAGGCGGTGTTCGCCGAGAAAACGACGAGCACCATTCTCGACATCGATCACTTCAGGCCGGCGGTTGAAACGCTGTCGGTACACGAGCGCAGCAAGTTGCGTAAACAATGGGTTCCGTCGGACGAGCCTGAAACTCAGGAAAAACGAAGGGGAGGAAAACCGGATATGTCAAAGCCAGTAATAATCACCGCCGCCCTTACCGGCGCGGCGACCATGAAGAACCAGAACCCGAGCGTCCCATACACGCCGGCGGAGTTCGCGGAAGAGGCGCACAAGTGCTGGAAGGCGGGCGCGGCCATGGTGCACGTGCACGCGCGCATGGACAACGGCTTCGCGACGCACGAGATCGACAGGATCCGGGCGACCCACGACGCCATCAAGCAGAAGAGCCCGGAGCTGATCGTGAACCTGAGCTCGGCCGTCGGCATGGGCAAGACCGCCGAGCAGCGCATCAGCCAGATCGTGGAGATCAAGCCCGAGATGGCGTCTCTGAACACCAATACGATGAATTTCAGTATCATCGACCGGAAGACCGGAAAGATCTTCATCGACTACGTGTTCGAGAACACCTTTACCATGCTGCAGGATTTCGGCAAGGCCATGGAGGAGAACGGCGTGAAGCCGGAGATCGAGTGCTATGACATGGGGGGGCTCGACAACACCATGTTGATCTCGAAGCAGGGTTTCTTCACCGATCCGATGAACTTCAATTTCGTCTGGGGCGTGGCCGGCGGCCAGGCCTTCAGGGCCGAGACCTTCATAGCGATGATGAACGCGCTCCCGCCGAAGGCGAACTTCACCACCTGCGGCGTCGGCACCGACGAGTTTCCGTGCATCATGCAGTCGTGCCTCCTCGGCGGGCACATGCGGGTCGGCCTGGAGGACAATATCAGGATGCCGAACGGCGAGCTGGCCAAGGGCAGCTACGAGCTGGTCGAGGTGGCGGTCGGGGTCGCCGAATGTCTCGGCAGGCCGATTGCCACCTGCGACGAGGCCCGCGCGATCATGGGATTGAGGAAGAAATGACCTCACGCCACGGTGTACCCTCTCCCCGTGGGAGAGGGGCAGGGGTGAGGGTGTTTAAGCGAGGAGAGATTGTATGGCTGACAAATGCTATTACGAAGTCAACGAGCGGGGCGTTGCCCTTCTGAAGATCAACAACCCCCCGATGAACGCGCTGGATGAGGAGACCATGCGCCAGCTTGAAAGCTCGATGAAGAAGATCGCCGCCGACGATTCGGTGAAGGTCGTGGTAATCACCGGCGAGGGCCCGACATTTATCGTCGGGGCCGACGTCAACAAGGTGCGGGAAGTCGACACGCGCGAGAAGGGCGAGGCGCTCACGTCAGAGGCCCAGGGGATTATAAATCTGATAGAAAACCTTCGAAAGCCTGTAATCGCCGCGATCAACGGCCTCTGTCTGGGGGGCGGCACCGAGCTTGCCATGGCATGCCACATGCGGTTCATCGGCGACCAGGCGCAGATGGGCCTGCCGGAGATCCTGCTCGGCATCATGCCGGCGTTCGGCGGAACCCAGCGGGCGGCGCGGCTCCTGGGGCCGGCGCGGGCGCTTGAGATCATGCTCACCGGTAAATTCATACCGGCGTCCGAGTGCGAGAGGATCGGGCTGGTCAACCGCGTCGTCCCCCATGCCGCCCTCATGGAGGAGGCCATGAAGTTCGCGAAGGACCTTTCGTTCAAGGGCCGGCTCGCCGTGAGCGCCGTCATCGAGGCTGTCCTGGTCGGCGGGAAGATGCCACTGGCGGACGGGTTGAAGCTGGAGAGCCGGCTCTTCGGAGGGCTTGCGGAGAGCGAGGACAAGAAAGAGGGGATTGCCGCGTTTTTAGAGAAGCGGAGGCCGAGTTTCAAGGGGAGATAAGGTATGTTATGCGGCGCCTCCCTGTCTCCCAAAAAACAGGGAGGCGCCGCGGTATACATATTGAACTGAAATATAACAGTCTGAATCAGGCATAATATTTTATGCAGGAGGTGTTCCGTGGAATCAGCAGAAAGGACCGTCAATGATGTTTTCCGCAATCGCGTTGAGAAATACGGCGACAGACTTGCGATAGAGAAAAAACTGAAAGGCGTTTGGCACGGCGCTTCCTGGAACGAATATTATGAACGGGCGCGCGCGACCGGCCTCGGCCTGTATTATCTCGGCATACGGAAGGGGGACATGGTGGCTCTTCTCTCCGAGAACCGCCTCGAGTGGCTGTATTCCGACATGGGGATCATGGGAATCGGCGGCGTCCTCATACCGGTATATCCGACGCTGGTGGCCGAGGAGATAGAATACATCCTCAACAATTCGGAATCAAGAATAATCATATCTGAAAATAAGAACCAGCTGACCAAGATACTCGAGATAGCGGATAAATGCCCGAAACTGGAGAAGATTGTCGTCATGGAGGATGGCGACGCGGACAGGTCGAACCCGAAGGTGATTTCCTTCAATGAGCTGATGGAGCTGGGACGCAAACAACAGGAGGCGGACCGGAACCTGTTCGAGAAGCTGGCGGCCGATGTTGGTCCGGACGACCTGGCGACCCTGGTCTATACCTCTGGGACGACCGGACTCCCCAAGGGCGCGATGATCAGTCATGGGAACATTTTCTGGGTGGTCCAGTCGCTCGACGCGATCCGGCCGCATTTTGCCTCGGATACGGACTGCACCGTTCCCTTCCTCCCGCTCTCACACGTGTTCGAGCGGATCGCAGGGCACTTCTACGGCATGTACTGCGGCATCACGGCCTCGTACGCCGAGAGCATCGACACCCTGCTGGCCGACTTCGAGGAGAGGCGGCCCACCATGATCCTGGCCGTGCCCCGCGTCTGCGAGAAGGTCTACCAGAAGATCATGGCGCAGGTGCAGGAGCAGTCCGCCTTCAAGCAGAGAGTGTTCTACTGGGGACAGAAGGTCGGCAGCAGGATCAGCAGGCGCCGGGAGATGCACAGGCGCATACCATTCTGGCTGAAGCTGAAATACAGGATCGCCTACGCCATGATTTTCAAGAAGCTCCAGGACAAGCTGGGAGGGCGGGTCACCTGGATGACCGCGTCCGGCGCTCCCACGGCCGAGGAGATCATCCGCTTCTTCAACGCCGCCGGCATCACCGTCATCCAGGGGTACGGCATGACCGAGACGACCGCGCCGGCCACCATGCAGTCCCTCGCCGATTACCGGATCGGGACCACCGGTAAGCCGATTCCGGGAGAGGATATCAAAATTGCGGACGACGGGGAGATTTTAATCAAGGGAGGGAATGTCATCAGGGGCTACTGGAAGCTTCCGGACGAGACGAAAGACGCATTCACCCCCGACGGCTATTTCATGTCGGGCGATATCGGCATGTTCGATGACGAGGGGAACCTTCTCATCACCGACCGCAAGAAGGACCTGATTATCACCTCGGGCGGGAAGAACGTCGCGCCCCAGAAGATCGAGAATCTCTTCAAATCGGACCCGCTGTTCACGCAGTTTATCGTCATCGGCGAGAAGAGGAAGTACCTGACCGGCCTGTGCAACATCAACATCGAGGAGGCCGCGCGAATCGCGAAGGCGGAAGGCATCGCCTTCGGGGATCCGGCCGGCCTCCTGGACGATCAGAAGTTTCTATCGGTTGTGCAGAGGCACGTGGATGAGCGTAACTCGCACCTCGCCAGGTACGAGGGAATAAAGCAGTTCAGGATCATCAAGACCGAGTTTTCGCAGAACGGCGGCGAGCTTACCCCGTCGCTGAAGGTCAAGCGCAAAGTGGTACAGGAGAAGTACAGGGACCTCATCGAAGAGATGTACGCGAAAGAGGCAGCGGATGGTTTATTCGAAAAGAAATAATCCGGAATGGATTGAGTACCGGGAAAACCTTAAGAGCCAAGGAGCGGAATTATGAGCAATCCAGTTGAATTGAAGGAAGGCCGGAACCAGTTGTTCTCCGACCCGGATGCCGACGCCGCGCGTCAATTTTTCAGGCAGAAGTCGCGCGCCATGGTGAACAAGGTCACTACGGTGCGGGAGGCCGTGAAGACCCTGTTGAAAGACGGGGACTACATAGCCATCGGCGGGTTCGGGGCCAACAGGATCCCGACCGCCGTTCTTCATGAGATCGCGCGTCAGGGGAAGAAAAATCTGGCCTTTGCCGGCCATACCTCGACCCATGACATGCAGATCCTGGTCGGGGGCGGCTGCATCGACCGTCTCGACATCGCCTACATCATAGGACTGGAGGCGCGGGGCCTTTCGCCGAGTTCCCGCCGCGCCGTCGAGAGCGGGAATATCAAGCTCACCGAGTGGACCAACGCGACGCTCTCGTGGCGGCTCAAGGCGGCGGCGATGGGGCTCTCTTTTTTGCCGGCGCGCAACATTCTCGGCACCGACACCTTTAACTACAGCGCGGCGAAGGAGATACTGTGTCCCTTTACCGGGCAGAAATACGCGGCATACCCGGCGCTTTATCCGGATTTTGCCGCCATCCACGTGCATGAGTGCGACGTGTACGGCAATGCCCGCGTTTTAGGCGCGTCCGTGTCCGACCAGGACCTTGCGCGGGCGTCGAAGCGGGTTGTGCTGACCACTGAGCGGATCATACCGAACGATGAAATCAGGCATACGCCCCATGCGACCTTCATTCCCTTCTGGTGCGTCGACGCAGTGGTCGAGGTCCCCTTCGGGAGCTACCCCGGCAACATGCCCTACGAGTATTTTTCCGACGAGGAGCACCTGAGGGAGTGGCTCACCGTTGAGAAGGACCCGGAAGAGTTCAGGAAATTTTACCGGAAGCAAATCCTCGACACGAAGGACTTTTACGAATACCTGGAGCTGAACGGCGGGATCGAAAGGATCCTGAAGCTTCGCGCCATCGAGAACCTGGTCGCGAACAACAAGGAGAAATGAGATGGCAGACTATAACCCTATGGAATTGATGATATGCGTTGCGGCGCGCAACCTGGAGGACGGCGCGACGGTCGTGGTCGGCACCGGCGCCCCGTGCGCGGCCGCTATGCTGGCGCAGAAGACGCATTCGCCCAATCTCACCATCATGTTCGAGGCGGGCGGCGTGGCGCCGTTTTTGCCCTCGATGCCGATATCCGTCGGCGATTCGCGGACCTTTCACAAGGCGATACTCGCCAGCTCCATGCCGGACGTGATGGAGACATGCCAGCGCGGGATGGTGGACTACACCTTCCTGGGCGGCGCGCAGATCGACATGTACGGCAACATCAACTCGACGATGATCGGCGATAACCACGCGAGGCCGAAGGTCCGCTTTCCGGGATCGGGCGGGGCGAACGACCTGGCCTCCCTCTGCTGGAGGACCATGATGATGACCCCGCAGGACGCCAAGCGATTCACCGAAAAGTGCGATTTCATCACCTCGCCCGGTTATCTGCAGGGCGGGAATTCCCGCTACGAGGCGGGATTGCCGAAGGGTACCGGGCCCTACCGGATCATCACCAACATGGCGATCATGGGGTTCGATGAGATATCGAAGCGGATGAAGGTTCTGAGCGTCAATCCCGGCTATGACCGGGAGGACATCCAGGCGAACTGCGGGTTCGAGCTGATGTGGGCCGACAGGCTCACGGATACCGAGCCCCCGCACGCGGATGAACTGCGGATCCTCCGCGAGCAGGTGGACCCGCACCGGTATATTATAGGAAGATAGACATCATCCCCCGGCCCCTTCTCCCACAGGAAGAAGGGGAGGAGAAGAATGCGATATTCTTCTTCTCCCCCTCTCCTTTGAGGAGAGGGGGAAGGGGGTGAGGTATTACAAGGAGAATCATCATGACAGACCAATTCAAGGGCATTGAGCCGATGGTATACGAGAGCATGATCAATATCCCCTATTCATGGTGGGCGGGGGACACGGCGTCCAGGTTTTTCATCTCTCTCAGGGACGAGAAGAAAATCATCGCGACGAGATGCATGACCTGCGGGAAGACGTATCTCCCGCCGCGCAAGAGCTGCCCGGCCTGCTTCACCGGCGATACCGAGTGGGTGGATGTATCCGATGAGGGGACGCTTCTCTCGTTCACGGTCGCCCGGCGGCAATTCGCGTCAATTCCCCGGGAGCTGAAGGCGCCGGTCATCTGGGGGCTGGTGAAGCTGGACGGCGCGGACACGGCCCTGCTCCATTATCTGGGCGATGTTAAGCCGGAAGACGTGAGCATCGGCATGCGCGTGAAGGCGGTCTTCGCCGAAGAGCGGAAGGGGACCATCCGCGATATATCCCATTTCAGGCCGGTACGATAGAAAAGGAGCGCAGACATGGACAGAGCAGCGATAGTAGGCGTCGGGACGGTCAAGATCGAGAAGAGGAAGGTACGTGAGACCTTTGCCGACATGGCATGGCAGGCCGTGAACGGGGCTCTCGAGGACGCCGGCATGACCATCGACGACATCGACAATGTCGTCACCACATCAAGCGATTTCTGGGACGGGCGAACGATATCCTGCATGGCCGTCGGCGACGCGAGCGGCGCCGCGCACAAAAACGTCTCCTGCGTGGAGGGCGACGGAACGTACGGCGCCTTTTACGGCATGGCAAGGTGCCTCTCGGGATCGTACAAAACAACCCTGGTGACGGGCCATTCCAAGGGATCGGAGAGCGTGTCGAGCCTGATAACGAACTGCGCCTTCGACCCGATCTACGAGCGGATGCTCGGTATGGACATGATTACCGCGTGCGCGATGCAGGCGAATGCCTACCTGCACCGGACGAAGACAACGCGCGAGCAGACGGCGATGGTGTCGGTGAAGAACCACGGCAATGCGCTCAAGAACCCTCACGCCCAGCTCCCCATGGATATCACGGTTAAAGACGTCCTGGATTCCGAGATGATAGCAGATCCGCTCCGAAAGCTCGACTGCTCGCCGGTCTCAGACGGGTGCGCGGCGGTTGTCATTGCCCATGAGTCGGTTGCGAAGAAATTCAGGAAGAAGCCGGTGTGGATCAGGGGAGTATCTCTCTGCGCCGACTCTTTTTTCTTCGGTGACCGGGATCTTTCGCGAGCCAGGTCGCTCACCGAGGCGGCGAAGAAGGCATTCGCGATGGCGGGGATAAAAGACCCGCGCACGGAGATCGATGTTGCTGAAATACACGACGCCTTTACCTACCAGGAGCTCATGTGGCTCGAGGAGATGGGCCTCGCCGATGAATCGTCGGCGGGAAGGCATCTTGAAAAAGGGGAGTACAATATTGACGGCAGGCTTCCGGTAAATCCTTCGGGCGGGCTCCTGTCGGGTCATCCGGTTATCGCCGCCGGTCTGTACAGCATGGCCGCCGTGGTCAGGCAGATCAGGGGCGAAGCGGGCGGCTTTCAGGTGAAGAAGGCGAGAACGGGCCTCGTCCACGGGGTGAACGGTCTGGGCGGCCAGTCGCACTGCGTCTGGCTCCTGGGGGACAGGTAGGAGGAGAAGCCATGGGAAAACGAGTTGCGATTGTAGGAACCGGCCAGACGTTCCATAAGAGCCATCGCCCCGACGTCAACGGGCAGGAGCTGATAAACGAGGCGGTGGTGCGCGCCCTTCAAGATGCTGACCTGAAAATGAAGGATATCGACGCCGTCGTCATTGGCAACATGGACCATTTCGAGGGAATAAACTATGTCGACTGCTGGAGCGTTGACGGCTCCGGCGGGACCATGAAGCCGATCATCAAGCTCACGACCGGCGGGACGACCGGGTGCACCGTGGCGATCGGCGGGTACCATCTTGTGGCGTCGGGCATGTTCGATAAAGTTTTGATAATCGGCTGGGAGAAGAATTCAGAGTCGGACACGACCGGCGCCATCACCACGGCGTTCGATCCGATATGGGACCGCCTGGTGTTTGCCGGCGCCATATCGGGCCTTGCCGCCGAGGCGCAGGCCTACATGGCACGGTACGGCGCGACCGATCGGGACGGCGCGCGCGTCAGCGTGCGGGACCGCAGGCATGCGATGAACAATCCCCACGCCCAGCTCCGCAAGGAGGTGGCTCTGGAGGAGGTCCTGGCGTCGCCGATGCTGGCGGACCCGATACATCTACTCGACGTCTGTCCGCGCACGGACGGCGCCTGCGCGGTCATCATGGCGAGCGGGGAACTCGCGGAGAAGATCGCGCCGAAGCCGGATTGGATATGGGCGACCGCGGCGCGTCACTCCTACACCTACCTGGGGGACGCCGATTACGGCCGCCTCACCAGCATGCGGGAGGGCGCGCAGGAGATATGGAAGAAAACCGGCATCAAAGAGCCCCGGAAGGAGCTGGACGTGATCGAGCTGTACCAGCCCTATTCGTTCGGCGGGCTCATCTGGATAGAGGACATGGGAATCGTCGGCCCGGGCGAGGCGCCGCAGTACATCTGGGACGGGAATACCGACATGGGGGGTGAGCTCCCCATTAACCCGTCCGGCGGCGTTATATCCTGCAACCCGATCGGCGCGACCGGGCTTATCCGGTGCGCAGAGGCCGCGATGCAGGTGATGGGTAAGGCCGAGGGCCGGCAGGTGCCGGACGTAAATTTCGCCTTCAGCACAGGATTCGGCGGGTGCTGGTGGACAGACATGATACTTCACGGCAGGAAGAAGCCGAAATGATTCTGAGAACCATCCCCCCAAACCCCACTTCGACAGGCCTGTGGTGAGCCCTTCGGCAAGCTCAGGACAAGCCTGTTGAACCGTTCAGTGCAACGCCCGGAGGGGGCTTAAGAGAAAAGATTGGAGCAAAGTGGAGGAAATATCATGGCAGACAGCAATCATATCATTATTGAGTCAGGCGACGCGGTGCAGCCCTTCACCTATTCAATCGGGATGCACGGGAGCAAATTTTTCACCGAGATACGGGACAACCGGCGGTTCATGGGTATCAGGTGCCCGAAATGCAAAAAGGTCTACATTCCCCCGCGCGGCGTCTGCGGCGACTGCTTTGTGGAGATGAACGACTGGGTCGAGGTGGGACCGGGAGGCGTCATCGGCACCTTTACGATCCTCCGGTTCGCGTTCATTGATCCGGAGACGGGTCATCAGAAGCCCGTGCCCTACGGATACGGCTTCATCAGGCTGGACGGAGCGGACACGCTTTTCCAGCATTATATCAGCGTTGAGGACGAGAAGAAGATCAGGATCGGCGCCCGTGTCGAGCCGGTCTTTTCAATGAACCCGAAGGGGAGCATCCGGGACATAGAGTTTTTCAGGGTCATAGACTGACGGCAGGGGGCCTGTGGCGATAGAGATCAGTCCATCGAGGCGCATCGTGAGGCAGACAGGCGCGGCATGCGGGTCGGTCATAACGGGCACAGAAAAGATTCGGAGCGGATACGGGAACGGCGATTGCCTGTACCTCGATTTCGGGAGGATGGTATTCGCCGTGGCGGACGGGACCGAGCGTTTTCCCTGGGCGTCGCGCGACCTGCTGCGGCGGTTGTGGAAGTGCCTGGTCCGGAGCGGCGCGCCCGGGACCGCGGAGGAGTGGAAGGAGCTGATAAACGGCGAGGTATATTCGGAACAGAAATTTCAGCACAAGACCACCCTGAGCTGCGTCGCCCTCGCGAACGATGAAGCGGGGGTGACCCTGATCGTGTCACACGGCGGGGACAGCGTGGTGACGCTGGTCGATCCTGCCGGCGGCGCCGTTGAATTTCGGACGGCGCCAGACATGAATTTTGCGGGGAGGAGCATGGAGATCGCAGGCGTCACCGAGCACCGAGTGGCAAACCGTGACAGCAGGCTGATTCTGGCGACCGACGGCTTCGACGACCTGCTTCGTTACTGCGCCGGTCGCTCCCTTTTTTCAGGGGAGCGCACGCTCCTCGACGCGGCTCCCGGTGAGTGCGTGTGCGAACGGATGCACGGCGTCCTCGATGCGAACAGGGGAGAGTTCGAGCATGATGATATAGGCTTCATTATCATCGACCCGTTCAGGGTTGAGCGAGCTGCGGGAAGGGCCGTCATCGTAGGCGGGACGCGGCCGAACGAGGAGAAAGCCTTTCTCGGGGAATATCCCCCGGGATCGGACGGCCGGTGGGTGCAGGAGAACGAGTGGAGCGGACGCGCCGCCCTGCTCGAGGGCGCGGGAGTCGAGGTCCTTGAGTGATGATGAAATTTGTCGCCGGTGATTGAGCGGCGCGTTTGAGAGGAATAAATAAGAATGGGAGTGATTGCAGCCATGAACGAGAAAACCAAGAGCGACATCATGAATATGAGGCGAGGGCAGCTGACGCGCGCAGCATATAAGGTCGTGGGACAGAAGGGGTATTATGATTTCACCATCCGCGATATCGCGCGTGAGGCGGGTCTGTCCACAGGCCTGGTTCACTACTATTTCAAGAACAAGGAGGACCTTCTCCTTAATCTGTTAAAGGAAATCAACACCAACATGACGGCCATCCTGAACAAGGCCATTGGCAAGGCGGAAGACCCGAGAGAGAAGCTCAACATCTTCATGATGCAGGCCTTTGACCTGGTGAAGAACGAGAAAGACTACTTCTACATCGTCATCGATTTCTGGACCCAGGTCAACAAGAACGAGCGGATGAAGCGGGCGAATATCAAGCTCTTCAAGAGCTACCGGGACGAGATCATAAAGATCCTCAACGAGGGGATTGACAAGGGCATCTTCATGAAGATGGACCTGGATTACACGGCGGCCGTGATAATCTCGATCATCCAGGGCATGATTATACAGTACGTCATAGACAACAACGCCTTCAATTATGAGGATTACGTGAAAAAGATCATGAAGCATATTAACGATCTGGTCATAAAGAAGAAATAGCCGGGTTGGTGACGGAGCGCGTTGTCCGTCCCGGACCGTATTACAAAGGAGGAGCGCATGGAGTTTGGGTTTACTGAAGAGCAATTGATGTTCAGAGAGACGGTGTACCGGTACGCGAAGAAGGAGATCGTTCCGCTCGTCGAGGAGGCCGATCTCAAGTCGGAGTTTTCACCTGAAGTTTGGGGCAAACTGGGGGAGATGGGGCTTCTGGGGCTTCCGTTCCCTGAAGAGCTCGGCGGCTCTGGTGCGGATGTCGTCACCTGCTGCCTCGCGGGGGAGGCCCTCGGCCACGCCGGCGTCGACCAGGGGCACCTGCTGGCGCTGGGCGCACACACCTATCTCTGCACCGACACATTGTACAAGCAGGGCAACGACTCTCAGAGAAAGAAATACGTGCCCAAGCTTGCAAGCGGCGAGTGGATAGGCTGCATGGGTCTCACCGAGCCCGGGTCGGGTTCCGACGCAGCCGCAATGTCGACCACAGCGGTCAAGAAGGGCGACCGCTGGATGCTCAACGGCTCCAAGACCTTCATAACCAACGCGCCGGTCTGCAACATATGCGTGGTCTACGCGACGATCGATAAAAAGCTGAAGCATAACGGCATCGCCGCCTTCATCGTGGAGCGCGGGTTCCCAGGCTTTTCCACGGGCAAGCCGTTTCACAAAATGGGCGTACGGGCCTCGTCGACTTCCGAGGTGTTCCTCGACAACTGCGAGGTCCCGGAGGAGAACCTGATCGGCGAGGTCGGGAAGGGGATGGAGTACGCCCATGAGACGCTCTCCTGGGACCGGAGCTCGCTCCTCTCCCCCTTCGTTGGCGGAATGCAGTTCGCGATAGAGGAGTGCACGAAGTACGCGCAGGAGCGGGTGCAGTTCGACAAGCCGATCGGCTCGTTTCAGGCGATCCAGCACAAGCTGGCGGACCTCAGGATCATAAAGGAAGCGGCGAAGATGGTGGTCTATCGTGTCGCTTTCGACAAAGATTCAGGGAAGCCCCTTAACCACATGCATACCTCCATCGCCAAGGCGCTGGTCGGCGACTGGGGCGTGAAGGCCGCCAGCGAGGCGACCCAGGTCTTCGGCGGATACGGCTACATCCACGATTATCCGATCGAGCGGTTCCTCCGCGACGCCAAGCTGGCGCAGATAGGCGGCGGCACGTCGGAAATCCAGCGCTTTATCATATCCCGGATTCTGAGCATGTTCTAACACAGGAGAGGCGGGGCAACCAAACAGCAGAGAGGAGAATGAGACCATGAATTACGATCTGACATCCGAGCAGTTATCAATAAAGGAAAATTTTGTAAAATTCTGCGTGAAGGAGATCGAGCCGCGCGCCCAGATGCTCGACCAGGCGTCCCATGATGACGTTGACAAACTCATCAAGGAGAACATCAGAAAGCTCGCGGATATCGGCTATCTCGGCATGGGCCACGAGGAGGCGTACGGCGGCACCGACCTTGATCTGATCAGCCAGGCGATAGCGGGGGAGGAGGTTGCCAAGGCGTGCGCCTCGACTTTCCTTTCCTGCGGGGCCTCGTCAGGCCTCTTCGGCATGCCGCTTCGGTTCTTCGGCAGCGAGGCCCAGAAAAAGAAGTATATACCCGGCATCATCAAGGGCGAGATCTTAGGTTGTTTCGGTCTAACCGAGCCGGAGGCCGGCACCGACGCGGCCTCCATCAAGACGAACGCCGTGAAGAAGGGGGACCGGTGGGTAATCAATGGCACCAAGACCTTCATAACCAACGCGACGATCGCGGACGTGGCACTGGTCTTCGCTTACAATGACCGGGAGAAGGGGCCGGGCGCAGGCGTTACCTGTTTCCTGGTTGACAAGGGCACGAAGGGGTTTTCCGTGAGCAAGCCCTTCGACAAGATGGGCTTCCGCGGCTCGCCCACGGCAGAGCTAATCTTCGAGGATTGCGAGGTGCCCGCGGGCGCCGTTCTCGGCGAGGTGGGGAGGGGCTTTATCCAGGCGATGCAGACCCTCGAGTACGGCAGGATAGGCATGGCCACCGTGTGCCTCGGGATCGCGGCGAAGTGCCTGGAGCTGGCAAACAAGTACTCCAAGGAGCGGAAGGCCTTCGGCAGGCCGATAAACCGCTATCAGGAGATTTCATTCAAGATCGCGGACATGATGATTCAGACAGACGTGGCGCGCCTCCTCATCTATCAGGCGGCGTGGGCCAAGCAGATGAAGGACCCCGAGGCCGCCGTGCTGGCCTCCGTGGCCAAGGTCTGGGCCTCCGAAGCGGCGACGCAGATTTCGAGCATGGCGGTCCAGGTCCACGGCGGGTACGGGTACATCAAGGAGTTCCCGGTGGAGCGGCTTTACCGCGACGCCAAGCTTGGCGAGATCGGCGAGGGAACGTCGGAGATCCAGCGGATATTGATCGCCAAGGACTTGATAAGGAAGTACGGAGGGAAATGATGCTTCACCCCCCCAACCCCCTCTCCCACGGTGAGAGGGGGGGAATGAGAAGGAGTAAACGAT
Source organism: Spirochaetota bacterium (assembly GCA_016933025.1). Taxonomy (GTDB): domain Bacteria; phylum Spirochaetota; class UBA4802; order UBA4802; family UBA5550; genus RBG-16-49-21. The sequence continues at coordinate 180,767 of JAFGBT010000006.1, read as the reverse complement.
ATGGCAATAGACACGAAGTTCATCGGCAAGGAGTATCCGTCGTACACCTACGATGTGAGCAAGGACAAGATCAAGGAGTACGCCAAGGCCATCAAGAACCAGGATCCCCATTTCATGGACGAGGCGTTTGCGAAAAAATCGAAATATGGCGCGATCATTGCTCCGCCGACCTTCGCGGTCGTGTTCGGCGCGTATCTGATCGAGCCAATATTCTTGGACAGCGAGCTTAACCTGAACATGGCGATGCTGGTCCACGGCGAGCAGGAGTTCGAATTCTTCGAGGTCGTGAAGGCCGGCGATGCCATCACCACGACGGCGAAAATCAGCGATATCAGGAACAAGGAGAAGCTCGATGTTATAACCATCGAGGGGATTTCGAAGAACCAGCACGGCAGGAGCGTGTGCCGGGGGTTATACACTTTTGTGGTGAGAAAGTAGGAGGAACGCCCATGGCTATCGAAAAAGGAGAGACATTCAGCGGCAGCGAGAAAGTCGATAAATACCGGGCCATATATTATGCCGGCGCGTCAGGAGATTTCAACCCGATCCACATCGACCCGGATTTCGGCAAGATGGTCGGCCTGGGCGGAGCAATTTTACAGGGTCTCTGCACCCTCGCGTTTGCGGCAAAGACCGTCACCGACTGGGCGGGCGATCCGGGCAAGCTCAAGAAGATCAGGTGCCGGTTCAGCGCGCCGGTGATGCTCGAGGACACGATATCGATAGAGGGCGCCGTGTCAGACATACAGGGCAACAGGGCAAAGGTCGACCTGAAAGTCACCAGGCAGACCGGCGTCGAGGTGCTCCAGAAGGTCGAGGCGGAGGTGGAAGTATAGGCTTCCGCCTGAAGGCGCGGGAACGCAACCGCGCCTTCAGGCGGATATGCGATATTACGTTAAAGATTTTATACACGAGGTATTTGGTTTATGATAACATTCAGCGACAGACAACTATCAATACCTAAATTGATGCGGCCGGTCTATCTGGTGACCGCGGGGCAGTCGAAGTTCGATCGTGCCTTCCCGGGCAAAAGGACGGAGGAGCTCTGCATCGATGCACTCACGCAGGCGGCGGAGATGATCGACATGACCCCGGCGGAGCTCAAGAGTTACATCCACACCTGTTACTACGGTCATTTTGCCGACCATTTCGGCGACCAGCTCCTCGGCGAGGCGGTCATCCATGACCGGCTCGGGCTCGACCCGCTGGGCAACTGCGGCGTTAAAACAGGCGGCGCGACCGGCGGCACAACACTCTGGGAGGGCGTTAAGGCCGTGGCATCCGGCTATTCCGACTGCGTGCTCTGCATGGGCTGGGAACGGATGGACGAGGTCCCCACGGACGAGGGCAACTTCCTCATATCATGCGCGGCCGACAAGGACTGGGAATCCCCGCTGGGCCATATTTACACGGGCTACTATGCCGTTATGGCGCAGAAGTACTGGAAGGTCTTCGGCAAGGAGGAGGACTCGTTCCGGAGAACCCTGGCGGAGATATCCGTGAAACACCACGGCTACGCGCGCATGAATCCCTACGCGCACGGGCCGATGAAGATAACGGTTGAAGACGTGCTCAACTCTCCGGTGGTGGCGCACCCGCTTCGCGCTCTGGATTGCTGCCTGATGAGCGTCGGCGCTTCGTGTGGAATTCTCTGCGATGAGGAGACGGCGATGAAGCTCGCGAAGAACGCTCCCCACAAGCCGCTGCGGATATGGGTGACGGCGGGTTCTCACACGTTGCGGCCGGCGGACCGGCGCGACATGGAGATACCGCTCCTGCCGAACGAGACCAAGGATCAGTACAAGGACCTCGGCAAGAAATTCCCCGGCGGCGAGCGCTATCCGGGATTCACCGGGTTCCTGGCCGCCCGTATGGCGGCGTACTACGCCTATAATCAGGTCGGCATCAAGGATCCGACCGAGGACCTTGACGTCATCGAGCTGCACGACGCCTTCACCATCAGTGACGTACAGACCTACGAGGACATCGGGCTGCGGCCCTACGGCTGCGGCCGCGACTATGTTGAGTCAGGAGACTGCTATCACACCAGCCCGAAAACCGGCAAGCCGGGCAAGCTTCCGTCAAACATCTCCGGCGGACTGATCGGCTGCATGCACTCGGTCGGCGCGACCGGCATCATGCAGGTGTTCGAGATTGCGTGCCATCTCTGGAACCGCTGGGCGGAGGTCCACGGCGACGAGAAGAGATGGAAGGCGTTCGGCCGCCAGAAGCCCGCTGACTGGACGGACCTTCAGGTCAAGGGCGCAAAGCGCGGTCTTGCAATCAGCCATGCCGGCGTCGGCTCGCACGTGACGGCGACGATATTGATGAACCCCGAAAATCTCATTAAGAAGGACGCGTAGGAGGATGGGCCATGAGTATGATAGGACAGGTGCACGTTAAAAACAATCAGTACAAGATAAAGGGAGACTTCCATCATTTTACTCCAAATACCCCGATCCGGAACGCGGATGACGCCTGGAAGCTGATGGGAGTGACGAACCCGCGCGATATGACGTATATGCATTCGTACGGCGGTGAGGCGCTCTTCTTCGAGTCCCTGAGCCAGGGCAGGTTGATGGCGACGCGTTGCGACAACCCGAAATGCGAGACGAAAGGGTCCATCTACCAGCCGTTCCGCATCCACTGCCCGGACTGCCTGGCGAAGATGACGCCGATAGACATGACGAACATCGCGAAGAAGACCGCGAAGGTCCACACCTTCATGGTGTGCGAGCGGTCGGGCGCTTTTAATATTCTTGATAAGCCGATTAAGTTTATCAACATAGAATTCGACGGCGTCTGCACCATCCTGATGAGCTACCTCTCGGTCGGCGAGCCGAAAATGGGCATGCGTGTGGTCCCCATCTTCCAAACATTGGATCCCACCTATACCATTCTCGACCTGGCATGGGTGCCCGATGGGACGGAGGCAGATCAGCTGCCGAAGGGGTTTTCTTTCTAGTGAGGCCCGACGTCCCGCCCCCCAACGGGGCTGTCTCACAAGCCCCCCTCCGGGGGGTTGGGGGGGCGTCGCAGGAGACTTTTGGGGCGGCCCCATTTAGGGGGATTGTCAAGAATGCCGTAACAATGGAGGACAACCATGGACTTCTGGCTTAACGACGAGCAGAAGATGCTCCGCTACAACGTGCGCGAGTTTGCGGAGAAGGAGATCGGCCCGAAGGCGCGGGAGCTCGACGAAAAGGAGGAGTTCTCCTGCGAGATAACGGAGAAGATGGCGTCTATGGGCCTTTTCGGCATATACGTCCCGGAGAAGTGGGGCGGCGCCGGCATGGACTATCTCTCCTACTGCGTCGCCGTTGAGGAGATATGCCGGATAGACGGTTCCCACGGCGCCACGGTGGCGGCCGGCAATTCCCTCGGCATCGGGCCAATCTACTATTACGGGAACGAGAAGCAGAGGGAGGAGTGGCTCCCGCGGCTCTGCAGGGGAGAGATCCTGGCCTCCTTCGGCCTCACCGAGCCGGAGGCAGGCTCGGACGCGGGCGCGAGCAAAACGAACGCGAAACTCGAGAGCGGCGAGTGGGTCATTAACGGCTCCAAAATATTCATCACAAACTCGACCAGCAGGATGGCGGGCGTCTGCACGGTGCAGTCCATCACCGGGACCAAGCCGGACGGCAAGAAGGAGGTCTCCTGCATCCTGGTGCCGAACGGGACGAAGGGCTTCGCGCAGAAAAAGATGACCGGAAAGATGATGTGGCGCGCCTCTGACACCGGCGAGCTCTACTTCGACGACTGCCGGGTCCCGGAGGAGAACCTTCTCGGAAGGCGGGGCGAGGGGTTTCACCAGATGCTTCAGACCCTGGACAACGGCAGGCTGGCAATTGCTGCCATGGGGCTCGGCGGGGCCCAGGGCGCGTACGAGCTGGCGATGAAGTACGCGAAGGAGCGCAAGCAGTTCGGCAAGCCGATCTCCACGTTTCAGGTGAACGCCTTCAAACTGGCCGACATGGCCACGGAAATCGAGGCCGCGCGCAATCTCCTTTACAAGGCCTGCAAGCTCAAGGATACCGGGAGGCCCTTCGGCAAGGAGGCTGCCATGGCCAAGCTCTACTGCTCTGAGGTGATGGGCTGCGTGGTCGACGAGGCGGTGCAGCTCCACGGCGGCTACGGCCTGATGAAGGAATACAATATCGAGCGCTTCTTTCGCGACTACAAGCTTCTCACCATCGGCGAGGGCACCTCGGAAGTCCAGCGGATTGTCATATCGAGGAAGATCGGGTGCTACGACGTATAGGGTAAAACATTCATTGATCTACACGCCAACGGCGCGTGAAGCGCCGCTTATTTTGACTGAAACCGCCGTATCCCCGGACCTCTGGCCGCTTAAATCGAGTAACGACGGCAGCGGTTTTCTTCGGACCGCATACATTTGATAATTAATGATTGACAATAGACTCGAATAGCAGTGATTATTTGAAAAATAACTGTTATCTATATTCTGTTAATACCGGTTATAAAAATTTAACTGAAAGTCGAAATCCGATGGCCTGATTTTTCAGGCCATTTTTCCGCCCGGTTGCGGCGACATCTGTATATTCTCCACAGGGGAACCGATATGAAAAGGATCGTTTTTTTACTGGTGTTCATTTTGGTCGTTGCGCAGCCGATCATGGCCGCGGAGAAAATGACCATGGCGATAATGGATTTCGCCGCCCATGATTTCAGACGGGCGGACGCAGTAAAGGTTTCGGAGCTCATTCGCAACGAGTTGATAAACAGCGGCGCATATATATTGATTGAACGCGCCCAGGTGGACAAGATCCTGAAGGAGCAGGGCTTCCAGATGACCGGCTGTACGGATGTGACCTGCGCTGTACAGGTGGGCAAGCTCCTGTCGGCCCGGAAGATACTGGTCGGCAGCATCATGAGGATCGGCGACAGCATCGCCATCACCGGCAGGGTTGTCGATGTGGAAAAGGGCATTGATGAGTTCAGCGAAAAAGTGACGGTATCGAACCACAACGACCTGATCAGCGGGGTGGATGAGTTCTGCAGCAAGCTGACCGAGCGAATAACCGGCAAGAAGGCTAAGCCGAAGGAAGACGCATCAAATAAAATCAAGGGGGTCAGGTATTATTCCTATACAGGATATTCGTCCTATGACGCTGTTTCGGATCCGACCACATGGATATCACTGGGGTCGCTTATTGCGGGTGGCATCGTGTGCGCCGGCGGAGCGCTGCATTACAAGTTCACCGTCGATCCTTTGAAAATGCAGTCCAACGGCTCGCTGTTCATGCTGGCGGGATCCTCGGGATTTGGACCGGCCATGGCCCTTTATTTTTTAATGGACAGCCAGAGCAAGAAGGACGCAATTAAAAGAGCGGAGCGCGGGAGGAACACGGCCTTTTACGTCGGGGCGGGGTTTGGCGGTTTCGCCGCCATCATGTTCATCACCTTCATCGGCCGCTATATCCATTACAATACTGCGGATGCCGCCATGGGAGCAGGTGATATTGCGGTGGTATTTCCGCCGGAGAATTTTGTCGACCCGTACCGGATGAATACTATGAGCTTTAATTTCAGCATAGGGTTGGCCCGGAGATTTTGATGATGAGGGACGGCGGTGCCTCCATGAAATCAATGCAAACAGGCCTGATTATTCTGCTTCTGCTTTCACTGGTCCCGGCCCATACGGCCTATCGGAAGGCTCCGAATTTTGCCCTTGCCGCCAGCAGCGGCAGAATGGTTTTCAAGTCGTCGATTAAGGGGAACATTCTCATATCATTTTTTGCCAGCTATTGCCGGCCCTGCAAAAGGGAGCTCCCCGATGTGGTCGGATTGGGGAAAAAATACCGCAGGGAAAAGAATCTCACGCTCCTGCTTATATCCGCTGACATCAATGACAGCTCGGGGAGCGCTAAGAAAAAGGCATCGGATTTCCTGAAAAAGATCGGCATTTCCGAGGAGTTCATTCTCGATATATATCATGTGGCGCTTGAGAAATACAATTCGAGCAAGGTGCTCCCCGCTACGTTTTTGGTCAACAGCGATGGGTATATTGTTTTCAGCGAGGTGGGCGCGCATGAGGATACGATTGCCCGCCTTGAAAAGGCGATTACGGGGCTGCGCGGCCCCGCCGCTCAACACTGAATACAATTTCCGCGGGTGGTGGACTGGGACAAGAGGCGTCGGTACGGCTTAAGATTTTTTCCCCGTTTGTTTTACCCGAAGACAGGATCGCGTGTTGCCCTGTCATGTTATGTCTATGATCAGCAGGGTGAGATCGTCATTGAATGTATCCTTGCCGGCCCATATCGTCAGTTCTTTCACGAGTGTCCGGCAGAGTTCTTTTGCGGTTCTTTCTGAATTGCGCTCTATGAACTTCATCAGACGTTCTGTTTCGAACATGACGTCCGAACGGTCGGTGATCTCGACTATCCCGTCCGTAAAGAGTATAATACGGTCACCTTCAGCGAGTTTCATGTCAGTCGTCTCAAAAAGGTTTTCCCCCAGCCTGCTGATCATGCCGCCGGCGGGGTAGAGCTCGTAGAATTTTTTCTCGCTTTTCCTGAAGACCAGCACTGGCAGGTGACCGGCGCGGGAGCTGCTGATCGTCCCGGCTTCAACGTCAATATAGACGTAGCCCGCGGTCAGGAAATTGTTGCCCAGCTTGTCTATCAGGGTTTGCTGTATTGTCTCCAGTACCCTGTCCGGCCGGTGTGCGTCGCCGAGTGAAAGCGAGAAGGCCACCTTGACCATCGCCGCCACGATTGCTGCCGGAATGCCGTGGCCCGATACGTCTGCGATTACAATGCCGATCCTCTTCCCGTCAAAAAGATGGAAATCAAAAAAATCACCGCCGACTGCCTCCATTGGAATATATTCGCCCTGAATGTCAAGTCCCGACATGAGCGGGTAGTGCTTGGGTATGATGGCCTGCTGTATTTCCCTCGCGATTCTGAGCTCGTTCCTGATGGAGACAAGCTTTTCCCTGTCCTTGACAGCCTTTTTCAGCGCGATCTGCGTGTTGACCCGGGCGATGAGCTCGTGAGGCGAAAAGGGTTTGGATATGTAATCGTTGGCACCGCTCGAGAGTCCCTCAATCAGGTCCGACGTGCGGTCCTTCGCGGTGAGGAAAATGATCGGCATTTCGCTGATGCTGTGGCTCTTCCGTATTATCTTGCATAACTCGTACCCGTTCATACGTGGCATCATAATATCGAGAAGGATGATGTCGGGGAGGTATCCAGTTTCAAGTTTTTCCAGCGCCTCGAATGCGCCGGACGCTGTTTCGACCTGTATCCCGGCCAGGAAGAGGTTATTCCTGAGGACCTGGAGGTTAACCGGCTCATCGTCCACGACGAAGATCCTTATATTGTGCAGCGGATTCCCGGCTTCCTCCGCGGCCGCGGGCGATTGGCCGATCATGTCGGCTGTAGATAGCGCTGCGAGCCCCGGAATTTCTGAAGCTACGGTTTCATTTTTCTCGGGGTGCGGCGGGAAGAAATACGTGGAGCATACGTTTAAGTTCCAGGACGAAAAAAAATGATTATTTGTGCGCATGTGAGCGAGGTCATGTGACCTCGCTCACATGCGCGTGACACCGCCCGGCATGCATGATTCAATCCCATTTCTGCGGCACCTTCCGCACTCTGTCCACGTCATACCCGACGTCCGCCAGGAGCTTGAGAAGCGACCGGTAGTCGGCTTCGCTGATTGCGGGTCTGCGCGCCATGATCCAGACATAGTCGAGCTTGCTGCGGCCGATGACCGTGACCGAATAATCCCTGCTGAGATAGATAATGAGATACTCCGACCTGAGCGGCCACAAAAACTGCATGTCCCAGACGGCGTTTGTTTTGGGGTCGCGGATGAATCCCCGCGGGTGATAGGTCTTTACCGGGCCGTCGAAGCCGCCCTTGCGGAAGGTGAAGGTCGTTGCGATCGTTCCGTCCGCGTCAAGCGAGTACGACTCGACCGCGTTGTGCGCCCCTTTTTCAAGGAACGTGGGAATGTTGGCGATCACGTACCAGTCGCCCATGAAGCGCTTGATGTCCACGCCGGTCACTGTTTTAAGAGACGGCTTTTCACCGCAGCCACATAGAAGCAGAAGGGACGATGCAATAAATGAGATCGGGTTTTTCAATAGTTTATATTTCATGCGATAATTATAGTCATATTTTTCGTCACTGTCAATATTTCCGCCAGAATTCTTCGGGTTTCGTTAGTAATTTATTGGTGTGCTGGATTTTATGATTGACCGGTCGTTTTTTTTCAATAGATATCATACATATAAATACTCGACGTTACGTGCCGTGGAGAATTTTATGAACTTTCACAACCAAAAACTCATCCTTCTTGTGATCAACATCATCGGCGGCGCCGCGGTGCTCGGCAGCTATGCCATCGGCATTATCACCCACCCGGACACGCGCGGCGCGCTCTGGGGCGAGGTGCCGAGGACGCTCATGCCCTATTACACGGTGTCGATGTTTTGCGCGGCCGCGGGCTACCTGGCGTTCACCTATTTCATCATGTTTCGGCTCGACCCGGACGAGGTCTCGGTGGCCGGCCATTTTTCCTACAGTCTGTTCAACTGGCTCTACGCTTTCATTCTTGTGCCGTCCGCACTCTGGATGCCGTTTACGTTCGCGTTGATCGGTCAGCCGGCCCTGCTGACGTGGGTCGCAGTCAGGCTTGTCCTGGCGATAACAGGTATCGCCTCCCTTCTGCTCCTGGCTTCGGTGGTCATGGTGCAGCCTGCCGCGCCGGTGTGGGCGCACCGGATTGCGGTCGTCGGGTGTGCGGCTTTCTGTGTGCAGACGGTACTGCTGGACGCCATTGTATGGACCGCTTATTTCCCGTTTAAATGATTGCTGATGGTTCTGAGTTCCATTCCTGTCATTTAATCAAGGGGTTGATGATGAGTATGCTGCGAAAAATCATTTGGATTCTATACCAGCCCTACAAGTTTCTGGTGTTCGTCCCTCTCATGTTGATAGCAACCTGTTTCTTCGTTGCATTGGGTGCCCTGTTCGTCGTCCTGTTCAACGACCGGATTGCGCACCGCACCACCGGGGTCTGGTGGGCGAGGTTCGTCAGCTATATAACGCCCATCCGGGTGAAGGTTGTCGGAAGGGAGAACATAGAGAAGGGGCGGTCGTACATGGTTGTCGCCAACCACCAGAGCCACTATGACATTCTGGTCCTGTATGGCTGGCTCGGCATCGAGGTCAAGTGGGTGATGAAGGCCGAGCTCCGGAAGGTGCCGGTGTTTGGGTACGCGGGCGAGATGGGCGGCAACATCTACATAGACCGGTCGAGCCCGGAGGCCCTGAAGAGTACGCTCGATGCCGCCCGGAAGAAGGTCACCGGCGGTACTTCTGTCATCATGCTCCCCGAGGGCACGCGCAGCCGCACGGGAGAGCTCGGCGAATTCAAGAAGGGCGCATTCGTGATTGCGCGTGAGCTCGGCCTTCCGGTACTTGCCGTCACTATCTCGGGAACGCGACGTATTCTTTCTCCAAGGTCATGGAACCTCTTCCCGGGGACCGCAACCATGGTCATTCACCCGGCCATCGATATTTCCGGCTACGATGAGAGTACTATCGGCGATCTTATCAAACGGGCCCGCGGCGTAATCCTTGACGAGCTGTCCGCACGCGGAGACGTCGAATCGTGAAATGGATTCGGGTGCGAGGGTGGGGTCGCGCAAACCCATACGACGTCACGTGACCTCGCATAGGTTTGAGCGATCCCTCGTTCAGAAATGCTTGCGCCTGGGCACTAATCAACGTTGATGCTCATTTTATTTTCATCCGGACGTTCGATGTTCTTCTGTACCGCGCCGAAGCGGTCGTTGATGCGATACATGAATCCCAGGGTGGCGAATCCCTCTATTCCGTTTGCCGTGATTGAGGCCTCGTCGCCGCCAAGCATAATGCCGTAATCGAAACCGAACTCAAAGGTGAGCGTCGCGTGCTCCCCGAGGTTGAAATTGAAACCGAGAAGGACAAGCCCGAGATCGAAACGGAACATGTCGAAATGGACCATTTTGTCTCCGGACAAGAGCCACGCGTACGGTCCCAGGAACAGGAACATGAGCGGGTCCGGCGCATCCAATGACATGTATTTCCCGCCGACATAGTGGAGGCCGATACGTGGTCCGAAAAAGAACCTGGCCTCGTCGCCTCGCATGTTGGACGGGGAAAGGCCGAAGGTATGTACCATGCCGACCTTGTCGAGTTTAAGGTCGCCGCTCAGCATCTTGCCGCCCCCGAATTTAAGGCGGTAATTGAATATCTTGTTTTTGGCCGCGGCGGTGTCGAGGATCAGTCCGCCGGTGGGAACCAGGTCGGTTGTTCCTCCGCTGAGGTCTCCGCTCCATGTTGTGCTCCCGGCGCCGATATCGAAATACCCTCCAATCCCGATCGCCATGGCCGATGCAGACAGTAGTACAATGGACAGTAAAGCAATGCATGCTGATAGAAAATTTTTCACCATAAACCTCCCTTCGCGCGATAGATGTAATATGAATTGAACGTGATACCCCTTTTCGGGCGCTGTACGAAAATTGTGCGCACGCGCCGGATTATCATCAATCGGGGCACCTAAAGAGGTAGTGTCGGAATGTAGCATTTAATGACAAAATTTTTCTGCCGGGAGGGGGTAGTGTATAAAAAAGATGAGCGCCCCGGGAGGCGGGGTCACAAGACCCCGCCTCCCGGGGCGCATGCGGACAGGGTCCTAATCAATCACAGAGCCGATTTTCACAAAAAAATTATGTCCCCTGCTAAAAAAAGCTTAAAGTATTTCAGAATTGGCCGATCTGAATAATAGGCAGAAAATCCGTAGCGAAAGGATGGAGAGATGTTCGAGAACAGCAAATTGATGATGACCAACTACCTCCTGGAACGGGGGCTCGATGTCGAGTCGCTCAGGAGGAAGGTGATATCGAACAATATCTCCAACGTCGACGTCCCGCACTTCAAGCGGAGCGAGGTCAATTTCGAAAGCGAGCTGAAGCGCGCCATCATGGACCGGAAGGAGAAGGAAAACAGGCTGCCGGCGCTTATGACCGACGAGCGGCATATCCCCTTCTTCATTCCCCGCGATATCATGGCCGTGCGGCCCCGCATAAACCTCGATTACAACACGACGTCCCGAAACGACGGCAACAACGTGGACGTTGAAAAGGAGATGGTGGATGCGGCGAAGAACCTTATGCGCTACAATGCCTTCACCAACAACCTGAATCATAATTTCAGGATGCTTAAACTGGCCATGAGGACGGTATAATCAATGGGCCGCGGGTCGAGATTAGAATGATGCGATTAGGAGAGAGGAAATAAGATATGGGAATGTTTGACAGCTTTAATATATCGGCGACCGGCCTCACGGCCCAGCGGCTGAGGATGGACCTGATCAGCAACAACATCGCCAACGCCAATACCACCAGGACGCCGGACGGCGGGCCGTACCGGCGCAAGCGCGCCATTTTCGCTCCCGTGAACATACGGCCGAACTACAAGTCGCCCCTGGTCCCCGATCGCATCGGGCACGGTATCGGCAGGGGGGTGCGGGTCGTGAAGATCGAGGACGACCAGTCGCCCTTCAGGCTCACGTACGACCCGACCCATCCGGACGCGATCAAGGTGGGCCCGAAAACCGGGTACGTCGAGATGCCCAATATCAATATCGTCGTTGAGATGACTGACCTAATATCGGCCTCCCGTTCTTATGAGGCCAATGTGCAGATGATAAATAACGAAAAGGCCATGTTCAACCGCGCCCTCGAAATCGGAAGGGGCGGGGTATAAGGAGGTAGGCCATGTACCGGGAAACAACGTTTAACAATGAGATTCACGTCTCTCACCATCTCTCGAAACGCTTCAGGGTAAAGCGGGACGATCGGATATGGGACCACGTCAGCGACCTGTACTCGACGGGCAGGATCGAGATGCGGTGCGAAAACAAGAGAGGAGTACAATGATGCTTGTCATTAACAACGATCCTGCGGGCCACGTGGTGAACATGAGGACCACGCACCCGCTTCATTACGACAACAGGGTGAAAAACCAGCCGCAGTATGACGATGTTTCAACCTCGTTCGCGGATTCACTGATGAAGGCGCTGGGAAAGGTGAACGATCTCCAGACCGATTCCGAGGACCTTTCGCAGAAAATGATCTTCCAGCCAGAATCGGTTGATATCCATAGCGTAATGATCGCCATGCAGAAGGCAGAGGTTGCCCTGAGCTTCACCAGGGCGGTGCGGGACGAGGCGGTCAGGTCCTATAGGGAGCTGTTAAACCTTAGATAATAGGCGAGGCGGGCTGTAGGCGAGGTCACGTGACCTCGCCTACAGCCCGCCTGTTATCCAATTAATTTTCATGTATATTTTTATTATTATTTTTAGAAAAATTAATTGACATTTTTTTTTGTCCTGATAAGCTGTATTATGTCGCATTGTCTTTGCTTCTGGTGAGATTTATTTTGGCAGGGGCCCTGTTCAGGGCGGGCTCGGGAGGACTATATGCAGGACTTCTTCAAAAAGATAGTTGCCCAGATGAAGGAACTCTTCGGGAAGCTTGACCGAACGAAAAAAATCATCATCGGCGTCGTTGTCATCGTTGTTGTGGCCGCCTTCGCCGTCCTATTTACCGTATCCACGGGCCAGCCCAATGTCGTCCTGTTCACGGAACTATCAGCGGATGATTTCGGCCAGGTCACCAAGAAGCTCGATGAGATGGGATACGGCTATCAGACCGCCGGCCAGACGAGCATCATGGTGCGTCCGGCACAGCGGGATCTTATCATGACAAAGCTGGCTCAGGAAAAGATGATACCGAAAGGGATCCCGGGCTGGAAGCTCTTCGACATGACGAAGTGGACCGAGACCGAGCGCGAGCTCGACGTAAAGTTCATGCGGGCCCTTCGCGACGAGATAAAGCGTCATATCCAGTCGCTTGAAAACATAGAGAAAGCGGACGTCGACATTGCCATGACGGAGGAGAGCATTTATACCGATAACCAAACCCCGTACACTGCCGCCGTCACCGTCCACCTGAAGTCGGGGTACGAAAAGCTTTCGAAAAAGGAGATCAAGGGTATAATATACCTCGTGTCCCGCGGGGTCGGCAACAGGCTTAAGCCTGAGAACGTGACCGTGACTGACTCTTACGGAAATATCATTTCTGATTTCGACGACGAGCTCGACAGGGCCAAGACCGAGTACACAATTCTGGAATACCGACACAAACTGGAGGAACGCGCGCGGGTCCGGATGCTGAAAGATATCCGATCGGGCCTCGAGCGCATCTATTCGGCGGATCGGATACAGATTTTACGCCTGAACATGGAATTCAACTGGGACAAGGTCTTGGAGGAGCAGGAGGAGTATACCCCCATAGAGCTGGAGAAGCAGGATCCGACCAAGCCGTACTCGACCAGGCAGATCAAGGACTCGCTGGTGATTTCCGAAAAAACGACGGATGAGAAATTCAAGGGCCACGGCTGGAACCCGGAGGGACCGGCCGGCACCGAGGGAAACACGCCCCCGGGATACAAGGCGAGCGACGATCAGTACGCCAATTACAGCAAGAACGAGCAGATCAAAAATCACGCGGTCAACAAGACCATGCGCAAGATAGAGCGCGATCCCTACAACATATCGAGAGTCTCGGTGGCTATCGCCATTGACGGCCAACAGAGCCTCCCGAAGCTTCCGAACGGCGACTACGATCTCGACCCGATGAAAGAGCCGGTTCAGGTTGCTCTTACGGGTGAGGAGCTGAAGAAGGCCGAAAATGTGGTGAAAAAATCGATCAATTACAGCGACGCCAGGGGAGACCAGGTTGCTGTCGAGAACATCATGTTCGACCGGAGCAAGTACTGGGAGTCGATACGGAACGAGTTCAGAAAGAAGGAGCAGATCAAGAAGATACTCCTCGCGGCGCTTATAGGGGTGATCGTACTGTTCCTCGGCTTCATTCTGTTCCGGACCATCTCGAAGGAGTTGGAGCGGCGCAGGAGGGCGAAGGAAGAGGCCCTTGCCCTCGAGCAGCAGAAGATGCGGGAAGCCGCACTGCGTGCGGCCGAGGAGGAGGGAATCGATGTTGAGCTCTCCCTGGAGGAACGGGCCCGGCTGGAGCTTCAGGAGAATGCCATCAACCTGGCACGGGAGCGGCCGGACGACGTGGCCCAGCTTCTCAGGACCTGGCTGGCGGAGGAGTAACCCCCTTCCCGTCCTCCCCCCATTAATGGGGGGAGGTGGCCGCAGGCCGGAGGGGGGCTATTTTTGGTTTGACTTTGATATATTAATAATGTTAATTTGAGGGTGAGGCCGATAATATAGTGTATGATATCCACCTGGCTTTAGGATGGAATAACTGATGCTTCAATCGAAAAAATCGCAATTATCGGGGCGCCAGAAAGCGGCCATTTTCCTCGTTTCCCTCGGTTCGGAGGTCTCATCCGAGATTTTCAAGCACCTCCGGGAAGATGAAATCGAGCAGCTGACCTTCGAAATCGCCCGCCTGGACCGGATCGAGCCGGAAGACCGCGACAAGGTTTTACAGGAGTTCCAGGAGATGATGATGGCCCAGGAATTCATCCAGAACGGCGGCATCGATTATGCCCGCGACGTACTCGAGCGCGCCCTCGGCACCCAGAAGGCCATTGACATCGTGAACCGTCTCACCTCGTCGCTGCAGGTGAGGCCCTTTGACTTCATACGCCGTACCGACCCGAGCCATCTTCTGAACTTCATACAGGGCGAGCACCCGCAGACCATTGCGCTGATACTTGCCTATCTGGACCCGCAGAAATCGGCGCTCATCCTTTCAGGCCTTCCGCACCAGATACAGGCGGACGTGGCCAAGCGGATCGCCCAGATGGACCGGACCTCGCCTGACGTGCTCCGCGAGGTCGAACGCGTGCTCGAGCGCAAGCTCTCCACACTGGCGAGCGAGGACTTTACATCCGCCGGCGGCATCGACGCCATCGTAGAGGTGCTGAACAACGTCGACCGCGGAACCGAGAAGATCATCATAGAGGCGCTGGAAGAGGAGGATCCCGAGCTGGCGGAGGAGATCAAGAAGCGGATGTTCGTGTTCGAGGACATCGTGCTGCTTGACGACCGTTCGATACAGAAGGTCCTCCGCGAGGTCGACACGCAGGATCTTGCCAAGGCTCTCAAAGGCGTGGACGCCGAAGTGCAGGAAAAGATCTACCGGAACATGTCGAAGCGCGCCTCCGCGCTCCTCCGCGAGGACATGGACTTCATGGGCCCAATCCGCCTGAGGGACGTTGAGGAATCGCAGCAGAAAATCGTTAACATAATTAGAAAACTTGAGGAATCCGGCGACATTATCGTGGCACGGGCCGGCGAGGAGGAACTGGTTGTCTAGGTTAGTTTTTAAACCGGGCGAGATTCGCCAGATGAACATCCCGAAGCAGATCGAGCTTCCGGCAAAATATCAGAAGAACCTCATAGAAAGCGAGGAATTCAAGGAATTCGAGGTCGACGACGAGGGGAATCCTATCGACGTCTACCAGGGGCCGTCCATCGAGGAGATGGAGGCGGAGCTCGAGAGGTACCGGCGCGAGACAGAAGAAGAAGTCAAGGACATGCTCGAGCAGGCCCGCACGCAGGCCAAGCAGATAGAAGAGGAGGGGCGGCAGGCCGCTTTCCGCGAGCTCCAGACCTCCAAGGAGCAGATTACCCAGGAGATCGAGCGCCTGAAGGTCGAGTCGGAGCGGGAGATTGAGCGTGGCAAGTTCGAGGCCGAGAAGATGATCAAGGAGGCCGAGCTCAAGGTCTCCGAGATCGAGCACGAGGCGTACAAGAAGGGCTACGACGCCGGTCGGGAAGAGGGATACAAGGAAGGGCAGGCCGAGGTCATGCGGCTCATCGACCGGCTCGGCACCATCGTCTCCACGGCCGTGGACATCCGCGACGACATCATCAAGTCGTCGGAGAAGCTGATGACCGAGATGATCCTTATGATCGCGCGCAAGGTCATCAAGGACGAGATCGTGGAGCGCCGCGAGGTTGTCATCAACAACATCAAAGAGGCGATCAAGCGCGTCAAAGACCGCGACCGGATCGACATCCGCGTGAACTTCGCTGACCTCGACATGACCACCGCGCACAAGGACGAGCTGATAAAGATGATGGAATCGCTGAAGAAGGTCAACATCTACGAGGACTCCCGGGTCGAGCGGGGAGGCTGCATTATCGAGACCGACGTCGGCGCCATCGACGCGAAGATATCAACGCAGCTTGACGCCATAGAAGAGGCGATCAGGAGCACGACGACGATATAATCGATACGGCGCCCTCTGTTAGGGGCGGGTTTAAACCCGCCCCTAACAGAGGGCGCCAAAAAAATGGATGTCAATGAGACATAACGTATGATAAAAATCCTGCCACATGAAAAGGTCGATATCCTCTCGAAATACAGGGGTATCATTGAGGAGCTGGAGACCATCAAGTATACCGGCCGGGTCGAGCGTGTGGTGGGCCTCACCATCGAGTCGATCGGTCCCGATGTCGAATACGGAGAGCTCTGCAAGATACGGCTCGACCGGGGCGGATACCTCCACGCCGAGGTCGTCGGCTTCAACAAGAACAGGGTCGTTCTCATGCCGATAGGTGACATGAAGGGGATCGTCCCGGGCGCCGACGTCGTCGCTGCCGGTACGGCGCTCATGGTCCCGGTTGGGGAGGAGCTCCTCGGCAGGGTCATTTCCGGCGTGGGCGAACCGCTTGACGGCCGGGGCAGCATCTTTACGAAGGAGCGGTATCCGGTCACCAGCGAGCCGATAAATCCGCTCGAGCGCGTGGTCATCGACAGGCCCCTCTCGGTCGGGATCAGGGCCATCGACGGGCTCAACACGGTGGGACGGGGACAGCGTATAGGTATATTCTCCGGTTCAGGCGTCGGCAAATCTACGCTCATAGCCATGATATCCCGGTTTACCGACGCGGACGTGAATGTGGTGGCGCTCATCGGAGAGCGCGGCCGCGAGGTTAAAGATTTCGTCGAGAAGGAGCTGGGGCCGGAGGGCCTGAAGAACACGGTCGTAGTCGTGGCGACGTCCAACCAGCCGGCCATGATGCGGATACGCGGGGCCTACCTGGCCCACGCAATCGCGGAGTTTTTTCGCGATAAAGGACTCCACGTGAATTTATTGATGGACTCGATCACCCGGTTTGCCATGGCCCAGCGGGAGGTGGGCATCGCCGCCGGCGAGCCATCCTCGATGCGCGGTTATCCGCCATCAACCTTTTCGCTCATGGCGAAGCTGATGGAGCGGGCGGGAACCATCGCCGATGGCGGCAGCATCACCGGATTTTACGCGGTCCTGGTAGAGGCCGACGACATGAATGAGCCGATCGCCGATCACGCCCGAAGCATACTTGACGGGCACATCGTTCTGGAGCGCCGCCTGGCGCATAAGGGGCATTACCCGGCGGTCGATGTGCTCGCCTCCATATCCCGCTGCATGAAAGACGTCGTTACCCCTGAGCACATGGAGGCGGCGAACAAGTTCCGCGAACTCCTCGCGGCCTACACCGAGCACGAGGACGAGATCAGCCTGGGCGCGTACGCGCGGGGTTCGGTACCGGCCGTCGACAGGGCACTTGAAATGATGGATACGATGAATGCTTTTTTGCGGCAGGGAATATACGAGCAGGACGAATACGCATCTATCGTGAAGAGGCTGATCGACATGTTTTCAGAAAAGAGGCCGTCAGCGAGGCCGGATATCGTCTCCAGGACGCCGGCATTCGCGCGGATAGTACGATGATGTACGCTTTTGAAGGCGGGGCGCTCCCTGTTGCGATGCCCCCCAAACCCCCCAGAGGGGGGCTTTAGTAACATGTCTATGATACCTTCTCCCCTCTCCCTGTGGGAGAGGGGAAGGGGGTGAGGGCGGTCCCCCTTCGGGGGATTTAGGGGGCTTGTGAGCAAGCTGAAGTGGGCAGGATAGTATCATGAAAAAATTCAAGTTCAAGCTCCAGACACTGCTCAATATCCGGGAGGCCCGTGAACGGGAGATCCAGTATGAGCTCGCAAGGATACTGAGCGTCCAGAACCGCGAGCGCGAAAGACAGGCGGAACTCAGACGCCGGATTGAGGAGCAGAAGTCTCTCTTCGGCGAAAGGCTGAAGCGTGGAGCATTTTCATCCGGCGAGGCCATCCTGTTCGAGCGGTTCGTGGACGTGTCGCTGAGAGCCATTGACACGGCCGAAGAGAGGATCAGGGGAATGGAGCCGCAGATCCAGGAGGTCAGGTCCCGGCTGGTCGAGGCCTCGCGCGCCCGCAAGGTCGTGGAAAAGCTCAGGGACCGGAAACAGGCTCAGCACGCATACGAGGTCAACAGGGAGCTGAATAAGGAGAATGACGAGACCAATCAGAAAATATACGCTATGAGAAAGAGGGAATCGGCTTAGCATGATAGACAACATGTTTACGGTCATGAAGCGGATCAACGAGATCCGCAGCAGATTCGGGATCGGGCGGCACCGGCCGGCGTCCCTGCCCGCGGAGGGCGGGGCGCGCAACGCCTATCGGGACATGCACGACCGGGCGGTCGCTTCCGATCGGGGCGTCAAGGGGATCGAGGGGAAGACAGTCGAGGAGATACGGAAGCTGGCCGATCATTACGCGCTTGCCAACCGGGTCTCTCCCGAGCTGGTGAGGGCGGTGATCGAGACCGAATCGAACTACAATCCCCGGGCCGTCTCCCCGAAGGGGGCGAAGGGCCTGATGCAGCTAATGCCTTCGGTAATCAACGATCTGGGCGTGAAGGACCCCTTTAACCCGGGCGAGAACATAAGCGCCGGCGTGACGATGCTGAAAGATCTGCTCGTCGAGTATGACGGAGATTACAAAAAGGCACTATCCGCCTACAACGCCGGGAGAAGGGCGGTCAACGAGAGCGGCGGCGTACCCGATTTCCCTGAAACCCAGGAGTACGTTAAGAAGGTGATCGACGCCTACGTGAAGAACAGCGAATGAGAATTATGTGCCGGGGCGGCCCGGTGACGCGCCGCGGTGGAGGTTGTGCATGAGAAACATATCAAACAGGGCAAAGATTCTTTACCTGATTCTGCTGATATTTTTTATATCCGGGTTCGGCCTTTTCTGGCTCGATTACATCGGTCTCTTCGACATCTCATCGTATGTAAACCGCTTCAGGGGCGAGCCGGAGCTCGTGACCGAGGCTGGTGGCGACGAGCCGTCGCTTGTTGAGCGCGAGGAGTTCGAAAAGGAGAAACAGAAGTTTGCGGAGCGGGTTGAGAGCCTGGACAAGCGTGAGGCTCTGATCGCTGAAAGAGAAAAGGATCTCGACGCTCAGAAAGAAAAGATGGAAGAGGTGCGCAAGGGGCTGGACCTCGAGAAAAAGAAATTAGACCAGGAGAAGACTCGTTATTCGGGCTACCGCCAGAACGTGAAGGTGCTCGCCGACAAGATGGTGAACATGCCGCCGGCAAATGCGGTAAGCATAATGTTGAACTGGGAAGATACGCTGATCATCGATGTGCTCAGGCAGATTGACGCGAATGCGCTGGAGGCAGGCAGGACAAGCATCACACCATACCTCATGCAGAAGATGTCGGAAGTCAAGGCTGACAGGGCCAGTCGCATAATGTACCTTATGACACAGGTCTGAGATCAGTGTCGGCACGGCCGAAGCATGCCGGGCGGCGCGGCGAGGTGCAGGTGTAGATTTTTTTGTCCCGCTCCCCTCTTCACCAGAGAGCGCTTCCTGTTCAAATTATAACTTGACAGGATGTATTGAGCTGCTTTACTTTAATCACCGTTGGCGTTTCCGGTTGCACATCGATATCTGTTTCCACTAATAAGCGGCCGTTGTCAGGCGGGGATGAGCGGATATTTCCAATCGGGTGAAGGAGAGGAAAATGGCTACTGATGACCGGGACAGAACTGAACGGGAGCTCGGGCTGTTCGACCTGCATGTCATAAACATCATGACGCACCTGTACAAGAGCGGGGCGGTTGAAGACGACGTTATGGAAACGCTCAGGAAGCTGAACTTCGAGTATCACTCGCTTCTCGACAAGAACAACATCCTCGAAGAAAAAGTCAACATCGATTGGAAGACGAACCTCCTCAAATACCGGGACGACTATCTTACCATGATCATCAAGTCGGCGTCCAGGATCCTGGACATGATCCCGAACGACAAGTACACAATCTCCTATATCCGCTTCGATATCGACAACTTTTCCAAGCTTAACAACCGCTTCGGCCATGACAAGGGCGACATCGTGCTTATCGATCTCGCTTCGATCCTGAAAACGTATTCCCGTCCGACGGATTACATAATCCGCTTCGGGGGAGAGGAGTTCGACGTGATCCTGCCCTCTACCGACCTGAAGGGTGCGGTGACATACCTCGACAAGATATACAAGAACCTGCGCGCTCTGAAGTACAACTTCGACAACATGGACGTCCGGGTCACCGTAAGCGCGGGGGTGGCGATTTTCGCAATGGAATTCAACAGGCTGAAGCGAATCAACACGGACGCCATCAAGCAGGAGTATCTCAAGCTCCAGAAGGCCGCCGACGACGCCCTGTACGACGCCAAGTATTCCGGGAAGAACCAGTACAAGATCTTCAACGACAAGGTGCAGTACAAGGACATTCGGAGCAAGTATGCCGAGATAACCGAGCGCGGCTAATTCCCGCCGGCCGCGTATTCTTCCATAAGGCCGAGCAGTTCTTTTCTCCCGTCCCCGGTTTTTGCGGATGTCGGGAAGAGCGCATCCATCTGAACTCCGAGCGCCTCGCTGATGGTTCGTATGCTTTTCGTCCGCTGGTTGCGCGAAAGCTTGTCGCACTTGGTAAGGGTTATTACGGATGGTATACGGTTTTTGGCCAGGAGGGCGAGGATGTCGAGCTCGAAGCTGTCGGGTATCCTTCGAACGTCGATGAGGAGAAAGACGAGCCTCAGGTTTTCGCGGTTGCCGATATAGCTTCGGATGAGCGGGAGGAAGGTCTTCTTGAGCTGCTGGGGGACTTTTGCGTATCCGTACCCCGGGAGGTCGGCAATCGATATCCGCTCGTTCAGCAGGAAGAAGTTGACGGTTTTGGTCACTCCCGGCTTCGATCCGGTCTTTACGAGGTCCTTTTTCCTCATCAGCATGTTGATGAGGGACGATTTGCCCACGTTCGACCTGCCCATGAACGCGAATTCGGGGTGTGAATAGCGCGGAAAATCGGACGGCCGCCCGCAGCTTTTCAGATAGTAGACGTCGCGAATTTTCATTTCCGGACTTCACGCTCCATGAGAATGGCATCGATAGTGTCGTAATAATTCTTCCTGCGGCCGGTCGCGGTAAAGCCGTTTTTGAGGTAAAACGCCACCGCCGCCTCGTTCCGCTCGCTCACCTCGAGATATATCTTTCCCTGCATGCCGGGTTCACGCGCGGAGGAGACCATCTCCTCCATGAGGAGGGTGCCCGTCCCGCGGCGCCTGCGCTCCCGCCTGACGCCGATATTGTTCAGCTGTATCTCGCCGGCAACATTCCATGAGACCGAGAAGCCGATGATTCCAGTTCCGTTCTCGACGACGACGAACCGCGAGAAGGCGAGCCCGAGTTCTTCGGCGAACTGCTGACGGCTCCACCGCGCCTGTCCTTCCCGCTCGATCGCATATACGGCGTCGATGTCCTCGATGGCAGCTTTCCTTATTATTAGCTTCATGAGAATATGATATGCGGCGTGGGGCTGTCATAAAAGTTTTTTGCGTCGCCGCCCCCCAAACCCCCCAGAGGGGGGCTTTTCAGTTGCTTAGGCTCCATAAAGTCCCCCTTCGGGGGATTTAGGGGGCTTATGAGACAGCCCAGTGCCATTATCCTACAGGTCCTTCGGAACCGGGTCCCGCTTGGCGAGAAACGCGGCCACGCCCTCACGCTTGTTTTCTGTCTCACAGAGCGCCCCGAATGCGTCGCGCTCCATTGTAAGCGCGTCGGCGAGATTCATCGTGATACCCCTGCGGATGACGTCCATGGCGGTCCTGACAGCGGGGCGGCCGCGGAGCGCGATGGCATCCGCAAGCTTTTTGGCCTCGGCGACCACGGTGCCTTTCGGGGTCGAGCGGTTGACCAGTCCGTATTCGGCGGCCAGCTTCCCGCTGATGAAATTGCCCGAGAGGATGAGCTCGTATGCCCGTCCCGTGCCGAAGAGTCGGGGGGAGCGCTGGGTGCCGCCGAAGCCGGGAATTATCCCGAGCTTGATTTCCGGAAGGCCCATCTGGGCCGTTTCATCGGCGAGGCGGATGTGGCAGGCGAGCGCCATCTCCGTGCCGCCGCCAAGCGCGAACCCGTTGATCGCGGCGATGAACGGCTTGTCGGCGTTTTCCACGAGGTTGAGAAGGTCCTGGCCGTTTTTCAGCCAGTCGCTCCCGGCCCTCTGCGTGTTCAGGTCCTTGAATTCGCCGATGTCGGCTCCGGCGATGAAGGCCCGCCCCGCGCCGGTGAATATTATGACGCGCACGGCGCTGTCGCCGAGCGCCTTCTGAACGCATTCGCGGATATCGTTGATCACGGGGGTGCTCAGGGCGTTCATCGGCGGATTGTCGATGATCATGAAGGCGACGCCCTGCTCATCAACCGTATAGTTGCATGTTGACATGTAGAACTCCTTGTCAGTTTTTCTGTGCAGATATCATTAGGAAGGTTTCCACTGAAGTGATTTTTGTAAACAACTTTTATGAAGGAGAGGCCTTGCAGGGATGCAGAGGAATCTATTCACAATATTACCCCTGATGGTCGCGGATTGTTATCCTGCTATGTGTATTATACTATTTATCAATCATGAATGGTGTATAATCTTATAATTATATATAATAAAATTATATAAAAAAGTTGACGAACCGGCCGGTTGGTTTGTATTTTATTTAAAACGAATGTTCGATATAAAAAGGAATCCTTAATAATTCAATGAATGGAAGGAAGCTGCAATGGATGTCGAAAACAAGAAGTTCGATGTAATCGTTGTGGGTACCGGCCCGGGGGGAGCAACCGTTGCAAAGGAATTATCAGGGAAAGGGCAGAGGGTCTTGATCCTTGAATGGGGGCCGGGGGGACCCGTCAGGGGGACGCTCAGGCAATATGTTCTGGAACAGTGCATACCCGGGAAAAGCCTTTTTATAACCGGGCAGATGGTCGGCATGGTAAGGGGGATCGCCACCGGCGGAAGTTCCCTCTTCTACTACGCAACAGCATTCCCGGTTCCCCATGCAATGCTGGCGAAATACGGTATCGACGTTACACAGGAGGAAAGAGAGATCAGGAAGGAGGTCCCCATCGCTCCTCTGAAAGATGCGATGATGACGCCGATGGCGAAGAAGATCATGAAGGCCGCACAGGCCCTCGGGTACGAATGGAAGAAGCTCGACAAGTTTATGTATCAGGACCGATGGCAGCCGAGGTTCAAATTCGGATATTACGGCGATCCGCACGGGGTCAAGTGGAGCTCGCGGATGTTCATAGACGACGCGGTCAAGACAGGCGCGGAGTTGCTCAACAAGGCGAGGGTGATGAAGGTGATTTTTAATGGGAGGAAGGCGGTCGGTGTCGAGTTTAAAATAAAGGGCAAACTGCACAGGGCTTTCGCGCCGAAGATTGTCATATCGGCCGGCGGGATAGGGTCTGCGGTCATTCTGCGCGCGAGTGGCGTGAAGGAAGCCGGGTATAATTTTTTTTACGACCCGCTTATCACGGTGTGCGGGAGGGTGAAGACGCCGCGGAAACTGAAATGCGAGATCCCGATGTCCGCCGGTTGCCTCATGGCGGAGGAAGGCTACGTGATGACCGACATGGCCGTTCCGGCAATAATCGACAAGACGGTCTTCGCTCTGGGCGCATTCAGGTTCTGGCGTCTCTTCGAGTCAGGCAGGACGCTGCGGATCATGATAAAGGCGAGGGACGGTCTGAGCGGCAGGATTACAGACAGCGGCGGTGTGCGCAAGGCGCTTACCGAAGCGGACAAGGCAAAGCTGAGGGACGGATATCGCCGGGCTACAGAGATACTGGAGAAGGCCGGCGCCAGGGGGATATACAGGACCACGTACCTGGCGGCGCATCCGGGAGGCACCGTGAAGATCGGGCAGATACTCGATTCCAACCTGAAGGTGAAGAAGTTTGAAAACCTCTGGGTATGCGACTGCTCTGTCATACCGGAGCCGTGGGGACTGCCTCCGACATTGACGCTGCTTGCGCTGGCGAAGCGCCTTTCGAAGCAGCTGTCTGTTGAAAAGAAGCTGCCGTTGAAATCGAAAGCAAAAGTGAAGACGAAGACAAAGGCAAAAACGAAGACAGTGAAAAGATGACCTTTGTATCAAAGCACAAGGAACGGGTAACATGCCAAAAATAGTCGACCATGAAAAATACCGGAAAGAATTGGCTGATAAATGCATGGAACTCTTCGGCAGAAAAGGCTACGCAAATGTCACGATGCGGGAGATATCGAAAGAGCTTGGCGTTTCCACCGGGCTCCTCTACCATTACTTTCCCACGAAAGAGGCCATTTTCGCCTATATGGCGGACCACATGAGCCACAGCGACGTTGCTTCCGTGCTCGAGCAGGTTGATGAATCGTTTACTATCGAGGAAAAACTGAAGGTGTACGGAAAGCACTGGTCTGACAATAAAAGCTATTATCAGAGCATCATCCTGCTGGCTCTCGATTTTTTCAGGAACTACCACGGTCCCGACAAGGGGAGGGTGACAAGGGAATATATCCAGTATTACATAGACGCAATGGCGGACAATCTCAACGTGCCGGAGAAGCTCTCGAAGTTCATATATACGCACATGATCGGGCTCATGTATTACGATCTCATGCTGCATGATGATGCATCTTTCCGCGAACAGCTTGGCCTGTTTCTCGATATGTTTATGGATTGCGTAAAGAAATTGAGGCAGGATGCCGGATCAAAGCCGAAAGGGAAATCGAAAATGAAAGTGTAAACATGATGATGGCCCCTGTTTCAGGACGCGGGTCGCGCCAGGCCGGCCACATCAACAGAGGGGGAGTGTTCAATGAACAGAACCGGGGTGACGACTGATGCCGGCGGAAATTTCGCCGAATCGCTGACCGTCCTTCTGGGCGCAGTGGCGGAAACAAGAGAATTCAACAGCATTATCGGGGGAATCCTTCCGGCCATTCTCGGCCAGTGGGCGGGGAGAAACCCGATTAAAAAGCTGATGGCGCTGATCCTGGAAAAGATCGCCGCCGGCGGTTTCATCAGCCGGGCACATGATGAAACGACGCGCGATATGGCGTCTCTGATGAAAGACCCGGGATTTATCGCGATGGCGACGAGGGAGGCGCCTGTTGTCGTTGAGGGAATTATGGGCGCGGCCGGTTCGTTTGTCGAGGGTATTGAAGGCCTTCCGGCAGAGGAGAAGAAGGCCCTGCTTGACGGCATGTTTGCCGGCACCGGCCGTGGACACGCGGGCGCCATCATAACATCGTTCGCGCGCATCACCAACGGGCTGCACGACGCCAACCCGCATTATTTTGCCGAAAAGCTTGAGCCGATATTCAGACGGTTCGTCGAGGACATGGACTTCGGAGAGATCAAGGAGCTCTTCGACAGCTCGAGGAAGGACATGGTGGAAACGGTCAGGATGGCGAACCGGGTCATGTGGGACTACCCGTCAAAAGTGATCTGCGTCCTGGCGATGCTGCCGTCGGTTCTCAACACGGTGCTCGAATCGATCGGCGAGTCCCTCGAGCCGCTGAACACGATGGCACCGGACCTGCTGGCCGACGTGGTGCTGTCGCTGATGCGAGACATTGACGGGCAGGCGATCGGCTCGTTGGTCAACCATGTGAGCGAGCTGGTCAGGAAGATACATACCGGGAGCAGCCTCATCGGCGAACAGGGGAAGCCGCAGTTCCCCGTGGCGGTGAACCATGTCGTCGCCGGCGTGCTCTCTGCTCTTGATGTCAATCTGCTGCTCAAGGCCCGGTCGCTTCTCGCCGAGATCAGGGAGA
Source organism: Spirochaetota bacterium (assembly GCA_016933025.1). Taxonomy (GTDB): domain Bacteria; phylum Spirochaetota; class UBA4802; order UBA4802; family UBA5550; genus RBG-16-49-21. The sequence continues at coordinate 154,753 of JAFGBT010000006.1, read as the reverse complement.
TAACGCTGGGTAATTTCATCGAGCTCCTCGGGAGCAATAAGGCGCTCGCCCGGGAGTTTTTCCAGAGCCATTTCAGATCGCTTGTTTCGGACATCCGCACCCTGAGCCGCAAGGCGGATGCCCTCGATAACCTTTTCACCAGCGATGAGATCGCCGAGGAATTCAGCAGGGGGATGGGTGAAATCGACGCGCAGCAGCTGGGGGAAACCATCAGCATTCTGGCCGCGCAGCTGAACGAGGTAAGGAAGCGTACGCCAGGCGTCATTCGGACCGTGCTGACTCAGATCATGAATTCCATCGACAGCCGGGAGCTCGGCGAAACCGCCCGGTGGCTGACGAATGATATCGTGCGATCCATGAAACCGGTCGCGCCCGAAGTGCTCCCCCCGATCATCAAAGGGGTGGCAGAGCTCCTGTCTCCGGACGAGTACGATGATCCGGGCGAGATTGAGGAGGCCATTGCCTCCCTCCGCCAGGCGCTTTTAGGCAGGGAGGTGGCGAAATGATGGAGGATTTCAGGGAAGTCGCCCGGGTGCTCAACAACCGCTTCGTGCAGAAGTGGAAGGACGAGGGGAAAAAGGTCGTGGGGTACACCTGTTCCTACGTACCGGACGAGATATTTTATGCCGCAGGTATTCTCCCGTACCGGGTGAGGGGGTTCGGAGCCGGCGCCATGACCATCGGCGACACCTACTTCGGTCCCTTTATATGCAGCCTTCCCAAGTGCATGCTGCAGCTTGCCGGACAGGGCGATTTCGATTTTCTCGACGGCGCAATCATAACCCCCGGGTGTGACTCCATGAGGCGGCTTGACGAGTGCTGGAGGAAGATGCACGACGACACGAAGGAACACATGCCTGGATTTTTCTTCCATTTCGGCGTGCCGCACAAGTACACGGAATACAGCGTGAAGTGGTTCGTCGACGAGACGAGAAGGCTCATCAGGGCGGCAGAGTCCCATTTCAATGTTGCAATTAAGAACGAAAAACTGCTTGAGGCGATAAAGGTTCACAATGTGACGCGGGAGCTCATGAACCGCTTTGATGAAATCCGCACCCGCAAGGATCCACCCGTAGCAGGCGCAGATTCGCTTGCCATCGTTCTTGCCGGGACCGCCATGCCCCGCGACGACTACAACAGGCTCCTCGGCGATCTCGTCGAGGAAATCGGGAAGAGCGCAAAAAAGTTGAACGGCAGGAAGCGCCTGATGCTATTGGGAAGCGCGAACGACGATGTTGACCTGGTGAAAATCATAGAGGGGGAAAGGGCCCTGGTCGTGGCCGACAACCTCTGCTTCGGCTCGCGGTTTTACAGCGACCTGGTGAGCGAGGAAGGCGATCCGGTGGAGGAACTGGCCAAGCGGTCGCTCGCTCATAACGACTGTCCGCGCATGTACGGCGAATACAGGGAGCGGCTCAAGAAGATAAAAGAAAAGGTCGCGACGGCCGGGGTCGACGGCGTCATACTGCAGAACATCAGGTTCTGCGACCTTCACGGGTCGGAGAACGGGCTGTTCGAGCGCGATCTCGAGAAGGAAGGAATCCCCTGCATGCGGCTCGAGCGCGAGTACGGGCCGATCGTGGAATCGGGGCGGATGCGGATGCGCATCGACGCGTTTCTGGAACGTCTGGGATAGGAGGCATTGCGATGAGAAGGGAAACCCGCGAATACAATTTCGACTGGATGCTCTGGAGCGCGTTTTCGTCCGCGTCGAGGATCAAGATGGGGACCGAAAAAGAATACCGTACTGTTTTAAAATACATCCCCTATTTCAGGGGCATTGCGGAGGCCATGCTGGGGACCGGTGAAGCGGGACAGAAGTTCATAGATTGCTGCGCCGCCTACCTCGACAACCTGGTGAACGCGCGCGAGCGCGGACTCAAGACTGCCATCACCACCTTCTGCTTCTCGCCCGCCATCATGTACGCGCTCGATATCATGCCGATCTGCCTGGAGGTCCTTACCGTCATGCAGACCCTGTCATACAAGCGGGGCACGGTCGAGTTTCTGGACTACTGCAACGAGGTGGGATACACCGAGACCTCCTGCTCGGCCCAGCGGGGGTCCCTTGGCGCGTACCTGGCTGGCGTCGGCGCCGAGATCGACATGATCGTCACCGATACGCCGGGGGTGTGCGACACGAACGCGAACGCTTTTTCCTTCGCATCCGCCTACCTCGACAAGCCATTCTTTCAGCTCGACATGCCGCCGCAGCTGGACGGGGAGCGTTCGGATGACTACCATATTGGCGATTTCAAGGGGCTCATCGCCTTTCTCGAGCAGCATTCGGGCAGGAAGCTCGATCTCGATCGCCTGAGGGAGGTGATGCGTGAGATTGAGAAGCAGGACGAACTCGTTGCGGAGATTGAAGACCTCGCCCGCCTGGTGCCGAACCCCCTGCCGGTACCCTTCAACTTTATGGTGCACGGCAGCAGGTTCCTGTTCGCCGGGATGAAGGAGTGCACGGCCGCGCTTGAGGCGATGTTGAAGCTCGGCAGGGAGAACGCCGCCCGGGGGATATCGGGTCTCACGGGCGGTGTAGAGAAGCTCAGGGGCTTCTGGTGCTACATCGACCACTACACCCAGAGCATGCGCCTCTGGCAGATGCTCGACCGGAACGGGATCTGCTATGAGGGGAACATCCTGAGCCGCTCCTGGGCCATGAACGCGCCGCACGTAAAGGAGTTCGGCAAGGAAGACGCCGCCTATTCCCTTGATCTCACCGACCTCGATTCGATGATCAGGAGCATGGCGCTGCTGAACTCGCGCATGCCGATGGTCAAGTCGATACGGGGGCCCTACGACGCGCCCAATATGTGGCTGGAGGACAACCTGAACCTGGCGAGGATGTACCGCGCCGATTTCATCGTATACAACGGGACGCCCGGCTGCCGGAACACCTGGGGCATGGTGAAGCTCATGGCCCGGGACACCGAAAAGGCCGGGATACCCACCTTTATCATGTACGCGGACGCATTCGATGACCGCGTGGAGTCGTGGGAGGCGACGCAGGAGCGATTCGAGGAATTTTTGAAAGTACGGGGGTTGTTATGATAGTTGCCGGTTGCGACGTCGGTTCCCTGACATCGAAGGCCGTGATCATGAGGGACGGCAGGATCCTGAATTCGGCGCTGATAAAATCAAAGGCGAAGCCCTGGGAGTCGGCCGACGAGGTAATGAAGAGCGCGCTGGAAGGGGCCGGCGTCTCCATGAAGGAGATCGTCTTCTGCGTCGGCACCGGATACGGCCGCGATAAGATGAAGTTCATCAACGAGGCCGTGACCGAGATCGCCTGCCATGGAAAAGGAGCCCGCTGGCTCCTTCCCACGGCCATGATGGTCATAGACATCGGCGGGCAGGACTGCAAGGCCATGCGGCTGGACAGGGACGGCAGGGTGGTCAAGTTCATGACCAACGACAAGTGCGCCTCGGGCACGGGCCGTTTCCTCGAGGTCATGGCGCGGGTGCTCGGGGTAAGCCTTGAGGAGCTGGGCGAGATGTCGGCTCGGGCGCAAGCCCCCATCACACTGGCGTCGGCCTGCACGGTATGGGCGCAGGCGGACGTCATCGCCCACCTGAACAACAGGGTGCCGATCGAGGACATCGCCGCCGGCGTCAACAACGCCATGGCGAGCCGGATGGCCGTGCTGGCCAACAGCGTTGGCGTCGAGCGAGATGTCTGTATGACCGGCGGCGTGGCGAAAAACGACGGCGTGGTGAGCACCCTGGAGAAGCTTTTGGGCGTGAGGATCAAGCGTATACGGCGGTACGACCCGCAGATGGCCGGCGCCATCGGCGCGGCGCTGTTCGCGCATGAAAAGGCGGGTGGAGGTTTACGATGATTACTGCGGGATGCGATGTCGGCTCATTGACGGCCAAGGCCGTGATTCTGAAAGACGGCGCAATCGTTGCGTCAGAGGTGATACGGGCGAAGACAAAGCCGGAAGATTCGGCGAGAGAGGTGATGGACCTTGCGCTGAAGAAGGCGGGGCTGGAGATGGGCGCGGTAGAATACTGCGTCGGTACCGGCTACGGCCGCAAGCACATACCCTTCGTAAACGACGTCGAGTCCGAGATCGCCTGTCACGGCAGGGGCGCCGTGTGGCAGGTGCCGTCGGCGAAGACCGTGGTGGACATCGGCGGACAGGACTGCAAGGCCATCAGGGTGGATGAATCGGGGAACGTCACCCGTTACGTGTATAATGACAAGTGCGCCTCGGGCACCGGGCGGTTCCTCGAGATTATAGCGGAAGCCCTCGACATCGGGCTCGAGGAACTCGGTGATATATCCGAACATTCGACGAAGAAGCTGACCCTCTCCAACCAGTGCGTGGTCTTCGCTGAGACAGAGATTATCTCGCTGGTGAATGAGGGTGCCGAGATACCGGACATCATCAGGGCGCTGCACAACGCGGTGGCGAGCCGGGCGGCCTCGCTGGCGAAGAGCATCGTGGTGGAGTCGGATGTCGTGATGTCTGGCGGTGTTGCGAAAAACGCCGGGATGTTCAGGGCCCTCAGCGAGGCGCTGGGAGTGCCCCTGCGGCAGATTGGCGACCCGCAGATCAACGGCGCCCTTGGCGCCGCCCTGTTAGCGGCGGATAAATTGAAATCCGGCCCCCCACCACCACTTCGACAGGCTCAGTGCAACGCCCGGAGGGAGGCTTAAGGAAGAGGCGCGGTTGCGCGACTGCGTCTTCATCTTCTATATTATTATGGCATTGTTTGATAAACAGCTGACCGAAATCCGCGAATATCTCTCGGCGAGGCAATCGCGCTCAGATTACCATGAATATATCCATTCGGGGACGGCGCAATGGGAGTCGGGGAACAAACGCAACGTGGTGCTGGCCCAGGACATGGCGGTCGAGCTCGGCAGTCCGCGCGAGGAATCGAGCTCGTGCCTTATCTGGGATGATGACCCGGGACGGGTGCGCGACGGCGTGATAACCGTCATTGGGCCCGGGCTTGTCGAATGCAGGGGAAAGAGCGTGCCGTTCGGCAAGTTCGTTATCGTCGGCGTGTCGGGATTCAACGAGGAGAACAGCTGCGACAGGTATCGCGAGCTGAACGGCGTGCGCTACGAAATGGACCTGAAGGGCTACATGATACGGGCCGTTTCGCAGTACCAGCGCGAATGGAGCAGGGTGAGCGCGGAGGCGCTTGACAGGGGGTTCTCATTTGAGATACTGGGCGGTTCCCTTATCGACGCGTTCCGAAAGAAAGAATTTGTTAGAGCGGTCGAGGTGGTATTCGTGACCTCGTCGAAGGAGGATGTGCGGAAGCTTGCGCCGGTCGCTGAAGGGTCGATGAAGCTCATCAGCGCCATGAACAAGATGTTCGAAGAGCTTGCGTTCGATTGCGACACCTGCGAGAACATTGATGTCTGCAGCGAGGTCGAGGATCTCAGGAAGATGCGCGACAGTCTGCGGAGCAAAAAGGAGGCGGGTAATGCCCGGCAGTGAGGATGCGCCGAGGATCATCGCGGTCTGCGGCAAGGGCGGCGTCGGCAAGACTTCCGTGAGCGCCGGTATCGTGAGAACCCTCGTGAACCGGGGCGCGGGGAAGGTGCTCGCTATTGACGCCGACCCGGCCGTCGGTCTCGCCGCCGCACTGCGCGTGAAGGTCTCCGCGACCGTCGACGACATCAGGAACAGGTTGATAGACAGGCTCCGGAGCGGCGAGAGGGAAGACCGGAAGGACCTCATCTCCCATCTGGATTACGAGGTCTTCGGCGCGCTGTCCGAACAGAGCGGCCTGGCCTTTCTCGCCATCGGTCGGCCCGAAACGGACGGTTGTTACTGCCAGGTCAACGAAATTCTGAAAGACATCATCGGCTCCATCGCCGGGAATTTCGATTTCGTGGTCATTGACGGCGAGGCGGGCATCGAGCAGGTGAACCGGCGGGTGATGGAAAAGGTCACGCACCTCATCCTGGTGTCCGACCCGTCGGCGAAGGGGCTCGCGGTGGCGAAGACCATAATGGATGTTTCCAAACGCGCGGTCGCCTACGAGCGGGCGGGCCTCGTGTTGAACCGGGTTCGGGGCAACTCCGAGCTGGATCGGTTAGCTGCGCCTGCGGGGCTGGAAATCATCGGCTGGGTCCCCGAGGACGATGCCATTCGCGAGGCTGATATTTCCGGAAAATGCATTCTTGACATTCCCGACTGTCCCGCGCTGACCGCGATAGAGAAGAGTCTTTTAAGCTTCGGCGTTATTGTTTAATGAGTGCTGCCCCGCAGGCGCGGTTTATAAACCGCGCCTGCGGGGCAGCATCAAACATTAACCCTTAAAGATAAAGTAGACCGCGCCAACCAGGCAGAGGCCCGCCCAGAGGTAGTTGAGCTTGAGCGACTCCTTCATGTAGAGCATCGCGAACGGAACGAATATCGATAGCGTAATCACCTCTTGAAGTATCTTGAGCTGGGGAAGCGAAAGGGTTGAGTATCCTATTCGGTTCGCCGGCACCTGAACAAGGTACTCGAACAGTGCGATCCCCTAACTCGCTAACGCCGCGATATACCAGGCATGGTTGTTAAGGTTCCTAAAATGCGAGTACTACGCAAAAGTCATAAAGATGTTGGAAATAGTCAGCAGTAGAATAGTCTTGGCAACGATTGGCATATTGTTCTCCGGTCAGTCGAAAATATCGAGCCGAAAGAATCCCTCCCGGAAAAAAATGCAAGAATATTTCAATGCGGAGGTCGCAGGGGATTGTAAATCAGGGGATGCGGAAACACTTGATAGCTGTCATTGCGAGGGTCTCGAAGAGACCCGAAGCAATCCGGTAATTGTTCAGTCAAGTGTTGTCGTAATCCCGAGCAGTCAGTATGAATTCATATCCGGATTGCTTCGTCGTCCCGATTGCATCGGGACTCCTCACAATGACAGATGATAACTATTTTCATGTCCTGCTTATTACATCATGCGCAGGTTATCAAGATTATCTACATGCCATTCGTTATTTTTGAAACATATAAAAAAATGATTGCATTAAAACATAACACTGTTATGTTTGGATGATAATATGATACAGGGGGAGCGCCATGGCGGACGAGGCCTATTATAAACTGAGGGACGTTCTTGACAAAATGCCGAACGGGTACCCGGCCACGAAGGACGGCCTGGAGATACGCATCTTAAAGAAGATATTCACTCCAGAGGAGGCGGATATCACCGCCCGGTTGAAAATGAAAATGGAGACGGTCGAGGCCATTGCGGCGCGTACCGGCCTGGATCCCGCATACCTTAAAAAGATGCTGCCCCAAATGGCGGATAAAGGCCAGATCTTCGGCGTTACCATAGGAGCGGCGACGATTTACAAGCTGATGCCCTTCGCGTTCGGGATATACGAATGGCAGCTGCCCCGGCTGGACCGAGAGCTGGCCGAGCTGGTGGAGGAATATTTCGAGAGGGAATTCGGCGAGGAGTTTCACCGCCATGGACCGTCCATCGGCAAGGTTGTTCCCGTGGAAGCAGAAATACCCCACGGGTCCGTCGTCGAGCCATACGAGAGCCTGACAGCGCTCATCAACAACGCGAAGGCATGGGCGGTGGATGAGTGCATTTGTAAAAAGGAAAAAGCGCTTATCGGCCAGGGGTGCGGCAAACCGATAGAGGTCTGCATCGGCCTTGCGCCGATTGAGAATTTCTTTGATACATTTTTCTGGGGGAGGTCGATAACGAAGGAAGAGGCCCTGGCAGTGCTGAAGAAGGCGGAAGATGCCGGCCTCGTTCACATGACGACGAACCAGAAGCAGGGCCAGATATTCATCTGCAACTGCTGCGGCTGCTGCTGCGGCGTCCTCCGCGGCATCAACGAGAAGGGGATGCTTCATGCCATGGCCCACTCCAACTATCGCGCCGTCGTGGACGCGGACGCCTGCACCGGGTGCGGAGTCTGCGTTGACCGGTGCCAGGTGAAGGCGATCGACATGAACGGAATCGCGGCAATCAACGAGCGGTGCATCGGCTGCGGCCTCTGTGTTTCGGCATGTCCGGCGGAAGCCATGAAGCTCGTACGGCGCAGTCCCGAGGAAATCGAATACGTGCCGAATGACGAGAAGGACTGGATACAGAAGCGGTCAGAGTCGCGCGGACGTGACGATTACCGCGAACTGTTAAAATAATCGAGGTACGCATGCGCCTGAAAAAACTAACCGGGGTATTGCGCAGAAATAAAACGCTTCCCTACCTGGTCACCGATCTGGTGAACATTCGCTATCTGACCGGCTATACCGGGACCTACGCCTACCTGCTGGTCTGCGGCGGGCGCTCTTACTTCATCTCTGATGCGCGCTATGAGGAATACGCGCGATCGATACTCCCGCGCTCGGTCGAGTTCGTCTTGCAAAAGGAAGATTTCTTGAATTCGCTGAAAGGCATTCTCAGAAAAAACGGGACGCGGCGGCTTTATATTGAGGAGCATTCGACGCCGTTCTCGGTGTACCGGGGGATGAAAAAGAGCCTTCGGGGCGTCGCCGTTGAGCCGGGAGGGGACACCGTGAACGAGATCCGCATGGTGAAGGACGGCGGGGAGATCGACATGCTCCGCGAAGCGGCGAAAAGGACAGACGCCTGCGTGGATCATCTGAAGAAGGTCATCAGGCCCGGAGTGGGCGAATGGGAGATCGCGGTGGAGATTGAGCATTTTTACAGGAGGCATGGCTGCCGGAAGAGTTCGTTTGACTGCATCATCGCGTCCGGCACCGGTTCGTCGATGCCGCACTACGCCACGTCTATGACGAAGAGGGTGCGGATCGGCGAGCCGATACTCATCGACATGGGATGCGAGTACAACGGCTATAATTCAGACTTGACAAGAACCATGTTCGTCCATAGCATTGACCCCGCCCTGGAGCAGATATACTCCGTCGTGCGGGAGGCCCAGGAGGCCGCGGTGGCAGCGGTCCGGCCGGGCATAACCGTCGGCAGGCTCGACGCGGTTGCGCGGGATATGATCACCGCGGCGGGCTACGGAGATAATTTCGGCCATTCGCTCGGACACGGCATCGGCATGGAAGTCCATGAGCTGCCGGCCGTTAAGAAGGGCGACCTGAAGCTTAAAAAGAACATGGTCATCACCATCGAGCCGGGGATCTACATCCCCGGGACCGGCGGCGTGCGCATCGAGGACATGGTCGTCGTGACCGGCAGCGGGAGCGAGGTTTTGACAAAATCATCGAAGGACATCATCATAACAGGATAAGCGGGATATGATTTCAGTAAATGACTTACGGCGCGGACACGTCATCATCATCGACGGGGATCTCTACTCCGTCATCGGGCAGCAGCACCACAAGCCCGGAAAGGGCGGGGCCATCGTCCGAATAAAGATACGGAACGTCAAAAAGGGGAACGTTATAGACCGAACCTATAACGCCGGCGTCATGGTTGAGGATGTGAGGCTGGAGAAGCGTCCGATGCAGTACCTCTACCGCGAGGGTGACTCGGTGGTATTCATGGACACCGAGACCTACGACCAGGAGCATGTTCCCGCCGACGCGATCGGGGATGCCCTCCAGTTCATCAAGGAGGAGGACATCGTCCAGATCGCCATGTACGAGGGCGAGGCGGTCACCATCGAGCCGCCGGCGTCGGTGGTCCTCAAGGTAACCTATGCTGAGCCTGGTGTCCGCGGCGACACGGCGACCAACGTGCGGAAGCCGGTGAAAGTCGAGACAGGGGCCGAGGTGAAGGTTCCCCTGTTCGTAAATGAAGGCGATTACATCAAGATCAACACCGAGACCGGCGAATATATTGAGCGGGTGAAGATGTAGGATGAATTTTTTTGATTACATAGCGGAATGGGTGCGGGAGAACCCCGGGAAGACAATAGGGGCCGCGGCAGGCTTTGTCATCGGCATACTTCTGTTTACGCTGGGATGGTGGAAGACGCTTGTCGTGGCCGTGCTCGTGCTTATCGGTTTTATAATCGGCAAGTCGCGGGACGAAAACGTGTCAATCATCGACCAGATAACCGGCCTGTTCAGGCGAAATCGTGATTGACGGGCAGGCCCCGATACCCTCATACTACGACCGTGGACTCGGCACGGATTAACTACCGGCTGGTCAGGGACGCCTACCGATCCCTGAACAGGAAGAAATTCCAGGAGGCCATTGCCGTCCTGGAAAAAGTCCTCGCCTCCGGGCTGGGGGACATCTATGTCCTGCTCCTTCTTTCCGTCGCGTACCTGTACACCGACCAATTCGGCAAGCTTGCACGCTTCATCACAAAGATGAAGGAGATGAACCCTTCGTACGTGCCGCTCGTGCAGGTGGAGGCATTCCTGAAGCTTAAAGCTGCTTCCGACCGGGACGAGGCGCTTCGCATCTATATCGAGCTCATGGCGAAATACCCGGGGGACGCCCATGTTCTTCGGGGCAAAACTCTCATCAGCGACGCTGATGATTTTGCCGCCTTCCAGAAGGGCGCGCGATTTCAGGATTTTGTCAACATTCCGCGACCTCCCGCCTATCTCAAGACAACGGGGCCTGCGAGGGCGTACGTGGGCAAACTGGATAAGAGGGGAATCAGGATAATCCGCGGCCGGCGCTTCCCCTGGCGGCTGACAGGGCGCGTTCTCCTGTTAGCCGTCATTGGAGCCGCGGCCGTTGCCGGCGTGTGGTACCTCGCGGGCTCAGGCCTCCTTCGGCTGCCCGGCTCGTTTAAAAAGCCGTCGCAGGACTACGAGAGCGTCGACATGGTGTCGGTAAGCGGCACCGAATACGACCTGGTGAAAACCGTGAAGAAGGAGCGGGTAAAGGTTTTCTATCAGTCCGCGCGCGATATGACGGACGACTTCAACCGGGCGCGGAAGCTTATCAAGGCTGAGAAGCATAATGACGCGCTCTACATACTCAACGGAATATACAGCAGCAACGTAAATTTCGTGGTCAAGGAAAAGGCCGATTTCCTTGTACGGTTTGTGATGAACCTGGAGGACCGGGACTTCGGAGAGATTTCGTGCGGGGTCGTCAATGAGAACAAGTACCGGTACCGCGGATATGCAGTTCGCTGGAAGGGGAGGGTCGGCCGCGTGCGTGACAGAGGAGACAGCCGCCTGCTTACCCTTTTCTGCGAGACAACCGGAGGTGACCCGATCGAAGCGGACGTCTTCCTCTGGCGGGCTGTGCCCGGCCTGGCGACTGGCTCGCGCATAACCATCGAGGGTGTTATTGCTGATTTTCTCGGGAAGGACAGGAGGATGTATGTCATCGCGAGAAACGTACGGTTGCTGGAGTAATTGAAGGCCCGGTATGCCGAGTCACCCTGAGCGGAGTCGAAGGGTGACTCGATGGAGTCTATCCCGAGCGCAGTCGAGGGACTCGGCATGTGCCTCGACTACCTTCGGCATGACATGTCATCCCGTCTTCTTGACAATGATCACCGTCAGATCGTCCGACAGTGTTGCGTCTCCCAGAAACGTGTTGAAATCCCCGATAACCCGGTCAAGCTGTTCCCGCGCTGACATGCCCGGGGAAACCGTATCGAAGCTTTTCAGGAGCCGGGCGAAGCCGTACTGTTCCCCCTCCTTGTTGGAGGATTCAACTATAGCATCGCTGTAAAGAAGGATCGCGTCATCCCGGCGCATGTCGAACGAGAGCATACCATGGGCGTTCCTGAAAAAGGGGACACCGAGGAACATGCCCTTGAAGTCCTTCCTTCCCTCGCCCACTGTCTCGACCTGACCGGTCGCGCCGCTTTTCAGCATGATGTCGGGATGTCCCGCGTTGACGTAGTCAACGCGCTCGCCGGAAAAGCGGAGCATGATACCGCTGATGTAGTTGCCCAGGCCGCCAATTTCCTCTATCAACTCCTCGTTTATCATTTTTAATATCTGGTTCAGCTCGGCCTCCGGGTTTCTGGTAAAATGGCGGAAGCTGATCGATTTGGCCAGCATGGTGATAAGCCCGGAGGCGACGCCGTGCCCCGATACGTCGAAGAGCGACACGCCGGTGAGACGCTCCCCTTCGAGATAAAAATCATAGCAGTCTCCCGAGACGATCGCGATCGGCTTGAGGGTGAAGGCAAGGTCCCATCCCTTGAGCGATGGGGGGACCATGGAGAAGAACCGCTCTTGCACGCTTGCGGCCATTTCCATGTCCTGCTGCATGGTATTTTGCGCGTGCTCGAGCTCGCGGGTGACATCGTAGAGGTTGTCGTTGATCTCGGTATAGACCGAGAGGAGCTCCTTGAGCTCGCCCTGCGTTTTCTCGAGATCTTTCGTTCGTTCCCCCACCTTATGCTCGAGGCTAACGTTCAGGCTCAACAGCTCGGCTGACTGGGTTTCCAGCTCCTTCGAGAGTTTCTCGATGCTCGCGAACGACCAGGCCGACCTGACCGCCAGCATCATCGACAGAAAGAAGAGAAAGACGAACAGCCCCTCGGAAATAAACTGGCCGGTGGGTATGACGCCGACATCGTAGAGTATGTCGTTCGCGACGGCCGCGGAGAGAAGAATGAAACCCGCAAGGTACACGCGGGCGCCCTCGCGCTTCCGCGCCGCTGCGAGGATCAACACGTAGATCAAATAGCCGCAGCCGATCAGCGTCAGGGCGTTGTAGGTCGGCAGGGAGCGAAGGAAGATCCCGGGCCTGGTGAACAGGACCAGGAGGGAGAACGCGCCTGCGATACCCTGTGTTATGCGCACGATTGTTTTTGGAAACTCGGCCGGGTAGATAGAATTCCAGTACATCACGAAGAAGGGCGGCGCCATGAAATATGAAAGCACTATCATCTTCATGACGATGTTCCATGGTATCCCGGGAAACAGGTGGACCAGGTATCCCTCTCCGATGAGGAGCATGTATACGGCCACGGTTACGCAGAAGAGGCCGATATAGAGCGGCGAAGTGTCTTTTTTCCGTACCAGGTAGATGAAGATATGAAAGAAGCCCATGATAAAGATGACGCCGAAAATAAATATTCTCTCGACGAGACCGCGCTCCCGCAATTCGCGTATCTCTTCTTCCGTGCCGAGGAGGATCTTCTGGGACATGCCCCCTTTATAGTGTGAGAAATTCGCGACATTCACGATGATTTCCAGATCTCCGGGTGCGGGGAGGATGTCGAATACCCGGGGCAGGTACTGGGGAACCGCGGTGCCGCTGTCCCTTCCGAATTTTCCGACGGAGCCTGTCAGGGTTCCGTTAATATAAAGAGTATATGATGTCTGAATGTCCTTGATCTTCAGGGCCAGCTTCGGACTGTTGCCGTCGAGGAGCACCTTCAGCCGGTACGTGGCGAACCCGATGCCGCCTATTGCCGTGCCGTTCAGCGCGAAGTTGTTCCAGGATCCTGGTTCGATATAGTCGTCCGGCCGCGGCGGTCCCGGTCTCAGGAAATCGTCGTGTGCAACCGCCCGCATCCAGTAGAATTCCCACTGTCCGGAAAGAGGGATGACGCCGTCTTTTTCGAGGTCCCAGGTACTGAGGTCCAGGACCCCCTTTATGGCGCGAGGCGGCTTGTTGTTGTTATATGTAGCTTTGCACGAGGGTATGTATGCACAGAGCATGAAGATAAGACATCTGAAGGCTGTCTTCATGATGGCGCCGCGATATTTTTCGGACATGGTGCATAATACTATATCTATTACAAAAAAACAAGATAAAAAATATTACATAGGTGCACTCTTTTACTGATTTAGTCTCCACAAAAAGAAGTTGAGGATAGCCGCAAAGGAAACCCAGAGAAGATAGGGTGCCAGGAGTATTCCCGCCGCCAGGTTTATTCGGAAGAACGCCAGCATGGTGAATAGAATAAATATCCAGAGAATGATAATTTCGATGAACCCATACACGGGCATCCTGAGATAAAAAAACAGGAACGACCATGCCACGTTGAGGATCAGTTGGATGGAGAAAAAAACGACCGATAGCTTCGCCTGGCTCGTGCCGAGACCGTTTTTCCATACCAGGTAAAGGGCGATGCCCATCATGATGTAGAGGAGAGTCCACACCGGGCCGAAGATCCAGTCAGGCGGGTTGAACGAGGGCTTGCTCAGCGTCTGGTACCATGTGTGCACCGAATCCATCGTAAAGAGCGAGCCTATGCCCCCTGCGGCCTGGGGGATCAGAATGCTAATGATAAGTCTGATAATGTCTGGTTTTTTCATATCACCCCTCTTTCGGTATTCTTCCATAGATCTCGCCCATTCTCCTGAGCCGAAGGAGCATCTCTTCTGTGATGCTTCCCTCCTTCAGCTTGAAGAGCCAGTTTCCGTCGGCGGTGCCCGGCCTGTTCATGCGGAATTCAGCCCCATACCCGGCAATGTCCTGTGCCGGGATGATAACCAGATTTGCCACCGTGCGGTAGGCCTGGCGTATCAGCTTCCAGTGGAAATTGGACCACTCCTCGTATCCCAGGTATTCAAGGATGTATTTTCTGGTGCTTTCATCGATCTCGGTGCCGTAGAACCAGCCGTTGGTGGTGTTGTTGTCGTGCGTACCGGTATAGAGGACGCAGTTTGGATTGTCGATGTTGTGCGGGAGGTAGTAGTTTTTATTGTTGAAGTCGAAGGCGAACTGGAGGACGCGCATGCCCGGGAGGCCGAGGTCGTCCCGGAGACTCTCCATTTCGGGAGTGATTACGCCGAGGTCCTCCGCGATAAGGGGGAGGCCGCCCGTTGCCTCCCGGAGCTTTTTAAAGAATGCCATGCCCGGTCCCTTGACCCATTTCCCACGGACCGCAGTCTCTTCTTCGGCGGGGATTGCCCAGTAGGCCTCGAAGCCGCGGAAGTGGTCTATCCGTGTAATGTCGACGAGCTTATTCAAATGAGCGATGCGTTGTTGCCACCATCGGAAGGTCTCGGCGCTCAGAGCGTTCCCCTCCTTCCATCGGTAGATCGGGTTGCCCCACCGCTGGCCCGTTTCGCTGAAGTAATCGGGAGGAACGCCCGCCACCGAAAGAGGGCGTCCGGTCTCTTCGTCGAGCTGTAGTATGCCCGGGTTGGCCCAGGCGTCGGCCCCTTCCATTATCACGTAAATGGGGATGTCGCCGATTATCCCGATTCCCTGCTCGCTGCAGATCTCACGGAATTCGCGCCACTGCCAGAAGAAAATGTATTGCACAAAGCTGTGGAACTTCACCCGGGCCTCGAGCTTTTCTCTCCACTCCTTGAGCGCCCGTGGCCTTCGCATCGATAGTTCTGCGTCCCAATCAAGCCAGTCGTGAAGGCCGGTGTGCTCCACTATGGCGGAATGGAGCGCGAAGTCCCTCAGCCAGTATGCCTCATCATGAACGAACCGCTCGAAGTCGGCAATCTCGCCTGCGGGGGCCCGGGAGAAAAAGTCTTCGCAGGCCGATTCAAGGATCGGAAGTTTATGCAGTACCACTTCGCCGTACGGAACTGAATGGCCTTCCCTGAAGGGCGAGTCGCCGATTTTTCCCGAGAACCAGCTGTTCTCCGCCAGCTTTTCAAGGCTTATGAAGAGCCAGTTGCCGGCGAAGGTCGAGGTGGAGGCATAGGGCGAATAACCGAATGGAGCTGCGACAGGGCCGACGGGGAGGATCTGCCAGTAGCGCATGCCGGCTTTCCTGAGCATGCCGGCGAACTCCGCCGCCTCCGGGCCCAGAGTTCCGATGCCGTACTTTCCCGGCAGGCTGGTGATGTGGAGGAGGACTCCGCTTGAGCGTTCGAGTTTCATATTGTCGGTGTTTTTTTTACGCAGTCCTATCTTTCCGCTCGCCACCCGCGTAAAAAACCTCCTGTTTACGCGGGTGGATCGGTGACATCCTGTCACCTTCTCGCTGGAAAGATAGGACTGCGTGATATATACACCGGCTGAAATTCTTAAAAAGATTCTGGCCGGTAGTTATTTCAGGCTGTTCATTCTTTGGAGGATGCCTTTGAGCATATTTATATGCTCGCCGTATTTCGTCCAGTTACCCTCGCGCATGCTTGCCTCGGCTTGGTTGTACTGGTTCATCGCCCTGACCGATAGGTCCCTGAGGCGCGACTCGAGGGACCCTTCGGTAAGCGACCCGGCGTCGACGAATGTCCTGCCCGAGAAAAGTGCTTCCAGCGCTGCGGGGAGGTCCTGCTCCATGACGATCCTGTCGGAGAATGAGACAATGACGCGTTTGAGCTCCGGCATCTCGCTCGACTGCGCCTTCAGATAGAGCGGCTGTATGAAGAGGATCGATTCCTCAATCGGTATGGCCAGCATGTTCCCTTTGATCACGCTCGATCCCTTCTGGCTCCAGAGGGTGAGCTGCTTTGATATTTCCGGGTTCTGGTTGATGCGCGCCTCTATCTGGAGGGGTCCGTATGAGAGCTTGTCTTTCGGGAGGAGATAGAGCTTGAGCTCTCCGTAATCGGGCATGTCGCATTTCGCAGTGAGGAAGGCTATCATGTTATCCTTTTTGAAGGGCGTGAATGGGATGATCACGATAAACTCGTCCCGCTGCTCGTCGGGGAGGCGGGTGACCAGATAATAGCTTTCGACCGGCTCTTCGCTGTTTTCGAAGACCTGATTGGCTATGTGCCACGCGTCCTCGTTGTTGTAAAACACATTCGGGTCCGTCATGTGGTAGGTGAGGAGCATGTTCGCCTGCACGGTAAAGAGCGCTTCAGGGTAGCGGAGGTGGCCCTTAATCTCCTCGGGCATCTCGGACATCGGCTTCATGATGCCGGGGAATATGCCGTCGTACACCTTTATGATCGGGTCCTTTTCATCGGCAATGTAGTAGTCCATTGTGCCGTTGTAGGCGTCGATCACGATCTTGACGCTGTTCCGGAGGTAGTTGATCTTGCGGCTCCCGATGGCTATCGGAGTCGAGTAGGGGAATTGGTCCGTTGAGGTGTAGGCATCGATGATCCAGTAGAGCTTTTTACCCGCGATGGCCAGATACGGGTCGTCGTCGAATTCAAGAAAGGGAGTGAACTCCCGCACCATCTCCGAGATGTTGCGGTTGTAATGGATGCGGCTGTTCTCGTCTATGGTCCCTGATATCAGGATGTTGATGTCCTTGAAGGCCGCGGCGAAAAGGACACGCTTGAAGAACGAGTCCAGCTTCGTCCCTCCGGTCCCGGCGTAAACTGTAAACTTGTTCTCCTCGCCGTACGGGTAGTCGAATTCCTTCATGCTGGTGTTCGTGATGATGTAGGAGTTTTCGTGTTCCCCGAAGTATATTTCCGGGCGTTCGATCGGTATATTAATGCTGAATTTCGGCGGTATGTCATAGATCAGCATCTCCGGCTGGCCCTCGGAGGTGACCTTGTCCACCCGGGACAGAGCCAGGCCATAGCCGTGCGTGTAAATCAGGTGCCGGTTCTGCCAGGTCTGACTGTTTCTTGAGAGGCGGTCGATCGAGAGTTCCCGCGCGGAGATGTTTACCGCAATCTTTCGGTTCTTTATCACGTAGCGGTCCACGTCGACGTCGTTGAAGTAATAGTAGGGCTTGAGCTCCTGGAGCTGCTTGTATGTCTGCTTGAGCGGCCGCCAGTCCCAGAGCCTCACGTTTTCCAGGGTGTTGCGGTTTTTGATGATGTCCCGGTAGGTCAGGTTCTGCTTGTTCGCGAAGGGCATTTCCTTCACCTGCTCAATGTCGTACGCGATCCGGGTGTACTTGATGTTGTACTCGATGTACGCCTTTTCCTTGTCCAGCTCGTTCGGGTCGACAATGAACCGCTGCTGGATGCCCGGTACGACCTTCCCCAGTATGAAGAAGATGGGGATGATTGAGGCCAGGAGGATAAGCGGCAGCTTGAAGCTCCTCTTGAAGATGTTGAACAGGAAGAGCCCGGCCGCGATAAAGGATATAACCATGGCCACGTTGTACGCGACAAGGTTCGCGTGCACCGCCGTGTACCCGGCGCCATAGAACTTGCCTATTTTGGAGAAGAGGAGCTCGTAGGCGTCCAGCCGGTAGCCCAGGCCGTACAGAAAAACGATCAGGGCCAGGAGCGTGGATATGTGCGCCCGGGCGAAGAGCGAGAACTCGAGTCTGGTCTCCTTGAAGAGGATGCCGCCGTTGACGATGTGGAACACGATGGAGAAGATCGCCGTGATGATCAGTGCCGACATGAGCCACCCGTAGAGGAACTGGAGGAACGGGAGCCTGAACACGTAAAAGCCGAGGTCCATGGAGAAGATCGGGTCCGCCGGGAATCCCTTGAAGGGGACGGCGTTCATGTAGAGAAGGTATTCCTTCCAGAAGGACGACGCCGCCCCACCCATCATGAAGCCCGCGATCAGCACGCCGATCGCAAGGAGGATGAAGAGGGCGCGTTTCGGCGATCCGAGGAAGGGGAGCTGGAGCCGGCTCATGATATTGCTCGTAAATATCCTCCCCCGGCCTCCCAGGATGCGGATCAGAAGAAAGTTGAACGAAAAGATCAGCACGAATATTATGCCGAAAAGGATGTGGACGTTGAATTTCGTGAAGAAGAGGACCCAGAATATGCCGAGGCCCCTGTTTATCCTGAACCACTCGTAATTCGTGTAAAAGCCTGAAAGGGATGATATCAGCAGATATCCCGCGATGAATACCACGGTTCCGACTATCAGTTTTTTGTTCATGGCAATATTCCGAATATTTTATAGATTTTATGGCGGTACGGATTGTCGGCTCATGCTCGACGGCGTTCCGAACGCTGGATACATTATATGCTCGCTGAAGTTAATCAAGCTATTTTTTATATGCATAGGATATTGAAGTCAATAAAATAGTATAGAAACAATGAATTAGACAGGGGAAATTGTATCAATATGATGTATTGAATTCAGTTGTAATTACGAGGAGTCCCGATGCAATCGGGACGACGAAGCAATCTTGAATTTGTTTTTTGTGTGAAAATCGGAATTGTCAATTATATGAATTGTAATCAATATCAGGATCGCTTCGCTCCGTTCGCGATGAAATGGTGTAAATTGAATAAATAATGTTTCAGCATGGCTTCTAATTACTTGACACCGGATAAATGAAAATGCTCAATGTATGATAGATGTCAAGTTTTGTGTTAACATACTTTTAAGGAATATGGATAATTCAAACAATAACAACAAAAAGAAGATGATTTCCCGCAAGGTGGTTGGGGTCAAATCCTTCATGGTTATGGACGTGATGGCCAGGGCGGAGCAGCTTGAAAAAGAGGGGAAGGATATCATACATCTCGAGGTCGGCGAGCCGGATTTCGAGACCCCGGCCGTCGTGCGCGAGGCGGCCATCGAGGCGATACGGTCCGGCAAGACCCACTACACCCATGCGATGGGCCTCCTGGAGCTCCGCGAGGAGATATGCGCGATGTACCACAGGGAGTACGGCGTGTCAGTCACCCCCGACCGGGTCCTGGTGACGTCGGGGACGTCGCCGGCCATGCTTCTGATGATGCTGGCCCTGCTCGAGCCAGACGACGAGGTGATCGTATCCAACCCCCACTACGCGTGCTACCCCAACTTCATCGAGGCGGTCGGCGGCCGCCTCGCCGAGGTGCGCACCCTGCCGGACGACGGGTTCCGGTACCGGCCCGAGCAGATCCGCGCGGCCCTCACCCCGAAGACCAAGGCCATCCTGATCAACTCGCCGTCTAACCCGACCGGCGTCGTCATGTCCCGGAAGAACCTCGAAGAGATCGCGGCGTTCGGCGGCCAGTTCATTCTCTCCGACGAGATCTATCATGGCCTGGTATACGAGGGCAAGGCGCATTCCATACTGGAGTTCACCGACCGGGCTTTTGTCATCAACGGCTTTTCCAAGCTCTACGCCATGACCGGCTGGCGGCTCGGCTACCTCATATTCCCGAAGGAGTTTTCAGGAGTGATGGAGCGCCTGCACCAGAATTTCGCCATATCGGCGAACAGCTTCGTGCAGGCGGCGGGCATCGCGGCGCTCAGGAGCGCCGGTCCCGACATCGAGCGGATGCAGTCGACCTATAACGAGAGGCGCGTGTACATGATCCGGCGGCTGCGTGAGCTTGGCTTTACAATCCACGTGGAGCCGACCGGCGCGTTTTACGTGTTCGCGGACGCGCGGCACTTTTGCGCGGATTCCTACCGGGAGGCCTTCAATATCCTCGAAACCGTAAGGGTCGGCGTCACGCCAGGCATAGATTTCGGCTCCGGGGGGGAAGGGTTCCTCCGGTTTTCGTACGCGAATTCGCTGGATAATATAAAGGAAGGATTGAACAGGATAGAAGCCTATCTCAGGGAGAAGTAATAAAAAAAACATAGACTGCGGCTTTTTTTGACTCTGTAAATCGTCCCGATTATACTATATCTATCATTCCGCCATCTTCATTATATATATCAGGGGAGGCTGATTATGATGCAATTCATATCACGTATACCCTGGGCCCTCATAATTATCGCGTGTCTGACTGTCGGTCTTATCCCTTACAATCCCCCGCATGTGTGGCAAAAAACCGTCCTGATGCTCCAGGGTAGGCTCGTCAATCCCGCGGACCTGTGGGACCTCTTTTTCCACGCGCTCCCGTGGATATTGCTGGTTGGGAAGGTGATATCACTGATCGGGCAGGAGCGGGGCGGGGGCACTCCCGTCCATCATCATGGCCGTCATATGCCTATCTGAAACAGCCGGTATCCCTTGTACCGGTCGGCGTTGACGAACTTGAGGGCGCCTATCATCTTTTTGTTGGTTTCGACGATCAGCGAGCAGTCCGACTGGATGTAGCCCATGTCGATGCCGATCTCCATGGTCATGAGGATTAGTATCTGGTCGATGTCCTTCCCGCGGTACTCCGGCATCACGCCCATAAGAATGGTCCTCAGAGTCCTCGTCCTCTTGATGTCCCAGATGGCCCTGACGAGCCTCCACGGGTACAGGTGGCCGTTCAGCTTAGCGAAGCCGGGGTTTGCATCCGGCACTGAAAGGATGAACCCGACGGTCTTACCGTCCTTCTCGGCGAAGATGGCGAGTTCAGGGATAATAGCGAGCTTGAGCTCGTCGAAGATCATATTAAACTGCTTGTCCGTAAGGGGCAGGTGGTCCATGTTGCCTTCCCAGGCGGCGTTGAATATCCGGTGCACGTCGCCCGCCCGCTTTGGGATATCCTTTCTTTTACATACGACGAACTTAAACTCCGATTTCTTAACCATTTCCTCGCGCATCTTAAAGAAGGGCTCCCAGTTGATGCCGTCCTTCTTGACCATGAAGCAGAACCAGTCGATGTATTTCTCCATGCCGAAGGCCAGGGCGTGCTTTTCATACCAGTGCGCGCCGTGGAACATGCCGATCACCGGCATTCTGCCGTTGTTGATGCAGTCGAACCCGATCGGGTCGTAGATCGTGAAGCTCTGGGGGCCGTTCATCTTCGTCTTTCCTTTCGCGCGGAGCCATTCCCGTGCCGCCTCGAACAGCGCCTTGGAGACGTCCAGGTTGTCTATGCACTCGTAGAAGCCGAAGAAGCCGGTGTCTTTATTGTATTTCTCCTCGTACCGGGAGTAGGTATGCGCGGTGATTCTTCCCGCCGGCTTGCCGTCCAGATAGGCTATGAAGAATTCCGCCTCGCCGTGCTCCCAGAAATAACCGTGCTTCGGATCGAACATCTTGACCTGGTCGTGTATCACCGGGGGCACCCATGCCGGGTCGTATTTGTATATCTCCGCGGTCCAGGGGAGTTTTATAAACTCCATCAGCATTTTTTTATCGGTCACTTTTTTCACTTCTATGTTTGATGACATGGCAGCTTCCTTTATACTCAGATTTACATACCGTGGATGCTAAGTGCGAATCTACGAATGATGGGCGTAGAGTTAGCAAAATAAGTACTTTATGTCCATCATTTTTTGATATTCCGGGAGGCGTGTTCGTCCCTTGTCGGGCGGTGTGGTAACAGTTAATATTGCCCGGGAGCTGTCCCGGCGAGAAGGCGACATGGAAGGCCGGCCTGTTTGCAACCTCCTGTTGCGGCCTGCATGCCGGCATCCTGCCGTCTATCGCCGTTATCACCAAGTAAACACGATGTTTTTACGAGGCGGACGAGCGGGGCAGCTCCCGGGCAATTGTTATTTTCCCATGATGCAGGCGGGGTCATTAGACCCCGCCTGCATCATAATAAAGTTCTTTACAAAAATCAGCCTCATTATTATTTTCCCATAAAATCCATGTGTGCGACTGGATTCCCGGGGCTGGTCAAAGCAGGCCGCGGAGAATTGACCCTGTGTCTCTCTGCCTCTGCGGCCCGCCGTTCATTTTGGATTACCCCATACCATAACGCGATACGTTTTCTGGAGGTTTTTGATGCTTAAGGAATATAAAGCTGGCCAAATAAGAAATGTCGCCATCATAGGCCACGGCGGCACCGGCAAATCCACGCTGCTCGACGCGATGCTGGTCGTCGGGGGAAAAATCGACAGGGTGGGGGACCCCGCCCATGGCACGCTCGTGTCCGATTTCGACGAGGATGAAAAGAAGAAAACGATGTCCATCAGGAGCGCCATGGGTTTCGTGGAGCTCGACGGGGTGAAGATAAACATTCTCGACACGCCCGGCACAGCGGACTTCATCGGCGAAGCTAGGGCCGCCGTACAGGCTGCAGAGGCGGTCATTCTGGTGGTCGACTCGGTCGACGGCGTCCAGATCGAGACCGAGAAGGCGTGGCGCTATCTCGCAGAGAACAACATTCCCAGGATAATCTTCGTCAACAAGATGGACAAGGAGCGGGCCTCCTTTGACAAGGTCATGGACGCAATCAAGACGGGCCTGAAGGCCAATATCGCGGCCCTGAGTATTCCCGGCGGCGAGGGCGAAAAGGCCGGCGGCGTCGTCGACCTCCTTCACATGAAGCTCGAGACGCCCAAGGCCGGAGGCAAGGACGTCACGGTCGCGGATGTGCCGGCGGATATGAAGGCGAAAGCCGATGCCGCACGGAGCAAGCTCGTCGAGGTCGCCGCCGAAGGCGATGACGCGCTCATAGAGAAATTCTTGGAGGGCGAGGCCCTCACGGACGACGAGATCACGAAGGGCCTGAAGATCCAGATTGCGGCGGCGAAGGTCTATCCGGTGGTCTGCGGCTCGTCGCTGAGCTGCATCGGAGTGAAAAATCTTCTGACGATGATCAAGGATTTCGCCCCGGCGCCGAAGATGGGCGCGCAATACACCGGCCACGAGCCCGATGACGCCAGCAAGGAAGTAACAATCCAGTCGGGGGAGGACGGCTCCCTCGTGGCGGTGGTCTGGAAGACCTACATCGACCAGTATGCCGGCCGTTTCAATTATCTGAAGGTGATATCCGGCAGCATGCTTCCGGATTCCGAGGTATATAACCCGAATAAGCGGATGAAGGAGCGGACTTCCAAGCTCTTTACTATGATCGGGAACAAGCAGGAGGAAGTACCGAAGATCAACGCCGGTGATATCGGCGTGGTCGTGAAGCTCGATAAGACGGCCACCGGCGACACGCTCTGTGACGTCAAAAAGACGGTGGTACTGCCGCTGATCGATCTTCCGAACCCGGTTTTCTCCTACGCCATTGAGGTGGTCAACAAGGCAGAGGTGGACAAAGTCGGTCAGTTTTTCACGAAGGTGACAGAGGAAAATCCGACGCTCACCTACGCGTATAACGCCGAGACGGCCGAGTCAGTGCTCTCCGGCATGGGTGAGATCCAGCTTGGCATCGTCCTCAATTCGCTTAAGGAAAAGAACAAGATTGAAGTGAAAACGCGCGAGCCCCGCGTCCCCTACCGCGAGACGATCACCAAGAAGGCCGATTCGATGTATCGGCACAAGAAGCAATCGGGCGGCCACGGCCAGTTCGGCGAGGTCTGGATCAGGATGGCGCCCCGGCAGCGGGGATCCGGTTTCGAGTTCAAGGAGTCCATCTTCGGCGGCGCCATACCGAAGCAGTATATACCCGGCGTGGAGAAAGGGCTGGTCGAGGCGCTGCAGGAGGGAGTGCTCGGCAAGTTTCCGGTCGTGGACGTCGAGGTGGAGCTCTATGACGGCAAGTTCCATGACGTCGACTCGTCCGAACTCTCGTTCAAGATCGCGGCGCGGACCGCGTTCAAGATGGGGATGGAGAAGGGGGGGCCGCAGCTCCTGGAGCCGGTCATGGACGTCCACGTCTACGTGGACAAGGAGTTCATGGGAGACATACTGAGCGACGTGACGAGCCGCCGCGGCAAAGTGCTCGGCATGGAGAGCGGCGACGACACCGGCGGAAGCGTTTCAGTGATACGGGCGCAGATACCGCTGGCGGAGATGCTCCGCTATACCATCGACCTTCGCGGTATGACCAGCGGCAAGGCAACGTTTGAGATGAAATTTTCCCATTACGACCCGATTTCAGGGAGGGAGGCCGAGAACGTTCTGGCAGCTCGCAAAAAGTTACTTGAGGAAGAAGCAAACAAGTAGAGATATAAAGCGCCGCGGCATAAACCGCGGCGCGGTTGTATAATAAAATGATAACAGGCGGTATTATATGCATATTATAATATTTGAAGACGAGCTCCACGACAATTTTTATCCTCTTTCCCTCATGAGACCGCTCTGGGAGCTCAGGTCGGGGCTCTATTCGTTTCGCGAGCGGCTGGAGCTTTTCGTTCAGAAACAACGACGTCTGTCCGTTGGCGGTTTCTACTATTTTACGAGGGAGTACCTCGCCCCGTATTTCCGCGAAAAGTATCCGGAAGCGAAGATAAACGACCGCTCGGTTTTTGAGAAGGACGGCGAGCTGTTTTTTATCAATGCGACCAGGTACCCCTCGGAAGAGGATTTTGCGATTGAAAAGAACAGCGTCGTGGTGCTGGACGGGGTGCCCGTTGTTGCTCGCCTCGACGGTTCGGCCGTTAAAAATCGGGATGATTCAATACCCGCGATGCTGATGAAAAGCGGCCTGCGGGAGATCGAATACAGCGGGGCGTATAAAAGCCCGGATGCCGGCAGGAAAGCCAACTTTATCTGGGACCTCATGGACACCAACCCGGATACCGTGAAAAGCGATGTGCAGCTTGCGGGGCTGAAGGGAAACGGGAAATCGAGAAAAGATGTAACAATTATCGGCGACGGCAATCAGGTATATATCGAGGACAGCGCCGTGATAGACCCGTGCGTCGTCATAGACGCCTCGGCCGGCCCCGTCGTGATCAGGAAAGGGAGCAGGATTAATTCCTTCACCAGGATAGAGGGGCCGAGCTATATCGGGTGCGATTGCGTCGTTCTCGGAGCGAAAATCAGGAGCGGGACGTCCCTCGGCGATTGCTGCCGTATCGGCGGGGAGATCGAGCAATCGATATTCCACGGCTACAGCAACAAGTACCATGACGGGTTTATCGGCCACGCCTATATCGGCGAGTGGGTCAACATGGGAGCGCTTACCACAAACAGCGATTTGAAGAACAATTACACCAATGTCAAGGTGTTCGTTTCCGGCGCGAGGAAAAAAACGGGAAAGAAAAAAATCGGCTGTTTCATGGGCGACCACGTCAAGACCAGCATAGGCACGCTCATGAACACGGGCACGAGCATCGGGACCGGTGCGATGCTGGTTCACGCGGGGAACATGACCCCCACGCATATACCGCCATTCACCTGGTATATGGATAACACACTCACGCGATTAAGCGGGCTCGATAATTTCCTCGACACCTGTCGGGCGGCCATGTCGAGAAGAGATGTTGCCGTGACCGATGCCCTGGTCGAGCTAATCAAAACATTATTCGCCATGACTGAAATGGAGCGATGAGCGCAACGAACAGGCAGGGTGAGATACAGCTGTCTCTCACCATAATACTATCCGCATTTGTTCACCTGGTCATTATGGTCAGTGTTATATTGCCGCATATCTATGACCTCTGGGGCGCCCGTGAGCTGCTGAAGAGCGCCTTTGGCGAAACGGGAATCGGCAGGGACATTATCGTCAACATTAATCAGGATGACAAGAAGGTTGTCGTGCCAGAGACCCTCCTTTCAGACCGCGATTCCAGCGCGAAGGGATTTGTAACCCGCAAGACCGGGAAACGGTGGCTCAACAATTCGCTTGATTTTCGCGCTCTCAAGGGAACGCGGAACAGAAACCGCGGCGAGACAACGGCAGTCAAGACCGGCAGGGATAAATATCTGATCGTCGACAAATCTGAGATCGTTATGACCGTCGAGCGGACGGCGAGCATCGGCGGTGCAGTGGGAGATAACGGCCTGTTCGACGAGGTGCTTATTCCCGATAAAAACGACGTTTCCCGCGAGAATGCCCTGTTTTATTCGAACGACGGGCGCTTCAGTTTCAATACCGTGAAGTTCAAGGACTTCAAATACTTCAAGAACATGAAGGACAAGATCGCGTCGAACTGGTATCCGCCGCTGATGGCCAATTCAATTGTGCGGGGTTATAACCCGCTGACCGGGGATTACGCGCCCGGCTATACTCGGATCATGGCCATCCCGAGCCAGGAGGTAAAGACCGTCTTCGTCCTGAACGGCACGGGCGATATCATACACATTCAGATTCTGGATTCGCTCGGGAACAAGCCGCTTAACGCTTCATGCTACGACGCCATCCGGCTTTCGAAATCTTTTGGGCCGGTTCCGAAGGACCTGCTAAAAGACGGCGTCCTCGTCATTCCATTCATCTTCGGGTATTACGTGAATTAAACGCGGGAGCCGCGCCTACTCCTTATCGATCACATCCTTCAGTGTCAAAGTGCCGACAGTCTTTATTCTGCTGGCCGTAATCCGGTCAAATAGTTTGGCCAAGAACGTCCTTAGATGCGACGATCTCGTGCCGAAGGGCATGACCATACAGGCGCGCGTGGCCGCGTCTATGATCCTGTTCAGGCTGATGTTCCTGGAGCTGTTGGTCGGGAGATATCCCGCATCGTTGCTCCGCGCGATCAGGCCCTCGTCAAGGAAAAGCTCGAGGTATGGATCGATTTCCTCCGGCCTTCCTGGTGCGGTCTTATGTAGATCTTTTATCGTGCTGGCGCCGCCGCCGTTTTCAAATGTCCGGTAGATGTGACGGAGTAAAGCGATGCCGTTATAGAGCTGCAGGTTTTTGGTTCCGTCCCCGCGGTGTTTCAGGCTCCGATAGGATTCGGGGTGCATTAGCGTGAAGGCGACCTCGGCGCCGAAGAGAAGGATGAGCGATGAGGCGTACAGCATCAGTAGAAAAAGCGGGATTGCCGCGAGGGCCCCGTAGATCTTGAAGGTGCTTCCCGCGAACGATTTCACATAGACGATGAAGCCCAGGATGAACAGAACCCACAGGGCGCTGGTGAATGAGGCGCCGAGCGCGGCGGGCCTGAAGGGAACCCGGGTGTTGGGGAGGGAGATATAGACGAGAAGGAACAGGAGCCAGATGATCGCGAACGGCGCAAGGAAGTTGATGATCGTGCGGACGAACGTCATTGTGGAGAGGGCGGTCGAGATCCGGGTGGCGACGTACAGACCCGCACCCAGGATGATCGGACCCAGGGTCAGGGCCGCCCAGTAGTAGATTATCTTAAGATGAATAGGCCGGCCCTTTTTTATGTTCCATATGTCGTTCAGCGATTTTTCAAGCGATCGAAAGAGGGCGGTAGCAGAGAAGATCATAACCGCCGCGCTGATGCCGCCGATTGCGCCGGCGTTTTTCACCATGCCGAAAATGGTGTCGATGATCGGTTCGATGTTCATCTTGATGCCGTACCCCGAGAGCAGGAGGAGTATCTGGTCGAAGAGTTCCTCCTTGTCTTTACCGACGCCGTAGTAGAGCGAATAGATGGTGAGAGCGACCGCCAGCATTGGCACCAGGGAGAGAATGATGGTATAGGTAATAGATGAGGCTTTGGTCAGACAGTCATCCCTCAAGAATTTTCTGCCGGAGGCGATGAACACCCTGCCCGCGCCAATCGCGCTGTTCCGGGCGGTATTCAGGGCCGCCCTGCCCGGGAATATCCTCTTGAACATGACGGCGGCCTTATCCATGCGGGTCACTCTATTCTTTTTTATTTCTGCTTTTATTGACATTGGGCGCTCCTCGGGGCGTTGGTTCGGTTTGTTTTCTAAATTTACATAATAAGTAATCGGGGCAGTCAATCATAATTTTCGCTGCCAAATTCTTTATATTGTTGCGGTGTCTGTAGTAGAGGTGTCAGAGTAACAATGCAAATATATAATGGAATATGCTAAAAAATAATTTATTATATGCTTTTATAAATATATCAATAGAATGGATGTGACAGAAATATCGTGTGGTATTCTATTAATTTTGGAATTGAATTATTTTTTTGATTATATTATATAACTATAATTAATTGTGTATCAGGCAAACAAACTTGCTGGAAATATTCTTTTTCTATACAGGTCCTCATATTCAATTAACTTGTTGGCACGTTCCTTGAAAGTTGTTCCGAGATTTAAGAAGTAATCGTGAAGAATTATTTTTACAGGTGATTTATAATCCTCATCCACATAACATCGGAAACTGCTATAAACATAGTCGCGAGGGTCTTGTGCCTGGTGGTTTGGCACAGGATTATAGCCAATATATAATATATTATTTAAAAAAGCATCACGGGGATTTTTGGCTTTTTCTGTAATACTATCGTTGAATCGCTCATTCCAGAAGGGTCCGGTTCTATTCATTATTCGATTATATCGTCTCGCATACTGAGATTTAATAAATTGCATGATTCGTGATATATTCTCTTGATCTTGGATGGTTTTTATATAAAAATGAAAGTGATCGTCCATTAAGGTGTATCCATTCAATTGATATGTGTATTTCTTCTCAGAAAGAGTTAGAACCTCTAACATCAATTCCTTCATTTTTTTAGTTTTCATCAAGGGTCTTTTTTCAATACACCTTGAGGTGATGTGGTAGGTT
Organism: Spirochaetota bacterium; assembly: GCA_016933025.1. Classification (GTDB taxonomy): domain Bacteria; phylum Spirochaetota; class UBA4802; order UBA4802; family UBA5550; genus RBG-16-49-21. Next base: position 125,993 of record JAFGBT010000006.1, on the reverse strand, counting down.
ATATTGGGCAGACAGATTCTAAGTTTTCGTGACATTCTATTCCTCATTATAAAGGGTATATCTAATTAATACGATTTGATAGCATAAATTTATAAAAAAAATTGAGAAAAAAATGGGGTCAGAGTAAAAAGTCAAATATTAAACACCCTTCTCTGATGTTGTGCAGTATGCTGCAGACAGGTTGAATTTCCTTGCATTTTTAATTGACAAAAAAACAAGGCTTAACTATGGTGCCTACACTGCGTGCAAAGCAATAAATTTTAAAGGATGTGATGTACATGACGAGTCCCCTGGAAGTCGATGTCAACGGTGACATTGAAAAAGCCTTCAAAAACCTCAAAAAGAAGATGGCCTTCGAAGGTATTTTCAAGGAATTGAAGAGACGGCGCTACTACGAAAAGCCGAGCGAGGAAAAGAAACGAAAAAAAGAGGAAGCCGAGCGCCGGCGTCTGAAAAAAATTCGCCGGATGAATGTTTCATCGAGCAGGGTCAGGAAGCCTTCCGCGAGGGGAGGAAAAGACTTCTCTCGTGAAGAAAGCGGGCCCGAAGCATAAGAAGAACTAATCACTACAAACAAAAAATCCGGCAATGCCGGATTTTTTGTTTGTACAAATGTATCACATGGACGTAAAATGAGTTAATGGAAAAAAAAGATACCTTCAGCCCTCTTGCCGACCGTTGCAGGCCTCGGACCATTGAGGAATTCATCGGGCAGGAGCACCTTTTGTCCGAGCATAGAGTGCTGAAAACTATCATCGATAAGGGCGCCGCCTTCTCCCTTATCCTCTGGGGAGACCCCGGTTCAGGCAAAACCACCCTGGCTAGGCTTATCGCGTCGTACTGTATGATGGATTCGCATTTTTTAAGCGCCATCTCCGCGGGTGTGGCTGATGTCCGTAAGGTTATCGAGAAGGGAAAAAAAAACCGGGCGAAGGGGATACAGACCCTCCTCTTCCTCGATGAGATCCACCGGTTCAACAAGGCCCAGCAAGATTCTGTGCTTGGATCGGTGGAATCCGGCGACATCATACTTATCGGTGCGACTACTGAGAACCCTTCGTTTAACGTCATTTCTCCTTTGTTATCCCGCACCAGGGTGCTAAAACTATCGCGGCTTTCAGAGGATAATCTATCCAGAATACTTGAACAGGCACTGGCGAGAGACGAGTTGCTGAGGGAGAGCGGGGTGCGTTTTTCCAACGATGATGTTAAGGAGAAGCTTGTTGCCATTGCCAACGGCGATGCCCGGCGGATGCTCAATATTCTGGAAACGGCTTTTACTCTGACACCAGACGGCCTCATCACCGGCGATCACCTCGAAGAGGCTGTGCGCAACAGCATGCTCTACTACGACCGTGCCGGCGACAGGCACTACGATACCATATCGGCCTTTATCAAATCGCTTCGAGGGTCTGACCCCGACGCGGCCGTCTACTACCTGGCGAGGATGATCCTCTCGGGAGAGGACCCGGTTTTCATTGCCAGGCGGATGGTCATTTTCGCGTCGGAGGACATCGGCAATGCGGCGCCAAACGCAATCACCCTTGCCGTTTCGGCCATGACGGCGACGCAGAACATCGGTCTCCCGGAGGCCCGAATTATTCTTTCGCAGTGTGCCACCTATCTCGCGTCCGCGCCGAAAAGCAACGCCTCCTACATGGCCATAGAGAACGCCATGACGGCAGCCAAGGATTTCAATTACGAGATTCCGCTCCACCTCCGCAATGCGCCCACCGACCTCATGAAGAAACTCGGGTACCACAAGGGCTACAGGTATCCTCACGATTACGATCGTCATTTCGTGATGGAAGACTATCTCCCGGAGGAGATCAGGGGGGAGGTCTTCTATGACCCGACGGTAGAGGGGAGCGAAAAGGCGATTCGCGAAAGATTGAAATCGCTCTGGCCTGAACGGTACAAGTAAATTATTATGGAAGATACCCGGATTTACCTCAACCCGACATACTTCATTGACAGCGATTCACCCTCTATACGGGAGCACGCTTCCTCCCTCGTCGGTTCTTCCGGCGGTAATATTGAGAAGGCGGTTAAGCTTTTTTACGCGGTCAGGGACGGGATCAGGTACAATCCCTACCGCACGTCGGTCGTTCGCAACGTGTATCGGGCAAGCTTCATTTTCGGGCAGGGAGACGGCTACTGTGTTCAGAAGGCGATCCTGCTTGCGGCCCTGTCGCGTGCGGCTGGAGTTCCGTGCAGGCTCAGGTTCGCCACGGTGCGGAACCACCTTGTGACAAGGCGGCTCAGGGAGGTAATGAAGACAGACCTTTTCGTGTTTCACGGCTATAATGAATTTTTCATAGATGAGAAATGGGTCAAGGCGACGCCGGCATTCAACCTTTCACTCTGCGAAAAGTTTGGAGTTCTCCCTCTGGAGTTCGACGGCCGTTCTGATTCGATCTTTCATACGTACGATACTGCGGGGCGTCTTCACATGGAGTACATCCACGACTACGGTCACTTCGACGATTTCCCGTTTGATCTGATGGTGGAGGAGTTTAAGAAATACTATGCCCACCTGATCCCCTTTATTGGGGAGGAAAGGCCGGGTGAGCCGGGGGATTTCGAGCGAGAGGCGGGAGAGGAAAACCGGAGTTGAGAGGCCTCGATGCACAAAGCGGGGAGGAGAGCCATGGGACTTGACGACAGGATTACGGAAATACTCGATTATGTACTGAACCAAGCAACCAGATTTGAGCTCGAGCTGGTCGGCGAGGCGCTCCGCAAGCGCATGGAGAGGGAGTCGAGCATAGGGATGAGCCAGATCGACGTTAGGGGGATGGCCCGCTCCATGGCGGAAGGGATTGAAAAGCAGATGGGTATCGGCGGTGAGGCGGTCCACCGGGCGTCCCGGCGCCTTGTGGCAGATATGATCCGTAACGAGAAGCCGGACATCAGCGAGCGTGAGATGAACGCCCTCCTTGATCGCTGGGTCCCGGGGAAGGGCCCCGGCGGTTCGTCCGGGATGCCCCGTGATATGCTCCTTGCCATGATAGAGCAGTTTGTCTCGTACAGCATGGGCGAGATGAGCGCGGAGGAGAAGAGGGAGTTCCCCGCGGGATGGCACCAAAAATACTGGGGCGCGTTCCCGTCCGACATCCAGATCCTCATCAGGGATTACATACAGGGCAAAATAGGGAAAAACCAGTTCTGGAAGGGCGTGCGTGAATCTCCCGCTATGCTGAAATAATCCTTGACTCTATACGGGTGTTATAATTCGGCTATATTACAACTTATATGTGCGTCACTCTTCGACTACGCTCAGGGTGACATGCCCTTCGACGGGACGTATTCGGAGCCTGTCGAGGGGCTCTGGGTTACATACAATTTGTCATGGCGAGCGTAGTCGAGGCGTGACAAATTGTTCTGTATATTTCAGAGGTATGACATGAGTTCCAACCGCGACAGGCTTTTCGATATTTTATACGCAAAGTCATTCATCTATCGGGAGGACCCGCCTTTTACGCTGGTTTCCGGCCGGCAGAGCTTTTATTATTTCGACTGCAAGGCCACCACCCTCGATCCCGAGGGGGTCACGCTGGTGGGGGAGGTGCTGTTTGACGCGATCGAACCGCTGGTATGCTCGCTGAACATTGACGGCATCGGCGGGCTTACTCTCGGCGCGGACCCGATCGCCCTCTCGACGGCCATCGCTGCACTTCGCAGAGGAACGAGGCTCTCGCCCCTTATAGTGCGCAAGGAACCGAAAAAGCACGGGACCCAGAAGTGGATTGAGGGGGACGCCGCGAGCGTAAAGAACGTTATCGTGATCGACGACGTCATAACAACGGGCGGCTCCACCATCACCGCGATCGAGCGAATGCGGGAATCCGGGCTCTCCGTTGTGAGGGCGGCCGTGATAATCGATCGCGAAGAGGGGGGAAGGGAGAATATCGAAAAAACAGGACTTGAGGTGATTTCCCTTTTCACAAGGTCTGACTTTAACGCACGCCGATTAAAAAATGGTTAGGGACGCCGGGGATGCCGCCGCCGCTCAGGGGGCATTCGCGAACGTAACAGCGCAATCCGCGTTGACTGTTATGGTGAATTCGAAGTTTTCCAGGGCGAAGGCGGTGAAGCGTATCCGGTAGGTCGAGTCGGCGTCAAGGCTCTTGAACGGCTCGGTGTCGTTTGAAATCAGGGTTAACTCCTTACCGCGGTTCCAGTCGGCGTCGTAGTTCCTGCCTATTTCCGCGTGAAGGTCTTTCAGGTTCCTGTTTTTGAAGCGCGACATGTCGACGATTTTTTCAACTATGAAATAGGTTTTCCTGCTTTTTTTTGCACCGGTGATATCGGCGACGTATTCGGCAGTTACGCTGACCGACAAGGCGTCAACCGGTTTCTCGAGCCGAAAATATACCATGTAGGTGGTGTACCGGTCGATCATGTCCCGGCACGGGACAGCGTTTTCTATTGAGACGGTCGTAACGCTGCTCTGTTTGAAGGAGCGCTCCTTCTGGATCGAGACGCATCCCGACGTGAGCGTTGCAGACAGGGCGGCGGCGAGTAGGAGAGAGAACGCGTTATGTTCTGCCGGGCCTCGATGTTCTGTGGTAAGCATGCAGTTCATCATACCCTTTTTTCATAAGAGTCAAGGATATTTTACGCCGATAAAAATCATTTTTTTTGGTTGATTTTAAAATAGTCTTGCATTATGTCGTTATAGAATATTTTTGTTTCAGGCGCGGTCACGCGACCGCTAAAACGATGCCCCCGGGGCAGCACTACGGCCGGGGGAAGGCCTGTATACCATGATTGCTGGAAGTACTCATGTTTCTCAAATCTCTTGAGATGTTCGGCTTCAAGTCCTTTGCCGATAAAACCCAGATCAGCTTCGAGTCCGGAATCACCATTATCGTGGGACCCAACGGATGCGGGAAGTCTAACGTCGTCGATGCTGTCAAGTGGGTCCTCGGCGAGAAGCAGGCAAAAAACATACGCGGCGAAAGAATGGAGGACATCATCTTCGCCGGCACCGAGCAGCGCAAACAGCTCTCGCTGGGCGAAGTTTTCGTGACCATCGACAACAAGGCACGCCTCCTTGACTTCGATTCTGACGCGGTCACCGTGGGAAGACGGATATTCCGCGACGGCGAATCGGAGTATCTTATCAACAAGTCGCCCGTCAGGCTGAAGGACGTGGAGAAGCTCTTCATGGACACGGGGATCGGGAAGTCTTCGTATTCGGTGATGGAGCAGGGAAAGATCGACATGATCCTCTCGACCAGACCGGAAGACCGGCGTTATATTTTCGAGGAGGCTGCGGGGATATCGAAGTACAAGTTCCAGAAGAAGGAGTCGCTGAAAAAGCTGACGGAGACGAGCGACAACCTCGAGCGGATAAACGACATTATAAAAGAGATCGAGCGTGAAAAGGACGCCAAGTCGAAGCAGGCCGAGACGACAAAAATATACATCGCGCTGAAAAACGAGCTTTCGGATCAGGACATCAAGATCAATTATCTTCGCTACCAGGAACTGGCGAAAAAGCACGCGAAGATAGAGGAGGATATTGAAAAGTACAGCATGGAGCGCGAGGCCATTTCCGCCCGGGTCTCCACCACGTCCGCTGACAACGAGAAGGATGAAAAGCGCAAGAATGACCTGCAGCACCAGCTCTTCGAGCTGGAAAAGAGGCTGCATGCCTATCGGATACGCGTTGAAGACATAGACGTCAAGACCGAAAAGAACAGGAGCCTTATTGAAGAGGAGGGCGATCTCAAGAAGGGAATCGAGGCAAAGATCGCGGAGCGAGACAAGAACCTCAATCGGCTTCTGGAGGAAAAGGAGAAATCAGAGAAGTCTGGCGTCGAGATAGGCAGGAAGATTGAAGACGACAGACAGAAGCTCGAGACATTTTTCGCGACGCACAAAAGAAAGACCGAATCGATTGCCGCGTCCCGAAGCGCCATTGAAGAGAATAAAAATAAAATTAAGGACGCGGAGGCCGAACTCGTCAGGTTCAGGGGTCTTCTCGAGGAGGTCATCCGCAAGCTGGTGGACGCCATAGACAGGCGGAAGGCGGAGCTCGAAGGCTCAGAGCGGGAGCGTGCCGAAGTGCGTCGGAGCATTGACGAGAGACTCGACGCCGTCCAGGAGGCGCTCGGGAATGCCGTTGCCGGACTCAGGGAGGGGAGGGCGGCTGACGCCCTTGCCATGCTGGAGGCGCTTGACCTGGCTTCACTCAGAAACGACATCGTGAAGTTCGAGGGCTACGAGGACGGGTTCCGATCCATACTTTTTGACAAGACCGGCATCCATGCTGAAAAGGAAAATCTCGACCGGAGGATACGGGAAGAGACGGAAAACATCGAGCGGATGAAGGCCGAGATAACCGCCCTGGAAATGCGCATCGACCATGAGCAGGCTGAGCTCGAGGACGTCAACCAGATGATCACCCGAATCGAGAAGGACCTGTCCCGTAACGAGAACGAGCGAAACTGGATTGACAAGCATCTCCATTCGCTGGAGAACCAGATCGCCGATTTCAGGAAGCAGATCGAGAACTACGGCGAGGAAATCGACCGGGCGGAGAGGAAGATGAAGGAGCTGTCCGGCGAGATCCGCGAGTGGGACCAGCGACTCATCGAGTTCAACGAACGGAGCGAGGCACTCCTGAAAGAGATCAATGACCTCACTGAAAAGCGGGCGGGTATCGAGAGCGCGATCCACGAACGGAAGAACGTGGCGCGGAAAGACGAGGAGGAGCTGAAACGCGTCGTCGAGAAAATTACGAACCTGGACAAGTCACAGGTAGAGGTCGTTTTCAGGAAGAACAGCATCGAGGAGCACCTATGGATCGAGTATGAGAAAAAGATGGACGACCTTTCAGGACTCGGGGTGAGGGAGACTCAGCTTGACGACCTGCTCATACGGAGCCAGGACACCAGGCGCAAGATCCAGGAGCTGGGGCCAATCAACAACCTTGCTATCGAGGAATACCGCAATTTAAAGAAGCGCTTCGAATATTACATAAAGCAGAAGAAGGACATCGAGAAGGCCAGGGAGGACATTTACGCGGTCATTGAGGACATCAACAGGACCTCCATCGAAATGTTCATGGATACATTCAAGAGCATCAAAAAGAATTTTTCTGATATATTCCGGCAGCTATTCGAGGGCGGAGACGCTGCGATCGAGCTGGTGGAGCCGGACAACCCGCTGGAAAGCGGCATTGAGGTCATGATACGGCCGCCCGGTAAAAAGCTGAAGAATATAAACCTGCTGTCAGGCGGGGAACGGGCGCTCACCGCTATCGGGCTCTTGTTCGCGACTTACATGGTCAAGCCGTCGCCCTTCTGCTTCCTGGACGAGATAGACGCCCCCTTGGACGAGCAGAACATCGGGAGGTTCGTAAGGCTCCTCAGGGAGTTCGCCCGCGGGTCGCAATTTATCATAGTCACCCACAACAAGAAGACCATGAGTATCGGCGAGACCCTGTACGGTGTAACCATGGAGGAGCCGGGAGTCTCCAAACTGGTTTCCATCAGAATGGACAGGATTGAGGGGACGAATTGAAAAAAACTTGACATTTCATATATATTAATTTATATTCTTAGTTGAGTTTATATGTGTACATCACAATGACCGCCCGGTTATGTGAATGACCGCTATGACACAAAGGAGGGTGTAATATGAAAGTTTCCATTGAGGGAATTCTCGGTACCGCCAGGAAGATCAACAACCAGAAGGAACAGGAAGAAAGCAATCTCAGCAGGAAGAAAGGCGACGTGAAGGCCGATTCCGTGTCGATCGGCAGCAGGATCAATTCGCGCCTGGATACCATGGAGACGGAATTCCGCGAGGTGCAGTCGTCGCTCACCCGTAATCAGATTATCCGGGACGGGATAGAGCAGCTTCGTACCGACCTCATGAAGGGCGGTGCAGCGCAGCAGCAGATTCTCGACGGCGTCACCTTCGAGGGCGCCACGGTCCTCCGGGCATTCGTGGGCGATGAGATTTCGGATAGCACGATCACCGCTAAGATCGAGGAAAACACTCGGCTCATTAACAGCGACATTACTCATCTAAAGAAGCTTCAGGTGGAGCTTGACAACATCACTGCATCCGACCTCGCCGGGCAGGACCGTGCGGTGAAGATCAACTCAAACATAGATTCGATTTTCGCCAGCTCAGACATGAAAAATATCGAAGCAATTTCGACCATCAGGCCGGACGCTGTCATGAGGCTTATCAAGTAACGACCGGGGCGCGAGGTTCGTGTCGTCGTTTCAACCGCGAGCGGCGGGTACATGTTTGATTTAATCAAGAGGCGCGGCCGTCGGCCGCGCTTTTTGATGAATTCCCCTGAAATATATGAATGATTGATCGAGAGGGCTTCCGTTATGCATGATAGAACAATAGCGGTCCTGCAGGGCTTCTGCGTAATCCTTTGTCTTGCGATGCTTCCGGCCGCGCCGGTGTATAATCAGGAAACACGCGGTTCTCTTGTCTTTAATCCCGGCTATTCATCCGGCGAGCGTAACATGCACGGATGGCTCAAGTCCTTCACCCTGGCCCACATGCGTGAATGGGCGAAGAGTAGAGGACTCGCGGTGGCCGATGACCGCGGTCCGGTCGTGGACAACAGCGCCGCATATGTGGGTCCCTACGGCTCGACGATCATCCTTGAAGGCCTTGCGCGCGGAAGTCGTTACCGGATGTGGATTGATTTCGTCTGGTTCAGGTCGCTGAAAAAAGCACCACCGGCCGTCTTGAAGATATTCGCGTCGTCGCGGCGAGGCCCTTCCAGGCTTCTGACATCGGTGCGGTTCGAAGATATCGGTGATTCGTATTATGTCCTCGATATTCCTGTTGAGATAACGATCGGCGGAAGCGCGGAAATCAGGTTCGTGGAGTTAACGCGCGAGCCGGGGATCTGGGGCGTCTGGGATATCATTGTTTCATACGGCCGCGAGCTTCCGCAGGCGATTCACGAAAAAAGTGATGACGTCGTTGATCCCGATGCAGCCGTGAGGATTGTTCAATAACCGCCAATTTTTTTCCCGGGGTTATTGAAAAAAACAGCCATGCCCGTACAACCTGCCGCTTTATGGCATCGTTATTGCGTATCTTCCTGAAACGTCCGATTGCCTGCGCATCGCTGTGACGCTTATTCCCGGTTATTATAATTTCCGTAAAAAATAAAATTTTTTTTGACAAAAAAAAGGGGCAATATTTTCTGATTCATATATTTACACTCAATGAAAAAAGTGTTATTATAGTAACAAGTGCGGTGGTTTTGCCGGTGATCACGCCGGCAATATCGCCACGATCCTCAAGTCCAATAGTAAAATTTTGATTGCAGGGTGGGGTTATGGCCAGCGATTACCATGAAAAAGACTACGATGACGAAGTATACGAAGACGATTACTACGAGGAACATTATGATGAAGAAGAGTTAGAGGATGACTCTGACCTCGTTGGTGAGGAAGAAGTGGAAGAAGAAGACGACGAAGACGAAGAGGACGAGGAGATCGTCGCCGAGTCTGAGGACGAGGAAAAGCTTGATGGAATCGACTGGGACGACGAGGAGGACAAAAAGGTTACCGTAAGCTACGCCTGCGACGAGTGCGACTACCGGTGGGATGATGTCGTTATCAAGAAAAAAGGAGCTCTGGACGACGACGAGCCAGATATTATCTGCCCGATGTGCGGCTCCATGAATGTTACGCTGATATGAGCGGCAGAAACATCGTCATTAAAGGAGCACGCGAGCACAATCTCAAGAACCTATCACTCGAAATTCCGCGCGACAAACTTGTTGTCATCACTGGCCTGTCCGGTTCCGGTAAATCATCACTGGCATTTGACACCATCTACGCCGAGGGCCAGCGGCGTTACGTTGAATCCCTCTCGTCATACGCGCGTCAGTTTCTCGGCCTCATGGAGAAGCCGGACGTTGACTACATAGACGGGCTCTCGCCCGCGATATCAATCGAACAGAAGACCACGCACCGGAATCCCCGCTCGACCGTCGGCACGGTGACCGAAATCTACGATTATTTCAGGCTCCTCTACGCGCGCGTCGGCGTGCCCCACTGCCACAGGTGCGGGAAAAAAATATCGTCGCAGTCCCTGGATCAGATCGTCGGGAACCTGATGACGTACCCGGCGGGGACGAAGCTTCAGGTCCTCGCGCCGCTGGTGACCGGGCGAAAAGGCGAGCATGCCGACAAGTTCGATACGGCCCGGAAAAAGGGTTTTGTGCGCGTGCGCGTGGACGGGCAGACCCGGGAGCTTGAGGAGGAGATCAGGCTCGACAAGAACAAGAAGCATACCGTGGAAATTGTCGTCGACCGGATAGTCATAAAGGAGGGCATACGCCCGCGCCTTGCGGAATCTGTGGAGGCGGCAATGGAGATGGCCGACGGCCTGGTGACCGTCCTTGTAGAGGAAAAGTCGTCCGGTTCTGCTACAACCGGGGAGCGGCTTTTTTCTTCGAAGCTCTCCTGCGCCGAATGCGGCATATCGATATCCGAACTCTCCCCCCGTATGTTTTCATTCAACAGCCCCTACGGCGCCTGCCCCGAGTGCGACGGCCTCGGGTTCATCATGCAGTTTGATCCGGACCTCATCGTGTCCGACCCGGAGAAGTCCCTGTACGACGGGGTGCTTGAAGTCTGGGGGAAGACCACCAGCTATTGGTACAGGGAACAGATCAAGAATCTGGAGAAAAATTTTGAGTTCGACGCCCGCACCCCGTGGGGAAAACTTCCGAAGAGGATCAGGGATCTCATCCTCTACGGCTCCGAGGGCAAGAAACTGGATTACCGCGTGAAGCGGGAGAACGCGGAGTACCGGTTTACCCGGGCATTCGAAGGGGTCATACCGAACCTTCACCGGCGGTACAGGGAGACGAAGTCCGAGGAGATGCGAGTCTGGATGGAGGGCTATATGTCCAACATCGTGTGCGGAAGCTGCGGAGGCAAGCGGCTCAAGCCCGAAAGCCTGTCCGTGAAGGTCTCCGGCCGCTCCATAGACCAGGTAACGGCCCTCTCGATCGGCGAGGCCAACGCGCTCTTCCAGTCGCTGGAACTCACCGAGACCGAGCAAAAGATTGCCGGACAGATAATCAAGGAGATACGGGCCCGGCTGAAGTTTCTCACCGATGTCGGGATCGATTACATAACGCTCGATCGCGCGGCCGGGACCCTGTCCGGCGGCGAGTCGCAGAGGATACGCCTGGCGACGCAGATCGGCTCGAGCCTGACCGGCGTCCTCTACGTCCTGGACGAGCCGAGCATCGGGCTCCACCAGCGCGACAACAGGAAGCTCATGGCGACCCTGAAGCGCCTGCGGGACCTGGGCAATACCGTTATCGTGGTCGAGCACGACGAGGACACCATTCGGGAGGCGGACTTCGTGGTGGACCTCGGCCCCGGCGCGGGCCTCCATGGCGGCTACGTCGTAGCCGTCGGGACACCGGGCGAGATAGAGGTCGAGAAAAAATCGCTGACCGGCCGATACCTGGCGGGCGAGCGGTTTATACCGATTCCGGAATCACGCCGAGAGCCGGCGGATTATATCGAAGTCCGCGGCGCCCGCGAGAACAACCTGAAAACAATCGACGTACGCTTCCCCCTCGGCGTCTTTTGCGCGGTGACCGGGGTCTCCGGGTCGGGGAAGTCGACGCTGGTTATCGATATCCTCTACCGGGCCCTGTCCTCCCTGGTGATGAAATCGAAAAAATACCCGGGAGCCTTTGAAAAGCTTGTGGGCGTAGAGAAGATCGACAAGGTGATCGACATCGACCAGTCGCCCATCGGCCGAACGCCCCGGTCAAACCCGGCGACATACACCGGCGTCTTCACGCCGATCCGGGACCTGTTCGCCAAGCTCCCCGACTCGAAGGTGCGCGGCTATCAGCCGGGCAGGTTCTCCTTCAATGTGCCGGGGGGCAGGTGCGAGTCGTGCTTCGGAGACGGCGTCATCAAGATCGAGATGCACTTTTTACCGGACGTCTACATCACCTGCGATGTGTGCAAAGGGAGGCGGTACAACCATGAGACGCTCGAGGTCAGGTACAAGGGCAAGAACATCTACGAGGTTCTCGAGATGACCGTGGAGGAGGCGCTGGAATTTTTCAGCCCGGTCCCCGCGATCAGGAACAGACTCGACACCCTGAACAGGGTAGGCCTCGGATACATCAAGCTCGGCCAGCCGGCAACCACCCTCTCCGGCGGCGAGGCACAGCGGGTGAAGCTCTCAGCGGAGCTGTCGAAGCGGGCAACCGGCCGTACTCTCTATCTCCTCGACGAGCCGACCACCGGCCTCCACTTCGCGGACATCCAAAGGCTCATCGACGTGCTCCAGTCACTGGTCGATAAGGGGAACACCGTGATCGTGATCGAGCACAACCTTGACGTGATCAAGACCGCCGACTGGATCATAGATCTCGGTCCGGAAGGCGGAGAGGAGGGGGGCACCGTTGTGGCCGAGGGAAAGCCGGAGGACATCGTGAGGGTCAGGGAATCCTACACCGGGAAATTCTTAAAGAGAATGCTGAAACCGGGACGCAACGGTCGATAGGAGAGTGCCAACCGGGGTCTGCGCGCTGTAAAAAAATACTTGTATTCCTGTGCGGATCTGCGATTATTGAAGACGGGTTTTCCGGGATATGGATTGTGTTTTCTCTTCCCCGCGCCGCCGTAAACCGGCGGGAATGTCTTGACCATCGAGGTGAAAAGTCATGAAGAATCATTCCAGATTACGCACGTGTTGTGCCGTCATCATTGCGGCGCTTCTCCTTGTCGGCTGCGGCTCATTGAGCAGGTCGGCGATAAAAGGCAATCTTTCAGGGGTTGAAAAGTATATACAGAAGGGCGAGGACGTCAACAAGTATGACCGCTGGGGATGGACTCCGCTCCTGTGGGCCGTGTACTATAATTATTATGAAGTCGTGAATTGCCTTCTGGAGAACGGCGCGGATCCCAACATCAGGACAAAGAAGGCCTACAGGTCTATCGCGATCGGGAGTACTCCGCTCCTGGTTGCCTCCTATTACGACTATTCCGGCATTGTCAGGACGCTCCTGCGGCACCGGGCGGACAAATCCATTAAGAACGGGGATAACCAGACCCCCCTTCTTATAGCCGAGAAATACAACTTTGGCGAAATCATCAACATACTGGAGATGGGGCCGTCCTACCGGTCGCCGGATTCAACCGCCGACGATGGGCCGGCGGCGGAGATGAACCAGGTTATTATCCTCAATGACGGGAGCAGGATTGTCGGGAAGATACTCTCGCAAACGCGGACCACGGTTACCGTTAAGACCAAGTATACGACCATGATTATTGATAAGACAAAGATAACCGAGATGAAGTACAAATAGCGGACGGCGTTGCTTATTTTGATAACCCCGCCGTGATATCATAGCTCAGCCCCTCGCGCTTGCCGTCACAGTGACGGGAAGGGTTGAGATGATGGTATGTATTCTCACGAGTGATACAGCGCGATTACACCCCGATAGTTCCTGGCGACGCCTTCCTGCTGCCCATTACCTGAGGATAATGTTTTTTATGCTGCTCGTCGGCACCTTGATTAGACCGCTGGCCGTGTGTATCTTGACGATCGAGGCGTCCTGGTAGATGACGGCGCCGACAAGCGTTGTGCCGTCGTCCAGGTTAACCTGCTCCAGCTTATGGTAGTATTTCTTGATCTCCTCTTCGCTTTTCAGGACCGGCACCTTGTCCGAACTGACGACGACCTGCTGCGCGTTAATCGTTATCGCGTCGGCCTTTTTGATGATCGTTTTATCGAGGTCTTCCGCCTCCCTCCTGAGCTCCCGCAATTTTTTTTCCGGTATCTCCTTTTTTTTCTCGATGGATCCGTCGCCGGCCACGATGACCATCTCTCCGACGCCGACGATGCTCCCGTTATCCGGCTTCTCTTTCGAGGTCACCGTCACCTCGCCGGCGATAACTTTGACGTCGGTTGTGGCGCCGCTCTCTTTGTCTTCAGAGACGTCCACGATGAACGACGTGCCCCGCACAGAGGCAACCGCGGTCGGCGTCGCGACTTTGAGACTGCTGTTCTTCGAGAGCTTTTCAATCATGAAGAGCGTCTTCCCCCGATCGATAGCATACAGCGAATCGGTGCCGCCGCCGTCGGCCAGCAGATTTTCGGTCAGGGTGAAGCGCGAGTTTTCGTATATCTTGACGCCGGAGTTCTCTGAAATGCGGAGGTATGCCATGGACTTCTCGCGGGTTATGATCGTGTCACCCGGCCGGATAACGGCGTTTATCAGCAGATCGTTACCCGGCGCGTTCAGGGTCGCCCGGCCGATCACGCTGACCACTGTTATGGGGGAGGGCTCTTTATTCCCCTTAACACAGCCGGCGGCAATGAAACAGACGATAGCCGACATACATATTCTGCCCCATGTCGTACCCATAGGAATCCTCTCAGAGTGTCTGCGCCTTTTAATATTTTGAAATTACCGCATGCTATCAACACAGTCAAGGATATTTTGTGAATTGAAAACCATCATTATGCCGGTGCATTACATGGTGCGGTGGCCCGTAATTAATTCTTCAGGGGGCCGGCGAAAATTACTTGTAATAACCGATGTCACTGCTGTAATAAAGCAAATTGTTTAAGGAGGAAGCCATGAAAAAAATTATGATTCTTCTTGTTCTGGGATTGGCCTGTATTAATGCCGGCTGTACGTATTACAGCATTATCAAAAAGGGGAATCCGTCCGTAGATATCAGTCAGTATGAATCCATAAATGTCGGCTGGCTCGATCTTGGCGAGCAGAGATGGAAGCAGTACGGCTATATTGATAAGGGGCAGTGGGTCGTTACGATCAATCATATGAATACCAGCGCAATGCCGGAATACTTCAAAAAGCTTTTACCCCATAAGGCCGTGTCCGTGTCGAATACGAAAGCCGCGAAACCAAAAAAGGGAGGGCTGGTGATAAAATTCAGCGATGCGGAATACATGCAGCGGACAAGCACCGCGGCAAAGGTCATGTTTGGGGAATTCGCCGGCTCGGATACGCTCGATGTAACCATCCATTTTATTGACGGGATAACATCGAGGGAACTGGACCGGGTGCGGGTAAGCATATACTCGAAATCAGCCAGCGATATATCAGGATGGGGATTTGAGGGCAGGGTTAACAACTGTGTTTATAACCTGGTATACTTTATAAAAGAAAGGATGAAGTAACCTTCTCCGGTGGTCGGGGCGGCATCAAATTAAAAAAATATCTTGCATTATGTCGCATAATATGCTATAAAGGAAACAAATTCTTATGTCGCGTACCGTTCTCGGTAAAATATTGAAAAATCCCTGTCCGGATCAGACGATAATATAGCATAGTATGGCTATCCTGCAAACAACCGACATGAAGAGATGGCTGCCGGCATGCGCCCTGGCAGCCGCATTCTGTATCTACCCTTTCGCGGCCTTTTCCGAAATGAAGGACATGGTCAAATTCGAGATCGCCAAGAGGCATTACCGTGAGGGGAGCAGGTATTTCAACAACATGCAGTACC
Organism: Spirochaetota bacterium; assembly: GCA_016933025.1. Lineage (GTDB taxonomy): Bacteria > Spirochaetota > UBA4802 > UBA4802 > UBA5550 > RBG-16-49-21. The sequence goes on along the minus strand of JAFGBT010000006.1, from coordinate 110,466 downwards.
TGGCCGCGGCCGAGCATTTCCGCAAGGCCGTCAGGGAATATCCGGATTACTACACGGCCCGCGATCATCTCGCGCGCGCCTATAAGCTTGCAGGGTTCGCCGACTCGGCCCTTAAGGAATGGGAGAATCTCCTTGAGATGTCCCCGGACAGCGTCGCGGTTGCCAGCAAGATAGAGACGCTGCGCTTTCTGGAGGCGCCACCGGTCGGGTCTGGCGAGCTCCCGGAGTACGTTGACTACGCAATATACAGATCTGCGAATTACAACAGGTTCAGGTTCAGGAACCCGGTTGACGTCGCCGTCGATAACGAAAAGAACCTTTATATCACATCCTTCTCCGAAGGGACGCTGGTCAAGCTGGATGCCAACGGTAACGGGATCTATTCCCTGAGGATGTCTCTGAACGGCAGGCTTTACGGCGTTGATTACCGGGAGGGGAGGCTTGCCGTCACCGACTTCAGGGCGGACAGGGTCTATATCCTGAATCCGGACGGCGGTGTCCTGGCGAAGTTCGGCGGTCCCGGCGATGGCGAGGGTTTGTTCCACGGCCCCGAGGGAGTCTGCTTCGGCGAGAAGGGCGAGCTCTATGTCGTCGACTCGGGCAACTGCCGGGTCCAGAAATTCGACCGTGACGGAAAGTTTATCCTCCAGTTCGGGAAGAAGGGCGAGTACGAGGGCGAGTTCTCCAAGCCTTCCGACGTGGTCGCGCACGGCGGCAGGGTCTACGTGACCGATCCCGGCGTAAACCGCCTCGCCTGTTTCGACGACTCCGGCAATTTCATCGAGAATGTCGCGGTCGGGAACATGGAATCGCCCCGGGGGATCTCCCGGCTCGGCGAGACGCTCCTTATCTCCGACGAAAAGAAGGGGCTGTTACTTTACGGATTGACCGACGGCTCGACGGCCCGGTTCAAACCGGAATCAAAACGGGGCCTATCCGGCGTGCACGCGGCCATAGCGGACCGGGACGGGTACATTTACTGCGCCGAGTATGGCCGGGGAGCGGTATCGCTTTTTTCGCCGGTGCAGAAGAGATATTCCAACGTGAGCCTTGAGATCACATCCGTGGACACCTCAAGCTTTCCGGTCGTGGCGTTCTACCTGAACGTACGGAACCGGGACGGCAGCCCCCTCTACGGGCTCGACCAGAGCAATTTCATGGTCACCGAGGACAGCGCCCCCGTGACCAACCTTTTCACCGATTATCTTAAAAAGCTCCTTCCCTCCGCGTCGATAGCTCTCTGCGTCGACCGCTCGCGGAAGGCGAAGGAATTCCGGGGCGACCTCCCCTGGGTGGCGGATTTTATTCTGAAAAAGATGCGTAAGAACGATTCCCTGGAGGTGCTGAATTTCAGCGGCGAGACCTGGGTAGGAAACAAATTCGACTGGAGCCGGCGCAGAGCTTTAAAGGCTCTAACAAAACGCAACTACGGCAAGGGCAAGAATTTTGGGAAGGCGCTCTACGGCGCAATCAGCGACCTGGCGCCCCGGCTTAACCGCCGCGGCTTGGTGCTGGTCACCGACGGGAGCGTGGATGAGAACTCGTTCGCGACATACACGCCGGAAAATATCATACACTACGCAAAATCGCATTACATACCGATCCATATCATTTCCTTCCGGGAACCGGACCGGCTTCTCAGCGACATAGCCGAAGGGACCGGCGGCGCGGTCTACCGTCCCCGCGATCTCGACGGCCTCCGCTCGATATACGGGAAAATCAAGGGCTCGGAGGAATACCGCTACGTGCTGGTCTATTCCACCTTCAAGCCGAAGTCGTTCAGGGGCTGGTGGGCGGATGTGAAGATCGAGGTGAGCCACAAGGGCCAGAAGGGCGTGGAGTGGGGCGGCTATTTCGTGCCATAGGAGCGGGGGCGACATGGAGTATATCAGGCAGGGACTGATCAGCGCGCTGAGAAAAAAGGGGATATCCTCAAGCTCGGTGCTCGAGGCCATGGCCTCGGTGCCGCGGCACCTCTTCGTTTCGGAGGCCCTCAGGTTTCACGCCTATGACGACAGTTCCCTCCCCATAGGGCACGGGCAGACCATCTCCAAGCCGTCGGTGATTGCGACCATGGTCCAGTCACTCGGGCTGACCGGCGACGAGCGGGTGCTTGAGATCGGGACCGGCTCCGGCTACCAGTCGGCCGTCCTGTCCCGGCTGGCGGATTCGCTTGTCACCATGGAGAGGATCGGGGAGCTCATCAACCGGGCGCGTGCGCTCCTGTTCGGACTCGGCTATAAAAATATCCAGTTCGTCCATTCCGGCGACTTCAACCAGGCCGAGGGGATGTTCGATGCGGTGATCGTGGCGGCCGGCGCCGACCTCCTCCCGGTTTCCCTCTTCGACAAGCTCGTGCCGGGCGGTAGGCTCGTCATACCGGTTGCGGGCCGCCCGGGCCACCGCATCAAGAAGTTTGTCAGGAAACGCGACGGGTCGGTGGTGGAAGAGGACATCGGCGCGGCGACTTTCGTGCCGTATGTGGAGGGGGAGAGCGCGTAAGAGTATCGTTTTTTTATCTAAAATATATTCCTTTCAATTTTTTCGATTTTCATCTTACACTCGTAACATTTCTAATATGATTTCTGCAGCTGATCTGACAAGAAGTACCGGAAAGCAGCCCGAAGATTTGAGCTGAAATCTTTCTCGTGTAGAATGTTTGACGCAATAAACGCTCATTGGAAGTCCTTCTGCCGCTAATCCGGAAAAAGATTGTATTTTCAGCGGGCTGGTATTATTATATATAACAGATACTTTTTCTTGAGTCAGGCATTTTATATGATAGATAACGGCAATACCGGATGTGCGGATGAAATCGTGGAGGGGTCGGGAGACTTCAGGACTCTGGTGGAGAACTTTTTTAATGGGATCCTGATAATCGCAGGTGAAGACAGCCGTGTCGCTATCAGCTATGCCAATAGACGGGCGGCGGAGATTACGGGTTACAGCGTCGCGGAGCTGCTTGAATGCCGATTCGAGGAGCTGTCGTGCCATGGCGGAATTGAGAAGTTCATGAAACACTATGGCGGCGGGAGTGCAGAGGGGGCTGTCCCGGGATGGTATGAGGCGGTCATTATCCGAAAAGACGGGAAGAGTGTCGTGGTCGAGGCGGCCATAACGAAGACAGTCTGGCAGGGAGAGCGCGCCGATATCGTACATCTTCACGACATCTCCGGGCGCAAGCTGGCGGAAGATGCCCTGCGGAAAAGCGAGGAGAAATTTCGGCAAATCACGGAGAATATGCTGGATGCGGTCAGTTTGCTCGATAAAGACGGGATTATCCGCTATGCGAGTCCTTCTCATGAGAGAATTTTAGGATATAAACCGGAAGATCTGTTGGGGAAAGTATCCCTGGATTTAACTCACCCTGATGATGTGGCGCGGATCATAGCCGATCTGGAGACAATATTTGAGAAGGGAGAAGTCAAGATAGAATACCGCTTCCGTCATGCGGACGGATATTATCTATGGGGAGAGGCTCTGATAAAGATTGTGCGCGATACTGCGGGGAGTCTGGCGGGTTTTGTGGCCGCAAGTCGCGACATCACCGCGCGCAAGCATGCTGAACTGGAGCTGGAGAATGAACGACAGCGGCTTTCTTACATTCTGGAAGGCACCAACGCCGGCACGTGGGAGTGGAACGTCCAGACCGGGGAAACCATATTCAACGAGCGGTGGGCTGAAATTATCGGGTATACCCTGGAGGAGATCGCTCCTGTTTCAATTGAGACATGGAGGAAATTTGTTCATCCCGATGATCTGAAGAAATCCGACGAACTGCTGAAAAAGCATTTCAAAGGGGAACTGAAATACTACGAGTGCGAGGCCCGGATGCGCCATAAAGACGGAGGCTGGGTGTGGGTGCTCGATAGAGGAAAGGTTTCCACGTGGACGAATGAAGGGCAACCGCTGATCATGTCCGGCACACACCAGAATATCACCGACCGCAAGAAAGCCGAAGAGCAGATCCGGAAAAACCTTGAGGAAAAAGATGTCCTGCTCAAGGAGATACACCATCGGGTGAAAAACAATCTGACCGTGATCTCCAGCTTTCTCAATCTGCAGGCGAAACAGATTGAGACCAAAGAGGATGCGCTTGGCGCATTCAAGGAAAGCCGCGACCGCGTGTTCGCCATGGCGCTTGTTCATGACAGACTCTACGGATCCAGAGACTTCACCCATATCGATATGAAATCATATATCGAAGAGATGGTGGAACAGTTGTTCAAGATGTATTGCGGGCCTCAGGTCATTCGGTATGAAATTGACGTTTCGGAGACGAGCATCGACCTCAACCGTGCCATCCCCTGCGGGCTTATCCTGAACGAATTGATCACGAATGCTCTTAAGTACGCCTTTCCCGCCGGAAGAATGGGGACGATTTCGGTTTCGTTTCAGCCTTTCGAAAAGACATTATACGAGCTGGCCGTGTCGGATGACGGGATCGGCCTTCCTGAAAATTTTGATATCGAACATTCCCAGTCGCTCGGATTAAACATCGTCCGTATGCTCACCGTTCAGTTGAACGGTTCGTGGCATGTCTCAAGACAACATGGAACATCTTTTTCAGTCCGATTTCACAGAGAAGCAGGATGAATAATCCAGATTAGTGGAGTAACGTCATAGATGGTAACGGGAGGTTTAACATGTTAAAAATTGCAAAGGCCTGTTTCGTTGTATCCGGCGTTCTGCTGATAGTTGACTCCATCCTCATGATCCTGGGGAAGCCGAATCCCCTCGGTCTGCCGCTTCCGTGCCCCATTACCCTGATCGTGCTGGGCGCGGGCCTGATTCTGTTCGTTATCTCTAAGAAATGACAGATAGCTTATACGTCCCCGAAGGCGAGGATGTGCATCCCCGCCTACGGGAGCTTGAATTCGAATCCCCGCTTAAAACCTGAACCCCACGTTGAAGGTGAACCCGTAGAAGTGGTCCCACTCACCTGAGATCCAGCCGTCGTCGTGGGTCAGGTCGAGGACGGAGCCGTCGTCGGATAATGATGCGCACACGACCCCGACCCAGCGGAATCCGATGCCGATCAGCATATGGGCCGGTTCGATGTAGTAGTTGACCCCGATGTCAGTGTCAAAACCGAAGCCGAGGAGGTCCGTCTCGTATTCAAAGGGGATCAGGAACGGCCAGAGCCCGGGGCGTATGAGTCTGCGCTCGAGATAGTTGTTACCGCCGTTGATCAGCCCGTTGACGTCGAGAAAGACGGTAAATCCCTTGACCGTATAGTTGAATCCGATGCCGACCTCCGGGCCCACTTGCCAGAAGTGGTACTCGTCCCCGCCGAGGTTCAGCCACGGCCCGGCCAGCGGATACAGGCGGAACTGCGACCCCTCGCCCGTGCCGTAGTTAAAACGCGCGCCGAAGTTCAGGTTGAAGTAGTTGTTCAGCCTCTTTGCGATTTTGATATCTGCGTCGTAGCGGCGCGTGTCCTCGTCCCCGATCGCTATGTAAGGGTTAAATGGAAGGCCGGGAATGAAGTGCCATACGGTGATGTCCCATACCAGCGAAGAATAAGAGAGGGCGTTCCTGGTGACGCCGAAGTGCACCGCGAAGTTCACTTTCCACTCCTCGGTGTAGAAGCCGAGCTCCGGCCCCAGCATCAGGGAGCCGTCGTCGTCGCTCTTGATCTCTTTCCCGATGAGTCCGCAGGTCTCCCCGGTGTGGAGCTTCTTGAAGGCGGGGAGCCATATGTCGTACATGCCGTTTATACCGAAGCCAATTTCGACCGCGCGCGACGGGGCGGGTGCGACCGTAATGAAGAGGCAGACCGCAAGGGCTGCGAACATGATTTTTTTCATGAGAAGGCCTCCTGCTGCATTGTGAGTATTTCCTGTATGACGCCATATCATACAACACGCAGCCGTGACTGTCCATTCATTTCCGGAAAATCATGCTAAAGTTATTTCCCGGCACGCGGACATGAGAAGGGGCTGTGCCCGTTGCGTAAAATGTACTGGACAGCTCGCTTGAAATCGGGAGTGTTAGTAGAAACAACAGAGTGGGGGATTAATTGCATGAAATCCGAAGGCAGTTCCCGGGGGATTATCGCGAAGACGATTCCATTGTGGGGGATTTTTTTTCGCGCCGCCGTGCAGATACCCGGCATGGGAAAGGCGGTCGGTTCGGCAAACCGGGCGCTGGGGAGGCTGTTGCCCAGACTGTCGTTTCTCGGATTCCGGAGGGAGCCGTCGTATGAAAACGCCGTGTGGAACTGGGAGGTTTTTCTCAGGCTCATCGGGGCGGAGTATGATTTCCAGACCCTCTCCCCCGAGTCGAAGCTGTATAACATCAGAACATGTCCGGCGGGACACTGCGAGCCGGAGCACCTCGAGGCCTGCAGGATAACCATGGAGCTTGACGCCAGCCTGGTCGAGAGTTCAGGGGGCCGGCTCATCGTCGACCGGAGGATCCCGATGGACGGCATCTGCGTCGAGAAGGTCGTTGCAAAATAGGGGGCATGCGCCGTGCCGAAGACGGCGGGACGGCGGCGGGGCGCCTGACGGTGCATATGTGGTTATTGAATTCAAGTCTCAATTTGAAAATAAAAAAGAGGCTATAGATATAATTATATTATGAAAAGGATATTATTTGTAATTATAATGTTACTTATAGCGCTTGCGTCTTGTGATTATCAGGACGACGAATGGTCGGCAAAAGATAACGCTGAACTGTTCTTCCAGATCAAGACCGCCCATGATTGTGTGAAAACATGGACCCGGTGTGAGGGAGACGTATTGCAAGAGTGCGTATCTGCCGTGCCCTTCAACCGGTGGGATAACGTTCAAGATTGCAGTGCAACCGGCCAGGTGTGCGTGTCCGTCAATGGCCAAGGTGAATGCCAGGCTCCATAGCGGCTCCATCGGGATCGAAAGCACGCCGGGCGGGGGAACGACGGTCAGGGTAGCGCTCCCCCGTCAATGAGGGAATGAAAAGGTATTGTCCCGCTCCTTCATCCTACTCGTTTCAGCGCAAACAATGCGCCGATTCCTCGTAGCCGGGGATCGCGAAAGAATCGAGTGGGGATACGCTGGATCTTTTCCCGATGCTCACGTGAGGTTCTGGCGACGCGTATCCGATTGTCAGTACAGATAAGTAAAATGTCGTGATAACGCCGGCGCCATTCCGCGTAGACCGATATTAAAAGAACACCACCATTAAAATAAATCCCGCGAGGGAAATGATGAATGACACGATCAGCGATACGCGGAATCGGTCGGTCTTCCGCTTGTTCCGCGCCATGTTGATGAACATGCCCATGATGCAGAGAAGGATATTGAGAAACAGCAGGGCCTTCGCGATCATCACCCCGGTTTCGAAGCTGAAGAATGTGGAGCGAATGGTATTATAACTGCCCGATATCCTGCCGGTCATTTGGAAGAAGATCAATGCCGCGATGATGATGATCCAGGAAAAGATGCTGAAGGTTGTAATCGACCTGGTCATTGTGTCGGGCCCGCGTCTTCTGTTTTTTATTTCAGCCATATGCCCTCCGGAATGTATATGATGTGGTGGACGAACTGGTTGCTATAGGTGTTAGACTTTTTTATCCCGATTTTGAGTTATATTTTAAAATCGCGATAATTAATCAAGCAGAACTTGTGGTGGATTGTAATTTATTCTGCATGAGTGAGATGTATAGCGAAGGGGGAGGTATTGACGCGCGGGCCAGCCAAGAAACCGACCCGTGCGGACTTGATTCGCGAAACGGCTTGTGATTATTTATTTTCCAAAGGGGCTTCGACCCTGCACTCCGTGATTATTATCCACAATCGTGTATACTACTTATTAATTTGCTCAACGAGCCAGGTGATGAATTTCTTGAATTGAGCGGCCCCTCCCGCGGTGTTCCCCTCTTCAGGGTAGACCTCAATGGTCTTTTCGCACTGAAGATGGTTGAACAGGCTGAATATGCACTCCGGCGGGGATATCGCGTCCCTGAATCCGACGGTCGCCATGACCGGGCAGGCGATCTTGTTCGAGAAATTCATGGCGTCGAAATAGGAAAGATTCTCCTTGATCTGTTTCTTTTTACCCCTGACCGTTGCGACGAATTCGTTGATTTCGGCGGTGGCGTCGCTCTTTGCGATATTCTGGCTCTGCGACAGGTGACAGAAGGCCGGGGTGTCGAGAGCCAGGGCTGCGACGCGGTCCGAATAGGCGGCGGTAAAGACCGCGGCCGCGGCGCCGAGACCCTTGCCCATGACGCCGATGGCGCTGCAGTTGATGGCCGGGACCAGGCGCAGCATGTCCACCGACCGGAGGAGGTCGATGTAGACCGCCTTGACGTAGTAGGTGTCGCGGTCCAGGATGTTCTCTATCATATAGCCGGGGGTCGCCTGCTTCTCCTCGCCCTCCGCGGGCTTGGTGATGTTACCGTGGCCGCGCATGGTGGCGAACAGGTACGCGGCGGATTCATCGAGGTGCTGCTGGGGGTGCTGGGGGAAGCTGTTGTAGTCGTGCAGGTAAATTATGACTTTCGGCTTCTTCTTACCGCGGGGCACCAGGAGTTCGCCCGTCACTTCTGTCCCGGTAAAACCCCGGTAGGATACGTCGTATACGGTAAAGCGACTCGATGACCGGCGCCCGTTTTTCGTCAGCTCTGCGTCGAGCGAGTGCCGTTTCGCCGCGGCCACGGCTTTTTCCCAGAACTGATCGAAGTCGTTTTTCCTGTCGAGGGGAGGGAGGTTCAAGTAGTATTTATCGAAATTGCTGAGGGGCATGGGCGTTAGTTCCCGGACATCCTGTATAATAGATAATAGTTGCTGCTGAGCAGGACGTAGAGGAGGAACAGGAGCGCCGATGTGGCGACGAGGAAGAAGAAGAATATCGACAGATAGTAAAAGGGCCTCCGCACGAGATAGAGGGCGATCTCCTTCGCGACGAGCCCCTCTTTTCTGAGGCGGTGGACCTTGAGTGCGAGCATGGTTGCGAGGAGTGCGGCCAGTGCTACTATGGAGAGGTCCGTGACGATGAAGTTGAATGCCGGCCTGTTCCGCACTGCGAACACGGTTACCGGGTAGATCAGGAGGTTCATGATGACCGCGGATATCACGGCGACGGCAAGGGTGAAGAGCGCAAGGGTCACGATGTCCCTGAAGCGGTCCCTCAGCCTTCTTTTCTCGTAGAGATTTTCGTTGTTCATGCCAGGTCCTGACTGCGCCTCCGGCCGCCGGCGCGGCCGGACCGGAATCCGTTATTTTTTTGCGTCCTTCTTTTTTTGTTCTGCCTTTTTCTCCTCGACGTTGACGCCCATCTCTTTCAGCGCGCTTTTCGCTTCCCTGCGAACCCGCGCGTTGGGATCATTTTTCATTTTGTATTTCAAAATGTCAATAGTTCTTTTCTCCTTGAATCCTTTTATGATGCTGATGGCCTTCAGTCTGACCGCGGCGCTGTTGCTCCTGAGGGCGTTTATCAGCTTCGGCACCGCCTCCTGATCGCCGAGCCTGGCCAGGGCCGCTATGGAATAGAGGTGGAGGGTGTAATATTTTTTCCGCTTCTTGGAGCCGTACGAGTCGATGGCGGCGATGACCTCCTTGATGTCGCCGGCCACGTCGTTCATGCCGAGCTTCGACAGGGAGTTGACGGCGTATGACCTGAGGGTGATGTCCTCTTCATTGTCTTTGTAGAGCTTCAGGAGGATTTCGCGCGATTCGGGTGCCGGGACCCTGCCGAGAAAGAGGACCAGCTCCTCTCTGACGCCGGCGTGCGTCTTGCTGTCGGCGAGCGCCTCACTGACATAGGGTATCAGCTCGACGGCCTTGAATTCCCCCAGGGTCTGCAGGAGCGCGACGATGTAGTTGTTGTTCTCCTCCAGGGACTGTGCCTTCAGTTTTTCGATGAGTTTCGGCTTTGCCGAGACCCCGCCGGTGTTTTTGAGACCGTACACCGCAGCTATCCGCACGTCCTCGTTGGGGTTGTCGACTTTTTCGGTCATGAGCGGCACCGCCGAAGCTTCCTTGAGTTCGCCGAGTACCGTGAACGACTTGATGAGAAGCTCCGGGTTTTCTTCGTCCTTTATCACGTCGAGGAGCTTTCTGACCAGACGCGCCTTTACCGCATGGTCCTTTATTATCAAAATTTTATTGACGGCCTTTGCGCGCTCTTCCTGTATCCCGAAATCGAGCGTCTGCTCGATCCTGTCGGCCTTCTGCCCGTCGGTCTGCTGGGGCTCCTTTTGCTTTTTGGCTGCCGGGGCCGCTTTTTTCTCCGTCGCGTCCTTGCCGGCCGGGCTCTTTTTCTCGATCTTCTCCGCGACTACGGTCGTGGTTTTCTTTATGACGACCTCGGCGGCGGTCGCGTAACTGCCCATTGTCAGTACCAGTGCTGGAGCCATGATTAGAAATATATTTTTTATTTTCATTGCCTATGCCTTTGGTCCGTGTTTCTATTAATATCGGATATTAAGAATTGACAATTAGTATAATAGAGTAGTTACTTTACGGATTCATAATTATAATAGAATATCGGTGTGCCGTGTCTATTAAAAAATTCCAGGATATTATTAGATTTCTTATCGGGCCGGCCGCCGGCATCGACATCGCCACCCAGTTCAGGCCGGGCGAGGCGGACGAACTATCCGTGGCCAGGAATCTGAACGCGTCGTGCCTTATCGTGCTCGCCGGACCGGCAGCGCGCGGACACGCCGATGCCAGAGAGTATCTCGACCGAATAAAGGGGGAGAGGACTGCAGCCGGATTTTTCTCGGATAGCGCCGGCTTAGTTCTCGCTGAAGTGGGGGAGCGCTCTGCCTCGGACCGCGAATTCCGGGAGCAGTGCGACGACCTGCACGGATACATCGCCTCAGGCCGGGCCCGGGGTGAATGCGCGGACCTGACAGGGCGTATCCGTTCCCTCTTTTTCCCTGAAGGCGTCATCGGGGGCCTGGCCGCTGAGGTTGAGGCCCTCAGGGAGAAGCGGATCGTTGAGATATCCGAGATGAGCCCGGAGCCGATCAGGTCGCCTGAGCGCGAGGTCCTGTTCACGGCAAATCTCCTGCTGACGCTCCCGCCGGCGGGTGCGCCCGAAGCTCCGGGCATGGATCCGGACGTCAAAAAAGCGGTGGATGCCGCGCGCGGCGAGGAACAGCGTTACTGGTACGACCACCCGATCCCGGTAGGCTCTCCGGGGAACAACGAGTTAATCCATGGCCTCACGCGCCTCTCGGAGGCCGTGCGCTTCGAAGAGAAGACCGGCGGCATGGAGGCGGGGGGGGTGATCGATTGCGTTCTCTCTGCCTCCGTTACCCATCCGTCGCTCCGCGCAGCCGCACGGCCATGGGCGCGTTCCGAACTGGACCGGGCCGGGGGACTGTGTGGAATCAATGTATATCTCTTCACCGATGACGATACGGAGCATATGATCGACGAAGTCCTGGCGCCGGCGGGGAAGAACTATTGCGGCAGCTTCGACGAGGGGGCGCTCCGTCAGGTGTTCGGCGTCGACGGGGAATACGGGAGGCACTACAGCTTTCTCAAGGCGATCGCTGCCTTCTGGCATGTCCTTATTTCGGCTTCGGTCAGGGCGACCTTCAAGATGGATCTGGACCAGGCCTTCCCCCAGGCGGAGCTGGTGCGCGAGACGGGCGCCTCGGCCTTTGGCCATTTCCGCACGCCGCTCTGGGGCGCCCGGGGCGTCGACGCGCGGGGAAATCCCGTGTACCTCGGGATGATCGCCGGCTCCCTGGTGAACCGCGCCGACGCAGGCGCTTCACTTTTCACCCCGGATGTCCGTTTCCCGGAGGGAGATGCCCCGCGGGACGAGGTTGTATTCAGGAGCGCCGTGCCCCAGGCGCTGTCCACCCTGGCCGAGATGATGACGCGCTACATTCCGGGCGGCAGGCCCGACGGCGCCGCTTCGGCGCTCCAGCGGGTTCACGTAACGGGCGGCACCACGGGCATACTGGTGGAAGCCCTCCGCGAATACCGTCCCTTTACTCCAACCTGCGTCGGCAGGGCGGAGGACCAGGCGTACCTTCTCTCCGTGCTCGGACGAGCCGGCGCGCGCGGCTTTCTCCGGTACGCTCATGGGGCCGGGCTTGTCATGCGCCACGATGCAGATCTCTTTGCCGGCCAGGCCGCGCGCGCGGCGACCGGCAAGGTCCTGGGCGATTACGCGCGAACTATCCTTTTCTCCGGGTACGCCCGCGCGCTGCCCTGGCCGATGGAGAGGATCAAGTGCGAGCTTGATCCCTTTACCGGCTGCTTTATCTCGCGCATACCGATAACTATCGTGCTCCTTCGATTTACTCTGAGAGCGGCATCTCTCTTTGACACCGCCCCGGACGAAGGCCTCCGGTTTTTTAACGAGGGGATTCGGCGTCTTTCGGCCTTGTTCGGGGCGCATGCACCGGGGAAGAACCCGCTCGTTGAAATCTACGAGCGTGAGCGGGCAGGGTGGGATTCGTACTACGACGTCCTGGACGCGCTGGAGCGGAAGATCGCAAGCGGCGACCCCTTCGCGCAGGATCTGAAGGGAAAGGCCATGAAAATTGTCGATTCGGCTCGGATATAATCAGCAGGTTTCCATCTTCCCCGTTAATGACTCGACCTTGCCCTTCATCCGGTTGTCCATGTCGGCCCGGTAGTCGACTTTAAGAACCATGTATACCCTGTTGCATCCGTTTTTCATCGAGTCCATGCATTCCCCGGCGACGCGCAGTACGTCGTCCCACCCGCCTTCGAAGCAGGTGCCCATCGGCCCCACCTGGAAGTCGAGACCGCTTGATTGCACCACGGCGACGGCCCCGGCCACGTAGGAGCTCACGCTTTCGCCTTTGCCCAGCGGAAAGATGGAAAGTTCAGCCAGTGCGCTCATAGGTTTCCTCCATCATATATCATGTACTGTAACTATGTTAATACAATTCCCGGTTTTTCGGTCGATGTACTCGGTCGTGAATGATGTCCGTTCAACCACGAGGAAATATCCGACCGGGTCGATTGCGAAGCCGTTGTGATAATCCTCGATCATGAGTGCCTGGTTCGGTTGGAATTCGGCGATATGCTCTCCTTCCGCGTCTTTAAGTATGAGGCCCATTCGCCCGCCGAGACATATGAACAGCTCCGGACAGGAGTGCTTTTCCAGGGTGTTAATGTCTTCAGGGCCCGTTGCTTCGGGCCTGTACAGCCCGGCCCGCCAGGAGCCGGCATCCTTAAATATCACCTGCCAGAGTGATTCAGGTCGGAGTGTCGTAATATCGTACATGATGGTGGCCTCCATCAGCTAATAAGGCGGGGTCATTTGACCTCGCCTTATCGGTTTTCTTTCTTTAATAATAAGCGGGTGATGGGAATCGAACCCACGTGACCAGCTTGGAAGGCTGGAGTTCTGCCACTGAACTACACCCGCGGTCAGCTATATTATTATGGGGTAATTTTCACCTCCGGCACCCCATGATCCGCATACTCAGAAGTCGAATTAGGCGGATTCCTCTTTTTTTTGCTCTGTAAATATGTGCGCAACCGGAGTCGTTTGTTTTGCTGCGGAAGGCGCATCGTGCGCCATCCTCGCTTCACGCAAAACCTCCTGTTTTGCTCGTCGCTGAGTTGATTGTGCTTCGGGTATCTAATGGCACAAGCAAAAAACAGGGAAATCCGCCTGAATCAACTTCAATTTCAATGGCATATAAGCCAAATGATGTATTTACAAATTATGTTGGGCGGCAAGTGTCAAGGAAAATTTGCTAAGATATTATTTATAGACAAAAATCATAAAAATTTCATTTTGCACTTGACAAATTATGTCTCATATGGTAAATAGTGGGGATATGTGGGGATTTTTGTTGAATCTCTCCTGTTGGTGGTGGTTATAGCATGTTCATGGGTGAGTATCATCCTACCCTGGACGAGAAAGGAAGGGTGGCTATCCCGGTAAAGCTCCGCAAGGCGTTCGGGGAGAAGGCTTATGTAAACAAGCTCGTGTTGACCTACGGGTTTGACAGGTGCATCATGGCCTTCCGCGAAGAGGACTGGGAGCGCTTTGTCAGGGAAAAGCTCGTTCCTCTCCCGCAGTCACATCCCACCAACAGGAACTGGATCCGCCATCTCATGGGCGGCGCGCGCGACCAGGAACTCGACAAACAGGGGAGGATCGTAATCCCCGCGAGCCACCTTGAGTACGCGCAGATAAGGAGCGAGGTCACCATACTGGGGCTCAATGACCGGATCGAGATCTGGGCGACAGAGATTTATAACCAGTATCGTCCGGACCAGGATTCGCTGAACGCTCTGGCGGGCGATCTCGGCATATAGGCTTATCGCACGCGGAGCGCGCGATAATTTCGACGATGAACCGGTTCTAATGCGACATAATACAGTTGGGGGTTCCGTGGATTATACGCACATACCTGTAATGCCGGAGGAACTGGTCCATTTCATAGAGACTTCGACGCACCGGGGAACGGGGACCCTGGTGGACTGTACGGTGGGCGAAGGGGGTCATTCGGAGCTTTTTCTGAAGAGGTTTGACGGTCTCAGGATCGTGGCCTTCGACAGGGACGGCGCGATTCTCAATATTGCACGGGAGAGGCTGGGTGCGTATGGAAACCGAATTGATTTCATTAACGATAATTTTTCTCATATTTCTGAGCACCCTGATAAATTGACGCCCGGGGTGCAGTACGTTCTGTTTGATTTCGGGATCTCTTCTTTTCATTTCGAGAAAAGCGGGAGGGGATTCAGTTTTGCAAAGGATGAAAGGCTCGATATGAGGCTGGATGAAGCGGGAGAAAGCGCGTACGATATCGTGAACTCGTCTGACGAGAAGAGACTCGCGGACGTCATCTTTCGTCTTGGCGAGGAGCGCTGGTCAAGGAAAATCGCGGCCGCAATAGCGCGCGCTCGGAAGAGCGCGCCGGTTGAGACAACCGGCGCGCTGGCTGACATCGTGCTCCGGGCCATACCGAAAAAATTCCACGTGCGGAACATACACCCTGCAACGCGGGTGTTTCAGGCCCTCAGGATAGCCGCGAACGACGAACTCGCCGCCATCGAGTCGGGCCTCAGGGAAGCGTACGGCCTCCTGGCATCCGGCGGCAGGATCATGGCGATATCCTTTCATTCCCTTGAGGACCGGATCGTTAAGGAGACGTTCAGGCGGTTGAGCAGGGGGTGCACGTGCGGGGAGGAGCCCCGGAATTGCCGTTGCGTCGAGGGGCCCCTCGTAAAACTATTGACGAAAAAGCCGGTGAGGCCGGAAATGAGCGAAATTGAGAGCAACAGCAGGGCCCGGAGCGCGCGTCTCAGGGTCTGCGAGCGGATATAGGAATATGACGGGAGGGCCGTTATCAAATACTTCATCATAATATTTTCGATGAGCCTTTTCGTGCTGATGTACGTCTGGCAGAACATCGAGGTGGTGAAGATTGAGATGGAGCACCGCTCCCTTTCGGGGAAGGCCAACCGGCTTATCATGAATAAGGACCGTCTCCTCTACGAGATCGAGCGGTACCGGCGCATGGCGGCCGTTGAAGACCATGCCTGGAAATACGGCATGCGGCAGATGTCTCTGCGGGATTTTGACGTTATAGTGGTGAACAAACGTGATGCTCAATAACGGCATACAGATCAAGGCGCTTCTTGCCGACCTGGTCAATGATTCCGGGGGTGCGACGGAGCTTGTGAGCGGAGAGGGGTCGCAGATAACCTCTGTCGAATACGATTCGCGGAAGGTGAGAAAGGGAAGCCTCTTTATCGCGGTGGAGGGGCTTACCAGCGACGGCCACCGGTTCATCGGGACCGCGATCGAGGCCGGCGCCTCCGCCGTCTGCGTCGCGAGGAGCAGGGCGGGCGAGTTTGCGCACCTGAAAGAGAGGGGCGTCGGTCTGCTGGTGTCGGACGACTCCAGGGCCGCCCTCTCGCGTCTTTCGGCTGCCTTCTTCGGATTCCCGTCGCGGTCGATGCTGATGGTCGGCATCACCGGCACCAACGGCAAGACGTCGATCACCTACATGCTGGAATCGATCATGAAGCGTCACGGTTTCAATCCGGGCGTCATCGGCACCATTAACTACCGGTGGGGCGGGAAGTTTTACCCGGCGGTGAACACCACCCCGGAGTCGCGCGATCTGCAGGAGATCCTCTGGAAGATGCGGCGCGACGGCGTCGACATGGCGATCATGGAGATTTCCTCCCACGCCCTCGAGCTCAGGCGGGCCGAGGACATCGACCTCGACGCGGCCGTGTTCACCAACCTGACCAGAGACCACCTCGACTTCCATCACGATTTTGAGAGCTATTTTAACGCCAAGAAGAAGATTTTCGGACTCCTCGAGGCGAGCTTCAAGAAGGGCCGGTGCGCCGTGGTGAACGCGGATGATCCCTACGGACGAGAGATCATCCTGATGCGCAACCACTACTCGTTCCCGATGAAGACCTTCGCGATCGACTCCGATGCCGATTACATGCCGGATCCGGCAAGCATCGACAATTCCATCCACGGACTGCGCTATACGCTGCAGCGGCCCGATCCCGGCCTCGCAGTGCAGCTCAAGCTGCTCGGCACGTTCCAGCTCTATAATTCACTGGCGGCGCTGGCCGTGTCGCACCAGATGGGCATAGACTACGAGGCGATCATCAGCGGCCTCTCCGACCTGGAGACCGTTCCCGGCAGATTCGACGTGCTTAAGACCGGAAAGGGCTTCGTGGTCATCGTCGACTACGCCCACACGGTGGATGCCCTCCACAAGCTCCTCAGGTCGGTCAACGAGCTGGGCCACCGGAAGATCATCACCGTGTTCGGATGCGGCGGCGACCGCGATCGGAGCAAGCGACCCCTGATGGGGAAGGTAGCCGAGGAGAACTCGGACCTCGCCATTGTCACCAGCGACAACCCGCGCACCGAGGAACCGGCCCGGATTATCCAGGACATCGTCTCCGGGCTGGAGGGGAGCAATCATGAAGTCATACCGGAGCGGACGGAGGCTATCGCCCGCGCCGTTTCGCTTGCCGGCGAGGGGGACATCGTCGTCATCGCCGGGAAGGGGCATGAGGATTATCAGATCATAGGGACCGAGAAGATACATTTTGACGACAAGGAAGTGGCGGCGAGCTGTCTGTAGGAGAGCGGATTGATAGTGGAACACATGACAACAGTCGGGTGGATCGCGGAGGCGTGCGGGGGGCGGATAACCGCCGGTGATCCGGGCACGGTCATCGAGACCGTGACGACCGATTCGCGCGAGCCGGGACGAAATGGCCTTTTCATTCCGCTCGTCGGCCAGACCTTCGACGGCCACGACTTCATCAGTCAGCTCTCGGAGGGCCGGCGCGTCAAATCATACCTCACCATGAGGCGGGGATTCACCGACACGGCGGCGCGCAACGATATTGCGGAGATCACCTGCGACGACACGCTGAAGGCGCTGGGGGCCATGGCCGCCCGGCACCGCGACCGTATCGACCCCGAGGTGATAGGCGTAACCGGGACCAACGGAAAGACCACCACCAAAGAGCTTGTCCACGCCGTTCTATCCGTCCGGTGGAACTGCGTCAGAAACATGAAGAACTACAACAACGAGATAGGCGTTCCCATAACCCTGCTGGGCCTGCGGGACTCCCACGAGATGGCGGTGATCGAGATGGGAATGAACCACGCGGGCGAGCTTGAACGCCTCTCCCGCATCGTCAGGCCGGACCTGTCGGTCATCACCAACGTGGGTGAGGGCCACCTCGAGTTCCTCGGCTCGGTGGAGAACGTTGCCGGGGCCAAGGCGGAGATCATGAACGGGATGAAATCCGGCTCGAAGCTCCTGGTGAACCGCGAAACGGATTGTCTGGACGTCATCATGAAAAAGGCGCGGGAGATGGATCTGGTGGTGGGAACCTTCGGCCTCTCGGAGAAGGCGGACATACGGCCCGACTCCTACCGCCTCTACCAGACAAGCCTTGCGGTCGCCTGGGGCGGCGTCGAGATAACCGTTCCGCTCTACGGGATCCACAACGTCTACAACGTTATCGCCGCGATCGCGGTCGCGGCGGAATACGGCGTCGCGCCGGATGCGGTGCGGTCTGCGCTGGAAGGTTTTGTGAACGTCGACGGACGGAGCCAGGTCGTTGACAGGGGATGGATACTGATCAACGACAGCTACAATGCCAACCCGATGTCCCTCGGGTATGCGCTCCGCTCGACGGCCGAGATCTTTCCCGGCCGGAGAAAAATTGCGGTGCTTTCTGACATGAAGGAGCTGGGGGCATCGGCGGAGCGCTGTCACGCGGAGTGCGGGAGGACCGCGGCCGAAAAGGGCTTTGACCTGCTGCTCCTCTGGGGAGAGATGGCCGGCTGCTACGCCGAAGGCGCCGCGAAGGCGGGGATGCCGGCGGGGCATATCAGGCAATTCGAGACAAAGGACGAGCTGTCCCGGTTTCTCATGACAACCGCGGACGAGAACGACGTTATTTTAATCAAGGGCTCGCGCTCGATGAGAATGGAAGACGTGGTGCGCGCCATGACCGAGAGAGGAGTGTGAGATGCTCTATCATTTTATATTACCGCTGAAAGAATACCTGTCATTCCTTCGCCTGTTCCAGTACATAACCTTCAGGTCGGCGTATGCCGCCGTCACCGCGCTTCTCCTCGTTCTCATATTCGGGAACATCGTTATCCGCTGGCTCCGCGCGCTCAGGCTGGGCGAGGAGATCAGGAAGCTGGGGCCGGAGAGCCACCAGCAGAAGGCAGGAACCCCGACCATGGGGGGCGTTATCATAATCGGCGCAGTTCTTCTCTCCATATCCCTCTGGGGCAACTTCACGAACCGGTTTCTCCTCATACTGATCGGCGCTACCCTGTCGCTCGCGGGCCTGGGGTTCGCGGACGACTATATCAAGTCCATCTTGAAGAAAAAAGAGGGTATATCGGCCAGAGTGAAGCTCCTCTTCCAGGTGCTTATCGCCCTCGCGGTCGCAATGCTGGTATATGTTTATCCGTCAAATTACAGAGAGGTTTCGATGGTGTATCTTCCATTCGTGAACGCCCCGATCCTCGACATCGGTTTTTTATGGGTCTTCTTCGCCGTCATCGTGATCGTATCCACCACCAACGCGGTCAATCTCACTGACGGCCTGGACGGCCTGGCCATCGGGTCGGTCATAATCGTGGGCGTGAGCCTCGGGATTATGGCCTACCTGACCGGCCACTCGAAAATCGCCCTTTACCTGAGGATTCCCCACATACCGGAGGCGGCCGAGCTTACCGTGTTCCTCGCGGCGCTTATAGGCGCCTCCCTCGGGTTCCTCTGGTTCAACAGCAACCCGGCCACGGTGTTCATGGGAGACACGGGCTCGCTGGCGCTGGGGGGCGTCATCGGCATCGTGGCGGTGATGATCAAGAAGGAGATATTCCTCTTCATTGTGGGCGGCGTCTTCGTGGTCGAGGCGCTCTCGGTGATCATACAGGTCGTCTCGTTCAAACTCAGGGGGAAACGGGTGTTCAAGATGGCGCCGCTGCATCACCACTTCGAGCTCTCCGGCTGGCCGGAACAGAAGGTCGTGGTGCGGATGTGGCTCCTCGGTATAATTCTGGCGATACTGGGGTTGAGTTCGCTGAAGATTTTGTGACCTCACCCCCATCCCCTCTCCTGAAAGGAGAGGGGCGTGATGAAGGATGCCCCTTCTCCCGGTGGGAGAAGGGGGAAGGGGATGAGGGAGGTTAGCTAGAAGTCAATTATATGAAAGAGAATATTGATATACAAAAAGCCCTCGTGGTCGGATTGAGCAGGACAGGCGTCGCGGTCTGCAATTTTCTTGTGGCGCGCGGGGCGGCAGTGGTCGTTTCGGATACCAAGCCGGCGGCGGAGCTCGACGACGTACTCTCGAAGATCGACCCATCGGTCCGGGTAGTTGCCGGAGAGCAGGGCCCATCGCTCCTTGATGAGGGCTTCGACGCCATGGTGCTGAGCCCTGGCGTTCCCCGGAGCATCCCGCTGGTGGCCGAGGCCTACCGGAGAAGGATCCCGGTCATCGCCGAGGTAGAGCTCGCGTACCGCCACATGAACGGGCGGGTCGTCGCGATCACCGGAACCGACGGAAAATCGACCACCACCGCTCTGGCGGGCCATCTCTTCAAAGAGCTCGGCATGGACGTTCGCGTGGGCGGCAATATCGGCGTTCCGCTCATCTCCTTCGCAGGGCGCACATCGGACTCCACGGTAGTGGTAGCGGAGCTGTCATCCTTCCAGCTCGAGGCGATCGAGCGCTTCAGGCCCGGCGTGGCTGTGCTCCTGAACGTGACGCCGGACCACCTTGACCGTTATGACGGCATGGAGGACTATTTCCTCGCGAAAATGCGGATCGCGATGAACCAGGGGGGAGACGATTGCTTCATTTATAACATGGACGATCCGATGGCGGTGCGGGGGGCCGGTATGGTGAAGTCACGGGCCATGGCATTCTCCCTGGAAAGCAGGAGAGCTGACATATATTATCACGAAGGCGCCGTGGTGCTTGCGGACGGCGGCATAAAAGTTTTTGAAACGGACAGGATGAGGGTCCTCGGCCTCCACAACGTCCAGAACGCCATGGCCGCGGTCCTGGCCGCACGGTCGATCATGCTCGGGTCGGGAATCGTTCCCGATTACGGCAGGATCGGCGAGGCCGTCTGTTCCTTCGGCGGGCTGGAGCACCGGCTCGAGCCGATGGGGACCTTCCGGGGGAGGGAGTTCATCAACGACTCCAAGGCAACCACGGTGAACGCGGTACTCACTGCCCTCAGGAGTCTCCGCGGCAGCGGCGTTCTCATCCTGGGCGGGCGTACCAAGGGCGACGATTACTCGCGCCTGTCAGCGGGGATGAACGGAAGGGTGCGGGCCCTGGTGCTTATCGGCGAATCGCGGGAATACTTCGCGAAGCTGTTCGGCAACTACGGCCCGGTGAAGGCCGAGAACCTCGACGACGCGGTGGTCAAGGCGATGAAGGAAAGCAGAGAGGGCGACGCCATCCTTCTTTCGCCTGCATGCGCCTCATTCGACATGTTCAGGAATTACGAGGATCGCGGGGAGGAATTCAGAAAATCCTTCCGGCGCCTTCAAAGCGGGGAGATATAACGATGCGTAACAGCGCGGTCGACCTGAAATCGTTCGTTGACATCAGGCGTTCACGGGAGCCGGACATGGTGCTCTTCGTGGTGATCCTGTCGCTCATAGGCATCGGCATTGTCATGAGCTACAGCGCCAGCGCCGTCTACGCCCTCAAGACCTTCGGCGATACCTACTATTTTCTGAAAAAACAGCTCCTCTGGCTCGCGCTCGGGTTCACGCTGTTGCTCGTATTCAAGGAGATCGATTACCGGAGATACATGAGGCACACGAAAATCATGCTCCTGGTATCCGTGGTGCTTCTGACCCTGGTGTTCATCCCGGGTATCGGACACAGCGCCAAGGGCTCGGCGCGGTGGCTCGGAATCGGGTCCGTCGCCTTCC
This sequence comes from Spirochaetota bacterium, assembly GCA_016933025.1. GTDB lineage: Bacteria > Spirochaetota > UBA4802 > UBA4802 > UBA5550 > RBG-16-49-21. Next base: position 89,048 of record JAFGBT010000006.1, on the reverse strand, counting down.
AGCCGGCGGAGTTCGTGAAGCTCGCAGTCGTGATCTACCTCGCAAAGGTCTTCTCCTCAGACGCGGGGGACCATTTCGCCCAGATACTCATTCCGGTCGTCATTATATCCGGCATCTTCCTGATGATCATGCTGCAGCCGGATTTCGGCACGGCAATCGACATCCTGATCGTGTCCGTGTTTATATTGTTCGTATCGGGCTTCCCCTTTACCTACATTCTGATTCTCGCAATATTGAGCATACCCATGTTTTACATTATGATATACATGGTCGATTACCGCAAGGACCGGATTATCGCCTTCCTGGACCCCTGGGCCTACCGGTACGGCATCGGTTATCACATCATACAGGCCTTCATCGCCTTCAAGATGGGGGGGCTCTTCGGAGTCGGTCTCGGCAACGGCACTCAGAAGCTCGCGAGGCTCCCCGAGCCCCACACGGATTTCATCTTCGCGGTAATTGCGGAGGAAACGGGCCTGCTGGGGACGGTGCTGATCGTGCTCCTGTTCGCCGTGCTTCTCTGGCGCGGGATCCTGATTGCGACGGCCGCGCAGGACAATTTCGGGAAGCTCCTTGCGGTAGGTCTCAGTATTATGATCGTGGTGCAGGCCTTCATCAACATGGGCGTGGTTACCGGGGCGCTTCCCACGAAGGGAATCCCCCTCCCGTTTATCAGTTACGGAGGATCATCGCTTATGTCGAACATGATCGCCGCCGGCATTCTATTGAACGTTTCCCGCTACCGCGGCGCGGTCAAGCAGGAGATGAAGCATTTTGAAGAGGTATGGCAGTGAACGGAATGAATGATATAAACGTCCTTATCGTCGCGGGCGGGACCGGCGGGCACATAAGCCCGGGTATCGCCCTGTACGAGACATTCAGGGAGACCGGCGCGCGGACCCTCTTCCTCACGGGGAAGCGGGATGCCCGTTTTTCCTCGTTAAGCGATGTCGCCGTCGAGGACCTGAAGCTTTACGGGGCCCCGTCGTTTTCCAGGAACCCGGTTAAGCTTTTCTTCTTCCCCGCGAGGTTTGCCAGTGCCATACTCGCGGCGATACAGCTCATCAGGAAACACAACATCCATGCGGTGATCGGCATGGGCGGGTACGTGTCAGCGCCGGCGCTTCTCGCGGCCAGGCGGCTTGGCGTACCGATATTCATGTGCGAACAGAACTCGGTGCCCGGCAAGGTGACCAGGTTCTTCGAGAAGTGGGCCCGGAAGGTCTACGGCACCTTCAGGGGTGCGGCTGAATACCTGAAATTCCCTGAACGTTATGTTATCGCCGGCAACCCGATACGTAAAAAGGTGCTGGTGGACGCCTTCAAGGATGATGCCCGGAAGGCCTTCCACCTCGGACACTGCAAGAAGGTGATTCTTGTCATCGGCGGCAGTCAGGGCGCGGTACGCATCAACGAGCTTGTATTCGACCTCAAGAAGAGATACTCGGACGAGCTGAAGAGCATCGGCATTATTTGGAGCACCGGCGGGTTTTCCTTTCAGACCTACAAGGATAAAGTCAATAACGAGATCGGCGAAGGGTCGATATACCTGTCTCCCTTCATCGACCGGGTGGGGCTTGCGTACCGGGCGGCGGACATCGCCATATCCCGGTCGGGCGCGGGCGTGATGATGGAGCTGGCGGCGATGGGGATACCGTCGATCCAGATCCCCTATCCGCACGCGGCCGACAACCACCAGGATCGGAACGCCGACGAGTTCGTTCGGGCCGGCGCGGCGGTAAAGGTTTCCAACGAGGACGCGGTCGCGGAAAAGGTAATGCCGGTTCTCCAGGACCTGCTGAACAACGCCCGCGCGCTCCAGAGGATGTCGGAGAAGGCGCTGGCGGCCGGCCTGGTGGACGCCTCGGGCGTGATCGCGCGGGACGTGCTGGCGGAGACGGAACGGGCCCTGGCGGAACAACGTGAGGGCGGGAAGTAAGATATGTTCAGAAAATCGAAAAAAATGCATTTCATCGGGATCGGCGGGATCGGCATGAGCGGCATAGCCGAGATCCTGATCAACCTGGGATACGAGGTCTCAGGGTCCGACCTGGTCGAATCAGACCAGACGCGGAGGCTCGGATCGCTGGGAGCGAAAATATTCATCGGTCACCGGTCGTCCAATATAACCGACTGCCACGTCGTCGTCACCTCCAGCGCGATCGCCGGAAGCAACCCGGAGCTGGTCGAAGCACGGAAGAGGGGCATCCCGGTAATCCACCGCTCAGAGATGCTTGCCGAGTTGATCAGGATGAAGCACGGGATCGGCGTGGCCGGTACCCACGGCAAAACAACCATAACATCTATGCTCTCGTACGTTCTTTATCATGGCGGGATCAATCCCACGGCCGTCGTCGGCGGGAAGGTCCTGAACTTCAACACCAACGCCAGGGTCGGGGAGGGCGAGTACATCGTGTTCGAGGCGGACGAGTCGGATGGCTCCTTTCTAAAGCTACTTCCCTGCATCGGCATCGTTTCTAACATCGACGCGGATCACCTGGATTACTACAAGTATTTCCAGGGGCTCAAGGACGCCTTTTTATCATACATGAATAACATCCCCTTTTACGGCTACTCGGTACTCTGCGTCGACGACGCCGCGGTGCGTGAGCTCCTCCCCCGGGTCGAGCGGCCCTACGTTACCTACGGCCTCTCCGATGACGCTGATTTCAGGGCGACTGACATTGCCATGTCGAAGGGCATGACCTCTTTCCGTTGTCTTTATAAAAACGAGGCGGTCGGCGATTTTTCCATTCGCCAGCTGGGGAACCACAACGTGGTCAACTCCCTCTCGGTCATAGCCGTGGCGCTCGAGCTGGACCTCCCGGTCGCCTCGGTACGCGACGGGCTCGCTGAGTTCCGCGGCGTCGGGAGGCGGCTGGAGCTCATCGGCGAGGCGAACGGCGTGCGGGTCTATGATGATTACGGCCACCATCCCACGGAGATACGGGCGACCCTTGAGGCGCTGAAGCGCCTTGAGAAGAGGATCGTCGTGGTCTTCCAGCCGCACCGGTACACCAGGACGCAGCTCCTGTGGGACGAGTTCGGCCAGTCCTTCGCCAACGCCGACGAGCTCTTCCTGACCGAGATATATCCGGCCGGGGAACAGCCGATCGAGGGGGTCACCTCTCAGCTTATTCGGGAGGCGGTATTAAAGCATGAAGGTCGGGAGGCCGTTATCATTTCGTGTTTTGAGGATATACCCGGGCAGATCGCCAGGCGGGTCCGGGATGACGATGTAGTTTTGACGCTGGGCGCCGGCGACATTTACAAGGCGGGCGCACGTATCATTGAAGAGATAAAAAAGAGGGCGCACTGAGGCGATGAAGACCAGACTGCTCACAACGGCTATTGCTTTCGTGATCCTCGCGACGCCGGGAACGCTCGCGGCGAAAAACGTCCGCACGGTCAAGGCCATCGCCTTCAAGGGGCTGAAGCTTCTGTCAAAGTATGATATAGTTCGGGGCGCCCGCTACCGGGCGACGGAGGCCGGGATTGTGATAGACCTGGATTCTCTCGAAAAGGCGATAGAGAGAAACGGATTCATAGATTCATACCGGATCGACGAGGAGAAGGGGAACCTGGTGGTGACCGTTGTTGAACGAACCCCGGAGCTGATTGTCGTTGTTCCGGGGGAAGACGGGTCGGTCCTGTACGAGCTGGACGCGGAGCGGCAGGTGATATCCAGGAACGACGTGCATACCGCCAGGATCCCGGTCATTTACCTTTCCGTCGGATACGCCCCGGACGGCTCTTCTGCGTCCCGGGCCGGGCGGCTCTTTGTCCTGCTCGACAGGGTGAAGAAGACGAACCCGGCGGTCTACCGCGAGCTTTCGGAGATACACCAGGCCGGGAGGTGGATCAGGGTTATGCTCCGCGGGAGAAAAACAGAGTTCACCATGAAGCCGGATGAGGCGAGCTTTATTCGCCTGAAATATATAATCGGCTATTGCGACAGCGTTGAGCAGTATCCGGATGAGATTAACCTGTCTGGCAATGCGGTCATTGTCAGGTAAAATAGGAGTATAGTATGGAAGACATACTGGTTGGGCTGGATATCGGAACCACCAAGACCTGCGCGGTCATCGGCGTCATGAATGAGAACAACATGGTCGAGGTGATAGGCGTGGGCGTGACTCCATCGAAGGGTCTCAAGAACGGCGTTATCGTCAACATCGACAATACCACGGCGTCGGTCGTGAAGGCCATCGACGAGGCTGAGTTGATGGCCGGCTATGAGGCGGCCGATGTCATCGTGGGGGTCAGCGGCCAGCACGTAAAGGGCCAGAACTCGCGCGGGGTCGTAGCGGTGTCGAGCCGGAATCGGACGATCGCCGCGCACGACGTCAAGCGGGTCATCGAAGCGGCCCAGGCGATCGTGATACCGGTAGACCGCGAGATACTCCACGTGCTCTCGAAGGAATTTTCTGTGGACGACCAGATCGGCATCAAGGACCCGATCGGCATGAGCGGGGTGCGCCTGGAAGCCGAGGTGCATATCGTCACCGGGGCGTCATCCAATATTCAGAACATGATCAAGGCCGTGGAAAAGGCGGGGTTCCAGTACCGGGACATCGTTTTTAACCCGCTCGCGGCTGCCGATGCCGTCCTTTCGCGGGACGAGATGGAGCTGGGGGTCGCGCTGATAGACATCGGCGGGGGGACAGTCGATATCATGGTTTATCTTGAGGGGGGCGTCGCCTATTCGACGGTCCTTTCGATCGGCGGGATACACGTCACCAACGATATATCGATAGGGCTCAGGACGCCGATCGAGTCCGCCGAGCTCATAAAGAAGAAATACGGCTGCGCGGTCCTGGACCTGGTCGACCCGTCCGAGGTGGTTGAAGTTCCTTCAGTGGGCGGAAGGCCGCCGCGCAAGCTGCTTCGCCAGGAGCTGACTCAGATCATAGAGCCGCGGGTTGCCGAGATGATGGAGATGATAGAGCGCGAGCTGATGCTGAGCGGCAAGAAGGAGATGCTCGCGGCGGGTATCGTCCTGACCGGCGGCGCCAGCATGCTGGATGGCTCAATCGAGGCGGCCGAGCGTGTCTTCAACATGCCGGTGAGGATCGGCATGCCGCGCGACGTCGCGGGCCTGGCGGACCGGGTTGCGACACCGCAGTTCGCCTGCGGAGTGGGACTCTTGAAGTACGGGCTCAGGATGAGCCAGTTGAGGGGCAAGAAGCTGTCGCCCGACCGGGGCGGCAGCGTTTTCGGGAAAGTGAAGAAATGGCTGGAGGAGTACCTGTAGGCGCACGGTTCACCCAAGGCGATGTTTCAAATACCGCCGTTGATGAACCAATACTATACTATACGCTACGGCGAAAACATATAGGCTAATGAGACATAACACTGAAGGGGGAAAGACATGTTTAAACTGGAAGAAGAGAAGCCTTTGAACACGGTCATCAAGGTCGTCGGTGTCGGCGGCGCGGGATGCAATGCCGTTAACCGGATGATCGCAACCGGCATGGAAGGCGTCGAGTTCATCGTGGTGAACACCGACGCGCAGCAGCTCAGGGACAGCTTCGCGCAGACCAAGATCCAGATCGGCACGAAACTGACCCGGGGACTCGGCGCGGGGGCGGACCCCAACGTCGGCCGCGAAGCGGCGAACGAGGACCGGGACAAGATCCACAAGGCCCTGAAGGGCGGCGACATGGTTTTCGTTACCGCCGGGATGGGCGGCGGCACCGGAACCGGGGCGGCTCCGATAGTGGCGGAGGTGGCCAAGGAGCATTCGGCCCTCGTTGTCGGCGTGGTGACCAAGCCCTTCAAGGTTGAGGGCAAGAAGCGTCTCGGCCAGGCCGAACAGGGGATCGCCAACCTGAAAGAAAAGGTGGATACGCTGATCACGATCCACAACGACCTTCTTCTCAAGATCATCGACCGGCGCACGCCGATCGAGGACGCCTTCAAACTGGCGGATGATATTTTACGACAGGGCGTGCAGGGAATCGCGGACCTCATCATGGTCACGGGCCTGGTGAACGTCGATTTCGCCGATGTCCGCACGGTGATGAAGGAGACCGGCGACGCGCTCATGGGGGTCGGCATCGGCACCGGCGAGAACAAGGCGCTCGAGGCGACCCAACAGGCCATCAACAGCCCGCTCCTCGAGGAAACCAGCATCGAGGGCGCAAAGGCGGTACTCATCAATATCGCAGGCGGCAACGACCTCTCACTCCATGAGGTGAACGAGGTAACCGATGTCGTCACCCGGCAGGTGGATCCCGAGGCGAATATCATATTCGGCACAACCATCGACCCGGCCCTGTCGGACAGGGTCCGCGTGACGGTGATCGCAACCGGATTCGACCGGCGCAAGAACATGGTCAACCGGGGCGGTCCTGCCCAGCAGACAGATGCGCGGAATGGCACGTCCCTGACTCTCATCGAGGGCAGCCAGACCAGGACGGAGAAACGGGTCCCCGCCAGCCTCCAGACTTTTTCCCTCGATTACGAGCGGAAACGGTCGCGTGATTTCCAGAACGAGGACCTCGATATCCCGGCGTTTTTACGGCGGGGGGTGGAGTAGCAAACCGTGAGAACCGCGATGGTATTCCAGGTCGATGAAAACATCCGCTCGTTTCTCGACGAGCATGTCCCCGGTTACACGAAGGTGGCGCGGCTTGACGGCGACGCGTCGACGCGCGCCTATTACCGGGTGAGCACGGACCATGCGACTGTTGTCCTCTGCGTCGATCCCGGCTTTATCAACGCGCGTGAAAGCGAGTACCCCTTTACGGTGGTCTACCGCCTCCTCAAAGATACCGTCCCGGTGCCGGAACTATACGCATCGGACGGAAGACGCGGCCTGTTTCTCATGCAGGACCTCGGCGATGATCTTCTGGAATTTGTCTTGCCCCTCGTTGATGCGGATACAATCGGCCGTTTATACGAGTCATGTCTTGAAAACCTCTTTAGTATACAGATGATACGGGGGAAGGGCGAAACGCCCTTCTCCCTTTTCTTTGACATTGACAAGCTGATGTTCGAGTTCAACTTTTTCATCGAGCATGCCCTCGGCGCGTACTTCAGGGCAAATCTGCCCGGTAATGACCTGAAGGCCCTGAGAGCGGAGTTCCACGCGATATCCGGAATGCTGTACCGCCCGGAACTTTTTGTGCTGAACCACAGGGATTACCATTCGAGGAACATCATAGTATGCGATGAAATCCCCTATATAATTGACTTCCAGGACGCGCGAATGGGTCTCCCGCAGTACGACGCCGTGTCGCTGCTCCGGGATTCATACGTGACGCTGGAGACTGTCGTTTTTGAGCGCCTGAAGGAATTTTATTTTGAGGGAGGGAAGGAGATGGGCATTCTTTCAATGGGGCGCGACGAATTCAATTATTACTTCGACATCATGGCCTTCCAGAGGAACGTGAAGGCTCTGGGTACCTTCGGCTACCAGGCCGCTGTCCGCAATAACCGGCGGTTCGAGCGGTACATCCGGCCGACGATCGCTTATCTGGGAGACTACGCCGACCGTCAGGCGGAGCTCAGGAACGCATGGCGCATACTCGGCGCCTATCTGCACGGCCATTGATCCGCAATAGTATCTATCATATACGCTTCTTCAAGAATTCCCCGATTTCCTCGATGGCGTCTCTGGCCTCGGGAATAATCACGGCAAAGGATTGAAAGACGTGCCACATTCCGTCCCATACCCGTATGGTCGCGTCAACGCCCGCCTTCTTCGCGCGTTCCGCCAGCCGGGTGGAGTCGCTCAGCAAGATCTCGTCGGTCCCCACGTGGATGAGCAGGGGCGGAAGGCCCGCGAGGTTCTGCCGAACCGGCGAGAGAAGGGGCGATTTGATATTATAGTTGTCGGTGAAAAGGCCGAGGTGCCTCGGCATGTCTTTCGGGTTGAACCACGGGTCTATGCCGTCCTTTGTCTTGATTGATTCCCCGTCGAAGTTGACTGCGTCGGTGAGGGGCGATATGAGAAACGCCGCTCCGGGAAGCGGGGTCCCGGCGTCACGGAGCGATAGAAGGGTCATCACCGTGAGGCAGCCGCCCGCCGAGTCGCCCCCGATTGCAATGTTTTTCGGAGTGTAGCCCTGAGCGAGGAGCCAGCGGTACGCGGCGAGGCAGTCGTCGAGGGCCGCAGGGAATTTGTGTTCCGGCGCCCTTCGGTATTCGGGGACCAGCGCGGGGATGCCGGACGCCTTCGATATGCGGACCACCATCTCGCGGTGGGTGTTGCGGGAGCCGGCGAGGAATCCTCCGCCATGCAGGTAGAGGATTGCCTTCTTTATTTTCGGGTCTACGCCGCTCGCGCATATCCAGTCGGCCTTCATGTCGCCAATGGAAATCTCTTCGACGCTTGTTCCCGGCGGGAGCAGGGCGAGCATACTGATGTTCTCAAGTCTGTTCCTGACGTTTTGAACGAAGTCCTCGCTTGCGAACGCGGGGGCGAGATAGAGCTTCACCGTCATGCGGGCCATCCGCGCGCCGAGTGACGGTTTGAATAGACGCGTCTGTGGGATAATCAGCGCCAGCGCGAGTATCGCGGCGGCGCTTATGGCGATCAGGATCTTTTGCTTTTTGCCGGTCATGATGATTTCTCCGTTTTTTTGAATGATTTGAGTATATAACAAGGCAATGTGCGCGTGTCAATAATAATTAATCATAGCCGCACGCGGGCGGGGTCGCGTGACCCAGCCAGCGCGGTCCCTTCATATGCTTGACATAAAGCTGTTCCTGCGATATGCTCCACCCCCATGAAGGCATTTCTCCTCGCGGCGGGCTACGGCGAGCGACTACGTCCCATAACAGACCGGCTCCCCAAACCCCTGGTGCCGGTGCTCAACGTTCCATCAATCTGCTATGCCCTTGCGCTCCTGAAAGAGGCGGGGATCGGACAGGTCGTCTGTAATCTTCACCACCGCTCACAGATGATTGAGGAATTTTTCCGTGACCATGATTATTTCGGCGTGTCGATGACCTTCTCCATTGAATCTCAGCTCCTCGGCACGGGCGGGGGGCTTATGAATTGCCGCGGACATTTCATGGACGGGCCCTTTGTCTATATGAACAGCGACATTATCGCCGATATTGATTTGAAAGACGTCATCGCGGCGTACGAGGCGTCGCCTTCCGGCGGGATGCTGGCGCTGAGCAGGCAAGCGGGCGGCGGAGCCCGCGTTACCGTGTCGGAGGGTAAGGTCGTCGACCTCCGCAACATGCTTAACCATCAGGGGAAGCCGGAGCATGATTTTCTTGGGATGGCCGTTCTCTCCCCCCGGGTGTTCGACTTTTTGAAACAGGGGTATTCTGATATCGTTGAGACGGGGCTGATCGGTCTTGCGCGGGAAGGCCTGCTCGGCTGCTGCGAGACAGCGGTATCATGGCATGATATTGGCACCATTGAGTCGTACCGGCGAGCTAATGTCGATCTCATAGACACGGCCGGGCCGTTGCGGGAAAGGGTCAGACGCGCGACCGGACTGGCGCCGTCGGCCGTCTCGCCCCTGGCGCTAATTGGCGCCGGCGCGAAGATAGTCCGATCGGTTATCGGCGATGGCGGCGACGTCGGAGAGGGAGCTCTGGTCGAGGACTCTGTAGTGATGCCGGGGGCGTCGGTTGCGCCGGGAGGGTCTCTCTTCAGGAGCGTTAGGTGGCCCTGAGCCCGGGAGGCAAAAAAATACCCGCACTGCCGTGTAGGATAGCTTTTTGAACCTGATTAACAGGTGGGTTCCCGCACGGAAGGTCAGGTCTTCCCGGTGAAGGGCATGACCGTTGCAGCCAGATATTGGGATCCCATAAAAAGCTTTAGGCTCAAAAAAATACAGTCCTATCACCAACAGCGCAGGCACTATAAAAGAAATAACGGATCGGTATTTAATCAACAAATTTTTTTGAAAAAAACTGGCCGCATCCCTTCATCCTGCTTATATTAGGTGGATGTCGGAATTTATTAATTGACATCATTGGCAAGTTATCGGATAATTTCCAGCCTGCCGGTTTTCCCGGAAAGACCCGGGCCGAATAAAGAGATCCCTCGATATGGAGTTACGGCGATGATCGCAAAATATTTTAAAAATTTTGATAAAAAGCTGATCAAGAAGAAGGCTGGGGGCAAGGGGCCGGCAAAGAAGGGGAAGGCGTCGCCGAAGGCTGCCATCGATGTGCGTGTCCTGAAAGAGAGCCTCTCCCGTATTATTCCCTCTAATCTTACCATCGACGCAGTAAAGCCGATAGACTCGGCCGGTTTTTCCCCGCTGGGCGTTGACCTGGTGGCGTTTGACAGGTATTGTACGGACATCATCGACCTCATGGGGGGGTATATCCCCTATGAGATGGTATACGGCCTGTACCATCTGGTGAATGACCTGAATAAGGAGAGCCTGAATGAAGTATTGACCAAAATTTCCACCGCGAAGAAGCTGAACAGGTATACCGCCGCCCCGGAAGAGGAAGAGATGCCGCATATCCCTTCGTTCGTTATCGCGGCCTCGACCAAATACCAGTTCAGCGGGCTGAAGAACGACATCATAAATTATTATCTTTCAAAAAGCCTCGAGTACGAGTACGAGATGGACATCCTCGTGGTGCTGAACAGGGGTATTGTCGTGAAAAACTGGAGGGAAAAGAGGAGCTTTATCGCGCTGGAGACAAAAGACGATACATTCATGTGGTTTTTTATACTGATGAATGAATATCTCGATCTCAGGAAGGAAAGAAATATCGATTTCAGGAATTATGTCAAGAAAGAAGTATCATATACTGAATATTAAATGAATCTTGTAAATAATTCCGGGCATGTACGGTTCATGTTATATATACTGCCTATTAATGTAACTTTTTGCAGAAATCTATAATTAAATTTTGTATATTTGATTAATATTCTTGACATATTAACTTTTATTTCCATTATAATTAATCTGTTTTTTTGAAGGAAGCCTCTGTTTTGCTTATGTCATATTCAGTACATTTCAAAGTTACTCCCACTTGTTGTAGCCCTGAGGGGAGGGGATTGCGGGACGTTTTAACATTCTGGAATTACCCGAAAATATAAAGAGGAGAACTGTTTTGGGAACTAAATCTTTAAAAGTAATCATACCGATTTTATTGTTGCTGATAACTGCACAGTTCACCATCTCGGCGGACTATCTTCACGCACGGCAGAGCAAGGATATATTCCTTGTCCTCGACACTTCTCTGAGCATGGTTGGTCAGGCCGGCGCGCAGAATATCTTCGGCAAGGTCAAGCGGAGTATAAGCAGTTACATAGACCAGATCGAGGATGGCGATCGAGTGACCTTCGCTACATATGATACCGATGTGAGGATATACCCCCCGGTGTATATTGATGACGATAACGACAGGGACATTCTGAAAAAATATATCACCATGACAGAGGCGACGGGCCTCTGGACATATACCCGCAAGATGATAATAAAGGTGTTTGAGGCTGCCGAGCAGGTCGGGAAGGACGATAGCGGCCGGCAGACCGAGATTGTTGTCATGACCGACGCGATCGACGATCCTCCGCCCAGCGAACTGAAGAAATTCAATTTAAAAGAGTTTGCGCAGAAATACGGGAAAAAGCCTGAACTCTGGGTTTACATATTGAGCTTCAGCAGCCTGAAGAACAGCATGGCCGCGCAGAACCTGAGCAAGGACCTCGGCCTGATTACCGACCAGGTAAAGGTCATAGAATCGGGAGAGCCCGAAAAAGCCAAGCACGCTCTCATAGAGGATGAACAGAAGAAGGAAGCGGCAAGCAGAAATATCATTATCCCGATAATCATCGCGGCGGCCTGCATTCTGCTGATACTCGCGATACTCTTTTTTGTAAAACGCCTGTCTGAGCTCAAGGTTACCGGCAAGCTTGAGTACTGGAACAACGAGATCATCGAGCCATACACCCAGCATTTCGATCTGGCGCGCAGGTCTGCGCGTGAAGCTCTGGTCGGGAGGGGTCTCGGGTGCGTTCTGAACATACGCGATATTAATATCAAGCAGCCGTTTACAATCAAGGCAATACGGCATGAGGGATCGATCCACATGCAGCTGATCGGTAATGAATCGGCAAAACTAGAAATGGTTAACCGCCAGTCCGACGGCCTCTTACAGGACGGGGACATATTTAAAGCGGGTAATTATACCTTTAAATTCTTCAGTGCATGAGGGGTCCGAAACGGGGATATATCGGTAAATTGAATCAAAAATCGTCGTTGAACCGTCAATAGTAACCGGTGATTGTCGTGAAGAATTTTTGCAAATAAATTCTTGACAGAAAATTCTTTCATACTAATATCATACGGTTAGATTAATATATATATATTTTAACTTTTTTGTGCATGTAGCCTGAATCTAAAAGCGAAGGTAATAAAGGAGGAATAATACATGGCTTTTACACAATTTCCGAAGAGTCCGAACAAGTTTCACCCGACCATCCCGAACGCCGTCGGTTCTCACGAATCATACGCGCAGGAAGGGCGGGACAAGATCGCCGAACAGCGGCTGATTGTCAACGAGACTGCGGACAAGGTTCTCAACCAGATATACACCAAGCTTCCCGAGGATGTTCTGGTTAAATTGGAAGTCATGGGCGGTCTGAAGGAGAAATTATATAACTATATAAACCAGACCTATGTCAACATGTTCAACCGCTACACGGTGACCATGGAAGACGAGTTCATGAAGAAGATCAGGGACTTCGTCGACAAGGAAGAGCTTCGCGGCCTCGCCCGGTATACGCCGAGAGAGATCGTCGAGCTCATGGACAAGATCGCCGGCCCCGACAAGTTCCACACGGGGGAAATTGAAAAATCTATAATCAACATGTATGGCCATTTGCAGGGCCATATCCAGCGGGGCGTTAACGACCTCGAGACCGAGACCAACTCCATCCTCCGCCAGAAAACCGACATTGGCGCTTTCGTCCGCGGCCAGAATGCATACGCGATTTTAAAGTGCGTCTTCAAGGACAATGAATACCGTCCGAAATACGTGTATGACGTCAAGCTCTCGATCAACATTCTGGAGAGCGAGCTCATCAGCCCGATGTATCACTACCAGGTGACGGTCGAGAACCTCCTGAAAGATGCCATACAGAAGCACGTTCAGGACCTGATTGACCGCCAGGTTCAGTCCTTCAACGACGAATTGGTCGACCAGGGGAAACGCGAGCTCACCGGCAGCGAAAAGATGTTCGAGAAAATCAAGAGGATCGAAAATTTCACCGACGACGAAAAGGACGACGAGAAATCGAAACGCTACACCATCCTCGCCAAGAAGTTCCTCGATAAGATCGAGGGCCTCCGGGCGGAGATCGACGTCGAGGATTACGATCCCCTCAATATCCGCGAAAACATCAAGTTCGTCATCGACGAGGAGAACGTGCGGAACCGCGGCTACAACACGGCGATCAACTCGATCACATCGATCCTTGACACCTCAAAGCTGGGATATCAGGTCTGCAACAACATGAAGAACGCCAGGATCTGCCACATCCGCGAATATGAAGAGACCGATACTCAGGTGCTTCCTGACGAGCGCTACGCCATGAGGCTCGCCTTCTACGACCAGAACCAGCTGAAGGAAGAGAAGAAGGAATTCGACAAGCAGATGGAAGCCTTCTCCAACGAGATCAAGATGCTTTGGGACGTCTGCCACGGCTATTACGAGTCGAAGAAGCGTTTCCGGGCGCTCAAGGATTTTGACGACCTCGCGAACCGGATCATGTCCAAGGAATGGAAGCGGGCGAAGAAAGAGCACGAAGATGATCCCGAAACCGTCCTCTGGAACGAGATCGGCGAAATGTACCCCGAGGATTCCTTTGTGGAAAAGAACAACAGGACCTACGAGCACCGGATCGTCAACCTCAAGAACAAGCTCGGCTATTTAAAAGATATGCTTCACAAGATGCACGGATTCCAGAACCCGGTCGAGCGGGTCATCCTGGACGAGCGGATCAACTATCTGTCCAAGAGGTTCAACGAGTTCACCTACAAGGTAAACCCGCACCATATCCAGCCGGGCCTGATTCTTGATATCGACATTGCGACCATCAAGAGGAAGCAGTATATGCTGAAGGGCATGGCGAACGTTCTCAACGAGTTCCTGTACGGCGTGTCCAAGGGATTTGCTGACGCGGCCTTCGCGCAGTACACCAGGCGTAGATCGACACAGCGCGACGACATAGAGCAGTCGTTTTCAGCCGGAGAAGCCGGCGAGAGCGTCATCGAGGAAGCGTATAAAACGACATCGCCCGGCGAGATAAGTGGCGCTGTAAGCCTTTCCCCGAAATCAAAATCGGCGAAAAAATCGGGGTTGAAGGAGCTATAGAATTATCAGCGCAGGCGACAGGAATAACAAGGAAGCTTTATGGAGGCTGGCCCAGTGGGCCAGCCTCTTTTATTTGCATGAGAACATCAACTCTGAGGCGCCGGCCTCGGGAAGACATTCCGGAACCAATTAATGAGAATTCCCCTACAAAATGCTTGCAATTAATAAAGCAGCTTTTATAGTATCAACCATTATCGGGGCTGGCAAAGAGGTACCTCGGTCCGCTTCTATTCACCGGCATGGTGCACATGAGCATACTACAACCGATTAACGGCCATCCTGTTTTTGCCAGCCTTAAAACTCGGCAGAGGGGAGTACTGACATGGAAAGTACCTATTTTACGCTGGCCTCCAAGTCAAATTTCAACAAGGCGCTCAGACACTTTTACAAGGTCACGGATGTCGTCGACGACATCGAGATGAACAACAACCTCGCGGACGTTGTCAACGAGCAGCTTGACGCGAACGAAGTGGTCGAAGACCAGTTACTGCCTGTTGTTGGCGCGGTTATACGCGACAAGTACAATTACAGCTATGATTCCTATAATATCGTGGAGCCGGTAGCGGAATTCCAGAAGATCGCCGAGGAGACCTCGAAGTGGACCGCACTCGACATAGTGTGCGTCTATTACAATCCGGGCGGTAAGGTATTCCTCATCAACCCGAAGAACATCGACCACTGGGAGCGCGTCAGGGAGCTCCACGCTGGCCAGCTCATGGTCATATATGCCAAGTTCCTGAAAGAGGAGAACAAAAAGATGGAGGCCGCAGCCATCAGCACGATCGAGGAAATGCTCGGCGGCAAGGACGTATTCATAAACAAGGCGTTTATCGATGCGACCATAGTGCAGCGAAAACCTGAGAAAAAGGAGAAAAGGCCGGAAGAGACCGGAAAGGGTGCCGCCAATATCACGCCGAAATACGCGGTGGAAGTATCCAATGAACTCTTCCATAACGGTAACGTGGAGGCGTGGAAAAAGATAGTCGAAAGCTACACCACGTCATTCCCCGCGCTGAAGGTATATATATTCCATGGCAACGAGCTTGTGAACGACATCAATTCCTTGTTTACCTGGGGGAAGGTGAAGCACGGCGATTCGATATTTTTTCAGGTTGCCGGTGAGGACATCAAGGGAGTTTCGAAGCTTCAGAAATACCTATACGAGGGAGCAAGTCCCCGGTTTGAACAGTTCTTGAAAATCGAAGTGGGGCAGGTACTGAGGCTGTTTTAGCATTCGCGGAATTACCATACAAACAACAGGAGAACCGAAATGGATAATATAATATATTTTAATAAGGATTTGAAACAAATCGACGAGAAGGTTCGCGCGCGCCTGGGAATCCGTGGGAGCAGGGCTGTTGACCTCGCCATGATGGGGCTCCCCATAGCGCCGGGGTTTATAATCGATTCCATCCTAACGCAGAAACTCCCCCAGATTAATTTGAAGGAAATCCTGAGCACGTATATAGGGCGGCTGGAAAAGGACACGAAGAAAAAATACGGCGATGTCGAGAAGCCGCTCATGCTCAAGGTCGTGCTCAGCTCCGACCTGAACGTGCCGCATTTTCCGTCAATTCACAACATAGGCATGAATTCAATGACGGTGGAAGCGTTCGGGAATTTCACCGGTAAGGAATTCGCCTATGGCGAATATCTGTTTTTACTCAGGAATCTGGCCAAGAAGATTTTTGAAGTGGACGCGAAGGAGGTCAAGAAAATCGAGGATAAAATCCCGAAAAAACCACGCATCGAGGATCTGAAAAAAGCCATTGACTCGTACCGCGAGCTTTTCGACGACAAGTTCAGCGAGGACGTGAATGACCAGCTCAGCCTTATCATGAAGGGGGCTTCCTCCAGGTACTGCGATTCTGCCATTGACGTCGACAACTCCCTGTCGATTATGGTGCAGGTTATGGTCTACGGGAACTGGGGCAAGAACTCGTATGCGGGCAATTATTATACCAGGAACATTATCACCGGCGACCCGGAGATCCAGGGGGAGTTCGGCCAGAGCGAATTTGACATTGAAGCCGGGAAGGCGAAAGATATCAGCAAAATCGAAAAGAAGCATTTTACCCATTTTACCGATATCGCACGGAAGGTTGAGGATAATTTCAAGGAGATACGCGAGATTAAATTCACCATAGAGGAGGGTGATTTCTGGCTCGTCGAGCAGAAGGAGGTTGACGAAAAGTCGACCCAATCGCAGATAAAAGCGCTCCTCGACCTGACGAGAAGAAAGATCGTCACCGACACATGGACGATCGAAAAGATAAAGCCGAACCAGCTCAACGAGCTGCTACACCCGGTCATTGATCCGAGGACGGTAAAGACCACCAAGTTCATAAGGGGGGGCATTGCCGGTTCTACGGGGGCCGCAATAGGACGCGTTTTTTTCTCGACCCCCAGGCTCCTCGAGGAGCACAAGCGCGCCATCATGAAGGGCGGTGACACGAACCTGATACTCGTCATGCCGGCATCATACGCGGAGGACGTGAAGGCGATAGAGGTGGCACAGGGAGTAATCACCTGCGAGGGCGGGTTCTCGTCGCACGCGCCGGTTGTCGCGCGTAGTCTGGGCAAGGTCGCCATGGTCCAGCCCGACATGAAGATAAGGGGCAACAGCTTTACCCTGGGAGGCAAGACCGTTCGCGAGGGAGATTATGTTTCCATGAACGTGCCGTATTATGAAGCGCCAACCATTTTCATGGGCAAGGTAGGCCTGATCGAGCCGGACTGGAAGAAGAACGGGTTGTTCGAGTTTCTTGACCTCGTCGAGAAGCATATCGGGGAATTTAATGTTCGCGCAAATGCGGACCAGCCGAGGGACGCTCTGGTTGCGAAGGACTTCAAGGCCATGGGGATCGGGCTCTGCAGGACCGAGCACATGTTCTTCAACGAAAAACGAATCATGAAATTCAGGGAAATGATCATTGCCGAATCCGAGGAGGAGCGGCGAAAAGTGTTGAAGCAGCTCCTTCCCATGCAGCGTTCAGACTTCTATGATCTTTTCAAGATCATGCAGGGCAAACCGGTCACGATACGGCTCCTGGACGCGCCGCTCCACGAGTTCCTGCCGAGAAACGAGGCGGGCATGAGGATTTTCGTGAAGTATATGCAGGGCAGGAACCGGAAGCTGAAGGCGTCCGATATCATTGCCCGCTGCGAGGAACTGGGCGAGATGAACCCGATGCTGGGCCACCGTGGCTGCAGGGTAGCCGTCACCTTCCCCGAGATCTACGAAATGCAGTGCAGGGCCATTTTCGAGGCCGCGTGCATGCTGCGGAAGGAGGGGCATAAAATCAGACCGGAGATCATGATCCCGATAGTAATGAGCAAGGAGGAGATCAAGTTCATCAAAAACGGGAAAAAGATCGAGGGCAAGGAAGTCAAGGGGATCCGCGATATTAAAAACGAGGTCGTCGACGATTACGGCATCGAGGACCTGAATTACGAAGTCGGGACCATGATTGAGCTGCCCGCCGCGGCCCTTGGGTCCGGCGAGATCGCACAGTATGCCGAGTTTTTCAGTTTCGGCACGAACGATCTGACCCAGACTACTTACGGGCTGTCGCGCGATGATTCCAACTCGTTTTTCCCAAGCTATTCCCTCTTTGACCTTATGAAGCAGAATCTCTTTAAGTATCTCGGTGAAGAGGTCAAGGAGCTCATCGGTATTGCATCGCTTCGCGGAAGGCTCACCAGGCCGGACATCAAAATGGGCCTCTGCGGCGAGCATGGAGCCAACCCGGACAACATACAGTTTTGCATGGAGGCTGGACTGAACTACGTTTCCTGCTCTCCGTTCGCCATTCCGCTGGCGAAGCTGGGGATAGCCCAGCTCAATATCAAAAAGGCGCAGGAAGAAGCGAAGGGTTAATCGAACGCAAATCGGAAATCTACGATGATAATAAAAAAGCGGTGTCCATTGGCCCCGCTTTTATTTTTTTATGACGGCCATTGCGCATATGCGCAATGGCCGTCATAAACATATTACTTATCTGTCAAGAGCCGCAATGCCCGGAAGGGTTTTCCCTTCGAGCAGTTCGAGCCACGCGCCGCCCCCGGTGGAGATATAGGAAATTTTGTCCGCGACCCCCGACTGGTTAACGGCCGAAACGCTGTCCCCGCCGCCGACGATGCTCAGGCATTTTGAATCGGCGAGGGCCTTCGCCACGGCGTTGGTGCCCTCGGCGAAATTCGGCATTTCGAAGGCGCCCATCGGCCCATTCCAGATGACGGTTTTTGATGAGTTGATTTTTTCGTTGAAAAGCTTTACCGACTCCGGACCGATATCGAGTCCTATCAGGTTATCGGGAATCTTGTCGGCCGGAACAATGGAGCGCGGCGAATTATTGTCGAATTCAGGCGCCGCAACGATATCGATCGGGAGCAGAATTTCGACCCCTTTTTTTGAAGCCTCGTCCATGATATCCTTCGCGGCACCAACAAGCTCTTCTTCGAGAAGCGACTTGCCGATGCCGAGCCCCCGGGCCTTCAGGAAGGTAAATGCCATGGCGCCGCCGATTACGATATAGTTGACCTGTGACAAAATGTTTTTAAGCGCCTCGAGCTTGGTCGACACTTTGGCCCCCCCTATAATTGCCCCCAGGGGGCGCTCGGGTTCTTCCATGGCTTTCTTGAAATGTTCAATTTCATTCTGGAGAAGAAACCCGGCGCCTTTATATTTCACGAATTTCGTTATTGCATCGTTGGAGGAATGGCCCCGGTGGGCGGCGGCGAAGGCGTCGTCGATATAGACGTCGCAGAGCGATGCCAGCAATTTTCCCAATTCTGGATCGTTTTTTTCCTCGCCCGGGTAGAACCTGATATTTTCGAGTAGGGCGATCTCTCCTTCCTTGAGGGCATCGGTCATCTTTTTGACCTCTTCACCAAGGGGTTTGTCAATGAAAAGGATTTTCTTACCGAGGAGTTTCCCGAGGCGTTCGGCGACCGGCCTGAGGCTCATTTCAGGGACCGGTTTTCCCTTGGGCCTTCCCATGTGGGAGACGAGTATTATCTTGCTCCCTTCCTTGAGACAGTGGCTGATGGTGGGGAGCGTGGCCGTTATACGCGTATCGTCGGTGATATTCATGTTTTTATCGTAGGGGACATTGTAGTCGACCCGAATCATCACTCGTTTCCCTTTGATATCCAGTTTGTCAACGTATCTGATTGTCATGGCTTCACCTCGATGATAGTATTGATTGTATCACGGCGGCCATATGGCGCCTGTAAATCCTGCTCAAATAAATCATGCGATTACGATAAGTTCAATTTATCCTTCGAGTTCCTTTTTCTTTTTCCTGATCAATGTGAGTCTGGATATGATGATTGAAGCTTCGTACAGGCCCATGAGGGGTATTGCCACCAGGGACTGTGTGAGAATATCCTGAGTCGGAGTTATGATGGCGGAAATGATAAAGACGCCCACGATCGCCCATTTTCTCCTGCTTATCAGTACCTGCGGTGTCAAGATCCCGATGCGGGTCAGGACCATTATCACGATTGGAAATTCAAACATGGCCCCCATCAGAAAACAGAAGAGAAAAACAAATGAAATGTATTCGCTGGCGCCGATGACGTTGGATATATCCTTGGCGACGAAGCTGAGGAGGACTTTCACGGTGAGGGGCATGAGGAGAAAATAGACAAATGCGACGCCCGTATAGAAAAGAAGTATTGAGGACAGGAGCGAGATGCGGGTGAACATCCTGTCTTTTTTCGTAATTGCCGGGAGAATGAAGCGCCAAATCTGGAGCACCAGGAAGGGAATCCACACTATGAGGGCCGCGATTGCGGCGACCTTCAACCGCATCATAAATCCTTCCGAGAGCTTGAATACGTTGAGCTTCAGGCCCGTATCGGTAAAGGGTTTGTTAATGAACGCCAGCAGCTCATCCGAAAAAATAAAGCCCGCGACAGTGAGAATAAAGAAGACTATCGCCGAGATCAGGATCCTTGACCTCAGCTCGTCGAGGTGATCGACAAAGCTCATCGGGATGTCACCTCGTTCCTCGGCTTCGGGATCGATTTCCTCTTCCTTCTCCTGTTTTTCAGCTTTTTTTCCCGAATCGTCATGTTTGGCAAAAAAATGAAGAACGCGCTCGAATCCCGACAGGCCGGCCGTCGCTTTTACGGCTATATCGTTTTTCTTCGCCTCAAGGGCCTGCTCAACGAGAATATTTTTGGCAGAATAATCGGGCCGAGGGACTGGGGCTTTTTCGGATGACCGGTCAGCCGGCTTTTTTTTAGGGGCCGCTTTTTTACCGGTCTTTTTTACCGCCGATCCTTTTTTTTCGCCGGTCTTTTTCTTTTTCGCCCCGGGTTTTGCCGGACCGGGGTTCCTATGTTCAGCCAAGGGACATCTCCTTGTAACTTTGTAGGGGAGGTGTTCGATCCTGTGTATGTTGTTCGGCATGCTGAATGGTGTCAAGTATTTTAGATTGATGAAAAGGATTTCATATCTGGCCTTGGGCTTGGTGTGAACTGCTGTCGTTCGTATATTTCTATAGGAGGGAGGGGGTGGGGGGATGTCGGACGTATTGATAAAAAACCTGGCGGACGGTCTGCCGGCAAACGGAATAGGGATTATTGAACATCGCGTCAGAATTTTACGTTTTTGTAATACCCTCTAAATTAATAGGTTGACATATTAGATTATTGTTGTCATAAAAACAACAAGACAAGGTGTCTATTCTACTGCCGCAGACTGCTGTTTATGTGTTCTTTTTTGTTTACCAATTGAATATGAAGGAAGCATTCGAGATTTCCTGAAAAATGTTTCCTTGGAAATAAATTTACAACAATACAGACAAGGGGGTATCCATGGCAAAGTACAAAGAAACGTGCATGCCGGCGATTTTCCAGAATCAGGCGGAAAAGTATGGCAGCAGGGCCTGTGTCGGGTACAAGAAAGGGGGCGCGTTTGTCGATATATCATGGGCGGACATGAACAGCATGATCCATGATCTCGCCTATTATCTACTGTCGCTTGGCGTTAAGAAAGGAGAAAAACTGGCGCTTTTTTCTCCCAACAGGTGGGAGTGGTGGGTTGCAAACCAGGCCACGCTTTCCATCGGGGCGATAAGTGTCCCAATCTATGCGACAAACTCTTCGGAGGAGGCCCAGTACATCATTGACAATTCGGATTCCCGCGCGTGTTTCGTGGGGACCGAGGATCATCTCGACCGCGTTTTAAAGGTCAGGGGAAAACTGAAGAGGATGAAGCATATCGTTGTTTTCGACGAAACCCGAAAAAAACTCAAGGGGGTTCTTACCCTCTCGGAGGCCTTTAAAGTCGGCAGGGGATACAAGAAGAAAAACGAATTCGACAAGCGCCTCAAGTCGGTTAAACCGAGCGATGTCTCGACGATCATTTACACCTCGGGCACGACCGGGAACCCGAAGGGCGTTATGCTGATGCACTCGAATTTTCTTTCAAACGCCACGATTGTCTATAATGAGGTCAAGGAGCACATGAGTTCCGAGGACACCATGCTCTCCTTCCTCCCTCTCTCGCATTCGCTTGAAATGACATGCGGCTATTTTATCCCGACATTGATAGGCGCCAAGGTTTGCTTTGCCGAAGATATATCGAAACTGATGGAGAATTTTCAGGAGGTACGGCCGACCATCATAATCAGCGTGCCTCGTATATACGAAAAGGTCCACGCCGGGATTCTTGCCAAGGTGGCGGAGGGCTCCGGCGTAAAGAAGGCGATATTCGGATGGGCGATGAAGATCGCGGCGAAGAACCTTCCCTACGAGTGTAGAAATATGCCGCGTACCGGACTCTTCGCAAAGCAGTTCAACTTGGCTGACAAGCTCGTCTTCTCGAAGCTCAAGAAGACCATCGGTCTTGACAGGATGCGCTTCGCTATATCCGGAGGCGGTCCCCTTTCTGTATCGGACGCCGAGTTTTTCATCGGCATGGGGATCAAGATACTCGAGGGCTTTGGCCTCACGGAGACGACGCCGGTCACGCACTTCAACCGGCCGAACAACATCAAGCCGGGAACGGTCGGCCATCCCATACCGCAGACCAAGGTCAGGATATCCGATGACGGCGAACTGTTGATCAAGGGGCCGCAGGTCATGAAGGGCTACTACAAGAACCCGAAAGCGACCAAGGAGGTGTTCACCAGGGACGGCTTCTTTAAAACGGGCGATATTGCCATGATCGACGAGGAGGGTTTCCTGAAAATCACCGGCAGGATCAAGGACATCATCGTGACCGCCGGGGGGAAGAATATCTCGCCGCAGAACATCGAGAACAGCCTGAAGACCTCGCAGTACATTGAGCAGGTGGCTGTGATCGGCGACCGGAGAAAATACCTCTCGGCACTTGTCATTCCCGCTTTCGAAACGGTTTCAAAATGGGCGAAGAAAAACGGCGTCTCATTCTCGGGCCACAAGGATCTGACCGAGAAACCGGAAATTTACAAGCTCATTGCGGGAGAAATAGAAAAGTACACAAAGCAATACGCCCGGGTGGAGCAGATACGGAAGTTCAAGCTCCTTGACGCCGAATGGACGCAGCAGACCGGCGAGCTGACTCCCACGCAGAAGGTAAAGAGGCGGATTATCGAGTCAAAATACGCGAAGGAGATCGAGAGCCTCTATCCGCCCGATAATGATTAGGAGACGTGACAGCGAACGATCCGCAAAAAGGAGCCGGCCGGCTCCTTTTTGCTTCTCAAGCCCTCCGGCGTCGGCGGGTCGATTTCGTTCCATGCGTCACTAAAAACAAAAAATTCTGGACAACAGGGGGCTTTTCTTTTAGCAGTTTCAAATCTGAGGTTGACAATGGCAGTCGCACGGTATCGAATAGAGGTCTTTCACAGGTTCAGGGATCCCCGCCGCGAAGTGACGAGGAAGAAGCTTACCGGCCTCGGCTTTAATGTACGGGATGTCCATATTTCGGACAACTACCTCGTCAGCGTTGACCTTGACGGTCACCAGGCTGAAGCTGTGGCGCGGCTGCTGGTCCAGCCGGTGATACAGGAGTATCTTGTCAACAGGCCGTATACACCTGAAGGGTTTGCCTATGCCGTCGAGATCGGCTACCTCCCGGGCGTGACCGACAACGTGGCACATACGGTTCGGGAGTCCATAGAGGACCTTTTAAAAATAAATCTAGACATTGAAAAATCGGTATTTTCCTCAACAACCTACTTTTTTTCCGGCGATCTTGCCCCCGACGAAATCGAGCAGATCGGGATGGAGCTTCACAATCCTCTCATACAGAGAATGAAGGTCCTTTCATACGGGGCATACCTTCTGGAATCGGGAATGGGTATGGAGATACCCGTGGTGAGCATCCACGAGCGACCGAATGCGGATCCGGTCGCGCTGGACCTTCCGGCAGACGAGCTGATGAGAATCGCGAAAGAGGGGATCCCGGATCCTGATGGGACCCGCCGGGGTCCGCTCGCGCTGGACATGCTGTCGATGAATGCGATACACGACTATTTTCTCGGCACCGAGAAGAGGAACCCTACTGACATAGAACTGGAGTCGATCGCCCAGACATGGAGCGAGCACTGTAAGCACACGATTTTCGCCGCTGAAATGGACGGCGATATACCGGGAGGAATATTCAAAACATATATCAGGGAAGCGACCGTTCGGATACGCCGCGAGAAGGGGGAAAAGGATTTTTGCGTATCGGTGTTCGAGGACAATTCGGGCGGTATCGAGTTTGACGAGAACTATATAATATCAGACAAGGTGGAGACCCATAACAGCCCGAGCGCGCTTGATCCCTTCGGGGGCGCCATAACGGGCATAGTTGGAGTGAACCGTGACGCGATCGGTTTCGGCATGGCCGCCAAACCTGTGGCCAACCGGTACGGGTTCTGCTTTGCCGATCCGTTTGACAGGAACCCGCTGTATAAAAGCAGAGACCAGGGATCGAGGATGCTTTCGCCGCGGCGTATCATGGAGGGCGTGGTTCATGGCGTGAATGCCGGCGGAAACACCTCTGGAATCCCTACCCCGCAGGGCTTCCTATGTTTCGACGAGCGCTACAAGGGGAAACCCCTCGTGTTCGTGGGTACGGTGGGGCTGCTTCCGAAGCTCGTCAACGGCATGCCGGCCTGCTCGAAGCGGGCAATGCCGGGCGACAACATCGTTGTGATCGGCGGCCGCGTCGGCCGCGACGGCATACACGGCGCGACCTTTTCATCCGAGGCACTCTCCTCGGGGAGCCCGGCGACGGCGGTCCAGATAGGCGACCCCATCACGCAGAAGAAGCTTTCCGACGCCATCGTGAAGGAAGCGCGGGACCGGGGCATGTATCATTCCATAACCGATAACGGAGCCGGCGGCCTGTCGTGCTCCGTGGCGGAGATGGCCAGGGAGTGCGGCGGATTTGAGGTGGACCTCGACCGGGTGCCGCTCAAGTATCCGGGACTCAGTCCGTGGCAGATATGGCTCAGCGAGTCGCAGGAGCGCATGACCGTCGCGGTTCCCGACGACCGCCTTGATGATTTTATCGGCCTGATGTCGCGGCGCGGCGTGGAGGCATCGGTTATCGGCAGGTTTACCGGCGGGAAGCGGGGGATCGTGCGCCATGGCGGGAAGTCGATTTTCGACCTGGACATGACTTTCCTCCATGACGGGCTTCCCAGGAAAAAAATCTCCACGGCGTACAGAAAAAAAACCGAACCGAGCCCCGCGTTCCCGGAGCCCGCGGATATGAACAAGGTTTTCATCGACATGATCTTACGGCTCAACATCGCGAGCTTCGAATTCGTGTCGACCCAGTATGATCACGAGGTTCAGGCAAACTCGGTGATCAAGCCGCTGCAGGGAAGGGGGAGAGTGAACGGCAACGCGACGGTCATCCGGCCGGTGCTCGATTCCTGGCGCGGGGTCGTGTTGTCGCAGGGCCTGTATCCATCGTACAGCGACATCGATCCCTACCGGATGGCCGCCTGCTCTATTGACACGGCCATAAGGAATGCGCTATCTGTCGGGGGGAATCTTGATAAGATGGCTATCCTCGATAACTTCTGCTGGTGCGATTCGACCAATCCCGAGCGGCTGGGCCAGCTGCGTGAAGCGGCCCGCGGCTGTTACGATTACGCCCTGGCCTACGGTACCCCTTTCATATCGGGCAAGGACAGCATGTTCAACGATTTCAGGGGGTATGATGAAAATTTCAACGAGGTGATGATATCGATCCCCCCGACGCTCCTGGTTTCGTCGATAGGCGTGGTTGACGATATCAGAAAATGCCAGACCATTGACTTCAAGTTTCCGGGCGACCTGGTGTATTGCATCGGTGTGACCGGAGACGAGACCGGAGGGAGTGAATATCTCGCGTACGCGGGCGAGGGCATATCCGGAAGAAAATTCACCGCCGGCGAGGTCCCCGGGGTCGCTGCGGATGAGTTCGTCAGGAGCTACCGCGCGCTCAAGCGGGCGTTCGAGCAGGGGATAATATCCTCCAGCATAAGCATAGAGCGAGGCGGCCTCGGCGTCGCTCTCGCAAAATCGGCAATGGCCGGGATGCTAGGCGTATCAGCCGACCTCGCCGCCATTCAGGCCGATACGGAGCGTGATGATGTTATACTATTCTCCGAGTCCCAGGGGAGGCTCCTGCTTTCCGTCAGCCCTGATAACAGGGATGAGTTTGAGCGCCTCTTCAGTAGCGTGCCGATCGGGCTGCTGGGGAGGGTCGAAAAATCCCCGGTTATTAAAATCAGGGGAAGAAAGGGGAAGGCCGTTGTGAAAACGAAGCTGGATTCGGTAGTAAAGGCATATAAAGGAGTGTTCAAGGATTTTTAGCGGTATGGCAAAGCCACGGGTACTAGTGTTAGCCGGGTACGGCATCAACTGCGACGACGAGACTGCATTCGCGTTCCGGATGGCGGGCGCCGACGCCGATATCGTCCACATCAATGACCTGATCGAGAACCGGTCGATGATAGACCGGTACCAGGTCTTTTCGTTCCCCGGAGGTTTCTCCTATGGAGACGACACCGGGAGCGGCAAGGCGCTGGCAAACAGGATAAAGAACAACCTGATGGATGAGCTCAGGCGCTTTATTGAGCGGGATACCCTGATGCTCGGTATCTGCAACGGTTTCCAGGTGATGATAAATATCGGCATCATCCCGGCGATACGCGGGTTTACCGGCGAGGCCGAGGCCGCGCTCGAGCACAACAGGACCTTTCGCTACCAGTGCCGCTGGGTCGACCTGGCGGTTGAAAACAAGAGCCCGTCGGTCTTCACCCGCGGGATTCGCTTGCTCCATATACCGGTGGCCCACGGGGAAGGAAATTTTTTCGCTCCCGGCGAGGATTTATCACTCATCGAGAAGAGCGGCCTGGTCACCATGCGCTACGTGAAGCCGGGGGGCGCCCCGGCCCGGGGGGAGTTTCCCTATAATCCCAATGGGTCGATGAACGATGTCGCCTCAGTGTGCGACCGGACCGGAAGGATCATGGGGATGATGCCGCACCCGGAGCGGGGGATGTTTTTCACCCAGCGCGATGACTGGACATGCATTAAAGAACGGCTCGTCAGGGAGGGCAAAGACATCCCTGAGCGGGCTGATGGGTTTACGATCTTCACGAACGCTGTTAAATACTTCGGATGAACCGGCGGCACATGCCGAGGCCGGACCGTTAAAGGGATAACAATATGGCTCTCAACTATGTCTGTAAATATCCTTCAGTGCAAGAGATTTTAGCGAATCAGCCGATTTCGAATGAGCTTAATGAGCTGAAGAAGAAGCGTGACGCAGAAATAATGAATATCTTCACCGGCGCGGACCGACGCCTCTTAGTGCTCATCGGTCCCTGCTCGGCCCATTATGCCGAGGCGGTGTATGAGTATGTCACCAGGCTCTCACGTCTCCAAGAGCGGGTGCGGGACAAGCTGGTACTCGTTCCCCGGATATATACCAACAAACCGCGGACGACCGGGAAAGGATACAAGGGCATGCTCCACCAGCCTGACCACCGCGAAAAGCCGGACATGACCAAGGGGCTACAGGCGATCCGGGCGATGCATATTAAGGCCTTCGAGCTTTCAGGTCTCCCCGCGGCCGACGAGATGCTCTACCCGGGCAACTACCCCTACCTCGCAGACATCCTCTCATACGTGGCTGTCGGCGCCCGGTCAGTGGAGAACCAGGAGCATCGGCTTACGGTGAGCGGGCTTGATGTGCCGGTGGGGCTCAAGAATCCCACCTCCGGAGATTTACGTGTCATGCTTGATTCCATATACGCGGCCCAGCAGCCCCACGTGTTTGTCTACAACGGGTGGGAGGTTTCAACAAGCGGGAACCCCCTGGCGCATGGTGTGCTGCGCGGGTCTGTGGACCGTTATGGGAACCATTTCCCCAATTACCACTACGAGGATCTGATAATCCTCTCGGAGATGTTCCTGGACCGTTCTCTCGCAAATCCGAGCGTTATCATCGACACGAACCATTCCAATTCGGGGAAAAAGTACAAGGAACAGCCGCGTATTGTCATGGAGGTCATGCGTGTCATTAAGTACAGCGGACAGATCGCTAAGATGGTCAAGGGTTTCATGATCGAGAGCTATCTTATAGAAGGATCGCAGGATTCGTCCGGGGAGGAATTCGGCAAGTCAATAACGGACCCCTGCCTCGGCTGGGACGATTCGGAGAGGCTCATCCTGGAACTGGCGGATGCTCTCTGAGCATCCTCACCCGATCAGCTTGACAATATCGGAAAATATGGTATCAGTGTCCCGTTCGCCGTTCATGGTGCGAAGGGTCCCCGCCTCGCGGTAATAATCGAGTACCGGTTTTGTTTCCTTGTTGTATACCTGTATGCGATTGATGATCGTCTCCTCATTGTCGTCCGGCCTCTGGTAGAGCGGGAGTCCGCATTTATCGCAGGTATTCTCCACGCGGGGCGGTTTGTTCGTCACATGGTAGATGATATTGCAGTTCCGGCACATGCGACGACCGGTAATGCGGGAAACGATTTCCCGTTCCGATACGTCGATGAATATCGCGGCTTTAATGTCGTGGGCGTCTCCGAGTTTTTCAGCCTGGTACAGTGTTCGCGGGAAGCCGTCGAGGATAAAACCGTCCGGACAGTGTTCCTCAATGTAATGCAGGATAACATCGGTGATGAGTTCGGCCGGTCCGATTTCGCCGCTTTCCATGTAGGGCTTGATTTTTTTACCGAATTCGGTTCCGGCGGACGCCTCTTTACGTAAAACGTCGCCCGATGAGAGGTGCGGGATGTCGTATCGCTCGCGTATTTTGACCGCCTGCGTCCCCTTGCCTGAACCGGGAGGACCGATGAGTACCAGTTTCATAGGTTAATTAATTGAAGGCCTTTTCTTCTACCTTGCCATTTTTATCATAATACGACCAGATGCCAGTCTGCCTGTCATCCGTATATCTCCCCTTGGCCTGGAGCATGCCATCCTTGTCGTAGTGCTCCCATATTCCGTTCTTCTTGCCGTTAATATAGCGGCCGTTTGATTCGCGTTTTCCGTTTGAATAAAAGGTGGTGGACATGCCGTTACGGACGCCGTTCTGGAAGAACGCGTTTTCTTTCGTGTAGCCGTTGTTATAATATTCAAACGATTTTCCGCATTTCGTGCCGTCCTTGTAGTATTCCTCAAGCCTGCCGATTCCTGACTCATAATAGGTCATGAAGCGGCCGTTCAGGATGCCGTTTTTATACTCTGCCTCAAATTTTTTCCTGCCGGTCGGGTAGAACTCCTTCATCTTGCCGTCAATAATATCATTCTTAAAATCAATCTCCGCCATGACCGACTTTCCTTCCGATCCCCTGAAGTAGAATTTCCACGACCCGTTTTTTTTCCCTCCAATTACCGGACCCTCGGCCCTGAGTGATTTATCCGTCCAGTAGTCTTTATAGATGGTTCCGTTTGCGGGCGTTCCTTCTATGGTAATGCTGTCAGCGAGATTAAAGGCCCTTTCCTTGATTTTTGAATTGGTCGCCATGCAGCCTGCGTAAAGCGCAAAACAGAATAATATCAGAAATATGGCATTTTTTTGCATGATAAGAGATCTCCTCGTAAAAATATGCGCCAAATCCTCACCCGTGAATATAGAGATATCCGTTTTCAGCGAAAATAGTGATTTTTATGATAAAAATCGTATTTTCCAGGGGATTTTTATCCGAAAATGTAAATGAGTGATAGACTTTGCTATCCTCGTTAAGAATAAAATATTCGTCAAATATTTTTTTGGCCGTCAACCGGACAAAACATGAGCAAATAAATGTGCAGGGGTGAACGATTATGATGAGATCATTGTGGACGGCAGCTTCAGGCATGGTGGGACAGCAATTCAACATCGACACGATTTCTAATAACCTGGCTAACGTTAATACCACCGGCTTTAAAAAGATGAGAGCTGAATTCGAGGATCTGATATACCAGACGCTCCTCATGGCGGGTACGCCGGCGACCGAGGTTTCCGAGGTGCCGACCGGAATCCAGGTGGGGCATGGCGTTAAGGTATCCGCGACCCAGAAGATGTTCTCACAGGGATCACTGCAGAGCACGGAGAATAAACTTGATCTCGCCCTTGAAGGCGAGGGGTTTTTCAAGATCCAGCTGTATGACGGGACGTTCGCGTACACGCGCGACGGCTCGTTCAAGATAGATTCCAACCGCCAGGTGGTGACCGCTAACGGCTACCTCCTCGAACCGCCGATTGTGCTACCTGAGAACTTCATCGCTGAGAGCCTTGCAATCAGCCAGACGGGGAGGGTGACCGTCAAGGTCGTCGGAGACGATGATCCCGTCGAAGTGGGGCAGATAGAAATATATCGGTTCATAAATCCGGCGGGCCTCCAGAGCATAGGCGGCAACCTGTTTAAAACGACCCCCGCTTCGGGGGAAGAGATAGCGGGTATGCCGGGAATTGACGGCATGGCCAAAACGCACCAGGGATTCCTCGAAATGTCAAACGTGAAGATCGTTGAAGAGATGGTGAATATGATCGTTGCCCAGCGGGCGTATGAGGTGAATTCAAAGGCGATTCAGACCTCCGATTCCATGCTGGGGACGGCAATCGGATTGAAGAGGTAATCAGATTGATGTTGAGATGCGGCGCTGTAATTGTATTGATCGCGCTTTCAGCGCCCTGCTTCGCGGGGGGTGATATCTTTCTCTACCCCCGTGTGAACCGTACATCAGAGAATATTGTTTTTTCGGATATCGCCAAAATTGAGGCTGATCCCGGGACGACAATTCGCATAAGCGGCATCGTTGTCGACGAGGGTCGCGTGAGCGACGGGTACCTTGACAAGAATGAAGTGCTGGATATCCTCAGGGAAAGCGGGGTGGGGGATGTTGCTATCTACGGCAGCGGCGTACGCGTGTTTCGCGAGACTGCCGGTGCGGACGCGGCCATGGCCGCGGCTCCTGTTGTCGTGAAAAAGGGGAAGGCCGTGCGGTTCCAGGTGGTTGGCCGTTGCATGCGGGTTGAAGTGCCGGGGACGGCGATGCATGACGGCGCGGTCGGGGACGTCATACCGGTTAAGCTGAAGGGAACCGTCGTATCTCGCGGCACGATTATAAATGATCGGGTGGTCGAACTGTCATTATGAAAAGAACATTTGCCGCATACGCGCTTATAATACTATTCGGATGCATCCTCAACGCAAAGACCATCTGGCAGGATCGCAACCCCTACGCCTCCGAGGGAGACATCAAAGTTGGTGCCGTTATCGTTGTTAACGTCAATGATATTTCTGATATGAAATTTACGTTCTCGATGAGCAACAGAGACAGCTCTGCCGTCTCCTCGAATCCGGACATGACCATTACGGGCTTTCTTCCCAAAGTGGCCGCGGATAAAAAAATCAGCAATGACGACAGCACGCGGTTTTCCGGCAAGAACAGGCTCTCCATGTCCATCGCCACGAGGGTGCTCAACAGGGTTGGGCCGATGCTGAGCGTTGCCGGGAGCCGTACCTATACCTTCAGCGGCGTGACCAATATAGTAACCATCACCGGCCTCGTCGATCCGGCCACGCTGAAGGGAAGGGCCGTTGACTCGAACAGCGTCGCGGATTTCACCATGGAGATACGGGGTCTGAAGCAGGGAATTAATATCGAGCGCCCGCCCTTGAAGAAGGACGAGATGGCCAGCAGCGCCCTGACAGAAGAGGAAAAGCAGCAGATCATTATCGATTACCTGAAAAAAATGCTTGGAGAGCTGACCCGGTAAGAACATGAAAAATTTTGCTATCATACTGCTATCAGCCTTAACACTCCTCCCGTCTCTTTCCGTTTCGGCGGAAGTTGCCGTTAAACTAAAAGACATATCATTCATAGACGGGCTCAAGGAAAACCAGGTGTACGGCTACGGACTCGTGGTGGGACTCCAGGGAACAGGAGATACGAAAAAATCTCCCCTTACCAATTCGTCGCTGAAAAATCTTCTAAAAAACCTTGGCATGGAAGGTGACGAGGTTACATCAGCCAATACAGCGGCAGTGCTGATAACTGGGAGGCTGGCGCCTTTCGTGAGGATCGGCGACCGGATCGACGTGACAGTTTCATCCATTGGCGATGCGAAATCCATAGAGGGCGGCATTCTCATCCAGTCGCCCCTTCGCGGGGGAGACGGTCGTATATACGCCGTGGCACAGGGCACTCTTGCGGTATCCCGATCAAGGAACGATCGCAGGGCGGTACGGACGGTCGGGCAGATCGCGAACGGTGCTGTGGTTGAGCGCGAGATCAGCCCCGAAATCGTGTTTCATAATAAAGAAAAGGATGAAAATTATATATATCTTGTTCTCAAAGAATGGGACTACACAGTTGGGGATGGGATAATCAAGGCCGTGGCGGGCAAGTATCCTGAATCGAACCCGGTGATGGCGAGCGGGGGCAGGATTCAGGTGCGCCTGTTGAAAAATGTCAGTATCCCGGAATTCATATCAACCATAGAGAATATCGAAATCAATCCGGTCTACCGGGCGAAGGTTGTGGTAAACGAACGCGACGGCACAATTGTAACCGGCGGCGAGGTCAAGCTCTCGGCCGCCATGGTCAGCCGTGAAGGACTAACAGTTGAAGTCAGGGAAACCGGGAAGAAGGTTTCGGCTTCGGAATTAAAAGAGTCGGCAACGGTGAAAGACCTGGTTGATTCATTGAACGCCGTTGGCGCAACAACCACCGATATCATATCAATTTTAAAGGCGCTGAAAGTATCAGGTGCGCTACATGCCGATCTGATTGTGAGGTGAGTCATGCAGGGTCAGAGTGCAACACCGCTGTCGAGACAGAATCACGAGAATGTTGACTTCGCAGCACGACTGATCAGGGTGCCGAAGCATCTCGAGGTTTCTCCTGAATCAAACGGTGTGCCATTCCAGCAAGCATTGCAGAAACAGATGCAACTCGAAAATAGTTCGCAGATAAAATCTTCAAAGACAGACAGACGGCTCTGGGATGCCTGTATCGAGATGGAATCCCTTTTTGTCGGTAAAATGCTGAAGGAAATGCGGAAAACCGTGCCAAAATCCGGATGGATCAACGGCGGTTTTGCAGAAGAGATATTCGAGGATATGCTGTATGATGAATATGCCATGAGTCTCTCGAGAAATTCCAACCTGGGCTTGGCAAAAATGTTGTATGACCAGCTTAGCCGGAAGGTGTAGTGATATTTTATCATTATTTCCCCCGTAATCTCATCCCCGCTAAAGCGGGGATATTTTTTATGACAGATGGTTTCTTCCGGTTATTTGCAGGGATGGCCGTATTTTTTTAATGTCCTGGGGCAGTAGTGTTCCAGCTCACGGTTGTCTAAACGCTTCGTGTTGCTTGCCGCCGTGTTTTCCTCGTTGATTATGAACTGATTTTCCGAATCGCAATATATCGTCTCATTCGAGATGAGACTGCCGGCCCGTTGCCTCGCCGCGTCAAGAGGTGTTAGGGTCCCGTTCCTCGTTGCCTGGCGATATTTAACAGGGTTGTCATATTCCCAGGCCGTGATATTATCCAGTTCGCGTTCTGTCTGGCAGATGTATAACTTGAGAATCTGGTCAAGCGAAAGGGCAGGAACTATCGTGTATGCCAATGCAAGCAGTATCACGGAAGCGCAGGTGATAAACATTGGAAGTTTCATATTCGGTAAATCATATCTTAATTTAAATTTTTTTCAATATATTTTATGCCATTCGTATAATAAATAAGCATTGATAAGGGGGCAATAATTATGATTGAAACTACAATTAATATCAATATTGTGCTTAAGAACAGGTTGATCAGGATTTCCGCTTTATCAGGGAAATCGCAGCGAGCGATTATTTCGTTTTTATTGCACAAATTAAAGGATGAGTCGGGCAGGAATGTGAAAACATGGAGACGTGTCAGATATCAGAAGAGGGATCCTCAAAAGAGATGGAGCAACCATCATATCGTTCTTAGCCCCGGTGAGTATGAATACTGTTCGGATTTGAGGAAGGTATGCAAGTTTTCGCTTTCAGGTCTGATTTCTTATGCCATTGAAAAGTATCTTAATGATACAGCTTTACTATATGATATTGATACCGATAACTATCATTGTTCAAATTATATCTTTTCAAATATTATCATTGACGGTGTTGTCTGCTGGCAGTTTTATTGGGGGATACCGAAAAAAATACCCAACTGTCATCTGATTATATAATCATACCCTTAACTACGAATATTTTCCGCTTTTTTCAAACGCCAGCCGAGTCTGAACATGCGGTAATAAGGCTCGATGCAATGCGCTCAATTGCTGAATCGAGCCGGCCGCCCGTGGCGAGCACCCGGGGGGCCCCGTAAAGAATCTCGACCCACTTATCTGTTCCGTACAGGGCGATCAGGACCGGGGGGTATGGCATCGCGGGAGGTACAAAGAAGATATTGTCCGCGATAAATCCGCCGCCAGAATACCTTTCAAGGTTGAACCAGCCGGCATCTGTTATAATGCCGGATAGACTGTAGAGCCCATTTTTATGGTTGGCGGATATTCTTCTGTTCAATACCTTGCTCATAATAGCGATTGGAATTACTCTGTATATGGAATCCCATCGATCAATCATACCATCCCGTTTTTCCGCAATCTGTCGTGAAATTTCTAAATCAATCTCTTCAACCGTTGTTTCCGGTTTGATGTCGATGTAAATGCCTATGGCAAGATTTCCGGTTGACCTGAGTCCTTCAATGCGGGATCTCAGATCTACCGGAATGGCGAAACGAACGTTTCCTCTCCCGTGAAGCCTCGCTTCCCTGGCGGCGGCATGAGCGACCTGGGCAATCAGTTGCTTGTATTGCCCGAGGAGCCGCTTGCGGCCCCATATAATGCCCGGTTCATCTCCTTCTGCCCGGCCTGTGAGCGAGAGGTTGTCATGGGGGAACGGTTTGCGATATTCATTCTGAAATGATCTGGCGACATCCCAGTCGGTCATCAGTGAATGAGAACCGAAAAGTGGCTCTCCGCGGAGAGCGCGGAAGATTTCCTCAACCCAGAAAATAATCCCCCGCGAATCCATCACGCCATGATGGACGCGGAAGGCGACCCTGATAGGATTCCCGTGAATTATAAGGACTTCGCAAGTGGGTCCCCTGGAGACGTTCAGTGGTTTGTAGAGGAAGGGAGCCCCTTCGGGGCCGTTCCCCGACCAGGAGCTTCCGTCCACTTCGCGCACGGACGGAGAGATTCCCGAATCGACCCAGCGACAGTTGCTCAGCATTCCTTTCAGTATCAGCCTGCTGCCCGGATTTGCCGCCGATGCAATCTCGACCGCCTTTTTCCATTTGGAAAGATCGAACGCGCCCTGGCCTTCGCAGACTACCTGTATCGAAAATGGGGGATTTATCCTGTCGATGACGAGCCAGAAGCGTTCATTTACAGACAGCGCCCTGGTATAGGGCCTGTTGTGGGTGTTAACAGACTTCATGTTCATGTCAGCTCTCAGAGTAAAGAGTGGCAAGCAGGATAAAATTTTTACAGAACGAAGTGCGCCAGATGCCTACCTGGCCAGCCTCCGGTCAAGGTTTCTTCTTTCGCCGTCACGCCTTTCGGATGTTCGCCTGTCGATGCCGTTCGCATCGCATCCCAGATTAATCATCCGGCGATCGGCAATGCGTCTCTCGATGGTTCTTCTGTCGATATTCCGCCGTTCAATAAACCTTCCGTCGATCAGCCTTATTCTTGTCAGCTGGGGTTTGCTCACAAGGTGTTTCTTGCTCTTCAGGAGGCCTATGTTCTTATTGAACAATGTTTTCGTCCCGAGGAAAAGGAAGGTCATAATGCGTATGACCGTGTAGCCGAGCTTCAAATTGCCGGCCAGCATGAACGCCCATGCGTCGCCCCGTTTTTTATGATCAAATTCCGGGGGCATTCGCTTTACGATTTCATTATGGAATTGATATTTTTTATTGGTCCAGTCAAGCTGCTGCGATCCGGGGAAGAGGTTTTTCACGCAGAATGGAAAACGGTTATCAACCAGGAAAAAATTATTTTTAGTAAGATAGGCCCGGTGAAGGGTGATCAGCTCATCCGAAGGGAAAAATGAAGTATCGAACACGCGAAGCACGTACTTGTTTTTAAAGTAGTTATTGACCACTTTCGGATTGGCGGAGATTGATACCAGGACCGCCTTCTTTACTGCGCTGCCGAGGTCGATTTTTTTAAGGAACCACCAGAGGGCGGTAATAACGACGTTGCGGGCAATATTGTTGCCCTGGAAAGCCCGGAGCACCATCGCTTCGTCAATCGTATAAAAACAATATTCATTAATAAGAAGCAGGGAGATCAGATTGAAACCGACAATGCGCTCGTTTTTTTCTGCATAGACGAGGATGTCGCTTTTCCTGATGTACTGGAAGAAGTCCTCTTGTGCTTTCCACGTGTCGTTTTCAACCGCCTCGCACCCGGCGATAATATCCTCGATGTCGTCAAAATTGGAATTTCTGAGATCAACCGCGTAATAGTTGAACCCCTTGTGGTGCAATATGAAATTGTCTCCGCAGTTCACCGGTATGCGATGCGAAGATCTTTCTTTCCCTGTAATTGATTTGATGATGGCTTCCTGAGATACTATCATTTGGTCCCCCTTTTGTAATTTTCTCTGCTTGTTTGCCTCGGTTATTAATAGTCTGTATCCATTCCGCTTCAGGATGATGTCAACTGCCCGAAGAGGTGTATGGCCTTCGAAAAAATTCTATAATTGCTGTAAAGATAGTCTGCCCTCGGATATAAGCCCGGGCTGTTGCTGTTTCTCCAGGTCCTGAATGACAGCAGCCTGTAGAGGCGGTTCTGCTCCATTACTGTTCCTGTAAAATACTGCTTTTGCGAGGCAGTTTTGTCCTCATCTCGATATTTTTTAAACAGCGAGTCGAGCTGACGGATGGTTATCCGGCATGCTGTCGTGCTTGGATGAAATCTTTCATGATCAATCTTGATGCCGTATGCTCCCTTATGAATGACTACATTAATTATATCATTCAGTTTCATCAACAGAAGGGCCGCAGGAGAGAACTTGGTTTCCCACCAGGAACCGACCAGACGGACGTAATTATCGATAAAAAAATTGAGGGAAATCGAGCGGCTGCGCTGGTATTCTTTTTGTAACAGGAGCATTTTTTTGTATACGGTGGTATTGTTTGTGCCAATCGACCCGCCTTCATAATTAATGATTTTTTTCGTAAAGCTCAGGATGGCAAAATCGCCAAACGTGCCGAGCGGTTTGTCGTTATAGAGCGCAAAAGGCGCATGAGCCAGGTCTTCTATGAGCATCAAACGATGCTTCTTCGCTATGGCGGCTATTGCTTCAATTTGTGCTGCAGTGCCATATGTATGGACGACATATAATGCCCTGGTTAGCGGCGTTATCGCCCTCTCAATTTTCCGGGGATCGATGTTTATCCCGTTATCCTCAGAATCGACAGGCACTGGAACGGCGCCCGCTTCCTCAATCGTATGCCTGATTATGGAGCAGGTGAAAGCCGGCACAATGATCTCCGCCTTTTCCCACTTGCAGGCCTTGACGAGGAGAAAGAGGCCGTTGCGTGCAAACCCTGTTATGATGAAATGCTTGAGAGGGATGAGATCCTCGAGTCTTTCCTCAAGCTTCCGTACAGGGTTGCGCTCTGAGACGCTGTTGTCGATTCTAAATGCTATCATACTCTTTTATTGAAACACCGGTTGATACGTTGAATTGATCTGAACGTGTTTCCTCGTTACCTCGGCGATTTTTTTGTTCCGCACGATTACTTCCAGTACCAGTCCCTTCTTGGTGGCCTCATCGCTTTGATCGAAAATAAAATTGCCGAGCGAGTACGCGATGAATCCCTTGGTATATACCATGACCGGGTTTATCACGTGGGGGTGGTGGCCGATGACAAGGTTCGCCCCCTGGTCCACGCAATAGTGGCCGTACATATCCTGGAGCGCACTCGGCATTGTCGAATATTCAACGCCAAAATGTATTGAAACGATGACGATATCCGCCAGTCTCTTAGCCTGATTTATTGCGGGACCAGCGTATTTTTTGTAGAACCACGCGACACCGGTCTGAGCGGTCAATCCCTGCAGCGGGTCGTCCTTTTGCGCCCGCATGCCGAACTCGTCTCCAATGA
Organism: Spirochaetota bacterium; assembly: GCA_016933025.1. Taxonomy (GTDB): domain Bacteria; phylum Spirochaetota; class UBA4802; order UBA4802; family UBA5550; genus RBG-16-49-21. The sequence goes on along the minus strand of JAFGBT010000006.1, from coordinate 51,140 downwards.
GGGTGAATGCCAAAAATGCGAATGTAACACCCTTTATGGTGAATATTTTCGGGGTATATGCATCTTCAAAGGTACCGCCGCCGATATAGGCGATTCCCGCGCCAGTCAGCCGCGCCAGGCAGTCTTCAAATGCTACCCGGCCGTAATCGAAAGCATGGTTGTTTGCGACTGAAACGATATCAATGCCGGCATAGGTCAGGCCATTAATGGCTGCCGGCTCGGCCCGGAACGCAATGCCCTGCAGTGACTGGGTGAGGTCCGGGAATCCAGTGTCGCTTATTATGCTCTCCAGGTTGACAAAGGTGAAATCAGCACCGCTTAAATAGCTGGCAACATGCATAAACGGGTACTGGTAATTATTGCCGTTGCTTGCAACCACATCCGCGACTTTACGCGCAAGCATAACGTCACCGGTGAATACCAGTTTAACGGTTTCATCTACTGTGGTTGTGCCCGTACCCGTTCCGGTCCCCGTACCCGTTCCGGTCCCCGTACCCGTTCCGGTCCCCGTACCCGTTCCGGTCCCCGTACCCGTTCCAGTCCCCGTGCCGGTTCCGGTCCCTGTGCCGGTTTCCGTATCGCCCGGAATAACGACAGTATCGCTGTCCGGGTTTGTGCTCGGGATGACCGTTCCGTATCCGGTATCACCCGGTTGATAGTCAACGGAGTCGTCCGTCGGTGTACGGTCGGACACCTGGCCGGAAAGCATTCCCAGGAAATCATTCCCGCTGTTGCCGCCGCATCCGAAAAGCGCGATTACGCTTGCGAGAAATATTGCATATAGCGCGATTATTCCTGTCTTTTTCATGATACCTCTCCATGTAAAATCTTTGTTTTATATGAAACACGCTTGGTGATAATACCGTAATAACAGGCCCCGATGATTCCTCGTACGATGATTATTGAGGCGGAGTAAACAAGGCTGAAGGCGAGGATCTGCGCCGGCGTGCCATAGTCCCTGAACAGGAAGAGCATGGCAGCCTGGGATGTCCCGAGCCCGAATGCCGATATCGGGATGCTGATGATGAGCAGGATGACCGGGACATAGGCGATCAGAGCCATGAAGGGAATGTCCATGTTGAATGCCCTGACGGCCACATAGAAGAAAAGTATGAAGGTGAAGTAAAAGCCGCATCGGTACAGTGTGTTTATGAGATAGGTCCGCGCCGAGCTTTCGACCAGCCCCTTCATGAGATCGTTCCGTTTGATCTTCCTGAAAATTGACTTTTCGGGGAGCAATTTCAAACCGATGAGAAAGATCAGCGAGGAGGCAAGGAGCGCCCCGCATCCGATTGCCATTTTAGAAAGCCAGTGCGAAGGCGATCCTGACATGAGGAGGCAGCCGGCAAGGGCCATTACCAGAAGAGAGGCTTGCGTCGTGAAGTTCAATACGAACATCAGGCCCATTCCGCGGATAAAGGGGATCCCCTTTGATTTTTTTAAATAATATGCGATACTGCTCATCCCCAGCGTATAATCGACGATCATGAGGAGGTATGAGGCGCCCCGTATCATCATCGTTTCCGAGAACGATATGCTGTGCCGGGAATGAGTGAGGATTGCCTGGAGATTCTGCGTGTCCACGAGAAAATTCAGGATTATGAAAGCGGCCAGCACCGCAGCGTAGAGGACGACGTCGGCGCGCGCGAGCGCGTTCACCAGGGCGCTGAACTCGATCCGCCAGACAAGGTATGCCAGGATGGCTATGCCCACGACCCAGGGGGCCGCTATCTTGACATAGTATAGGATCGTCCGCTTTTCGCTGACGGGCGCCGCCGGTTGGCGCTCTGGTTCAACCCTTTTCTGCGGCGCTTCGACCGGTCGGTTATAATCCTGTAATTTAAGTGCTGGAATCATCTTGTTGTCTCAACGTATCCCGAGTTTTTTCCCGTGCCCTTTATTATAGCATTCCGAGAACCGTGAATATTAAACCGAAAAGCGACATGTTGGTAGTGCTCGAATACCCGGTAAATGGTAATGATGAAGAATAGCCGCCGTCATCGTCAAGGCCGCCGCGGGTTGTTCCGGTCCAGACGGGATCCCATGGCTTGGCGTATTCCCATGCGTAATAATCGTCAGTACCCTCGTTGTAATTCATGTATGCATACCAGGCGCAATAGTCAGAGAAGCCCCTCAGGTTTTCAGGGGTAATATAGGAGGGGTGAAGAGTCATGTCGGACATCACCTCTTCGCATCTCTGCACCAGGTAGTTCTCGAGCGGGAACGTCCATTCCTGCACCTTGGCGAGCTCCAGCTTGTTGATTTTTTTATCATACATGCCCGACAAATAGTCTCCCAAATTGTCATCATACAATAGGTTCTCGTAAATTTCACGGCGATTGCATGCCCTGGCCAAGAGCGACGTGTCGTTCAGGTCATACCGGGTCCCGTCAAGCTCAATATCATCAATCCAGGAGAGCCATGATGTCGAGCGGGCATGGGCAAAGTAGGGGATGAAGATGCCGGCAGAAGGCTCTCCCAGCACGCACCAGAACACGCTCAGGCGGGGGTCGCTGCCCGAAGCAACACCGTCAACCACCATACCGAGCCTGGTGGCGGCCCGGCTGATGCAGTAGGTGGTGCTGTAGTTATCGAGAACCGTGTTCGGGTCGATCTGGTTTCCGTTGGCGTCCAGCTGCTGGCCGTTGACGTCCTTGGCCACCTCGATCATGCAGTTCTGGTGGTTCAGCCTCCCCGTGTTCGCGAGATCGGTAAGGATCTCCTCGGCGCGCCACCTGCGTTCCTCGCCGTAGTTGTATGGTATGTACGTGTTGGAGTTGGCGCGGTTCACGAAGCCGATGAAGCTGTCACCCTGGCTCGGGGTCTTTGTGAAGGTAAAAAGGCCGTTGAATTCGGTCACCTTGCCGTTGTTGGCGTCGTATTTCCGGTACTGGACCGGGCGGACCATGCCGAGTATCATCCCGGTATAGGCCTCGTACAGTGCGGCGCCGCCGTAAGCGTCGATGGCGACGAAATTGCCGCTGATGACCTTGCCGACGTGCCTGGCTGAGAAGCCCTTGAACAGCTTGTCAAGATCGCTGATGGTGACGCACTCCTGCAGGGCATGCCTGATCAAATCGGTGTTGATGTTGACCGCTTCGTGGAGGGGTACCAGTTCTTCATATACCGAGGTGCAGGATATGGCAAAGCCCGCCTCGTTCACGCCGCCTGATGGGTTTACCGGCGTTCCGTTGTTGAAATCGGCAGTGTCGTCAAACGCGCAGACCATCAGGTAGCCCCCCGTCCTGGTGCTGACCGGCTCGAAATACTTGATCTCCTGGTGCCAGGACGCCGAGCAGTCCCTGTTTTTCCATATGAAGGGCCTGCCGGTCGAGGATACGCGCGCCGACACGACGGCGACGTCACACGGGAACGCGTTGTTGTAGAATAGGCCCGCCGAAAAGGTTGCGAGTAAAATTGCTATGACTCTTGATTTAAACATTATGTGTTATCCTCCATTAGTACTGAATCATATAGTATCTATTTCATGTCCTGTCACACAGCAGATGTAAGGACCGTATCATTTTCCCTGTTGTTCACCCATGATTCAATCGCCTTCCGCTTGATGCCGTTTTTAATCTCTATGTGATCGACGAATTCAATGCTGATGGTTACCGGTTCGCCGAAGATCGCATGAAGGCTGTCAACCAGTTCCTGGAAATGTTGATCGTTGTATTCACTGCCCCTGACGAGCTCGATAACCACAAAACCGCTGTCTTTCTGGATAATCTTGAATTCCTCCATGAGATAGAGGTATTTCTTTATATACTTCGTGAAGGTGTTCAGGATCTTAAGGGATGAAATGTATTTGCCGCTCGGGAGTATGAAGGAGTCGTCCGACCTTCCTTCAAAGGACTTAAGGATGGGATACCCGAGGCTGCATGTGCAGGAAGAGTCGCTGTACCGCCCGATGTCGCCAATCCGGTAGCGTATGAACGGCATGGCGGAGCTCCGGGTCGTGGTAAGGACCATTTCGCCCTGCTCGCCGGGCCTCGCAGGCTTGCCGTTTTTATCGAGAAACTCGACCCAGACGTTGTCGATGTAGAGGTGGTAGTTGCCTTCCCTGCACTGCGAGGCCACCATCCACGTCTCCTCGGTTGAATACTCGTCATATACCGGGCATCCGAAAACCTGGGAGATGAAGTCCCTCTGGTGCTGGGTCGACAGCTCGGAATTTATACCGATGAACTTCGGCCTGATGTGCTGGAGATCGTCCGCGGTAAGCTTTTGGGCGATTTCGAAAACAATCGAGGCGTACCCGAGCAGGAGATCGGGCTTGGCGTTCCTCAGCTGGGCAATCTGCTGTTCAACCGGAATGGTAGAAGGAATATGCTCCGTGCGGAAAAAGGGCCCGAAACGCGGGTAGTCAAGCTTGGTATACTTGATATATACCATTTTATGCCAGGGACGGTAGCCTATCATGGTGTACATCCGGAGGCCGGTCGCGATGTAGAAGGCGAAGGTCGATTTTGTGAAAACAAAAGGAAGGGATTTCCCGGTAGAACCGGTTGTGGCTGAATAATGGCATTTCTCCAGCCTGTTTTTTCTGGAAATTATGCCGCCGGGGAAGTTCTCGCGAATCTCGTCCTTGGTTATGCAGGGGAGGAGCCTCAAATCGTCTATCGTTTTTATTTCGGATATATCGACGCCCCATTCATCATACAGCTTTTTATAATAGGGAACGTCTTCATAGGCCCGCCGGATGGTCCTGAGCACTCTTTTTTCAGTGTTCTTTAACAACCTCTTCCTTGAAAGCAGGTTATTGAAGTGGACTTTTATAACTGATACGGCAAGATAAAAAATAAATCGTATCATATTTCGTATCCTTTTCCATGAAGACCCATAAGAATCTTCATTAAACATCTCCAACCGTCCGGGCGGTACGAGCTTATTCGAAAAAATGAATTCACTATCTTGCGAACTTCCAAAAATTTATGATGCTAAATATATACAATTAATATATTTAATTGTCTGGCACGGGTCTGATGTATCAAAAATTAGCCATCTTATGAGGTGGTAGTATAAAATACTAATACACATAGGCTGAATTGTTCATTTAATTATTATGTCACCTGTTTTTACGGGCTTTTTCAGATGAGTTAATCCCCTTATTTGTTTTCTCATGTATTGCCCGGAAAGGCCATAATCAGACGCCGATAAAACCTTATTTTGGCCATGCATTGCCATTGGCCTGAACATGTTTATATCAGGAATTTATAATCAGATAAAAATTTAAATGATATTGATTAGGAGGGTGCTCTATCCAGGTATTTATTAACCGGATAGGAATTAATAACAGAACGCTATATATTGTCTACATTTATTTCATTTTAATCTTTGCCCATATCCTGGGGAAATAGGCGCCGGCAAATATCAGGATGAGCCCCAGGATGGTCGGGATCGAGATAAACCTGATCTCCTGGTAGGTCTTGAGACGGGTCGAGAGACCTACATCGGCAATACTGATATACCAGCCGACGATCATCACAGCCAGCCCGATTGCATGCGGAATAATAACCTGTTTGATTGTATCCTTCATGGCCAACCCCGTTATATATTTAATGATTGCTGCGGCAGTTATAACAGCCGTAACAGGATATGGCTGTATCCCTATTTAATAATACAGATGGTATATAGATCATATCAAGAAAAAGTTATATGATGAGTGAAAAGTTTTCAGGGAACCCGCACGTAGTCTTAGGGGAATGATGGCCAGCATCTCGCCATCATGAGCATGGTTCATTCGATGGAGGATATCCCGGTTCTGCCGGGTTTCTCCCCGCGATGACAATTACATCAATATATTTTTTTTTGTGATGACTTATTGGGAACTGCATGCATACAATGCATTGCGACATGCTGAAAAAAGAATTTATATGGGTGCCATTGATAGGAGTAATTGTTGAATTATTTAAGATGCACGATTATTTTCCTGCTCGTTGCGATGGTGAGCGGTTGCGACAAAATGAATTGCCGCCTGAAGCTTCTCGTCGGCGATATCTCGCTGAACGGATTTTATTCGCTGGAGAGCGATTCATTAACCATCTATGCTTCACCCGAAGACAAAGAAAAGGGCAGAATAGAATGCAGGATTTATCGTGACGAATATGCTCTTGCGGCTAAGATGTTCCGCGTCTTCGACAGCAGGTCAATCCGGGATGCCTATCTGTCAAAGGGCGGAGGACGGTTTGACCAAGATATCAGGACGAAGCTGCTGTCAATGGATGAAACGCCGTTCCGTCCCGGCGGGGATCCGGTCCTGCCGCTTGCCGGACTTAGGGTCGCCATAGACCCGGGGCACAATGCCGGGTCCATGAGCGAGGCGAAACGGGAGAACAAGTACATGTGGCTGTTCGCCCCGGACGGGAAGCCGATCACCTTTTACGAGGCGCGCCTCAACCTGGCAACGGCCATGGAACTGAAAGAGCTCCTTGAGCGGGACGGCGCGGAGGTGATGCTCACCAGAGAGCAGGGCCGCCAGACATATCCCATTCCCTTTGACCGTTGGGTCCGGCGCGACTTCCGCCGGTCGGTGAGGGAGAAACAGCATGAAGGCTTCATCACCCCGGAACATGCGGAGAAGCTTCTCAATGACACGAATGAAAAGAGGCGCTACAAGTTTTTCAACAGCGAATACGAGATGCCGAACCGCGCGAATATCATAAACGCCTTCAGGCCGCACCTTGCCGTGAGCGTCCATTATAATTCATTCGGGGAATCCGCCGGGTTCAGGGAAAAATACGGCCGGCTGCTGCGTGTCATGGAAAAACCGCACCGGTCCCCCGCGGCGTTTAAGGCGGCTTGCGAGGAGGTGGTCGACTCCACGTCGGAAACGGGGCGAAACTTTTGCCTGGCATTTGTGCCCGGCTGTTTTCTCCGCGGTGAGCTCGATACCGTCGAGTCGCGCATAGAGTTCCTCAGGCTTATTCTTACCAGCGACCTCGAGGAGTCGATACGGTTTTCGTCCTATGTGATCGGGAACTTCAGGAAGCTTCTCGGAGTTGCCCCTGCCGGTGACCGCTTCCCCGGCGCGCGCAGGGCGGGCATCTGCCGGAAGGGGGTCTACTCGCGAAATTTAAGGATGACCCGCCTGGTACGCGGCCCGCTTTGTCTCGGTGAACCACTGCTGCAGAACAACATGCAGGAGGCAGTCAGACTCGTTGAAATCAGTAATGGGAAAGTGCCGGAAAGGGTTGCCCTTGTCGCGCGCGCCTATTATCTGGCGATACGGAAATATGCGGACAGATGAATACGCTGCACGGTACCGATAACTATCGCCTGAACTGTCCCAGTCGCTCCTCGGTGTCGCCAATTTCAAATTCGCTATCGAACTCAATCATCAGGCTGTCATCGAGAGAGAGGGTTTCGTTTTCGTTGTACAGCTTCTTGTACGCAGCCACCGATTCCCTGCTGTTGGCCATGATTTTTTTTGCCATGGCCTGGAAGGACTCCTCGAGTTTGTCTCCCGGCACTGCCCGGTTTACCAGTCCGATCCGTTCCGCCTCTTTCCCCGTTATGGAATCAGCGGTGAACGAGAGCTCCTTCGCCCTGTGGAAACCGACACGGCGGGGGAGGCGGGCGCTCATTCCCCAGGTGGGACGTAGTCCCCACTTGGCGTGGGTGTCGCCTATCTTGGCATCTTCCGCTGCGATTGCGATGTCGCAGGCCAGCATGATCTCCAGGGCGCCGGTGAAGCAGAAGCCGTTTATCAGGGCGATCACCGGCTTCTTCGCCTCACGTATGGCGAGTATCAGCTCGCGCGCCGGCAGGTCAAGGATGTCTCCCACCTTGCCCCGCTCGAGCTTCCGGTCCCCCAGCGACTTCAGGTCAACGCCGGCGCAGAAGGCCCTGCCGGCCCCGGTGAGCGCTATGACCCGGACCGCGTCGTCTTTCCCCGCTGCGAGCACGGCATCCTTGAGCTCCTCCAGCATGGCGGGCGTGATGGCGTTCATAGCATCCTGCCTGTTCATGGTGATCCGGGCGACGCCCGAGTTCGAATCGAATATAATCGTTTTATAAGACATCATAGTCACCTCGGAATGGAATGGCCTTTTCGGGCCTATCTGCTTTGAATTATCAGGTTTTTCAAGAAGATTTTGAGTTGTTTTTACCCGCGTCCGATAGTTATCGGTTGATATGCTTGTTTTTTACCGATAACAATCTAATAAGGCGCCTTCTGCAGCGGCTATTTTTTCTTTTTCTTTGCGGCTTTTTTCACAGATTTTTTCGGTGCGGCCCTCTTCTTCGCAAGCGGTATCCCCCGTTCTCTCGCGATCATCTCGGGCGTACTTCCCATTTTGTTAGGGACGTTTGTCTTCGCGCCTGCGGCTACAAGAATTCTGGCGGCGCCCGCCTTCCCCCCGAGGAGCGCCTTGTGGAGCGGGGTATTTCCCCTGTTGTCCTTCGCGTCGAGATTGGCGGACCGCCGTATCAAATAGCGGACGATCTCATCGTGCCCTTCTTCGCTCGCTTCGTGGAGCGGCGTCTCGCCGGTGAAATCGACCTGGTTGACCTCGGCCTTTTTCTGCACCAGGAGCTTTACCAGCTCCAGGTTGCCGGATTCAGCCGCCTCAATCAATGCGGATTCTCCCTCTCGATCGACTGCGTTGGGTTTCGCTCCATCGGCGAGCGCCCGGCGGGCGGCGGCAAGGTCGCCCGCGTCGCATGCCGCCAGGAGATCCCTGTCCGGGTTCAGCTCCACCACCAGCGCTGAGGCCGCGTTGATTCTGACCGAGTCGATACCGCTGATGCAGCTTATCTTGGTCGAGTAACCCTCGCTCACGGCAATTACTTCCCCGTTGGCGGCCTTTAGCCTGAATCTGTATTCGCCTGATTTGTCTCTATAGATTTCAAAAATTGCCCGCATGACAACCTTCCTCAGAAAACATATATATTTCATGAAGAAATGTGCATGATAGATGCTCATGCCGGAATCAAGCGCAATCCGGCAGTGCACGCTATCACGCCGCCATAATCTGGACGAAGCATTTGCAAAAATGCAAGCATATTATTGCTGATAATATCCTTGAAAAATTTAATAGCGGAATTATAATGCCGAGATAAGAACACTAGTATATCCGGCAGGGGAGTTTATCAGCGAGTGGGCGACAGGATGTCGCCGATTCAGCCGCGAAAACAGGAGGTTTTTTTCGCGGCTGGCGAGCGATAAACTCCCCTGCCGGTACTGCGAGGTTCCTTCATGAAAATCATATTCCACGAAAAATACTACGATTCCGCCTATGCCCATGATCCCGCGGCGGCGCCGGGCCGTCTTGACGGCATCATGGATATAGTTGGGAGCGACAGCAGGTTCTACGAGATCATCAGGCCGGATCCCGCTTCAGAGGAGGATATCCTCCGCGCGCACGGCGGTTCGCACGTTCAGCGGATCAAGATGGACCGCCACCTCTACGAGCTGGCGTCACTGGCGGCCGGGGGCGCCATTCTCGCCGCGGAGAGAGCGTACGCCGGCCACCCGTCATTCGCTGTGATCCGCCCTCCCGGCCACCACGCCTCGGCCGATTCGTGCTGGGGTTTCTGCTACTTCAACAACATGAGCGTCAGCCTCCTGAGGCTCCGGGCCGAGGGGAAGATACAGAGCGCCTTTATACTCGACTTCGATCTTCACACCGGCGACGGCAATATCAACATACTGGAGAACCGCCGGGACGGCTTCCGCGTCGATATCCTGAACCCGATGTCCGGAGACCGGGGGGAGTACATCGCCGAGGTCGAGGAGTACATGAAGGGGCTCGGCGAAATCGACATATTCGCGGCGTCAGCCGGGTTCGACCAGGGGATCGACGACTGGGGCGGGCTCCTTGAGCCGGAGGATTACGGGGAGCTGGGTCGGCTGATGAGGGAGTATTCGGAGAAGCTCTGCGGCGGTAAGCGCTACGCCCTCCTCGAGGGGGGGTATAACCATGACGCAATTGGAAACAACATGGACTCGTTCTGCAGAGGATTCGCCTGATAAGCGATGGGCGAATCATGATGATTGCTGTATTATCGGAGGGTCGGTTATGACAAAGATACAACTGTATGGATTATTATTTGTACTGACCGCGAACTGCGCCGTCCCGGCAACGGCCCAGAAAAACGATGTCGGTTACCGTAAGCTCGTCCTGGGCCAGAGCAGGGAAGAGGTGCGCCAGGTTATTCAGGGCGAGTTTTCCGGCGAATACGCTGTTTCGGGCGAGGCGAGCGGCTCCATCGTCCTGATGAGAAAGGAGCTCGGCTCACAGGTGTCGGTCATTGCGCTGCTGTTTGATCAGAATAGTATCCTGTATAAAATCAATGTCAAGATGAAGAAAAACAGGTCGAATCCGTCGCCCGATGAGGTCGTCAAGGTCATTGAGGACAAGTACGGCCAGCCGGAAAAGCGGACCATGTCCAATGCGCTTGACCTCACGATCTATTGGCACTTGGCAGGCAGGCGGTACGAGATATTCTTCCAGAACATTACCTCGTGGGACAATTACGAGGTGCAGTATACGGACATGCTGCTGCAGAAGAAGAAAGAGGCGTACGACAAAGAAATGAAAAAAAAGCCGGCTGATAAACGCCTCGATTTCTGATGGGCATGAACAGAGCACGATCGATTCTCGGCAGATGCGCCGCCGTCGGGTTCGGGCCCGTCGATACGTCCGGGGCCGCCGTTTTCTATCAGAGACTGAATGGAGCGGTAATGGACTTCTGCCGCTCGCTTCCCGAGTCGGCCCGGGCGGGGGCCATGATTTTCCTCATGGAGTACGCCGGCCTCCGCATCGGCGAGCCCCTTGATTTCTTCAAGAACTTTTATCCTCCGGCATGGACTGTCCTCTACTGGCTTGCCTCAGCTTCGGGTGCTCCGGTACCCCTTTCCGGTGAGGAGCTCGACCCGGCTATCGGCGGCCATGCCATGGCTATGCAGCTCCATTCACTCGACGATCATCTTGTGGACGGCGAGGTGCCGGCTACCCATCTCACCCTTATGGTGCGCGGAGAGATGTGGCGGCGGATGAACGCGTGCATCGAGCCCTTTGCCGCGCCGGTGCCGGGCGGCGCCGAAGCCGCCCGCCGATCAATCGACGACTACTACGCCGGCATGAGCGGTGCGAATGCGCCCGTGACCCTTGACGACTACTGCTCGCTGTTCAGGAGGCAGATGGGCACCTGGACCGTCATGCCGGTACTAACGGCCATGAGATGCGGCGACGGCGGCTTTGCCGTGTCGCTGAAAGGAGCCTACGAGTCGTTCGGCATAGCATGGCGCCTCATGGACGACCTGCATGACCTTGAAGAAGACATCGCCCGCGGCGCGCGGAGCGCCGTCCACGTATGCCTGGACCCGGAGGGGAGGGAGCTCTGGGATTCGTTTCACCGCGGGAAGAAGGGCGGCGGCGCGGGGATCGGCGATCTCTGCGCGATGATAGACGAGTGGGGGATAATCGAGACTCTGAAGGGCCGGATCGTGCATGAACTGGATAACGCCGCGTCCACCGCGGAAAGGCTGGGCATGGCCGGCCTTGCCCAAGAATTCACGGCGCTGGCCGCGCCCCTGGCGGGCCGGGACAAGGGGGCCTAGTCATGGAAGACGATCTCCGCCAGACCCTGTCATCAGAGCTCCTCAGCATCGAAGTGACCACCCGCTGCAACAGTTCCTGCGGGCACTGTTTCGTCCGTGCGGGAAAATCGGCCGCGGTCGATCTGCCGAGCGAGCTGGCGAAATCGGTTATCCGGGAGGGCCGCGAACTCGGTTACCACAACATCCACTTCACCGGCGGCGAGCCGCTTTTGTGGGAGCCGCTGTTCGGGGCCGTCGATTACGCTCTGGCGCTCGGGTACGAGTCGATATTTATCAATACCAACGGGACGCTCCTGGACCGGGAGACGGCCGGGAAGCTGGCAGGCCGCGGCAAAAAGCTGTCGATCTCCATAAGCCTCCAGGGCCCGGAGCGGCTCCATGACGCCGTCCGCGGAGCCGGCTCGTACGCGGCCGCGGTCAGGGGCATCGAGGCGGCGCTCGATGCGGGACTGGCTACGAGCGTATTCACGACGGTCGGGATGGGACTCGTTCCGGACCTCCCCCGGTTCGCCGAGTTCCTTTTTTCCAATTACCCGGCGGTGCGGGAGCTCACCCTCATACAGCTCGTAAGGGTCAACGGCGACGCCTTCGACCTTTCGGCCGATCTCCTGACGCCTGAATACTTCGTCGCCCTGGTGCGAATCGTGGCGCTTCTCAACCTGTACGGCTTCAGGGTGTCGGTGCTTCAGAACCCGCTGGCGGTCGCGGTGGCGAGGGCCATCACCATGCCATGGATCCCGGCGGCGTTGCATCTCCACCGCGGCGGCGGCGTCATCGTCATGGCGGACCGGAGCATCACCCTGGCGCATTCGACGCGCGATTCATTCGGCGCTTACGATTCCGGCATGCTCGGCGCGGTCCTCGATTCGCCAGAATACCGGTCGGCCGTGTCAGCCGATGACAAATCGTGCGGCGCCTGCCCGCATCTCACGCTCTGTCGCGCGGGAGGCATGGCGCGGCCGTCGGAGCCATTCAGGGATATGAACGAGGATCTGCCTTTTTGTAAGAGGGTGATGGGGCTGTTATAATTTCCGTATCGCGATAAACGTCACGTCGTCGTCCAGCCTTTTCCTTCCCGCGCGGAATTGCTTCAACAGCTCTTCGCCTCCCTCCTCGATGCCCCTGGCATCGAAGGAATCGGCCACGGCTTTGGCAAGGATGTCCGTGTCATAGGGGAGGGGGCCGCCCGCGTCCGGCTGTGACAGCTCGAGGAGGCCGTCGGTGTAGAGGAAGAAGATGTCGCCCTGCCTGAATTCGTGGGTCTCCTCCTGGTACTCCATCTGCGCGGAAAATCCGATAATCGGCCCCGGCGGCCGTACCTGAATCGACTCCCGGCCGCGCAGGATAAGCTGTGCCGGATGCCCCGCCTGGGCCGCGACAATGGTCGATTCGGCTATGTTGATATCGGCGACAACGCAGGTGAACACGATCTGGTAGTCGCGGAAGAGCTGGACGAAGCGTCGGTTCATGTAGTTCATCACGACCTCCGGCGCGGAGAGGGTCTCCTTCACCGCCGCGTACTCGGACAGGATTTTCACGGTGTTGAGGGAGGCGGTGATGCCGTGGCCGGTGGCGTCCGCGATGAACACGCGCGCCACGCCGGGCCGGAACTCGAAAATATCGTAGAGGTCGCCGCCGATTTTCAGGAGCGGCCGGTAGCGCACGCTGGTCTCGATGCCGGGGATGCTTCTCTCATGGGTCATCAGCTTGAGCTGGAACGATGTGGCGATGTCCAGGTCTTCGCGTATGATGTGCTCCCACTCGACCATCTGGAGGGTCGACTCCTTCAGGTCCATGCTCCGCTGGTACAGGTTTGAGATGGAGTCCTTCTCCTGGCGGAGTCCGTTGATGACCGATTTCTCCATGTCGAGCATCTGCTTGATAACGAGCTGGTTCTCGATGCGCACCAGGAGCTCCTCCCGGTTGAAGGGCTTGGTCACGTAGTCGTTGGCGCCGGTGGTGAACCCTTTTACCAAATCTCCTGTGCCGTCGCGGGCCGTCACCATGATGATCGGGATGTACCGCGCCTTTTCCAGCTTGCGGATCTCCTGGCACACCTCGAAGCCGCTCATGCCCGGGAGCATCAGGTCAAGGAGGACCAGGTCCACCTCGCGTTCGTAGATGACTGAAAGGGCCTCGGGGCCGTTTGCCGCGGTCACCAGGTCGTAGCCGACCAGGAGGCAGAGGTTCTCGACCACCCTGATGCTCACCGGATCGTCGTCGACCGCGAGAATGACCGCCGACGAATACTTAGATTTGATCCTGTAACCCTGATCTTCGCTCGGCTCCGCAACGGCGATGGCCGCTTCTCCGGCGGACGGCTGAAGCGGCTCAATAGCAGCGGTCTCTTTCAAGATGCCGCGCGACTTCGGTTCGGCCGGCAGCTCGAACATGAAGGCGCTTCCTTTGCCCTTTTCGCTTTCAGCCCAGATACGGCCGTCGTGGAGCTCCACCAGGTATTTGGTGATCGCCAGGCCCAGGCCCGTGCCCCCGGCCCTGCGGCGGTCCGGGTCTTCCGCCTGGGTGAAGGGCTCCCATATCCGCTCGAGGTCCTTCGCGTCTATGCCGGGGCCGGTGTCCCGAACTGTTACTCTGACCCCGCTTTCGGCAGGCTCCACGGTCACGGTGATGGAACCGGTTTCCGTGTACTTGACCGCGTTGCCGACCAGGTTGATGAAGATCTGCCGCAGCCGGTTCCGGTCCGCCTTGATGGCCGGCGGCTTTTTAAGATCCGCCGTGATCTCGAGTCCCCGTTCCGCGGCGGACGGACGGAGGAGGGAGACCACGGTGGCCGCGATGTCGTCCACGCGGATGTTGTCGAGGATGAGGTCCGCCCTGCCGGCCCGCATCTTGCTGAAGTCGAGGATCTCGTTCACCAGCGACGTCAGGTGCGACGAGCTGGAGCGGATCAGCTCGAGGTTCTCCTTCTGCGCGGCGTTCACCGGCCCGAGCGTGCCGTCCGTGAGCGACTCGGCTATGCCCATGATGCCGTGGAGCGGCGTGCGCAGTTCATGGCTCGTAGTTGCCAGGAAGTCATCCTTCATTTTGTCGAGCACCAGGAGGTCATTGTGGGCCTTCTCAAGGTCCGTGTGAACCTGGGCGAACCTGGATGCGAGTATGGAGGCGAAGATCAAGGACATGATGAAAAAGCCTTCGACTAAAACAGGCTCGGATTTGATAATATCCATAAAGGTTAAAGAGCTGTACCCAGTCGTTAGTAATAGTATTATAAGACTTATCAGAATCCTGTTTGAATAAGGAGTGTTTTTTGAAATTTCTTTAATGGAAATAGATATGGAATAGATAATACTCAATAATGATAATACCATAAAAATTGAATATAGATATCTTGCATAATAAGTGATTTGAGAGGTAATTGTCTGTTCAACAAGCAACTCGCATGCAAGAATAATAAAAATAATTATTAATATTTTTACCGTAATGTTTTTCTCGATGTTGAAATATGAATGAATAAACTCTAAAAGAAATATACAGACGGTGATTGCGGGAATATATGTAATGAAAATATAGACTATTTGATGATCAAACAAAAATAATATTAAATGTTTATATCCGATGATCCATAGCCCAATTGATAACGATAATAACGAAAAGTATAAGTAGTATCGTTCTTTTTGCCTTTTAAAAAAAATAAACATGAAATACAAGGCGATATATATATTAATAAACCCCAGGATGCCATCCCAGAGAATTTTTCTTAGAAATTTTAATTTAATTTTTAATCTCGGTCCTATGTACGTATATCCATTAAATCCCCCATCGTCATTTAGAGAACCGGTTCTAAATGCAAGTGTATTAATTCCTGTATTGATGAGGGTGTCAGGTAATGGAATTATATCAGGCTTTCCAACTATGAATGGAGAATTCCCTTTGTGGTCAAACTTTCTCGTTTCATAAATAAGGTGAGTATTGAGATATATCTGCGTACCCCGGTATTGCGGAGGAAGCATTAGTGAAAGATTATTGATGTTTGGTCCTAAATATATATCAATGCTATACCATGCATTTCCTGTATGGTCTTTGACTTTTTCCCAGGATTTCCAAGACGAGTTGGAATTTATTAGTGTATATTTGTACTTGTCCCTGTCTGTTCCAAAATGAGGTTTTGAATCATCATTTATGAAGAACCATTTTTGTGGTAATTCAATAACTTCTTCGCCTGAAGATATAATAAACCGCCCTTCATGAAGGTCATTTTCTGTGACAGCGAAGGTCGGAATTATAAAAAAAAAATACTAATAAATCCGTAATTGATAAATCGCATGTTAAATTACTGGTTTTTAAAAAAAATTATTTTCAATATGCAAATTTTACCGACTGCTCTTTTATGTTAACTATTCCCTTCTTGTTCTTTATTAATTTTGCACAGTCGTCTTTGGATACCAAATATCCTTTTGATGCAAACCATTTTGATAGTTTTGCCGCATTAGTGGTTTTTTTCAAATATTCGATTAAAGATTTTCCCATTTTGTAATCCTTTGCAGCATCCGCGACAAAATCCACGAAATATCCTTTTTCAGCCATTAGTATCCTCCATTTGAATTATTTATATAATACTATATTTATTACTATTAATATGTCAATAATAATATTATAATAGGCATTATAAATGTTATGCGATCCATCAATAAGTATATTTGTTATTTTTAAATTATTGATTCAGTGATCTTGGCAAATCATCGATGCATATCAAGGAATTATATTATTGAAGCTCGATTCGTTTTTTAACATTGTTGGCAGAGTGACTTTTTGTTTCGCAATTTCTGATAATTTATTGCCATATGATTCATTCCAGGGAGACGTATTGTTATTAATATTTAGTAATATTATTTATCAATACTGCAATCCATTGATATATAGGATAAAACCAATTAATGTTTTTTTTCTTATATTCGTGCCTGTAAATGGCTGTTCGCCATGCACTTTTTCTTGACAAAAACCGCGTATCACCATAGATCGTAAATCAATACCGCACTGGCAGGGCAGTGCAGCTCAAATATATAATGCCTTAACCTTTCGCTATCCTCATAAGACATGTCCCGTTATCACTGGAGCCGTGGTTACAAAAAATCGATTTTGTTTATTTGATAAACATATACAGTAGAGGTTTTTCGCGGCTGGCGTGTGATGGGCCTCTTGCTGCGTATGAAGTATTTTTACTCCCCCTCTCCCTGTGGGGGCGGGGAGGGCATAATATTATTGATTTTAAACCCATATCGTCATATAAAGGATACAGGGCATTGATGGTTCAATCAATCGACGGGTTGGTCATGAAAAAGGATTCTATCGAGAGAACGGTTGCAAGCATTGTCTCGGATGTACTCGGCATTGAGAAAAGCACCATATCACCGGAGACGCTCCTGGTGGAAGACCTGGGATGCGACTCGGTACATGCGGTGGAGATTCTATTTGCTCTTCAGGATGAGCTCGGGATCAGGATTCCTCAGGCCGCGATGGCGAAGGTGAGCACGGTTGATGATATCATACGGTATCTGGTTAAGAAGACGGGTAAAAAGATTACGCCATGAAATCACTTTCTCGATGCAGCCGGTGCGGTCTCCCGGAAGCCTATCCAGGCGTGCAGTTCGGCCCTGACGGCGTCTGCAATTACTGCCTGTATTACGACGTGTACCGCGACCGGGAGGCCGCCATCTCCGCCGAGCTCCGCAGGGGATTCCTGAAAACCATCAGGAAAATCAGACGCGAAAGGCGTCCCTATCACTGCGTCGTCGCATACAGCGGGGGCAAGGACAGCTCCTTTCTGCTGAAGTACCTGGTGGAGGCCCATGGCCTGAAGGTCGCGGCCCATGTCCTCGACAACGGCTTTATCTCTCCGGCGGCGCTCAGGAATATCCGCAGGGTGACTGACCGCCTGAAGGTGAAATGCATCATCACCCGGCCTCCGATGCCGCTGATGAAGGCGGTGTTCACCCATGTTCTGACCAGGGAGACGCCCTTTCCCAAGGAGCTCCTCGCCATGCTGAGTCCTCTCTGCGTTGCGTGCCAGGGCATGGTATTCGGGACCACCATCAGGGCTGCCAGGCGATTGAAGGCGCCGCTTATGTTCATCGGCTATACGCCGGGGCAGTATCCGGTCATAAGCCTCGAGAACTACCTTAAGGTGAATTCCTGCGTCTTTTTTTCCTCGGAGGTGTACAGGGACGACCCGCTGGACGTCATCAAGATAGGAAGGGACCCTCTTCACGAACTCTTCGGCAGTGACATTGACCCCTATTTTTTCCCGGGCCAGTACATCAAGGAAGGCGAATCCGTTCCGAAAGTGCTGTTCCCGTTCCATGGTCTCATTGAATATGATGAGGACGCGATCTATCGGGAGCTCGCGGCACTGGGGTGGGAGAAGCCGGACGATACCGACCCCTGCTCGACCAACTGCATGATCAACGCGCTCGGCAATTACGCCTGCGTGCGGAAGCTCGGCTATCATCCCTACGCGGGCGAGCTCAGCTTCCTGGTGAGGACCGGGAGAATGACGCTCGGGGCGGCCCTCGAGGCCGAGAGGGTCGATGAAGGGTGCGTCGCCATGAGGCATTCCCTGGAGATGCTCGGCCTTGACAGGGAGGATATCTTGAAATGAAGAAGAGGGCGGGCTCCGACATAGGGCACCTCAAGACGGCCATGGACGAGGCCGGCTCCATTTTCGCGGGCGTTTCCCCGGAGCGTTTCGCGTCGCCGTACACAGTGGTGCCGCTCCTTTCCCAGGTCCTGGGGCTGAATGCGCCGCTTCTGGGCACGGGCGGGTCCCCTTATTCGCTCTTCAATTACATGATCGAGCTCGCGCCGAAAAAAGAGCTGTTCGCGCGGGCCTTCGACATCCCCTTTGCGCAGAAGAGGCTGATCGTTGATGAAGTCTACGACGCCATAGCCCCCTGCCTGCTCGGCGAAGAGGAGGAGTATATCGACCTCCTGGCAGAGACCAGGCATTCGAGAGGCGACAGGCCGCTGTTGAAAGAAAAAATGGTGATCCTGAAGGATTTTATTCTTCGATATCATAACGACGACAAGCGGGGCGATTTCGCCCACCTCGCGCATTACGGCCTGCGGGACGATCTCAACCGTGAATGCTGGTTCATCGGAAAGATGCCTGAAAAAAAGAGGGAGCGCTGGTTCCGGCATTCGTATCCGGTGGTCAACGAACTGGTGATACGGATCGACGGACGGCCACTCCTCGGCTGGATTATCTTTATCGCCAATTCAACGGAGCAGCTTCTGCGGGACGGAAAGCTCCGGCATAAAAAGATCATGCAGGCCGCATCCCTGGCGGACCGGCTGGGCGCGCGCCGCGCCGCCATGGCCGGCCTGGTCGCCTCGTTCGCGGAGGGGGGAAAGCACCTGTCGGAGCGCCTGCCTGACATCGGCTTCACCACCGGGCACGCCTATACGATCGGCAATATATTGCAGATAGCCGGAATCGCCTGCTCGAGGACCGGATTGGACCTCGGCTCTGCGCGTATCGCCGTTGTCGGCGCGGCCGGCTCCATCGGATCCGGGTGCGCGAAACTGCTGGCGGCCAGGGGCGCCCGGCGGCTCCTGCTGGTCGAGATGCTCAGCTTTGCCTCGCAGAAGAAGCTGGAGGGACTTAAAGAAGAGCTCCTGAAGATCAACGATCGGCTTGATATAGCCCTTTCCGTGAAGATGGAGGCGATCGCGCATGCCGACCTGATAATCGTGGCGACAAATTCACCGACATCGGTGGTCCCGGCGCGCCTGCTGAAGAAGGGCGCGATCGTCATAGACGACTCGTTCCCGAAGAATGTTTCCCGGACGGTTATGAGCCGGCGCAGGGACATCGTCCTGGTCGAGGGCGGGGCCGTGAGCGTGCCGGTCTCCACCGACATCGACTCCGCCAGAAACATGCCCGACCTGATGGACGCGCCGCTTACCCGGCTCCTCAGCTGCAAGGAGACCTACGGCTGTTTCGCGGAGATACTCACTCTCGCGATGACCGATCACACCGGCAATTACGGGCTGGGGACGGCCGAACCGGCGCTTGCCGGCGATATCATGGAGCGGGCCGAGAAAATCGGGTTCCGGCCGGCCCCCCTCCAGTGCTTCGGCCAGGTGGTCCCGGAAGAGCGGTTTGAGACCGCGCGTAAGATTATAAAAGAGAGGGAGTGACCTTTTTTGTACTTTGGGGTTGTCCAAAAAATCTTTTGGATAGCCCCCCAAACCCCCCAGAGGGGGGCTTTCCAATTTTGTCTGTCGGATAAAGTCCCCCTGCGGGGGATTTATGGGGCGTGTGAGACAACCCCGGGGGTGAGGGTCTATGAATGTTCCCGAATCTGATTTCGAAATACTGTCCTACCGGAGCGAGGTCAAGAACTTCCATACGCTGGTCGATGTCCTCCGGTACCGGGCATCTCGTCAGCCCGGGGAAACGGCCTGCTGGTATCTGCACGAGGATGAGGAGGGCGACTATCACCGGTCGGCAATAACCTACGGGGAGCTGGAGGTTTCGGCCATGGCGGCGGCGGCTGCTCTCCAGTCAGCGGCGGGGAAGGGCGACCGGGCGCTCCTGGTGTATCCGCCCGGGCTCGATTATCTCGGCGCGTTCTTCGGCTGCCTCTATGCCGGCGTGATCGCGGTGCCGGTCTACCCGCCCAATCTGACGCGGGTGGAGCTTTCAATGCAGCGGCTGGACGCAATCATGCAGAACGCGAAGCCGTGCGCCGTGCTCACGACCTCCGACTTCCTGCCTCACATTGAACCGGTCTTTTCCGGGAAATACCGGATGAAAAAAAGCTCCTGCATCGCGACGGATGTTCTGGCGCGCGGCGGAAGCGGATGGAACGATCCGGACATCGCGCCGTATGATGTTGCGTTTCTCCAGTACACCTCCGGTTCGACGGGCCTTCCCAAGGGCGTCATGATCAGCCACGTGAATGTCCTGACGAACCTGCTGGTGCTCAGCAGGTCCTTCGGCTTTTCCAGGAACTACACCTGCGGGGTGACCTGGCTGCCGCAGTATCACGACATGGGGTTGATCGGCGGGATACTCCTCCCGATATGGAGCGGCCATCCCTTCACCCTGATATCGCCGCTGACCTTTCTGTACGATCCCTACATCTGGCTCAAGGAGATCTCGGACACCAGGGCGTCCGTGACCGGCGGCCCGAATTTCGCGTATGACCATGTGTGCCGAAGGGTGACGGCGGAGCAAAAGAAGGGACTGGACCTGAGCGGATGGCATGTGGCGCTCAACGGCGCCGAGCCTATCCTGACCGAGACCATGGAGCGTTTTTACCAGTCCTTCAGGGAATGCGGTTTTCGGCGCGAGACATTCCTGCCGAGCTACGGCCTGGCCGAGGCGACGCTGATGGTGACGTGCGGGGCGGTCAACCGGGCGCCGATGGTCCGTTCCGTCGTCGAGGAGGAACTCATGAGAAACAGGGTGGTATTAGCCGATTCAGAAACGGGCGCCGTGAATATCGTCGGCTGCGGCAGCCCGGTCCCGGGCCATGAAGTAATCATCGTGGATCCGGACACCCTGACGAAATGCCCGGAGGACCGGATCGGAGAGATATGGATTGCCGGCCCCTGCGTCACGCGCGGGTACTGGGACTCGCCGGAAGCGAACAAGGAGACCTTCATGGCGCATCTCTCGGACACGGGCGGGGGACCGTATCTCAGGACGGGCGACCTCGGGTTCATGGTCGATAATGAGCTGTTCGTTACCGGCCGCATCAAGGATGTCCTTATCATCCGGGGGCAGAATTACTACCCTCATGATATCGAGCGGACGGTGCAGGCCTGCCATCCGGCACTGAGGAAAGGGTGCGGCGCGGCCTTTTCCGTGGAGGACGAGGGGGCAGCGGGCCTCGTCATCGTGCAGGAGATAAAGCAGAGCCAGATGAACAGACTGAACGCCGACGAGGTGATCCAGAGAATACGCAAGGCGGTCGGCGGCACCTATGAGCTCTATCCGGACGCGGTGGTTCTGGTGGAGAGCGGCCAGGTCCTCAAGACGTCAAGCGGGAAGCTGCAGCGCTTCGCCTGCAGGGAGTCGTTCCTGCGCGGCGATTTCAGGGAGATCGCCAGGTGGGCCGGCAAGGGGACCGCATATTAGAGGCCGGAGAAACCAGTGCTCCACAAGAAAGACCTGATCCCCATGCACAACCTCAAGGAGATATTCCGGGACATACGGGACTATTTCGCCGGCAACGTCACCGGGATCACCAGGGACGAAACGATCGCCCGGAACATCATGCGCCTTCTCTTCTGCAAGATCTTCGATGAGCGGGAGAAATCGGGAGACCGGCCGGTCGAGTTTACCCGGAGGCCTGACGAAGGCGCTCCGGAACTTGCGGCCAGGATGCAATCTCTGTTCGAGCGCGTGAAAAAACAGCACCCCGATATTTTTGAAACAAATGAGAAAATCGAGGTAAGCCCGGCGGACCTTTCCTTCATCGTTTCGAAGCTGGAGCCCCGTTCCATCCTCGACGCCGAGCGGGACATCATCGCAGACGCGTTCGAGGAGCTTATCGGCACCTCGTTCAGGGGCGGCGAGGGCCAGTTCTTCACGCCGCGCAACATTGTCCGGATGATGATCGAGGTTCTGGAGCCCGACCCCGGGGAGATGGTCATCGACCCTGCATGCGGCAGCGGCGGGTTCCTCGCGCATATCGTCCGGCATTACCAGCAAAAGGGAAACGGCCGGCACCGGATATACGGCCTGGACAAGGACCTATTTCTGTCCCGGCTCGCGAAAATATACCTCACGCTCCTGGGGGAGGGGGAATACCATGTCTTCTGCGAGAACAGCCTGGAAGACCCCCGCGCCTGGTCGCCTGAAGCGCGCGGCGAGGTTGACCTTGAATCATTCGACATGGTCATGACAAACCCGCCCTTCGGCGCGAAAATCCCGGTTGTCGGCGGCCTCCTTGAGCAGTACGAGCTTGGCCGGCACTGGAAACGACGCGACGGCGCGTGGGTCATGACGGATAACATGCTCGATAAGCAGCCGCCCCAGATTCTCTTCATCGAGCGGGTGATCCAGCTGTTGAAACAGGGGGGAAGGGCCGGCATCGTTCTCCCCGAGGGGATATTCGGCAACCCCTCTGACCGGTACATCTGGGAATATGTGAAAAAGCATGCGTCCATAATAGGCGTCGTCGGCCTTTCCCATGAGGCCTTTCAGCCGAGCACTCATACCAAGACGAGCGTGCTCTTTATCGAGAAGAAGAAAAGGAGCAGGAAGAGAATATTCATGGCCATTGCCGACGCGGTAGGCCACAACAAGAACGGCAAAGAGATTTACCGGATGAATGCCGACGGCACTTTTGTGCTGGATGATCACGGCGAAAGAATCATCGATGACGATACTCCCGCAATAACCGAAAAGTTCTCTGATTTTCTCCACGACCGGCGCATCAGCGAAGACCACCTCGGCTTTCTCATGGACACGGCAGATATCAACGATAACATATATATCCCCGAGTCGTACAGCCCCGAGATAAAACAGGAGCTGTCGGCGCTCGCGGGCACGGGCCGGTATGCGATGATATCGATCGGCGATCTTGTCCGTGACGGCGTGATCGGGATCGCCAGGGGGAACGAGATCGGCTCCCGGTATTACGGGACGGGCCCGGTTCCCTTTGTGCGGACCACGGACATCGTCAACTGGGAGATCAAGATCGACCCGGTCAAGTGCGTGTCCGAGGAGGTCTACCTGAAATACCGGGACGCGCAGGACGTCAGGGCCGGCGACATCCTCTTCGTCAACGACGGCACCTTTCTGATCGGGCGGTGCGCGCTCGTTACCGACCTGGACGAGAAGTGCGTCATACAGAGCCACCTGAGGAAAATCCGCGTCCTGGAAAGTGCGCGCCTGAATGCGTACTACCTGCTCTATCTCCTGAACCGCCCCATCGTGCAGAAACAGATCGGCGTCAAGACCTTCATCCAGGCGACGCTGTCGACGCTCGGCAACCGGCTCCTGGAGGTTGTGCTTCCGGTGCATCTGGACGGCGCCGAGGTGCGGCGGATCACGGCCGAGGTCGAGGACATCATGCAGAATAAAAAGAGCATACGGACAAGAATCTCGCGCCTGATTGTTCCCTGATCGTCCGGATCCACCCGTTACTCTACGGCGAGCAGATATCCGCACCAGCCGTCCATCACGGCGGACTCCGCAATCCGCAGCCCCCGTTCGCTGAAGCACGCCCGGGCCCTTTCGTCGCTGGCGGCGCTGATCCCGCTGGCGATGATCACGCCCCCGGGCGCGGTGAGGCCGATGAGCTTCCCGATGTTTGCGATGATAACGTCGGTCACCAGGTTGGCGGCGACGATATCGTAGCGCCGCCCGGTCTCGAAGGAGGCGATGTCCGACTCGTGGAGCCTGATGCGCGCGCACCCGTTGACGGCGATGTTCCTGGCCGCGCACTGGACCGCGTGGCGGTACAGGTCGACGGCGTCGATGGCGCCGATGCCGAGCTCGGCGGCGATAATCGAGAGGACCCCGGTTCCGGTGCCCGCGTCAATGAGCGCCATGCTGTCGCGGCGGGCCGTGTCGATTCCGGCGAGGTGCTCCAGGAGAAATCTCACGCACAGCCTGGTGGTGGGGTGGCGTCCGTCGCCGAAGGTGTGGTGGGATTCAATGGTTATCATCACGGGTCCCGTGCCGACTCCGGAGGCGGGCCCGGCGCAGCTGACGTATTCAATCGGCTCCGCGTCGTCGCCTTCCTGCATGAACATGTTCATGAACGTGCCGTGCCACGGGCCGGCGCCGGTGATACCCGAGAGAAAGGGCGAAGGGACGGCGGCATGAGCCTCGATGTCAAGGTCATCGGGGTCGTCCACGATATTGATTATGACGGGTTCGATGGGCGGCATGGTATTTTAATCGTTTTCACGGAAGAATCGGCCGGGAGCTGTACCCGAAGTCAATGGCAACTCCCCCCCAACCCCCCAGAGGGGGGCTATAAGAAAATATATATGACACCTTCTCCCCTCTCCCTATGGGAGGCAGCAGCTTGTACATCCGTGTACGCTGCTGCATTCGTGACATCCTGTCACTCAGTGTCGGGGGTGAGGGCAAGTCCCCCTTTGGGGGATTTAGGGGGCTTGTGAGACAGCCCCCGCTTATATTTCATGCGGCTGGAAAATAAATCAATGATTTTATTTCAATCTATCGGCAGACGTTTCATCAGGTCCAGATTGTCGACCGGCGGGAGCCTCTCTTCAATGAGCCTCTCGCCGTCGTACAGTCCCTCCTCGGCCTTTTCCAGGAACGGAAGATAATTGTCCATGGCCTTGAACAGGGGCTTCATGGTGTAGACCCGCCGCGCTATTCCGCCATAGGCGTCAATGGGCCGGATGAGCTTCTGCCACGCCATGATCGCCGACGGATAAAAGCGGAGGAGCCGCGCCAGCATGAACAGGGGCGTCAGGTAGGTGGAGAGCTCCTTCCGGTTCTTGGAGAACGAGTAGAATTTCGAATAACCGTTCTTTATCTCTCTCTGGAGCGTGCTCGGCCGTATGTTTTTCGGGAAATGATTGACGAAGGCACCGGTGAAGAAACGCCAGTCGTTATGGATATACCGGTTGTCGGGGAAGTGCTGCGGTATGCCGAAGACCTTTGTCTGGTATATCGCCGGCGTGAGGGAGTTGAATCCGAGCAGGAAGAAGTTCTTTTTGAGAAGAAAGTCGACCGAGTCCCGTACGGTATCGATGGTGTCCGCGTCGGCGCCGACGACCATGGCCGCCCATATTCCGAGGCCGCATGAATGGATCGCGTCGATGTTTTTTTCGATGCGCGCGGCCGTCTGCTTCTTGTCGAGCTCCTGGAGGACCGCGTCGGATGTCGATTCGATCCCGAGGACCAGCACCTTGAACCCGGCGTCCCTCATCAGCTCCATCAGCTCCGGGTCCTCGCCGACCTCGGGCCTGGTGAACCCGACCAGGTTCAGGGTATCCCGGCCGAACCGCTCGATGATCCTGGACATGAGGACCTTCGTCCGCTTCCGGTCGAGGGCGAAATCGTTGTCGACAAAAATGAAGACGTTGTTCTTCAGGCGCGTCAGGCCGTCGTCGATCTCCGCGATGATCGTGTCGATGTCCCGCGTCCGGTAGGTCCGGCCGAACTCCCGCGGGCACATGCAGAAGCGGCAGTTATAGGGACAGCCGCGCGACGCCTGGATCGGCTGGAGGTGGACCCTGCCGTGGCGCACGAAGGCCTCCATCGGATCGACGTTTTTCGACAGCGGCCCGTACCCGTGGATCAGCGATGTGTCGACCTTGTCGTCGAAGTCCTTCATGAACTCGCGGTACGGATTGTGGATCATCTTCCCGTCCGCGGTTTTGAACGATAAATTCTTGATGGCGCTCACGTCCCGGTTCTCTTCAATGGCGTCGAGGAGCTCGACGATGGTGTCCTCGCCCTCGCCCCGGACCACGTAGTCGCAGTGCTCCAGGCATTCCTCCGGTAGTATGGAGGCGTGGACGCCCCCCCATATGATCGGGACCTTCGATTTAGCCCGTATCTTTTTTGCGTACCGGTAGGCCTTTGGCGCGCTGAAGGTGGTCATGGTGCAGAAGGCGATGTAATCCGAAAGGAACACGTAGTCCCAATCGATGTCCTTGCTGATGATCTCGGCAAATACCTTCACCTCGTACCCGTGCTTTTTCAGCCTGGTCGCCACCGGAAGGATCCCGTAGGGCGGATTCACGAAGAAGCCGCTGATGAAATCATATTTCCCCGGGCCTTCCAGAGGCACAATGATCGATATCCTTTTCATGATAAATCCCTCCATATATATATGTGTTTTATGTGCAATGATTGTGTACCGGGCCCGTCACCGCCGGAATTGCGTATTCGGCCTCGCGCGCGGGCATGGTCCGTCACTGTCGCACGGCTCATCTCTGATGGGATGTAGTGAATCTTTTAAGGATGGCTGATTTTTATTTGTTGAAAGTTTTACGATTATCCCCACAAATATTTTTGTCAATGATATTTTGGACAACGTCCAGTATATTGGCTTATCGGGCTAAGGGCAGACAAAGCATGAAGGAGATTGCATGATATGGCGGCGGTAAAAAAAATGAAACCAGGGGCGTTTCCCAAAAACTTACGTCACGCGTGCCATTGCCTCCTCGGGGAGTTCGATGCGCTCGACAGGGACAGGACCCTTTTTATACTCCCGGTCGGCTCGCTCGAGGCGCACGGCTGGCACCTGCCCAACGACACCGACATGACGTCGGCGGTGGTGATGGCGGAACAGACCGGCATTTTCTTCGCGCGCGCGCACGGGGACTGGACGGTCGTGCTGCTGCCGCTCCTGAACATCGGCACGGACGAGCTCCCGCTCCCCGGGAGCATCGAGTTCTCACGGAGGACGGTCTACCGGGCGCTGGTCGAATACGGCCGCTCCCTGAAACGCTGGGGGTTTAAAAACCTCGTGCTCACCAACGGCCACGGCGGGCCGAAGCACAACCTCGCCCTCGACGACGCCTGCAGGACCTGCAACAGGCGGTACGGCATGAAGATGACCTCCCCCGGCATTCTGGTGTACCAGGATTTTATTTTCGGAAAGAAATTTCCCCTGCTCGAGGCAGAGCTCGGACGGAAGCTGAAGCCTTTTGAGAAAAAGGGCCTCGTAGATATTGAGCACGCGGCCGGGTGGGAGACCTCCATCATTCTCAATGAGAACCCGGAACTCGTAGCAGCCGATTACCGCGACTACGGATCGTCCATGCTCTCCGTGCCGGAGTCGGTCAGGAAGGCGGCCCGCTTCCTCGAGGCTGTCGTGAAGCGGATACCGCTCCTGAAAGGCACACTCAGGGCACTCGGCCTGCCGCTGGAGGAGGGGGTGCGGCTCCTGCTCACGGCGGACAAGATGTACCACCAGAAAAAGCCGTGGTTCACCTACAGCGGCGACCCGAGCGTCGCGAAGGCGGATATAGGGAGGGCCTGGAAGATGGCGGTTTCGAAAGAGATCGTCAGGCTGATCGGGGGTGTGTATATAATCGGCGAAAGAAAACCGTCTTCCGTTGTCTCAAATTATTCGGCCATAATTTTTTTGAGAAGGGATTTCATGCATATCTCTTTTTGGGCTATTGTATTCTTGATTGCCGCGGCGGCCGTGATGTACATCCTGACAACGGGAGGGGCGGCCCTCTGACCGGAAAATTTTAAATTAGTTGCAACTGAATCATTAAAAAACCTGTCTTTATCCACTGGGCGGGGTTACTGGACCACGCCCTGTTTTAATGCTAATATATCAATAATTGCCGTTTCAACTGCGGGGCGCCATGCATCTTACAATTTTCAACACACCGGTAATACAATCGATATTCAGGGGGATATCCCTCTTTTTTTTGAAGCTGCTCGGCTGGCGCACGGTCGGCAGCCTGCCGAAAGAGAATCGCTATATCATCGTCGTTGCGCCGCACACCTCTAACTGGGACCTCTTCTACGGCATCATCGTGGCGTTCGCCTTCAGGCTGGACGCCTATTTCATGGCCAAAAACCAGCTGTTCCGGTGGCCGTTCGGCCCTGTCATGAAGTGGATCGGCGGCGTGCCGATCGACCGGTCCCATGCCGGCAATACCGTGGACCAGGTGGTGCGCGCGTTTAAGGAGAACGAGCGGTTCGTGCTCGCCATCGCCCCTGAGGGAACCCGTAAAAGGACGAGCCACTGGAAAACCGGGTTTTATCGTATCGCCGAGGGCGCGCGTGTCCCGGTGCTCCTCGGCTTCCTGGATTACGCGAGTAAAACCGGGGGGGCAGGCCCTCTTATCACCACGACCGGCGATATTGAAAAAGACATGAGGGTCATCAGAGAGTTTTACCAGACCGTTACTCCGAGGTACGTCGACAAGGCCGGCACCGCGGTAATAACCGACCGGGACATCGCCACCTGAGAACGCGATTGTGACCCGCCGTAAGGCGCTGCCTGTAAATCATTTGACATTGCAAGGTCATTTTGTACAAATGCATGACATTTCATCCGTGCGGTAATAGTGCTGCATTGTGAAGCACGGGCGGGATTCAGCGTGAAATGGCGATACAGCAAAAAGAACTCTTCAATTCATACACGCACCTCTTCGGCGCGGTTGCAAGCCTGGCCCTGACCGTTGTCCTTACGGCGCTGGCAGCGGACCATGGCGCGCCGCTGGCGGCGGCGGTTTTCATTACCACCTTTTCATACTTCATCCTGTTCACCTCGAGCTTTATTTATCACGCCATGAAGCCCGAGGGGATCGAGCGGGGCTTCTGGCTGAGGCTCGACCACGCGGCCATCTTTATCATGATGGCGGGGTCCTATGTGGGGCCCATGTACATTTACGGGTCCGGTCCGGTACTCTGGAGCGTGCTGGCCTTTGTCTGGATTTTCGCGGTCCTGGGCATTGCCGTAAAAATGAGGCACCTGGTCTCTCCCAACTGGGTGAACGTCGCCATCTATGCGCCGCTCTGCGTCGCGTCGGCGGTGCCGATCATTTTATTATGGAATCCCGTGAACGGCATACCGGCCGGCCCGGTGACGGTCCCCATAAGCGTTCTCAGGTGGATGCTGATAGCCGGTCTCCTGATGTACGGCGCGGGCGGTATCATATACGCCGCCAGGAGGCCGGATGTTATGCCGGACCGCATCGGTTTTCACGGCATATTTCATGTCGTAGTCCTCGCCGCGGCCGGCCTTCATGCTGTGGCGCTCTATTTCTCGATCAGATCGTATGTCATTATCCGGGAATGCCTCTCGCGGGCAGCCGGTTAAGGTTATTTATCAAATCAAAAATCACTCAACTATCTTGTGTCATCGCGAGCGGAGCGAAGCGATCTTGTTATTGACGGCAGTCTATTCTGGATATATCTTATTATTCATTGAGTGATTGGAATAGAAAATCCGATTGTTTCGCCGGGGTTGTGTCTCAAGCCCCCTCCCGGGGGGTGGGGGACGTCGAAAAAAGACTTTAGGTCAGTCCCTCCTCGCAATGGCACTTGATTTTAGGCAGTCATTTGTATGCTGTTTAACACAGGAATATGCATATGTCGGTATTAATGATAGCGGTCTTTATATCTTCAATGAACATCGGGGCGTATACCTTTGATGACATGGTGCGCGATATCGTGCCGGGCCGGAAGGGCGGCGAAGCGATGAAAGAGGTCGCGCGGCTCATCGAAAAGACCTCGGTGCAGGTACGGAGCGACAGGGAGACAGAGAAATTCAGGAAAGACCTGATGAAGTCCCTCGAGCGCTTCGATTTCATGAAGATCTACAACAGCAGGTATTGCACCGATTACGAAGACGGGTACCGGGGCGTCACCTTCCAGGGGTGCAACAGGGACGACCACTACAGCGTGAACCTGGTGACCTCGGACGAGGACCGGTGCGAGGTTTCCCGCATCTGGGATTTCCGCACGCGTTATTCCATGAAGAAAAACGACCGGTGCATCACGGGCGGGCGCTCGTTCATCATGTCGATCAATTCCCTCACCGCGACCAAGCGCTACTCTCACCGGAACGGCCTGGCATTCGTTGACGGCCTTTTCAGGGTCATCGACCCCGACAACCTGCGCCTCCTGAAGGCGCCGGAGTGCGGCCTCTTTACAAACCTGGAAGGGGACGCCCGTGGCGTGGTGAACGCCTTTCATAAATCATTCCCCGGCGTATCCGGTTTCTTCGAGCGGTATGCCGAGATACGATCCCTTCTTTCAGTAGAGAAACACGCGGGCGTGAAGTACACCCGCGTCGACGTCAGGTATGGATACCGGCTCGACAACCTGAAGGAGGACTTCCCGCGCCTGGCGAAATCGATCAGGAAGATCCGGGATCTCTATAAGATCAAGCTAACCTTTAAGAACGGGGCCGGGCATACGTATTGTATAATCGTGTTCGACAGCCGCGATGACGTTCTCTCCATGTCGTTTTACACGAGGCGCGGCCGTTTTGTCCCATGGGACGGCGCGGGGAAGCCCGTGCTCGGCGAAGCGGTATCGCCGGCAGCGGTCAGGAATATCGCGTTTTACGCGGTGATGGATATGGTCCATGACGTCCATGGCCTGAAGTTCACCACGAACAACGTGATTATCCGCGTGAAATGGAACGAGAGCTCCGCCCGGGGACACTTGAAAATCCGGATGGAGGATATCCCGCGGACCGCGATTTCCGGCAGTTATTACAATATAATTCCGGCCTGGGTCATTGATCTCTTCATCCCGACCAACATGGAACAGTTGATATACGATTTTTCCACGGTCATGGTACAGGCTGACGAGGGGAAGGGATCGTACGTTAGCTTCAATTGGGATGCCCGCGACCCGAACAACGTGATGCTGGAATTCAACGCAACGAGCGAATTCATCGACAATTACTTCATACGCTACGGCCTGAGGGTCTGGAGCAAAAAGATGATGGCGGACGACTCCTTCACCGTCGAGGCTGTGAAGCTCACCGCGAAGCTGCTCAAGGTCTTCAAGACGGACCTGGATAGCCTGAAGCTGTGACAGGAGTATGTCACCCCTCGACGGAGTCTGCCCTGAGCGAAGCCGAAGGGCTCGGGGTGACATGTCATGCCGAGCTGAGTCGAGGCATGCAACGATATCTCGGATATAATGGAAACACTAAAAACACGGCAATGCTTTTACATTGCCGCGTTTGATTGCGCATGCTGCATCGGCGCTCCCGGGATGCGAGCGCCGATATGTCGATACCGCTATTTTTTACTGTATTTCTTCACGATATCGTCGACCGTTAGAAAGACTGCGCCGCAGTCGCTCAGCACCATCTCGGTTATTTCTTCAATCATCTTCTTGTTGTTCTTCAGCCTGTCGACCTCGGACTTATCTACGAATTTCGAGAAATAATTAGTGTATATGCGCGTTGTCACCTTCTCCACAACCGGGTATGAGCCGCCTGATTTGGCGATTTCCTGGATTCCCGCCCTGTCGGCGGCGATGACCGCTCCCAGCGCGCCCTTGTTCTTAACGTACTTCATCAGCCTGAGGGTGAGGACCTTCTCCACGGCTCCCGGGTTGACGGCGCGCCGGTCGATCTCCCTTTCTTCCTCCGTCCCTTTGGCCGCCTTGATGTACTTCTGGTCGTTCACCATCTTTTTCAGCCCCTTCAGGGTCGTGTAGGGGTAGCCTTTCATGACCGCGTAGGCGACCTTCTTGGGGATGTCTCCGCCCGGATCGACTTTGAGCGTGTAGATGAACTTCGTCTTGGCGCGCCCCAGGTAGTCCATTCTGAAGAGGCCGTTCATAATCTTGACCCTGACGCGCTTGTCTTCCAGTGGTATTTTCACTTCTTCGGTCGCCTGAAAGGATATCAGCGCATTACCGTTCGCATAGTCGTAGACCGTTCTGTCTTTCAGCACGATGTCCCGCTCCTGGATCACGGGCGGCTTCAGGACCATGTATATGACCATGTCGTTTTTGGAGAATTTTTTCTCAACCTGCGCGCCGTAGCAGTCCGCGAGCCACTTGTTGTAACGCGGCACGTCACGAAGGACTTCGCCGATAACTTCCATTTTCGCGTCGATCGTGGTGACGCCCATGTACTCCATCAGATCGGTCCCCGGAACTGCCCGCTCGTACACCTTGATGCCGCTGCTGTCCTTGATCTTTGACCAGCTGGCGGCGCTCGAGGGTTGGAGCGAAAGGAGAACGCTGACAAAAGTTATCATGGCTATTGCACAATACTTTTTCACTGTAAACCTCCCCTGATTGAAATTATTTTATGGTGATACTATTGTTCGTAATGTTTCGATAAGCAAGTGAGATAGCGATATTCTGTATGTATGTTGTTCCATTTAAATTTGGCAATTAAATATGTCAATCATAAAACTGACATGTCGGTTTTTAATTTTTTGAGGAATGGCGTGCGTCGGATTTTGTTCAAAAATAATTCTTGAAAAAAAAGGATGCGGGATAAAAACTGCGATACAAACACGCCGCAACCGCCGCATGAGTATTTTTTCATACAAGGAGAGTTCAATGGCCGAATTAACAGCAATCATCAAGACCGACAAGGGCGACATCAACCTGAACCTTTTTTCGGATAAAGCGCCGCTTACTGTGGCGAATTTCACGAACCTGGCGCAGCGCGGTTTTTACAACGGCCTGAAGTTCCACCGCGTCATCGACAACTTCATGATACAGGGCGGATGCCCGAAAGGGACCGGCACGGGCGGGCCCGGCTATACCTTTAAAGATGAATGCACGCCCGAATTGAAGCACGACAGGCCGGGGATCCTCTCGATGGCAAACGCCGGGCCGAACACGAACGGGAGCCAGTTTTTCATCACCCACGTGCCGACCCCCTGGCTCAACGGGAAGCACACGGTGTTCGGATTGGTCGTCGGCGAGGAAGACCAGAAGACAGTCAACAGCATCCGCCAGGGGGATACAATAGAATCGATCACGATCAACGGCGACATGGAGGAACTGTTCGCGCAGGTTCCGGATGCCATCAAGGAATGGAACAATATCTTGAAGTAACAGCAGGGAGCGGCGGCCAATCATGCCAGATGATATCGTCTATTCGACCGGCTCGGGAGACCTCCGGAAAAAACAGAAGGCGGCGTCCCCGCAGTCGTCAAGCGTCAAACGTGACGGCATCGTCAGGGTGCGGCGGGAGAGCAAGGGGAGGGGCGGAAAGACCGTCACGGCCGTCTACGGCCTGCCGCTCGCGCCACCTCAATTGTCCGAACTCGCGGGAAGGCTGAAGCAGAAGTGCGGCGCCGGCGGGACCGTCAAGGACGGCGTCATAATCATCCAGGGCGACCGGACCGACTACATCATACAATATCTATCCCAAGAAGGGTATACGGTAAAGAGGTCAGGCGCATAAAAACCCAGTACTGCTATCTTTTATTATTTATTGAATTAAGAATAATTATAGAGCCTCGGCGAAAAAGAGCTGAGCAGCCGAGGACTGTTTGAGTTTTCACTTTTTTTGTACGAGTTCCGCAGGCGCGAAGCTTTTTCGCCGAGGCTTATAAAAAATTTATTTCTCCTCCCAATCCCAGAAAAAGTCCTTGTTCGTCAGCTCCTTCTTCTCCTCTTCCGGCTCCTCCGCGCGTCGTACGGTCTCCGGTATGTCGCCGGTGCTGCCGTGGAAGAAGTCGAGCTGGTCCTCCAGGTCGGCGGTCTCGCTTTCCCAGTACTCGACCGTTCCGAAATGCGGGAAGGCGGCTGGAAACGCCGGGTCGTCCCAGCGCTGGGCGATCCAGGCCGCGTACCGGATGTACCGTAGGGCCCGGAGCGGCTCCACGAGCCTGAGCCACGAGGCGTCGAAGTCGCGGAACTGCCGGTAGGCCTCGAGAAACAGCTCGCGCTGACGAAGGCCCTCGGCGTCCCGCGCAGGCACCAGCATCCAGACGTCCTGGACCGCCGGTCCTGAGAGGAAGTCGTCGAAGTCGAGGAAGAACCATCCCTCGCTCCCGTGCAGGAGATTGCCGAGGTGGCAGTCGCCGTGTATCCGGTGGAAAGGGACGCCCGTGCGCAGCTCCTCGTAGATGGCGACGATCTCCCTCACAGCGTCCGCGTAGCGTTTGGAACAGTGCTGGGGGAGGAACCCGCCCTGCTCGAGAAAGGAGAGGGGTCGGAGGCCGTAGGTCTCGCCCGTCAGCTCGATGCGGTGTTCTGCCTTTTTTGCCGCGCCGTTGTTGTGGATCCGCGCGCAGAGCCTTCCCAGTATCCCGATTTCCTCGTCGGAAAGCTCGTCCGGAACGCGGCCCCCGGTGCGGGGCCAGATCGTGTAGTAGATCCCCTCGATCTCGCGGATGGTGCCGCCGTCAGGGAAGCGGAAGGGCGCGCAGACCGGTATCTCGTCGTCCCTCAGCTCGAAGAGGAACTCGTGCTCCTCGCGGATCTGGTCGCGGCTCCAGCGCCCGGGCCGGTAGAACTTGCTCACCACGTGCGACCCGTCCTCCAGGCGCAGGTCGTAGACCCTGTTCTCGAAGCTGTTGAGCGCCATGCAGTGGCCGGTCGGCTCGAAGCCGCCGTCCTCGATCGCCTTGATGATGATGTCCGGCGTCAAATTGAAGAAGAAATTGCTCATGGTGTCGCTTCCCGGTTACTATCAGACATTCCGCTCGGGCAACGGTCAATAGAAAAATGACCGGCCGAAAGCGATCCGGCATTACGCGGGAAGAAGATAGAGCATTGCGGCGAAATGGATGCCCGCTCCCGCGAGTATGAAGAGATGGAATATCTCGTGGAAGCCGAAGGTCCCGGGGAGGGGGTCCGGCCTCTTGCGCGCGTAGATGACCGCGCCTGCCGTGAAGGCTATCCCGCCCGCGATGAACAGCAGAAACATGGCGAGGGGCATCGCGATGAAGAACTTGTGGATCGGTATGACCGCGAGCCAGCCCATGGCCACGTATACCCCGGCCGAGAGCGCCCGGGGGGCGTTCAGGTAGAAGAACTTGAAGAATACGCCGAACAGCACCAGCGTCCACTGCGCGCCGAGGATCCCGATGCGCCACCCGCCCGACAGGTATTCCCAGGTCGGGGGCGTGTAGGTCCCGGCTATCATCAAGAATATCGCGAAATGGTCCATTTTTCTGAAAAAGCCGGTGTCATTCTCCGTTTTTTTGAATGCATGATAGAGCGAACTCGAGGCGAATAGGAATATCACGGCGAGGCCGTACACCGCGAGCGTCGCGAATTTATGCGTGTCGCCCCAACTGTGGGCCAGGAGATACGCCGTGCCCGCAATCGCGAACAGGAACCCGATGAAGTGCGTGATGAATGATGCTCGTTCTTGCGGTCTTATCGTTATCAATACAGTACCTTATCCGTGATCCATTGTTTGATGGGGCAGGATTATAGAAGATGAGTGATTGCGCAAGGCAAAAATGCTCGGATTGAAAAATTCCAGCTCCACTGCTTCGCTCGCATTCGGCTGACGCCGTAACGGCAAGATCTTTTGGTTGACATTCATTATGGCATGTATGATAGTGAAGGCGCAAGAATCGCAATCCAAAGAGGTGGGTTCCCATGTTCAAGACATTTCTGCTGCTCTTCGCGCTCACGGCCCTGTTCATACTGGTAGGGAGAATGATAGCCGGGAGAAAGGGGATGATCGTCGCCTTCGCCTTTGCCTGCGTAATGAACGTCGCGACCTACTGGTTTTCGGACAGCCTTGTCCTGTCGGCCTATAACGCGGAGCCGGTGCCGGCCGGCCACCGGCTCGAGCGGGTGACCCACAGCCTCGCGCGCGAGGCCGGGCTTCCGCTTCCGAAGGCCTACATCATACCGGGCAGCTCCCCGAACGCCTTCGCCACCGGCAGGGACCCGGACCACGCGGCCGTGGCCGCGACCGAGGGGCTCCTCGCGATCATGGACGACGGCGAGCTGGCAGGGGTCATGGCGCACGAGCTAGGGCACGTGTACAACCGCGACACCCTGATTTCAACCGCGGCCGCGACCATTTCCGGCGGACTGCTGATACTCTCGAGGATGGCGCTGTTTTTCGGAGGGAGCGGCAGGGCCAGCACCGGCAAGAGGATAGCGGTAGCGGTGCTGGCGCCGATAGCTGCCACGGTGGTCACCATGGCCATATCGCGCGAGCGGGAGTACGCGGCGGACGAGTTCTCGGCAAGGCTGACCGGCAGGCCGATGTATCTGGCGAGCGCCCTCCTCAAGCTGGAGCGCGGCGTGCAGAGGTCGCCGATGCCGGACCACAGCCCGCAGACCGCGCACCTGTTCATCGTCCATCCCTTTTCCGCGGACAGCATCGGCGAGGTGTTTGCCACCCATCCGCCGATCAAAAAGCGAGTGGAGCGGCTGAAGAAGATGGCCGGGGAGATGTAATACCGATAACTATCGGCGGCCGGGTTGCTCTGACACCCGGAGTGAGGATACCGATAACTATCGGCGACCGGGTTACTCTGACACCCGGGGTTCTGTGACGATAAAAAAAGGCGCGGCCAACCGGCCGCGCCTTCGGATTAATCCCGCTATTCGATTTTCCTGATGCAGCTGTTGCTCCTGTCCGCAACATACAACTCAAAGTCAACGTATACAATCCCTCTGGGATTGTTGAAACTGGCAGCTGAACCGTAACCGTCAGCAGAACCCCTGTTTCGCGCCAGGCCTGCAATAGTTGTTACCTCGTTTGTTGCAATTTGTATCCTGCGCACGGTAAAGTTCTCCTGTTCAGTAACATAAAGATTCATGCCATCAGTGGCGATCCCGTATGGACTTCTAAACCTCGCAGCCTGGCCGATTCCATCAGTTGAACCATAAAATCCCGCCAGGCCGGCAAGGGTTGTCACTTCAGCAGTATTAATTACGATCTTTCTTATTGTTTGGTTCGACAGGTCAGTTACAAAAAGATTGGCGCCGTCGTTTGTCAGGCCGCATGGAGTATAAAATCGTGCGTTTTGTCCGGTGCCGTTGGTAGATCCGCTGGTTCCTGCCAGTCCGGCGAGAGTAGTGACTTCCCCTGAAGCCAGGACAATCCTGCGTATCGTATTATTGCCTGTATCCGCTACATAGAGGTCGCTACCGACTACCGTGAGCGCTAATGGATTTGAAAAACGCGCATTAAGCCCTGTTGCATCTGTTGATCCGGCACTTCCGGCCACACCGGCAAGAGTTGTAACCTCGCCGGTTGAAATCACTATTTTTCGTATTGAATTAGAATCTGTCACAAAAAGGTTCACGCCATCAAAGGCGATTCCGCTCGGATTGCTGAATCGGGCATTTTGTCCTATACCATCGGTAGAACCTGCGGCACCATGAAGACCGGCAATGGTTGTCGTCATGCCCGTTGACATATCAATTCTGCGGATGGTATATGTTTGTGTTACATATAAGTATGATCCATCACTGGTTATTCCATTAGGATAATAAAACCGCGCATCCAATCCAACTGCGTCGGTTGAACCCGTGCTTCCGGCCAGGCCGGCAATCGTGGTGACTTCCGCTGTATCGAGATCAAACCTGCGAATTGTATTATTCCCCGAATCGGCTACAAAAAGAACATTCCCCTGTTTGCATAGCCCTGAAGGTGAGTAGAACTGGGCGCTTTGTCCTATGCCGTCAAGCGAACCGGTAGTGTTGTTCATACCGGCAATTGTGCTTACCTGCATTGTCGAAATAACGATTTTTCTTATAACGGAACCGCTTGCTACATATATATTTATACCATCAGCCATTATTCCATATATAAATTGAAACCGCGCATTCTGGCCGATTCCATCGGCTATCCCGGACGTTCCGGCCAGGCCGGCAACAGTTGTTACCTGGCCGCTGGACAGGTCTATCTTCCTGATGGTAAAATTATTTGTGTCGGCAACATACAGATTTATGCCGTCATACGTAATGTCCAGGGGATTTCTGAACAATGCATTCTGGCCGGTGCCGTCTGCCGAACCGACCGTACCCGCCAGGCCCGCTATTGTCGTTACTTCTCCGGTGTTTATGACGATCTTTCTTATCGTACTGTTTCCCGTATCGGCAACATAGAGGTTTGTGCCGTCATACGTGATGCCGTTCGGGTTATTAAATCGAGCGCTTTGCCCGACTCCATCGGCTGAGCCATATGTATATGCCAGGCCGGCAATAGTTGTTACTTCGCGCGTGGCTATAACGATTTTACGTATCGTTTGATTGCCTGTTGAGGCAACATAGAGGTTTGATCCATCACAAACTATTCCCCCGAGGTTGGAAAATCTTGCATTGGATCCAATGCCATCACTATTGCCAACGTTACCTGGCGAACCGGCAAACGTTGTCACTTCACCTGTGGCAATATCTAGCTTTCGAATTGAATAATTGTATGAATCGGCAACATAAAGGCTCGTCCCATCACTGGCTATGCCGCGAGGATTCCAGAATCTTGCCTCCTGCCCGATACCATTCGTATCGCCATAACCGCCCACGCTACCGGCGAAATGACTCACCAGTCCCAAGAATTGCTGAACTGCGACCGAATAATTCTTGGTGCTGCCATCCATGGCGGTGACCGTATATATAACCGTGTCGGTGAAGTCATTGGCGGTCACCCCGCTCGCCTGGGTCACGCCGCCGACAGCTACGCTCTGGCCCGTCGTGCTGAATTCAGCCACCAGAGAGGTTACATCAGTGCCTATTGGCTGCCTCACCGTTATATTCGTGTCACTGATGACGCCGGGGATACCATTGATCGAAAACGCGGTGATGTCCTTGTACGGGCTGAGCATCCTCACCTGCACCGTGTAGTCCTGCGTCGACCCGTTCTCTGCCGTCACCCGGTAGACCACCGGATCGGTGAAGTCGTTGGCGGTCACGCCGCTATCCTGGGCATCGCCGTCCACGGTTACGCTCGTTCCGGTTGTGCTGAATGACGCCACAAGGCCGGTCACGTCCGTTCCCCACGGCAGGGTTACGGTGATAAAGGGGTAGGCAATCTCGCCGTCGATCCCGTTGATCGAAAAGGCCGTAATATCCTTGGCCCGGCTATACACATAGACATTCTGCGTGTCGCTCAGATATGAAAGTGACGCGGTAATGACGCCGGGACCCTGACAGCCCGTCGTGTCGAGAACGCCGTCAGGGTCAATTATGCCAATGGAAGGATCAGCGGTCCAGACCGGCAGGACCGGAATGGCGTTCCCGTACCCGTCGCGGCCGACCACGTCAAAGCTATACACGGTCCCCTCGGTCATGTAAATGGTGTGGCCGATGGGGAGACCGCAGTTATTCAGGATTTCTATCGATTCGATCTCGCCCGCGTGAACATTTATCGAGGCGGTCGCGCTCTCGCTGCCAAAACCGACCGTGAGTTCGTCAGGCGTGCCGGGCGTTGTCTGCGTCACGGCTTTCAGCAGTATGCCCCGGGCATAACGGTTCTCCAGCAGGCAGCTTCCTTCCGCCATGACAGACATTTCAGGAACGAGGGTGAATACCGCGTCGTTGCTGTCCACGCCGCGCGGGGACATGAGCCGCTGAAACCCAACCGCGATGTCGACTGCCGCCGGGTTGAGTGAGAGGCTGCCTTCCTGGTAGGACAGGGTCACGTCATATCTTCTCACCACGGAGTTCCTGACCGAGGCGAGATTGTCAACCGCCTCGATACGGTACTCGATATCATTGCCGTCGCCGATATCGGACGCCGGGAGGAAATCCGCGGGAACCAGGTGGCCGTAGGTGTGGAGCGTCGCCTGCGGGTTGACTTCTTTCGTCATCCGCGCGGTATGCCAGACGCCGGCTCCGGCGCCATGGAGCTTCCGGTACCGGAGCGTGACGCCGGCGATGGAGCCGTCGAAGTCGGTCACCGTGGCCCGTATATATATGGGCGCGCCCGCGCGTATCGGGTTGGGCCAGGGGGCCTGCACGCCCACGTACGGGTCGTTGTTCGTCGGGAGGAGCGCCTTCGCCATCGGGAGGTACACGGTAAAGTGCTCGATGTACGCGGTGATTTTCCTCCGCGCCGTATCTACGGCACAGTTGACCGGCACGTAGCTCTCCAGATCCTCGTCGAAGTAGCATATCTGCATGGTTCCGGGATCGAAACCAAGGCGGTCCAGCGCGGCGCTGTCGTAGTTCATTTCGAGTACCGCGGGCGCCGCCATGTCGAACTCCGTGCCGCGCGGCAGGAATCGGTACGCCTGTCCGAAGGCCGAGAGGCTGCCGGCATCGCCGCCGGGAATGTCCCTGACCCGCTCAATGGTTATTGTCGTATCGTCCGCTATTGAATACGGGGGGACAGTGAGCGTCACCTCGTCGTTCAGTTGCACCACGCCGCCGCTCGCTGCGGAGATGAGTGCGGACCCGGATTTGTCGTCGCCGCCTGATAGGAAGAGAGCGCCGAGCAGGCCGCTGTCTGTTTTTGAGCCGCAACCCGGTAAAATAAGCATTGAAAGCGCAATGAGCAGTGCGCCTGTTTTTGCCGCCGTTTTTGTCGCTGTTAAGAGTTTCATATCACGACCCCCGTTTGTATTGTCAGTATGAATTCTGTTATACGCAATCATTCGATTACCCTGATGCAATTATTGTTGCTGTCGGCCACGTAGAGACGCGTGCCGTCATGAAAAATATCATAGGAAAGACTGAAGCTGGCTTCGCTTCCGTACCCGTCTTTCGATCCGAAAATACCAGGATTCCCGGCAAGAGTGGTAACCTCTCCGGTGGCGATAACTATCTTGCGGACTGTTGCATTTATTAATTCAGTCACAAAAAGATAGACTCCATCGGTGGTTATCCCGGTTGGGGTGCTGAACCTTGCCGCGCTACCGATCCCGTTAAAATAACCCGAAATCGAAGCCGATCCTGCAAGGGTGGTAACCTCTCCTGTGGCGATAACTATCTTCCTGATCGTATAGTTACTGGAGTCAGCCACGTATAGATTGGCTCCATCGGTGGTTATCCCGATTGGGGAGCGGAACCGGGCCGCGCTTCCTGTTCCGTCCGCCGACCCGTACGTTCCCGCGAGTCCGGCAAGTGTTGAGACTTCCCCGGAGGCGATAACTATCTTCCTGATCGTGTGCATATACACGTCTGTTACATAAAGATTGCCGCCTGTAGTGGTAATACCACAAGGTGTGTAAAACCTGGCCTCACTTCCTGTTCCGTCCGCGGATCCACATTCACGGGCAAGACCGGCAAGTGTTGACACTTCCCTGGTGGCAATAACGATTTTTCGTATCGTCGAGTTCTGATAATCAGTCACATATAGATTGGTGCCATCGGTGGTTATCCCGTGTGGATTGGTAAACCTGGCCGCGCTTCCGATTCCATCCGTATACCCGCCATTGCCCGCTAATCCTGCGAAGGTCGTGACCTCGCTGGTGGCCGCCACAATCTTCCTGATAGTCTGGTTCTCCGTATCGGCAACATAGAGATTGGATCCGTCGCTGGTGATCCCGGATGGGTGGTAAAAGCGAGCGGCTGTCCCGGTATCGTCCGTGCTTCCATGTTCACTCGCCATGCCGGCAAGGCTGGTCACCGAGGAGGTGGCGATTTCAATCTTTCTGATCTTATGGCTAAAGTATTCCGCGACGTATAGGTTCGCGCCGTCGGTCGCGATCCCCCATGGGCAGTTAAATCTGGCCGCGCTCCCAATGCCGTCAGTATAGCCCCAGGCAGTTGGAATTCCGGCAATCGTGGTCACCGATGAGCTGGCGATCTCAATTTTCCGGATGGAATGCGCATTGTACTCTGCAACATATAGATTGACGCCGTCGCAGGTGATACCACGCGTGACGTTAAACCGCGCTGTTGCTCCAGTTCCGTCCGTTGTTCCAGGCTCATTGTAGTATCCGGCCATGGAGTATACGCGGGCCGTGGCAATGTCAATCATGCGGATTACATAATTCATTGAATCTGTTACATAGAGATAAACGCCATTTGTTGTAATACCGACGGGTGTGTTGAATTTTGCCGCGGTTCCGATGCCGTCGCCGTATCCGGAAGTACCCGCCTGCCCTGCGAGGGTGGTCACCTCGCCCGTGGCTATCACTATCTTGCGGATGGTGTGATTATACATGTCAGCAACATACAGGTTGCCGTCGTTTACCGTGATGCCGTGAGGAGTATTAAACCGCGCCTCGGCCCCGGTGCCGTCCGCGGATGATGCATGCAAGGCCATGCCCGCGAGCGTGGTCACTTCGCCCGTGGCGATCGCTATTCTGCGTATAGTGTGATTTCCCGTGTCAGCCACGAAGAGATTAACGCCGTCAGTGGCGATTCCGCTGGGCGTCTTAAATCTGGCATCGCTCCCGATGCCGTCCGACGACCCGGAATTCTCTGCCAGCCCGGCGAAGGTGGTCACTTCGCCCGTGGCGATCGCTATTCTGCGTATCGTGTGGTTTCTTGAATCAGCCACATAGAGATCAACGCCGTCTGTCGTCACATCGGTGGGAAATGAAAAACGGGCGTCGCTCCCGATCCCATCACTCTTCCCGGCCCCGCCTACGGTTCCGGCAAAATGGCTCACCAGCCCCTGGATGTCCGCTACTAAAGAAACGGTGACGGTGTAATCCTTCGTGCTTCCGTCTTCCGCGTGCACCGTGTACACAACCGCCTCCGTAAAATCATTCGCGGTCACGCCGCTTTCCTGGACCACGCCGCCCACTGTGACACTCTGACCAGTCGTGGTGAATGATGCCACCAGCGAGGTCGCATCAGTGCCGTTCGGCAGGTATGCGGTTATGTTTGTGCCGATTAT
The DNA here is from genome assembly GCA_016933025.1 of Spirochaetota bacterium. Taxonomy (GTDB): domain Bacteria; phylum Spirochaetota; class UBA4802; order UBA4802; family UBA5550; genus RBG-16-49-21. The sequence goes on along the minus strand of JAFGBT010000006.1, from coordinate 8,435 downwards.
TGTCACATTTGCGCCGCTAATCGAAAACGCCGTGATGTCCTTGTACGGGCTGAGCATCCTCACCTGCACTGTGTAGTCCTGCGAGGACCCGTCCTCGGCCGTCACCCGGTAGACCACCGGGTCGGTAAAGTCGTTCGCGGTCACGCCGCTCTCCTGGACGTCGCCGTCCACGGTGATGCCGGTGCCGGTTATGCTGAATGCCGCCACCAGGCCGGTCACGTCCGTACCCCAGGGAAGGGTCACTGTAATGAACGGGTAGGCTATTTGGCCCGCGACCCCGTTGATGGAAAAGTCGGTGATCTCCTTCGCCCGGCTCTGCACGTAGACGTTCTGCGTGTCCGTGAAATATCCGAGAGAGGCGGTCACCACGCCGGGGCCGAGGCAGCCGGTCGTGTCGAGGATGCCGTCCGGATCCATGGCGCCTATGGAGGCGTCGGCGGACCATACCGGGATCACCGGGATGGTGTTTCCATACCCGTCGCGGCCGACCACGTCGAAAGCATAGGAGGTTCCCTCGGACAGGAACAGGTCGCCCGGTATTGAAATGCCGCTGGTGTCAAGTATCTCTATCGACTCGAGCTCACCCGCGTACACGCTGATCGATGCGGATGCGCTCTCGCCGTCAAAGCCGATGGTAAGCTGATCGGGCGTGCCAGCCGGTGTCGGGGTCGTCGCACTGAGCAAGATGCCCAGCGAGAAGCGGTTTTCGAGCACGCCGCTCCCGCCCGCCATCACAAAGGTTTCGGGAACGAGGGAGAAGGTCCTGTCATTGCTGTCCACACCGCGCGCGAGCATGAAGCGCTCGAATCCCGCGGCTATGTCGACGGCAGGCGGGTTTATGAAGAGGCTGCCCGGCTGGTAGGTGCGGGTCACGTTGTATCTTCTGACCCCTGAGGTTCGGACGGCGCCAAGGTTATCCGTGGCCTGGACTGTATACTCAAGATCGTTGCCATCGCCAAGGTCTGCATCGGTGAGAAACGAGGCCGGGAGCAGGTAGCCGTAGGTCTGGAATCCGTCCGTGGAACCTGTTTCCTTGGCCATGCGGACCTCGTACCACACACCCGCGCCGGCGCCATGAAGCTTGCAGTAGCGGAGCGTGGCGCCCGCGATCGCGCCGTCGTAATCGGTCACCGTTGCCCGTACGTAGATTGGCGCGCCGGCCCTGATCGTGGTGGGCCAGGGTGCCAGGAGTCCGACGTACGGCTCATTGTTTGTCGGAAGGAGCGCCATTGCCATCGGGAGGTATATGGTGAAATGTTCGATAAGAGCTGTTACCTTGTGCTGCACGGTGTCCACGAAGCAGTTGACCGGCACGTAGCATTTCAATTCCTCGTCGTAGTAGCATATCTGGATGGTCTGCGGGCTCAGGCCAAGCCGGGCCAGCTCGGCTGCGTCGTAGTACATCTCGAGGACTGCGGGCTCGCCGAGGTCGAAGCCGGTGCCTTGCGGCAGGAACCGGTACGCCTGGCCGAACGGGCTGAGACCATCAGCTTCTCCGGCTGGCACGCTCGATGTTCGCTCGATGGATATGGTCAGGTCCTCGGCGAGCGCTTCCGGCGCTACCGTGAGCTTCACCTCGTCGTTCAATTGCACCACGCCGCCCGTTGCGGCCGGGATGAGCGTACTGCCGCTTTTGTCGCCGCTTCCGCCCAGGAAGAGCGCTTTGAGCAGGCCGCTGTCGGATTTCCCGCCGCAGGCGGGCAGAAGGAGGGATAGCGCGCACAGGACCGCCCCGAGCTTAGCAGTCCTTGTTTCGATCGTGGAATAGGTTTTCATGATAGTCCTCCGCGTGTATTATGAGCATATTCCGCCGCTGCCCATGGATGGGGCCGCTCACATTAAATAATAATTGAATTTGCTTTAAATTATTAAGATGGCGATATGAGGATAATTAGCCTAACACCCTGTTTTAAGGCAAGGAATATTTCTGGGAATGATAGGGACTTTTTCTGGTAATCAGGAATATGCCTGCCCGAAGGCGGGTTGCTCTGACCCCCGGGGGCATGGATACCAATAACTATCGGTGCAAGTTTACTCTGACCCCACATTCACGAAGATAAAAAAAGCGCGGCCTTTTGGGCCGCGCCTTTGGGTGTTCGTTCTACCTGTCCGGGAAACAATGGGCACCTGCGCCGATATAATACGTTCCCGGTATTTCATCTGTTCCAAGATCAATAAAGGCCAGCGTATCCGGATTGAATATCGTGGTCTGAGTGTAATTATAGACAATCATAAACATTCCTTTATATTCGCCGCCGGTTATTTGAAAAGCGAACGCGCCATCTCCGACCGGACCCGATAATGCAGGCCCGTTGCCAAGGTGGCCGTCAGTATAATAAAGTGACGTTGTGGGGGAAGATCCGCCATGCACGATCAGAGCCATCCCGGCGTTCGGGCCGCTCCGGATCGGGATGCTGAAACTTCCTGTGTCGGCGATGCTGCTCAGGGTCTCCGCATGAAGGGTTATTGTCGGGATTGTTGAAGGATAGAATAACCAGGCGGCAGTTGATCCACCGCCTTCAATTATAAGCATATACCCTGCATACAGACCGGATGTAATTCTGAACGCGTGGCCTCCTGCTCCTATGCTGGCATAGCGGGTGTAATACATATCATAGGTTGGACCGAGCGTATTCGTGCTCTGGTTGTATACCCGGTAATATGGGCTATTGTTGCCGTATACTATTACCGTATTGCCGTCAAGGTCCGTGAAGTTGAAAGAACCGTCACCTACGGCAGTTCCAAATGTAACGGGGTTAGTTGTAAAATAGCCTGATGTAAGGGTTGGATTGAAACGCAGGCTATTTGTGCTTCCGCCGCCGCATACAATAAGAATTTGATTTTCGTACGGGGCGGTCGTCAGTTTGAAGCTGTTCGCCCCGGCAAGAACGGCTATGCCCGTCTGCTCTCCGCCCATGAATGTATGGCCGGCTGGGTCATATATTGTTGTATGCTGTCCGGTGTCATAGCTTCCATGGAGCACCAAGTACTGTCCGGTATAACCACTGGGTGACTCGAATTTAAACGATTGAGCTCCCGCCCTTGCCAGGGTCGACAAGGAAACGCCGTCCATGGTAAACGTGTTGGTTATTGGATCGTATACGGATGTGTAACTGCTGCCGCCTGCGTGGACCACCCTGATCGGCATAACGCCGAAACCGGCAAGGCGGATGACGTAGTAATGCTCGTCCGGATCATTGGTCTCGATGATCAGGTTCGCCGTGCGCATTCCCTCTCCGGAAGGCGTGAAGCTGATGTCCATCGCGTTTCCGCCGATTCCTCCTGAGGCAACAGGCGTCGCGGGGGGCGTCGCGGGAGTTGTGATTATCGAGAAATCACTCGCGTGCACGCCGGTTATCGTTACGTTGTTAATATTGAGGTCGGCAATCGCGGCCATGCTCACGTTCTTCACCAGGAAGTTCGCGGTCAACGTGTCGTCGATCAATACCTCGTCGAAAACGAAGTAGGTGCCGGACAGGTATGTTTCGGTTTCACCGATATCGGTCACCTTGATGTCAGGCGTAGACCAGGGAAGGCCACCGCCGTTCAGGTTGAGCGTGTAGGTCTCGGTATTGGATTCGATCGTGAGCACGGTCGAGAAGGGGCCGACGGCATCCGGCGTGAAGGTGACTTCGAAGGTTGCCGTGCCCGAAGGCCAAATACTGGTTCCGGTCAACCCTGAGATTTGGAAAACAGTTTCATCTTCAGTATCTACCGACGGATAACCGGCCGTGAGGTCGAGGGCGGCGTACCCGTTGTTTGTAATGGTGAAGGTTACGGGTTCGTTGTACTCGCCGTAACCGGCAAAGCCGAAGTCGTACAGGCTGCCTGACGGGAACTCAACTCCGTTAATGGTGACATCGATGGTCGGGAGCGAGCTCCCGTTGCCATGGCCGGTGAGGTTTATCGTGTAATTGTCCTCATATCCCAAGTCAGGATCGTTTGATGTGATGGTGATGGTGTCGGTCTCGGGGTCCGAGGACATTGGGCAGTACTCGACCGTGAAGGCCGTGGCGCCGCCGCCCGGTATGCTCGTGGTGCCCGGGCCGCTGGAAATTGCATACCGGGTGCCGTCTGCCAGGGTGATGCCTGAGATCTCCAGCCCGCCGACGCCGCGGTTCAATATCACGAACGTCGTCCGCGATATGTCGGTGTTCATCACGGTGTCGAAGGTGTAGGTGTCGCCGGACAGGTATTCCACCGCGCCGACCCTGACATCGATGTCCGGGATCGCGTCGTCGACTCCCGTTCCGCTGAGGCTGATGTCGTATATTTGCTCTCCGGCATCGTAATCGTTGGAGGTGAGCGAGATGGTCGCGGCATAGCTGTTGGTGCCCGGTATCGTCGGTCTGAAGGTGACGGTAAAGGTCACGCTGGTCCCGCTCTCGAGGTTGTAGAATTCGGTGCTTATTCCTGGATAGTCCGTAGCAAACGTGGCCGTGTCCGAACAAAAGAGGTCGGAAATGGTGAGGATGCCGCTTCCGGTGTTCTCCACCGTGAAGATGACCGTCTTGGTCGCGCCGTTCTGCACGGTCCCGAAGTCGTAGGTGCTGCTCCCCGACGGGTAATCGACTATGCCCCTCTTGACGTTGATATCCGGCTCGTAGCAGACGCCCTGGAGATAGATGATATACGAAGGCTCATTCGGGTCATCGGAGGTGATTGTCAGTGTAGCAGTGCGCGTTTCCGGTCCTGACGGGTTCGGGGTGAAGGTGACCAGCAGGTTTTGGCTCCCGCCCCCGTTTATTGTTCCCGAGGTCCAGCCAGACAGGCTGAAATCCGATTGATTGGTTCCTGACAGGGAGCAGTTTGATACATTAAGAGACTCATCCCCGAGGTTCTGGATCGTGAAGGTCCGCGGTCCGTCGGAATTCCCGACGTAAATATCGTTGAAGTAAAAGGTACTTCCCGCTGGAGTCGATTGAAGGACATTTATATCGGCGGGCCATGGCACCACCATGTTCACCGTGTAGCTCTGGGTGGTGGTGCCGTCCTGCGCGGTCACCAGAATGGTTACCACGATAGTGCCCGGGTTCAGAATGAAGCTCTGGCTCGCGCCCGGGATACTGTTGATCGTAACGGTGGCGTTGGTATCCGAAAGCGTTGCGGTTACGGTTGCTGAACCGTATGAAGAGCTTTCGTATACATTATATGTATAGATTCCCGAGTTGAACGAGGGTGACCAGCCGTCGTTTGGAGTAACCGTCAGGTTCGACAGGCTCGCGTCGTCGTTCAGGTAGTCTATGCTGAACTGCGGCGCCGCGTCGTTGGGGTTGCCGGCACTATCAAAGCCAACGCCGGCGTTCACGTCAACAGTTACCGTGCCGAATCCCGTCGGAACGATGTCGGCGGTATAGATTGACGGCCCTCCCGCGAAGTTGGTCACCGAGCCGTTGGTGACGCTGATATCGGTATCCATAAAAACCGTGACGTCCTCGCTGAAGGTGATGGTTACCGGTATGGGCGAGGCGCTGGTCGGGCCGGGCGAGGCGCTGCTGGTGATGGCGACCGTCGGCGCGACCGTGTCTTTCATTACAGAGGCCGAATCCGAGGTGTAATTATTCACAGCGTCCCATTGTTCCGTTGTCATGGATATGGAAGTTTCGGGGAACCCGCTTGCGTCCATGGTGCGTGTGAATGCGTTGCCCGTACAGGTCACGAAAGCGGCATCCCCGCCGATATTGACCCGCACCTGCAGCCCTTCCTCCGAACAGTACCCGGACACCGAATAAGTGAGCTGGTTCGAGATATTTATATCAGGCGTAGATGTGAAATACACGGACGGCGCGATCACATCCTTGGTCACCGATGTGTCTATGTGCGTATTGTTCCCGGCCGCGTCAGCATGATCGGCAGATACATTCACCGTTACGTCGGACAGGCCGCTTACGTCAAGGGATGCCGTGGTGAATTGACTGCTGGTGCATGTCGGGGAGTCTACAACGTCGGGGTTGATCCCGTCGCTTATCGTTACGGTTACCGGCAACCCGTTCTCGTCACAGTATCCGGTGACTGTATAACCGCTCTGGTTGCTTGAGTATATTGCAGGAACCGAATTCCACGACAAACCCGGCGCGATCGTATCCACGGTGAAAAAGGCGCTCGGCCCCGCGCCCGGGTCCGTGTTGCCGGCCAGGTCGGACGAGGTGCCGGGATCGATGGAGAGTCGGACCGTCCCATTCCCCGTGCAACTTGAAAGGGTCACAATCGGCGCCATGGAGGTGCCGTTGGCGACGTTGAAATTACCGCAGTTTGCGTCGCCCGTGGTGCTGAGGCTCAGGTCAAGAATGGTCAGGTTTACCGTGTCGGCGCCTGTGCAGGTGATGCCGAAATCGACCGATCCGGAGCCGTTAACCACGGTTGGCGACGGCGTGCCTATGGTCACTGTCGGGGCTATAGTGTCTTTTGCAACTGATGAAGACGCTGGCGTTGCCGCGTTGGCCGCCTCGTCGGTGTGGCGTGCCTCTACCAGAACTGTCCCTTCCGGTTCTGCGCTGACGTCCATTCCCGTTGCGGAGAATGTCCCGCCGAGGCAGGACGGGCCCAGCGTATCCACGCCGTTGATGCTAACTATCACCATGCGCCCGTCATCGGAACAGGTGCCTGATACGGTATAGCTCGTCTGGTTGGCCGCATTAATATCCGGCGTCGAAGTGAATGCGACCGCGGGTATGACCGTGTCCTTGATCGCGGTGTCGGTAACCGTTATGCCGGTGTTGCCGACCGGGTCGGTCAGGGTAAAGCTCAGGGTAAGGGTGCCGTCTGCCAGTCCGGAAACGTCGATGTTGACAAATGTACCAGGGTCAATGGTAATCGTGCTGCTGCTGGTAAAGGTATCGGCGCCATCAGAAATGACGAGATTATACGTCGATCCAATTTCTGCGCCACTGAATGAGACTGAGAGCGCCGTCTGGTTTGTCGTATTGATGTACGCCTGGTCGATTGAGGCGGTATAGCCGGCGGGTGCCGTCGTGTCAACGGTAAACGGAGTGCCCGGGCCCGTGAGGACATTGGTATTGCCGGCCGTGTCGGACGAGGTGCCGGCGCCGATGTTGATGGCGACCGTGCCGTTGCCGGTGCAGGCCGAGAGGGTCACAGTAGGCGCCGCGGTGGCACCGCCGGTGACGGTGATGGTGCCGCAGTTTGCGCTTACAGTGGTAGTGAGGGTGACATCGGCCTGGGTCAGGTTCACGGTGTCGGCGCCGGAGTAGGTGATGCCGAAATCGACAGAGCCGGAGCCGTTAATCACGGTTGCGGACGGCGTGCCGATGGACACGGTCGGGACCGTCCCGTCAAAATCAACGTACAACGAGTCGGTCGTTGCATTCACATCCGGCGAGGAGACGAGGAGCAGGCTCCGGATGTTGGAAATCACAAACGGGACCGTGCCGTCCGCGTCCCCATCTTGCATCGTGTATGTCGCCTGCCAGGTGGTTGAGGCCCCGGTCACGTTTACGCCGGTCCCTTCGTCGTGGCCGGCTATCGACACGGACGGGGCCATGATCGGAATGTGGGAAGTAAATGAAAGGGTGACGGTATTGCCAATTCCCGCCAGTAGCGTGTTCGCGTTGTCCGACCTGATCGTAACGCTCGTGAGGTTCGGCTGGATGAGCGAACCGTGCGCGTATGAAACTTCATTTCCGTACGCCGTGCCGGCACCGTTGACCGCGTACGCCCTCACGTAATAGGTAAAGCCGACCGTAAGCCCGTTCATTGTGGAGCTGAACGGGCCGGCCACGCCGGCACCCAGCGCCGTGCAGGAGTCGGCGGTTGTCGGGGTTCCGGTCGTATTCCAGCATACGCCGTGCTCGGTGATTGTCCCGCCGCCCGTGTTTGAGATGTCGCCGCCGCTATCCGCCTGGGTCAGGGAAGCGTATACGGGCAGGGTCGTGGTAAGCGTCGCAAGCACCGGGTTGACCGTGATGTTGATCGTGAAGCTTTGTGTCCCGCCGGAGTTGTCGGCGGTCACGGTGTAGTTGCCCGCCGCAGTTTCCAAGGTCGGCGTGCCGGATATTTCTCCGGTGCCGGTGTCAAGGGACAGTCCTGCCGGGAGTGCCGGTATGACTGAGTAGGTCAGCGGATAGGAATAGCCGGCCGGGTCAAGCGTCGGGGTGATGGAGACGACTGTACCGACGTCAAGGATCTGCGGATCTATATAGCTGAGTCCGGCGAGGGCCGGATAATTGACCGTGATGTTGATCGTGAAGCTTTGTGTCCCGCCGGAGTTGTAGGCAGTCACCGTATAGTTGCTCGCCGCAGTTTCCAAGGTCGGCGTGCCGGATATCTCGCCGGTAGAGGTATTCAGGGTCAGGCCAGTCGGCAGCGCGGGCACGACGGAGTAGGTGAGGGGATAGGAGTAGGCCGTCGGGTTGAGCGTCGGGTTTATGGAGACGACTGTACCGACCTCAAGGATCTGTGGATCTGCATAGCTGAGC
>JAFGBT010000005.1 GCA_016933025.1 Spirochaetota bacterium | reverse complement strand
CGCCTACGAGAACGTGCAGGCCTCCGAGTCGCGGATACGGGACACCGACATGGCCGAGCAGATGTCCTCCTTCGTCCGGTACCAGATCCTGACGAGGGCGGCGACCTCGATGCTCGCCCAGGCGAACACAAAGTCGCAGACGGTTCTCGAACTGCTCAAGTAAGCATACGGCAACATAGTACTCACATAAAAACGCCGGGCATAAGCCGGCGTTTTTTATTTCATAACCCTTTAAAAATTTTGTATTTCATCAACTCAATTCGTATACCATTACAGATTGCAAATCACGTAATGGAGGGCCGGGAAAATGGAAACCACGCTCAACGTGCATGTGGATATTCTGGAGCCGATAGTATCCGCGGCAAAAGCCAAGGGTGTATCACGATCGAAAATGATAACAATCCTGATAAAAAAGGCGATGGATGATATTCCTAATCCTGCACGAATGGGAACTATGGTCAGATATCAAAAGAGACGAAAGCCCGAGGAGCAACAGCCGGTCAACGTGCAATTAAGGGTAGATGATTATGAATATTTCCAGGACCTAAGGAAACTGCGAAAGATGTCTATTTCTCTGATTCTGGCATATGCCGTGAAAAAATTCCTTCCAAAAATATTAAAAAATAAAAATACCGATAACTATCGGTATCAAAATTATGTTGTGATACGAGAAACAATTGAGAACATTACATCCTGGAGGTTAATCTGGGGATACCCGCCACATATTCAAAATTACATCAAATTCAGCTGACTTACAACCGATCTCGATTAAATTTCTATTCGCAAATATTATCTTGATGCTGTTCATAGGCCTGCAGCATCTTATAAATCTCCCACAATGAATAATAAAGGGTCAGCAGGATCGGGCCAACGAATACACCGGGCAGACCAAAAGCTTGTATGCTACCGAGGAGCAGGAAAAAAAACACAACAGGATGAAAATGCAACTTCTCTCCGAATAATTTCGGTTTTAACAGGTTTTCCAGGAGAAGATACCATACGAGACACCATATTCCGAGGAACAGGGCTGAGAGGTACGAACCCGAAAGGGACAGGTATATCACTGCCGGAATCCAGACAAGGGAGGTTCCAATAACCGGTATAAGCGACAGGATGGCAGCAAGGCTACCGCCCAGGAACGCAAGTGGTATCCCCACGATAAAAAGTCCAAGACCTACAAGGAATCCCTGTATCATCATGATCATTAAATTCCCCGTGAGGAGGACCCTGACAACCTCTTTCATTCTTTCAATTACCTTCTCTTCAAGATCGTCCGGAAACGGCAGTGTCTTGTAAAAAAGAGACGCCATCACATTACCATCCTTGAACATAAAGAAAAGCATTAAAAGGAGGAATAAAAAATTAATGGTCAGGCTCAGGGGATATGCAATCATTGCCTGTGCGCTCGATAGAATTGTGCCCGAAGTATTCTGGATAACATCCTTGGCTTTTCCGGTGATTTCAGAAGTCTCGATATTCAGGTAACCGAGAATCGTCTGAAAAAACACGCTGCCGTATATATCATCGAGGATTCCCGCCTTGATCTGTTTTTGAATAAGCGCATATAGCTGAAGCATCTGGTCAACCATGGAAAGGACAATCAGAAAGAGTGGGACAAGAATGAGAGTTACCAAAAAAAGAATCATAAGAGACGAGGCTAATCCCCTTTTTTTAACATGCCGCAGAATAAAATTATATAACGGCTGCATGGCCATATACAGGAGAAGTGCAAAGAGAAAAGGCCAGAAGTAGTAGCGGAAAATAAAGAACAGGCCGGCGATCACGGCGCCGAAGAGGGCAAAAAACAGGATTTTTAATGTCTTGTTGTGTTGTAATTCAAAATATGAATCTCTTTTTACCATTTCTTGAATCGTGCATCAAAAAGATTCCCGCCGTCAGCCGGCAGGGAGGGCATGATGCCATTATAATTATTGCTTCTGCCGGTCAACTGTGACCGGTATAAAAAAATTAAGCATTACTTTGTAAGAAAGTGAGATAGATCGGTTGCGATCCTGGTTATTGCATGATCAAGATATGTTTCATCAGCAATTTTCCTTCGAAACTCCTTGATCTTGTCAGAATCAGCCTCCCTGTTGTCCTGCTTAATCTCACGATCCTCCTTTTTCATGAGATCGCCCATTAAAACCTCCCGGGATACCCATTCCTCCGTGAATTGGGTTTTTGCCCGTTAATTCAATCGGCATAAAAAGTCCCGAACTTGAGCATTTTTTTAATGTCCGGTAAAAGGCTGGAAAATCAGTGAAGTACGGTAAATCCGCATATTTATGCAGATCAGCCGTAAAAGTGCCTGCATTCTTCTTACCTGTCAGTCCCGATTGTTATCTGGACTAATTAATACTCGGATTAATCTTAAGAATTAATAGAATAAATTTTTTATCTGGCATTGTAAATCATTGACAAAACCCGTATTTTTAGTACATTAAAATATTAACGGCAACCGGTAGACATGCAATGTTTGATATTAAAGAATACTTTGAACATGAATATAGAGTCGGGAAAATAAGGAACGATATCGTCAATATCGATGACGATTTAACCCATGATATAAACGATCTCGTATCGAACCGATTTGACAGCCTCTATAAACGCGATCGTTACAAGAACAACGGCTCCGTCATCGAAATCATTTATCCCGGCCTGCAATATCCGGGAAATAATGCGCTCACCCTTAATCCGGACCGAGTGAGATACCTCCTCTCATTTTACCCCAACAAGACCGATTTTTTCAATATTGAAAAAATTGTCATCCGCCCCCGCTTCATTCAAATTGGAAACTTCGAGCTGGTTTCGCTGTATCTCCGGAGGAAAAAAATTCTGGTCCTCTATCTTTTCCATCCGCACTTTTACAGGATGAAATACGGATCGGAAACCCGACGCGATGACCCCTCTCAACCGAACCAGGACATTATCATGCGCGACCGGCTTACCGATGACATCATTCAGGAAGACGGCGGCGCCGAGGTGCATGTCCACCCGCTCTGGTATCTCACCTCGATCGTGCGACACGAGAACAACGACAGGATCGATAAATTCTTTATCAGGAAAAGCTCCATCAACGACCGGATGTATGAGATCCTGAATGATATATCATTCTATTACTCACGTCACGGTTACTGATTCGAATGGTCGATTATCATACTCACACCTACCTTTGCGGCCATGCCTCCGGAACCGTGGAAGAATACATTGAGTCAGCCCTGAAGAAAGGAATCCGTGAAATTGGCTTTTCAGATCACGCGCCAATGCCGGATGACATACGTGCTGACATAACGATGTCAGCCTCCGAGGTGGAGCCCTATATCGGCGAGATCAAGCACAACCGTGACATCTACAGCGGCAGGATTGCCGTCAAACTCGGGTTTGAGGTCGACTTTCCCCTTATGGGCAGCTTTGACGAACGATATTTCACAGACCCGAGGATAGACTACCTCATAGGGTCGTGTCATTTCATCGACGGATGGGCATTTGACCATCCCGACCATGTCGGCGGATACAGCGATCGAAACATCGATGATATCTACACGCGCTATTACGCAATACTTGAAGCTCTGGCGTCCTCCGGCCTCTTTAACATGGTGGGCCATTTCGATATTGTAAAAAAATTCGGCTACCGTTCGACCCGGAATTTTCTTCCGGCCGTCGAAAAAATCGCACGGATAATGGCGGCACACGACCTCGCAGCGGAAATCAACACCGCCGGCCTCCTTCATAAGGCGCGAGAGATATACCCCTCCGAGGACATCATCAGGATTTTCTTCAACTGCAACGTGCCGATTACCCTTGGCTCTGACGCCCACAGGCCTGAGCAGACGGGCTACATGTTTCAGGATGCAATTGAGATTTTATCAAGGGCGGGGTACCGGAAACTTTCAGGCTTTTCAGGAAGAAAGCGCTACGATATACCATTATAGCAGCGGGGCGGAACGTCTATCCCGCTTCGCCGGACGAGGAACAGAAATGGTTGTTTTCGATAAGAACGACGACGAGGTCTACCGGATTCAATCATCATTCGACGATTGCATGATCGGTGTCATTGGCAAATCATGCAACACCATGGACTATGCAATTGACCAGAACCAGGTCCGGGAGCTGGAAAAGGAACTCCTCTGTCACGTGACGGGCATCGAGAAAAAAAAGATCCTGACGCTCGACCAGCTGCACGGTGACAACATACTTATTGTGAATGAAGTGCCGCAGGCATGCGGGCTTATATACGGCGAGGCTGACGGCCTCCTGACCGCCCATTCCGGAATCTGTCTGGTGATACGAACGGCCGACTGTGTCCCGGTATTCGCGTATGACCCCTCTGCCCGGGTGATGGGTGCGGTCCACTCGGGCTGGCGCGGAACCCGTCTGGCGATTGCGCGAAAACTGGTGCGGGAGATGCACCGCCTATACGGCTCGTCATACGCCGATATTCAGGTGCACATCCTCCCTTCTATCGGACCATCGTTCTACCGGGTCGGCGGCGACGTGGCCGAACTTTTTCCGGATGACATTGCCGCGAGAGAAGGCGGACTCTATCTTGACCTCTGGCAGAATATCGAGAGATCGCTCCGTGAAGAAGGGATACCGCAGGGAAACATTTTCAACGGGCGAATGTGCGTGCTCGAGATGAACAACGAATTCTTTTCGCACCGCGGCGGCGACGCCGGGAGAAACCTTAATTTCGGATTTATGAAGTAACTCCCCTTCCCTTCATTCCCACTTTTTTTACGATTGCCCGTGAAATTTCGTGCATGTCGGGCTGAGGTTTGCGGATAACGGAATCAGCGTCAACCCCCAGCGAGACCAGTTCATCTGAAGGGATGTAATCGACCGATCCGGTATGTATGAAGCAAGCGATCCCCGGCTGGATTGTCTTCGCCCTGATAACGACATTGCTCCCTTCCATGTCCGCAAGGCCGAGGTCAACAATGGCCGCATCAAACCGTTCCCTTGAGATAAGCTCAAGCCCCTCCCTTCCGGTCCCGGCGCTTGCAACATCAAAACCCTGGTCTTCAAGATAACCTTTCAGCATTTTAATAATCATCGGCTCATCATCAATGATTATCACGCGCATCCCGCTCATACCGTCCTCGTCAAGGGAAGACTGATTATAAATGTCGCGCCTTTACCCGGCTTCGACTCTACCGTTATGCTTCCGTTATGATTCTTGTCTATTATATAATGCGACACCGACAGGCCGAGCCCCGTACCCCCGCCCATTCCCTTGGTCGTGTAAAAAGGCTCGAAAATATGCCGCTGGACGTTGCTGTCAATGCCGGGGCCGTTATCGGTCACCTCAATCACCGCGGATCTGCCTCTTTTGCCGGTCCGAATGGTGATAACAGGTTTGAACTTATCGCTCTTTACATTCCCCATCGCCTGAGCCGCATTCTTCAGGAGATTAAGAATGACCTGCTGTATGCCGGTCTCGGAACAGGGGACCTTTTTCAGCTTCAAATTATATTCCCTGATGATCTGGATTTTCCTAAAATTATACTTTTTCTTCAGGTCATAATCGTTTGAAGCAATCTCGATTGTTTTGTCAATAAGAAGATTGATGTCCACCGGCGCGATGCTTGTTTCGCTTCGCCTGCTGAACTGGAGCATATTTGAAACAATCTTGGCGGCCCGGTTCCCCGCGTCCCGGATGCCCTCCAGATATTCGACAATATCGCGTTCCTGCAAGAATTCCAACACCCTATCGAAATCAAGGCCCATTTTGGCCGCCGCATCTTTGTTCTTCTTAACCGCAGATGAAAGGCGGCTCAGCGCCCCCTGGGCTCCCTGTAAAATGATTCCCAGCGGGTTGTTTATTTCATGGGCCATGCCGGCGGCAAGTCCGCCCAGTGAGGTCATCTTTTCAGTCTGTATCATCATCTCCTGGTTTATCTTCTTCTCGGTCAGATCATTCATCATGAAAAACAACAGGTCTCCGATGAACACCATGTGGAACTCAATGCGCCTCAACGTGCCGTCCAGGCACCTGACATCCGCCTCCTGCGGCTCAACAGCGGTGCCCGCGGTCACCGCATCGCGTACTCTCTGCTCCCATGATTCTTTTATTTTTTTCCGGTATGCCGGATCAGGATACGCCGCCTTCAACCAGTCCCGCATAGTCGGAATATTGGCAGTATTATAGCCGAGGATATTCTCGAGGCTTTTATTGGTGTAGGTGATGGCACCCGTTGAGTTTTCTATGATAGCAATGGGAAACGGGGAATTCTCGATCATCAGCCGGAACTTTTCCTCGCTCCTCCTCAGAGAATCCTGCATCTCGATGCGCATGATAATATCGCCGATATGTGCGGCGATATTTTCGAGTGTATTGCGCGCCATCGGGGGTATATTATCAATGACATGTGACGCTATGCCCAAACAGGCGATTGCCCGGTTATTGTGCATGACCGGAATGATAGCGATGGCACGAAGTCCTTCTTTTGTCAGCGATTTATCGGAGAACTTCTTAATTTCCTCATATGTGCTGTAAACGGGTTCTCCTTTCATGACCAGACGGGCATTCGGCGATTGTTCATCATAGTGAGACGACTTCTTGATAAACGCCTCACCGAGCCCGATATGGCTGGCCAGATCAAGACCGCCCGTTAAACGGTCCACCAGATGCACCGAGCCTGAATCCATCCCGGTCGCCCGAATCCCCGTTTGAATGCATAATGCGAGGGCGTCCTCCAGGACGGAAATCGCCCCCAGGGCCTGCGCCAGGTCGCGCTGTAGAATCATCACATGCTCCGCGTGCTTGCGCTCGGAAATATCCCGGGCCACGCCAAGCACACCGGCGGGATTTCCGGATTCGTTTCGTAAAAATCGCGCCGTAATTTCAATCCAGAGGGTTGAACCGTCCTTACGCTTCAGTTCAACAGTAAAAACTCTCGATCGGGCAGGATTGATGCCCGGCCTGCTGTCCAGAGCGATTTCCTCACCCATTACGCCTATAACAACATCATGGGATTCAGGGGTAAGAATCTCATTGAGTGGAAGTGAAAGCAATTCTTCAGGCAGGTATCCCGTCATTTCCCACGAGACGGGGCTGACGTACGAAAATCTCTCGGTCATGATGTCCCAGATCAAAATAAGGTCCGAAATGCTCTCTGACATGAGGCGATACTTTTCCTCGCTGGCCGCCAGGGCCAGTTCGGTCCGCTTCCGCCTGGTGATGTCACGCGACACGCCGAGTATGCCGGTTATCGCGCCTGACTTGTCTCGGAGGAATTTGGCCGTCATTTCAGTCCATACGATGTGTCCGTCCTTGTGCATCAGCTCGAGTTCCAGTATCATCGGCCTGTCGGGATCCACACCCTCGCGTCCCTCCCGGGAAAACTCCCCGGCAAAGAACCTGTTCGCCTTGTTGAGCGAGTCCGGCGTCAGCACATCGCTCGCCGCGAGCATCAGGGACTCTTCTGTTTCATACCCTATCAGGTCCTTGCAGGAGGGGCTCACATAGGTATACTTCAACGCATGGATGTCGAGAACCCAGAGGTAGTCCGACATGTGCTCCGCAAGCTCCCGGTACTTCTCCTCGCTGGCGACAAGCTCGGTTTCAAATTGTTTTCTTCCGGTAATTTCATGCGCCACCCCGATAACACTTACCGGCTTCCCTGTTTCATCGCGCAAAAACTTGACGGTCGTCTCGGTCCATATTGTGGACCCGTTTTTGTGGACCTGTTTCAATTCCAGCGTTCTTGTCCGGTTCGGATCAATACCCGGCTGACCGTCCCGATCGAGCTCCTCTGCCAGAATATCCTTCACCATCTCCAGGTGTTCGGGTGCTATTATATTCCTAATGGGAAGACCCTGGATTGCCAGCGTATCATACCCGAGTATAGGCTTCCCGTAGGGGCTGGAATATTCAAGCTTCAGAGTCTTGAGGTCAACCACCCAGAGGTTATCAGAGATATTCTCCGCCAGATGGCGATATTTTTCCTCGCTGCGCCTTAATGCTTCTCCCGCCCTCTTTTTTTCGGTGATGTCAAGCGCCATGAAAATGCCGTCAGCGCCCATCTTATCCGGATCCATCAGCATCGCCTTCAGTAGAATGTCAATGACGGTACCGTCCTTCCGCTTCCAGCGGGTTTCTACTGTTCCCATTCCGGTTTTATATATCTGCTCGACCATTTGCCGGGCGAGTTCCTCATAATCCTCATCAGAAAGATAGAGCATCCGTGCGCTCTGCCCGTAGAGTTCTTCTTCTGCATAGCCCGTTATTTCATGAAGCATGCTGTTGGACCAGACGATGGCCCGGTTCCGTTCAGTTCCAATGCCCACGGGCGCCACCTTGAAAATACTCCTCAGCATCGCGTCATCCGTGGCAAGCTCGTCCCTGGTGCGAAGCAGCTCCCTGTTCTGCGCCTCAAACTCGGCGTTGGTCGACTCCAGTTCTTCAATAATCGACTGGAGTTCCTCATTGGCAGCCAGGAGTTCCTCGTTTTTATGCCGGGCTTCTTCCTCCGCCCGCTTCTGTTTTGTGATATCTCTCAAGATGACCCTGATGCCGTTGAAACGACCATTGACAAATGCCGGACTTCCTGACACGTGGAACCATATTAGATCGCCCGTACTCCCAATGGCGCGGAACTCGCCCATTCGACTGCCCCCGCCCTTTCCCTTTTCAATCAGCTCCGCCGTTTTCGCACTATCGTCTGGATGCACGAATTCAGCGAAATTTTTCCCGACAATCTCTGTTTCAGTATATCCTGTAATTGCTTTGATTTGCGGACTGACGTAGGTCACGATACCGTTTTCATCTGTCGATATCAGGATATCATTCAAGCTCTCGATGAGAAGCCGATATCGTTCCTCTCTGTCTCTCAGCCGCTTCTCAAGGTGATGCTTGTGAATGGCCGAGTCGATGTTGCTCATCAGGTCGCGCTCGTTGATCGGCTTGTTCAGATAACCATAGGGAACTGTATCCCGGGCGCGCTCAACGGTTGGACTGTCAGCATTCGCGGTCAGGTATATGATCGGAATATCAACCTGCTTCCGTATCTCGCGGGCCGCTTCGATCCCGTCCATGGTGCCTGAGAGGATAATATCCATTAAAATTAAATCGGGCTGCAGCTCCAGGGCCTTCTCGACCGCCTCCTCCCCGCTGGAGACAATACCGACAACGGCATACCCGAGCCGCTCAAGGCTCATCTGGATGCTCATCCCGATCACAAGCTCATCCTCAACAACCAGGAGCTTTACCTTTATCATGATTGTCCCCGGAAGGCGATGGTGAACGACGTGCCGTCGCCGCTTTCCAGCGAGACGGTCCCTCCCAGCTGCTGCGCCAGCGCATTGACCAGCTGCAGCCCGAGGGAGCCGGTTTTCCTGTAATCCAGGCCGGGCGGCATGCCCGTCCCGTTATCGCTGACACGAAGGAAGAACATGCCATCCTTCCGGGAAAAATCTATCGTTATCCTGCCGGACCCCTTCCCGGGAAAGGCATGCTTGAGCGCGTTGGAAACCAGCTCATATACGATAAGCGAACAGGGGATCGCGTCATCAATATTGACAAATACATTTTTCGCGTTAACGTCTATTGCGATCCTGTCCTCCAGGTAGTGAGAAGCGGAAAGTTCTTTCACGAGGTCCGTGATGTAATCCTGAAAATCAAGGCCCGACAGGGAGTCCGACTGGTAAAGCTTCTCGTGGACCAGCGCCATGGAGCGCACGCGGCTCTGGCTCACCTCAAAAAGGGCGCCGTCGCGCTCGTCCTTCACGTGAGAAGACTGCAACCCGAGGAGGCTTGAAATGATCTGCATATTGTTCTTCACGCGGTGGTGGATCTCTTTCAGGAGCAGCTCCTTCTCCTTCAGGGATATCTCTATCTTCTCCTCGTTCCTGATCCGATTAATTGCGATGGCGTAGAGATCGGCGAGGCGTTGTATGGCTGTCAGGTCAGACTCGGAATATTTACGCTCTGAATTGGCCAGGGCGATTATGCCCAGGAGCTCCCCCCTCATTGCCGCCGGAGCCATCAAAAAACGGCGCACCCCGGCTCCGCCGGCCGTTCTTGATATAAATTCATGATGCGCTGCATCATTGGTGTACATCGCCTCCCGCACCATCACGCCGTTGCCTGCAAGCAGCGCGCCGCTCCACTCCGCCATGATCTTTTCAAATTCACCGGCATCGCGTGCGTCTGCGGCTTTCTCGATCTGTTCAGAAGCAAGCTCCTTTACAAAGGCATCGGGACTGCGGGTGAGCGCCTTTGCATATGCGCGGACGGTATCCGAAAGCCCCTCTATGGACAAAGACCTGCTCAGTATCCTCTCGGATATCCCGTTGAGGGCCATGTTGACCTTGAGCTCCCATGCCAGTTTCTCCTCCACGTCCTTCCTTTTCGTAATGTCCGTAACGAAACCCTCAACACCGACTACCCTCCCCGATTCATCCAGTAGGGAGCGACAGCTTGCCGTGACCCAGAAGGGGGCCCCGGTTTTTTTCCTGCAGCAGAACTCCTCATCGATAAACTCCCCGTGATCGTTGAGGAGCTGAATTGTCCTCCTGCTATCACCGGGATCGAAGTAGATGCTCGTGAACACGTCACTGGCGCCCGCAAGCACTTCCTCGGCTGATTCATATCCAAAAATTTCCGCAAAGGCCGTGTTCACGAAGGAAAGCTTCCCCAGCGGGCTCGTTTTGAAGATTCCCACCGGGCTTTTATCCACCACCTCCCGATAGGCCTCCTGGCTCTTCCGCAGTTCCAGTTCCGCCTTCATCCGGGCAGTGACATCATGGACCACGCCCCTGAACCCGGCGGGATTGCCGGCAGCGTCCCTCTTGAGCGAAATCGACATCTCAATATTCCGTCTTCCTCCGTCCTTCCTGACGATCTCCAAGTCAAGGGCCTGTTCGTCCTGTCCCGTCTTATAAATCCTGGCAAACGTCTCAAATATCTCTTCCATCTTATTTTCATCAGCATACTTGCGGAACTGCCTGCCGATCAAGTCATCCTCCGCATACCCGCCTATCTCAAGGAGCGATTTGTTCACAAAGATGAGGTGTCCTGACAGATCCGTCTCGAAGTAGCCCTCGTGCATGGTATCGATTATGGTCCGATACTTCTCCTCGCTCCGCGCCAGGGCATTGACGTTCTTCATGGCCTCGGTGATTTCGCGAACCAGCACGATGAAGCGGGAATCAGGCGCCGCATGATTGCCCTTCGAGGCTATGGAAAGCTCATACCATCGCCTTCCCTTAGGAAAATCGAGGTAATAATCGGCCCCGAGATGCCTCCCCTTTTGCGCAGCCTCCCGAATGGCGTTCATGGCGGCCGCCGCTGCCTGCGGCGGGAGAACCTCCGTTACGTTTCTGCCGAGAAACTTCTCCGGGGCGATATATAGCTCATCATTGTGCGGGGCATTATAATCATATATATTACCTTCGCGGTCCACCTCGAAAAGCAGGTCCGGGAGGGCCTTCAAAGTCGCCTGGAGCTGTTCCTGATAGGCCTGCTGTCTTTCCTCCGCAATCTTGCGTTCTGTTATATTGCGTGATATACCCAGAACTCTTGTCGGTTTTCCAGAATCGTCCCGCAAAAACCTCGTTGTAATCTCCGTCCATACGAACGAACCGTTCCTGTGAATCTGCTTTAATTCAAGGGTCCTTGAACGATCGGGCTCGACTCCCGGCAGCCCGTCGATTTCAAGCTCTTTCGCAAGCTCCTTTCCTATCATCTCCATGGATTCGGGCGCAACAATGTCGGCCATGCTCAATTTGGAGAGTTCCTCGGCAGTATAGCCGAGGAGGTTGACGCTCGAAGGCGTGTTATATACAAACTTCATTATGTTGAGGTCGAGCACCCACATGGTCTCAAACATATTTTCGATCAGGAGGCGGTATCTCTCCTCGCTCTCGGCAAGCGCCCGTTCGGCGTGAAAACGCTCGGTCACATCGACAACTATTGACAGAATACAGGGTTCGCCATCGGAGTGCACTACAACGGCAGAAAATAAACAGTTCCGCTTCTCACCGCTTCTGCGGCACATGACCACTTCTTCTCCCTTGGCCGCGCCGTGCTCCCTTAAAAGTTTGATAATCCTGTCCCGCTCGGTCTGTTCAGCCCAGATATTCAACTCTGTGGTCGTGCGGGAGAGTACGTCCTCCTCCAGATAGCCGGTCAACTCAAGGAACGCCCTGTTTACACGAATGATGCGGCCTTCGGTGATTGTGGTTATCACTGTCGGCATTGGATTAAGATGAAAGAATGAGGAAAAAATTTTCTCGTCTCGGAACAGCATCCCACCTGTACGGTGGGGTGCGGACGAGTCCTTAATTTTTTTACCGCCCCGGAAATTACCGCTGGATTTGATTCGCCCGGTTTTTGTTTTTTCCGATTTTGGGAATACCGTTGTTGTCGGAATAGTGCGCGGCGATTTTTTAGAGGGCGGGGTTCGTCTCTCTGATGATTTCAATCCCTTCGGGTTTGATTCTGATTTTTTCTTCTTAACCGGTTTCTTTTTACCCGGTCCTTTGTCTTGTGACAACATTATGTCTTCCTTTCTTTGACAACAGGTTGATATCCGCCTTATCAACCCAGCATCGTACTATGTATACAACATCACTATCATATTACAAGAAAATTTTCAGCGCAAAAACAACATCACCCTGGTTCCAACTCACCATAAATATACACCCCTATCAGAATTTACATAACTCAAAATATTTTTTTATCTTGATTTACTTTACAATACCATGTAATACGTCCACGTATTATCCGATATCATTATAAAATAATTTTCATACAATGCCGTCGCGCCTCTGTTACCAAACTGTTCATCAGCACAGCGCGCATGCGAGCAACAACTCATTTCAGCAGGGAGGATCCTCATGGGCTATACTACCATCACCGTTGATACCAGCGATTTTGTGAGCACAATCACGCTAAATCGTCCGCCGACCAATTCTATCAATCTCGCAATGAGAGAAGAGCTCGACCAGGCCCTCACCGAGATAGAGCAAAGCCGGGACACCAGGGTAGTGATGATTACCGGTGCGGGCGACAAGGGGTTCTGCGCGGGCATGGACGTTTCCGACGTCGCGAACCTCTACAACGGGCCGGACGCCATCACCATGTTTTTCCGGATCGAGCGGTTTCCGAAACCGGTGATCGCTGCCCTGAACGGCTACTGCCTCGGCGGCGGGTGCGAACTGGCGCTTGCCTGCCACTTCAGGTTGATGATCGACGGCCCGAAGGCGAAGATCGGCTGCCCGGAGCTTAATCTCGGCATCACTCCGGGATGGGGCGGCATCCAACGTATGGCCCGGCTCCTCGGAAAGTCAAAAGCGCTCGATCTCATCTTGTTCAGCAGGCGGCTGTCCGCGCAGGAGGCGCTGCAGATGGGCCTGGTGGACCGCGTCTTTTCGGAGGCTGATTTCATCAAGGATTCCAGGGCGTTCGCGCTTGCCCTCGCCAAGCGACCGCCCCTCGCCGTCAACGCGGTGCTCGACGGCATGACAACAGGGCTCGACAAGGGAATCGAGGAAGGCACCCTCGTCGATCGGGGATGGTCGAAAAAGTGCGCTCAATCCAAGGACGCGGTAGAAGGATTTGCGGCGTTTATGCAGAAACGGGAACCGGCGTTCAAAGGGGAATGACGGCCGACGCGAATGCCCGGCCGCTCACCTGTCAAGGATCTCCCTGATCTTCTCGGTCAGGGTCTGGAACGAAAACGGCTTCTGAATGAAGTTGATCCCCTCCTCCACAACCCCGTGGTTGGCGATGACATCATGGGTGTATCCCGACATGTAGAGCACCCTGATGTCGCCCCGAAGCTCGGCGACCTTCCGATAGAGGCTTTTCCCGTCCATTTTCGGCATGATGACATCCGTGAGGAGGAGGTCGATCCGCCCGCGGTGCTCCCTGACAATACCGAGGGCCTCGTCCCCGCCGGCGGCCGTGAGCACCCGGTAGCCGTGCTTCTCAAGTATCTTTGACGCGAGCTTCCTCACCGCTTCCTCGTCCTCGACGATCAGGATCGTCTCTCCTTTCGTTGTGATGACCTCGCCCCTGGAGAACATGACCTTCGGTGCGACCTCGCCCTCGGCGCGCGGGAAATAGATGCGGAATATGGTGCCGCGATCGGGCCTGCTGCTGGCCCATATGCTCCCGTTGTGCTGTTTTACGATTCCGTAAACTGTTGAAAGCCCGAGCCCCGTTCCGCTCTTCCGAGTGGTGTAAAACGGCTCGTACATGTGCTCCAGGGTCTCCCGATCCATGCCGCACCCCGTGTCGCTGACCGAGAGCATAACATGACGTCCTTTCCGGGCGTCCGGGTGCTTCTTCATATGCGCGTCGTCAAGTACCACGTTCGACACCTGTATGCCCAACCTGCCGCCGTCGGGCATCGCTTCCTGGGCGTTGACCGCAAGGTTCAGGAGAATCTGCTCGACCTGGGAGGCGTCGGTCATGATATTGCCCGCGCCGTCTGCTATGGTTATCTCTAGCTCTATGTCCTCGCGGATGGTGCGACGAAGTATCTGCTCAAATCCGCAGACCACCTCGCCGAGGTTCAAGATCTTCATTTCAAGCACCTGCTTGCGGCTGAAGGCGAGGAGTTGCCGGGTGAGATCGCGTGCCCTGTCGGCCGCATCCTTAATCTGTATGAGCCCTTCAAGATGGGAGTCGTCCATCGGAACATCAAGGAGTAGCATGTCTGCGTAGCCGAGGATTGGGGTGAGCATGTTGTTCAGGTCATGCGCGACGCCGCCGGCAAGGCGACCGATCGACTCCATCTTGCGCGACTGGAACAGTTCATCCTCGAGGTTCTTCCTTTCCGTGACGTCAAGGGCCAGCGACAGGACCTCCTCAACGGCGCCGTTCTTGCCATAAAAAATTGTACTGTTCCATTCACAGGTAATGATATCGCCGCTCTTCGTCAGGTTTTCATTGACGCTCCGACCCGCCATTCGGCCCTGGAAAATTCTATCCGCCTCCTCTTTCACCCGCTGACGCTCATGTCCAGGGACAAGAATATCGAAAAATTTCTTCCCCAGGACCTCCTCACGCTTCCAACCGAACACCATTTCGGCGTGCCTGTTCCAGTCTGTTATCCGGCAATTGGAATCCCAGAGCACAAAGGCAAGCGGCGCCGTATTGTAAACATTATGATATCGTCGCTCGCTTTCACGAAGCGCCTGCTCGATGCGTTTCTCCTCAGTGACGTCTCCCACGATGCCGCGGAAACCGACAGGCTTCCCGCCGGCATCCTTCATCAGTGAGATAGACGCCTCTATAATCCTCCGTTCGCCGTCCTTGCGGATGATCTCACATTCGCAGGCCCGCTCCGACCTGCCGGTGCGGTACACCCTGTTGAAAATACGGTATACCTTTTCCGCGTTTGCATCATCCATGTAGTGCCGCTTATTTAATCCGGCCAGTTCATCATGGCCGTATCCCATTACATCCGCCATAGCGTCATTATAAAAGGTCAGATTCCCCGCCAGGTCGACTTCGTAATATCCGTCATCAATATGCTCGATGATGGCCCGGTATTTCTCCTCGCTCTGGCGCAGATTCTCCTCTGCAAGCTTGTGATCCGTGATATCGATGAACGTCGCCTGGACAATCCTTCTGTTTCCAAATTCCATACGCGAAGCGTAAAGCTCAATCCATCCGGTTGATCCGTCTTCTCTCACAATCCTTGTTTCGTAATGAGAGGGCACCTTTTTCCCATCAAGGCGGTCCCGGTATCGCCGAAAAAACATTTTACGGTCGGTCGGATGTATCACCCTTTTCAATTTATCAAATTGAAAATTTTGGAACTCCTTCACACTGCATCCCAGCATTCTGGCAAGCGCATCATTGGCGAACAATATTTTTGGTGGATAGCCTTCGGCAATTAATACACCCTGAAGCGATCGCTCAACCAGATGGTGGTATGCGGTTTCGAATTCACCTATTTCCCCTATCGCTCCCGCTCCGGGAACCGCATTCTCACGCCGCCGCCGGCCGCTTCTTGAGGTCGTGGAAAGAAGTGATTCTGGGTTACTGATGCCGCGTCTTGCGTTATCAGGTTCCCGCATCGGTGAGGCTTTTTGCTTTGATGGGCGGGTGGAGCCCCCATTCATATGTCGTTCCACCCTTCTCTGCTCAAATTCACGCGCCGGTCTGTTCCTTTTTTTAGAAGAAACGGGAACATCTGTTCCCCCTCTGCCTGACACACGGGACATGGTCTTTTTTCTGCCATGCAATACAACCGGCTTTTTCTTTTTCCGGGATCTATCCATATGGACCCCCCCCGAGTAAAAAAACAGCACGTAGTATGCCATATCCGGCAGATGAATGATTGCGTATTTCTATTATAATAACTGAGGATGAGAATTTCAAGGATAAGTGAAGAATTTATTCTTGCCCACAAACAACAAGGCCTGCTGCATTACACGGCAGGCCGATTTTTTCAGCATTCCTTTTTTCGACTTAATAGATCCCTGAATGAAAAGTCTTTATACTTCTCGGTAAATCTCATCGTGATACCCTCCATTTTATCCTCGAGGCCCCACGGCCGGACGTTCTGAAGGAATTTCGGCTTGACCCAGATGATCAGCGCCGGCAGGACCGTCAGCGACAGGGTGCCGCTCAGGATCATGGACAGGGTCACCAGAAGACCCGAAACCTTGATGATCTTGAACGAAGAAAACCCGAGCACGGCGAACCCGAGTCCCACGGTAAGCGTTGCCGTGACAATGGCAAGGCCCGTCGTTTCCAGGGTCCGCTTGTACGCGTCGGCGAAATCCAGCTTCCGAATGATGTGCTCGTATTTAAAGCGCTCGATAAAGTGGATGCAGTAATCGATTCCCGCACCGACTGCTATGGACGCGTTGATGAGGGTGCTGTAATTGATCGGGATGCCGAAATACCCCATGACGCCCAGTGTGATGATAAGCGTGAAGGATATCGGTATCGATACGAAAAAACCTCCGGTGATGGAGCGGAATATGAAAATGCACGACAGCAGAACCACAATGACCGTTACGACGATCGACTGTATCTGGTTTATAAGGATGGCCTGGTTCATCATCAGGTTGATGGCAGGCATGCCGGATATGACGATCTTCTCCACGTAGGGGTCATCGTAGGGAAAAATTCTATTGAACATGGCGTTAAACGTTTTCTGGAACTCCCGCAAAAAGTCGGCCTTGTCGCTCCTCATAAAGACGACATACTGCATCAGTTTCATGTCGTCCGTCACCAGGTACCTGAAGATGTCCTCGCGGGACGCGGCGAACTGGTTCATGCACACGCCTATGATGCTCCGGTCGGTCAGGGACTTGTCCTGTATCCCGTCCTCGCTGACGCTCGGGATTTTCTTGTAGGCGTTATTATCATCATGGTAGAATACCTTGTAGATCACCTTCAGCGTATCGGTGATGCTCATAATGTTTCCGACCGGCCTGACCGTGACGCCGTCGATGACAGCGCGCGGCTCCTTCAGCTCCTTGAGCGCCCTCCCGAGCGCCTCGATTTTCCTGAGGGTCGCCGGTTGGGTGATGTCCGTGTGGAAAAAGTCTGAGAGATAAAAGAATTTTCCCTGGAATTCCTTGCCGGGGAGAGTGTTCTTGTAATTCCGGAGGGAGGCTATAAAATGCCTTGCCGCATCCTTGTCCCGGGCGGTATCAATTGATTTAATCCTACTGATAATGTTTTCGACGCCCGCCTCCCGGGGGCTCATGGTCAAACTCTTGCCGCTGACATACACATAATCGTCCGCCAGATCGCCTATGTCATCGGTTTCCGTCAGTTTCCCCGAAATTCCGCCGTTCTTCCTGACCTGCTCGCTCTCGAAATATTCGTTCATGATATCGGTGAAGATCGCCACCCTGTTCTCTATCTCCTCCTGGTTCTTCAGAGGGTTCTTTTTAAGCTCATCCAGGCCGGTTATAAAGAAATCATTGATCGGCCTGCAGTTTTTCAGTTCCGGGTGGAGGTTCTTGAAATTGGCAAACGCGGCGGTGAAATCTCCGATTCTCGCTATCAGGTCCTCGCGTGCGGCCTCGCTCGCGAGGTTTACCCTGTCGCGCATCTTAAATACGATGCACATCTGCCCGGTCCCGGTCAGCTCCTTGTTGATAAACTTATCAGCCTGCCGGAGCGGGTTCTTCTCGAGAAACATGAAGGATATACTGCTCTCTGTCTTCAGAAAAAACAGTCCGACGAAAAAGACCGCGGCCACCGTCACGGCCCCGAAGAACACCTTGCGTGAATGTTTTGCGGTGTTCGCTCCGCCCCGCATGACCCAGCTCATGATCAGGCGTTCAAATGCGGTCTCGGTGGTCCCCTTCGGTGGCGGCTGGAGCGCGAGCACCGCCGGCACATAGGTGAAGGTGAGGAGCATGTTGATGGCGATGCCCAGGGTCACCATGACCCCCAGCCTCTGAATGTCGACGACATCGATAAACACGTCGGAGATAAAGGCCGCCATCGTGGTGATTGCCGAAAGGAAGATGGCCGTATCGATGCTGTCAGTGGTCTCGATAAGCACGGTCTTGACATCACCCACGCCCCTCCCGGCGATCTTTTCGTAATAACGTATGAGATAATGTATGACGTATGAACTGCCGACGGCGATAAGGATGCAGGGCATTGCCATGGTCCCCGACGAGAAATCGATGCCTGACATGAGCATGCCGCCCATCAGCCATACGATGCTGATAACGACATTGGTCAGCGGAAGGTAAATGCCGGTCGGGGTCCGTATGGTCATAAAAAGAATCACCAGGATCATAACCGCGGCCAGGGTCATGAATATCGCCAGATCGCTCATGATAAATTCTTGAAGAAGCGCCTCCGCGACCGGCATCCCCGCAATATATATTTTAAGCTCTTGGGGTTTTTGTTTTTCCGTTATTGTGTTGAAAATCTCATATATCTTCCCGACATCGTAAATATCCGCGACATTGAACAACCGCGATTCCAGGTTGTTTCTGCTGAAGGGATCCATCTTTTGGATGACGAACTTGTACAGGTCTTCAATACAGTCCTGATAGGTAAACTCGACATCCGGCTTCTCATACGCCGCGTCGTTCTCAATCATCCTGTACACGGCATTGAGATACTCATCGTTCACCTCCCCTTTCTGCAATGAGAGGTAAAAATCGGTGTAATGCTTGCTGAATGGCTTAAGAAGCTTCAGGAAAAAACTGCGGATTTTTACCCTGTTGTCATCGACCGTCTCCTTGATGAACTCATCATCCACCATGGTATTGTCCACTGTTTTCTGGTAGATCTCATGCGGAAAATAGAAATCCCTTCCCTTGAACCGTTTCTTCAGTTTATTGGCGTTTACCATGTAGGTCATTTCGCGCCGTATGACTTCAAGCTTGTTATCGATCCTCTTTTCGACGGGGACCATGATGGCGCACGCCTTCCCGTCTTCCGAAAATAACGACCCTTTCAGCAGGTCGTTTCCCATCAGCTCGTTTTTCAGAAATGGGATCAGCTTCTTTAAATCTTCATCGCTCTTCGGGAGTTTTTTCATCTCCTCCGGGTCGGGATCCAGGAGGCCCGCCTTCTCGCGCGCCCTGCTGGTCAGGTTCCCAATCACGATGGTATTGTTGACCTTGTCGACCATCACGTCATCGGCATTTATAATGCTCATGATCTGGTCAGGCGACAACTTCGACGGCACCTCGACCGTCTCTTTTTTGCCGGTGAAGATATTGTTATATGTCTTCTCAACCTTAAGGTTCTTGAATTCCCTGATGACCCGCTCCACGTATCGGAGCGTCGGAACGTTGAATATCCCCTCCGTATCGTTCTCAACCCCGATCAGGATCATGTCCTTCATGGAAAACTTCTTAAGTGTCAGATGGTAATATTTGATCACATCCATTTTTCGGGAGAATGCCTTCATCGGGTCGACATTAATGGAAAAATTGGTCCCCAGCATCACGGCGAAAAAAATCGTAATGGCTACAATAGTGACAATAACCACCTTGGGCCAATTGACGGATAAGCGGACTAACCATTTCATTGTTTTATCCTTATTGCATGATAGTATAGTTTCCCGAATACAGATTCCGGTGTTGCCGTGCGGCCGTGCGCCTACGGCGTGTACTGATCACATTCGTGTCCGGAACACTACTGGATATCAACGATGAAAATCCTCGTTGCCATTTGATGTAGACTCGAATGAAAATATTCTGGAAGGAAACGGCGTATACTGCACATAGCCTCCTCCAAGATTGTATATCTATCTATGTTTAATCACTGAGCGGCAAAATAGGAGATAGGATGATAAAAATCAATACATATTTCAATTTTATACGATAATTATTTATAGACGAGCAAGCAAATCCGACAAACAATGGCCAATGGACCTCGTATCGATATTAGTTATAGCGGCGGCCCTCGCCATGGACGCCTTTTCCGTCTGCATATCGTGCGGCATGGTCATCGCCAGCCCCGGTCCCGGCCATTACTTTCGCCTCGCCTTCTCCTTCGGCTTCTTCCAGTTCATGATGCCGATTATCGGCTTCTTCTGCGGGCTGTACCTTGAAGTCTATATCAAAGCCTACGACCACTGGATCGCCTTCGGGCTCCTATCGTTCATAGGGCTGAAAATGATCTACGAGTCTTTTTCCCGCACGGAGGAATCGTGCAAGCCGGAGAAAGACCCGTCTCGGGGCTGGTCGCTTCTGGTACTGGCGGTCGCCACCAGCATAGACGCCCTGGCCGTCGGCCTTTCGATCGGCGTGCTTAACCGGCCCATCCTCCTGCCAAGCGTGCTCATCGGCGTGATATGCGCCATTTTCTCGGTCATCGGGATAGCGATTGGCAAAAGGATCGGCCCGCTCATCGGCAGGCGCGCGGAGGCCGTGGGCGGCCTGATGCTCGTTGCAATCGGAATTAAAATCCTTATAGAGCATATGGCCGGATAATTATCGTTGACATTTCTGAAATATCCGTTTATTCTCGGTAAAAAAACAATGAAGCCGGATAAACAGATTCGCCACATAACAATAAAAGTATTAACCGTCATAGCCGTAATAATACTGTTTTACAAACCTGCGATAAGCAAGAATTTTCTTCTGGAAGAAAGGGCAAATGGCATTCCCATCGGTCGCTACCTGGACTATCTTGAAGACAAGGAACATGCACTGTCAATACAGGACGTGCACGATAAAAAGCTTGAACATCTCTGGCATGCTTCGCAAAAAGACGCGCCCGGTTTTGGTTTCACCAAATCAGCATACTGGGTACGATTTACGATAGAAAATACGACCGGCCATGATACGATTTTCTTTCTGGAGCAGTCCTACCCTCTGATAGATGACCTTAAAATATATGTCCCCGAGCGGGGTGCCTTTAGATTGATCGAAGTCGGCGATCACAGGAAGTTTTCAAAGCGCCCGTATGATAACCGTACATTCATAATACCCTTACAGCTGAAATCCGGGGAACTGAAGACCTATTATCTTCGCTATAACACCCAGAGCTCGATGAACATGGTCCTGAGAATATGGGACCCCCAAAGCTGCGAGAAGACCATACTGCAAGAGACCCGTTTCTTGATGCTCTATTACGGCATTGTCCTCGTGATGATCATCTACAACCTGTTCGTCTATTTTTTCGTGCGCAGGATCGAATATCTTTATTATGTTTTTTTCATTCTTTTCTTCTTGATATTTATTATGACCCAGAACGGAACCGCGTTTCAATTCCTGTGGCCGTCCTTTCCGTGGTGGGCAAATTATTTCATACCGATATCATTGTGCCTGCTTGTTATCAACGCACTGTTGTTTGCAGACAGATTCATGATAGTTAAAAAGATATCTCCCCTGTTTCACTGGCTGGCCAACATATTGATCGCCGTCACGGCTCTTGATCTTCTGCTCTGCCTGTTTATGCCGTATCGTTTTTCAATGGTCAGCTCAGCTGCCATTACGGTGGTCGCACTCCTCTTCGGTATCATGTTGGGGATCAGAATGAGCCTGTCAATGCTGAGAACTGCGTATTTCTTCGTAATCGCCTGGATTATATTCCTGGTCGGTTCGCTTGCCTACGTGCTCATGACCTTCGGCGTTTTCCCGTCGAACTTTTTTACGGACTGGTCGATTCAAATCGGTTCCGCCCTTCAGGTCATCCTTCTTGCCATTGCTCTTGCGGACAGAATGAACATAATGCGGACTGAGTTGAAAACGCTCAACGAGAACCTTGAGGACAAGGTGACGGAAAGGACGGAGGAGCTTTATTCAGCCAATGAGGAGCTGAAAGCCATGAATGTGCAACTCATTGATACAAGAGACCAGCTGTGGGGCGAGATGCAGCTCGCGAAAAAAATACAGAAAGTGCTTCTGCCGCAGACGCCGTCCCTCCATGGCTATGAAATCTCCGCGTATATGGAGCCCGCCAATGAAGTTGGCGGCGATTACTACGACATCCTGCACGTGGCCGGGTTGGACTGGATCGTCATAGGCGATGTTTCGGGACATGGAGTGCCCGCAGGCCTTATAATGATGATGGTACAGACATCCATACATACAGCCGTCAATCACAATCCCTCATTTCCCCCTTCCGAATTGCTGACGCTTATTAACAGGATCATTATCGAAAATATTAAGAAACTGAACGAAGACAAATATATGACCCTGACGGTCTTCGCCGTTATTGAAAAAGGAAAATTTCAGTTCTCCGGCCTGCATCAGGACATTATGATTCGCCGCGCGGAAACAGGCATGGTTGACCTTCTCGAAACAAGCGGAATGTGGCTCGGCATCATGGACGAAATTGGGGACACATTGACCAACGAAATACTGCAGATCAATATCGGCGACACCATTCTGCTCTACACCGACGGCATAACAGAAGCATGGAAAAAAGAGAGCCTCCAGGATAAACGCGATCCCTCCACAGAAATGTTTGGAGAGGAAAAACTGCTCGAAATTTTCCAGAAAATCGGGGACAAGCCGGTCGATGAAATCAAAGAAAGAATCCTCAGTGAAATCAAAAATGGATACACATGTAACGACGACATAACCATGCTGATAATGAGGCGGCTACATTAAACCAGCATCTCACAAGTTCATAACCAGAAGTATCATCTCTCGATTTCAGATTCGCGGCATAGAACATGGCAACTACATTATCCACATCACAAACGGAGCGGCTCCTCAAAACCGCCTTTATTTTAAGCCTAATCACCGTCCTCTACAACATCGCCGAGGGGCTGGTCTCCACCATTTTCGGATATGCTGATGATACAATAGCACTGTTTGGGTTCGGTGTCGACAGCTTTGTTGAGGTAATCTCAGGTCTGGGAATCGGCCATATGGTGTGGCGCATGCGCCGAAGCGTTGTAACGAAACGCGATCGGTTTGAGCGGCAGGCGCTCCGCGTCACCGGTGCGAGCTTTTATCTACTCGCGGCCGGACTCGTGGTCGGCTCGGCGCTGAACATCATGTACCGGGTCACCCCCGAGACCACGGTACCGGGAGCGATCATAGCCGTGATATCAATCATAACCATGTGGTTCTTGTACGCGTACAAGATGAAGGTGGGCCGCACGCTCAGCTCGGAGCCGATCATCGCCGACGCAAACTGCACGAAGACCTGCTTCTATCTGTCATTCATACTGCTGTCGTCAAGCTTGCTGTACGAGCTGCTCAGCGTCAGCTACATCGATCTCGCCGGGGGACTCGGCATCGCCTGGTTCGCCTTCAGGGAAGGAAAAGAGGCCATGGAGAAGGCGCGGAGCGGATCGCTGTCATGCTCATGCGATGATTGCCGCACATAACAAAAGCAGGGCAGGCCCGTCCCGCACCTCTTTCTTAGTAAAAACAAATATAAAAAAGTATAAAAATTATCGAGTTTTGCTTTGCAAAACCGGGCATCCGTTGTATATTGATTTGATGTCTTTTGACGGCTGTTCCGTGCCATAAAGGCTTCCCTTAAATTCCAATTATTAAAACAGATAACCGAGGAGGAGGATATGGGTACTGCTAAATGCGTCAATTGCGGGAAAGAGGTATTTGAATATGCGGCGGAATGCCCGTACTGCAAAAAGCCGATCGCGAACCCCCACGCCCCGACTAAAATCGCGAACGCGCCCTGGACCTGGAAAAAAACATCCTACGGAAAAAAGGCGCCCTATGGCATCATAGCCGTATGCCTGGCAGCGGCAATCATCGCGGCTATTGTCCTCTACCTGGTGTTATAGTAAACCGGTTTCCCTGCGGGGCCTCGCGGGTCCTCTCATCTCGACAGCCCGGTCAGATATTTTCTGATTGATGACTTCTGCCCCGCTTCCAGCTTGTCGAATGACCGTGCCTGCACGTCAAGGACCTTCCTGCCGTCTTCGGTCGCGCTGACCGTGATGAAGGAAACGCTCGCCATCCTGATCTCCATGGCCCCGCTCTTCCTGTTCCTGTATTTCAATTCAAGCTCGAACGCATCTTTCCCGAATAAATAGGCAACGTCGGCAAGGTACTTGAATTTTGGGGGATCGGTACCGGTAAAATTCAACGACACGTCGATACTGTACTCGGTTTCACGTATTTCCGGCTTTATCCATCCCGCTTTCGGAAATTTAATCTGAATGCTTGAGGCCTCGATTCCGCCCAGGTCAACGCTGGTTGCGGGAATACTGAACGACAGGTACAGGCTGCAGAAGTTCCCGGTCCCGCCCGTAACCGAGATTATCGTGAGCACGAAATTCCCGTTCATGCCGATCAGCTTTTTCTCCTTCTCGAGCAGGATCCCGGTTTTTCTCAGAGCGGCGGCGGCCTCTGCGCGCTCCTGATCGCCGATATCGGCAAACTCCCTGTTCTGGATATTCACGCCCCAGCCGATCCCCCAGGAGACCGAAGCGGTCAGCCTCTCTAGTTGCAGGGCCCGCTCCTCCTGTTTCCCTGTGCCGGGATTTTTAAAGCTGATACGCGCCACCGCCCCCTTTTTATCAAGGAAGTACAGAACGTCGTCGAGGTATTTCGATGAAGCAAGGGTTTTAACCTCGATATTCTCGGAGACCGAGATCAATGTTGAAAGTCCCGAGCGGTTGAATGCCGGCCTTATCCAACCCGTTACCGGCAGCTTGACCGTGATAGACCCCGTGTCTATGGTAGGGTCGTTTACGCTGATCGTGCAATTGATCATCAGGCTGTAAAAGCGGTTTCCGCTGTTCACGGCGTAGGCCGAGATAGTGAAGGAGCTGAACAGGTTTTTCTCGATATATTTCGAGAGCCGCTGGCTGAAGGCGTCAGCCAGCTTGTCCCCGGAGACCTCGGCCTCGATCTCAACGGAATAGACGCCGTTCTCCGTTTTCTCCCTGAGTATTCTGTAGTCTGTTACGTACCCCTCGGACTCGCTCATTATCCTGTTATAGGTCAGCTCGAAATTCTCGACCTTTGATTGCGCCTTGACATACACGCCGACCGCTTTCTGTATGGCGCTCCTGAACGCCTCCGAGAGAGCCTCGCGCTTCGCCTTAGGGAGGTCGTCCCCGATGACAAGGGCCTCGCCCGTGCCCCGGTATTTCGCATTCTCCTCGGCCGCGGAAACACCGCCGAGCAGAACTGCCGAAAGGAAAAGCGGGGCCAGTAAAAAAGATCGTGTTTTCATTAATCGCTCCTGATAGGAGATTGGCGCGGGTTCGCTACAAACAAGGTTACGGCCTTTCCTTAGAAATTACAAGATAAAAAAGCAAGAGTGATAGATTAGATAACGAAGGGACTGTCCAGAATTTCTTGAGCACCATCCCCCCCACCCCCCCAGAGGGGGGCTTAAAGAAAATATATATGATGATCTGCTCCCCTCTCCCTGTGGGAGGCAGCAGCTTGTACATCCGTGTACGCTGCTGCATTCGTTACATCCTGTCACTCAGTGTCGGGGGTGAGGGCAAGTCCCCCTCTGGGGGATTTAGGGGGCTTGTGAGACGGCCCCCTCCGGCTATATGCTTCCAGCCATCTTTTTGCCGAATTCAATACATGCGGCAACCGCCTGGTCGTCCGGGTTCCAGAGCGCCCTGATGCCGTCGCCGATTAGCTCGAACCCGGCGGCCTTTGCCCCCTCCTGTATCGCCCTCACCGACTCGCCGCTCCAGCCGTAGGCGCCGAAGGCGAAGGCCTTCTTGTTCCTGAACTTGAGGCCGCGTATCTCGTCGAGGAACGAGGCTATTGAGCTCAGCACTCCCTGGTTGATCGTCGGCGAACCGATCCCTATCGCCTTTGACCTGAACACCTCGGTAACGATGTCATTCTTGTCGGTCATCGAGGCGTTGTACAGCTTGATGGTAAGGTCCGGCCGCGCCTCCTTCAGTCCGGCAGCGATTGATTCCGCCATCACCCGGGTACCGCTCCACATGGTGTCGTACACTATGGTCACCTGGTTCTCCTGATACGCGTCCGCCCATGACATGTACTTCTCCACTATCTGCGCGGGATTGTTCCTCCAGACCACGCCATGACTGGTGCAGATCATGTCGAGCGGAAGCTTAAATGAGAGCACCTCGTTGATTTTCTTGATCACCAGTGGGCTGAAGGGCGTCAGTATGTTCGCGTAGTACTTCATGCACTCGGCGAACAGCTCGTCCTGGTCCACCGCGTCGTTGAACATGCCGCTTGACGCGTAATGCTGACCGAAGGCGTCGTTGCTGAAAAGTATGTTGTCACCGGTCAGGTAGCACATCATGCTGTCCGGCCAGTGAAGCATCGTCGCCTCGACGAACACCAGTTCCTTAGAGCCCAGGCTCAGTTTATCGCCGGTCTTCACCGCCCTGAAGTTCCATTCCTTGTGATAATGTCCCTTCAGCGACTTAACGCCGTTGGCCGTGCAGTAGATCGGCACGTCCGGTATGCGACTCATCAGCTCAGGCAGCGCCCCGCTGTGGTCGATCTCCGCGTGGTTTGCGATCACGTAGTCGATCTTCTTTAGATCGATCAACGATTCAAGATTGGCGACGAATTCCTTGGCGAAGGGCGCCCAGACCGTATCGATGAGAGCGACCTTTTCGTCCCTGATCAGGTATGAGTTGTAGGATGAGCCACGGTGCGTCGAGTATTCGTTGCCGTGGAATGTTCTCAGCTCCCAGTCCACCTTCCCAACCCATGTGATGTTTTTTTTAATTTCAAATGTCATATGCACCTCCTGTACGACTCCGCATATTTCATAAATACTAAAACTTCAGGTACAGGTCATTGACTTGTGTCAATAAGAGCTAATCCATTTCAGGAAAATACTTGACTATTTTTGTATATTTGGCTATATTGCCAAATATACAAAAATAGAGGTGCACCTGAATTGAAAGAACTCACTATGATTAACCTCTCATCCGTAAAGAAAAAAGAAGACTGCTGCTGCACCCCGCAGAAAAACAAGAATTTCCTGGCACGCACGCCTGAAATCACCGGGCAGGCCGTCAAATCACTTTCGAACATCACACGAGAAAGGCCGGAATGGGTGACCGGCATACTGAACACGAGATCCGGGCTTGTCCCCATTGTTACGACCGAATGGACCCGAACTGACCGTATCGGACAGATCCGCTCCAGGCTCGGCGGATACAGGATGAATTATTCTGTAAGACCGGGCCTGTACGCCGTTGGCGCGCCCGACAGTAGTTCTGACGTGTTCATAAGCGCCAATTACAAGTTGAGCTTCGATATTCTCCGACGCGCGCTCAGGGGAATCAGCGGCTGGATTCTCGTCCTCGATACCAGAGGTATCAATGTCTGGTGCGCCGCCGGCAAGGGCACGTTCGGGACTGACGAGCTCGCCAGGCGCATCCTCGGTGTGAACCTTGCCGGTCTGGTCTCCCACCGGCGGATCATCGTGCCCCAGCTCGGAGCCGCCGGGGTCAGAGCAAGCGTCATTAAAAAACAGACCGGATTCCATGTTCATTTCGGGCCGGTCGATGCGAAGGACATCCAGGCGTACATCAGAGCGGGTTACCATGCGACACCGGAAATGAGGGAAATAGGCTTCACCATACTCAGGCGGCTCGTACTCGTGCCGATCGAGTTGAACCAGGCACTCAGGAAGTCTGCCGCCGCGGCGCTCGTCATACTAATCATCTTCGGCCTTCAGCCTTCGGGAATACTCTTTAAAAGCGCCTGGACCGGGGGGCGGCCCTTTCTCCTGTTTTGCCTGATATCGATAATTACCGGCGCTGCTATAACGCCGATCCTGCTGCCCTTCATACCGGTCCGGTCGTTCGCCCTCAAGGGATGGCTGGCCGGCGCGGCCGCAATGGCGCCGCTGGTTACTCTGACCCCGCTCGGCGGCACGTCTGCGCTCCTCGATGCAGCGGCGCTGATCTTCTTCCCGCTCATGTCCTCGTACCTGGCGCTTCAGTTCACCGGCTCCACGACCTTCACGACCATATCCGGGGTAAAAAAAGAATTGAGGATATGGCTGCCGGTTTACATCGCAGGGCTGGCAATATCAATTGTGATCATCATACTCTACAAGCTGCAATCCTGGAGGATCATATGAAGTATTTGAAGAACGCAGCCACCCTGACGTTCGACCCAGACAGGTGCACCGGATGCCGCCGCTGCGTGGAGGTCTGCCCCCACTGCGTATTTGAAATGCATGACGGGAAAGCGCGCATTACAGATAAAGATCGCTGCATGGAATGCGGCGCGTGCGCGCTCAATTGCGAGTTCGGCGCGATCTCGGTCGGCTCGGGCGTGGGATGCGCAGCCGCCATCATACGGAGCATGATAACGGGCGGCGAGCCGACCTGCGACTGCGGCGCGGCATCCTCCGGCGCGAAGACCACCGACTGCTGTTGAAAGGAGAGCTGCCATGGAAAAGATTCATCCCCAGTACGAAGCGCGGGCGAACATCCTGAAGGCCATGGGGCACCCGACCCGGCTCTTCATCATCGAAGCCCTGGACGAAAAGGAGCGGTGCGTCGGCGAGCTCACGGAGAAGATCGGCTCGGACGTCTCCACCGTATCCAAGCACCTGAGCGTGCTCAAGAACGCGGGCCTTGTCCGTGATGAAAAGCGGGGAACCAGCATCTTTTACTCGCTCTGCTGTCCCTGCGTGATGGATTTCATCGGCTGCATCGAAACTGTTCTTAAAACAAACGCGGAAAAGCAGATGGACATTGCGCGGTGCTGCGGGGCGAAAATACCGGAGGCCTGACGCTGGGCCAATACTGCAACTGACCCGCAAAAGAGATAAAATAATGAACTGCAAAGCAAAATGGAAGATGCTCAACTGGATTGTTGCCCTATTTGTTATTTGTTTCTATCCACCGGAGGGAACGCCTCGATTCTATAACGCTGCCACCGAATCCTTTGAGCCGGTTAATCTGACGGGCGCGTGCCGCATGCCAGCGATCGCCTTTCCCTGCTCCGGGCGAGCCGTCAACGCGCGGGCCATCATTCTCAACGCGCCTGTCCCTGCCAGGGAGATCGGCATCGCACGAGCGCTCGACTCCGTGCTCTTCACCGTGTTGATCGGCGGGATCTTGCAATTCATCTACCGTAAAGAGGAGCTGGAAAAAGTAAAGGCCGCGATGCAAATGCTCGAGGCGGAAATAATGCGGCAATCATGGTCTTCGCAAACCGGTGCAACCCCCCGGGTAACGTGGGGCTCAGGTATCACCTGTATGAATATAAATTGTGGACTATCAACATATTCAGAGTGATCTTCGGTGTCGTCTCTGTTCACTGGTTCGAATCGACACAATGGGTTTTGAACCCGCGGTTAAGCGTCGCTATGACGTTGACGCACCGGGGATACCGGCCATTAACATGAAAACGCTCCGGAAACGGGCCCGGGTTGTGCCGTTTATCGGGTGTTAGATTATTCATCATAAAAAGGAAATTGCAATGGAAAGAGTAAATGAAATAATCAAATCAATGGATTTTGCCTTTTTTGGAAGCGGAAAACACAAAATTTCGCCATCGCAGCATCTCACAGAAAAAAATTCGCTTTTTCTGGACGTTCGGTCAAAGGAAGAGCTTGAGACAATAGCGTTCAGACTCGTGCATCACATGCCCGTTCTTCACATTCCCATCAATGAAGTGCCTGACCGCGTAGCGGAAATACCGCGCGATAAAATTGTCGGTTTGTTCTGCTCCTCGGGCGTTCGTTCAACAATGGCGTATTTGTATCTTAGATCGCTGGGTTTCGACAAAGTAAGAATAATTGAAGGCGGCTACGGTGAGCTTGTCGAGGAACTGAAGCCCGGCAAATTGCTTAAGGCACTCGAAAATCGAAAAACCGACAACGAGAGGAAATAATCGCGATGCATGCCTTTGTCGTGGTTCCCGTCATTTTCGTTCTTACGGTGATCATGATAATGAGCGGGCGGGGCGGCGGCAATTTCTACGTGGCTGCGCTTGCTCTTGCGGGCGTACCCATGCATACCGCTTCAACAACCAGCCAGTTCATCCTCCTGGTAAGTGCTTTGATGGGAGCTATTGTTTTCGGCAAGGCGAAATCAATGTCGTTCCCGCTTGTCTTCTTTTTTGGCGGTATCAACGCGACAGCCGCCTTTTTTGGCGGTTTTACGGCGCATGCCTTTGACGGTACAACCTTGAAAATCGTGCTGTCATTGTTGCTGTTCATAGCCGGAGTCGCCCTGTTTTTCCCGGAAAAACAGGCGAGAAAGTCCATTGTTTCGCGTTTTGGCTACTGGAATATACAAGAAGGCGCTGAACAATACGTGATAAATTTATGGATAGCTGTGCCTTTGACCATGGTTACCGGCTTTTTTTCCGGGATGGTGGGAATATCCGGTGGATCATTTCTGGTGCCATTGATGGTCGTGGGTTGCGGTGTTCCAATGCGCACCGCCGTGGGTACCGCGACCGCCATGTTAGCGGCAACGGCCCTGACCGGATTTACAGGCAACGCTTTGCATGGCGGGTTTTATCCGATACTGGCGCTTCCATGCGGGGGCGCGGCAATCCTGGGAGGGTTCATCGGCGGCAGAATCGCTCTGAAAACGAAACCGAAAAGCCTGAAATACATCTCAGGCGCCCTTACGATAGTTGCCGCGATACTTATGCTGGCGAATGCTCTCAGTCCACTGTGACATACGTAAAATCAAAAATAAAGAATGGCAACAGATAAAATTTATTCCCAAAATAAGCCCTATAACGCTGATTGCGTTATTGTTTACTGTCTTTGTAATGTTCAGCCTGAAAGGAGAGTATATTGGAAAAACACCGATGAATGTCGTGCGCATAGCCATTCCTCTTTTGATTTACTTTGTCGTAATGTATATGTTCAGCTTCTTCATGATTAAAAAGATAGGTGCGGGATACCCGGTGGCCGCGACCCTCTCCTTCACGGCCGCCGGCAACAATTTTGAGCTGGCTATCGCCGTGGCGGCGGCTGTCTTCGGCATCGGCTCCGGGGTCGCCTTTGCCGCGGTCATTGACCCGCTCATTCAAGCAATTTCTTGCAGACGAGGTTGCGCAACCTCGTCTGCAAGAAATTGCATACAACGGTGAACACATGACAGCCAATAAATTGCACGTCCTCTTCCTCTGTACCGGCAACTCCTGCCGGAGCCAGATGGCCGAAGGCATGGCGCGCGCGCTGAAAGGCGATGTCATAGAGGCTTATTCAGCAGGCATGGAGCCGAAGAGGTTAGACCCCCACGCGGTTGATGTCATGAAGGAAATCGGTATTGATATCTCCGGCCAGCATTCGAAACACGTTAACGAGCTTGCGGGCATCGATTTTGACTATGTCATCACCCTGTGCGGCGGTGCGGCCGAGACCTGCCCCGTCTTCCCCGGAAAGACGAAGGTTACGCATCGCGGGTTCGATGATCCGCCTGAACTTGCGAGAAACGCGGGAAGCGAAGAGGAAGCGCTGGCCCATTACCGGAGGGTTCGGGACGAGGTACGGGCGTTTGTGGAATCAATGCCGGGTTCGCTCAGATAGGAATACCCCCTAAATCCCCCGGAGGGGGACTTGAAAGAATACCTCTATATAGCTACTTTTTAATACGCCCCCCTTTGGGGGGCTGGGGGGCCTGACATCGTGATACGATTTCCGGTCATAATGCCTTCAGACAAACCGCCGGTACACCGTCACTATATCCCGCACCGCCTTCTCCCAGTTGAAGTGCTTTTTCACCCGCTCGATGCCCGCCTCGCCCAGCTCCCTGAGGAGCCTCCGGTCGGAGAAGAGCCCGTTGACCGCGTGCGCGAT
The DNA here is from genome assembly GCA_016933025.1 of Spirochaetota bacterium. Classification (GTDB taxonomy): domain Bacteria; phylum Spirochaetota; class UBA4802; order UBA4802; family UBA5550; genus RBG-16-49-21. Next base: position 84,057 of record JAFGBT010000005.1, on the reverse strand, counting down.
CACCTCCTCGTCACGCGCCGGCACCACGACCCCCGCGTTGCCCACGACCTCCGGGAGCGCCCCGCCGTCGCTGGCGACGACCGGCACCCCGCACGCCATGGCCTCCGCCGCCGGAAGACCGAATCCCTCATACACCGACGGAACCACCGCCAGCTCGGACTCGCTGTAGTGGCGCACCAGCTCGTCAGTGGAGGTCTTGCCCGTGAACTCGACGCGGCCGGAGAGTCCCAGCTTGGCCATCAGGCGGTCCGTAACCTTCCGGTGCGGGGCGCCGCCGTCAACCACGGTAAGGGTCACCCGCCGGTCAATCTTCGACATCGCCTTCAATAAATAGACGAACCCCTTCTTGCCGTCCTCGATGTTCCCCACGAAGATGATCTTCCCGGTCTTCTTCCTCACCCGCGGCAGCGGTCTGAAGACGTCCCGGTCGATGCCGTTGTACACCACCGTCTGCCGCTCCGGCGAAACGCCGAAATCACGGGTGATCGCCTTCTTCGAGTCCTCGGACACGGTGATAATATGATCGAGCCGTTTCGATACGCTCGACTGCATCAAGGTGGGATAGAACATCACGGTCTTCATCTTGTTTTTAAATTTCTGCGTCCGCTCCAGCACATTGACGAGGTCGATCGAAAGTGGGTGGTGGATGGTCGCCACGATCGGTATGCCGAAGCTCTTCATCATCAGAAGGCCATAGCCGACCGACTGGTTGTCGTGTATGATGTCAAAGCGGTGACGCGCCTGAAGCTCACGGAGCAGCATGTACGCCCGCCAGCCGAAGGTGCTGATCTCTGAAAATGCGCCGGTTCGGCTCGCCAGGTACTCGTAGAAATTCAGGGGCCTGAAAATGCAGAACGGTTCACCCGGCTCGATGATATCCAGCTTCTTGCGGACGAAATACTGATTGTTGTGTATGGGATGGAGTGCGACCCCCTTCATCGGGAGCGGATAGGGAGGCCCCACGATCGCGTGGACCTCGTGGCCCTGGCGGACCAGTTCGTCGGCGACATGCTTGAGGTAGATGCCCTGCCCGCCCGAGTAGGGATTGCCGCGGTAGCAGAGAAGGCATACCCTGAGGGGGCGGGGGGTCATGGGATCGCCCCGTGCCCTGCCGCCTCGGCAGCGGCGATCTGCCGTTTCTTCTCCCACTCGCCTATAAGAATGATCTTCTTCGGGTCAAGCTTTTTTACGATACGCGCGGGGTTGCCGGCCACGATCACGTTGGGCGGCACGTCCCGGGTGACCACCGCGCCCGCGCCCACGATCGAGTTCTCGCCGATCGTAACGCCCTTGCACACGATCGCGGAATCGCCGACCCACGCGCCCCGCTCGAGCACGATGGGCGCGGTCCCTCCGGGGGCGCTGGTCCGGTCGTGTATGTCGTGCCAGTCGGCGTCGGTGAGGTATGCGTGGTTGGCCAGCATGCACCCGTCGCCGATCGTTATGGATGAGGCCGAGCTGATGCGCACGCCGTTCATGACCAGGACGTCGTCGCCGATCGTGATCCTACCCTCCAGGCCACGCATCTTCAGGGACGAAATGTTCGTCGTGTGGCCGTCGGCGGCCACCATGACGACGTTCTTGCCTATGCTGATGTTGGGACCGTACACGATGACGTTCTTGATCCCCCAGACCGTCGGCTGTCCGCCAATGTGGGCGAACCGCTTCTTGAACGAGAGGTGGTACCGCATAAACGCGGACGAAAGATAAATAAAGGCGCGTATATAGGTCCAGGGCGTCTTTTTGGCATCCGGGTCAAACATGATCTATTCCTATAGTATCAATATGCAAAAATCCCGAGCACGGGGCGTCACCGGTCCTCGATCTTTGAAAAATCCATGAGGCCGGTGAAGTTTTTCAGAATGCCCTCGAGCATGGAAAGGCGGTTGTCCCTTAGCCGCGTGTCCTTTTCCATGACCAGCACCTTGTCGAAAAAGGCGTCTATGATCGGCTTGCCCTCAATGAGGAGGTTGAAGAGCTTGATATAGTCGCTCGCGACAATGTGCTTCTGGATCTCCCCGGCGCGCGAATGGAAGAAGCGGTGGAGCTCGTTTTCCTCGCCGCACTGGAACAGGGATTCGTCAAAGGCGAGGACACGGTCGCCGTTCTCTTTCCGGAACGCCGAGACAATATTGTTCATCCGCTTGAAGCTCAGGAGCATTTGCGAGAACTTTTCGTTTTTCCTGAACTCGTTGATGCTCTTCGCCCTCCTGAAGAGCTCGAGGAAATCGCTGCCGCCCGTCGAAAGGCACGCCTCGATTTCATCGTGCGAAAAGCCGCTCTCCGAAAATATCGTTTTTGCCCGAACGGCGATAAACTCTATGATACCGTCTGCCAGGCCGGCGCCGTTGGTGTAGTTGGCCGCCGTAGCGCCGAGGAGGTCCCGCAGTGAGAGATTGATCCCGTTTTTCAGGAGCAGTTCGACGATTGCGTTTGCCTGGCGGCGCAGGGCGTAGGGATCAGCCGACCCCTTCGGTATGTTCCCCACGGAAAACGAGCCGAATATATTGTCGATCTTCTCCGCCAGCGACGCCACAATGGATGTTATCGCAGAGGGGAGCGGCTCGCCGCTGAACCTCGGCTTGTAATGATCCTCAATGGCCTCGGCGATCTCCCTGTCCTCCCCGTCCTCGATGGCGTAGATCCTCCCGATCTTCCCCTGCAGCGACGGGAACTCGAACACGACCGCCGTCATCAGGTCGGTCTTGCAGAGCGACACGGCGCGCGATATTTTTTCCCGTCCCTTCGCGTCGAGTTTCAGGTGTTCCGATATGTAATCGGCGATCGCCCGCATCCGCTCGACCTTATCGTAAATGGAGCCGAGCTCCTTGTGAAAGAGCACGGTCCTGAGTGACTCGACCCTGTCGGCGAGCTTAACCTTCCTGTCTTCATCATAGAAAAACCGGGCGTCGTTGAACCGAGCCGTGATGACCCGTTCGTTGCCGGCCCTGACGTTGGCCGTTGGAGGATTGTTGGAAACGACAAGAAAGGTGTCGGTCAGCCTGCCCTTCTCGTCCGTCACGGAAAAATATTTCTGGTGCTCCCTCATCTCCGCGATGAGCACGATATCCGGCAGCTTGAGGAACTGGGTCTCAAAGCGGCAGACGCATATGGACGGGTCCTCGACCAGGTAGGTGACGGTGTCGACAAGTTCCGGATCCTCCAGGAGCCTGCCGCCCGCTTTCTTCGCCTCCGCGGCGAGGCCTTCGATGATCATCCGTTTCCGCTCGGCCTGGTCCGCGATCACGCCGTTCTTTTTCAGCGTGGCATCGTAATCAGCGATCGAGTCGACGGCGACCATGCGGTTGTGCTGTATGTAATGGCCCCGCGTTGTATTCGACGAGGCGATTCCGTCGATCTCGTAGGGGATCAGGCGGCCGTTGAACAGGATGAGGAAATATCGTATGGGTCGCGGAAACGTCAGGCTCTTGTCGCTCCACCGCATCCGCTTCGGGAACTGGACGGACGCGACTATCTGGGTGATTATGCCGGGGAGCAGGGTATCGGTATTCTGCGCCTCAAGCCTCTTCTTCGCAAACACATACGCGCCCTTGTCCGACTCCCTGTTGAACAGGTCGCCGGGGCTCAGACCATTCCCCTTCATGAAGCCTTCGAGCGCCCGCGTCGGCTTGCCTGCCGCGTCGTAGGCCGCCTTCACAGACGGCCCCTTCAGCTCCACCTCTTCCTCCCTCTGGGACTCTGCGAGCCCGGATATGAGAACCGCCATTCGGCGCGGCGTTGCATATACCGCCACCTCTTTGAAATCGATGCGGTTTCCCTTAAGGCTATCCTCGAAAATCCTCCTGGCGGCGTCAATTGCAGGGGGAAGGTATCCGGCAGGAACCTCCTCGGTGCCCAGTTCGAGTAAAAAATTTGCGTTCTTCAGCATAATCGTGACTCCGGTTTTTCCTGCGCCTGTAATGAATAAGTACGGCGCTGTAAATGAGTCAATACATTTTTTATACTAAATCGACAGGGTATTCATTCTTACGCCTGCGTCGAGTCACTGTTTTTTAACTATCCACTCACTTAATTCTTGACATGAGTTGTTTACAGTAATACTATTTGCATAATGCGAGAATAAATACAGGCAGAAAATTAATATGGACAATTCAGCACTATATAAATCCGAATGTATAAACGCCGAGGAACTCTCTCAGTTTCGCGATCTTGCGAAAAAATTCTCCCTCGGCCAGATCCGTCCCCTGCTTGAAGAGTCACTCCCTGACGGCAGGCTTAACAGGGTCCACGACATAATCAATTCTTCGCATACCCTCGGAATTATAACCTCGGTAGACGAGCTGTCTCCCGGTCATGAATTCGGCATCTGGGGCAGAGCCGCAGACCGGAGCATCGCCCCGTCCGCGGCCCTCCTGGGCGCTATCGCGGAAACCTGCGGCGGCATCGCCTTCTGCTGTCATGTCCAGGGTGTTCCGTCGCACCTTATCATTCATGCGGCAAAACATCCTTCGTTCACATCGCTGCGCCCCGCTCTCTGCCTTCAGGAAGGACCCTACCCGCCCTCATACTCGACCCTTTTTCACCCTGACCGCGAACCGGTCAGCGGGATCGTGACGGCGGCGAAAAAAAACACGGGCGCTTATTCGCTGAACGGCTCCAAGTCTTTCGTCTACAGCGCCACGGAACCGGACGGATACGTGGTATTCGCGCGGGTAGACGAGCGTCTGAGGTGCTTCCTGGTGCCCATCGGCACGCCCGGCATCACGCGCATCGACGTCGGACAGCGCACCGGCCTCAGGGCCGCCACCCTCGGGCACCTGGATTTCGACGAGGTCCCGGTATCAGAAGACAACTGTCTCGACGACGGCGACGCCCTCGACCTCGCCTGCACCGCCCTCGGCCTCCACTGGGCCGGAATGTCCGCGATCGCAGCTGGCATTGCCCGGGGAGCGGTCAAGGCTGCCCAGACGTACGCGGCGGAGCGTTATCAGGGAGGCGGCACGATTGAAAACCACCCGGCGGTAAAAAAGCTCATTGGCGCGTCTGAGGCCCGGGCCGCGGCGGCGGATGGGGTGCTTGGCTCGCTCACGGCCCCGCCGGGCACCCGTGATTTCTTGAAGCAGGCCGCCATGGCGAAGCTATCAGCGACCGAGCTCGGCGCCGAAGCGGTCACGGACTCCCTCCAGGTGTTCGGCGGCTACGGATACATGGAGGACTTCGGGATGGAAAAGCGGCTGCGCGACATCGCGGTGCTCAAGGCGGCCGGGGGCCCGCCGAACTATCTGAAGCAGTTCATCGCGGACATGAGCAGAGAATCATAAACGTTATTACCCGCCGTTTAAAACGGCGAGGCCTGATGCCAGTATCACAATAAGCAGAACATTTCGACTGCTGACAGATCGCCGATTCACGCGGTAATGCATCCGTATCAATATTTAACCATGTGCCTTAGCGGACAATCAACCGGTCGGCGAATATCAACAGAGGGGAGCTGTTATCATGAAAGAAAAATTTACACCGCAACTCTTTCTCTCGCTTTCTGAAGAGTGGAATGCCATATTGAGGTCAGGCGAAGACATTGAAGAAATCAGGAAAAACCTGATGCATCATATTAATCACCGGCAGTTCATCACCTATTCGGAAAAAGAAGCAGCGATGCATGACCTTGATCTCGTTATCATCAGAGATTGCGTGAGGGCATGGCGGGGAATTCTTCATCCGCGCAGTGAGGGCCTTGCGGGATTCAGCGTACTGAACGAACTCATCAAAACCGCCAAAGGGGAGCCCGACCCCTCCCTCTCCGAGGCTTTCTGGGCGGAAATATGTTTTCTCACGAAGGGGGTGGAGGGAAAATTCCGTCTGCACGAAAAAACTGAATTTTCTTTCGCCGACACAGGCGATCTCAAAGGACGTGACGCAGCGCACCTTCGATCGCAGGAGCTCGACCTGATACACGGCTATCTGGAGAACAGAATGGCGCACTACGTCTCCGGCCTCGATAATCACCTGCTCCGGAAAAGAACCGCGTCCAGAAACAGGATTCTATCATTCACGCGATCAAACAAGTCAAATTGGGAGGACTGGCGATGGCAGCTCAGGCATATTGCCAGGGACGAGACACGGCTGAGGGAATATGCAGACCTGTCGAATGCTGAAATTGAACAGATAAAAAAGACCAACGCTTTGGGCATACCGTTCGGCGTGACTCCTTATTACGCTTCACTCTTTACAGAACCGGGCGATATAGAGGGCGCGGCAATCCGCGCGCAGGTACTCTTTCCGGAAAGCTATACAGCCGCATACGAGAGCGGCGGCAGGGACGAATACATCAGCGATTTTATGCTTGAGACGGACACCTCCCCTATTGATTTGATCACTCGACGCTATCCCGGCATCGTTATACTCAAGCCGTATAATTCATGCCCCCAGATATGCGTGTATTGCCAGCGGAACTGGGAAATCAAGGGGCCACTTGAAAAGGGGGCACTCGCCGGTGAAAAACAGCTCGACGAGGCGATCGGGTGGATCGAGGAGCATGCGGCGATTACCGAGGTGCTTGTAACCGGAGGCGATCCTCTTGTCATGTCTGATTCAAGGTTAAAGAACATCATGAAAAAGCTGGCGCGTATTGGCCACGTCGAAAGAATACGGATAGGGACCCGCACGCCCGTGACGCTCCCGATGAGATTTACCGACGACCTGTGCGCTATGCTTGCCTCCTTCAGAGTCCCGGGGAAGAGGGAGATAGCGATCATCACCCATATACAACATCCATACGAAATCACGCCCGATTTTATCAGGGCCGTTGAGAAGATTAGAAAGCGGGGGATATCGGTATATAATCAGCTTGTCTTCACCTTCTTTGTCTCCAGAAAATTCGAAGCGGCCAGACTCCGCGGCCTTATCCGGCTCTGCGGCGTCGATCCGTATTACTCGTTTTACCCGAAGGGGAAACTGGAAACGGTAGACTACCGTGTGCCTATCGCCAGGATGCTTCAGGAGCAGAAGGAAGAGGCGAGACTGATGCCGGGCCTTGTGCGCATGGATGAGCCCGTCTACAACGTGCCGGGCATGGGCAAAAATAACCTCAACGCATGGCAGCACAGGGACCTCATATCGATAGGCAGGGACGGCTGCCGCATATATGAGTTCCACCCGTGGGAGAAAAAGATCGCGGACCAGAAAACCTATGTCGGCCACGACGTGCCAATCCTTGACTATCTGAAACGATTGGAGCGGATAGGAGAATCGGCTTCTGATTACGAGAGCATCTGGTATTACTTCTGAACTGAAAATTCCTCAGCGCCGTTTCTTGCGGAAAAATCGGTAGGGGTTGATGCTTCGACCGTTTTTCAGGATCTCGAAATGAAGATGCGCCCCGGTGGAACGGCCCGTGTTGCCGCTGACCGCGACGTGCTGGCCCTGCTTGACATACTGGCCGTTGCGCACGATGATGCGGGAGAGGTGGGCGTACAGGGTCTTGTAGCCATTCGGGTGGGCTATAACCACAGTCTTGCCGTATCCGCCCAGCCATCCCGTATAGGTGACCTTCCCGTATTTGGCCGCCCTCACCTTCCGGTAGTTTGACCTGATATCGAGTCCCTGGTGAAACTCGGTCCGGCTCCGATCGAAGGGGTTCCGCCGCCAGCCGTACCCGCAGGTCACGAAACGCCCCCCTGTCGGCCATATAAAACCGGAAAAAACATTCAGCGGCTTTGCGTCGGGGATAAAGAGGACCGTGTTGGCCGCCACAAAGTCAGGGTTTTTCAGATCATTTTCTTCAATGATCTTCTTGAGAGAGACCCGGTATCTCCGCGCGATTGAAACCAGCTCGCCGCCTCTCTGCATCCGGTAGAGAATGCCGTCCTTGTTCGGGATTTTCAGGACCGTTCCTTCCCTCAATATTCCATCAGAAGAAAGATTGTTCGTACCCCTGATGGTATCGACCGAAACGCCGTATTTCTTTGCTATCTTGCTCATGTTCTCGCCCCTGACAACGCGGTGCTCGTTGATAACCAGCTTCTGTGATTTCTCGGGCGAGGAGTAATCCGTCTGCTTTGACTGTAAAAGATTGTTTTTTATCGCCTCGTCGTCATCGACGACGGCTTCGCTGCGACGGGAAGGATATAGAGAGAAAACGAAAATAATCGCGATGAGCGCTGCCGAGAGGGCAACCGCAAGCCTTTTTCGCTGTGGACTCATTGTTATATGAAAAAGGATACTGATTCTCGATAAGCCCGGACTATGCTTCCTTATACGGGGCGTCCGCTCCCGGGACATGCCGGCAAAGGGGGTTTTTATCCGGAACGTTTTTATTAATATCTTTCTCTCCCCGATAAATACAACGACAATCTCGTTTGAAAAAAACGAGACGGTAAATCTGCCGAGTTTAATCGTCTTTGAAAAAAATTTTTTCATCTCGCCGTCACGATTCGACTGCCGTTGGTATACAAAAATTTATTTCTATCTAATATATCGGCTAGAGTGACAAATTTATTAAAATGTTTACCGGGCTGGTGCGGACACAGGCCCCAGGAAGGCGTTTTCCGCTATCATAACAAGCAAAAGAATGCTGCCCGCGCCTCGAACCGTGCGCTTAAAAGGCGGCCTTACCGTGAGCCGATATTCCGTATTTCCGCAGCTTCGGCCTGCGAGGTCCCGCCGTGGTATGAATCCTCCACGACCTTTTTGGCGTCCTTCTTATGCCCGCCGGTGATATTGAAATTCCCGGATACAACAACCCCTTTCTGCAGAACAATGGATGGCGCACTAATGTCGCCAAGAATCTTTCCGGTCTCCAGCAGGCGTACCTCATTCCTTGCGGATATGTTCCCTATGACCGTGCCGGCAATGACCACGGATTTTGCCACGATATCCGTCTTGACCTTCCCGGTCTCGCCGACGACAAGCTCCTCATCGGTCTTGATCTCACCCTCGAATTTCCCGTCGATACGGAGCGACCCGCTGATGTAGAACTTTCCCTCGAAAACAGATCCCTCGCCAATTGTGCTGTTCATTCCTTCGTTTTTCGACGCCATATCAACACCCCGATTTTTTTACGCAGCGACAGTACCCTGCATACCCTTATTTTTAACGCGCAGTGTTTAAGTAGAAATTCATCGCAGTACAAAGTAAAGCAAAAAAACGGTTTTTGAGAAAAATTTATCCGCACTTCAGAAGAATACAGCGGCACAGCGGGTCGCAGTCGGTTAAAACGTGAGGCAGGATTCCGGAACTTTCTGGCCCGCCAGTTTGCCGAGGGAGACCACGGACAATTTCCGTTTCCCGAAAATCCTGTTGCAGATTCGCATGAAGTCTTCGCTGGTCACCCGGTTTATGCTCTCGACGATGTCGGAGAAGCTGTAGCTCCGCTGAAAGGTGATCTCGTTTTTAGCGAGGTGCCCCATGCGCATCTCCACGCTCTCGAGGCTCAGGGCGAGGTTCCCCTTCATGAAGGCCTTCGCCTCCCGGAGCTCTTCCTCCGTTATGCCATTGAGGGCGATATCGCGGCACTCGTCGAGGATAAGCTCCATGGCCCGTGCGTACCGTTCCGGGAGCGTCGCGCAGTATATGCCGAATATCCCGCTGTCGCTGTACGACGAGTGAAACGAATATATGGAGTAGCTGATGCCTTCTTTCTCGCGGATGTTCTGAAAAAGCCGGGATGACATGCTTCCGCCCAGGATGGTGCTCAGGATGTACATTCCCCACCGGTCATTGTCGTCCCGGTTGATCCCATCAGTCCCGAGGCAGACGTGCACCTGTTCCAGGTCCTTCTCGAGATGATAGTAATCGACGCGGCTTGGCAGAACGGGCTTCGACGACGCGGCCGACGTCCTGCCGCAGGGGCGGGAAAAATATTTCGCGATGAGCTTCTCCGCATCGCCGCGGTTAAAATTTCCCGCCATGGCCAGGACCGCGTTATCGTTCCGGTACTGGCGCTCAAAGAAATCGACGAGCTTTTCGCGCGTTGTCTTCCGGATATTTTCGTGATTGCCGAGTATGGGGTGACTCAGGGGATGCCCCTTGAGCATGCTTTCCATAAACAGGTCATGGATCAGGTCGTCAGGCGTATCCTCGTACATCCTGATCTCTTCCATGATGACGTTTTTCTCTTTTTCAAGCTCCGCGGGGTCAAAGAGCGAGTCGTAGTAGGTTTCGGCGAGGAGCCCCAGCGCCAGTTCAAGATAATCGGAAACCACGTTTATGAAATAACAGGTGTACTCCCTGTTCGTGGCGGCGTTGTGCTGCCCGCCGACCCGGTCTATGATGCGTGCGATTTCTTTCGAAGAACTGTTCTTCGTTCCCTTGAAGAGCATGTGCTCGATGAAGTGGGCATATCCGAACTCACCCTCGGCCTCGTTTCTCGAGCCTGCCTTGATCCAAAGGCCAACCGAAACGGATACGACCCCATCGATGGGCTCGAGAATCACGGACAATCCATTATCCTGTTTGTACCTGTAGACCATCAACTACCCGGTTCGATCAGAGCGCGTCCTTTCTGCTCAGGTCGATCCGGCCGCGGTCGTCGACCTTGATGACCCGGACCTTGACCCGGTCGCCGATTTTGACCACATCCTCGACCTTGTTGACGCGCTTGGTGTCCAGCTTCGATATATGGATGAGCCCCTCCTTGCCGGGCATTATCTCCACCATTGCCCCGAATTCAAAAAGCCGCCTTACGGTGCCCTCGTATATCTTATCGACCTCAACCTCTTCGGTAAGACCCTTGATGAACTCCTCCGCGCGCTCGACCGACTCCTGCGTCGGACCGGTGAGCGTTACGCTGCCGTCATCCTCGACCGAGACCTCGGCGCCGGACTCCTCTATGATCTGCCGTATCACCTTGCCGCCCGGGCCGATGACCGCCCCGATCTTCTCAGGGTTGATGTGTATTGTCTTCATCTTGGGCGCGTACGGGGAAAGCTGCTTTTCCGGCTGGGGCAGAATCTGCTTCATGATCCCGAGGATATGCAGTCTCCCCTCGCGGGCCTGCTCAAGCGCCGCCTTCATGATCTCGGGCGTGATACCCTCTATCTTTATGTCCATCTGGAACGCCGTGATGCCGGTTTCCGTGCCGGCCACCTTGAAGTCCATGTCTCCCAGGTGGTCCTCCAGCCCGATGATATCGCTCAGGATGGCGTACTTGCCGTTTTCCATGACCAGGCCCATCGCTATACCGGCGACCGCCGCCCTGAGCGGCACGCCTGCGTTGAATAGAGAGAGCGAAGCGGAACAGACCGACGCCATTGATGACGAGCCGTTGGACTCCAGGATCTCAGATACCTGCCGAATGGTGTAGGGGAAGGTATCTTCGTCCGGAATAACGTATCTCAGCGCGCGCTCGGCCAGGATACCGTGCCCGATCTCCCGACGGCCCACGCCGCCGTGCCGCCCCGTCTCGCCCACCGAGAAGGGCGGGAAATGATAGTGGAGCATGAAGTGCTTTTCGCCTTCGCCCTCGATGTCGTCCATACGCTGGACATCGTCCACTGAGCCGAGCGTGGTGATCCCGAGGCTCTGTGTCTCGCCGCGGGTGAACACCGCGGACCCGTGGGCCCGGGGAAGAATGCCCACCATGATGTCGATGGGACGAATGTTATTCAGGCCACGGCTGTCGGCGCGCTCCCCTCTCTCGAGAATCCGTGCGCGCACAAACTCGCCGTCCATCTCGTCGATGATGCCGCTCGCCTGGCCGACCGTTTCCGGGAAGGACTCCGCGAGCTCCTTCTTCGCCCGATCCATGATCTCGTTCTTGGCATCCTCGCGTTCATGCTTGATCTTGAACTTGGAGAGCCCGTCGATATCGGACAGGTATCTCTTGCGTATTTCTTCCTTTAATGTTGCGTCGGGGACATAGGGAGTATAGTCTATCGGCTTCTTCCCGACAAGACGCGCGAGCTCTTCCTGGGCCTCGCAGATACCCCTGATGTGCCGATGCGCAAATTCGACTGCCGCGATCATGTCCGCTTCGGAAATATTCCTGGATGACCCTTCGATCATGGTAACCGCCGTTTTCGTCCCGGCGACAACGACGTCTATGTCGCTCTCGGCTGATTCGGCGAAGGTTGGATTCGCTATCCACTCTCCCTTGACCCTGCCGACGCGCACCGCGCCCACGGGCCCGTGGAAGGGGATCCCCGAAATGGACAGTGCCGCGGACGCGGCGTTAATGGAGAGGATATCGTGCTGGTTTTTCTGATCAGCGGACAGTACGTAAATGATGATCTGGACTTCGTTGAGGAAGTCCGCCGGGAACAGCGGCCTGATCGGACGGTCCGTCAGCCTGCTGGTCAGCACCTCCTTGTCGCTGGGACGAGACTCCCGCTTGATGAACCCGCCCGGGATCTTGCCCGCGGCATAAAATTTCTCCCGGTAGTCGACCGTCAGGGGGAAGAAATCCTGCCCCTCTCTCACCTCGCGCGACACCACGGCCGACGCGAAAACGACCAAGTCCCCGTACGAGACGGCCACCGCGCCGTCAGCCTGCTTTGCCAGGTAGCCGGTGTTAAAAATCAGTTTTTCTCTACCGACCTCTGCTCTTACTTCGTGTGACATGTGTATTACCTCATTCGTTATCATATTGCTCCGGCGGTATGCCGCATGTCACAACGGGTATGCCAGAATATAGAGGTCAGAGAGCGCGGCAACCCTGGTTGTCCCGCTGTCTGGCTCCTATATTCCAGCATGCTGATATCACCACCCGTTCAGCTGTGACATAAACATGCGCGCGGAGCGCCGGGCCCGGTTATCTCCGGATACCCAGTTCTTTGATCAGACCGCGATAGCGGTTCAGATCCTTTTTCTTCAAATAATCAAGTTGTCTTCGTCTCTGCCCGACAAGCTTTAACAGACCTCTGCGCGAATGGAAATCCTTCGCATGAACTTTAAAGTGCTCGGTTAAATGATTGATGCGTTCCGTCAGGAGGGCTATCTGCACCTCCGGCGACCCGGTATCCTTGTCATGCGTTTTATACTTCTCTATAATCTCATGCTTCTGATCCATTTTCTCTTCCTTCCTCCGTGCGAATTGCTATCTGCATTATTTCATATTGATTGCCGAATTAAAGACATTCAGATACTTAATGAGCCATTTTTGGATATCCACATCTGCAATTGCAATAAGATTTTCGTTTTCATCAAGAATAATGAAGGTTTTTTCCCCGCCATCCCGGATTTTCAGGGCATCGTCCACGTTAAAACCGGCCCCGTTCATGACCTGACGTGCCGCCCCTTCCCCTACAACAATCGTACCGTAATTGCGCAGTGCCTCTGTCGGCCGCAGTATAAAACGCCGGTCTGAAACACCCTCCCGGACATACGATTCCAGCTCCCCGAGGGTCACCGCGTCATCGATGCTGAAAAGCCCGGCACCGGTCCGCCTCAAGCGTTCCAGGTGCGCCGCAGTGCCCAGCTCGCGCCCCATGTCCCTGGCCAGCGAGCGTATATAGGTCCCCTTGGAGCATCGCACGCTGAAAAAAAATCGCCGGGCCGATGCGTCAAAATCGAGCACCCTGAAATCATACACTGTGACATCGCGCGGGGCAAGTTCTACATCCTCCCCGCCGCGCGCTCTGTCAGAAGCCCTCTTCCCGTTTATCTTAACGGCGGAGTAACGCGGCGGCATCTGGCGCAAGCCGCCCGTAAACTTCCGGGCGCATGCCAGAATGTCCTCAAGCGTTAACGCGTCCGCCGCCCGCTCTTCGGTGACGTTACCATCCCGATCGTCGGTATCCGTTCCGATGCCGAGCATCACCGCTCCGGTATAGCTCTTGTCGTCTTCCAGGAGGAAACGGGCCAGTTTCGTCGCCTGGCCGGTGCACACGACGAGAAGGCCCGACGCCAGCCTGTCCAGCGTTCCCGCATGACCCGCCTTGGACACGCCGGTGATCCGCCGCACCTTCCGTATCGTATCATAAGAGGTCATTCCCTCCTGCTTGTCGATCAGAAGGATCGCATCTTCGAGGGCTGGAGCAATGCCGCCCCTGCCGGCATGCCGGGAACTCTTATTCATGGTTTGCGTCATCATCTGAATCAGTCTGGCATTCTTCTTTTTTTTCCGAGGCCTCAAGGGTGTTCAGCAGATGCACCATCGCCGTGCCTTCGGCAATGGAAGAATCCGGGAAAAACAATATCTTCGGGGTGATCCTGATGCCCAGGCTCTTGCCGACCCGGTGCTGTATATAGGACGTTGCCGATTGCAGCCCCTCCATGGATTTTCTGAAGTCGCGTGCGTCGCCCAGCACCGATATCCCGATTCTCGCCGTGCTGAAATCTTTCGCGAGATCGACACCGGTGACGGTGACAAAACCGATACGCGGGTCCTTGATCTCCCTTATCAGGAGCTCGGAGACGATCCTCTTTATCTGCTCTTCCAGTTTTTCCTTTCTATGGCTCATCGTTTTTATCAGTAATACTATAACACATTTTGATAAAATCAGGCGGATAATCGACGTGTATCGCGGAATGTATCTTGATGATCAAAAATTATCATGACCTTGATGCTCTATGAATGGGTCTGTGCAAAAAAGAGCTGAGCAGCCGAGGACTGTCTGAGTCTTCAGATCTTTGTCCGAGTTCCGCAGGCTGCGAGGCTTTTTTGCACAGACCCACTATATCGTCTTCGCAATTTCTATCAGCCTGTAGGCCTCGAACGAATCGCCCTCCTTGATATCATTGAACCCGTCCAGGGCAAAGCCGAATTCCTGGCTTACCGAGACCTCGGACACGTCGTCTTTGAAGCGCTTGAGCGATTTCAGCACCCCGTCGAAAATGACGACGCCGTCTCTTACGAGCCTGATTCGGCACGACCGATCGATTCTGCCGCTGTTCAGGAATGCCCCGGCAATGGTCCCCACCTTGGATATCTTGAATATCTGCTTAACATCCCCGGTGCCGCTGATTTCTTCCTTAATTTCCGGCGAAAGCATGCCCTCCATGGCGGCCTTTACCGCGTCGGTCGCTTCGAATATGACATTGTAGAACTTGATGGAAACATTCTCCCGCTCCGCTATCTCCGAGACCTTCCCGGTCGGCCGGACGTGATAGCCTATGACGACCGCGTTCGAGGCCGAGGCCAGCATGACGTCTGATTCGTTGATGCCCCCCGTTCCGGTGTGAATGACCTTGACCCGCACTTCGCCGATCGAAAGCTTCTCGAGCGACTCCTTCAGGGCCTGGCACGAGCCGTCCACGTCGGCCTTGACGATGATCCTGAGCTCCTGGACCTCGCCCTCCCGGATCATCTCGTTGAGGGACTCCAGGGTGACCTTCTTGACCTTCTTGGCTGACTCCGCGCGCTTGTATTCCATCCGCTTTTGCGATATCTGGCGGGCCGTCTTTTCGGAATCAACTCCCTCGAACGGATCTCCCGCCGACGCCACGCCGGAGATACCGAGCACCTCCACGGGCGTTGACGGCCCGGCGATCTCCAGCGGCCGGCCGTGATCGTCGAACATTGCGCGCACCTTGCCGGAAAAAATACCGATGACGAAGGGATCACCCACATGGAGGGTGCCGTTCTGGATCAGGACCGTCGACACGGCGCCCCGGCCCATGTCGAGTTTCGATTCGATGACCGTGCCCCGTGCCATTATCTTCTCGTTCGCCTTGACCTCCAGCATCTCCGCCTGGATCAGGATCAGCTCGAGAAGCGCGTCGATGTTATTCTTGAACTTGGCGCTGATCTCCGCGAACAGCGTATGTCCGCCCCAGGACTCCTGGACCAGATCGTACTTGGCCAGCTCGTGCTTGACCTTCTCCGCGTTCGCCTCGGGGAGGTCGATCTTGTTGATGGCGACGATAATCGGGACATTGGCGTCCTTCGCGTGGTTGATCGCCTCTATGGTCTGCGGCATTACGCCGTCATTGGCGGCAACCACGAGCACGACGATGTCGGTCACCTTCGCCCCGCGGGCCCGCATGGTGGTGAAGGCCTCGTGGCCGGGCGTATCGAGAAACGTTATCGTACGCTCGCCTATCTTCACGCTGTAGGCGCCGATGTGCTGGGTAATGCCGCCGAATTCCTGGTCGATGATATTGGTCTCCCGGATGGCGTCCAGGAGCTTGGTCTTCCCGTGGTCGACGTGTCCCATGACCGTCACGACCGGGGGCCGCAGCTTATAATCCTCGGGCCGGTCGTCCTCGGTCTGCTTGATGACCGTCTCATCGTAAAGGGAGACGACCCTGACATTGGTCCCGTATTCCGCCGATAGGATCTCGGCCGTTTCCGCGTCTATGACCTGGTTGATCGTGGCCATGACGCCCAGTTTCATGAGCTTGGCGATGACGTCCGCCGC
Source organism: Spirochaetota bacterium (assembly GCA_016933025.1). Classification (GTDB taxonomy): domain Bacteria; phylum Spirochaetota; class UBA4802; order UBA4802; family UBA5550; genus RBG-16-49-21. The sequence goes on along the minus strand of JAFGBT010000005.1, from coordinate 67,798 downwards.
CTTGATATTCAGCTTTTTCGCCAGCTCGCCGACTGATATGTTTTCGGTTATATTGATCTCGCTCGGAGCGACCGCCTCGCGTCTTTTATCTTCAGCGATCTTTTTCCGGAGTGTTATTACCTTTTCTTCCTGCTCTTTCTTGTATCTCTTCTTGTCCTTGTCCTTTTCCTTGGTCTTCTTTCTCTTTTTATCCTTAGCATCGCCTATGCCGGCGGCCGGCTTGTCGCCGGTCGCCGCCAATCCTGGCTTATCGTCTTTTCGCGGTGCGGCACCCGGCCGTGAAGGCGCCGCACTTCTCCTCTGCGGGCGGGCCGCACCTTCCCCTCTCGGGGGCCTGGCTCCCGCCTTCCTGTCCGCGGCAGGCCGTGCGGCCGCGCGCTCTGGCTTTTTCGCAACAACCTTCTTTTTAGTCACCACCGCGGCCTCGGCGCCTTCCCTGGTCTCCTTCGGCACCGATACCTTCCGCTTCAGCTTGATCTTCTTGCCCTTCTTGCTGTCCTCTATCTGCTGGGCCTTCCGCTTCTTGATCGCCTCGATTTTCTTCTCGATAAGAAATATATCTTTTTCCGGAAGATCGGATTCCTCGGTTTCGCACTTAATTTCAAGCTCCCGGCATACCTCCATCATATCTTCCATGGAGATATGATTTCTTCTCGATATTTCAATGGCTTTCATGTATTAATCCGTCTTCCTTACCATATTTGGTCTCCGAGGATCCGAATCCCCTCTTTCACTCAGATTGCGTGACCAGACAGCCGCACGGCGAGCTATTCGCCCTGCTTCTCCTCTTCTTTTGCTTCTGCTTCTACCTCTGCTTTGTCTTCCGCTTTTTCATTTTTTACTTCGGTCTGCCCGTCCTCCCCTACGGTCTCCGCCTTCTCTCCCGTCTCCTCGCCACTCGGCGCCGGCTTTTCTTCCGTGCCTGAATCCTCCTCCCCTTCTTCCTGGGTATCTTCAAAATCAACGCTCTCTTCAATAATCTCGAGTATTTTCTTGGCGGTTTTTTCGCCAATTCCGTCGATCGCCATCAGCTCTTCAAGCGACTTCTCAACCAGGTCCTCGACCGAGAAGACCCCGCCGTTCTCAAGGAGCTTGATGGTACGCGGCTCGAGGCCGGGCAGCTCGGAGAGCGGCGTCTCGTCCTCGCTGGCCCGCGAGAATAGCTGCTCAACGATCGCCCGCGACTCGCTGGACGACAGGAAGTCTCGGTACTGATCCTCGGTCTTGATGTCAATATCAAAGCCGCAGAGCCTGGAGGCCAGCCGTACGTTGTGGCCCACCTTGCCGAGCGCCAGGTGCTTCTGGTCGTTGTCAACGACGGCGATGACGCCGCCGTCCGATTTCTCGACGATCTCATGCACCTTCGCCGGCGTCAGGGCGTTGGACGCCATGATCTTCCGGTCGTCAAACCATTCCACCACGTCGATCTTCTCGCCCTCCAGCTCCCTGACTATGGACTGGATGCGGATTCCCTTCATGCCGACGCACGCGCCGACTGAATCGACGTCGTCGCGCTCGCTCGTGACCGCGACCTTGGTCCGGAGGCCCTGCTCCCGCACGATGTTGACGATCCTGACGACGCCGTCGTATATCTCCGGTATCTCCATCTCGAACAGCTTCTCGATGAACTTGGGGTGCGTGCGTGAGAGAATGATGCTCGGCCCCTTGGTGTTCTTCTGGACGGTGAGTATCAGAGCCTTGACCCGGTCGCCGATCTTGTAGTGCTCGAGCGGCGACTGCTCACGCGCCGGAAGAATACCCTCGGTCCTCCCGAGATCGATGTAGATCGCGTCCTTGGTCTTGCGCTGGAGGAACCCGTTGATGAGCTCCCCTTCCTTGTCCACGAATTCATCGTATATGATGTTCTTCTCGGCTTCCTTGATCTTCTGTATGATTACCTGCTTGGCGGTCTGGGCGGCGATCCTGCCGAACGACTCCAGGGGGTTCTCCTCGACCTCAATCTCGTCGCCCAGCACCGCGCCGGGCGCTATCTTGACCGCCTCGGCGATCTGTATCTCCTCCGCCCGGTTCCGGACGGTCTTGACGGCCATCTTCTTCGATACGACCTTTACGGTGTTTTTCTCCCGGTCGAAGACGACCCGGACGTTATCGATCATCCCGTACTGCTTTTTAAACGCCGACAGCATCGCCGATTCGACTATCTGTTCGATATATTCGCGGGGTATCCCCTTATCGGTCGCTATTTCGTGTAATGCCTCGAAAAAATTCTTGCTCATGGCTCCTGCACCTTCTAATAATCAAGATTGGCACTGACAATCATATCGTATGAAATAGTAATATCACCTTTTTCGCCCGCCACCGTTACCGCTGCGGAGGCCGCGTCTCCGATGGCGCCCTTGACGACCTTTCGTACGCCGCCCTCATCGTACACGACCTTCACGGGCGCGCCCGTGAAGCGCCCGAACTCTCCGGCGTTCCGCAGCCTGCGGTTGAGGCCGGGAGAAGAGACCTCCAGGGAGTAGTTCGGCAGGGCCTCGTCGCCGTCAAGCATGCCGGTCAGCTCCCGGGAATACTTCTCGCAATCGAGGTGCGATATGCCCGCCGGGCTGTCGATTTTTACGATGATCTTCGAATTCTCGCCTTTCAGAAGGACTCCGGACTCGTACACCATGTACCCGAGCCGTGAGGCCGCTTCCTGGATCAGCCCTGATATCCTTTCCTTGCTCATGGGGCGCACAACTTCATAGTAAAAGAGAGTGGGTGGCCCACTCTCCTGTCAAACATTCATCAAAAAACTTTCATCCTAAGTAGCACCATAATCTGGCATGGCCGGTACAATTGCAAGCTTTTTTTTAGGGGTAACGATACGATCCTTTACCCGGCGCTGTCCATGACGATTCTATTGCGCCCCGTCTGCTTGGCGATATAGAGCCGTTCATCCGCCATGTGAACAAGCTCTTCCATGGCCGCGGCCTCGGGCCGAACTTCACCAATATCGGCGATCCCGCCGCTGAAGGTGATATGGACCGGCTTCTCCTGAAAACGGTACTCCGTGCCGTCTATGGAATCCCGTATCCTCTGGAGAATTTCACCCGACTCAATTTTGTTGCAGTCCTTGAACAGGACGATGAACTCCTCGCCGCCGTACCGCGCCAGGAGGTCATAGGGCCTGATGCTCTTCCGTAAGGAATCGGCGAGCTGTATCAGCACGAAGTCCCCGGCCTGGTGCCCCATCGTATCGTTGATGTTCTTGAAGTGGTCTATGTCGACCAGCGCGACGGAAAAGGAGTTCCGCCTGTTGCGCCGGGAGTGCTCGATGTTCTTCACGAGGATATCGAAAAAATAGCGCCGGTTGTAGACGCCCGTGAGCGGGTCGGTGATGGTCATCTCGCGGAGGTCCATCTCCTGGCGCTTTTTCTGGAGAGCCGACCGTATCCGGGCGCGGAGCTCGATCTCGTTGTAGGGCTTCTTGATGTAGTCGTCGCCGCCGGAATCGAACCCCTTTTCAACGTCCCGGCCCGCGTCCTTTGAGGTAATGAATATGATCGGAATATCCGCGAACTTCTCGATGCCCGAAAGCCTCTCGGCGATCTGAAAGCCGTCCTCGCCCGGCAGTATCACGTCCAGAAGAATGATCGACGGCGTCTCGCTCTCCAGCGTCTTCCACATCTCGTCGCCGCTGCCGGCGCTGATGACAGTGTAGTCGTCGAGCATCCTTGAAATGATCTTGGTATCGATGGTGGAATCGTCAACAACGAGGATTTTTTCAGCCATGGCGCGCCTGCTTGGTTTATTCGCAACACTCTTAAATAAATGATAAATTACCGCTTTCTTTGTCAACAGTAAACTACAAAATTTTACAAATATCAGAACCTGGCGTCATCGCGAGCGCTGCGAAGCGATCCGGCTAATTTGCACTATACTGTCCCTGCAATTCCGCCAAGAAGAATATACGTACATAACACAATAACAAGATTGCTTCGTCGTCCCGATGAAATCGTGACGACTCGCAATGACAGAGAATATCGAATAATTTTACTATAAATGACCGCCCCGTTCGTATATCAATAATAAAACCTGCCCGCCGGTTTTTTACTTGCAACAACGGGGGCGGAGAAGGAATTTGTATTATGTCCGATACGGGAGCCGCCATGTCAATTCTTGACAGCCTTAACGATAATCAGAAAAAAGCAGTGACCCTGACCGAGGGCCCCCTTCTCATACTGGCCGGCGCCGGCTCGGGGAAAACGAGGGTCATCACGCATCGCATAGCCTACCTGGTGATTGAGAAGCGGGTCAACCCGTCCTCCATCTTCGCCGTGACCTTCACCAACAAGGCGGCCGAAGAAATGAAGGGCCGGGTCATCAGGCTCATCGGCCCGCAGGGAAGCAGCGTGTTCATGAAGACGTTCCACTCGGCGTCGGTATATATTCTGAGAAGGTACGGCGACCGCATCGGCATTTCCACCAGCTTCTCAATCTACGACCAGTCTGACCAGGCCTCGGTCGTCAAGGACGTCCTGCTGAAGATGCGCCTCGACCCGAAAAAGATACGGCCCGAGAGCGTGGTCTCGAAAATCTCCGAGATAAAGGACCGGGCAGAGCTGGTCGACGGGGCCGACCCGGGCCTGCTGGCGCCGAAAAATCTCTACTACGACTTTTCAGAGGTATACGCCGAATACCACCGGATGCTGGAGGAACGCAACGCCCTGGACTTCAACGACCTCCTCGTCAAGACCGTGCAGTTATTAAAGAGCGACCCCGAGGTGCTCGCGCGCCTGCAGCGGCAGTGGAGATACTTCATGATCGACGAATACCAGGACACCAACCACGCCCAGTACCTCATCGCGAAATACCTCGCCTCGGCCAGCCGCAACATCTGCGTGGTGGGGGACGACGACCAGTCGATCTATTCCTGGCGCGGCGCCGACATCCGGAACATCCTGGACTTCGAAAAGGACTACCTGGACGCCGCGGTCGTCACCCTGGGGACCAACTACCGCTCCTCCGAGCAGATACTATCGGCCGCGGCCTCGGTGATACGGCACAACGTAAACCGCAAGAACAAGGACCTGGACTCCCACAAGGGCGAGGGAGAGCCCCTGGTCTGGTGCCGCGCCAACAACGAGTACGGCGAGGCCGAATTCGTGGTCAACACCATCATCTCCCTGAAGCGCCGCGAGAACATCTCCAACAGCGGCTTCGCCGTCTTCTACCGCACCAACGCGCAGTCGCGCGTGTTCGAGGACCGGCTCCGCAGGGAAAACATACCCTACCGGGTGGTCGGCGGCATGAAGTTCTACGAACGCAAGGAGGTGAAGGACGTCCTCGCCTACCTGAAATTCGTCGCGAACCCGCTGGACACGGTCTCCCTCATGCGCATCATCAACACGCCGGCGCGCGGCATCGGCAAGGTGACCATCGACCGTATCCGCGAAGCGGCCGCGCGCGGCGGCGAGCCGGAGTGGATCGTCATCAGGGAGGGCCGGCTCGGCGACAAGCCGCTCAAGGGGCTTGCCGATTTCAGGGACATGATACTGAAGTGCCGCGCGGCCGCCGGCGACGCCGGCCTCAAGCTCTCCGACCTGGTCGGCCGCATCCTGGACCTGAGCGGCTACGTGAAGAGCCTGGAGGACGAGGACACCACGGAGAGCCGGTCGCGACTCGAGAACATCGGCGAGCTTATGAACAGCGTGTATGATTACGAACAGGTCTACCCGGAGGCGACGCTCGACCAGTTCCTCCAGGACATATCCCTGTACACCTCCGAGGAGAACCCGGAGGAAAACCCGGACGCGAAGGGGAACGCGGTGACCCTGATGACCGTGCACAACGCAAAGGGGCTGGAGTTCCCGGTCGTCTTCCTGACCGGCCTGGAGGAGGAGATATTCCCCCACAAGCTCTCATCCGACACCGAGGAGGGGGTCGAGGAGGAGCGCCGGCTCTGCTACGTCGGGATCACCAGGGCCATGGACCGCGCCTACATCACCTGCGCCGAGCTCCGGAGGACCTTCAACGAGCTCTACCACCGGGAGCCCTCGCGATTCGTATACGAAATTCCCCAGGAGCTCCTCGACATGCAGACCTTCTGCTCTGAGGGCTACCAGCCGGGCCAGTACCAGCGCGCCTCTTTCTATGAAAAGAAAACCTACAATGAATCGCATTTCAACCAAGAAGAAGATGAAGACGATGAAATCAGGGAAGATGATGACGGGGAAGCAGCCTCGGAGGGCCCGAACGAATCGAAATTCAGGGTGCGGGACAGCGTTCTCCACCCGAAGTACGGCGTCGGCCGGGTCCTCCGCATCGAGGGATCCGGCGACAACCTGAAGCTCACCATCCTCTTCGGCAGATCGTCAAAGACCTTCATGGAGAAATACACGCCGCTGGAGAAGGTGGAGTGACTCATGCCCCCTTTCTTTTGCGCGCCCAAAAGAAAGGGGGCGGAAAGAAAAGGGCGCCGCTCAACGCCGCGGGGGCTGAATAGGGTTTATGTTTGTTAACACTTCGCGTTAGTTAGTTTTTTCTATTCTGTTAATGCATCAACATTTTTAAAGAGTCTATCATCAGCCTTCAGGCTTTCGCTGCGGAAGGCCCATCCTGGGCCATCCTCGCAGTGACACGCATCCTGCGTGTCACCGGGGTGCTGCCAATCTATTACGGGGTAAATTTTAACACACCTGTCCAGAACTTTTTGCTTGCCAGGGCCCTGCTGATGTGCCATACTTACTGCAGATAAAAGGCCTTGTGTCGCATCGGGCACCGCTGATGCGGACGCAGTTTCCTTGATATTAAAAAAAATAACAAATGATTCCTTTGATAAAAAAATCTCATGAGATATTAAAAAACTTAATATACTTTACTTGTATATTAGTTATAAATTGTAATTTAGGTTTGGAATCCCCTTTGCATGAAGCAGCTATTGATGGTGATAGTGCTAAAGTACAAGAATTGCTAAATAAAGGTATAGATGTAAATATTAGAGATAGTTATGGTAGAACACCACTTCATGTAACAGGAGATATTAAAGTTGCCAAATTACTATTGATAAATGGTGCAAATGTTAACGCAGTAGTATTAGGTGATAATTTTACTCCATTGCATTTGGCACAGAATTATAAAATTGCAAATTTCTTGATAAAAAATGGCGCTGATGTAAATGCAAAAGACAGATGGGGCAGAACTCCCTTGCATGAAGCTCGGGATGCTCGTATAGCTGAATTATTAATTAAAAATGGATCAAACATAAATGCTAAAGATAATTTTGGAAATACTCCTATTCAGTTTCCACGTTTTACCGAATACATAAATGTATTACTAGATAATGGTGCTGATGTAAATATAAGAAATAAATTAGGTAAAACTCGACTATTTGAAGCAGCTGAAAGTGGAAGAGAAGATATTGCTATAAAATTAATTAATCATGGGGCAAAGTTATATATCAAAGACAATGATGGCAATACCCCTTTGCATGTTGCTATTGATCGTGGGAATTATAATATTGTAAAATTACTCGTATCACATGGAGCTGATGTAAATATAAAAAATGACAAAGGTGAAACTCCATTAGCTATTGCTGAGAAAAAATATGAAGATGAATCGATCGAATTATTAAAGAAACATAATGCAATCAAATAAATTTTAACACACCTGTCCAGAACTTTTTGCTTGCCAGATCCCTGCTGATGTGCTAAGACAATTACCGATAAGGCCCATTGCGTCAACAGAGCCGGGCTGGCTGGTGGAGAAGATTCCCTGATATTATAATTAAATCGATTTGTCGTTCCTTTTTTTAACCAATCTATGACGAGGTATGCATATGAAACAGATACAATTTGCATGCGCCCTCTTTATTATCAGCCTTTTATGCATTGTTTCATGCAAAAAAGAATCTGGTGATTCGCCGTTTGCGCTGCTCGCAGGCGCGCTGGATGCCATCGCGCCGACTGTCGTATCGACCAGTCCATCGGATGATGCAGCCGATGTGCTCACCAGCACGGTAATCCAGGTGACCTTCAGCGAAGAGATGGACGCGGCTACGATTACCGATTCATCCTTCACGGTCAATGACGGATCGTCCGATATCGGCGGGGATATCAGCACTCTCGGCGCCACGGCAACCTTTACCCCGGACAGCCCCCTGTCCGCAGGGACGGTATTCACCGTGACGCTGGACTCCGCAATACGGGACCTGGCAGGCAACCCGCTGGGGGGCGACTACACCTGGAGCTTCTCGACAAGACCGGAGCACGGATACCTGGATACCGCCTTCGGCACCGGCGGCATGGCCACCGCGGATATCAACTCATGCGATGAAACGGCGTGGGACGCCGTACTGCAGTCCGACGGCAAGGTCATCGTTGTAGGAGAAACCGAGTACGCCGGCGGTAGCTGTTTCGCGCTGGCCCGGTTCAACACCAATGGAACTCTTGACACCGGGTTTGGGACTGGCGGCAAGATTATGACCATCATCGGCACCAACTCGGCAGCGCGCGGCGTCGCCATTGACGGAGCCGGCAACATCGTCGTCGCGGGGCATTCGGACGGCAATTTCGCGGTGGCACGCTATATTCCGAACGGCTCTCTGGATAGTACCTTCAGCATGACCACCGGTATTGTCACCACTGACATAGACGGTCTCGCGGATATGGCACTCGACGTCGCGATACAGACCGACAATAAAATCGTCGTCGCCGGATATGCGACAATAGACGGCTCGCCGGACGAACAGGATTTCGCAGTGGTCCGATACAATGCCAACGGAACGCTGGACACCGCCTTCAGCAGCGACGGCATAGCCACCACACATGTCGCCAGCAATTACGAATATGCGTACTCCGTGGCCATCCAGTCTGACGGGAAGATAATCGCCGCCGGAAAAAGTCCCGCGTCCGGTCATGACGCGTTCTCCTTGGTGCGCTACAACGCAGACGGAACGGTCGATACCGGCTTCGATACTGACGGGATAGTGCAAACCGTGCTGAATTCCCACGACTCATTGGTGAGTTCGGTGAAAATATTATCTAGTGGACGGATACTCGTTGGAGGGACAGTGGAAACCTCCACCAATGTTTATGATTTCGCCATGGCGGAATACAACTCATCTGGCAGCCTGTACACCACCTTCGGGAGCAGCGGTACGCTGATATCGGACCTGGGCACGTTGTCTGACATGTGCAACAGCCTCGCGGTTCAATCGGACAACAAGATCGTTCTCGCCGGGTCCATGGCCGACGGCGCTGGCACCGACTTCGCCCTTTCACGCTATTCCTCGACCGGGAGCGTCGACACGACCTTCGGCATCGACGGTATCGTGAGAACGCAGGTCGGTCCCGGGACAAGCCGCATACGCGCGGTGCTTCTCACGACAGACCGGATCATCGCGGCCGGCACCGCCAGCAACGGATCGAATGATGATTTCGCGATAGTGCAGTACGTGCAATGACCGATTTCAGATAGACCGCTTCCCGGAGCGCGGGCCCGGCATTACCGGGCCCCTTTCTCCGCCCCTGTAGGGGCGATGACGCGGTCCGCTGAACCGAGTTGATTACATCAGAGCTCAGTTTCACTTTTTCTTGCCCTTTTTTTTCCGGACGGCCATTTTTTGCAGGGCCAGCGCCCGCATGTCAACCACCGGGTCATACTCGTCAACGATTTCAACGCCAAGCAACGTTTCAATCGCGTCCTCGAGAGTTACAATACCGGTATAATCGCCGAATTCATTTATGACAAACCCCAGGTGAACCCCTTTTTTCACGAACTGTTTTACAAGCTTCAAGACCGACGTCGCATCAGGAATGTATTCCGGCTTGCCGCTCAGCGAGCGGATCGATTTATTAAACTTTTTTTCGTGTATCAATTTCATCAAATCCCTTCTGAGAACAGAGCCGAAAATCCTGTTCGTCCTGCTGTTATAGAGCGGGATGCGGGAAAAGTTCAGGCCCGGCACGGTCTCCCGTATATCCCCGATTTTTTGATCGGGCTCCAGGTACTCGACAACCTGTCTCGGGGTCATGATGTCTTTGACACGGACATCCCTGAGCTTCAAGAGATTATCCATGATCATTAATTCACTCTTTTCTATCACCCCCTGGTCATATCCCATTCGCATGAAATTGAAAATCTCCGCCTTGCTGACCTGCTCTCCCTGGTCCGCCCGGGCAAACAATCTTGAGATGAAATTCATCGGCACTAGTAACGGCTTGAGTATGAAAATCAATGACCGGAGAAGATAGGCGCTCGGGCGGCTCAGCAGTTTCCAATAGCGTGCGCCAATTGTTTTAGGGATTATTTCCGATAATACCAGAATCAGCAGCGTCAGTATCGCCGAAAACAGGCCCATCCATCGGGAACCGAACAGTTCCGCCGCGATCGCTCCGGCAACCGCGGCACCTACCGTGTGGGCGATGGTGTTCAGGGTGAGAATCGCGGCAATCGGCTCATTGATATCATCCTTCATTCTTTTCAGAATTGATCCATAATGCTTTTTTGAATCAAGCAGGATGCGAATGTATGGCCTGCTGATCGATAATATCACCGATTCCATGATCGAGCAGAGGAACGAAAGCGTGACGAGAGCCGTGACTACCAGTATTAAATCAATCATGATGGATCCCTCTCCTGTGTAATTTACTGTGAGGTAAATCTTAACACGCTTGTCCGGAACATATTGCCTGTCAGGGCCCTTCAGGTATGCCGTAGTCACGGCAAATGAAAGGGCCTTGTATCGCATGACCTCCAGTGATACAAGTACCATTCTTCTTAATCATAAACATTTTCAATTTCAATCAAAAAGCGGATTGCTTAATTATAAAGAATAAATCCGAACACCTCACAAACATTTCAGACAATTTATCATTTATGTACAATATTTATTCAAGAGTGTGTTTTAATAATTATTGACATATTTAAGCATTTTGACTATATTATCTACATCAATTATGCTAACCCAATCTTTTTTTCTGGCTGTATATTTTTGAACATTCTCATCCCGGAGGTTTTATGAAAAAGCTACTTATTGTTAGTATTGCAAGCATAGTCTGCGCAATCGTATGCGTAACTGTAAAAACCGATTTAAACGCAGTGGCCTGTAGTTTATATGCTTCATTTTCTCCCACAACATATGATTTCGGCTCAGTACCAGTTGGAGATACCTCAGGTGAAACAACGGTCACGATCACTATTGGTGATAATGGCGCGTGCGGAGGAGGCGAAACCTGGACCGGTTTTAACCTGAGCTTAACAGGAGCCAATGCGGACCAGTTCGATTTGATCTCGGATACATGCCCGTCTACAGTCTCCTCCGGGAGCACCTGTACCGCGACCCTGGCTTTTTCTCCCACCGCTTCGGGAAACTACACTGATGCGGCTTTACAAGTAGATTCTTCATCTGACAGCATGGACCTCTCCGGTACGGGAACGGAAGCGGGAGCGGAAAGCGGCTCATCCGCCATCCTTCTTTCCCTGCTCAACAATGACGACTCGGACGGCTGCAACGCCACCGCGTCAACGGGCGCCGCGGGCAGGCGCGGTTTCGGTCCGGCCGCCCTGGGGCTTGTCGCCCTGATGGGACTCGTGCTTGGGACGGCGGCCGTGCGCAGGCGAATGAGAAAGAGATAAGCCGCGCTTATAAACGGCGCTTTAGCGGCGATAAATTGTAATTCACCTATCCAGAGCTTTTTGCTTTCCAAGGCTCTGCGGATATTGTATAGTCACTGTAGATAATTGTCTCTGTGCCGCAGGGGGCTGGGCCGGAGTAGCAGCGACTTCCTCTTTATAATATTAATCTGTTGACAATTTACGATTATTTGTTTATATTTTAATCGATTCTGACCTTCAAAAAATAACAATATCTCAGGGGGAGTAATGAAAAAATTATCTCTTCTTTTTCTGATTGTTCTGGCAGCTGTTATTTGTAGCATTGCACTGATTCCCGGTTACGTGTACACAAGTCCACCATGCGGGATAACATTTGCCCCAACAGAATACGATTTCGGAAATGTTACACTAGGGTCGTCGGACACCACCAGCTTTACAATTACTAAAGACATGTGGTGCTCAACATCTACGATTACTCTTTCTATCGATGGTGCTGACGCGGGAAATTTCTCAATTGATTCTCATACCTGCACCGGGGATATTGACCCGAGCGGTAGTTGCACCGCTAATATCGTCTTCTCTCCCGATTCAGAAAGGGCGTTTGCCGCGTCCCTATTTGCCGATTGCACTGATATAATGTCGCCTGTTTCGGCGAATCTCGCGGGTACGGGAGTTACAGGAGGATCAGACACCCTTGCCCTTCTCATGCTCTCGCAGAATCAAGACGACTCATCGGGATGCGATGCCACAGCTGCCACGGGAGCAGCGGGTAAACGGTCCCTCGGTCCGGCCGCCCTGGGGCTTGTCGCCCTGATGGGACTCGTACTTGGGACGGCGGCCGTGCGCAGGCGAATGAGAAAGAGATAAGCCACGCTTATAAACGGTGCTTCAACGGCGATAAATTGTAATTCCCCTATCCAGAGCTTTTTGTTTGCCAGTTGGCTCCCGATGGGCCGTATCAGCTTTGCTATACGGCCCATTTCGTCTCCCGGGCCGGGCATCATGGTGGTGCAAAATCATGTATGATAAAGCATCAAGGTAATGTAATGTCGGCTTGAATCAAACTACATGCACAGTGTGCATTGGAGGCTGCATTCAATTTGAAAATAAAGAGCCGCTGTACACGTATCAAAATCAGTATATCCCATATGTTCTGAATCGGAGCATTGAATAGTTATAACCGGTATCCACTTTTTCATTTCTTCATCGCAATCGACGCTATCCTTATTCTGCTTGCATGCAGACGCTAATACTGCCAGTGAAAATAGTACTGAAAAAAATGTTCGTTTCATGGCATTATTCCCCCCATTGTAAATCATGCGGGCCGCCGCGATCTGTTGTGCTTTAAAGCGAGACCGGCGCTTCAGCTTCAGATTTTTTCCGCTTCTCCAGCATCTTTTTCAGCTTCTCGCGCCGCTGATCGGGGCCGGGTTTTTCCACACCCTCCCGGCCCGCCCTGCGCCGCTCCTCGATAATGGCATCACGCTCTTCCATCAGCTCTTTCCTTTTTTCAAGGAGCTTTTCGCGCGCCTCCTGCTTTTTATCCAGCTCTTTATCGATCACTGCCTTTCGTTTTTCGAGCCTCTCCTTCACGGCGGATTCCCGCTTCTCGCGCCACTCTTTCAGAAGGGCCTTTCGCCCCTCTTTCGTGCCCGCCCGTTCCGCGAAGCGTTCCCTTATCCGCGCGCCCCGCTCCTTCTTCATCTCGAGGAACTTCTTTACCCGCTCATCCCTCTGGGACTCCATCACTTCGAAGCGCTCCCGCTTCATCCTGAGAAGCTTCATCCTGAATTCCTCTCTCAGGCGGGGATTCAGGCGGTCGACGACCGCCCCGTCGATCTCGCCCAGGTCGGCGCGCAGCTTCTTCATGCGCTCGGCCCTGATTCCGGCCACCGCGATTTTTCTGTCCCGGAGAAGCTCTCGCAGCTGGTCTTTCCTGATCTCGGCCCTGTTGTTCTCCTTTACCTCGGTGACGACATCACTGACCACCGCGCCGTCCTGCACCGGATTGACCTTCACCGTGCCCGCGAGGACCTCGGTCTGTGAGGAATTTGCGTCCGCGGTCACGCCGAAGCTGGTGCCCCGGACTGCGACCACCATGGTCCGCGTGTTTACCCGGAAATTCTCGTCCGCTTTCAGCTTCTGGACCGTGGTGAAAATCGAGCCGCCCGTGAGCGAGACCTCGGTCGAGTTTTTCACCTGCTTCATGAGGGAGTCGATTCGGACCGTGGTCTTTTCGTTTATCCTGATCAGCGAGGACTCTTCGTATACCAGGTCGACCGATGACTTGCCCGCGGTCATTACGGTGTCGCCTTCCGAAACCGGTCCGCCGATTTCAGGGAGTCTGTTCCCGCCAGGGCCCTGTATGGTCACCGTGCCGAGATAATTCTGTACGATAAAAGCACCGGCGCCTTCCCCGGTCTTTTTACAGCCGGATATGACAGCAAGCGACAGCAGGGCGAAAAGGATGATGGTTTGTTTCATGGCATTGCTCTCTTATGATTCGAGTATCTCTTCTATCCGCGGACGGGCCGGCCGGCGAAGATAGAGATTCTAAAGAACAAATTAGATTTAATGTCAAGGAAGAAACCCTGAAATAAAATTCCGGAACAGGGCCCGTGAGCGAACCCCCGGTTAATACATGACTTTCACAACCCGGACCCTCTTTTCCTTCCCCTTGACTTCGAGTGAAGGATATTCACTGGCCTTATACGCCTTCTTCGCCTGCCGGTACGCGTGCAGGGAGACCAGTATCTCTCCCGGCAGTGCGGCGGAGCAGAGGCGCGAGGTCAGGTTCACCGCGTCGCCGACGCAGGCGAAATCCATCCTGAACCGCGAGCCGATGTTCCCGACAACGACATCGCCGTCGTGGACGCCGATCCCCACCTCGAAGACCGGCAGTTCCTGCTTTTTCCTTTCGGCGTTCAACCGCGCGATCTCCTTCATGATCCGGACCGCCGTATCGATGGCGCGGTCCACCCTTCTCTCCCCGGAGAAATGCGCCATGATCTGGTCGCCGACGTAATCATCGATGTCGCCGAGGCTGGTCTTGATGATATTCGACTGCAGTTCGAGATAGCGGTTCAGCACCTCGATGACCGTCGCCGGATCGTTCTTCTCGGAAAACGAGGTGAACCCGCGGACGTCCGAAAAAATAAAGGCGAGATTTTTTCTGTCGGTCACGCCGAGACCGAGCTCGCCCGCGCCGGATTTCTGTCCTTCAATCATGGTCCTGGTGGAACGCGACACGAATTTCTCGAGGTGGTATTTCACCTTGATCTCGTCAATCATGTAGTTCGTGATGTCGCCAAGCCTCCCGATCTCGTCGTTTGTCTTGATATGGATCTTTTCGTTGATATTGCCCTTGCTCACGGAAATGGCCCACCCCTCGAGCTTTTTTAAATTTTTGATAGTGAAGCTCAGCACGATCAACAGCGCGATGATACCGACGGCCATTATTATCAGCGCGATCTTGACGACCTCCCCGATGTTTCGCTCGGACTCTTTTTTGAATGCATCGACGTTAAAAACGACCGCGAGCACGCCGAGCCTCTTGATGTTCTCAACCTTGCCCGCGAGCGTGGTAATCCGCGCGATGATGAGATCGTCGATCTCCTTCGCCTTTGTCGGGTTGTCCTCGAGGTATGCCTTGATCTTATTCTCTTTCTGGACCCTGAGCCACCGGTCGGACCAGAGCCACCGCTCTTTCCGGGGAATCAGCCTGTTCCGGAAGGCCATGCTCTTGTTGAACAGGGACAGAAAGAGGAAATCGGCGTCATACACCCTGGAAACGAGTGTCTGGATTCCCTTTTCGGGCTTGTAGGTCGACGGATCAAAATCCTCGTCAAGGTCATCCCTGTATTTTTTCCAGAGATAGCGATAGATCTGGTTCTTCCTCTGCTTGCTCGCGGTATGATATTCCTTGAACAGCCGGTTGAAATCCTCCAGAAGAACAACTACATTTCCCCTGTGCAGAAAAATCGGATACGTGATCGCGCGAAACCGAGTCGGATCAGCCTCCTTCGTCTTTTTGTCCCTCTTTTCAACGGTAAAATCATACGAGATAAGCCTTTCCTCATTTTGCGCCAGTCCCTCTTTGATATACGGCAGCACTGTCTTCCGTCTGTAGTCCGCCCTGCTGGTGCTGAACTTTACCTTCCCGCTATCGTCGGTGAGGACTATCTTGTCGATGTCCTCGTTATACGTTATGAAATTCTGCGATTCCCGCTCGATAATCTGGTACTTGGTCACCAGCTCTTCCCTGGTGTTCTCCACGTTTTTATCGAGATAGAACTCGGCCGGGCCGGCCAGGATCTGGGTCAGCGACCGCGCCTTCGCGTTCTTCTCTTTTTCTATGATCCGCTGATTGTTGAGGTACATGACAAGGGTAAGAATGGATATGATGACAATCATCACGAGCGTAAGCAGCGCGAGAAAACGGAGCCGCAACCCGAAATAGACCTCACGAATGTTGTCGACATCGCTTATCAGCCTGTTCTGCCTGAAAAGCTTGTGCAGAATGCGCCGGTACAGTGATTTCTTTTTCGCCATAATTATACCTTAATGTTAACCCTCACAAATTTCGGTCTCGATAAGGACCGGTCCGCAAAACGAAATTATTGCGCCATAGTGTGCCATCCGGCCTAAAAAAATAATATAACTTTTTAAAAAAATGTTATCGCCATCAAAACCTCCCTCCGGGGTGGGCTGTATACAATTGGAGGGGACGAATGTCAGCGCCGGCCGGGTCAACGGTTCGTCAAAAAATCAATCAATTACCGGGTGCGAAGCGGCCGAAAATAATAGCATGAAACAACACGCGCTATTCCTGTGCCTGAGCCTCATACTCGCCTCCTGCGCCTCGGCCCCGAGCCGCATCGACATAACCTCCCTGAAGAACCTGTTCCGGGTGTGCGAATCCGACCTCGGGCAGGCCGGCAGGGTCATTGTCGAGCGCGATCTGATAAAGCACCTGGCCCACCTCCAGCGCATGGACGACGGCGGCAGCAAGTACTATCTCCTGGAGCGCGACGCGATCACCGCCATGATAAAGGCGGTCACCGACGGCGTGTACGCTGATTTCATACTGGTCGCCGAGGACGGGAGGGTGGTCTACACCATGACCGACAACGGCCTGTTCGCGCGCAGCGTCAGGTCGGCGCGGGGCGCCGACGCCCTGGCCGCCTGCCACGCCAGGCGGGAGCCGGGCCCCTACATCGTCACCGTCCCCTCGCTCCCGGCGCGCCCGGACGCGTCGTTCCTCGCCGTCTCCTCGCCGGTGAGCGGCGGCGATACCATGCCGGGCACCTTCATCCTCATGGTTGATATGGAAAAAATCCGCAGGCTGGTGGGTAAAAGCTCGTGCATCATCGGCCCGAATGGGGTGTACGAGGCCTCCTGCTGCGGCGGAGAAATACACACGCCTTACGCGGATTTCGACAGGATCGATCTTTCCGGTTCCCGAAACGGCATCGTCGCGCGCCGGTTCGAGCGCTCGTCGGGCGGGAGCGCCGAGTACCGGCTCTTCAGCTACGCCAACCTCTTCTGGATCCTCGTGACGGAGTAAGCGCTTCTATCGATCGCGGATTTTTTCAATATCGGCCAAATCCTGGGTTCTTCCTACCGCGGACTTGTTCTTAATGAATGTTTCTTTCCCGATATACCGGGCTTTATGCTTCCCGAATTTTCCGATTATGCTGTTGTCCCAGATTTCCTGCGTTGACACGCCGTCAAGATGCAGATGTATCTGTATCTGCACGGGCTCCTCGCCCAGTGTCACCATATTTTTGCCGGATAGAAAATCGCGTGGCGTTATTGTCACCGATGAAGAAAAGAATTTTTCAATAGTCCTGAATGTTTTTTTCACATTATCTTCACTCGGATATATCCATAAATCCAGATCGCCCGTATAACGCGGATGGCCGTAATAGGCCAGGGCTACGCCGCCTATGATGACAAAATCAACATTGTTACGGTTCAAAGCCGCAATGAATTCTAAAAAATCCTTATGCACGTTGCCGCCCGACGATCGGTGAGATTGTTATGATTTTTTTTATCCGCGGTGTTCTCTTATAGCCCAGCATGGCATAATACTGTTCCCTTATTACTTCTATGGCTTCTATCCTCTCATCTGGCGTTTTCGAGAGCCAAAAATCATTCGATGCTTCCCCAGGATAATCCTTTGTGAATTTTATTGCCCGAAATTTTTTTTTCATACACCGCCGTTTGAATATAATGCCTGCATGGAATTATGACTCATAACACGTCTATTGTACATGCCGAATTGCTGATTATCAATCACTTTTTCGTAATAATCAAAGTGACATGCAATATCTTTCGAATATCGATAATTAAGCCCTGCGCCACAATCGAATGACACCTATAAATCGCCCGTAAGGTCGCGCCCCGATACGGTGCTCGTTGTCGCGAGCCCCGCGAGCGACAGTGCGGTGGCGCCGAGGTCCGATATCCTGACGGCGCGGCGTATCACCCCCGTCCTGCCGCCGGGGACCCTGATCGCCGCGACGATGGGGAGGGTGTCCACTGATCCGTGGCCGCCGTTGTAGACCCGCCAGGGCGGCGTCCACTTCGGCACGTTGATTCCGACGTTCGGTATGTGGCCGTTGTAGACCGGGATCTGCCAGCCGTTTTTCGCCAGCACTACCAGGTCCGGCCAGAGCATGCTCCGCTCGCGGTCGACGTCGACGTAGTAGCGGTGATACAGCTCCCCGGGGAGGCAGACGCCCGCCACGCCCTTCCGCATGTCGTTCCGGTCAAGGACCCACCAGGGGCACTCGGTCGCGCCGGTCTGCGGGTTCTTCGCCCGGTGACCGAGCAGAATCTCTTTAGCGCGCGCGGCCTCCTTCTTTCGCTCGCGCCAGTAGAGCACGCCGTAGCTGCTGACGCTGAAGGCGTACACGCCGCGCGTGTCGAGCCCGCGCGACTCCATCACGCCCATGACGTCGGTGCAGATGAACTCCTCGGTGGACAGGTGGTTTATTGCCGAATGGTCGCTCAGGAGGATGATCCGTGCTTCCCTCGCAATACCCTGCTCCTCCAGCCCGCGCATCAGACGGCCGAACTGGATGTCAACGTCCCGCACGCAGTCGAGCACGGCCTCGCGCACGATCATGCGGTTGCGCGCGCTCACCAGATTGTACTCGCTCTTTTTCCGGCACCGGTTGCCTACTGCGTCAGGGTCGCCCTGCACGAACTCCGCCGGGTCGTGGGCCGTGCCGATGCAGTGCCCGCCGTCGTCGGTCTGGGCGAGGAGGAGGTAGGCCAGGTCCGGATCGTGCCGCCTGAAGATCTCCAGCGCCGATTCAACAATCCACGAATCGTGCGGAAAGCGCTCCGGGAACCCCTGCATCTGGGCGGTCAGGAGGCTCTTCTGGCCGGTGTAGAGGCGCGTCATCACCCGGGACGGGCTCATGTGCTCAAGCACTCTTCCGCGCCGCATGTGCTTGAAGTCAAAAAATCCCATCCTTCCAGACTCTGGATCGCAGTCCGCGTCCGTGTCTGAGCGCGGGTCGGCAAAGCTTTCCTTCTTCGGAGGGGCGAGGTAAGATGGATGGTCCTTCCCTGTTATTAAAAGGTCAACCGCAGGCCGGTCGCTGTCCCTGAACATCTCCGCGACCCATTCCTTGCCGCTGATGAGCATGGTCTTTGAATCGGGCCAGCGCCTCTTCCACGCGTGGAAGATAGTGTCGACCGGCCGGCCCCGGTCATCCAGGGCGAAGGAGAGGCTCGAGCGCTTCAGCACCGCCTCGTCGCCGTCCCACGACGCCGGCTGCGCCCATACCCCGATGATGCCGTTCTGGGCGGAGCTGGTCCCGGCCATGGCGTTCAGGTGGTTCATGTCTGTCGCGGCCGGAAGGTGCGCGAGGGCGCCGGGGTACCAGAGCGACCCGGCCAGGAACGCCCGGATGTTCGGCATGAGCCAGTTGCCAGGACCACCGCCAGGGTTACCGCGCGCGTCAAGGCTGAAATACGCGGGATTCAGGGCGTCAATGGCTATATAGATAAGCTTACGGGGGCGCTCCCTCTTTTTGACGACCGCCGGGAACCCGCGAAGAGCGGGCCCTATTCCGCCCAGGGCTACCGCGCCAGCCAGCATCCCGGCGCTCCTTAGAAAACCCCTCCGGCTCACTCCCTTTCCGTGTGAATCTCCAGCATTCTCCATCGCCCACCTCCGCTGTCGTTGTAGTCATTTGACTACAATATGCATACAATCGACTACAGCTGTCAATCTTTTTTTATCTGCGTATCCTTTTTTCCCGATTTCGCTTCAGGATTTCTGTCCCGTGAGAATCGACATGGCCGCGCTGAAGATCTCCTCGCGGACGTCGTCGGCCTTACTATTTTCGAGCCCCGCGGCCGCGAGGATGAAGGGCTCGAACATGATGAAGCCGCAGGAAAAGGAGAACATGGCCGCAACGATCATCCGCGGGTCTATATCGTTCCTGAGGGTTCCGTCCTTCATCGCCGCGTTGACCCGGTCGATCATGTGCCGGGCTATGGGATAGCGCCGGTGCATGTCCCCGGTGCTGCGCCCATCCAGTATTGTCCGCGCCAGCACTCTCCAGAAGCGCTCGTGCTTTTCGAGCGATTCGAAGGCGCGGCGGGAGAGCTCGTTAAGGGTACCGGCATCCCGTATGTCGGCAAGCATGGCATCAGCCATATGCTGAAGTGTGCTGCGCCGCAGGTTCTCCTTGGAGCCGAAATGCCGGTGGATAAGGCCGTGGTTCACACCGGCCTTTTTTGCTATGTCCCGTATGGAAACACCGTCAAAGCCACTCCTCGAAAATAGCTCGCCCGCGGCGTTTATGACAGCCGCCACAACATCGTCCCTGCCGAAGGGACGGCCGCTTTTTTTCTGCGCCTGCCGGACAGGTTTTGTTATCTTGCGTGTGCCGGGCATATTATCTTCCTCCCCTCTCCCCGCGGGAGAGGGGCCGGGGGTGAGGGGGCAACATCTTCATTTGGCCGCATCAGCCGCGATCACCCGGCGGACCTGTTCGTGAATGTCGCCGAAGAGATGCGGGAGATCAAAGGTATCCGACAGTAGCGGAACCAGCTTCTTTGCGTACTCAACTATCTTCGGATCGCTGATAGTCCTGATATTCGCCTCGATAACGCCTTTAAGAACGCCGGGGAAAATCGCCGCCAGGTGCGACATGTCGCGCCTGAGGTACTCCCGAACGCCCTTGCCCGAGGCGACCTCCATCCCCGGATCACCCTCCGCCAGCAGGGAAATGACAAACTGGCCGGGCCGGATTTTCCTGTACTCCTCGTGGTCGAAATTATTTTTCAGGAGTACGGTGATGTCGGCGTTGCCGAAAATATTTTCCGCCGTGGTCGCGAGCCCCCCCTGGTTCTCCAGGGCAAGCATCGCCTTTTCGCCGTGGTCGAACCCGAGCACGCGCCGAAACCCGGCTTTGTCGAGCACGCGGGTGAGGCGGACGGCGCTCAGGTCAATGCCAATAAACCCGACGGTTGACTCCTCTGCTTTAAGCCGGTACTTCATCATTATTTTAATGATCAGCGCCATAAGGAGCAGCGGCAGGTCGTCAAATTCAAGGGAGACAACCGGGATGGTCAGCTCGGAATAGAGGAGGTCGTAAAGCATGACCGTGGCCTCGTCGATATGTATGATCCTGAGGGCTGAAAAATTCCGCTCGATCCTCTTCATGACCGTGACGATGTCCTCGGGGTGGTCGTATAACACCGTCAGGGGATAGCCGTTCAGCCCGGCGAAGCGGTTCAGTATGACCGCGTCCCGCTCCGCGTCGGCGTATTCATGGAAAAGACTCTCGAGTTCCGTTTCGTCAGCGGCCCTGACTCCGCTCAGCATCCCGACGCTCCGCGCGATTCCGGAGAAGCGCGGCCCATCGTTGCCCCTGATCTTTTCATGGACCAGGTCGGTCGCGCCCATCACCGAGGTGTTGAAATCCGCGATGTTCTCGATCGGCATCTTGCTGGAAACATTGATGAGGCCGCCCGCGACCCGCTCCTCGATCACGTTCTTCACGGATATGAGCCTGTACTTTTCGCCCGCGCCGCCGATGACGGCGAGGAACTCCTCGAAGCGCTTCAGGTTGTTGGAGGCGACCCGCAGCGTGTAGAGGTGGCCGTCCCCGGATTCCTCGATCTGCTGGAGGTCGAGAAGTTCGCAATCCCGCTTGTACAGCTCGTCAATGAAGCTGGGAAAGCTTTTTTTTCTGATGACGACGGTGACATCATTTATGATCTTCATGGCTCAACCCGGATATCAGCTCTCTTTCAGCCTGGTGAATATCATGCGCCCGGCGGTCGTCTGCAGCACGGATGTGACCGTGACATCGACCTCGTCATTCAGCCGCTTGCGGCCGTTCTCGACGACAACCATGGTACCGTCGTCCAGATAGCCGATCGCCTGGTTCTGGTCCTTCCCCTCCTTGATGAGCGCCACCCTCATCTCCTCACCAGGGAGCACCACCGGCTTCAGTGCGTTCGAAAGCTGGTTGATGTTCAGCACGGGAACTCCGTGAAACTCGGCGACCTTGTTGAGGTTGAAGTCATTGGTGATGACCTTAGCGTTCATGATCTTGGCCAGTTTAACCAGCTTGGCGTCCACCTCGCTGATGTCGGCGAAATCCATGTCGGTGATCTTCACCATGATGGACTGGTCCTTCTGCATCTTGTTAAGGATGTCAAGTCCCCGCCGGCCCCGGTTCCGCTTGATCGAGTCGGCCGAATCGGCGATCATCTGGAGCTCGTTCAGCACGAAGTTGGGTATCACCAGGATCCCTTCGATGAAGCCGGTATCGCACAGGTCCGCGATCCGGCCGTCGATGATGACGCTGGTGTCGAGGATCTTGTATGCCATCTTCTCGTCGGCGCTCTGCAAGTCGGGGGAGATGATTCTGTCCAGAAAGAGTATTTCATCGTAATTTATGATGAAATACATCATCACGAAAAACCCCGAAAGGTGATAGATGAGCGGCGTGATGATATGTGAATATTCGTCGAGGGCGGTGATGTGCAGCGCGCCATAGGCGAGATTTATCAGGTGTCCGAGGATGAAGCCGATAATCAGACCGATAATCGCGGCCGCAAACAGCCTGGCCGGGAAGGTGTGGAGAATATACTCCACCAGTATGAGAATGAGCAGCGAGGCGACCCCCGCGACCAGCGCGGCGGCGATAATGTAGTAAAACGGCCATTCGACAAAAAATAATGAAGATAAGAGCATTGACATGGCAATGAATACAACTCTGAGAAATATGATCATGATTCACTCCTTTTGAGATTATTTATGATACAACGAGCGCATATCGCGGCGTTGAATCATGCGCGCCCCGTTGATAACCGGGGCGCGCCGTCCGCCTTGCGGGCAGGCGATCGGCACGCAGAAAATCTGCATCTGTTGCGATAATTCAAACTGTGGGCGGGCGGATTACAAACGTGTTCTATCGTGCCATGATAGCAGACCGCGCCGATCAGCAGCGCGCGCCCGCAAGGGGCCGTCATGGTGACGCTTTGCCGGACGCCCTATTTTTTAGAATGATGGGTTGAGAGGGCTTCAGAAACCAGATTGCCGGCTTCTTCAAGGTCGATGTTTTTAGACAGGGCAATTTCATGAGTGACGAGCTGATACGCATTTTCATAAAGCTTCCGTTCCATTATGGAGAGTTCCTTCTCGCGGCCGCGCCGGAACAGATCGCGCGCCACCTCGGAAACCTCATAAATGGAACCACTCTTGACTTTGTCGATATTATTCTGGTACCGCTCTTTCCAGTCGTCAACCGAGCTTATCTCGTTCTTCGACAATACGGCCACAACCTTCTTGACATCCTTCTTCGGTATGATGCTCCGTATTCCAATCTGCTCAGCGTTCTTTACCGGAATCAATACCTTCATGCCGCTGTTTAAGATAGTTATAATATAATATTCGCTTCTCTTTCCTAAGATGACTTTTTTTTCGATGGCTTCAATTCTCCCCACCCCATGCATGGGATAGACAATGTTGTCACCGACCTTGAACATATTGTTCCCTTCTACCTCACCTTCTTAATTATAAAATTATGCAACTTTTTATATGCGGGACACCTCGTCCGTTGACCCGGACGCGGACCGGATGTCCTCATAGTTGTAAAAAAGTATAAGGAGCATAGCATAAAACTTGATAATTTCAACAATAATTCTAGGAAAAACAGGCTTCTGAAAAAAAATTTCGATTATTTCTTCAAAGTGGCCTACAACCCGGGTATTATGCTTAAAATACCCGTTGATTATATATAAATATCTGAAATCACCTCCTTATTGGGTTGTTGTCGGCCGTTTTCTCTCCTCGATAAGACCCTCGATCTCCATATACCGCTCGAGAACGGACTTCATGATGCTGTTATCCCCCTCGGCATCATAATATTGCGTTTTCGCGCCGGCGAGTCCCCATCCCTGCCCGTACTGGCATACGCCGGGCGGCATGGGCGGGAACACGGGGTCCGGCCTGTCGCGGTACACGCCGTTCATGTACCGGGCCCATACGGGCGCGGCGACCTCTGACGCCGACTGGTGCTTCCCGAGGGACATGAGAGACTGGTCATATCCGATCCAGACGACCGCCGTGATATCGGGGGTAAAGCCGCAGAACCAGGCGTCGGACCAGTTGGACGTCGTTCCGGTCTTTCCGGCGCCCTTTCTGGTATAGCCGCCCTTGACGCGGATGCCCTCGGTCGCGGTCCCGCTGTCGATCACCCGCATCATCATCTGCGTCATGATCCAGGCAACATCCTCGGATATCACCTGAATCGTGCCGTTCTTCGCCTTCCGCGCGAGAATCTCGCCGACCTCGCCCTCAATGTTCGCGATCTCGTTGCCGTCACGATCGACGATATATCGCACGGCGAATGGAATAACGTCCTTGCCCCGGTTCGCATAGATGGCGTAGCCGGTGGCCATCTCGTAAGGCGTAAGCTCCGCCGTCCCGAGCGCCAGCGAGGGATTCGCCCCGAAATACGTCGGAGGGACCTTCGTCATCTTCGACGCGTAATTTATGATTTTATCCGGCCCCACGATGTCATAGAGCCTGATGGAGATAACATTGATTGAGGCGGAAAGCGCCCTGTTCAGCGGGACCAGGCCCATGTATTCGCCCTCGTAATTTCCCGGTGTCCAGCTGTTGCCGATCGCGTCGATATCGAGTATTGGCGCATCGGGCAGGACCGTCTCCGTGGTCACCAGCTTGTTCTCAATCGCCGCACCGTACACGAACGGCTTGAAGGCCGAGCCGGGCTGCCGTTTCGCCTGCACCGCTCGGTTATACTGGTTCTGCACCTCGAACTGCGAGCCGCCGACCATCGTCTTGATGTATCCGCTGAAGGGCTCGATGGCGATGAGCGCGCCCTCCACGTTCATGACCGATGAAATGCCTGTCAGCTCTGAATGGTACGCCTCGAGTGCCCTGCTGCACCCGGGCGCCTGGACGAACAGGGACAGCGCCTCGATGGAGTCGAGTAGATGATCCGCCATCATCTGCTTGAAGGCCGAATCATCGTCATTTGTGTTTGAGACCAGCGGGAGGGAAAATATCATCCGCAGACCCTCGTACGAATCGATCCTGCCCGACTCCACTCCCGCGACTTTATTCTGGTTCTCCTCCACGTACACGCTGTCCTGTTTTTTCAGCGCGCTGCTCATTATCGACTCCGCCAGTTCCTGCTGGCGCAGGTCGAGCGTGGTGTAAACGCTCAGGCCGTCATTATAGACGGCATCCTCGCCAAAACGGGCAACCAGGATCTGACGCACGTAATCGGTGAAATACGGCGCCCGGTCATTGGTCTTGGAATGGGCGGTTTTCGTCGGATATTCCATGATGATTGAATCGATAAAGGCCGGCCAGAACTCTTCGTATAAACGGTCCGCCCTCTCCCCGGTCAGGTAGCCTTCCCCGACAATCCGGTTCAGGATGTCTCGGTTCCTAGCGCGGGCCCGGCGGGGGTATTTGATGGGCGACAGTCCGTTGGGACGCGAGGGGAGTCCCGCCAGCACGGAGCTCTCGATCAGCGAGAGATGCCCGATGTTTTTATTGAAAAAGAATTCCGCCGCGGCGGCGACGCCGTGGCAGCCGTGACCGAAATAAATCTGGTTGAAATACATCTCGAGTATTTCTTCCTTGGTAAACCTCTTTTCGATCTGAAGCGCGAGAATGGCCTCCAGGGCCTTCCGCGCGTAGGTCCGTTCGCCCGAAGTGAAGAGCCGCTTGGCGAGCTGCTGGGTAATGGTGGAGCCGCCCTGTACGATCACGGGCCTTAACGACTTAATGGAAGCGATAAGGTTTTTCCCCATGGCCCGGAAGATCGCCGGCGGATCAATGCCGAAGTGGTCGTAGAAACCCTGGTCTTCCGCTGACAGGAAGGCGTTTATGAGGCACGGGGGGATCTCTTCAAAAGACACTGGATAGCGCCGCTGCCGGAAGAGCTCGGCGATCACTTCACGGTTCACGTCATAGAGCCGGGTCGGTATGCTCGGCTGGAATGCCTTCAGGTTGTCTATGCCGGAATAATTTTTTATCTCAGATGTGACATAGCCGAACATGATACCGCCCACAACGCAGAAACACGCGAACGTTACCAGGGCGATTCTCTCTATCCTGCGTAAATCAAGCTTTTCCATTTTTTTATTACAATCCTAAAAACACAGCCAAAACAGGTGATCATCTACCTTGCAATTGTGTAAAAACAGGAGATCGGCTCTTCCATCCCCCTCTCCCCTTTTCTTGCGCACATAATTCAGCTTAGAATCCATCCTGTTGAATGTCATTCAACATATTCAAGGAGGACCTGCCGTCAATCCGCTTCCTTCTTGATAATCTTGATTATATGGGCCACAAAAAGCAGAATCACGAAAGCGATCGCCGCCCACATGAAGACATAGAATATCGCCTTGAACGCAAAACCCAGTATTTTCAAAACAACCGGAAGCGCGTAAAAGAAGAGGAGATACAGCCCTGCGATGACGCCGAGATAATATAAGCCTTTTTTCACAGAATTATCCATAAACGGCACCCTCTATATACAATTAAATATCCACCAGTAATTAATTCAACAGCAATAAATCAAATATTTTTTCACTGCTGTAAATTTTTCTTGATTTAACCCGGGATTTGACCCTCTTTTCCATAAAATCGACCGATGGCACGGTTTAGCCTGATGCGCGATCCTGACATACACAGGGGCCGGGGCTCCGCAATTCCGGTCCTGGCCTACCTTTCGTTGGCCATTGCAGCAGCCGTATTCCTGCTCGCGTCGGTCCTGGTAACGGGAACCGATATAATCCGCATCTACCTGCGCAGCCCCTACCGGCATTATCCCGTGCTGGCATTCTGCGCGTCCGGGACCATCATAATCCTGAACCTGATTCTCGCCGTTTTCCGTGCTGTAAACGGTTCAGAAAAAAGAGCCTGCCGCGCTCCCGGGTGGGCGCTGGTTATAGCGCCCCTCCTGACCGTTGCGTACTGTTCGGCAGCGGCGTTATACATCAGGACCTCCTACCTGCGCGTCAGCGGCGGCCCCGCCTCGGCTCCGTCCCGCTTCTGGGCCGGGGCCGGCCCTTTCGTGCAGTTCGGTCCCTTCCTCGGCCGGAGGGCTGACGCCGCTACCGGGGCCGCCATCTGGTATTTCGACCCGTTCGGGAGCGATCAGCCCGCACTGCTCCTCTACGGTACGAACCCCGAACCGGGGAGAATGTTTCATGTAAAAGAAGCAAGCGGGGACGGCAGACGGCACCAGTTCCATCTCACCGGCCTATCTCCCGGGACCCGCTACTATTACCGCATCGCGGGCCATGATGATGCGATACGCTCCTTCCGCACCGCCCCTTCCGGCGCGCAGCCCGTCAGGTTCTTGTGCATGGGGGACACGGGCAATACGCGCCGGGGCGGCTACGGCCACAGCTATTACCGTGATATCCTCCGCGCTGCGTCCTCGTGGTACGGAGATCGGGGGCCGGACTTCACGCTCCACGCGGGCGACCTGGTGAGGACCGGAGCGGACCTGGACGGCTGGCACCAGTTTTTATCTTCGACGGAACTCATATCCGGGCGCCCCCTGCTCGTCGCGCCCGGCAACCACGAGTTTCTGAAAGATCGGGGCGCGAACTTCCGCTACTTCTTCGGCCAGCCCGACTATTTCAGCGTCGATTACGGCGACGCGCGCATCCTCTGCATTTACGCCTTCGACGGCCCGGGGAAAACCCTCGACGGACCGGTCCTCTCAACCGGCGCCGATCAGTATCGGTGGGTCAAAAACGAGCTGGCCCGGGAGAGGGAGGGGAAATGGCTGATCATACTCCTGCATATACCGATACTGTCCACCGGCGACTATGGCTCAAACGATCTCCTCATTGAGCAATACTTTGAACTCTTCCGCGAGCAACGCGTGGACCTGGTCATTGCCGGCCATGACCATGACTTTGACAGCTTTCACGTCGACCGCGGGGCCCCGTGGGGCGGCACGATCTACTTAGTGACCGGCACCGGGGGCTCACATCTCGATTCGTATATTATGAACCGTCCGAATCGGCGATGGCTCGGCTGGCGGCACGATCGAACATCCACCGCCGGACTCTATCAGCATGATGCTTTCACCAGGCAGTATCACGAATACGGGGAGCTGTCCTGGGGATTCACCGACGTCGATATACGGGGCGACACCATGACGGTTACCTACTGCCGATGGCTCGACTTCAATCGATTTCTGTCAATTACCGGGCAGGACGCTCGGTCATGGGACATGGTCTATCTGGATGAAGAGACCATCAAAAAATACGGCCTTGACGGGGCGATCGCGGTCAGAACGATCAGGAAGTCTCGAAAAAATTGAATCAGACATTTCCTTTTTCCGGTTATACGTCTCTGCGACGGTAATCGTTACATAAGTTAGCTTGACTGAACGCAGCAAAACAGATATATTTTATTCAGAGGAAACTATCAATGCAACAAGCCGGAGAACATGCATATACAATCAAGACCCCTTCGGGGTTGTCGGGCCGCATCAAGTGGCTCCGCGACCACTACTTCCGCGGCGCCGACCGGCC
Organism: Spirochaetota bacterium; assembly: GCA_016933025.1. Classification (GTDB taxonomy): domain Bacteria; phylum Spirochaetota; class UBA4802; order UBA4802; family UBA5550; genus RBG-16-49-21. The sequence continues at coordinate 39,163 of JAFGBT010000005.1, read as the reverse complement.
GTGGACCAACGAGCAGACCGCCTGGACCACCGGGACTCCCTGGGACACCGTCTACAACGAGATGGCATACTACATCGTGCCCGAGACCTACATGCTCCAGCAGACGCTCCGGTCGTCATTTAAGCTCTCGGCGCGTGAAGTGCGCCTCCACCCCGACTTCTGGACCATGAGCCTTCCCGAACGGCGCGCCTGGTTCACCAGGGAGGTGATGGTAAATTACCTCCCGCACGAGATCCTTCCGGGAGAGCTGATCGCGGGCGGGCGCTTCAACGTCCAGTGCTCTCTCTGCCTCTCGGAAAAGGAGAGCCGTGAATTCGACCGGATGATCCTCGGGAAAAAAGGGGCGCGCGCCCTGGTGACATGGTTCCACGACCACGGTTACGGAAACGCCGGCGCCACGAGCGGGCACCTCATCCCCGACCATCAGCGTATTTTACACCTGGGATGGAAGGGCGTTCACGCAGACCTGGTGGCACGTTATAACGCGCTCCCGATGAACGAACACAACGGGCCGAGGGGCTCGCAGCTCCGTGCCATGATGACCTCGGCCACCATGCCGCGCGACCTCGCCATGAAATACGCGGCGCTCTGCCGTGACCTGGCGGTACAAGATGCCGACCCCTCCAGGAAGGCGGAGCTTGCGGCCATGGCGGACAATCTCGACATAGTGCCCTGGGAGCCGCCCCGAACCTTCTGGCAGGCGGTGCAGGCGCTCTGGCTGAACCATATGCTCGTAATGAGCGACGAAAACTACCCTGGCCCGGGCGTATCGTTCGGCAGGATCGACCAGTACCTTCTCCCCTACTGGGAGAAGTCGCTGGCGGACGGGATGGACCGCGAATTCGGCAAAGAGATCCTCAGGTGTTTCTGGATCCACTGCAACCACGCGTACGACGCCATGATCCGGACCGGCAACAACGGGATAACCGCCGGGTACGGACAGCTCATCACGCTCTCGGGTCTGGGCAACGATGGGAAGGACATGACCAACGACCTCACCTACGCCATGCTTGAGGTGATCGACGAGCTCTCGCCGATCCTGGAGCCCAAACCAAACGTGCGGCTCCACCGCAACAGCCCCGACGCCCTCCTCGACAAGGTCACGGACATGATATCGAGCAGCCAGGGAGCCCCGTTCTTATTGAACTTCGACGAACGCTCGATGGCCGGCATGATCGCCGAAGCCAGAAAGGCCGGGCTCGAGCACCTTATCAACAGCCATACCGTTCACGACTACGCGCCGGTCGGCTGCCTTGAAAACACCATGCAGGGCAACGACCGTTCGGGCACCGTGGACAACAACATCAATCTGTTGAAAGCGGTCGAGCTCGCCCTCACCGGCGGGATGGACATGCACCCGGTGGTCAACGTCATGACCGGCAAAGCCGAAAAAATACGGCGACACGGCCCCGCCACCGGCGACCCGGATAAATTTTCCTCGTGGGAGCGGTTCTGGGGGGCATACAGGAAACAGACCGAATACATCATCGCGAAATGCGTAGAAGTGCAGGAGGCCTCGGAATCGGCCAGGGCGAAGTTCTTCAGAACACCCTATCTGTCGTGTATGATACGGGGATGCGCCGAGAAGGGCATCGACATCACACAGGGCGGCGCCGAAATCAGCTTCACCACCATGGAAGCGGTCACCTTCGCGACGACCGTCGACTCCCTCCTTGCCGTGAAATACCTCGTTTACGACGAGAAAAAATGCAGCATGGCCCAACTCGTTGCGGCCCTGAGGGACAACTGGAAGGGACATGAAGTCCTACAAACACTGGCAAGGAACCGGGCCCCGAAATACGGACGCGACGACGACGCTGCGGACGAAATGGCGCGCAGGGTCATGGAGCTCTGGACCGAAGAGACATGGAAGCACCGGACAAAATCGACGAACCGGCGCTTCCGTCCCGGCATGCTCTCCTGGAACTACTGGGCCGGCGACGGCTACATCATGGCGGCAAGCCCCGACGGCAGGCCAAAAGGCATGTTCCTCTCGAACGCCATCTGCCCCACGAACGGCGCGGACATCAACGGCCCCACGGCAAATACCAACTCCGTGGGCATGGCCCTGGGCGGGAAGGCGCCCGACGGCACGGGGGACTGGGAAGCGTATATCAACATGCTCCCCAACGGCGCGAGCCATACGATAACCTTCAACCCGTCGATCGTGGGCAACCCTGAGCACCGGCAGAAATTCAAGGCCTTCCTGCGCGGCTATGCCGAAAACGGCGGGACGGCCCTGCAGATCAACATGCTCGACCCGGACGTGCTCCGCGACGCCCAGAGCCACCCTCAGGAGTACCCCCACCTTCTGGTGCGCATAACCGGGTACAACGCCTACTTCGTAACCGTCGGAAAAGAACTTCAGGACGAAGTGATTGCGCGCATAAGCCATAACAGGATGTGAGGGAGCATTGCACGAGTAGGCGGGGTCACATGACCCCGCCTACTCGTGCCTGAAATTCATATATGACACAATCCGAACAAACCGCCATCATCCTGGAAATCCAGCGCATGTCCACGGAGGACGGGCCGGGCATCCGGACCACTGTCTTCTTCAAAGGCTGCGGACTACGCTGCTCGTGGTGCCACAACCCCGAGAGCCTGGACCGGAGGCCGGAGCTCCAGTGGCTCGAGGTGAAGTGTATCGGCTGCGGCATCTGCGTGGAAGCGTGCCCTGACGGGGCGCTCTCGCGAACCGACTCTGGGATCGTCATCAACCGAACGCTCTGCCGGGCCTGCGGTACCTGTGCCGACGAATGCCCTTCAACGGCCCTGGAACTCATGGGACGCAAATGGACCCTCGACCGGCTGGTGCGTGAGGTCATGAAGGACGCTTCATTCTTCGGGATGAACGGCGGGGTTACGGCATCGGGCGGGGAAGCCGCGCTGCAGGCCCCCTTCGTGTCGGCGTTCTTCAGAGAGGTCCGGGGGCGCGGCGTGCACACCGCCCTTGACACGAGCGGCCACTGCCCATGGGAATCGCTCGATACGGTCCTTCCCCACACGGATCTGGTGCTCTACGACCTCAAGGAGATCGATCCGGCGCGTCATAAGGAGTTTACCGGCAGCGACAATATGCTGATTCTGAAAAACCTCGAGCGTGTCGCGGGCTCAATGCGGGAACGCCTGCTTCCACGCGAGATCTGGATACGCACGCCGGTGATCCCCGGTGCCACTGACCGCGAGGACAACATCAGGGGCATCGGCAGGTTCATAGCTGACCGTCTGGGAGACGTCGTGACCCGCTGGGAGCTATGCGCCTTCAACAATCTCTGCCGGGACAAGTACCGCCGCCTCGGGAAGGAGTGGTCTTTCGGCTCGGCCGAACTTATGGAGCGCGAAACCCTGGAGGCGCTGGCCGGCGCAGCCAGGTCATCCGGCGTTAATCCGGATATCGTACACTGGAGCGGCTCAACCAGGCTCAACGAAAAGAGCGACGGCGGCCGTGAAACAAAAAAAGCGATGCGGGTCTGCTGAGTAATTTCGGCCGATCCCCGGGCGCAAGCCTTACGGAGGGACCATGACAGCACACAGCAACCAGTTTGGCGATGATGACATCAGGACGCTTGAGCCAACCGAAAAGGTGGCGCTTGTTGCGACCGTCAATCCGGAAGGATTGCCGCACATGACTCTGTTAACGTCGCTGCAGCCTCTGGCGCCGACGCGGCTGGTGCTGGGCGAGTTCTCCAGGGGGCTCAGCAAGGAGTACATGCAGAAGAACAACAGCGTCGGATTTTTAATGATGACTCTCGACCGGCGTCTCTGGCGCGGCACGGCCCGCTGGACACATCTCATGAAAGAAGGCCCCGAATACCGTATGATGAACGACAAGCCGATGTTCCGGTATAACACCTACTTCGGCATCAACACCGTCCATTATTTCGATCTGGTGGATACGACCGGGCCGGAACGGCTGCCCATGGGCGCGATCGTCCTGTCTGCCCTCAAGACCAAATTCGCCAAGGGCGCGGCCCGCAGAAAGATCGGCGAGGTTCTGAAGCCGTTTGCCCTTTCCATCATGAACCGCATGGATTCGCTCAAATTCATATCGTATATTGACGGCCGGGGCTTCCCGGTCATCATCCCGGTGATACAGGCCCTTGCCGCCGACAGCGGTCGGCTCGCGTTCGCTGCCTCGCCCTTCGGGGATGAGCTGGCGGCAATCCCGAAAGGCTCGACCGTGGCCGTCTTCGCCATGACCCTGAAGATGGAGGACATTCTGGTCCGGGGAACCTACAACGGCACCAGAACATTCCGCGGCGTGCGGCTCGGTACTATCGATATTACCTGGGCATATAATTCAATGCCTCCCGTCCACGGGCAGATTTATCCGGAGACCGAGCTCAAGCCGGTCGCGCGTTTCGAGTAAAGCATGATGGCTCTGAGAAACTTACTTTATCGTCATTGCGAGAAACGCAGCGACGAAGGCCGGCGCTTTTCAAACATCCTGTTTGCGCCGGCATGTGAACATCCTTGTTCTCTACAATCTTATACAGTACAAGATCGTGCTGGCCAGGATGGCCGAATGCCGCGAAGGACAGGAAGTCCGAGAGCGGCCTTCGCCGCGCTCGCGATGACACAGGTCTGAATCAGGATGATAGCGAAAATCCTCCTCATCCTGCCCCTCTGCATCCTGATGGCCCAGGAATACAACCCGAAAAACAGGGTATCAGTCACGATTATTCTGCACGACATCATCGGTCACCGGGCGCTCTGGACCTATGAGCTGGATAACAACCATATCAGGGTGACCCGGCACGCCAGCGTAGAGCGTCCTGACTCGGTGATATTTGAGCGCAACCTTACTTATAATGAGAAAAAAAAGCTGAGCAGGTTTTTCGGCGGTTTCCCCATCCATAAAATCGAGAAAAAGTATATCGGCCGCACGCATACCGGGGACTCCTGCTCCATATACCGGATAAAAATCAACGCTGTTGAAAAAGGCGCATACGTCTATTACAGCAGGCCCGAAGAGCTGCTGGAGCTAAACCGCTTCATCAACAGGCTCCTCCCTCGCCGGTTCCGCCTCTGGGACGAGGGATAATCAAGGACCGTAAGAAAGCTTGCCGGCGCCGAAGTTCGCAGAGATAAACTTCTTGCCATGCTTGCACGGATGACCGCATCATGTGAAGTGCGTCCGAATTCCACAACCCCGGAGCCATTGATGCGAATCGCGCGTAAAACATTCGAGGGTCTCGTCAGAGAAATCGCCGCCGGCGTTCTTCGGTCGCTTCCGCCGGATCTTAAAGAAAAAGCGAAACTGGTGTCCATCGTGGCAGCGGACCGTCCGACGCCGGAGCAGATCGAGCTCAGCGGCGGGGGAAACGACCTGATCGGCCTGTACGAAGGCGTGTCGCTTGTCGACCGGCGCATCGGCGACAGCGGCGACCTCCCCGACCGCATCTCGCTCTTCCGGGACGGATTCAGGGATTCATGCGCGACGATGGCCGAGCTGCGGAAGGAGATACGGATCACGATACTCCATGAGCTCGGGCACTATTTCGGATTCGAGGAAAACGAGTTGGAAGAACGGGGGCTCGGATAGCCCGTCAGTCAGGGCGCTCGGCCACCTTTACGTACAGGTTCACCATCTTGCGCTTCCGCCAGACTGTCAGCTTGATCGTCTTGCCCACCGGCGTCTCGCCGACGATCTTCAACAGATCCTTGTAGGTGGCGATGGCCTTGTCGTTTATCTTGAGGATCATGTCGCCGATCCTCACCCCCGCCTTCTCGGCAGGGCTCCCCGCTATCACCTCGCCTACGAAGGCGCCCTCGCTGCTCTTAAGGCCGAGCTCATTGGCGTACTCCTCAGTGATCTGGGCGATGCTCACGCCGATGAAGCCGCGCTTTATCTTTTTGTGCGTCTTCAGCTGTTCGAGGATCGATCGCGCGGTATTGATAGGAATGGCGAAGCCTATGCCCATGTAACCGCCGGTCTGGGAATAGATCATCCGGTTGATGCCGATCACCTCGCCGTAAATATTGATGAGGGGCCCGCCGCTGTTGCCCGGGTTGATGGAGGCGTCGGTCTGGATGTGGGATCCTCCCATGAAATCTACGTCGCGCCTCCCGATGGCGCTCACCACGCCGACGGTGAAGGTGCGGTCGAGTCCGAAGGGATTCCCGATTGCGATGGCCCAGTCGCCGACCATGACCCTGTCCGAATCGCCAAAGTATACCGGCTTCAGCTTGCCCGGGGCTTTTATCTTCAACAGCGCGATATCGGTCCGCTCGTCCGAGCCGACGACCGTCGCCTTGTAGGTCTTCTCGTTGATCCCGACCGTGACCGTATCCACGCCGGCCACGACATGGTGATTGGTGCAGACGTAACCGTCCTCCGAAATTATGAAGCCGGAGCCGAGGCCCCGCCGCTTCTCGTACTGCGGCCGGCCCCTGCCGAAAAATTCCCTCATGAAGGGGTCGTCGAAGAAAGGGTGGGACTGAACGCGGACCACCTGCTCTGTCGTGATGAATACAACGCGCTCCTTGTACAGGGAGAATATCTTACGGAAGGTATCCTGGATCTGCACGGCCTGCGCGGATTCCGATTCCTTCCGGAGCGGCGACTGGCCGATATCACCGAACACCGACACATTTTCGGACCTGAAACATGAGAACTCATAGACTACGAACGCCAGGGTCAGCATCGCGAGCGGAATCATGTATGTCACTCTTTTCTTCATCCCAGTCTTCATAGTATTCTCCTTGTCGGTTAAGTGCAATCTGATTATAATAGAGCCGGAAAGGGACACCGCTCGGGCCGCAGGGTAAGCCTATTAAAATTCTTTTTTCCTGTATTTATTTATCCGCTCTTCCTGTTCCCGTATCGTTTCCCTGAAAATATAGCGGTAGTCGTTGGAGTTGTCAGGATTGATCTGTTCAAAATCAACCACATTCTGCTCGGGCTTCTTTTTACAAAATGTCCCGAGCACAGCCAGAGATATCATCAACATCAACGCCAGCGTTCTCACATGTTACCTCATTACTGGCGATTGGTATTCAGAAATTTATATATTTATTCAAGTATTTTATTGATATTCCTGCTAAAAAATCCTGCTACATACATGGGGCTATCTCACAAACCCCCTAAATCCCCCAAATGGGGACTTAATAAAGCAGAAACGGCTTATAAGACCCCCCTCCGGCCGTTGCACTGAGGGGTTCGACAGGCTTTTCCTGAGCTTGCCGAAGGGCTCACCACAGGCTTGTCGAAGTGGGGTTGAGGGCGTCGTAAAAGACTTTTTAGGACACCCCCATAAGCCCCATACCGTCCTTCATATGGAAAGAAAAAAGCGTCTTACCTGATATCGGATACCTGTAAAATCAGGATTCGCCGCACATCAACCAGTCCGCAAAAAAATAAAATTCAGCGATTATGTTATTGAAATTGAGGTGAGAAAAACAATAATAGCGACATAATCATACCATCAGGCAGGAGCATCGACATGATTCTACGCATTGACCATATCGCGCTTGCGGTAAGGGATTATGAAAAGGCCTTCCGTTTCTTCTCGGACCTGCTCGGCGCCGTTCCGGGCAGCTACAGCAAAGACGACACCATGAAATATCTCTGGCAGAACCTCTACCTGGGAGACCTCAGCCGGCTCGAGCTCCTGACGCCCACTGCGGGAGGGAGCTTCCTTGACGGGTTTCTCGCGAAAAAAGAGGGGGGCATCCACCACATGACCCTGCAGACCTCCAGCCTGAAACGGGCTGCCGCGCTTCTCGACAAAAAAGGGATCCCCTATTTCGGATATCGGGAGTACGGCGATGTCTGGAAAGAGCTCTTCATCCACCCAAAAAATGCCTTCGGAGTCCTTATCCAGATCGGAGAGTTCAACGCTGACGACTGGATAGCTTCTTCAGTAAAAATGCCTGAAGGAAAAAAATTTTGGGTTGAGCGGTCCGGCGATGGGTGTACGATCACCTTCGCTCATCCCGGCGGCGGGAAAGTGAGCGTGAACCTGGACGGCAACGAGATGCTGCAGTTGCGGGACGAGTTGCACCCATAGCAGGCATCCTGGTCCTCTTCAAACGCCCCCGTATGATCGGCCCGGCCCAAAATGAATTTGACAATCTGATGGTTCCTTGCTATTTTTTAACCAGGAAGCAGAGGGAGTGATGCGCCATGATTATCCGCACTGATGTCATGAATGTCTCGCCGAACGATGCACACAGGTCGCAGGAATCGTCCGTGCGTCCCGAAAGCCGACATCTTTCAAACCGGCCGGAGCACTCGCAAGAGAGCGAACAGAGCCGGCTAAAAACCGCCGAACATCGTCTCGGCGTGAAACGATCGCTTGGTGAAGCGCTCAGCATCGCCCAGATGTCGCAGAACATCATCCAGCAGGCCATCTCCATATCGTCAAGGCTGAAAAGCATCGCCTCGGAAGCCATCTCCACCGGGAAAGTCGACTCGGCCGCTTTGAACGAGGTCATGGCAACCATGAGAAATACGCTCGGCGATTTCGGCAGAGGCATCGCCGCGCCGCTCCGATCATACGCCGCTCCTCCCCCAAAAATCGTCGAAATGCCGGACCTCCGCGCCGAAATAAGGTCGCTCAACGACATAAGCGCCGATATACGCGCCGGCAATTACAGTCAACGGGGCCGTATCGATGCGATCCAGCGTGCCCTTAATGAAAAAATGACCGCTTTTAAGCATTCAGAAGAGAAAATAACGAACCTCATGAGAGAAACAGGCGCCGGGGCCATCGGTATTGGACGGATAACGGGAAACGAGCTGGCCTCAATGGCGCGTTCGGTCATTGTAAACAATCCGGGTACCGCCCTCGCAGCGCAGGGGAACATCAGTCCTTCAGCAGCCGACCGGCTTATGATATAGACTCATCATCCATCAGACATTCTCTACATCAGCCGCCTTGCCGACCGATGCGTAAAAATTTTTCAAAAAATATAGATTTATCTTGACTTAAAATTAATTTTGATTATGATGTTCCTTGGATTGATGAGAAAATACACTCACCTATTAATTCAAAAACTAAGAGAATATTAATTATTTTCAAAGGTAACAGGAATAATTTAAGACTAAATTAGAAGTTTTCATAATTAATGAGAAAAGATTAATTTCCTGGCCTTTGGCATTATACCTAACGATAGAATTCAGAGTGATGACGAGCAAACACGAGATAAAACCGGTCCAGCAATTTACTAATGAATACGTGAATATTCATCCCAGCTCCAGCAGAAAGTGTCTCCAAATATACGATACCCCGGCCGCTTCTTCATCAAGCATATCGGTATTTGAATCAATAACCAAGTACTACTCTTCTCTCGACAATTCCGCAAAAAATGAGTCATATCTTGCCATAAATAATTGTTTTGCAGTACGCCTATCATTGTTCCTGATTGAATTGATCTCGGAAAAAAAATTTCATCTTTCAAAAAAGGGTACATTCACCCGTAGTTTTTACCGGCATTGCACGGAAAAAGCCTCTGAAACCGGCCTGACTCGCGAAATCAACGACGACGAGCTTTTCATCAAGTATGTGCGGCAGTGCATCTATCTCCTGCAGATCACGGGAATTTTACGGCTGACCAAGGCATACGGTGTTATAAACAGGGAAGCCGTATCGGAGAAAACCCTCTACGGCAGGCTTTTACATGCCTTCTGGAACGAGGCGGATTGGGAAGAGATATTCACATCTGACCCGGAATCAGCAAAAGAACTGAAAATCAACAAATGCATATTAAAAGACCTCCTTCTGAGGCATTACTGCGCCATATATGTGCAGAATATCGCAAACGAGTTTTTCGATATGACCGGCTTCTGCAGCCGTAATAATCTCTTCATGATATCATTTATTGATTTCTACCTTTTCACCTGGCTTAAACACTTCGGCATGCTGCGCTATGTCGACGAGCCGCCGAACGCCCCGGTTCGCATAGCCGTCACCGAAGCCGGCAGGAACATACTATCATCAATTTAATCTTGACTGCGAACCGACTTTCTATTATTCATGCCATCAGCTGTTGCCAATCCCGAAAAACGAGGTGCATCATGAAGAGATACGGCGTGTTCCTTCTTGTGTTACTGTTCACGGTTTCCTGTTCAAAATATCACGTAAAAAAGGAGATACGGAACAACAAGGCCATTTCACAGTTAAAAAATTCGGGCATTATCTTCCGCGTCACCCATAACACGCCGATACCCCTCAGTTTGTTCAACAAAAACCTTACCCAGTGGCTTGAACCGTATAAAAAACTTAAAACGCTGAAAATTTTGGACAATATCAGCAACAATCTCAACACGGCAAAGGGTGAATCCGAAAGATTTGCGCAATTTGCTCCGGACAAGGACTTCCAGTTCTACCAGTCCGTGGGCATCATCAAGGGCTATCTCGACAAAAACAGAGAGGAGCTTGATAAATTAAAAGCCGAATATGGCCTGGACAGCTTTATAGTATACGAGGTCGACGGCGCCATGTCTGCAGAGCTGCAATTTGCCGATTTCAACTCCATGATTTGCATCGTCAACAACAATTATCAAATTATATACCTGGACAGACAGGCCGATAAATATGACGCGTTTGAGATCGACAAACATATACTGAGAGAGGACCTGCTGGACCAAATCAGCAACAGGTTTCTTGAGTTGATGTTCAAATTCAAATTTATAAAAGTGGAATGACCGGCCCTGTGGAGACGGCGGGAGTCGAACCCGCGTCCTACAATACAGCCTTACGGCGTCTACATGCTTGTTCTGATCATTTAATTTAAGATATTCCACCGGGACCAGACACCGTTAGAAATATCCGAGTTCCCTGTTGTTTCGCCCTTATTCCGAGATCCGTGAAATCGGGCTATCCCCTGAATATGACGCCTTTAGCTGCCCCAGAGGAGCGGACAATCTATCGGCGTGACAGTCAATTAAGCTGCCAATGCAAAGTTTTCGTTTGCACTTAGGTTAAGCCTGCCATTTTTAACGAGTTGCCAGCGCACTCGGCATGCAGCCATAAAACCACTATTGCAGTCGAAACCAAAATCGTCCCCTGCATTGCCAATATATAAACAAGACGGCCGGGCGTCAACACAATGCCGCGTTTTTATCGAACCAGGGCGGATTTTATGCGCCGATAAGAATTTTTCTTTACAATGGCCGGCGAGGATTGCCATAATCGACTATGGAAAAAATACTCCGTGCCATGCTGTCGCTATCTCTCATCGCCCTCGCACCGCTGCCTTTCACTGGGGAAGCGGACCGGCAAACAGGCGACGCATTCGCTGCTGATACAAGCAAACGCACGGCCTCAGGCGACGAGCACATTCCCCTCTCATTTACAAGCGTCGTGGGAAACTGGCGCCTCAAGTACTCGGGAAATTACGGGTATGCATTCAGCCTATACGCAAATTACAGGGCTCTTGTTGTTCTGTATCTCAACATGGAGACGCTCTTCTTCAAGGGAGTATATACAATCGAAGAAGGGAACAAGCTGAAAATCAACATTTATGAGATGAAAGAAGAGCACCGGAGCGGCCGCAGGAGCAAGGGGTATGTCAGGGCGCAATCCTCATACTTTCTTTTCGGCGGTCATAAAGTCAGGAAAAACAAAAAAGAAACCCTTTACCTCCGGCCCCTTGCCATTGTCATTGACGGCAATAACTCAGAAGGATATTTCGAGCCTCTCATTAAGCTGGCGAAGACCAGATGATCACGGTTGAAAACATCATGATCAGAAACAACCGCGGCATGCTCCTGCCGGGAAGGATCTATTCCGCTTCCGCGGCCGGGAATACCGGTGTCATATTCAGCCACGGCCTCTTCTCCAGCAAGGATGGCTATAAAATAACCAGGCTTGCGGAGCACATCGCCTCAGCGGGTTGTCCTCTCATGACCTTCGACTTTTCGTTCGCGGGGGAATCCGGGGAGAATATATCCGGCCTCTCCATCCTTCAGGAAACCGAGGACCTCGCGGCGGCGATCGATTTTTTCAGGAGCCGGGGCGTCAGGAAATTTCATCTCATGGGGTCCAGCATGGGCGCCGCCGTGACGATACTCTGCGCGTCACGGCACCACGAGGACGTCCTTTCCCTGATACTGATAGCGGCGCCTGTCGATCTCAGGAGGCTGATCCTTTCCGCCGCCGGCATTCAGGGCATCGAGGATCTTGCCCCGAACGGCACAACGGCGCTGGACGGAATAGCGATCAAGAACACCTTTTTCCGGGAGATACTCTCAATCGACATGATCGGCGCTGTCAGGAGCATCAAGGCGCCCGTGCTCGCCTTCCACGGAGAACTCGACAGGGTTGTTGACCCTTTAAACGTCGCGCTCCTCGAAGAAAACCTAAGTGTCCCTCTGAAAAAAATAATCATCGGCGACGGGGATCACAACCTCACTCGTGACAGCGACATTGCCCTGTTCAGCCATGCCATCCTGGCATGGCTGAATGGCGTGCACGAGTCAGCGGGAGGAACTGTATCGTGCTGAATATCTACATTCTGTCGATCGGAATTCTTCTTGTCTTCGTCGGATCTGTGGAAGCGGGCCTGCCTCTTCGCGCATTCGCGTTCTGGAAGGCGTGGGTGTCCCAAAAAGCATTCTTTCTTCATGGGATCGCGCTTATAGCGGGTGGATTCCCGCTCACCCTGTACAACGGTCCCATTTCTCCGTTCATCTTTATTATCGGGCTCTTCGCCGTTCTCACCGGTCCCTTTGTACTCCTGTACCCGGATAAAATAAGGGCCATGTTTCAATCGGTCGCTGGAGAGATGAAAGACGACGGCATCAAAAAAATCGTCCGGGTCGAAGCCTTTCTGAGGATCGCCGCCGGGACGGTGTGCGTGGCGAGCTTTATGCTGAAATAACAGAGGGCGGGGCCGCCAGGCCCCGCCCTATCAATCGAATGCAATGTTGCGCTTTTAAAAGAGCTTGATTTTGGGTACTTTCTTTATCAACTGCTTGCCCCCTTCCTCGATTGCCTTCTTGCCCGCCTCTTTGCCGGCTTCCATAAGGACGTCGCCGGCGACCTGCTTAATAATGTCACCAATCGAGCCGAGGGCCGGGAAGGTCAGTTTCGCCTCGGGCTTGGATACCGTGCCGTCGATCTTGAACTTCATGTAGATCATCCCGTTCTTGTTCACCAGAGGCTTCATCGCCACTTCGGTTATCTTTTCGGGATTTGCGTATTTTTTCGCGCCCAGCTGTTTGAGGCCTGACTCGACCTGCTTCCTGATGCCGACTTTCACCGCATTGTGCCGTTCTTTCAGGAGCTCCAGCTCGAGGTTGACATCCATGGCCTTGGTGATGGTGTTGGTCATGCCGTCAAACAGGAGCCTGCACTCCCGGAGTTTCAGGTTGCCGTTCGACAGCTTGGCGACGCCGGCCTTGTACCAGACATCCACGTATGCCAGCTTCGATCCCTTCCACGACTGCTTGCCTTTCAGGAACGACAGGGCATCTCCAATATACTTGGTCAGGACATTGTTGGCGGCAACCGCGTTAAAAATCTGGAGCCCGGTGAACTGCCCGTCGGGCGACCCGACGTGCATGGATATCTCCGGCTCCAGCTTCCGGGTCTTGACGTCGAACGGCTTCACGCTCCCGCTGATATCTAAGACGATATCGAACGACTTGACGCTCCCGGTTTTCATGGGCCCCACGGTCTTCACGCCCATGTATACTTTCACCTTCGCGATATCTTTCTTTTCAAGGTCCTTCGGGTCAATCTTTATGCCGTGCACCAGCGTCGTCAGCTTGTATACCTGGAATCTCTGGTTATACGTGCCGTCGTAGTAATTGACCGTGCCGTTTTTTACGCCCACTTCCCCGATGCTGATTGCGACCGGGATATCGTCGGCGGTAAGGGGTTTTTTCGGCTCCTTGGCCTTTTTTGCCTCCTCCGCCTTCTTCTTCTCAAGCTCGGCCTTCTCTTCCTTGGTCAGCTTCTTTGGCCTGGTGAGGTCGTCGAAGTTGAATATTCCGTTCTTGTTTTTAGAGACATTGATCGTCGGGGAGTAAAGCACCAGTTCATTCAGCTGGAATTGCTTCTTCAACAGCGGCAGGAACTTGAGCTTCAGCCTGAGGGATTCCATGCTGGCGAAAACATCATTCGCCGGAACAGGCTTCCCGTTCAGGGCCTCAAGCTGCTTTTCGGTCTTGAAATTGGAAATGACGACCCTGTTCACCTCTATCCCCGATACAATGGAGAATACCCCTACCTTGATGTCCTGGATCTGGACATGCCGGTTCAGGGCCTTCTTCATCTGGTCCTCGACGCGCTGTTTGGTAACGATAAACATAATGGCTAGGCTCGCAGCGACAATGAGGAGAATAATAATTCCTATAAAACCGCCCAATATTTTGAGAAGCTTTTTTATCATACCATAATACTCCTTGTCTTTAGAATTCTGACAGGAAAATGATAGTAGTTCCCCGTCGCGATAATACAAGCAATTTTTTTAAAATCATCAAATTGGATAATAATCATCGATTTTATGGCCGGACAGGGGCGTCCGGACGGACGCCCCTGCGGTTGGATTACCAGACAACGCCCAGCGTTACGCCGAGGTTAAACCCGTTATTGAAATAATAGGTGAAGGGAATGTCGATGATAACGGGACCAAAGCTGAAGCCGGGGCCGCAGAAAACCTTGGGGAGAAACTTCGTCGGGCCCGTACCGCCCTGCCTTCCATACACTGTGTATAACCCGACCATTGAGCCGTCGGTTATGGCCCCGTATGAGGAATAATTGAGACGGGAAGATCCCCATGCGAAATCTATACCGCCGCCCACATGAATATTGATGACCCAGAGAAGCCGTATCGCAGTCGACAGCTCCAGTGGTATGACATAGCTTTCCGATTTGGCGTAAATTTTTAATACCGGCTTCATGGCGAAAATGCCGGAGGCCGTGGGGATCGATCTATAATGGTAGAGCGTATTGTTGTACTGCCATATAAAACCGGTTCCGATAGAGAGCCCGCGCCAGAGGATAAATTTCACCGGAGGCGCCTTCTGTTTTACCAGCTGATAGTTTATCATGCCCCCCGCGTTCATGCCGTCAAAGTCGAAATCCCAGTATGAATAGGTGAGCTTGCCGAACTTTGCCGAGATGTAGAAGTCTGCCGGGAGCTTTACCCCTACATTCAGCGACCAGGCGTTCCATGCCACGCCGACATAGATATCCCCCTCTTTCGTCAGGCGATCGCCGAGCTTTTTATAATACCCGAGGTCCAGCGAGGTGGCAGGAACCTGAGCGGCCGCCATTGTCCCGGCCGTTATGCAGAATTTATCGTAACCCTGATATCCGCGAACGGTGGCCACGTGCGCCGAATACGCGCTGGCGTTTGCAAAGCCTTTAACCAGTTTTGCCTGTCGCTGGTATTTGAGCAGCGTATCTCCCACAAATGAACTCGAGCCCGGGATGCTCGTGGCGTATGTGACCCAGGCCTTTGCCTCACGGATGTGGAATGCCGTGATACATGCCGCTGCCATTATGACGACGGACAACTTTTTCATAGTAAATCCTCCTTTATTTTTATCACCTTTCATCCATTCCGCTAAATGCCGCATTTTCATATAATACAACAAAAATGAGCAGTGAAAAATAAAAAATTCAAGAGTTTTTTATTTTTTTAGAGTATCATACATAAACGAGTTTAACAGCCGGGCCGGCTTCAGCGATCAGTTTCCCGCTGGATTCATATAGGTCCCCGTCAATAGTGTAGCGCATTTTTTTATCCGACGTAATCACCAGTTTCTTGCCGATGCTGTCGAACACATACGGGTGTTTGACCGGCTTCCCCGTCTTTATTTTCGGAAGGTTCTTTACGATGACCGACGGCTCACAGCCGACGGAAAGGACATGGAAGGTCCCTTCCTTCTCGTAGGCGCGGTAGAGCGGCTTGAAGCCTATACCGATATCGTCGACCGTTGCCGCGATGACCGCGATAAAATCATTGTGCGGCACCAGACTCCCGTCTATTTCCACCTTACAGTCCAGCCGGTCAAAGAGGGTGCCTACTTCCGCGCCCATGGCCACGCCCTTGACGGCCATCCAGATCGTCTGCAGCGCCTTCTTGGGTCCGGTCCCCTCTCCCTTGTAATACTCGGCGAGAAAATTCGCCGTCATCCCCACGCCAAAGATGAATCCATAACCGTCGCCGACGCGTATTGTGTCGCGCACAAAGGTTTTAGGGGTTCCGTTCTCTTTCAGTATGGCGACGATCCTCTTCAATATTTCACCCGGTTTCCCCTTGAGGTTGATCGTGCGCGGCTGAGTGTTCATGGTTCCCGCTCTGAGGTGAAGGATGGGTGGCACATGGTCCTTCTTGTAAATGTTGATCATGTGCGACAGCACATGGTGATGCGTCCCGTCGCCGCCGGCAATGGCCACGCAGGGAACCTCCAGTTTTTTAAACTCCCTGATTACCGGGTCAACCTCCGCGAGGCTTTTAGTGACGCGCACATCCACATATCCCTCGGATATATCCGTAAAATACTCGAGGGGGTCGATGTTCATTTTTTTTATCCCTCTCGCATGCGGGTTGATGATGAGACCGATCTTTTTCATTTACCGACCCTCCATATCTGTTTCAATCATGGCACCATGATCAGTAATAATGAAAATTATTCAATAACAATTTTTTCGATCGGCCGCCCGATAAAAAGGAAGAACGATATTGTGTGAAAATTCCTTTGACATTTTACGCCGAACGGCATTATATCCCGGTATGGCGTACACCCTTATGAACCTCTCGACCATGAGGTCCCTCACGGTGAGCGACGGAGAGTGGTCCCGGTTCCTCGCGGAGGCCCGCGCCAACGGGTGGGAGGAAGAAGGTACCCGGTATGATTTCTCCTGCCAGGTCGATGACATATACGATTCCCTGTACGACTATCTCTACAATCTTTTTCTCATATTTCACGTCGCGCGCGAGCTCTTCGAATGGGACGGGAATTACCATGAAAGGAAAAACCAGGTCGTTTCGGAAGGCGACGCCCTGCACCTGTCTCAGGCGCTTGAAGAAACGGCGGGGGATGATAACCGCGCCCTTCTGGATTTTCTGAGAGAAGGTTCGTTCCGCATCTGCGGCGAATGACCGGACCTACCGGTTGTCGATAACCGGACGCACCCTCCCCTCGGGGGTCTTGCGAAGCGTCCCCTGCTCGGCGAGCGAGACCCGCGCTGCCACCCCCATTTCCCGCTCGATGCTTTCGGTGATAAAGTTCTTGAGCCGCATGAGCTCCTTGATTTCATCGTTGAACATGCTGTCAAGAAGCTCCACCCTCACTTCCATCACGTCGTCACCCCTGATGTTATCCATGATTATCTGGAACTGCGCCTCGCCGCAGCCGGACCTCCGCAGTATCTCGCCGATCTGGGAGGGGAAAACGTTGATGCCGTTGATGACGACCATATCGTCGGAACGCGCGGCGATGTGCTTCATCCGCAGGGTGGTGCGGCCGCAGGCGCAGGTTCCTTCCATGATGGCGGAGATGTCTCCGGTCCGGTACCGTATGAGCGGAAACCCCTCGCGCGAAATCGTGGTGATGACCAGCTCTCCCTCCTGGCCGGGCGGGAGCTGCTCCCAGCTCAGCGGATCGATGATCTCCACGATATACTGGTCCTCGTTGATATGGAGGCCGTTCTTCTCGGAACATTCTCCTGAAACGCCCGGGCCCATCATTTCGTTGATGCCGTAGATATTGAAGGCCGATATGTGCAGCTTGTCCTCGATCCTGCCCCGTGTATTCTCCCCCCATGGCTCTGCGCCAAACAGCCCGACCTTCAGGTTCAGCTCGTCAGGATGTATCCCCATGTCCGCCAGGTTGTTCGCGATGCGCACGGCATAGCTCGGCGTGCTGAGGAGCACGGTCGTCTTGTAATCCTTCATGATATGGATCTGCCGCTGGATGTTGCTCATCTGCGATGAAGGGATGACCGAGGCCCCCAGCTTTTCCGCGCCGTAGTGGAGCCCGAACCCTCCTGTGAACATGTTATAGTCAAAAGCGATCTGAACGAAGTCGTTATCCGTTACCCCGGTCGCCGCCAGCACACGGGCGACCAATTCCGACCAGTTGACAATATCGTTTCTCGTGAGCCCGATGGCGATCGGCCTCCCGGTGCGGCCGGTGGTGGAATGGATCCGCACGATATCGCGAAGCGGGACCGCGAACATGTTATAGGGATAGCTCTTCCTCAAATCTTCCTTGGTCGTGAAGGGCAAATGAACGAGGTCCCTGATACTCCTGATCTTCTCGATATCCGTGGCGCTTTCATCGAAGACGCTCTTGTAGAAAGCGACATTGCGACACACCCTGTTCAGGGTGCTCTGCAGCCTCTCGATCTGCAGTTGTTCTATCTCCTCGCGAGGCATCGTTTCATATTTCGGATTGTATATCATGGCCGACCCCCTTTCATTCGCTGATACTCTTGTAATCTTTACCGAGATAGGCCCGCTGGACATCGTTATTGTTCAGGAGCTCTTCCGACGTCCCCTCCAGGACCATCTGTCCGGTCTCTATCACATAACCGCGGTCGGCTATGCGGAGGGCCGCACGCGCGTTCTGCTCCACCAGCAGTATCGTATTGCCCGCGTCGCGCAGCTTCCTCACCTCCTCGAAAATAAGCTTCACGATGATGGGAGCCAGGCCCATCGAGGGCTCATCAAGCATCATGAGTTTCGGCCTGGCCATCAGGGCCCTGCCGATGGCAAGCATCTGCTGCTCCCCCCCTGACAGCGTACCTCCCAGCTGGTTCTCGCGCTCCCTGAGCCGCGGGAACATGCCGTAAACTGCCTCAAGGTCTGAAGCCACGTCCCCGCTCCGGTCACTCCGGAACCGCGTGTAGGCGCCCAGTATGAGGTTCTCGCGAACGGACATCGCGTTGAAAATCATCCTTCCCTCTGGCACCAGGGAGCAACCCGCGGCCACGATTTTTTCCGGCGTCTCGCCGCCAATGCTCCGGCCCTTAAAGAGCACCTCGCCTTCCTCAACTGGTATCATGCCCGCCACGGTCTGGAGCAGCGTGCTCTTGCCAGAGCCGTTGCCGCCTATAATAGTGACGATCTCGCCCGGGTTGACATGGAGGGAAACGCCCTTTAATATCCTGAGGTTCCCGTACCCTGAATGGAGGTTCCGTATCTTAAGCATTGTCCTCCCCCAGGTAAACCCGTATTACCTCTCTGTTTTTCTGAATATCAGACGGAAGGCCTTCGGCTATTTTTTTCCCGGAGGATAGAACGACAATCATATCCGATATGTTCATGACCAGCGACATGTCGTGCTCAATCACCAGCACGGTGACGCCGCGGCCCCGGATCTTCGTGATCAGCTCGGAGACCTGTGCGGTCTCATACATGTTCAGGCCGGCCGCGGGCTCATCCAGGAGAAGAAGCGACGGTTCAGTCGCGAGAGCCCGCGCGAACTCGACGATGCGCTGTTTCCCGAAGGGTAGGCTCCCGGCCTCCTGGCCGGCGATGCCTTCAATGCCCATGAGGGCAAGGATCTCCATTGAACGCTCCTGTATCTGCTGCTCCTCGGCCCGGCTTCCCGGCAGGCGCAGCATCGCCGAGAGAAAGCCGGAGCGGCTCCGGATATGCCTGCCAATCATGACGTTCTCGAGCACCGTCATGTGCGGGAACAGCTTGATGTTCTGGAAGGTTCGTGATATGCCGTGGCGGGCGATCCGGTACGGCGGAAGGCGGTGGATAGGGCGGCCGTCGATGTACGCCTCCCCGGAATCCGGCGCCAGCGCTCCGGATATCAAGTTGAAGAGCGTTGTCTTGCCCGCGCCGTTCGGGCCGATGACCGCGGTGATGCTGTTCTTCTCGACGTTGAAGGAGACATCGTCAACCGCCCGAAGGCCGCCGAAAGAGCGGCTCAGCTGTTTCATTTCAAGAAAGCTCATTCTTTCTTTTCCAGATTTTATTCTTCATTCGAATGGCCGCCTCGGTCAGGCTCCGCATGTTCTCTTTCTTCAACAGGCCGTCGGGGAAAAAGAGCATGATCACAATCAAAATCCCCCCGAAGACAAACTCATCATAGCTCCCGAAATATCCGCGGAGCGACAGGTAATTGAGCGCCATACCCATTGCCAGGGCGCCCCAGAGATTAGCCATTCCGCCGACCGCTACTATGGCCACATAGGTAACCGATTTCATCACGTCGGCCTCTGACGGGCCGACCCCTCCATTGAAATGGGTAAGAAATACCCCGGCGATGCACGCAAAGACGGCTGACAGCACAAAGACATGGAGCTTGTACCGCGCGGTGTTTACTCCCATGGCGTTCGCCGCCTCCTCGCTGCCGTGTATGGAGCGGAGCGCCCGCCCCATGCGGGAATCGATCAGATTCTGCAGAAGCACAACCGCCAGCACCACAAGAAACGCGGCTATGTAGAAATTCTGGACCCTGAGGGCGGGGTCGCCGCTTACGTACAGCGGTCCAAACAGCCGGAACGGGGGAAGGTCGGATATCCCGTCGGCCTCGCCGAAAATTCTCGATCCGAGGACAATGCGGTACACGATGATGCCGAACCCAAGGGTCGCCATCGCCAGATAATGTCCCTTGAGCTTCAGGATAGGTATGCCGATGAGGAACGCTACTGCAACCGTAATCGCGAGGGCGACCAGCAACGACACCCAGGGTGAGATGTGCCGGATCTCGACTCCGTAGGCGTTCGTAGAGGCGGTTGAAAGTCCCAGCTGCACCACAAGCCTTGCCAGCGTGCCCTCCTGCGCGGCCGCAAGATTCCAGGTCGTCAGTACCGCCGTAGTATAGCCGCCCATCGCGAAAAAAGCGGCGTGGCCCAGCGAAATCTGTCCTGCGTATCCCATGAGAACCGTAAGCCCGAGGATGACCAGGCAATAATAGGCTGACATGGTGAGCTGGGTCAGGTAAAACTCCCGGTTCAGGACGGACGTGATTATCTGAAATATAACGGCGGCGCCGATCAGGCAGAATACCGGAGTGTATTTCTTCATGTTCATCAGAATTCCTTCAGTTCAACGGCTTCCTTCTTCCCCAGGAGGCCGCTGGGGCGAAGGAAGAGTATTATCAGGAGTATCGAGATAGCGATGGCGTCCTTGTACGCAAGGGGAAGAACGCTGATGCTGAAGGCCTCCAGAAGGCCTATGGTTATCCCGCCGATGATAGCACCGGTGCTGTTGCCGAGCCCTCCCAGGATCGCCACTGCAAACCCCTTGATTGCCAGGGAAGTACCGCAGTCGTACTGAGTCTGCGTTATGGGCGAGATGACGCACCCTGCGAGAGCGCCTATCGCCGCGCTCAGCATGAAGGAAATGGTCACCATGTTCCTGGTGTTGATGCCGCAGAGCCGCGCCGCGGTGATATTCGAGGCGCATGCCCGCATGGATCGTCCGGTGAGCGTGAACTTGAAGAACACGCCGAGAAAAATGACAATGACGGCGCTGACGCCGAGCACCCATAGAACCTGGGGCGATATGTAAGCCCCCAGGATGTTGATTGACGTAACTTCGTTCCCGGTGAAGTACGGAAGGGAGCGCACTTTTTCGTCCCAGAGGTGCAGTGCAATCTCCCGTATTATGATTGAAAGCCCGATGGTGACAATAACCATGTTGAGTACCGTCGGTTTTTTCAATCTCCGGATAATTAAAAAATCGACCACCGCGCCCACCATTGCCGTGATGATCACCGCGATGAGGATCGCCAGCGGGAGCGGCACATAGGGGGAGAGTGAAATTGCAGTCATCCCTCCCAGCATCAGGAATTCTCCCTGGGCGAAATTTATGATGCCGGTGGTGTTATAGATAATATTAAATCCGATTGCTACGATGGCATAGATGCTTCCATTGGTTACGCCGGATAGAAGGTACTGCAGTAATTGTTCAAATGACATGATTCCATATACTATAATGGACAGGGGCCGCGGCCCCTGTCCATGAAAGATTATTTATCTTCGTATTTGACGAACTTGCCGCCTTTCACGGTAAGCATCTCAAAGGCATTTATGTCAAGCCCATTGTGGTCCGCCGGTGAAAAATTGAAAATACCGCCGGTCCCGGCAAAGCCCTTCATGTTTTCAATGGCTCCCCTGGCCTTCTCCTTGTCGGCTCCTCCCCTCTTGATCCCTTCCACGAGTATCATGAGCGAGTCATACGCGTGTCCGCCAAAGGTGCTGGCGTCCTCGCCGTATTCCGATTCGTAGTTCTTCTTGTATTTCATTAATACGGCCTTCTGCGGGTGGTTCTCGGGAAGGTCCTCGGCTATAAGCAGGCGCCCGCACGGAAATATTATTCCTTCTGCCGCCTCGCCAGCTTCCTTGACGTATTTAATGTTGCCGAAGCCGTGGCTCTGGAAGAGCGGCACATCCATGTTGAGCTGCTTCATGTTTTTCGCAATGATCGACTGCGCCGGCACGATTGACCAGTTAATGACCGCCTGCACGTTCTTCGCCTTGAGCTTGGTCAGTACGCCTGTGAGATCGGTCGCTTTCTTGTCATAAACCTCGCTGATCAGGATCTGGATACCGTTCTTCTTTGCGAGCTTTTCCAGCTGGTCCTTGCCGGCGGTGCCGTATCCGTCGTTGCTGGACACGATGCCGATCGACTTGATCCCCTTCTTCTTCATGACATTATAGATGCTCTGCACGGCGTCGCTGTCCTTCTGGGGCGACTTGAACACGTACTTCGCAACGGGGTTGACGATTACTTCAGCCGCGGCGCAGGAGACGAGGATGGTCTTCCCCTCTTCGCAGATCGCCTTGATCTTCATCGTCTCGCCGCTGGTGGACGGGCCGATTATTGCGAACACCTTGTCTTCCTCGATTAACTGCTTGGCGAACGAGATAGCCTTGGCGGGGTCTCCGGCCGAATCTTTGACGATGAGCTTCAGCATTTTTCCGTCAATGCCGCCCTTATCGTTGATTTCCTCCACCATCATCTCGGCGGTTTTCGCCTCCGGCGCCCCCAGAAACGAAGCCGGGCCGGTCACGGAAAAGATGGCGCCGATCTTGATGGTTTCCCCGGCCTGTTTCTTGCAGGAAAATGCCCCGGGGATCAGACTCACGCACATCAGTGCAATACAGAACTTTTTAAACGACATAACACCTCCCTTTTTTATGACAAAAATATTTAAAACATCTTTTTATCTATAATATGCCCGACGTGAAAAGCGATCACAAGGTACCTGCCGGCAAATCCGGCCGGCACACCGGTATACGTTTCACAACAAGCATACCATATCAGGCAGGAAACGTAAAAAATTATGTTAATCAATAATACCGCGGGGATTACGTCAAGCACTATGCATTATTCTGTATTGATAAAATATTAAAATCCACTCCGGGCCGCCTCCTCATCGCAATCGGGCTCTCGGAATTAATCTATGCCCCAGATGAGAAACTGACCGCGGGCATTATCAGCCACGGCGCTACCGGGCCCTCGCCATTGAATGGCTCTGCTTTCAGACCCCCCGGGCGAAATTTTCTCCTGAATTCCCGCGCCTTCGGGGGCATATGACTCTGGCTATTTAAGAAAAATCACCATATCAAACGGCTCTTCTTTTTCCCCGAACATAGAAAAGAGAGGAAGATCGATCAAGGTAATATCGCAAATCTGCTGGAGCTCGATCGTCTTCTCGTCCTTCCCTTTTCTGATCACGGCCCTGTCGGTGTTGAATTTTTTCCCGAGGAAGATCTGGTAGCGCACTGAAGACAGAAAGAGACCGGTGAGCTGTTTTCCCATCTGGTCCAGTGACTCGTCACCGGTGACCGCGCTGTCCCCCGTGCCCTTTGCTTTGCCGCCGGACGCCTTTTTATTTTTTTTCTCCGCATCCTGCTTTTTCATCGGCTCAAAATGAAATATCACCTGTTTTTTATCCGGCAGATACTGCGGGATCATGGGAAAATCCTCTTTCTTGATTTTACCAAAAGGAAACTTCGCGTAATCGGGAACCAGGAACGATATTTCCATGCCCGAATCGTATTCATTGTCAATCTTCTTGAAGGCGAGGTTCTTGACCAGGTTCTTGAGGGAATCGGGGAGCTCCTTCTTCTCCTTTTCCATCATATCTTTGAGGCTCTCTCCCTTCTTCTCGCCTCCCTGCTGTCCCTGCTGCGCCTGGTCGAGCGACTTCGAAAACCTGAACACCCACCTGACGTTCATGGATCCGTCGTCTTTCCAGTCCAGAATGTGCGCTATCTGAAAGCACTGCGTGAACAAAAACACCGGCAGTATGAGCAGGGCAAGCCGCGCTGTTTTGTGAAATAGTGATAATTGTTTCATTCTTTTCACCTCTTTCCGGGATATGGTGCGTAAAAACTCCAGGTATCCAGCCAACGTCAGATTGTACAAACGGAGGCCCCAGAATGCAATAGAAAAAATATTAATTAATTCACCCTAAACTATGCAAATACCGTGGCTATCAGCAGTTATACGCGCCCGGCTCCGGGGATACGATTGATATGATACGCTCATATCCTTAAAATTTATTTGCAATTAATGTATAACTATAATATACTGTTTTATGAAATAATCGAATTATCATTTACAGCGGCTGCTCCTTGGGAAGCGAAGGCGGGATATGGATAAAAAAAAGCTCAAGCCGAAAACTCCCAGAAAAAAAGGCACGGCGAAAAGGAAAGCGTCGAATCGCGGAACAACGCGCGCTGACGACGCCGCCATGTACCGTTCGGTCATCGAAATGTTCCCGGACGCGCTGATGCTCAACAGCATGGACGGCATTATTAAAATAGCGACCAACCAAGCGGCAAAGCTCCACGGTTATAACCGCGCCGAGGACATGATAGGATTAAATGTCTTTAAAACGATTTCCCCGGAAGAAAATTCAAAGATAGACGCGTCATTCAAACAATTGCTCGCAACAGGGAGCGTCACGGTCGAACACAGTATAATAAGAAAAGACGGAAACCGCATCCCGGTAGAAATCCGCCTCGCCCTTCTGCGCGACAGCGAAGGAAAACCTGCCGGCATTGTCTCCACGTCCCACGACATCAGCGAGCGCAAACAGGCCGAAACGGCGCTGAAGGAAAGCGAAGACCGGTACCGGCGGATCACCGGCGCGGTCACGGACTACGTATACTCCGTCCGCATTGAGCAGGGGATGCCTGCTGAAACCATCCACGGCCCCGCCTGCGAGGCGGTTACCGGGTATACATCAGATGAATTCAGCCGCGACCCGTATCTATGGATCAACATGGTCCATGAGGACGACCGCGAGGCAGTGCGCAATATGGCAGAGCGGCTCCTTTCCGGCGCCGGCGTCGAGGCGATTGAACACCGGATATGGCGAAAGGACGGCTCCCTCCGGTGGGTTCGAAACACACCCGTGCCCCACTACAACGCCGACGGTCGCCTCACCTCCTACGACGGACTCATCAGCGATATCACCGAGCGAAAAATAGCCGAGACAGCCCTTAAGGAACGCGAGGAACGATACCGCATCATCACTGAATTATCCACCGACTACGTGTTCAAGATCAGCATCGGGGAAAACGGGACGCTGTCGGTTGACTACATATCCGAAAATCTATTAAAGATGACAGGGCGCACGCAGGATGATGTGAGTACATCCGACCTCTGGGAAGGAATAATTTACCCTGACGATGCCGAGGCATTTGTAAAATTTCAAACGGACGTGATCAAGAACGGCCGGGCTGGCGAGATCGAATGCCGCTCGTTCCGTAAAGACGGCATCATGCGCTGGATACGCATCTATTCACAGCCGATACTTGACGCCGCCGGCCGGAGGGTCGTATCCGTTATCGGCGCAATCAAGGACATAGACGAACGCAAAAAGGCCGAGGAGGCGATGTCCGACATAAAAAGGCAGCTTGAATTCATCATCGGCGTCACCAAGACGGGCATCGACATTGTCGACTCTGACTTCAATCTGGTCTACATCGACCCCGAGTGGATGAAGCTGTACGGCGAACCGGCGGGAAGAAAATGCTACGATTATTTCATGGGTCGAAACGAAAAGTGCCCGGGGTGCGGAATCCCCACCGCGCTTGAAACAAAGAAGATCACAATCACCGAAGAGGTGCTGGTCAAGGAAGACAACCGGGTCATTGAAGTCCATACGATTCCCTTCCAGAACGCGAGCGGCGATTGGCAGGTGGCCGAGTTCAGCATCGATATAACCGAGCGCAAGAAATCTGAAGAAGCCCTGCGTGAGAGCGAGGCACGCTACCGGTTAATCATGGAGAATTCACCGCAGGGGATGCACCTGTACAAACTCGAGCCGGACGGAAGTCTCGTCTTCACCGGGGCAAACCCGTCAGCCGGGCATATCTTGGGTGTGGACCATAGCCAGTTCGTCGGGAAGACCATTGAAGAGGCGTTCCCTCCTCTCGCACAAACCGAAATACCCGCCCGCTATCGGAAGGTCTGCACCACTCAGACTATATGGCACTCGGAGCAGGTGGAATACCATGATAATAGAATTACAGGAGCGTTCTTTGTACAGGCCTTCCCGATCGGCTCCGATCAGATGGTTGCGGCTTTTTACGACATTACCGAGCGCAAAAAAGCCGAAGAGAAGATAAAGGCTTCGCTCCTCGAAAAGGAGACGCTCCTGAAAGAGATACACCACCGGGTGAAAAACAACATGCAGATTATCACCAGTCTCCTGAACCTTCAGGCCAGGAATTTAAGCGACCAGGAACTCCTGAAGCAATTCGCCGATGCCCAGAGCCGCATCAGGTCCATGGCGCTGGTCCATGAAAAGCTCTATCAATCCAACGACCTGGGCCGTATCGGTCTCCGGTCGTACATCAAAGAGCTTTCAGACGAAATCATGGGCAGCTACGCATCGGGCGCGGATAGCATCAAACTCACGATCGACGCTGACGAGACCCACCTTCCTATCGATCGTGCCATACCCTTCGGGCTCATCATCAACGAGCTTTTGACCAACGCCATTAAATACGCCTTTCCGCCCGGATGGGAAAGAAAAAAAGAGATACTGATCAGGTACAGGGAATTACCCGAGGGAACGGCGGTACTTGCCGTGAGCGACAGCGGCAGGGGCATGCCGGAAGGCGTCGTGATGGGCAAGACGGAAACCCTCGGGCTTATGCTCGTGCCGATGCTCGCGCAGCAGCTGAACGGCACGATAACAATCGAGCGGAGCGGCGGAACGACGATAACAATATCATTCTCCAAAAAGCGGTAACGACGGAAACGGCGTGCGTGCGCCGCCGTCATTCAATATTCTCAACGATCTCGTCAAGCTGCTTTACCTTCTCCGTAATAGACTTCGACACATTGCTGATGGTGATCGTCGATTGCGACACCTCCTGCGCTATTTCAGAGAGGCGGGATATCGTTTTCAGCGTCTCGTCCATGGCGGTGTTCTGCTCCCTGGTGGACAGGGTGATCTCCTCCGCGAGCTTGTCCATGACCTCCGCCTGGTTCGTGACGTCCTGGATGGACTTCCCCTGCACGGCCATCAGATTCGTCACGTTGTCAATACTGCTGTTGATCGACTGTACCATCTTGAAGATGACCTCGATTGAGGAGTTGGTGTTGTTCACCATTTCCATGCCCTCGTCAATGTCCTGAGCGATCTGCCTGATCTTGGTCGATATTTCCCTCGAATTGTCCGACGTGGCCTGTGCGAGCTTGCCGATCTCGTCGGCCACCACGGCAAAGCCCCTCCCGTGATCGCCCGCCCGCGCGGCCTCTATGGCCGCGTTCAGGCTGAGGAGGTTGATCCGGTCGGTGATATCGTCGATCATGACCATGAACTGGTCGATCGATTTCCCCCCCTCCATGATGATGTTCATCTTGCTTATCAGGTTGCGCATGGTGAACTCGGTCACGTTGGTCGAATCCGAGATGACCTGCATGTTTTTCACCACCTGCTGGCTCGAATCGCCGATCTTGTTCTGAGTGTCCCCGGAGAGCATGGTGAGCTCGCGGGTCTTTTTTCCCTGGTCTTTCTGGTTCACCGTGCGCTGATAGATGCTCTCGTTGGTCACGACCAGCTCCTCGAAGGTGGCCGACATCTCCTCGCTGGTCGAGGCCTGCTCGGTCGACATTTCAGAAAATTTCTCGCCGATGTTCGACAGCTCGGCGCTAATCGCCAGGAGGTCCTTCGACATGGATTTAACGGTGCTGACGATCCCCTCGAGATACCGGGCCCGTTCACGCGCCTCCCGTTCGCTCTTCTCATAGTCGACATTCAGCCTCTGGAGGTCCTTCTTCATGCTGTTGATCTTGTCCCCGAGACCAAGCGAGACGAGGACCACCATCATGGAGGAGCCGATCTGGATGCTCCAGTTGGTAAAGAAGTTCACAGAGATTATCCCGAATGTCTTCATCGTGTAGGCCGCAATTCCGATGAGGAGCCATCCCCATCCTCCAAGGAAAAACTTCGCGGCCCGGTCCCCGCGAATGCTCAGGTACGTGGACAGGGGGATCAGGATGAACGCGAACAGCATTGAATTGACGGTCGCCAGCTTGATGGCAATTTTATACGGAACCGCAAGGGTCAGCACCAGCATGACGGCACTCGGCAGGAACAGGCCGAACCATAGGAACTTGTTGATCTTCGGATAATGCGCCGCCGTCTGCATATACTCCCTGAAGAACAGCGCGGCAAAAAAAGCTATCAGGGACATGAAAAACGGGAGGCAGCTGTTGGCCCACCAGATCTGGTTGGGCCAGAGATACTGGAAGGCGAATCCGTTCAGCGTCAGCTGAAAAACAACATATGCGCCAATGAAGGAGGAGTAGAGAAGATAGCTGATCTCCCTGGTGGTAATGAAAAGCAGTAGATTATAAATCACCATGACCATCATGAGCCCGTAGTAAATCCAGAAAACGGGGAGATCATTGAACACGTTGTTGAAATAGACGTTCGGCTCCCAGGCAATGACCTTGAAGTTAACCGAGCTGGTGGTCTGGATGCGGATATAATACGTCGAGGAACCCGGCATCGCGCTCAGGGAAAAGATAAAGGTCCTGTCCTTGATGTCGCGGTCTTTGAAGGGATGGTGGTCCCCTGTTTCTTTGGTTGAGAACCCGCCTTCTTCATTCGGGACGAAAAGCTTGACGAAATCCAGCATCGGATAATCAATTTCCAGGAACCAGGAAACGTCTTTTTCGGCGTCATTGATGACATCTATTTTAAACCAGTGGACCAGCGTGGTGAACCCGAAATTGAACGCCTCTTCAGTCGTCCTTCCCCATTTCAGCCCTGGTTCCGTGATCTCGTGGATGGCCATCGTTCCCTTCTCGTCCACGAGATATTCCACCTCCGGCGTGATGATCCTTTTGCCGAGCTTGTCATCGATTACAATCGGCTCAGCCATTACGGTATTGGACAACAGTAACAGAAATATTGAGATAAGTACGATTTTTTTCATGGTGGGGGGTCCTTGGAAGCCAGAATAAATTAACTGCCGATAATGCTCTTGTTTGAGCCGCGTCGTTAATTCTTATCTCCCGGCAGCAATAATATCATTCATCATAAATCCATTAAACATGATGTCAAGTATTATACTAACGCTCCTGTCCGGTAATATGTAGAGCAGAATCCCCACCCATCAATCATGTGAAGCAGGATAATTTCTCGAAAAAACAGAGAGTATTAGAATCTTCATGAAAATTCGTCATGAGCGTCGCTGTTCATGCGGCTATTTTTTTTACCCGTCGTATAAAATATTTGCTGAAATAATGCAGATAAGATTTAAATGTTAAATCAAAAAGGCGGTTGTTATGTCAAAACTCAAATGGAAGCCGACGACAATGCTAAATCCCGTGCCGGTGGTGATGGTCACCTGCGCCGACAAAGCGGGAAAGCCGAATATCATCACCATTGCATGGACCGGGACGGTCTGCTCCGACCCCCCCATGGTCTCCATATCCGTGAGACCGGAGCGGTACTCCCACGCCCTCATAAGCGAGCGGAAGCAGTTTGTCGTCAATCTCGTGACGCGCTCTCTCGTCCGGGCGGCCGATTTTTGCGGCGTAAAATCGGGCAGGAAGGTTGACAAGTTCAGGGCTACGGGACTCTCCGCAGAGCCGGCAACATCCGTCGGCGTGCCCCTTATCGCGGAGAGCCCGGTGAACATCGAATGCGACGTGACCGAGGTCATTCCCCTCGGCTCGCATGACATGTTCCTGGCGAAAATCGTAGCCGTCGACGTGGACGAAAAGTTCATTAACAAGCGGGGCAAACTCATGCTGGAACGGGCCGGACTCGCCTGTTACAATCACGGCGATTACTGCGGCCTCGGAAGGCCGATGGGTTATTTCGGGTACAGCGTCCGCAAAAAGAAAAGGCTCAAGCGGAGCAGAAAATGAAGGGTCTCGCTACATCTCAGGAAACCTGCATGGTGATGATGCAGACATCGTCCTCGAAGTCGTCACAGCCCTGGAACCCTCTCACCGTGCCGATAATCGCGTCGATGTGCTCCTTGTTATCGAGGTGACGGTGCTCTCGGATGGCATCGATCAGGCGTTCCTCCCCGAAGATCTCCCCCCGGTCCGCCCGCGCCTCAATTATGCCGTCAGTGTATACGAGGAGGCGGTCGCCCGCGTCAAGGCGCACCACAACCTCCTCGAAGGAGACATTATCCATGCTGCCGAGAAAGCCTCCCCGGCTCTTGAGCTCCATCACCTCGCCTCTCTGATCGAGGATCGGATAACAGTGCCCGGCACGGGCGAAGGTGAACGACCGTTCCGACGCGCGGTAGATGCCGTAGAACGCGGTTACAAAATGGCCGCCGATATTCCCCACCAGCCTCTCGTTGATGTAGTGAAGGAGGGACGTCGGCGAGGTGTAATTTGACCGCAGTGTGCTGAGGTGCGCCTTTACCATGCTCGAAACCAGCGCCGCGGACACGCCGTGGCCGGAAACATCGCATACGAAAAGGCCGAACGCGTCCTCCTCCCTGAACTCGAAAAAATCGTAAAGATCGCCGCCGATGCCGATCATCGGGATGTATTCGGCCGAAACGCGGACGGCGCCCGGGGCCGGCATCCGGTGCGGCAGAATGTTGCGCTGCACCGCGGTCGCCAGTGCCAGCTCCTGGTTCAGGGTTATGTTCCTGGCCTCTATTATCCTGCTCGATCGAAAGTCGCTGTACCTGACCCTGTCCTGTATCATCGTCAGGATGCAGCAGACGAAGGCGACCACGACGGGGTTCGAGAGTATCAGCATTCGGTTCATCGGGATCGAACCGGATAGCATGATTGCAATAATTGCCGCACCCAGCGGGAGGGCATACACCGGGATGAGATATATCATCCTGTAAAAGCTGGCAAGGTATACGCAGAAAATGACCACCACGGTCCCGAGCACGTAGGTTTCATAATTCCGCGTCGGCGCCGCGATCACCAGGAGGCCCGACATCATGGCCATGAGTCCGGCCATGCAGAGATAGTACAGCCCCATTATCAGCATAGTACGCTTTCTGAGAGGGGTGATGCGCACAACCAGAAACACGGCTGAAAGTGCCGCCGGAAGGAGCCTGAAATAGACCGATACCGCCGGGAGCCCGTTGACATGGTCTTCATATATGAAGTAGGCCATAGCGATAAAAATCATGGTGCCGCCGATAACAGAAAAACGGAGGTACTTCCCCAGCACAATCTGCAGATATTCCTCCCGCAGCCTCCTTTCAGGCATGTCAGGGAATCGTTCCATCAGCAGCCCCACATCAGTAAGGATAGAAGACGAAAAAAGCCAGGGAAAAGGCGAACAGGATCCACATCCCCGCGTTGACGTCTTTATACTTGCCTGCAAAGATCTTTATCAGCGGATACGACACGAACCCGGCCGTCATGCCTATCCCCAGGTTGTAGGTGAAGCACATGAGGGTGATGGTAATGAAAGCCGGGATGAGCTCCGACATGTCCTCGAAGTTTATGTTCGCGACCGGGGCTATCATCATCATTCCCACGATGATGAGCGCCGGCCCGTACGCGAAGGGGGGAATGACCGAAAACAGGGGCGCGAAAAAGAGCGCCGAAAGCATCAGGAAGGCCGTCACCACCGAGGCGAATCCGGACTTGGCTCCCTCCTCTATGCCGGCCGCGGACTCGATGTAGGCGCCGGTGGTGGTGGTACCGAGGAGCGCCGCCGCGGTCATGGCCAGGGCGTCGCAGAGCATCGGCTTCTCGATCTCGGGAAGCTCGCCCTTTTCGTCAAGCAGCCTGGCCCGGTATGACAGGCCTATCAGGGTCCCCATGGTGTCCACGAAATCCATGACAAACACGGTGAGTACCACTGAAAAAAAGCCCCAGCTCAGCGCGCCGAAGATATCGAGCTTGAGGAATATTGGCCCCAGGGAGGGCGGCAGGCTCACGATCGCCCCGGGTATTGCCACAAGCGGAGACCCGCCGCTCTGGAGTCCGGGAAGCGCAATCTGAAGAACGATCGCGACCACAGTAGTCCCCAGGATCCCGATCAGCATCGACCCCTTGATCCTCCTGATCATGAGCAGGGCGATTGTGAAGACCGTGATGATCGCCAGTATCGGTCCGGGCTGCGAAAGCTTCCCGATATTTACCGGCGCGCCCGGCACGCCGATCGAGACAATGCCCGATTCGTTCAGCCCGATAAAGGTTAGAAACAGTCCGATCCCCACCGCAAAGGAAATCTTCAGGTTGATCGGGATAAGGTTCGCCAGCCAGGAGCGTATTTTAATGAGGGTAAGCGCCGTGAAGAGCACGCCGCCAATGAATATTGCGCCCAACGCCGTCTGCCAGGAGAAGCCCATCACCTTTACCACGGTGAACGCAACAAAAGCGTTCTGCCCCATGTAGGGTGCCACGGCGAAAGGCCGCTTCGCGTACAGCGCCATGAGCATGGTTCCGAAAAACGCGCTCACGATGGTCGCCACCATCGAAGGGCCGAATGGAATGCCTGCGGCCTCAAGGATTTTCGGGTTCACAATGACAATGTAGGCCATGGTAATGAAAGTGGTAAGGCCACCCATTATTTCATGCCTGAAATCGGTTCCGAGCTCATCGAACCTGAAAAAGCGGCGGATCATAGCGTTCATGGAGGGACTCCTGTCATAGAGATGAATCCTCTTGTAATGATTTTGGCAAATATGTCAATAGCATTATTGCCGCGACCCGGCCGTCAGAAGGTCACTATCGCCGCAACGTACGGGCCATGAAACAGATCGTAGTTGTTGTCATAGATCTTGTTCTGCTTTATGAAATAGTAGATGCACTGGGCCCGGTAGCCAAACGCGAGTGTCATCCAGGCGGCCGGGATGTAATAGGAAAACATCGCCGTACCATTGCCTCCCACCGCGGACGCCTTCCCGGTTGACTGGTCAGCGGTAAAGCTCCTGATCTTGGTACCCGAGATCCGCTCGAACCCGTACAGCCCTATTATCGAGACTGCCGGATTGAAATAAAAATTCCCGATGATCCTGACGGTAAAGTTCACTCCGGCACCGAAGGAAATCGCGTCATATCTCAATTCCGCGCGGGAAATAAACGCCTCTTCAATATATGAATACCCCTGATATTTGGGACCGAAGAAAATCCGTGCATAGCTGTTGACCCTGTAGTTCAGCAGAAGGTCTGCGTCCATCTTGATGACATCCTTGCTGATCTTCAATAACGCTGGAGTTCGAAGAATCTGTAAAAACGAAGGCAGAAGCAGCTGCACGGGATTTGCTATCTGCGTGGTCTTGGCCCGGAAGGTGCCGTAGGTAAAGCTTCCCGATAATCCCCAATTTGGGTTAAACTGCACCATGACCAGGGGGCCGTAAATAAAATTCGGATCGATGTCATATTCATATGCACGCACCCAGCCTCCCTTGAACGAGCCCCACACCGGCGTCCACCAGTAGCAGCTTGCGCCGAAGCCGACGCTGACGCTCCATGTTCTTTCATCCCCGCCCGCTGCTGCATCTTCATCTCCCTGTTTCTGCAGTGAATAGAGGGGTGCCGCTGCAATGAGCATTGCGACGGCAAGGATCACGGTAATGGAAGAGATTGATTTATTCATGGCGAACCAACCAATAATTTTTTATAATTATACCCGCCTGAAATCCGACGTCAACAAGATTATCCGTGATTCATATTACCGGATACTGGCAGCCGGATCCTCCTCAAACCGTATCAATGCCTTTTGCAATACTCGGTTACCCGGACGCACGCGTTGTGCCTGATGTCCATGTAAAACAGGGAATAATCGAAGATATGATAGTTGCCCCTGCCGAAAAACTCAAAAAGCTCTTCCTGCCGGGGGACAAAGAGGAATCCGCGGTCGCACCGGGCCGAGAGCCTGTGCTCATCCGGAGCCGGGAGGACGGTTATTTTCATTCCGATGGGCCTTCCGGTTATGGCGGCCTTCCAGAGCCCCGGGAGCTTCATAAACAGCGCCCCGCGATGCGATTCAACGGGAGAGGGCGCGCCGTCACGCTTCCAGGTGACCGGGTTGACGCACAGGACCTCTTTTTCACCGACATTCTCCCAGCCTGATTTGTACCGGATGAACCCGAATCTGCGCGGAGTCGATCCTTCGATATAGGTGTTCCATGTCACAAGGCATCCGGTGTCGTTCTCTCCCGAGCAGGGCCCGACCCTCATGAAAGAGCGCTCGAATTTTTCAACAGGGATGAGGTAGCCGATCACATAGGCGGCGACAAGCTTTTCATACAGGGCCGTCCTGTCAATTTTTTCCTCCAGAAGCCTGAGCGCGTGTACCGACCCCTGGCTGTGTGATGCGATGATGAAGGGACGGCCCCGGTTGTAGTGAGTGATGTAATAATCGAACGCCCGCGCCACGTCGGTGTAGGCCAGGTCCAGTGCCTGTCTTCCGTCAGCGCCCGTATCCATGAAGGAATAGAGTGTAGCCTCCCTGTAGTGGGGCGCGAACACGCGGCAGCATGCGTTGAATGGACTCGCCTGCCCGGCTACCATGATACGTACCTGCTCATAGGCTGACAAGCCGGGGTCAATGGGCGAATTCCAGCCCTTTTTCGAATAATACCCTGTGGGGTGTATGTAAAAAACATCAGCCGCCGCGGCCGCCTGCCCGTCGGTCCCCGCGCCCTCCGGCACCAGGTCGGCCTCTTCATTTTTCCACGGCAGCGCCGCCCAGTTCTTCTCGCTTCCGTAATCGGGCGCTTGCGGCGCCGCCGCCGAGTCAAAATGTTCTACCGGCCTTATGCAGCTCTTGAAAATTCTCTCGCCGTTGAGAACCAGAACGGCCACAACCGCCGTGATGACTGCTATGGTTGACAATGCAATAATCAGCGCTTTTTTCATAAAACGGCACCTCCCCTCTTTTTCGGTATTTTCCGCCCGGGGTTCTTTTTTACTTGTCCATGAAAAATATACAACTTCTTTTCTATCAACCAGTAAAGCGCGACACGTCGTCCGCATTGATTGTCTTGAAAAAAAGTAATTGCTTTTATCGCTTAAAAGGAGCAATGATTAAAAAAATTCCGGCGGACGGTTGTAATGCGAGAAGAAGAAAACAAATTCGACGACATCATCAGGCTCAGTTCCGAGCTCAACACGGTCCAGGACCTCGACATCCTTCTGGACAAGATCCTTGCAGAGGCGCGTCGTATCCTCAACGCGGATGCGGCTTCAATTCAAATTAAGGACGGGGACGAGCTGATATTCAGCCATGTGCAGACCGAATCACTCCAGAAAAAGCTCCCGCCCGGCCAGAAGCTCATCTACACCACATTCCGGACAACAATAAGTAAAAGCTCTATTTCCGGCTATGTCGCCCTGACCGGCGAGATACTCAACATCCACGACGCCTACGCCATTCCAAAAAATGCCCCCTACCGGTTCGACCCGACGAACGACAATAAATCGGATTATGTGACCAAATCCATGCTCACGGTACCGCTCAAGAACAACCGGAACGAGATACTGGGGGTCATGCAGATCATCAACTCAAAGAACCCGGACCGTGACGGCAGGTCGTTCGACCGCGACGGCTGCTTCTGCGGCATTTTCGAAGAGCACGATGAGATGATCGCACTCCATTTCGCCAGCATCGCCAGCATGATCCTCCAGCGGGCGCAGATGACCCGCGCCCTGATTCTCAGAATGATCAACATGGCGGAACTCCGCGACCCGAAGGAGACCGGCCCGCACGTCAACCGCGTCGCCTCCTATTCCGTGGAGCTCTATGAACGGTGGGCTGCCAGGAAAAAAATTCCCCGCGAAGAGATCGACAGGAAAAAGGACATCCTCCGCATGGCCGCCATGCTCCACGACGTGGGCAAGGTCGCGGTATCCGACCTCATCCTGAAAAAACCGGCCCGCTTCACGCCAGAGGAATTCGAGATCATGAAGACCCACACCTTCCAGGGAGCGCGGCTCTTCAAGCTCAGACAATCCGAATTCGACGAGATGTCCGCCGAGGTCGCGCTCACCCACCACGAGAACTGGGACGGCACCGGGTATCCAGGGAGGATCGACGTCGATACCGGCGAGCCGATTGAAAGAGACGCATCAGGGAAGGCCGTGCCGCTGAGGGGCGAAGAGATACCGATATTCGGGAGGATCGTCTCGCTGGCAGACGTGTTCGACGCCCTCTCGTCGAAACGGGTCTACAAGGACGCCTGGGAGCCGGAATCGGTTCTTAAAGAGATAAAAGAGATGTCGGGCAAGAAGTTCGATCCCGAGCTGGTGGATATATTTTTCGAAAGCCTGGACGTGATCCGCAACATTGCCATACGGTACCAGGACGTCGATTGACCGCCTAGCGGAGGAACCCCTCTGATTCAACCCTGAACGAAAGCCACTCGGCCCCCTGCCGGTCCTTCTTGATCTTCACCTTTTCCATGGCCACGAGTTCGACAATGACGGACATGACGCTTTCCCGGCTCCATGAAAGCCGGCGGGCCACCCGCTTCACGAATGCGTCCATATTCAGAAGGCACCACTGACCGGAGCCATCCTTCTTCCCGGCCGTGAGCATATCAGAGAGCAGCTCGGCATGGAGCCTCCGGACCCGATCCTGCTTCGCGTAGACCATCAGAAGCTCGTCAGTTTCCCGAAGCCTTTCAGAAAGGAGCTGGATGACGCTTACGGAAAACTCGTGGTTCTTCTGCACTGTTTCATGGAAGGAATCCCGGTCCATTTTGATGAGAACGCAGTCTTCCGCGGCCATGGCGTTTGCCGAGCGGGGTTTGGAGTTGATGACCGCCATTTCACCGACGAATTCACCCTCGCCCAGGATACGTATCTTCTCGTCAAATGAGCCCATTCCCTTGCTGATCTGGACTTTCCCCTTGTGGATCATGTACATGACTTCGGCGGGGTCGCCCTCACGGAAGATGAGGTCTCCTTTCTTAAAATTCACACCAAAGTATTTCACCAGCTTGCTCATAAACGCCCCCTGTGTTACAGTAGTCCTCCGGCAAAATCGCTATATAATCAGCTTACGCAATGAAAAGACTCCTGGTCGAAAAATTCGGCTCGGTCGTGACATTAATGCCCAGCTTGCGCAGCCCGGCCTCATCGCCGGGAGTCGGGATATGCGTCATGTGCATTTCGCAGCCTTTCAACTCCTTCAGCATCTTCATGGCCTCGTGTGCGGACGGGTTGTTGCCCGCGCTGATGCTCAGGGCGATAAGCGTCTCCTCCAGGTCAAGACTCACGGACTTCGCGCCCAGCACGTCGCCCTTCAGGCTCCTGATCGACTCAATGAGCTGGGGAGACAGCAGGTGTATTTTGTCAGGGATTTCCGCAAGCCTCTTGATGGCGTTCAGAATGACGCTCGGCGATGCGTGCAGCAGGGGCGAGTTCTTTCCGGTCACTATCGTGCCGTCCCTGAGTTCGATCGCCGCGCCGCAGAAAATCCCCTCGTTCCCCTTCCCTTTTTCGCTGGCTTCGAGCGCGGCCCTGCGCGCCGGCTCCACGACATTCCGGTACTCGGGGCTCACGGCAAGCTCGTCCATCAGGAGCTCGACCCGCTGCACGGTCTCCCTGCTGGAAAATCCGAGCGCATATTCGCACGAATAGCGAAAATACCGCCGGACAACCTCCTGCTTGGCCGCCTCCCGGGCCGCCTCGTCGTCGATAATGCCGAATCCGGCGCGGTTCACGCCCATGTCGGTGGGCGATCGGTATATCGATTTTGATCCCTCGATCTTCTCTAATATTCTCCTGAGCACCGGAAAGGTATCCACGTCGCGATTGTAGTTCACCGCGATCGTATTGTAGGCCTCCTGGTGGAACGGGTCGATCAGGTTGAAATCGCCGATATCAGCGGTGGCCGCCTCATAGGCGATGTTGACCGGGTGCTTGAGGGTGATGTTCCAGATCGGGAAGGTCTCAAACTTGGCGTACCCGCTCCTGATACCCCGCTTGTGCTCGTGGTATATCTGCGACAAACACGTAGCCATCTTGCCGCTGCCGGGTCCCGGCCCGGTCACGACCACCAGAGGGCTCCGGGTCTCAATATACTCATTTGCGCCGTATCCCTCGTCGCTCACCACCAGGTCAACATCCGTCGGATACCCCTTGGTGTAGCGGTGCGTGTAGACCTTTATGTTCCGGCGCTCGAGCTTGTTCTTGAAAATGCTCGCGGCCGGCTGGTTCTCGAACCTGGTGATCACCACCGCCAGAATGCTGATGCCCCGGTCGCCCAGGTCGTCTATGAGCTTCAGGGCATCGACGTCGTAGGGTATGCCGAAATCGGCCCGCACCTTTTTTCTCTCAATATCACCCGCGTATATGCAGAGTATGATATCGGCGCTGTCGGACAGCTGCTGCAGCAGCCGTATCTTCACATTCGGGTCGTATCCGGGGAGCACGCGGACCGCGTGGTAATCGAACATCAGCTTGCCGCCGAATTCGAGGTAGAGTTTGTTGTTAAAACGTTTTACCCTCTCGAGGATTTCATTTTTCTGTTCATTCAGATATTTCTCATTATCGAAGGCGATCTTATTCATTCAAGGAACCTCTTCATTGGAAATGATATAGTGCATTAATAAAAAAAAATCAAGATAAATAATTATAATTCAATATAATTCCGATCAAATATCATGATAAATCATTATAATTTATTATAATCGCCTTTAATTGCCAATAAAAGACTTCAGTAAAGAAATTATAATTGTCGAACCTGAAGATGGAAATATAAACATCTGAAGATATGCTGTCAAGGATGATGGCAGGAAATTTCAAGGAGGAAAAATATGATTATAAACCACAACATTGCGGCGATTTTTTCCCACCGTAT
>JAFGBT010000043.1 GCA_016933025.1 Spirochaetota bacterium | reverse complement strand
TCTCCTTCTTATCGTAATCACGTTTTTAGCATGGAATATATAGTATCGATATCTGTCGTTCCCCCGTATCCGGAGACCGAACGCGCGTAACAGCGATCCGACAAGGTAGATTGCTGATGCGAAAATACAGGCTGGTCTGCCGAAGTTTTTAGTAAAGTAGTATTTGAATGACGTCACGAAGTACTTTGTCGACCGTTCCCATGCCGGAGGCGACACCAATCCTCCGGTATGATATATCCTGCTTTCAGGATAATACAGAAGCCGGCACCCGCATTTGACCGCCTGATAACAAAAATCCGACTCCTCGAAATACATGAAATATTTTTCATCCATGACACCGGTTGTCTCCAAAATGTCCCTCCTGAACATCAATGCGGCACCCGAGATCTGTTCAACGCAGGACTCCATGTCATAATCCATCCATGTGCGATAATATGAATTGAAAATTTTATTACTTTTGAATATGCGGTAAAGAAAGAACTGCTCGCAGAAAAGCTTCCATAGTGTCAAATAGGATTGGGGAAGAAAAAATGACTGGTTTGTGTTATCAGGGAACAGAAGCTTGGGGCCGATCATGTCAACATCGCTTCCGCGCATCAATCTGCCGTAGAGCTTCCCAATGCTGTCGTCCTTAACATAGGTATCCGGGTTGAGAAATAATATCACATCGCCGGCCGCCTCATGGAGGCCATAATTGTTGCCATAAGCGAAGCCACCGTTCCGCGGAGCATTCAGAATCTTAACAAAAGGATATCGGGA
The DNA here is from genome assembly GCA_016933025.1 of Spirochaetota bacterium. Classification (GTDB taxonomy): domain Bacteria; phylum Spirochaetota; class UBA4802; order UBA4802; family UBA5550; genus RBG-16-49-21. Next base: position 73,969 of record JAFGBT010000043.1, on the reverse strand, counting down.
CTTCAATCCGTCGAGACCGGTATCCCCCGAATTGTTGTCGACAATTATAAATTCATAATCCCGATATCCGGGCTCATGCGCCATTATAGAGGCCAGGCAAGCTTCAATATCTTGTGATGACTTATAATTTACAATTATTATACTCAACATGCATTGTGCCCATATCACAATTTCCATTTGTATCCATATATCAAATAAATTCAGCGGCTTGAGATGGCAACAATTATTTAATAACGCAAAGAAATAATAGCCCTCCATGCCAGAGCAGTTCGTGATAAAAATGCATATTGATGCGCCGCCTGCTGCGCGAATGAATTATATTGTTGACATTATTCTATTCAGGCCATCAAAAGTACTTCAATGGATACAAAGAGGGTTCTCATCGCCATAAACATTGCCATACTGTGCACCATTATCACTGTGGGCATGTGGCCATTTGATTTTCATCCTAAAAACAAAATCTCTCGATCGCCAGACGGTCAGGGCATTGTTTTCCGCAGCAACTCACTGGTCTGCGAACATCCGGCCACAACGGATCCCGGCCTGCTGAATTCCCTTATTGACCCCGAAGAAATGACAATCGAATTTATGGTCAAACCGCTTATCGAGGCCAACGCCAATATTTCCGCAATGGTGACCTTCTATGACAGCACTGATCCGGAAATCTTTCTTATCGGGCAGTGGAAATCCTCGCTCCTGTTGAGAATTCGCAGCTCACAATCGGGGAACAACTTTTCTTACCAAGAACGCGGCGTACCCAACGTCTTTTTCCCGGGCAGGTTGTCAATGATCACACTCTCTATGAACGGCAGTGGCACAGCCGTATATCTCGACGGATCAAGAAGGGCCTTCCTGCCCGACTATCATCTGAGAACCGACAGAAGATCACTTCGCAATGCACGTCTTGTGTTGGGTAATAATCCAGCAATTCAATATCCCATGGATGGCGGACTATACGGCCTGGCCCTGTTCAATAGAGCTCTTAGTCCAACCGAAGTAAAAAAACATTTTGGATTCTGGAATAGTCATGATTACGAGAACCTTCGTACATCAAACGGCATCATTGCCCTCTACCCCCTCAACGAGAAAGCGGGCCCGGATATACGCAACATTGTCAATTCCCGGAACAACATGGTAATCCCGGATAGTCTATTTGCCATAAAAAAAATAGTCCTCGGCAGGCCATGGGCGCGCTTTTGGAAAAGCGCTCATTTTTATTATGATATTCTCATAAACATCCTGGGCTTCGTCATTTTAGGATTTTTCCTCATCACCCTGATCGCGTCCTATACGGGGATTTCTTCTGTAAAATATACACTGCTGTCCATACTCATTGGTGCCGGAATGAGCTTTGCGATCGAACTGGTCCAGGTCTTCATGCCCGCCCGCACTTCCTCCATAACAGACCTCCTCTGCAACACCATCGGCACGGTCATCGGCGTCCTTATTTTCCACCGTATATACAAGAGCTATCCAAATATTATAAAAAAACCGGGCTGACCCGGTTTTTATTGCTATATTTAACAACAGTACTTCAATAAAGCGTTTCGCCCTCACACCACCTTCGCCTCCTGGAAGCCGTTGAACCACTTCATCTCTGACTCGGTGAAATTGTTCACGAGTCCCAGGTCGGTGTAATAATCCTTCAGGATCTTCAGGTGCAGAACCTCTTCCTCTTCCTCGGTAAAGCCTTTTTCCTTGCATTCGGTTATGGCGGCGTGAGTACTGTCTACCCAGTCAAAAAAATCCTGCTCCTTTTCGCAGAAAATGATCCAGCTGGCGACCATGTCGAACTTCAAGGTCTCCACTGCCCGGTTGAATTCCTCGTCAGGGACCACCATGAGGGATGTCGCCATCTCCGACTGGAAGTAGTCCCCCCAGGTAATGATGTCTGGTCTGACACCGTATTTTCTTTCGAGATCCCTGGCGGCCTCTTCTTCGATGTATTTCTTTGTCGCGATCCGATCAATGAACGCCTTAATGTATATAAGGTTGTTGATGCGCTCCAGGCTCATCGAGCCTTCGTTGATCATGGTCATTATTGATTCGTTAATTAAGTCCTTCATGGCTTTCTCCTTAACGCGACCTTTCTTCTCATAATAATAATCGGTATATGTGCAATGCGGACATGATAATTATTTTTCTCTAAAACCCCCAGGCGGGCTAATTCTTACTTGCTTTTTGTACGCCATTTTTATTATTATTGATACGGGTCGGGGATGAGCGGGATCTATTGGGCATTATAGTTATCATTTAAACGGTTTTGTCCACTTCGGGTATAATAGTATTGACGGGTGGCCAATAATCCTAACTTATTTGGTCAACAATAAAACTGGCAATTACACAGCGCACGTGACATGGAATCGCATCCGGATATTCTTGGAACAATTAAGGCCAATCATCAGAAATTCCAGAAGTATAACGAGACAAAGCTCGGCAACCTTCACCGCGCCATGTCCGACCCGCAGCTCGTCAGTCTCCTTGAGTTCATCACCTACCTCCTGAACGTAAACACCCCCGACCTCCCGGGGCACGTTCCCTCCGTCAGGGTCCCCCATGGCGTCCACGATTACGCGCCTTCGCCACGTATGGTGGAATTCATAACGAAGCGATTCCCGAACACGGAGATTGTCCGCAACAGAGTGGCGAATCCCTTCATCCAGATGATCGCCCTCATCGGGAGCTGCGGCACCATCGCGTTCACGAACCAGTCGGATTTCGACTTCTGGATCTGCTACCAGGAGGGCAGATACGACCGGGAGGCGATCAACCATTTCAAGACCAAACTCCGTAATATCGAAAGCTGGGCCTTCAACAAGTATAACATGGAGGTCCACTTTTTCCTGAACGAGATCGGCCGTGTTCGGGACAACATATTCGCAGACGACGAGGAGCAGCTTTCAGGCTCCTCTATCGGCGAGCTCCTCAAGGAGGAATTCCTCAGGAGCTCCATCATCCTGAACGGGAAGACCCCCTTCTGGTGGGTCGTCCCTTCAAACGCCGACAAAAAGACCTATGACTCCTGGCTCGCCGCAGCGGGCAAATCAGAAATGGCCGACCAGTTTATCGACCTCGGCAATATCCAGAGCATACGGCAGGAGGACTTCCTTGCGGCCGGTCTGTTCCAGATCCTCAAGTCGCTGGGCAATCCGTTCAAGTCGATCATCAAGCTCGGTCTGCTCGAGCGGTACATAAACAATTTCATGGATAACCCCTTCATCTGCAACATCATCAAAAAAAATATTCAGCAGGGCAAGCTCAACTACGACCAGATCGACGCGTACATCATCATGTTCAATTACGTGTACGATTATTACAACGCCATCGTCAAGGACCAGGACGCCCTCGAAGTCATCAAGACCTCATTTTACCTGAAGGTGGAGCCGATGCTCTCGCGCCACCTCGCCAACAAGGCGGACGAGGGGTATAATCCAGAGAAGGGCCGCATTATGCTCGAGTACGTGAAAAAATGGAACTGGCCCGCGTCAAAGATACGGGAAATGGACGACTTCCACAATTGGAGCATAGAGCCGGTCAGCAAGATTCTTGGCAACGCCAAGAAATTCGTCCTGCAAGAGTACCGGCGTATTTTGGGAAGCATCGAAACACATAAGGTGAAGCACCGGTTCACCGAAGAGGAAATCAAGGCTATCAGCAGGAAAATTTTCTCGCATTTCCAGGTCGCCGACAACAAGATTGACAACACCCTGAGCTTCAAGAACTACCCGCCCGAAAAACTTTTAAAAATCGAATACGTCAGGGACCAGAAGGGGAACGAGACATGGTTCCTTTCAAAGCGCCTGATTCTCGACAACCATCCGAACATCGTCATCCTCCACAAGGACAGGACCTTGCTCGGGCTGTCGGTCTGGATAAGCCTGAACGGCCTGTTCAAGAAGGACTATACCCGGCTGGAGATCGATACCGGCCTCCACAGCCTGGAGACCAGCTTCCTCCGGGACCTGATATCCGACATCTCCTCGAATTTCATGTTCAAGAAGATCAACGCCTTCAGCGAGGACTACCGTAAGGACCCCTACCCCGTGATGAGCTACCTGATTTTCAACCTGTACTCGAAATATTCCCGCAAGATAGACGAGATATTTTTTCTCTACCATGACAGCTGGGGATCAACCAAATTCGAGGTCTTCAAGAGCGAGAGGGACATCATGCAGGTCATGGTGCGCGTCCTGAACGGCGCCCTCATGACCAAGACAGATTTCGAAGGGGCCGTCAACGTGGTATCGTCGTCCCCGTTCAGCTCGACAAAGGAATTCGTCCGGATCAGAAATTTTATCCGAGACCTGTTTGTCTTCTTCACCGAAGGCGATACGGACGCAAAAAAAAGCTACGTCACCATGATCGGGAACCAGTACCTTATCTTCTACACCAGAAAGTCTGCCGGGGCGACCGTCATCGACACAATTTTTTGCGAATCCGAACTGAAGATGCTCTACAGCCTGGCGTTCAATTACGGGCTGAAAAGCCGCATCCGCGTGGACTCCTCCATCAAGGAGCTGAATTTTTTGCGCACCATGACCGAGAACTTCACCGCCGGCGCCATACAGATCTATTTCGACACAGACCGTAAATACAGCTACTTTTATCTTTCAGACGAGAGCGGCTCGCTCTTCTTCTACCGAAAACCCGTCGACCTCGTGTTCGACTACCTGACGCGGCTCTATATGCTCGCCAAGGACACGGCAGCGCATATTGTCGAACAGAATCCGCAGTCCCCCCTCGCGAAAACCAAAAACCCGATTGAAATATTCCAGCTCAAAAAAGATCTCTACGCCAACTACACCATGAACAAGATCGATCCGGAGCATTCCATCCGCATCGATGACATCCAGAAGAAAATCCAGCCCTGCGTTCTCAAGGTTTCATTCGACAAGTTGCGCGAGGTATGCTACACCATCACCCTTCCCGACGGTCGCCCCTCCGAGGTTTTCACGAAGAAAAGCATCCTCGATATCGCGAAAAAACTGAACGGCGCAGGCGCCGACGGCAAGGACTACCGTCCGCACATAACCGCTGTCGATCTTTCGAGCATGCAGCACAAGTACTTCCGGTTCGTAACGTCATATTCGTTCTATGAAAAAATGCGGGCTGAAATAATGATTGAGAACTCGCTGAAACAACTGGATAAATAATCGAGAGATCCTGCTGATATTTTAAGATCTTTATTGTATAGTCAATTTGAGGAGCGGCCATAAAGCGCCCCCGCTGGGGGTTTGGGGGTGGGTATTAGAGATAATACCTCTTCTGCTCTCTTACCGTTGACGCGGGTCTCCTGCCGTAATGATGTCCCGGCCAGATTACCGTATCGTCGGGAAGCGCGAGGATCTTATTGATTATCGAGTCCATGATCTTCTCCTCCGAGCCGTCAGGCAGATCGGTCCGCCCCATCCCCTCGGTGAATAGCGTGTCCCCGGTGAAGACGTTGCCAGGCGCGTACAGGCAGACGCTCCCCTCCGAGTGGCCGGGCGTGTGGATCACCCTGAGTTGCTCGGCGCCGAAGCCTATAATGTCGCCGTCCGTTATGGTCATGCCTGGCGGCGGGGACGTCTTGCCCCCCATTGTGCGCGAAAAAAACCTGCTGGTGAGACTCCCAAGCTTCCTGACGTCAGCCTCGTGTATGAGGAGCTGCGCGCCGGTCCTCTTGACCGCATAGTCGTTGCCGGATGTGTGATCGAAGTGACCGTGCGTGTTGATGACATACCGGACGTTCGCGCCCCTCCGTTCCACCGCGCCGAATATAATGTCGTGGTCGCCGGCCGGGTCTATAAGCACCGCCTCGCCGCTCGATTCATCCGCCACCAGGTAGCAGAAGACCGCCATGTGGGTTACCATGATCTGGTCGATTGTCATACACTGTCCTCGATAGTATCTACCCTCATCCCCCTCCCCCCTCTCTCACCACGAGAAGGGGGGTAATATCATTATCCCTCCCCCTCTCCCTGTGGGAGAGGGGGGCGGGGGGTGAGGTCAAAAATCCTCATTTCCTCCGCAAACCCCGGCCATGACCAGAGCCTCGCTGAACGAAGCATGCGGAGTGATTCGACCTGGCGCCGAAACGCCTCGTCGGCGGAAGCGCCCGGGCTCTCGATCCAGATCAGGGTCTTCCCGCCAGCATCCAGATAGAAGCGGAGCGCCCTGGCTGCCATGGGATCGTGAATCGGCGGCCAGCACAGGAGGAGCGCACGCTCCGGATATCGTCCCGCCATTGCCTCGTCCCCCTCGATCACGTGAAACCAGCTCTCCTCGTGCCAGCGGTTCGAAAAGCGCCAGTCCCACGGCGCCGCTTCGCCGGGCGGCCTGCTGTCGTACGCGACAATGTCCGCTCCCGCCTCTGACAGGCACATGGCCCAGTACCCGCTACCGGCGCCGATCTCTATCAGGGGCGAATAGCGCGCTATCTCTTCGATGATGTCTATAGTCGGTATGGAAAATGCGTATCGACTTGCGAAATCTGACCGCTTATCATTCAGGAGGCGCGACAACCCCTCGCCTTCAAGACGGCTCGTGCGTATTATCGACAGTACCTCCTCGAGGTAGGGGTTTCGTAGCTTCTTATCCCGGAGCGTCAGGAGGTAGCGCGTTATATCCCGAGCCTCCTCCGGTACCGAACACGTGAAGGGAACGATGCCGAAATCGTCTCCATGCTCGCGCGCGACCGCCGCCAGGAGGAGCGAGGGATCGGCCACGATCTCCTCCTTCATCCTGCGGTTCATGCCCTGGATTACGCGTTCAATTTTCAGCGCCGCCCCTTTTGAGCCGCGAAGCCGCCAGCAACCGGCGATCCTCACCGGCCTGAAGCTCCTGGTGTATTTGGATTTCGCCGTCCCTTTACGGTGCTCTTCATAGCGCCGTGCCATATCATCGGTGCAGCCCGTATAGTAGGAGCCGTTCTCGCATTCGAGCATGTAGACGAACCAGCAAGCGGGGTCCTTCATGGCCGCATACTTCGCTTTGTCTATCCCTCTTTTTTTGCCTGATTTAGGGACGCCGCCCATCTATTTCTTCTTCCGCCCTGCACGCTCATGCATGCTCTCGAAAAGCCATTCCGGATACTTGTACTCGGCATCCGACACCTTCCGGGCAAGGAGGAATATATTGCTCCCCCTGTTCTTCGTGGTGAGAAACTGGATGAGGCGCCTGAATTTCTTAATGGAAAATCCCTGAATGTGCATGGACCCGGTGACCTTCGTGTAGAGCCGCTCCACCCGATAGCCCAGGGACTCGACCAGGAGACGGAGCTCGTTCGGAGTATACTCCCTGTTGTGCCGCCCGTATGCGCCATAGCCGGAATAATGGTCGTGTACGTTTCTGCCTGCGATAAGCTTGAGGACATTTTCGTACCTGAGAACATTGGGCGTAGTAATGATGATGTGGCCGCCGTTCTTGAGGAGCCGATTTATCTGCACAAGGGAGTGAACCGGATCTACCGTCAGGTGCTCGATTATCTCGCAGAAGAGGACCAGATCGTAGGAATTCTTTTTGAAGGGGAACTCGTCATACTCGACATTGAAATGCCTGAAGCTGATCCCGTGCTTCTCGTGGTATTTTTCGCTTATGAGTACTTCCGTATTCCCTTTATGGCGTTCTTTGCCGAAATAATTGGCGAAGTCCATCTGGCAGTTGAAATGCTTTCGTATCAGCAGGCTCATGAAATATGGGCTTGCGCCGAGCTCGAGTACGCTGCTTGTTTCGCCGATGCCGTCCGGGAAAAGCTCGATGGTCTTTAGGAAGCGGTCCAGGGAAAAGTTGAGATATTTTTTTCTCTCCTCTGCGTTAAAACCGTTCAGCTCAAAGCTCCCGAGATATTCCATGATCGCGGCGACATCGGCCTTGTGGTAGTTCATATGCGTAATATTCCTCTCCAGCCCGCTGCGAGGGGAGCAACAGCTCTCCGCGCGTCAATATAATCTTTGATTACATCAATAAACGGCCGGAATGGAATTTTGGCAAGTTATTTTTACGTGCGGCCCGCATCCCCCATCATGCATCCTTAATCGCCTCTTCAACGCTGCCGTACGCCGCTATCGTGCTGTTTATATTCAAAATCTCGATGACCCGTTTGACGCCGCTCCCGCACGCTATTGCCATGTCTATGCCCTTGCGCAACGCCATCACTCTGGTTATGGCCAGGATGCCGATCCCGACCGAGTCGATTTCCTCGATCCCGGTTAAGTCGAATACGATCTTCGCCGTACCGGGCTTTATCGCCATGTTCATAATCCGGTGTACCGAGGGCGCATTGGTTATATCAAGAGACCTTCCCCTCACCTCAATAATCGCGACATTATCAATATCATGGCGGCGTATCTGAAATTTCATGCTTTCCCTCCGTTGAAGTGGAGATCTCGTTTATTGGTGTCAATAATCGCGATGAAATAACAAAATTTTTGTGGTTTTTCGGAGAAAATATGTACTATTTTTTTCCAGCTATTGACAAAGTCGTTGATAACTGCTATGTTTAAGTAATTTATTTGCTATTAAATTACTTCCCTGCCAGGAGGTCGCAATGAAACAGATCATCCTCATATCGACCCTGTTCTTCTTTGCATCGCTGCCGCTGTGGGCGGGTCCCTTTATTGACCTGGAAAACGGACCGGTCTTTACCGGATACAATGACGCGCGCATACCAGGCAATTACGGGACGCGATTCTCGCTCCCGGGGACCCTGGGGAACGAGGCGCGGTACTATATACGCGCCAGGGCGGGCTGGACTATCAAGGACCGCCATACGATATTCGTCCTTGCTGCACCCCTCAGCATTCAATACGACGGCAACTCGTCGCGATTCCTATTATTCAGGCAGCGTATATTCCTCCCCATCGCTCCACTGCACGCCACCTTCAAGTTCAACTCATGGAGGCTTACCTACCGCTACGATATCGTGAAGAACGACAAAATAGAGTTCGGGTTGGGCCTTACGGGAAAAATCAGGGATGCCTATATCCGGCTTGACAGCATGGGCTTCCAGACCACCAGGCCGGACCTCGGTTTTGTCCCGCTGATCAACGTGCGGCTCCAGTGGCAGTTCCACCCGCTCTTCAGCTTCCTGGTCGACGCCGACTGGCTTGTCGGGCCGCAGGGACGCGCCGAGGACATACTCGTCGCGTTGCAGTATCACATGACAGACAATGTTATCTTGAAGACAGGATACCGGATTCTCGAAGGGGGCGCGAAAAACTCGAAGGTATTCACCTTCTCGCTCTTCCATTATGCCGTATTCGGCATGACGGTTATGCTTTAAACTGACGAAGTGCGCGGTCACCGACGGTGATACATCTCCAGAATCACCTCCCTGGCCAGAAGGTAGAGCTCCTTAGCGTCAATTTCGATTGCCCTGTCGATAAACTTCAGGGCGCTTTTAAAATCACCGTTCTTATACGCGTATTTCGCCATGAGAAATTGAAGGCGGTCGAAGGCGGGATCGACGCGAGACGCTCGCTTGAGGACGTGAACGGCATCTGAATATTTTTTCTTCGAGGCGCATGCGCGCGCCAGCATGACATAGGCGTATATGAAGTTCGGATTGAGATCAATCGCACGGTTCAGGCAGTCGGCGGCCTTATCTGGATTACCCTGCTTCATCCACTCGACCGCCATATCGTAGCAGTCGTCCGCCTCGATATCATCATAATGCTTCATGGCTGTTTCGCCCCGGTGTCACCGGAATCATGACATTCGAGCAGGCGGTCCGTCAATTAATTTTTCATTGACCTTTCGCAAAGACTGTATAAGCATGATGCGATATTACTGAGAAAGGGGACCGCCTGTGACGCGCCACTGCCACGTACGCATCGCGATAGCCATCCTGTCGGCAGCGCTACTACAGATGCGCTGCGGCGGGTTCAACCCGGCGAATATCGATCTCTCGCGGGGGCCGGATGCCCCGCACGCAGGCGCGGAATCAGATCTCATAAGAGCCATCCGCCCGGATACAGTCGGCTACATACTTTACGACCTTGATAAAAAGCGGATTGTTCGCGCCCATAACCGTTCGCGCGCCTTCATCCCCGCATCTACGACCAAGGTCCTCAGCGCCCTCACGGCCCTTGACGTACTCGGGCCCGATTACCGGTTCTCGACGTCTCTTTCGAAGAAGGGATCGATCGACGACGGCGTCCTTGATGGCGACCTCTACCTTTCCGGCGGCGGGGACCCGCTCCTGACCGTTTCGGATCTCATGGACCTCGCCGATGCGTTGAAAAACGAGGGTGTTACATCGGTCTCGGGCAGCTTCCGGTATGACGAAAGCGATCTTGTCGGTGCGCCCTGCATAGATGCCGGCATGGAGACTGATGTCTCCTACAATCCCGGCATCAGCGCCCTCTCCCTTGACCACAATGCAATCACGGCCGAGTGGAAGCGCGACAAGGCAAAGACCGCCATGGAGATCTTCCTCACACCGGACCTTCCGATGCACAGCGCCGGCATATCGGCCGGCAAGCTGAAAGAAAACGTCAGGTTCGACTATCAAAGAAACGGCAGCGACGAATCCTGGCTCCTCTCGCCAGAAGAAGACAGGGACGGCAACGAGCGTCTGCCGGTCAAGAGACCGGCCCTCTACACTGCGCAGGTATTTGCCAAGATATGCGGCCTGCGCGGCATCAGGCTTCCCCGGCCCGAGCCGGGCAAAACCCCTGCGAGCGCCGGCGATATCGCGGTACACCGGGGACAGTCCCTGGATGGCATTGCCGACCTCACCCTCACCTACAGCATGAACCTGTCGGCCGAGCTCCTTATGTTAAAGAGCGCCAAGGAGCTCGCCGGAAAAGCCATGCCCCTTCAGGAATCGGCCTGCCGGATGGCACGACATTTCACAGGAACAATGCCGAGGGTACGCTGGGACGATTTCAGGCTCGTCAACGGGTCAGGCCTTACCGTTATGAACAGGATAACCCCCGAGCAGATGGCGGCAATCCTTATCTACGCAGATTCGCGAAAATACAACGGCAGAAAATACCGCTCATTTCTCCCTGCTTCGGGATGGGAATGGTCTCTCCTGAGCCGGCTGGACGATCCGGACACCGCGTTTCATGTCTGGGCAAAGACCGGCTCCATCAATTACGCCCTGGCGCTCGCGGGGTACCTCTACACGAAATCGGGCCGGCCGATGGCCTTCGCCATCTTCATCAGCGACGAGGCCGAGCGCGCCCGGTACGATGCAGACCCGGACCGACGGAGCAGGACCTCGGCGAAAAAAGTGACCGCGTGGATGAACAACAGCAAGAATTTAATGGACGGGATTGTTTCGTCATGGATCAAGGAACTATAAGTTAATTGCTGCGGTCATCTGCTTCGCGAGAAAGCAACCAGGGTGGCTGCTGAGTGTATTCCCTTGCCATTTCTCGACGGAGTTTATCCCGAGCCTGTCGAGGGACTCGACATGACATATTGCATGTCACACCGAGCGGAGTCGAGGGGTTGTCTCAATAGTGGCATTGTTATTGTCAATTTACAGACCGGACCGGCCTATCGGCTATGTCCTCATCCGCCTCCGGCACCGTGTGAGCAGGTTGGCGTGTTCCCCCCGGTGGATATCGAGGCGAAAGCCGATATTTTCTTTATTGTTTTTACGGATGAGCAGGACGGACAGGGGACTCCCTTGTCCTCTCCGATCCTTCGTATTTCTGAGAATTCATTGCCGCAATCTGCGCATTTAAACTCGTATATTGGCATGAAGAAACCTCAACTATTAAGTTATCACTAAATTATTAAAATTTCAGAATTTTGTCAAGCGGTCCCGACGAAAATATTATTTTTTCGCCGGTAAATTGAATATCACCAGGGCGTCAACCGCCACAGGCTCCGATCCCTCGATGATGACCGGGTTGACATCGATCTCCTGCACCTCGGGGTGCGCCAGGGGGATAATGCTGAGCCGATGAAGTAGCCGCGCCAGTGCCCCGCTGTTAACAGCCGGCATCCCGCGGAACGGTCCGATAAGCGTTCTGGACCGTATATCCAGTATCATTTCCGCGGCATCCTCTTCGCTCAGGGGCGCCGGCCTGAAGACCGCGTCGTCGAGCGCCTCGGTCAGGATGCCGCCCATGCCGAACATCACGGACGGCCCGAAACCCGGAGTGCGCACGATCCCCGCAACGAACTCACGGTCGCCCTTCACCATGCGGTACATGATCACCGGGACCTGTCTCCCCGCGGCCTCCTGTATTGCGCGGTACGACACCGCGGCCTCGTCCGCCGATTTCAGGTCGAGGTGAATAAGTCCCTTCCCTGTCTTGTGGAGAATGTCACGTGCGCTCGCCTTCATGACCAGGGGATACCCGATTCCCTCTGCCAGCGCCATCGCCTCTTTCTCGCTGCCCGCGGTTCTCTCCGCCGTGACCGGGATACCCCAGGCTCTCAGGAATTGCTTGGATCCGTGCTCGTCCAGGTTTTTCTCCCCGCGGGCAACGCATCCGGCAACAATCTCGTTCGCCTCCACTGGAGGAGCCGGGGCCTCGACACGCTTCAGCGGGAGTCGTTCCCGCACCTCTTTGTGCCGGAGCAGCATTGCCATGGCGCCCGCCGCCTTCTCGGGCGAATCGAAGACCGGGATACCCCCATCTTCGTATTTTTCAATGCAATCGTCCTCCCTCCCGAAAAAACTCGATACGATAACCGGCTTGCCGTAGCGCATGACCGACACAACATCCAGGCCGGTATCGGGCAGCGCGGCAAGGAATTCGTCGAGCGGCTTATTAATAAAATCCTTGAAATGCGGATAACCGGCCTTCAACCACCCGGTCCTCATGGCGCCGTGCAGGACGATGCCGTCAACCTCGCCGCTCTCCAGCATGAGCGATGGTATTTGCATCGCCAGTGCCTCAAGGTTCAGGTCAAAAGTCATGTCGACCGGGTTGCCGCACGGCGCGTGGGGCTGCATGTACTGGCGTATCTTTCCCTGAAGTTCTTCCGAGAACTCCGGAACCTCCAGTCCTCCGCGCTCAAGGCTATCGGCCATGGCCGATCCGGGACCGCCGGAATTGGTGAGCACGCCGATCCTCTTCCCCGTCATGGGCGGCTGGACCGCAAGCATGTTTCCGTAATTATATAGATCCTCAATCGTGTGGACCCTGATGATGCCGGCCTGCCTGAAGAGACCGTCATAGAGATGGTCGGGTGCTGCCATCGAGCCGGTATGGCTCATACCGGAGCGTGCTCCCGCCCCGGTGCCGCCCACGTACTGCGCGAGAACCGGCTTGCGCGGCGTGATCGCCCTGGCCACCTCAATGAAACGTTGCACGTCCCTGATACCCTCGATGTAGAGCGATAGTGCCTTCGTCTGGTCGTCTTCGCCAAGGTATTCGAGTGCGTCGATGATATCGATGTTTGCGCTGTTGCCTACGCTGATTGCCTTGCTGAAACGGATGCCCCGTGCCGCGAGGTACGCTATCGACTGGGTGACATAGGTGCCGCTCTGCGACGCGAAACCGAAGGACCCTGGCCCGTAGGTGTATGGCATGACTGTTGTATTGAGCGATATTGACGTGTTGATAATGCCCATACAGTTGGGTCCGAGAAAACGGATCCCGTATTTAGCAGAGACCTCGTTGAGTTCCTGCTGCATCCTGCTCCCCTCACTTCCCATTTCAGCGAAACCGGCGGTGATGATGATGGCGCTTTTTGTTCCCTTCTTTCCGAATTCCTCCATCAGCCTGACCACCTGGTCTGACGGAACGACCAGGAACGCGAGGTCGGGCGTCTCGGGAAGCGCTTCTACCGATGGGAACGCCGGCACACCGAGGACGCTTTTATCCCTCGGGTGGACGGGGTACAACGTGCCGGCAAACCCGTCCTTTGTGATGCTGATGGCATGCATGGTACCCATCTTCATGAAGTTGTTCCCCGAGCCGACGGTGGCGATTGATTTCGGGTTCAGGAGGCGGTGCAGAGGGTTTGAGGACATATGTTTCTCCGGCGGCTGATAACGCCGCCAATTGGTTTTGTAAACATTGTTTATAGGAGTATTTATTAAGTCAAGAGGAAAGATGAAAAGAGTAACTGATATTTTACTTATAAACAGATTCGGAAAATTGTCAGGAGCAGTACCCTCATGTAATAATCATATAACCGGACTTTTTCATTCACGGACGCGCGTTGTTAATCTATTGAATGTCTACATCGAACTTGCCGTATTCAATGGTGATGACCTCGCCGGTATTATTTGCCATCAGCTGTCCGGAGAATGTGCCCCGCGCCCTTCCCCCGGGCCCCTCCCAGTCATTCAAATTAAGCGTGAATGGATAGTTCACGTCTATGGTGAACAATTTACCGTTCTCGGAACCGAAAAACTGGAACATGAACTTGCTTGATGTTTCCCTGTACACTCCGGGTACGACGTCGGGGGGAAGCATGATTGATATTACGTGTTTGTACGACTCCTGATTGGAAGTGTTGATCGATGCCATGTTGCCGGCGAAGTTGGCGACATGACCCGTGTAGTCGGGCGTCATGGATATCTTCTTGAAGCCATTAATTGCCTTGTAGGTATATTCCTTTGTATCTCCCTGTAACGTAAATATTGCCGTATCCTCACTGGCCGGCCTTGATTCATCGGCTCCGTCTCCGGACACCTGTTCTTCTTCCACGTCTTGATGATATGTTATAGTAGTGCCCCCGTCCCGCGTCTGCTCCACGCCCGGGCTCATTGCATCTGACAAAAGCGGTGATTCATGCTCGTCATGATTTTCAGATTTTCCGCAAATAAAATAGAAAAATAATGCTATTCCTATCAGCATTAGGATGATAACGCCCTTTTTCATGTATACCGCTCCAATTATGGCTTGATACCTTTTATATGTTATTCAATAATTTGAATGGTTACGAAAATATAATGCGTATATATATCAGTCAAGTATAACACCCGGAATGAGAGGTCATTCCCGGAATTACTACAGCGCACGCGCACCGTACAGGAGGGCATCATGAAATTCTTTATTACCGGCGGACTGGGTTTCGTTGGCCGAAAACTCTCTGAAATCCTTGTCCGCGAGCGCCACCAGGTAACCGTGGTCGAGCGGAACCCCGGGGGGAAACCGCCCCCTCCGCCCGGAGTATCGGTCATAGCCGCGGACGCCTCCCGCTCCGGCTCATGGCAGGACATTCTCGCCCAGCACGATGCCGTAATAAACCTTGCCGGCGTCTCCATCTTTACGCGATGGAGCAAAAGTAAAAAGGATGAAATATACAACAGCCGCATTCTTATTACCCGAAACGTCGTCGATGCCCTTAAGGCCAGAAAAAACAAAAAAACCCTCTTCTTTTCGACATCGGCAGTAGGTTATTACGGTTTCCACGGGGACGAAGCTATGACTGAATCTTCCCCTTCCGGCGATGATTTTCTCGCGCGCGTTTGCCGCGACTGGGAAGCGGAAGCGATGGCGGCAGAGTCTTACGGTGTCCGTGTCGTTATAACACGGTTCGGGGTGGTCCTCGGCCGTAACGGCGGCGCGCTTGATGTCCTTTCCGGGATATTCAGGCTGCGGCTCGGAAACAGGCTCGGTTCCGGTAGCCAGTGGTTTTCCTGGATCCACGAGGACGACCTCGCGTCACTATTCCTCTTTCTGATTAATAATGGGAACATCTCGGGCCCATTCAACTGCACATCGCCGGGCCCCGTCACAAACAGCGTGCTGACAAGAGCGCTCAACAAGGCCCTCGGCACCATCCCGCTGGTGCCGCCGGCACCCGGATTCTTGATGAAATTGGCGCTTGGTGAATTCGGTGATTTTCTCCTGAAGGGACAAAAAGCGGTTCCGCAGAGGCTGATCGAAGCCGGTTTCGGGTTCACGCATACGGATATACGGAAGGCTCTGGCCGATCTCTGCAGGAAAGGGGGCCAGCCGGAAGGGGGCTCATGATCCCGTCTTAATCGAGATTTCGCTCGAGGCCTATGAAGAGAATGTCGTCGTTCTTAGCGATCCTGTCGTCGTCTCCAAGAAAGCGCCGCAGGTCCGCCATAACTTCGTCCTGAATGTCTTCCACGCACCGCTCCGCCATCGACTCGACCGTGCGGCGCAGCCTCTGGAGTCCGTAGGGCTCCTCGGCGTTATTGAACTCCTCGAATATGCCGTCGGTGAACAGCAAGAGCTTGTCATGCGGCGTGAACTCCTTCTCCACGCTCTTGTACCTGCCGTGCCTGAAAATGCCGATAATTTTCCCCATGTGCGGGAGGACTTCAAGCCTGTTGTCATGAATATGAAGCTGGTCCGTGTGTCCGGCCGATGAATAGACGAGCCTGTTGTTGACGATATCGATATCCGCCACGATGCAGGTGAAGTACTGGTTCAGCGACTGGTACAGGTCGAGGAACGAGTTGTTCATGCTTCCCAGAAGCGCGGCCGGGCTCTCCATGAGCTTGACCTTGTCATACTCGCTCTTTATAATCATGGTGACCAGGGCGGCGCGCACCCCGTGACCCATCGCGTCGGCGAGAAATATTCGAACGTATCCCTTCCGTATCTCTGTAATATCATAAAAATCACCCCCGACCTCGCCCATCGGATGGTACTGAACGCCGATCCTGACCCCCTCTATGCGGGATAGGTCGCCGGGCAGCAGGCTCTCCTGAATGGTCTTGGCCAGCAGGAGGTCGCTGTGGATCTGTTCATAGGCGTCGCTGAGTCTGTCATAGGCCGTGCCCAGTTCCTCGGTCCTTTCGGATACCTTCCTTTTCAGCTCACTCCGCAGCTCGTTGATCTCCATGGCAGCGGCGTTATAGTTCTTCGAAAAGGTGATCAGCTCTCTGTCGGAAACCCTCGGGAAATAGAACCCCGACCTCCCCGAGGCCAGACCCTGCGTCGCCGCGTTGATCTGTGCGAGCGAGCTGTTTATCGATGCGTTGCTGATGAAAATAAGGATTCCGATCGTTATCGTGCTTACCGCGATAAATATCATTATCCTGAGGACCGATTGGTCTGCTCTTTTTACATAGAACGCAAGGAGCAGCAGGCTGGTCAGGATCATCAAGAGAGTGTAGAACGATTTTTTCCTGATGCTCATGAAACGCTTTTTTTCGTAATTTCCGATCCGGTGAAAGAGTATTTCGCCGATACGCTCCCGGTACGGTCCGGCAAAATATTCGCTGATGTTATAGACGAAAAACCCGATGAATAAGAGTGTAATGATCGATGCCGCGACCGCGTACGGGATCACCTGGAGGGCGGTGAAGGGTATGGCCTCGGGATGCACCATAAATTCATCAAAGAATGCAAAGAAATAGATTGCTATGGTAACAATTGACACCAGCACCACCGCGACCACCGCGGTAATCACCCCTATTGTCGGAAGCTTTGTCAGCGATGAGAAGACCGACTCGATCTCTTTCGTATCCAGCTTTTCATGGTTTTTAAATATGTATTCATCCTGCATGTATTTGTTGACCGTGCGGACCGACCTGTTAAGGCCGGAAAATCCGAAGGGGTGGAAAAATCCGTAATAAAACAGATGGAAAAGGTATGCGCAGCAGTTCGCAATCAAGAATATCATGATGGCAAACGACCCTTTCAGGTCAACGTACCTGGCGGTCGAATAGTAGAAATAAAAACCGTACATTGAAAAAAACATCGACCAAGCCATGGAAAAAAATGCGGCTGCGAAGGTATACGATATTTTCCGCGCAATTAATCGAAAGATAGCGTCGAAGATACGTTTCATACAATTTTTACTATCGGGATGATAGAGTGTATTCCATACGGCCGCCCGGTCAGGCGTATTTAAAATTCCATCA
Organism: Spirochaetota bacterium; assembly: GCA_016933025.1. Lineage (GTDB taxonomy): Bacteria > Spirochaetota > UBA4802 > UBA4802 > UBA5550 > RBG-16-49-21. The sequence goes on along the minus strand of JAFGBT010000043.1, from coordinate 56,223 downwards.
CTAACAGTAAATAAACATTGCCATAAATGCAAGCATTTATTTAATGATATCAACTGGATCTCCAATCAATTGCATTATGAAGACAGAGAGATTTTACAAGCGATCGCTCATCACGGTCCCCTCCGACGAACTCTATGACTGGCACGGAAGGCCGGGCGCACTTCAACGCCTCACACCTCCCTGGGAAACGGTTTCCCGGATCGAGCAGGGACCGCTCTCGGACGGCGCACGTTCAGTATTTTACCTTAAGGCGGGGCCCTTCAGCATCCCCTGGGTCGCGGAGCACGTTAACTGCATCCCCGGAAAAGAGTTCAGCGACATCCAGGTCCGGGGCCCCTTCTCATTCTGGAAGCACACGCACCGATTTGTCAACTCGATCGGACGCGGGTGTTCGCTGGAAGACGATATAGAATACCGTCTGAGACTGCACCCGCTCAGCGCGCCGCTCTTCGGCCCGCACATCGCCAGAAGACTTGCACGAATGTTCTCGTACCGTCATGACGTCACAGCGCGCGATACCGCCCGGGCGATGCATCCCTTGCCGCTCAAAATCGCGGTGACCGGCGCCGGCGGCATGATCGGCCGGAATCTCGTGCCCCTCCTCACGACCCGCGGCCATGATGTGACCGTGCTGTCTCGTGGGCCCTCCTCGCCGGGCGGCCCATCGTGGGACCCGCATCGCAGCTCTGTTGACTACTCCTTTTACGGTACGGACGCCGTCGTCCACCTGGCCGGCGAGCCGCTCGGCCGATCTCCCTGGACCCCGACGAAAAAGCGCGCCATACTTGAAAGCCGGGTCGCCGGCACGCGCCTCCTCGCCGAAACCCTTGCCGCGATGGATAAACCGCCGTCTTCCTTCCTCTGCGCCTCGGCAATCGGTTATTACGGCGACCGGGGAGACGACATCATGACCGAGGATGACGAGCAGGGCCGCGATTTCATCTCCGCTCTCTGCGCTGAATGGGAAAAAGCGGCACTGCCCGCCGTCGAACGGGGTATTCGCGTCGTCTTTCTCCGCATCGGGATAGCACTCCATCCCGCGGGAGGCGCGCTAAAGGGATTTCTCGCGCCCGCTCGTCTCGGCCTTGCAGGACCGATCGGCACCGGCCGTCAGTTCATCAGCTGGATAAGCATGGAAGATCTGATCGGCGCGATCGATCACATCCTCGTCCATAATGACATACGCGGCCCGGTCAATCTCGTCGCTCCCTCGCCGGCGAGAAATGTCGATTTTATTAGATCACTGGGACGCGTGCTGAGACGGCCCGCGTTCCTGGCGGTGCCTGCGGCAGCCGTGCGCGTCGCGCTGGGGCAGATGGGACGCGAGTTGCTTTTATCGAGCACGCGGGTTTCACCTCAAAAACTCATCGATTCCGGATTCAGATTCCTCCATGAAAACATCGAGGAGGCGTTATACTTTTTGCTTGGCAGGTCTCCGGTTGATTGATTATGCTGCTGTCATCGCGAGGGGTCCCGATGCAATGACATTAACGATCACATAGGATAAAACCTTGAAAACCTCAACTAAATTCATCCTTCTGATTACGATGACCGCCGCCCTGGGCTTCGGATTCCTTCACCTTTTTATCCCCGGATACAATTTCGAGCGGCTCCACATCTTCCTCTTTAATCTCTGCGCCGGCGGATCGGTCCTCATCATGCATGCCGAAGGGAAAGGCGATTTTACCGCCCTGACCAGGACCTTTTATATCCTGTCGCTTCTCTATGCCGTTTCCGCTTTTTTCCAGCTCTACCCGGCAGCCATTCTCCTCTCCTCCGTGATTGCCGTTATCGTAGAGCGGGTGCGTATAGCGCGCTTCTCGTTCTTTCCAATAGACTTTTTCAGGAAGTCATCGCCCGTTTCGGACAAATTCCTGCAGGCGTCCCTTCTCTGTCTTTCCATCGGTCTCATCCTATCCTCCCTCGTCATATGCAACCATGAATACTGGCACCTTTTTCACTCGCCGAAACTCACGCTCGACGTCTTCTTCCTCGGCTTCTCATTTCCCGTATCGCTTGTCACCATGTCCGTCATGTTCGGAATGATGAGAGAGGGCCCAGGGACGGCGGAGCGCATTGTAAAGAATCTCAGTTTCTGGTCCGTCAACCTGGGGGTCATCATCTTTTTCATATTTATCCTTCTACAGATGTTCGCGGCGGAGCTCGCGATCGCCACCATGCTTTTTATAACCGTGATAATAATTTTCTGCCTCTACGCCAGACTGGGCAGAGGCGCCCAGCCGAAGGCGTTTCTGAGCTCCGGAGCGCTATTCCTGATCATGACTGCTGTAACCGGCATAGCGTATATTCTCCTCTACATGTTCATTCCCGAGCCTCCGGGCGGCAAGCTCCTCATCAGGCTCCACGCGCTCGTCTCTCTGTACGGATGGAACTTAAGCGGCCTCGCCGTCATCATCCGTAGGGACGACTTTCCTATCAGGCTCCACTCCGGCGGAGTGATACTGCTGCACTGGGTCATTGTGACTCTCATGGCCCCGCTCGGATTTTATTTCAGGGGCGCCTCTGTCGCCGCGATATCTGCATACGCATTTTTTCTGTATCTAATGCTCTTTTCAAAAAGATCGTAAACCGCCGCGGTATCGCTTTTTGCCGAAGCTTTGGCGGCAATCGTCTTGAATATTGAATCCATGGCGTCAAATTTTATTATTTCGCCCCATTTATGGTTGAAAATTTAATCGGCATGGTGATGAATAACCGTGTGCTCACGAGGCTCTGACAATACATAGCGACGGCGCCCGACATTTATATCGAATTTACGAATGGTTCCCCAATGGCAGCCAGCGTCCGGCAGACATCATTCATCTATCTCTCCCAGATCATCAACCTTCCGGTCGCCGATATATCGGGAGAAAAGATCGGCAGAATATACGATGTCATCGCCGACATACGGGGCATGTACCCGAAAATTAACGCGCTCGCAGTCAAGGTCGGTTTTCAAAAAGAACCGCGCTATTATCCCTGGAAGATCGTTCGCAACATCATAGAGGACCGCTGCGTTATAATCGATCACTCGGGTCATGACGAAACACTCGAACCGTTCCGGCTCTCCGAAAACGAGATCAGGATCCGCGAGACATTCTGGGACAAGCAGATCGTGGATATATCGGGATCGAAAGTCGTCAGGGTGAACGACCTCCATATCTTAAAGGACGGCGTCAAGCTCTGGATCGTGCATGTCGATGTCGGCTTCAAGGGGATTCTCAGGAGGCTCGGGTGGGGCCGTTTCTTCTCCTCCATAGTCCGCTGGCTGTTCTCCTACGAGCTCCGGGATAAATTCATCCAGTGGAAATATGTCCAGCCGATATCGCCAGCAGGGGATTTCAAATCTCTCTCTCTCAAGGTCCCCCACACGAAGCTCTCCCAGCTCCACCCTGCTGACCTTGCGGACATCCTGGTCGACCTCGGCGCCGAAGAGCGTCTCCTTATATTCAATTCCTTCGACGTCCCCACCGCATCCGATATTTTACAGGAGCTCCCACTGAAAATGCGTCTCATGATCGCGAAATCGCTCGACCACGAACGCCTGGCGAAGATCCTCGACGAGACCCCGATGGACGAGGTTGTCGACCTCCTCGACGAAATGCCGTATGAGACCGTCACCGCCATCTACGCCCTGCTCCCGGAGGACAAGGTCGCGCAGATCAAGGACCTCCTGAAACTTTCCGACCGTAGCGCGGGGAGCCTCATGAACACCGAGTTCATATCAGCCGCCGAGCACGAGACTGTAAGAACCGTGCTGCGCAGAGTCAGGCAGATGGCGCCGGACGTCGAGTCAATCTACTATGTATACGTACTGAACGACCGGGACATCCCGGCAGGCGTGGTCACCCTGAAGCAGCTTCTGGTAACCGAGCACGGAAAGCGCGTAAGCGATATCATGAGGGCCAACGTCATCAGGGTCAAAATCAGCGACCATGTGAAAACCGTGGCAGAAATCTTTTACAAGTATAATTTCACGGCAGTGCCTGTCGTTGACGAATTCGACAGGATACACGGCATCATCACCATGAAGGATGCCTTCGAGTCGGTTTTCTCCGAAATACGCGAAGAGACAGAAGAAATATAATGAAAATTATCGACACGATAAAATCAAAACCGTTGGTCCAGAGAGCACTCCTCTTCATTTCCGTGATGGGCCCGGGAATCATCACCGCCAATGTCGACAACGACGCCGGCGGCATCACGACATACTCCCTGGCCGGCGCTAACTTCAAGTACGCCCTGCTCTGGACCCTTATACCGATTACCATCGCCCTGGTCATTGTGCAGGAAATGTGCAACAGGATGGGCGTGATAACCGGGAAGGGCCTTTCTGACCTGATCAGGGAAAAATTTGGCGTCAAAATAACTTTCTATCTTATGTTCCTCATCCTTCTGACAAACTTCGGCAATATCATTTCGGAATTCGCCGGCATAGCGGCAAGCATGGAGCTCTTCGGCGTCAGCAAGTACGTCTCGGTGCCGACAGGCGCCTGCATCGTATGGTATCTCGTGGTCAAGGGAACGTACAAATCCGTCGAGAAGGTCTTCCTGGTGGCCTGCCTCTTTTACATCAGCTATGTGATTTCCGGGTTCATGGTCCGCCAGCCCTGGCCAGAAATTCTCAGTGAGCTTGCCACGCCGCGGATTCATTTCGAATACAACTACTTACTTGCTTGCGTCGGCGTGATAGGGACCACCATCGCGCCGTGGATGCAGTTCTACCAGCAGGCCTCGGTCGCTGAAAAGGGGATCCAGACCGAGAATTACCGCTATTCGAAAATTGACACCATCGCCGGTTGCATAATCGTCAATGTTGTCGCCTTTTTTATAATTGTTGTATGCGGAACGGTCCTCTTCAGCGGCCACGGCTCCCAGCCGATCCAGAGCGCCGCAGACGCCGCCCGGGCGCTGAAGCCCCTTGCCGGGGAATACTGCTCGTTCCTCTTCGCCTTCGGGCTCCTCAACGCCTCCCTCTTCGCTGCGTCTATACTACCGCTCTCAACAGCCTACAGCGTGTGCGAGAGCTTCGGATGGGAAACCGGCGTCGATAAGAACTTCACCGAGGCGCCCCAGTTCTATATTCTCTACACGCTTCTCATATTCACGGGCGCCGGCGTTATTCTCTTCCCGGACATCCCTCTCATCCGCATCATGATGATGTCGCAGGTCATAAACGGGCTGGCCCTCCCCTTCATCCTCGTTTGCATGCTCATCATTATAAACGACAGGAAGATCATGCGTGAATACGCCAATTCAAGACTTGCCAACGCCGTGACGATATTATTTACGATAGCCATTTCGGCGCTTTCTCTGATGCTTGTCGTGAGCTCTCTGCGGTAGCCATAGATCGTGTTCTCCTGAAATGCCCGAATTAATATCTTGACATCCCGCCAAACCGTTGTATAAGTACATAACAATTATCCCTGACGCAGATGGGTGCATGGGACAGGCCGGATCGTATCGCTGGGGCTATTCTATATGAAAAACAACCCGCTTGCATTAATTACCCGGCTTTTCCTTTCGACATACGACGACGCAGATTTCATTGTCCGTCAAAAAGCCAAGATCCTGCTGATAACGTCCATCATCATTCTCCTGGTCGTTCTACCCCTCTACATGGCTCTGTCATTCAAATTCTGCTGGAATATATACTACAGACTTCCGGTCATAGTACTCTCCGCAACATTAATTATCGTCCTCCTCGTATTGCGAAAAGGATATTTCCTTATCGCCGCTCATTCTTTCATGATAATATCATTTATCGTCATCTGGTCATACTTTTTCATTGAGCTGAATGATTCCAGCTCCGTCGATCGGATGATGTCCATCGTACTCGTGCTCGGACTGCTCTCGTTCACGCCGCTCGTAGTGGACAAAATGAAGCATGTCATCGTTTTCTATTTCACCGCCAACCTGCTGACATTCGCGGTCTTTTTCTTTATCATACACGATACCATCGTATTGACGAAAAATACCATAGCTGCTTATTTCGTCGATACGACCGTGGCCATTATCATGAGCGGAATCATCTCCTACCAGATCTTCAGGATAAACCAGCTCTCCCTTGAAAGGGCGAGGACAGCGGAAGACGCCATCCGAAAGAGCGAAGAGCTCTTCCGTGGCGTGGTTGAAGAATCGCCGCAGATTATGATGATAGTCAATCACGACGGATCCATCCGGTTCCCTGACGAAAAAAAGACGACCATTTTCGGCCACGCCAGGAATGAAATTACAACCCTTGAACGATGGTGGAAACTTGCGTACCCGGACGGCGATTACCGTAATATTATTAAATCAGAATGGGACAATATTACAAAGCAATCGGGCAAAGGGATAACAGCCGAGTCAATCGAGACGAAGGTGCAGGCCGGAGACGGCACCACCCGAGACGTCATGATCCGTTACACCTCCTTGGGCGGTGACGGGCGCGGACTGATCCTTCTCGACGATACCACGAACAGGAAAATTATCGAACGACACCTTCTCGCCTCGGAGCGCCGCTACCGCAAATTGTACGACAGCATGCTCGACGGGTTCGTCAGCCTTGACCTGAACGGAAGAATCCTCGAATTCAACACCGCGTATCAGAGTATGACCGGCTTCTCTGCCGGCGAGCTTCATGCCAAAACGCTCTGGGACCTTACTCCTCTGAAGTGGCATGATATGGAGAAAAAAATCATCGCGGAGCAGGTCCTGGCCAGAGGACACTCGGACATATTCGAGAAGGAATACATCAAGAAAGACGGGACGATCTTCCCGGTTGAGCTCCGTGTTTACCTGATTCAGGACGAGGAGGGTAATAACACCGGCATGTGGTCTATCGTACACGATATCACAAAGCGCAAGCTGACTGAGAACGAGCTCCTCAAGGCGAGCAAGATAGAGTCCCTGGGCGTGTTCGCGGGTGGCATCGCTCACGACTTCAACAACCTGCTGACGGCGATCATGGGGAATATATCCATCGCGAAGCTCGACATCCCTGACGACTCCAAGAGTTTCGAGATCCTCTCGGAGGCCGAGAAGGCGTCCGAACGAGCCAGGGACCTAACGATGCAGCTCCTCACCTTCTCCAAGGGCGGTGCTCCGATAAAAAAAATTGCGTCGATCCGCGATCTCCTGGTTGACACGGTCGACTTCATTCTTCGCGGCTCCCTCATCAGGAGCACTTTCTCCATTCCAAAAAACCTGTGGAACGCGGAAATAGACGAGGGCCAGATCAGCCAGGTCATTCATAACCTGATTCTTAACGCGCGGGAGGCCATGCCCGGAGGCGGCTTCATTTCCATTGAGGCGGAAAACAGCACAATCAATGCCGACGAGACGGCTTCATTCAAACCGGGCAAGTACATCGTGATAAAAATCACGGACACCGGTTACGGAATAAACAAAAAACAGCTTCACAAGATATTCGACCCGTTCTTCACTACGAAGGACGATGGAAACGGGCTCGGCCTCTCGGTCATATACTCTATCGTAAAAAAGCATAACGGCTATATCACGGTAGCGTCAACCGAGGGCAAAGGGACCAGTTTCTCGGTGTTTCTTCCGGCGACCGAGCGCGCTGCCACCCCTAAGCAACCATCAAACGAAAATACAAAATTGGGACCGGGACGCGTCCTCCTGATGGACGATGAGGAGATGGTGCTCGACGTCGGGCTGAAGATACTGACCCGTCTCGGCTTCAGCGTCCGGGGAGTCCGGGACGGCAGGGAGGCCATAGAGCTGTACAAGAAGGCGAAACTGGAGGGCAAACCCTTCGATCTTATAATAATGGACCTGACGGTCCCGGGCGGTATGGGGGGAAAAGAAGCGATCGGGATACTCAAGACCTTTGACCCGGCAGTTAAGGCCATCGTATCCAGCGGGTATTCGAATGACCCGGTCATGGCAAGCTATCAGGATTTCGGGTTCTGCGGCGTCGTGGCGAAGCCTTACAGCATTGAAGACCTGCATGACACGATCCGGCAAGTACTCTGATCAGGCGGGATACAGCTTGCTGAACTCCGTTCCGGTCATTGTCTCAAACATCGTATCGAGCTTCGAAACGTCAAACAGCGCGGATATATGATCGGTAATGTCCAGAAAGACCAGCCGCACATTCGCCTTTCCGGCTTCTTTTGCAAATTTAATAAAAAGTCCGAGCCCGGAGGAATCGAGGCTGTTAAGCCGCTTGCATTCGAGGGCGATTACCTTAAGCCCGGTGCCGATTTTCTCCATGAACACTCTCTCAGCATCGTCCATCTGGTTGAAAATCAGATCGCCGATAAAGGTCAGGACACAGATGCCTTGTTGTTCCCTGCATTCGACCGTAAGCACCTTCACTCACCCCCAGCAATTTATCATTTACTATCGCAGGATGCCCATAATTCATACCGGTCACAAATCTCCGGACATATACCGTGGGATATAATAACCCCACATAATAAAATCGGCAATAACTTTATTATTATCCGTATTTAGTCGCCGATCACGCTTGAAGGCTCCAACTGATCACCTGATGCGCGTCATATCTACCTTCAGGGCGATGCCATCCAGAGCGATCGGGACCATCCTCTTTTTACCGTTGATCAGGGCATCGACCCACAAGGTTGTATCTCCCGTTTTATAAGGGGTTACCGACCTGATCTCATACGTTCGCAGCACCATGTCCGGACGGCTTTTCTGGAACCTCTCGAATTCGTATATGAACAGCTCCCGGTCGGTCATGGCTCGTAGCTCCGGGGAAAGCTTCTGCATACGCACCTTCTGCATGAAGGAGGGGTGCGAAAGCTCATAGACTGCCCCCCAGTCCCGGTTCTTCCAGGCCTCAAAAAATTTGCTCGCAACCAGCTCGGGCTTCACGGCCTGCATGCTGTCCTCTATTCTGGTGCACGAACCGGCGCCCGCGGCAATCGCTGCGATGATGACCCCGACAAATATAGTGCGAATCATAATCATCCGCCTCTTATATTAATATGGAATAACCTCTGCATCGCCCCACAGCTTATCCAACTGGTAATATTCCCTCAGTTCCTGCGTGAATATATGGACGATCAGCTCGCCGAAATCGAGTATAATCCATCCAGATTCGTGATCCGGCCGGTTTCGGACGCGCCAGCCGTTTTCATGCATAAACTTCTCAAGCTCGCGTGCCATCGCCCTGCAGTGAACCCGCGAATTCCCCGTTGTTATGAGAAAATAATCGAGATAACTGTTTACTCTCTTCAAATCAATGATGAGGATATCATCCCCCTTTCTGCCGTCAAGAAGGCGCGCGCACCGCCGGGTCATTTCGATGATCCCGTTCTCTGATATATTCTCCTGCCCTGTCACTCCGCCATGTCCTCGCCAATGATAATCATTATATTGTGCAGCTGAGTGTTATCTATGACATGATAAACGTTCTCTATTCCCGTCAACTCCGCGACGCGGTTAACCGCCGCAATGTTCGCGCGCCGGTTGATGATGATCGATTTCCCCATTTTCCGGAACGGGGAGGTCCCGAACTCGACCACATTCAATCCCTCCCTGATCATGCTCTCGCGCATCTTCCGAGCAAGGCCGGGCACGTCCGTTCCATTCAGGATTTTTATCTTAATTGACGCGTCTATTTCTTTTTCGTTCCTGTCGACTATTAGCTGGGTGATATATTCCTTTTCGTATATCCGGAACGTGATATCGTCCATGACATAATACCCGTCCTTGAAAAAACCGGGCAGCACCGTCGCGATTACATCCCCGTCCCTGAATATTATTTCGCCCAGCTTCATCACCTCGCGCGGCAGGAGATTTGTCTTGATGGAATTCATGAGCACCTGCATGAACTCGAGGGTATTGAGGCGCTCCAGGTCCTCTCGCTCTTTGTACATGGTCATCAGCACGTCAAGAATCCGGTCATATTTCAGGTATATCGAATTCTTCTCAACAGAATTTATATACCGCATCACCTTTCGCCCGTCAAAGTAGCTTGCCCCCATCCGGGAAGACGAGTCGTCCTTAAACTGATCGAGGACAAAGAGGTTCACTCCCTCGATGAGGTCAACGATACGCTCGACATCGGCCCCGTAGAGCTCCAGGTAGAATGGAATATTCAGTTTCAGGTCTTTCTGGAGCGAGTACCGCAGCCTGTTGAAATTGTACACCACCGTCCTGTCGATCGGCGCGCAGTTGTCGCCGTCGTCATCGAGCCGGATTTTAAACGCCGGGGGTATAAAGGTGATGCCGACCCTGTTGTTGTCCGGGTTTATACTGACGATCGCGAAAAATTTATGCATGTGATCGTTGAAGACATTGTTGCCTGCGACGAGGATATTGATGATCTTTTTTTTCTGGATAAGCAGCTCAACGGCGTTTCTTGTCCGCATGCTATGCCAGTAATATATGAAAACCGAAACGAGCGCCGCCAGGGCGATCGTCCCAATAATCAGCACTTTGCGTTTCACTGTTCGTATAACCCTTTTTTCCTGATATAATCGATGACCTGATCGGGGAGAAGAAACCTCACCGACCTGCCGTGCCGCAGCCGTTCCCTGATCTCGGTGGAACTGATGTCAACCAGAGGATTTTCGGCAAACCGCACGATGTGTCCGCCAAAATCCATGTCCGGCGGCCGCTCCTGGCCGGGACGGCGCATCACGATAATCTGTACACTTGAAAGGAGGCGGTCCTTTTCGCGCCACGAAGCAAATGTCGCAAGTGAATCCGTACCTATAATCAGGTGAAGCTCGCTCTCCGGATAGGCTGCCCGAAGCTCTTCCACTGTGGTTATCGTATAGGAGGGCCCTTCCCTGTCAATTTCAATACGGGATACGTCGAATTCCTGCAGGCCGGCCACTGCGAGGACCGCCATCGCATAGCGCTCTTGCGCCGGAACATCGCCGTCAAGCTTCTTGTGGACCGGATATCTTGACGGCACCAGAATGATTTTATCGAGGTTAAAGTCGGACCTGATTATTTCAGCATTTATGAGATGACCGTAATGGATCGGGTTGAATGTTCCGCCGAATATGCCGATTTTCAATGCCTACCGCACCTCACCCTTCCCGTATACGACGTATTTCAGGCATGTCAGCCCCTCCATGCCCATCGTGCCCCGGGCATGAAGCTTCTGCGTCGATATTCCGACTTCCGCGCCCAGCCCGAATTCGCCCCCGTCATGAAAGCGCGTGGAGGCGTTCAGAAACACGGCAGAGGAGTCGACTTCTTTCATAAACCGTTCAGCGTTCAGGTAGTCGTTTGTCACAATCGCCTCGGAATGATTGGACGCGTACCTATCGATATGATCGAGAGCTTCATCAAGCGAAGCCACAATCCTGACCGATACTATCAGGTCGAGGAACTCCCGTCCCCAGTCGTCATCCGCCGCGGGCCTGATCTTCCCCGGAAGAAGAGCTACTGTTTCGGGGCAGCCTCGTATCTCCACGCCATTGTCGATGAGGCTTTTTATGAGTTTTTCCTTGTGCCCAAACCCCCTGTGGATAAGCAGCGCCTCCATGGCGTTGCAGACGCCGGGCCGCTGCACCTTGGCGTTTACCGCTATCCGGCTCGCCATATCCGCATCAGCGCTCTCATCTACGAAAATATGGCAGACGCCCTTGTCATGCTTGATGACCGGTATCGTTGATTCCGCCGTAACGGACTTGATGAGACCTTCCCCCCCGCGGAGCACCACTATATCGATAAAACCGTTCATTTTAACCAGGATCGGAACCAGTTCCCTGTCCGTCCGGTCAATGAACGTCACTGCGCTCGGGGGACACGATAATTCGTTCATTGCGTCGCGTATCACCGCATACAGAGCGGCATTCGAATGCAGCGCCTCCTTGCCGCCTCTGAGGATGGCGGCGTTCCCCGATTTAATACAGAGCGAGGCAATATCGGTCGTGACGTTCGGCCTTGATTCGTATATCACGGCTACGACGCCGAGAGGCACCCGCATCTGACCGACGCGTATCCCCGAGGGACGGGTCGTCATTTTTTCGATCCTTCCCACCGGATCTTCCATCTGGGCTATTTCCTCTATCGATACCGCCATCGACTCTATGCGTTTCCGGTTGAGCATGAGCCGGTCGACAACCGACGATGCCAGGCCGTTCGCCTCGGCGGCCGCAAGGTCCTTGCCGTTTTCCGTAATGATATAGTCGCACCGAGCCCGAAGGGAGCCGGCAATCTTCCTCAGGAGGTTGTTCTTCCGGACAGTCGAAAAATTCGCTACCGCCCGGGAAGCGGTTTTAGCCTCACGGCAGAGACGCTCTATGTACTGTTTGTTGTCCATTACCGACTCCCCTATATGTGTACGTTTATGCACTATTCCCTGATCCTTGACAAGAAGAAAATATGCCCCGCATGAGCCTGAATCATCACTCCTGACTTCATTCGGGAATCAACATTTTCTCCACCCTGTTCTTTTCAATGAAGTCCCGGTAATATTCTTTATCAAGGCGCTTCATAATGCGGAGTAGTTCTTTTTTCAGGGAATCGTCGCTCTCGGCGTAAATGGAAGCATAGAACTTTAATGCCGCGGACCGGTCTTCTGAAAAACTGAGTATCCAGGCAAGAGTCCTTCTGGCGGCCGGCTCCTGTTCGCTTTTAAACCTCTCGGCCACAAATTTCTGGTCTATCATCCCCTTTTCCCTGAGGGCATAATAGCCGCTCAGGCGGCTGAAGGGATTGCCGCTGTTAATCAGCGCGTATACATTATTGAGCTGGCCAACCGGCTGGGACAGCAGGAGGGGAAACCTCGTCCGGCTCAAAATGACGCTTTCGAGAAGCCGCGAACCAAGCAAACGCCCGGCCGCCAAACCGCCCGCCACCAGGGCGACAATGATCAGGATTATATTTACGACGCGGTTATGCTGTCCTGTTTTCAACCATTCATGTACGTTCATATCGATACCCTACCGTATGGTTACATTCATGACAATTTTAATCCTGTCAATTGACTTTTTCCGGCCAGCTGGCAGCGCCCCGGACCGACTCGCGATAATTATTCACGACGCACTCATTTTTCTTGACAAAAATCCATTTGTTATGTCACGTATAATAACAATAATTTACCCAGAGGGGCACTACTATCCGGTACGGCATACTATGAAACCTCTGACAAACATCAAGATTCCCGGCGTAAAAAAGAAATACAGCGGGAAAGTGCGCGATCTCTTTGCTATCGACCGGGAGCACCTCCTTATCGTCTCAACCGACAGGATCTCCGCGTTTGACCATATCTTCCCCACGGGGATCCCGGGGAAGGGAATAATATTGAATAAAATATCGAATCTCTGGTTCAAGAATATCAAGATTATTAAAAACCATATCGTCGAAGACAACTTTAACAATTTCCCGAAACCCTTTTGCGAATATCCCGAGCTCTTAAAAGACAGGGCGGTTATCGTAAAAAAAACCCAGAGAATAGATTTCGAGTGCATCGCCCGTGGATACCTGATCGGGAGCGGCTGGAAAGAATACCAGGAAAAGGGATCCGTATGCGACATCCCGCTGAGTCCGGGAATTCAGCTCGCGCAAAAAATCGAGGCGCCGCTATTCACCCCTGCGACCAAGGAGGACTCGGGCCATGACATCAACGTATCGGTAGAGGTCATGCGCGATCGTCTGGGTGAAGATCTCTCGTACCGGATCGGCGAAACGACACTCCGCATATACGAATATGCACGAGACCTCCTCGACCGTCAGGGCATCATACTCGCTGACACCAAATTCGAGTTCGGTGTCGCCGACAACGAGGTCATCCTAATCGACGAGGTCCTTACGCCTGACAGCTCCCGGTTCTGGGACAAGGAGTCCTATGCGGTGGGCTCATCCCCGCTGAGCTTCGACAAACAATATATTCGCGACTATCTTGAAACGACAACCTGGGACAAAAACTCCCCGCCGCCGCCCCTCCCCGATGAAATAGTCGCAAAAACACTTGAAAAGTACCGCGATATTCTGGCACGAATCGAGGCGATTTTCGCACGGTGAAGGATATCGTCCACTTTCACCTTCCCCGCATGCCACAGAGTGACAATAATTTTTATCATTAAAATCAACTTATTTGTCCAGGTATGCATATTCATGTATATTTGAAGAGGAAAAGTTATATGACGGGACAATTAATAATTCAGAATGAGATCAAATAATACGATAATAAAACTGTATGAAGTTTTGATCGGTGGCGACACCGTCTTGACAATTCCATAAAGGGCATACACGGGTGCCCTTCATTATCAAGACCCGGGGGAATTCATGGCAGCGCCTGAAACCAATCCTTTTAACGAATACAAGAAGACCCAGATAGCCACGGCAAACCAGGGAAAGCTTATCGTCATGCTCTATGACGGCGCAATCAAGTTCCTCACCATCGCCACCGAGAACATGTCACCGCGGACCTACGATATCGCCAACGCGAACATCATCAAGGCACAGGACATCATCACCGAGCTCCTCCTCTCGCTTAACATGAAGGAGGGAGGAGAGATATCCCAGACCCTTTTCAACCTCTACCTTTTCTTCAAAAAAACCCTCCTCGATGCCAACATAAAAAAAGACGCCGAGGTGGTAAAAGGCGTAATCAAGATGCTGAAAGACCTCCGCGACGCGTGGGACAAGATTTCTGCAAGCGAAACCGCGACCGACAAAAGCAATGTGGGGGCCAAGGGGAGCTTCAGCATTGAGGGATGACGCGCGAACACTCGCCGACGAGCTCTCCCGATTATACGGCCTAAAACTCTCGCGCCTCCAGAAGCTCCTCCTGAGCGAAACCGACAAGCACCATTACGAAAATATCGGCAACATGGACAAAGTGAGCGATATCATCCGGAATGACGCCCGAATGATAGAGGAAATTAATATAATCGACTGCGACATCGCCGTGGCGGAGGCCTCACTTGCCGCCCTGATAGGGATAAAGCCATCTTCCCTCTATGATATTCTGGCGAACGGAATTTCCGATGCCGCCGTCCTCATTGACGTCAGGGAACAGGCGCGCGAGACACTTGGACGTTTGTGCGGCAAACGTGCGGAGCTTGCCAACAGGCTGGAATCCGGGGCGCACAGACTCCGACAGGATATTGATGAACTTTCACGCATCAGCAGATTGAAGCCGCCTGACGAGGACTGACAAGCGGCCGAAAGGACTACAGCTCGTCTATCTTCTTCTGCTTGAGGACCTCATCCCTCCGTTTCAGCATTTCCTCGTACTCGAACCTGAAGCGCTTCCTCTTGTAATATTTGTTGTAAACCGAGAGGTATTTTTTCGATCTGAAATAATCGCGCATCCGGTCAGAAACGTAGAAGATCTGTTCGGATGGGGCGTACTCCTGGGGCTGGTTTTTATATTCCTCTATGATGGTGCGCGTGATGATTCCCCACGATATATCGGCGAGAGAATACTTGCCGAGATCGCGCATCATGGCGCGCAGTATACCTTCATGGACCGGATCGAAGAACTTGAATTTTTTCGAATACATAATCGCGCCATGCATGTGATCAGGGATATCGAGAAAACCGTCTTTTATGATCTCCCGTGCAACGATATACATCATTTCGAAGCAGTATTTGAGGATCCCGAGTCCCGGTTTTCTCTGTCCGGGAAGTTGAGGTTTGTCCCGACCGAAATCCCCGTGAAGGGGGTTCTGTGCAGAAAGCCATTCGATAACAATCATGTCATAGGCGCTGATCGACTCATTTTCGAAATATTTTTTGTCCGGAATAAACCGTGATTCGCTCAAACGCAGGTCGAGGATCAGTAGATCCGGGTCGATGTCCCGGAAATATACCTTCATATAATGGATGTAGTACTCGTCCACATCGACGGTCACTTTTATGTCGGTTAATCCTGACCGTTTGAGGTGCTCCAGCAGCCCCACTTTTCTCATGATTTCCTTGAGTCCGTCGGACGTAAAATTCCTGAGAAACAGCTTCTCCTTTTTCCGCGACTGATTGAGAATGTCGCCGCCAAAATCAATCGCGCCAATTTCCTTTTCCACCGAGCTGCTGAAATCCATCGGCTGCAGGTATCTGGAAAGTTTATTCTTCACAATCCTTCTCCCGGACGATCTTTCTTTACTATGGCCCGCGGTCGGTTGGGCCGGGCGCGGCAGCCAGGGTTACAGCCACCGGTCGGTATTGTAGACTACTTTCACCTGATGGAAAAAATCGTGAATGTCGTTCTGATACAATGCGGGCACGACAAGCAGCCGGACGAATTTATCGTAGTTGCGTACCTGGAGGAGAGCCCTTTTGCATGAGTCATCCAATTTTTCGCCTATTATGATGAGACGCGCGTTCGACCTGATGTATTCCTCGAGCAGCACGCCCGGCTCGGTAACGGACACGACATCCTCGGTCGGAATGAAATCCGGTGAGATGATGTTCGCGGTGTCCTGGCTCCTGGTGACGATCATCGAAATAAGATCAGTATTGATTTTAAACCGCTCGACATATTCCTTCTGCCGCGCCACTTTGAGATCTACGAAAATGAGGATGGCGACCTCCGAGTTCCGAAATGGGAAAACCTGCCCCCGCTCAAATTCTCGCTTCAGGTTGTTCCATTTTTTGAAATCGAGCGGCTCGTTGTGTTTGATGAGGATAACTCGCTTTCCCAGCGCCTTATCAACACCGTACACGTCGCCGACCAGTCGGACAAAGCGTTTTCGTTTCGACTGCGCATTCGCGTCCCGAATGTTTTCCAGAAGCCGGTCCATGTCGGTAAGATGAAGCCTGTTGAAGGGCTTTCGGAACTCGACCGGGAATTCCTTCGAAAGGAGCTCGTACAGGTTGGCAGTGTAAAACACCTCGATTTCTGATACATTGCTCTCCTTGAGGCGGGAAATGTGCGCCGGAAGGACGAGGTCCGTCGAGAGATAGGCGCTCCCCCTGACGATAACGTCGTCAAAATACTTGACTTCAATGGAGTCGCCGTGCTTGTCGAAAAGACGCGAGATTTGTTCTACCGTTACCTTCATGCAAATCACTCGTGCACCCGCCGCTAAACGGGCGGCATGCCAGGGTCGCCGGTCCGCTTGCCGCGCAGATAGGCGTATATAAAGCGATCAATATCGCCATCGAACACGTAATCTATGCTTCCCGTCTCCTCGCCGGTACGGTGGTCTTTCACCATGGTATACGGCTGGAAGACGTACGACCTGATCTGGTTTCCCCATGATATGTCTTTTTTCTGCCCCATTTTTACCTGCTGCTTCTCCTCGAATTCCCGTTTCCTCATTTCGTACAGCCTGGCCTTGAGGACCTTCATGGCAAATGACTTGTTCTTGTGCTGGGACCGCTCGTTCTGGCACTGGGTCACAATCCCTGTCGGCAGGTGAGTAATCCTCACGGCCGAATCGGTCTTGTTGACATGCTGACCGCCAGCACTGGACGAGCGGTAGGTATCAATCCTCAGGTCCGTCTCCCGTATCTCGATGTCTATGTCCTCCGACACCTCGGGCATTATATCCACCGACGCGAAGGAGGTATGCCGTCGCTTGTTCGAGTCAAATGGGGATATGCGCACCAGACGATGTATCCCCTTCTCGCATTTCAACAGGCCGTAGGCGTTATCGCCCTTGAACAGCATAGTCGCGCTCTTTATCCCGGCTTCATCGCCCGGAGTATAATCGACGACGCTGACCACAAATCCCTTCTGCTCGCCCCATCGGTAGTACATACGAAAAAGCATGTTCGCCCAGTCCTGTGATTCTGTCCCCCCGGCCCCGGGGTGAATCGAGACAAATGCGTTGTTGCCATCGTCTTCCCCGGAAAGCAGCTCGAGTGTCTCCAGCTCATCGAACTTCTTCCTGTAGCTATCGATATTGCCGCATATTTCCTTCGCAACGTCGAAATCCCTTTCGCTTATCGCCATTTCCAGAAGGCCTGTAGCCTCGGCCAGATCGCCAGACAGGGCGTCAAAGTGTTCTATCCTCCTCTTGAGGTTTGTTATCTCCCTGTTCGTCCTGGTGAAGAGCTCCTTGTCCTGCCAGAATTCCTCCCTGAGAGTCTGCTGCTGGAGATCACCGAGCTGTTGTTTCATTCCAATTATATTTACGGTGTTGAAGAGTTGTTCAAGCATTCCGGCAACCTGCTTGAGTTCCCTCTGGCACTCGCGGTAGTCTCGTTCTTCCAAGACACAATCTCCGACTGTATGGTGGGTGTTATTATTATTCGACAATAAGCGATAATGGTCAACAAAATAAAAGAATCTTATAAAAAATTTTTTATATTAGATGCTCGGGACCCAACGCAAGCGTCATCTGAGGAACTGTTTTTCAAGATGCCGGCTGAACGAATCCTCAAGATCTTCCGAGGATCGGAAATCCACTCCGAAAACATCCCGCCACACGCTCTCCGTTTCCATGCAGAGATAGACATAAGGCGAAGACGTATAGCTTCGTATCCGATCGAGCAGAGCTCGGTAGACCGATACCCTTCTCCGTTTCAGATAACGGTACTTGCCGTCAGGCCCGGGAAACATCTCGTCCGCGGCAAGGCGCGTCCCCGGGAATACCTCCCGGATAATCTCCCTGAAGCCGGGGCTGTAGCGAAAGCAACCCATCGATATCCACGCGACCCTCGCATTATCGACGCTTGAGAAAAGAAGATCAAGCACCTCCAGGTACTCCTCTATCCATCCCTCGTAATATATCAGCGGATCTAAGTGGAACGCCGTCAGGAATCCGGCCCGGGAGGCCTCTGCCGCGGCCTCGATCCTCTCCGCGAGTGTGGCGGCCCCCTCCTCATAGAGGTCTATGTTCCGCGGCGTGTTCAGCGTCCATGACAGTACGGCGTTCCCCTTTTCCGCGATCCCCAGGAGATGGCGTATGTTGTTCGATTTCGTCTTGAACTCGAGAAATATATTCGGGTAGCGAGCCGCCTCGCGGATCAGCGAGGCGCTGATACCGGTAAGCTCGTCCATCATCAGAGAATCGGTGTACTCCCCGGTGCCTACCCGAAGCACCCGTCCGCCGCCGCGTCCGGCAGCGCCTTCGATCTCGCCGATGGTTATTCCGGTATTGATGAACTGGACGATACCGAAGGAATTCAGGTAATAATTCAGAAAACAGTAAGTGCAATCATACAGACAATTAAACCCGATATTCATCAGCAGATAGTTGCAGCAGATCATCCCGGGCGACCCGGGGCATTTCTGGAACATGCGTCCCCTGAACCGTTTCAGGATCACCGTCTCTTTCGAGCCGATACCACGTTTTTTCAGAGAATCGACGACAGCGTCCAGCTCTTCTTCGTTTTCAAGCTCGAGGCACTCCCTGCCTTGTAAAGCGATGAACCGCCTGACTATCTGATTTTCACGGTCCTCCCGGAGGTAGACGATTGCTTTTATTGAATCCATTGTACGCATGTAATGATAGTGATCTGCCGGCGCGAGGCGTGTCAATACTTATCCGCGAATTTGCATGTACGCGTCTGCCTGTTGCCGCTCGATTTCTCCTTGACATTTTTCAATTTATAGAATGATGTGTGATGCGGGCCAACGCGCCGCTGACAATACTATCGATACGGGAGTCCGCCATGGGATGCCTTTTCTGCAATATCATCAACGGCACGACGCCGTCCACGAAGGTATTCGAGAACGATACGGTATACGCGTTTGAGGATATCAGCCCGCAGGCGCCTGTTCACGTCCTGGTGATACACAAGAAGCATATCGAGCGGATCGAGGATCTGGACGCCAACAACAGCGCAATCATGTCGGACCTCTTCCTCGGCGTTAAGGAAGTCGCCAGAATAAAAGGAATCGCGCAGAACGGATACCGAGTCATCATCAACAACGGAACCGCCGGCGGGCAGGTCATATGGCACCTGCATGTGCATGTTATGGGCGGCAGGGACGATATGGGGCCTATGATGGCCCGATAATCCTCTTCTTTCTCTTCCGGAGCTGGAGTATAACCTTTTCAATCGACCGCCCGGTCGCCTCCTCTATGATGAAGGTGTGCCCTTCATGCTTGAGGCGGTCCCCTTTCCTGGGAATCCTCCCCATCTTATACTCGATGAAGCCGGAAAGCGTCTCGAAATCCTTTTTCTCGATGTACACCCGGAACCTTCGCATGAAATATTCAATATCGATCCTTCCGCTCAGGAGGTACCGTTCCTTCCCGATTTCGGACAGGAGTTCCTCTTCAGATTGGTCGCGCATGTGTATCTCGCCGACCACTTCCTCGGCTATATCCTCATGGGTAACCATGCCCACTACCGCCCCGTATTCATTCACGACGAATACCATGGGGATGAGATTGTCCACCATCTCATTATAGAGATCGACGATCCGCTTTGTCCTCGGAACATAATGGGCCCTGTTCATCACGTCGGCGATCTTCCTTACGTTTCCCTGCTTAACAAGGTCCCGGTAAAACACGTACCCGACGATGTTGTCCACGCGGCTGTCAAACACCGGAATTCGGGAAAATTTTGTCCTCACATACGTAGCTACCAGCGTCCGTATCGCACCGTTAAGGTCAACAGATATGATGTCTATCGTGGGCGTCATGATTTCCCCGGCTGTCATGTACTTGAAGGAGAGTATCTCCGACACGTACGAAAGGTGCTCCCGGTCAATGACACCCTCCTCTTCTCCTATTTTGAACATGGTATCAATCTCCTCGCGGGAACGGACAATGCCGCGGTCCGCCTCCTGAAGGTTCAATGTTTTCTTCAGGAGAGAAGAGAAGGCAAGGGAGAACTTCACCAGCGGTTTCATCACCAGCATGAGCGCCGTCAGCGGATATGACATGAACATCAGGAATGTTTCCGCCTTGGCGCGGGCCACCACCTTGGGTACTACTTCGCATAAAATAAGAAATGCTATCGTCTCAACCGCGGTAACCTCCAGGAGCCGCCGTTCGCCGGCCATGAAGGCCATGGTGGCTATGTAGGTTATGAAGGCGGAAGCAGAGATGTTGACAATGTTGTTGCCGATAAGGGTCATCCCGAGGGCGTCTTCAAGATTATCGAGAATATAGAGCGCCCGCGAAGCCATCCTGTGGCCCTCGCGCGCTTTCCCCTCGAGACGCAGGCGGCTTGAGCTCAGGAGCGCCGTTTCGGTACCCGAAAAGACGAAGGAAAGCAGTATCATCAGAAAGATCAGAAGGATATAAACCGTGTAATGCGCCATGATCAATGCCATTATTTAGCGCCTCCCTCTCCCACCCGCCTGATTATCTCAACGGTTTCTATTTTATTTCGCCGTATGTATCTCACCCTGATGAGGTATCGTTCAGTCACGAGCACCTCGCCTCGCTTCGGGATGCGGGAGAGCCTCTCGATTATGTAGCCGCCCACCGAATCCGCGTTGCGGCTTTCCAGGCGCTCATTGAAGGCCAGGTTGAAGTCATCGATCTGCATTTCCCCCGAGACGATTGATATCTGGTCGTCCAGCTTCCTGATTTCATGGGGCGAAACGTCCTCCCACTTGGTCATGTCGCGGCCCATCAGCTCGGAGAGTATCTTGTTCAGTGTCACAATCCCGGCCGTGCCTCCGTATTCGTCCACAACGACCGCCATCTGTATACCGTTGTCAAGAAAATCCTTGAGCAGATCATGGAGCTCCCTGGACGCCGGGAAGAATTTTATCTCCTGGATGAACCGGTTGATTGTACGTGCCTTTCTGTACCCGAAGTGATAGGGCATCAGGTCGCGCGAATCGACCATCCCGACCACATGGTCGATATCCTCGCGGTACACGGGTATCCGTATGACCTCCGATTCCAAGAACACTTTCATCGCTTCGCGGATGGTGGCTCCCTCATGAAGAAAGACTGCGCTGTTCCGCGGAAACATGATGTTGGATGCGTCCTTTTTGGAAAAACGTATCACGTTGCTAATGAACGTGCCCTCCCGCTTGCCGATCACGCCATGCTGTTCCCCCAGACGAACCGTCATGCGAAGCTCGTCCTTTGTTATGGCCCTGTGCGTCAGGGAAAGATTGAATATCCTTATCATTGTATTGGTGATCAGGACCAGCAGCAGCCGTACCGGCAGGAGCAGAATATGGAAAAACCTTAGGATCGGAAGCACTTTTTTTGACGAGGACTCATACGAATTGATGGCAATTATCTTTGGTGATATTTCGCAGAATATTATTACCAGGGGCGTAACTATAGCGATTGAGATCATATGCCCCCAGTGATGCCACTTTTCAAGGAGCAGCTTTGTGGAAATCATGGACATGACAAGGTTTACGAACAGATTGCCCGTCAGGATCGTTATGAGGATCTTCTGCGGATCCTGCATGATGGCGAAGAGGGTCCTGTCTTTCTTCTTTTCCGAATGGGAAAGACGATGAATGTCCGATTTGGTGAGGGCAAACAGCGCACTCTCCGACCCTGAAAAAAAGGCGGACAGTATCAGGCAAAAAACAAGGCTTGCTAATTCATAAAATATTTGATCCATCTGCATCATATCATCGACATTGGATTCCGACCGTCGCGCTACTGCTGCATATCGAGTCTGGCGTTAAAACGAAACTCCTTCTCGATCCGGTTTCCTGCAAAGTCAGAGGCGACGACCGAGATGACATTCTCCCCCTCGGAATAGGTCACGCCTTCGACCCGGTAATACCCTGCAGGGTCAAACAGGTTCTCAAAACCCTTTCCGCCGACATCAAGCCTTCCGCGCGTGAAGGAAATAGCGTCGAACTCTCTTCCAGGGGCCTTCTTCCCGTTAACCGTGACCGAGAGCCTGTAAATGCCGAGGCTCTCCCTCCCCGCTATGGAATCGGTGATTTTCACCAGCAGCGGATAATGCTGCGTAAGTCTTATATTCGAATTGTCACGCACTATCACCTGTTTCCCCCCGATAGGAAAAGCGATATCTGAAATTACCGGTGGCCTCATATCAGGAAATGCCGGTAAAAGCTTCATGGGATTTATCGACGTCCGCTCCCGCGGCTTTATGATGGAAAAATGGAGATGGCGCGAGAATGAGTGGCCCGTATTGCCCATGAATCCCAGGGAATCTTCGATGGTGTATATTTTTTTCGATGACATGCCGTTTTCAAGATGCATGTATATCGAATAGAGGCCGTCTCTGTGCGCAAGTATTTTATAATTGCCTCCGCCCGGGTAATTATCGAGCGGAAAAAGCGATTTGTCCCAGTAGAACACGAGAGTGCCGGCCTCCACGGGGAAGACCTTTCCGTCGATTGACGTCATATCAATGCCGTCATGGAAGTGGTCCCACCGCGATTCGCAGAAGCTCGACGTTATAATGCCATTGTTCATGGGCCACCTGAATGAAGCGAGCATGGCCGCAGTTAGGAATATTGATATATAAAACGATATTCGCCGGTTCATCTTTTTTCTTCCCCCTGCTCCTTGTCTGACTCGTCATCGGAATCCGCGCTGCCGACATGTATATGGCAGTATCGTCCTGGCTCGGTACCTGAATAATACAGAACATCTCGCGCCACCCTCGGACACTCACCGTTCCTTCCGGCTACCTCGCCCGAATCGAGGCAGATTGACTCGCTGGCGATGCCCTGGTCAGGCACTTTAAAATCAGTCGGCTTGTTGCCCCGGTATATTTGGGATATATATTCCACCCAGACAGGCGCGGATACCGCACCGCCCGACCTTCCGGGGCCGAGCGAAATCGCCCCCTCTCGGTTGCCGATCCAGACCGCAGTCACCAGGTCTGAAGTATACCCGACAAACCACGCATCGTTATAATTTG
This sequence comes from Spirochaetota bacterium, assembly GCA_016933025.1. Classification (GTDB taxonomy): domain Bacteria; phylum Spirochaetota; class UBA4802; order UBA4802; family UBA5550; genus RBG-16-49-21. The sequence goes on along the minus strand of JAFGBT010000043.1, from coordinate 32,559 downwards.
TGGACGAGCCGGTCTTGCCGGCGACCGGGAAATCTATCGAGGCGCCCCGTAACGCTCCATATGCGGTCCCCCCTTCTTTGCAAACGCCGCTTAGCATGTTCACCGTTATTGCACACGCCACCGGGTCGATCACGCCGCCGAGCTCTTTCCTCCGCTCATCCGCAAGCTTCTTCACTTCCTCTTCGTTGTCCCATACGGTATTGTCGTTATAATCCTTGACCTGGCGTATGCCGTACGGAAGAAGGTACTCGCCGCCGTTGGCTAAAATCGAATGAAGTACGCAGTTCTCCAGGGGAGATACCTCGTAGGTGCCGAGCGCGAGCGAAAGGGTCCTGCCAAACCGCTCCTTCAAGCCGGCTTCTGAAAGGTAGAGCCCTTTCTTCAGTATTCTGAAAACGCCGTCAAATCCGGTTTTATCGAGGATCTTGACTGCCACGACATTAATCGACCGTACCAGGGCCTCCCTCACGATAACATTGCCCGCATATACTCCGTCATAATTGCGGGGAGCGTACCCGCCCTTGAAGGTAGTCTTTTCGTCGACAATAACCGTGGACGGCGTGATATCCCTGTTCTCCAGCGCCGCCGCGTAAATAATCGGCTTAAACGAAGAGCCGGGCTGGCGCCGTATCTGCGCCACATGATCGTTCTGGCTCTTCGTTGAAAACTCATACCCTCCGACGTATGCCAGGATTTCCCCGGAAAAGGGGTCTATGGAGACCAGTGCGCCCTCGATATTCCGGTACTTGTTCATTTCCTTCTCGGCCCTGATCTTGTCCTTCGCGCGGCCCGCCATCTTCAGGTGATATTCACGCTGACGCATGATACCTGACTGCAGTGCCTTCGTGGCGATATCCTGCCGCACGCCGTCAATGGTTGTATAGACCTTTAGCCCTCCCCGTTTTACCGCGTCCTCGCCGAATTTCTCAACGAGAACGCGCCGAATGCTTTCATTGAAAAAAGCCGCCCGGTTGATACGGTACGAGCTGAAGATAAAATTGCCGATTAGCGAAGAGGTCGCCGCGCCCTTCTCGTCGAACACGACCTCCCATTTCCGGAGAAATTCTTTGTACAGGCGCCCCGCCGCCACTTTATTTGAATAGCCTGCGTCCGCCAGTGATTCAAGTATCCGCTTCGTTTTCCTGATCGACGCATCAAGGTCGGATATGGGGGAGTAAACTCCAGGGTTCGATATGGTGGCCACGATCATGGCACACTCGACGATATTTAATTCCCTCACCGATGCGCCGAAAAACATCTTCGCAGCGGATTCAACGCCGTAGGCGCCGTTCCCAAAATATATCAGGTTGAGGTACATGGACAGGATGTCCTGCTTGTCGTAGCGCCTCTCGATCTCACGCGCGCAGAAGCTCTCGTAAATCTTGCGTTTAAGGCTCCGTTCCATATCGGTGAAGAGCACCTTTGCCAGCTGCTGCGTTATGGTGCTCCCTCCCTGCACAACCCTCAGGTGCACGAGATTGACGAGAAAGGCCCGGAGTATTCCCTGATAACTTATGCCTCGGTGCCGATAGAAATTGCGATCCTCGCTCGCAATCACCGCCTTGATCAGCCATTCCGGCATGAAATCATACGGCACGATTTCACGCTTCTGCTCGAAAAACTCGCCGATTATCTCGTCGTTCCGGTCGTAGATGCGCGTGGGAATATCGACGACCTTCGCGGATACGTCGACGTCGCTGTAGTTGTAGCTGTACCCCTTTTTAAGCTCCTCGGTCCGGTCGATGAGCTGCTTATACTTGGCGAGCTTTTTAAGGGCCGCGTCGCGGTCGTACTGCCAGTGCACGTATATCACGGCGGTATACGAGGCGAAGGCTGTGACAGCCAGGAGCGGCGCGTAGACAAATACTATCTTCTTATGCGTCGCGACCCAACCGAGTATCTTTCTCAAAATTTCAATAATAACCATCACTCCGATCCAGCGACAATGCGCGCAATGCAGAATCGTGATACAATCATTACCGTATCACACGGCATTCCGTCAAATACATTACTTATAATCCCCGAAGTTTCTCGCACGGGCAATACCGGTATACTTTTTACCTGACAGCTGGCCGCAGGCGCCTGAAATGTCTCGGCCAAAGCTCTTACGTACTGTTTTAGGCACATTCATGATCTCAAGGTCGCGTAAAAACCGTGCGATATCTTGCTCGGTCGGCGCGTTATAGCCGTGCGATCCTTCATTGAGGGGTATCAGGTTGAGCTTGATCCTGTTATAGCGGAACATTTTCTTGAGCCGCTTCGCGTCCTCCGTTGATATGTTGTCGTCGCGCATCACGTATACCACGGTGAGGCGGTTATGGGAGGCGGGAAATTTCTCGTTCAGCAGCAACGCAATCTCCCCGAATGGGTTCCCGCGCTCAACCGGCATGATGCGGGCCCGCTTCTCGGGATCCGTATCGTTCAGCGATATGGCAAGATTATACGGCCTCTTTTCCTCGATGAAGCGCTCAATGCCGGCAATGATCCCACAGGTTGAGACGGTTATCTTGCGCACTGATATATGAAAACCGAAACTGTAATTCATGATTTCCGCGGCGCGCATGACATTGTCGTAATTCATGAACGGCTCTCCCATTCCCATGAATACAACATTGTTATTTCGCTGGCCTGAAAACCTCCGCACCTGGCAGAGCTGGTCCACCATCTCTGCCGCATCGAGGTTCCGGATGAACCCTATCTTCGCGGTCTCGCAGAAGCTGCACCCCATGGCACAGCCCGCCTGGCTCGACAGGCACACGGTCAGCCTCCCCTCGTCTTCGCCCTCGCTTTTAATCAGGACGGACTCTATGTGCTCGCCGTCCCGGGTCGTGAAGAGATACTTTTCGGTGCCGTCAATCTCTGAGACAAGCCGGTCGGCAAATTCGAGCGCCTCAACCGAAAATTCCAGATCGAGCCGCCGGCGCAGCTCCAACGAGAAGTTGGTCATTTCCCGGAACGACGCTACGTTTTTTTCGTAGAGCCAGTTCATTAACTGCCGGGCCCTGAATGACTTCTCTCCGGAGGACCTGAAATATTCCTCAAGCTCACCGATGGTGTAATTTTTAATGAACTTTTTTCCAATCATACTCGCGATAATTAACCACGTTCCGAACGTCTAAGAAATTATTTCCGGTTTTGTTGCGAACAGGAGGCCGGGAGGCTCCGTGCCCCCCGTTGATTGTGATGGAGTATGCTATCCGGCCTCGGTCATGCTCTTGATCTCGTACAAGGCCATCTTGTTGTCAGGATCGATGGTGACGACCCTCTCGAAGTATTTCACCGCGTTTTGCTGGTTCCCCATCTTCTTATACGACATGCCCATGGCGAACAGTGCGTTCACGAAATTACCGTCAAGTTCGAGTGACTTTTCGAAGAGCGCGACGGCGTTATCGAAATCGCCGAGCTGATAATGGGACGCTCCGCTGATGTAGTACGCATTCTTGTTCATCTTGTCGTTCTCGATGTATCTCTCGATGGTGTCTATGGCCCGCCGGTAGCTGTTCACCCTGAAATAGTTCTTTGAAAGATTATAGATAATCTTCTGGTTGTCCGGATACTTTTTGAGCCCTTTTTCGAGAACCTCTATCGCCTCCTGGTACTGGTGTGAACTGACAAGCCGCTTCGCGTTCTTGATAAGGTCTATAGCCTCGTCACGCGCCAGCTCAATAACCAGGCAGGTTATGTCGTCCGCCAGCGGCTCGCTTCCTATGAACTGACGCACATCGCTTATGATCGCCTCAGCGAACTCTTCAGTCTGGAGCTTCCGATTTTTACTGATGATGCTCTCAAGCCGCCTGTTGGAATACTCGACGTGCTGGTCGTTTACCGCCTCGGGGATCCCGTCGGTATACAGTATTATGCGGTCCCCGTATTCAAGCCTCGTCTTTTTCTCGTCGTATGTGTCACGCGCCTCCTCTATCGCCCCGATGAAGAGGCCGTTTGTGTCAAGCAGTTCAACATCGCCGCTGCCGGACCTCAATAATATGGCCTTCTGGTGGCTCGCGTTGGAGTAGAGCACGTTGTACTCGTCGTCGATGGCGAGCATAAAGCAAGTCATGTAATCCTGCGTCTTCACGTGGTCCAGGATACTCTGGTTCATCTCCTGGAATATTTTCTTCGGCGAGTCGTACTTGGTCCCGGCGCTGCCGAAAGACATCTTGGCCATCGTGGTGACCAGCGCGGCCGGTATGCCGTGGCCCGAAACGTCCGCGATCATAACGCCGATCTTGTCGTCCTTAAGGAGGTGGACGTCGTAAAAGTCCCCCCCGATCTTTTCCATGGCCATGTAGCGCACCGCGAACTTCAGCTCATTCCAGTCGTCGATTTTGCCGGGAAGAATGCTCCGCTGGATGACGCTCGCCATGTCAAGCTGCTTCTGTATCTGCTCGTCCCTGCTCCGCAGGCTCGAAAGCGCCTCCTGGAGCTCCTCGGTCCTAGTGGCCACCTTGCCCTCGATATCCCGCCGGTAGTCATCTACCTCGCGGGCCGTTTCCATCAGCGCGTACTCGATCTCGGTGAACTCGCGCTCCAGAGAAAGCACCTCGTATCCAGCGGTCCCGCCGGAGGCTATCGTGCGCGCGACCCGAGAAAGGTCGTTCAGGATCCTCATGATGGAACCGGTGGTGAACTGCATCAGGAGGAAGCTGGCAATCACGGACACCGCAAAATAGACGGCCATCAATACGATGCTGTACTCCTCTATAAATCGCACCTTTTCCATCAGGGCCGCAAAGGTGAGCAGGGTGATGATCATGAGCCAGACGAAGAACATGAACTTGATCCTGATGCCGATAAGGGCGAGCGGCTTGATCGGTGTCCCTATCTTCAGGATTTTATTGTACAGCAGGCTCCGTTCCGCGTTTGTCAGCGCCTCGGTGACCAGGTACGTCGACATGCCGTAAAGAACAATCACAATGACGAGCCCCAGAACCGACACCTTGGCGGTAGCCATGAATTCGGCCGACGAAAAACTTCCCTTATAATAATATTCATAAAAAGCAAAGGCAATAACGATAAGTCCGGCAACGAGCGTATGCAGACCTGCTATGATCATGTTGTACATGGGAAGATATGAAAAATCCTTATAAACCCTTATCAGGTCGTCGCCGGGTATCTCCATTTTGTTGCGGTATGCCTTGTTGACATTCCTGAGCGGCTCGAAAAACGCCGGTATTTTCATCGGCTCGAGCATGCCGAATTCCAGATAGTGCAGAAACGCCGGGATGGCGATCGCCACGGGAAGCCATTTCATCATGAATTCTGATATTTTCTCATAGGAAATGATGATAAACGACATGCCGAGAAAATAGGCAAACAGGCCCGCAATCCAGCTCGCCAGCACGGAGTAGAAGGTTATAGCGAAGGTATAGCTGATATTTCGCGCCAGTAAATGGAAAAATCTCATGTATCCCTCTTTACATTGCGTTTCGGATGATGCTACAGGTAATTATATAGCATACCGCGGCATTATCAAGTCAATTTTTATAGCGCCGAGAGAAGAATACGGATTTGCCGCCGCCGACCGGACCCGCTATTTTTCTTCCAGGTCAACAACCTCAACATCTTTAACGCATCTGAACCCGGCAAGGTTGTCTGCGTACAGGTTCGGCTTGCCGCCGGTTTCCCTGCTCGTCACCCTCAACCGATACCGGGGGCTGTACCATGCCCCGCCGCGGACCACCTTGTACTGCTGTCCATAACGCCGGTATTCCCATCCCCGCCTTGAACTGTTCCCGCTGTATGGCATATACCACGAGCATGTCCATTCACGGGCATTTCCCGACATATTGACCGCGCCGTATGGCGAGGCCCCCTCAGGATCAAACGCATCAACCGGCATCAGACCCTTTTCTCTAATTCCGAAACGCATCTTTATATGGGCCCCGATTGTTTCTGCAGACCAAAAATCAGCGGAATTTGCCCGCGCCGGATCGAACCTGCCGCCCCACGGGTACTGCAACGTCTTGCCGCCGCCGGTGCCGGGAACTGCCCCGGTCCCCCGGGCGGCTTTCTCCCACTCCTCCTCGGTTGGCAGGCGCTTCCCCGCCCACCGCGCGTATGCTTCCGCCTCGTGAAAGGTCACCTGGACCGGCAGGCGTCTTTCGGCCTCTTTGAAGGAACGCCCCTTCCACGATAGAGGCGGCTTCGCGTTCGCGGCCCTAACGAACTTCATGTAGTCATCATTGGAAACTTCGTATTTATCGATGTAATAATTATCGAGGAAGACCGACTGTTCCGGCGACTCGTCCCGGTCACCCTCATCAGAGCCGAACATGAATTTCCCCTCCGGCACCAGCACCATCCGTCTCCCGTCCGGAGCCGAGAAAACGCTCTTCCGATACCGTTTCTCCTCGATAACGAACCTGTCCTGGACTTGCTTCTCTGTTTTTGTCGATCGTTTCACGAGGGCTATGTCATCACCGGCGCGTATCAACCTGACATATGCCTTGTTTGCCGGTGTGAAGACGGCAATGGCCCTGTACCGATAGCTGCCGCTCCGGTTGTAAACAACGCTTAGGATCTCGATGCGGCCGTATACGGTCTTGTCGCTGACAACATAATATGACTTTACCGACGGTTCTATTTCAAAGAGGATGGCAAGCCTGCTGTCCTTGCCCCTCGATTCGACCCTGCCCAGAATATCAAAATCAACCGCTCCCGCGCCCGTTAACGCCCATGACCACGACACCAGGGCGACCAGCATTGTAGAGAGAGATTTCGACGTTGTCCGCTTCATAGTGTTAACCCGTTATTATTCTTCGTTCGGGCCAGGCGAGACAGGTCAACGGCTTTCCGAATATTACCCCGGAATCTATCCCTATGATGTTCCTCGCCTCGTCGATGTACACAGGGCCGCCGGACAGATAGGTGACCGGAGTGTGCCCGAAAATGACCGTTTTACTCCAGCGCCTGTCGGCCCTGAAAAATTTTTCGCGAATCCAGAGAAGATCGTGTTCGTCCTGCGACTCCAGCGAGTCAATTCTCGGGTTGAGACCCGCGTGGACCGCTATAAAATCCTCTCCCTCGTAAAAGAGCCGCAGGCAGCCGAAGAACTCGCGGTGATGGCCTGGGAGATTCTTGTCGGCGCCGCGCGCGGCGTAGCTCCTCAGCGTGGCGTCCCCGCCGTTGAACAGGAACGATCCTGCCCCGTCCTCCCCCTTCAGATATGACATGAACATATCCTCGTGGTTCCCTTTCAGAAAAACAGTTTTCATCGTCTCAGACTGTCGGAGATACACCAGGAAATCAATCACCTCGTATGAATGCGCTCCACGATCGATATAATCTCCGAGGAAAATAACCGTGTCATCATCAGTCACAAGCTTCGCCAATTTGGTAAACAAATTGACAAGCCTGTCGTAATACCCATGTATATCGCCGATGATATAATGCACCCGCGTTCTCCCGGCTTGCCGTCCGGCATTTCATTGGTTTGCGCCGACTTTTTTCTTAATCTCCCCATACAGGTAGATGAAAATCCTGTTCCCCTCACCCATAGTATCGGCATTCATGACCCCAAAAATCCACTGTTTATGGTGCGATATAAAAATATGCTCGCCGGCACCGACGATCCTGATGGCGGGCTGCAGGTTCCCGATCCTTGACAGGATAAAAGCGTCTCCCCCGGCCTTGAGTAGCTTCTGGAATTCCTGCTCCGCATCGAGGGCCGTGTTGAACCGTGCGTAGGCAATGTCATATTGTTTCCCTCCGAGGAGCCGCCGAATGATCGACAGGCCGTTGAGGCCGGGGAGCGTGTCAACGCCCTTCTTGTAATACACGATCCCGGCGGTCGAGCGCTTTTCGGAAAAGAGGAATAGGTGGTCCGGCAACGGCTCTCCCCCCGCATGGGCCTTCAGGTTCTGCATCACCACGCCCCGGAAGAGCTCCGGAACGCCGGCATCCTGGTCGCCAAGGCCCGAACCGGAGACACGGAAGCAGTATTTACCCGTTCGCGAGAATATCCCGTTGGACAGAGAACAAGCCGTGTCTTCGGGGCTGAGCGCGGCCACCTCCAGGCCCCGCATACGGCTATACAAGCCGAAGGCGTCCAGCGTGGACCTCAGTTTAATCAATTCAACCCGCACCATTTTGCTCCTGTCGGAGAGATACTCGTATTCGGCTGCCGACATCTCCGCCGGGTCATACTCGCCGTAAAGGGGACTGATCTGTACCGTCTTTTTTTCACCTTCAATCCGCGCCCTGCCAGTAATGACCCATCCCGGGACGTCAGTCTCGCGCGGAAGGAAATCGGCGGTGGTCGCGTTGCGCGGCAGCAACAGGCAGGAGTTGTAAATAAGTATGATGGGAATAAGGTAAAACACGTTTTTCATAATAGCAGTTCCAATAAATAATTCATACAACCAATACCATCTCGTTATGAGAGCACTCCACCGTGTCATGTCGAGCGTAGTCGAGACATGGACACGGGAAAGCACCTGGCAGGCCTCTTCACCCTTCGACGAAACCTGTCCCGAGTGCAGTCGAGGGGCTCATGGTGACACCCCCTTTGTCGGAGTTTATCCCGAACGCAGTCAAGGGGCTCTGAATAAAAACCATCGAGTCATGATTCGCCCTCCTGATTATATCGGGACTCCCCGCAAAGACAGATGCATTCAATGTTTCTCAAAAATTATATATAATCAGATTTTTTCAGCACAATTAAGTTACTATCATTTACTAATTGACTTCGGATCGATGGCGTCCTGAAGGCCCTCCCCGACCAGGTTATAGGCCGTAATCGTAAGGAATATTGCGAATCCGGGTATCAGCGTTAACCACCAGGCGAAATCCATGAAGTCCCTTGACTGCGAGAGGATGTCGCCCCAGCTCGGCGTCGGGGGCTGCACCCCGAAACCGAGGAAGCTGAGGGAGGATTCGATGAGGATCGTCGACGCGATACCGAAGGTCGCCGAAACGAGCACCGGCGCAAGCGAGTTGGGGAGGATGTGCCGTATTATGATCCAGGCGTCCCGCGCCCCCACCGCCCGGGAAGCCACCACGAAATCTGCTTCGCGTAATTTCAGGAACTCCCCGCGGACTATGCGGGCAATGCCGGTCCAGCCGGTGAGACCGATGACGACCATCACGCTCGCGATGCTCGGCCCCACCAGCGCGAGGATGGTCAGTATGAGGAAAAAGGTCGGGAAGCACATGATGACCTCGATAAAACGGGATATGGCAATGTCGACCCAGCCGCCGTAGTATCCTGCGATTGCCCCGATGATAATGCCTATCAAGACATATATAAACACGGCGATGAACCCGATAAAGATAGACACCCTGCTTCCGTGGATCATCCGCGCCATCAGGTCCCTCCCCTGCTCGTCGGTGCCCATGATATGCCTGGCGCATGGCGGGATAACGATTGAATCAAGGTCGTACTCTGAATACGAGTAGGCAACAGGAGGAAATATCTTGAATCCCGCGTGCTTCTCATCGCGGAGATCGACGTCCTTCAGGTCAGGATAATTATAAAAGAGCGGGAAATAGACGCGCCCCTTGTCAGAGTAGATATACGGCCTGTTATTTGCAAGAAGCGGCGCGAAAATGGCAGCGAGGAACAGGAAGCTGACGAAGATCAGCCCGCCGAATGCAAGCCGGTTCCTTTTGAATTCCCTCCATACTCTCGGCCAGTATCCGCGCCTCATATCTTCGCCTCCAGCCGTATCCTCGGATCGACCAGAGCGTACGTGAGGTCGGCGATAAGTATGCCCGCCAGCGTCAGCCCCGCCGCTATCGTCTCAATAGCCATGATTACCGGGATGTTCCGTGAGAGTATCGCTTCAAAGGCCAGCATCCCCATGCCCGGGACAGAAAAGATGGATTCCACGATCACGCTCCCGCCGAGAAGCCCCGGGAGAAGCGTGGCCATAAGAGTGATCAGTGGGATCAGGCTGTTTCGGAAGGCGTGGAGGAAAATGACCTTTTTTTCCGACAGGCCCTTGGCGCGCGCCGTCATGATATACTGCTGGTTGATGACCTCGAGCATGTTTGCCCTGGTGTAGCGTGCCAGGAAGGCGAACCCCCCGTAGGTGAGCGTTATCACCGGGAGCACAAGATGCCAGCTTCTGTCAAGGAACCAGATGAAGAAACCGGCGTCAGCCGCCCAGTCCGAGCTCTTGCCGCCGAGGGGAAACAGGTTGAGATATTCACCGCTGCCGAGATACAGTATAAGCAGCAGCCCTATCCAGAACGTGGGGAGCGAATAGAGCACGAACAGAACAAGGCTCGTTCCCCGGTCAAAGAGGCTGTCCTTTTTAACCGCCGACAGTATCCCCATCGGGATTGATATGATGTATATCAGTATCATCGATATCAGATTCAGGGCCAGGGTTATCGGCAGCTTCTCCTTGATGATCGTGCTGACCGGCCTGCCGTCCTTGCGTGAGGTGCCCCAGTCGCCCCTGACGGTCCTGAGAAGCCAGTCCGCATAGCCAATGATAATCGGCTTGTCAAGTCCGTAGAGCTTCTTTTCCTGCTCGAGGATCTCCATCGAGACGGAACCGCTCTTGAGGGCGCCTTCCATACCCATTTGCAGCTTGGTATAGTCGCCGGGCGCCAGCCGTATCATCATATATGTAATGAAGGTTATTCCCAGCAGCGTGGGAACGATAAGGAGGATCCGTTTCAGAATGTATTTCTTCATCCTATCTTCTCACCTTCCATTCAAGAAAATTCATTCCCCGCGTATGCACCGTAACATTGGAGAAGCGCTTGCTTACGACCGCCAGGGCCGGGCTGGTATACATGAAGGTATAAGGCTGTTCCTCATGTAAAATTTCATGAAACCGGTGGTACATCCTGATCCTCTTCCCCTCGTCGAATTCCTTGCGGGCCGCTTCTATTATCCGGTCGGCCTCGGCGTTGCTGAACCCGATGTAGTTCGATCCCCCCTGTATCTGGGAAGAATGCCATATCTGGTACGGATCGTCCTGAAAATCGGGGTCCGACCACCCGAGTGAAGTGGCATCGAAATTCCTACTCTGTATCTTGTCGAGAAAAACGGCCCATTCAAACCGGGTAATGTCCATCTCTATCCCGGCTTTTGCAAAGTCTTCTTTCAGGATGCTTACCAGTCGCTCCGCGAACTTGCTCCCCGACGATATGGTAAAGGTGAATGCGAACTTCTTCCCGTCCCTGTCGAGCACGCCGTCTCCGTCCCGGTCTATCCATCCCGCTTCTCTCAGGAGTTGCCGTGCGCGCGCCGGGTCATAGGGCCACGGCTTCAGTTTTTGATTATAGCTTTTACCGAAAAAGTAAAAAGGACCGGTGACGATTTTGCCCAGGCCGAAGAGGAGCTTGTCCAATATCTCCTTGCGGTTGATCAGGTGTGTCATCGCGAGACGGACGCGCCGATCACTGAAAAACGGCCGCTGAGAGTTCCAGCCTATGTAGCTGAAGGTGGGCATGTAGTACTTGAGCTTGTAGAAATTATCGGTAAACTTTTTCGAATTAGTCTGGCGCACCCATTCAATGTCGCGCACGCCCATCAGATCGATCTCGCCCTTCTTGAGCATCTGAAGGGCGACGCTGCCCTCCCCGATGATCTTGTAGACCACCCTCCGTATTTCAGGCTTTTTCCCACGATAGAGCTCGTTGCGGACGAGTACTATGCTCTTACCTGTCTCCCACCGGTCGAACCGGTAGGGCCCGGTCCCGATGGGGAAACGGTTGTTCTTATGCGTATTGAAATCTGTGCCGTCGTCGAAGATGTGCTTCGGCACGATCGGCATGCCGCCGCAAAAGATGAGCGCCAGGTAATAGGGACGCGAATAGGTGAATTCAACCGCGTATTTGCCGATCTTCCTGCACCTCTTGATGTCGATATAATAGACTTTAAGCTGGGCGCTTGAGACCTTGGGGTCCATTATGCGATTATAGGAATAGACCACATCCTCGGCAGTAAACTCGGCTCCGTCGCTCCAGAGCACCCCTTTTTTCAGATAAAAGCGGAACTGGCGCTTGTCCGGGGTTATTTCCCACCGCTCCGCCAGCTGCGGTTTTACCTGAAGGGTATCGTAATCGCGGTCGACCAGAGTTTCGTAGATCCTGAGATTGATCGCATGGGAATAGGCGTCTGTCGCGGTGATAGGGTTCAGCGTGCCCGGCTCGGCACCCATATGGACGTTAAGGGTATAGGGGTCGCGCGGCGGCATAATGCCTGCGCACCCGGCGCAGATAACAATCAACGCGACAGGCGTCAGGATACGTTTGGCCTTATTTCGAATCAAATCCTTCATCATTAATGAGTCGCGCATATCCCCGCCTCAAACGGGAAGTTAGTGCGAGACATAATAGATGCGGTTTGATAGACTGTCAAGGAGGATTGTGGCCGGTTTATTTATGGAGGCGAGTTCTCGAGTCCTCGCCTCCAGGCTCCCCGTCAATTCGGGTTGTTCAGAACGACCAGCGCGTCAACTACTACGGGACTGCTGCCGGCAATGATAAGCGGGTTGATATCGATCTCGGCAATCTCGTTATGTTTGTAGCCGATATCACCGATGCCGACCAGCGCCTTCACCAGCTGCTTCCGGTCCACCGCCGGGCTCCCCCTGAATTCCCCGAGGAGCTTCTTCATGCGTATCTCGTCGATCATCTCCTCTGCGTCGAGCTCGGTAAGGGGGGCAACCCTGAAGCTCACGTCCTTGATGACCTCGGTGAAAATACCGCCGATGCCGAACATGACGCATGGACCGAACTGCGGGTCACGGCTCAGCCCGATGACAAACTCCCGGTCGCCCTTCACCATCTCCTGCACCAGCACGCCGTCGAGCTCGACCCCCTTCCCGACGATTTCGTCGTATGCTTTCCTGACTTCGTCGGCCGTGGTGAGCTTCAACTTCACCAGGCCCATTTCGGTCTTGTGGGCCGCCTTATCGGAGCAGCCCTTCATCGCCACCGGGTAGCCTATCTCCTCCGCCAACACCACGGCCTCGTCCCCGGAACATGCGAGCTTCTCCCTGGTAACTGGTATCCCCACGGATTCAATTACCTTCTTGGAATCATATTCCGACAGCGCCCGTTGACCCCGCTCAAGCGCTTTCTTGATGATTTCTTGCATACGGATTCTCCTTTTTCCGATGATATCTGAACTGCTCGTGAGATACGGCCAGGGCCCGTACCGCTTCCTCCGCCGTATCAAACAGCGGGAGGCCGAACTCCTTTCTTACCGACAGTATCCTGGCGACTGAATTGGGCGTATATATCGCCGCGGGTTTATCGTACCGTTTACACATTTCAACGAGCTCCTTCATAACGTCAATGATAAATTCACGCCAAATGCTCGACATCAGGAGGAGTCCGTCAATTTCTTTGTCTGAAAGAAGAATTTCAAATATATCGAGATAGGTCTGGGGCGGCGCCGGCCCGATGTCGACCGGGTTGTTGATGTTGAAAACACCGCCGATCTTAGCGAGAAGCTCCCTAGATGCGGCCCCGAGTCGCGGCAAAGCCAGGCCGGCCTCCACCATCAGGTCGGCCGAAATGCTCCCGAAGGCGCCGGAGTTGGTGAAGACGGCAATCCGGTTGCCCCTGAGCAACGGCATCTCGGTGAGCATTTTCGGCATGGAATGGAGCTCGCCGACCGATCTCAGCCGGATAATTCCGGCCTGTCGGCAGGCGCTTTCGAACACGGCGTCGTTACTAGCCATTCCCGCCGTGTGCGAGAGCGCGGCCGCAGTCCCCTCGGCGGTCCTCCCCGACTTGAAGACCAGTATCGGCTTCGATACCCGCCGTGCCATGCTCATGAGCTTCTCACCGTTCCCAACATGCTCCAGGTAGATCGCGATTACCTGGGTCCCGTCACGATTGAAATATTCTATCAGGTCGGCCTCGTCCACGTCCGACTTATTGCCTATGCTCACCATTTTATGGGGCCCCTGCACGTCGGTCATGAGCGACTCAAGCAATAGCACACCCACCCCGCCGCTCTGTATAATGTAGGATACGCCGCCCGGCTTGTCAAATACCTCAACTATTTCAGGATAGGCGCCGTAGAAACAACAGAAACGTGATTGTATGTCCAGGACCCCCAGACAGTTGGGGCCGAGTATCCTCATTCCGTACTGCCGCGCGGCCTCGTCAATCTCCGATTGAAGCCGCTTCCCTTCATCACCCTGCTCCGAAAACCCCGAGCTTTCTATGACGATATGCTGTATTCCTTTCGCACCGCAATCCCGTACAAATTGCGGCACAACACGCGCCGGCGTAATGATTACCGCCAGTTCTACCGGCTCCGTAAGGTCATGTACGGAAGTGAAACCATCGCAGCCGCACACTGCCTCACCGGCCCTGTTTATGGCATATACGGTACCCCTGTATGATATATATTCCTTAAGACATTTGCAGATTGTCGCGCCGAGGTTAAAAGGAGCGTTTGAAGCTCCAATAATTACAACTGAGGAAGGATTGAAAAATTTTTCAAGGCTTGATTCCTTCAGGGTCACATTCATAGCCCACCTCACTTACAGTAAACAATGTTTACTGTAAAAAACGTGGTTTATCTGTCAAGAAATTTTACAAAAAAAGTTGCGATGTATATAAAATTCATTGGTGAGGCAATATGGAATTTTTACGGAAAAACTATATTATGCCTGAGTCATCACTAGCGTAGCGAAGTGATCTGATAATTGATTACATATTATATTTTAAAATATCTATATTTTCATGACACCATCTGGTAGAAAATACCGGATCGCTTCGCTCTGCTCGCGATGACCTGTGTAGGAAAAATGCTTCATTCCCCGGCAAATGACATGAAGAGCCGCGCGAGGTTTTCCGCGATCCGCTCTCGGTGCTGAAGCACTTCCGTATCATTCTTGTGAGGATGGTTCCTGAACGTGGCCACGATGCCGATAAGCGAGGCAAAAAGCGTGTGCGAATGATGACGAATGTTGCTGGCAATCCTCATCTTGGTGAACATGGCGTCAAAGTTATCCAGCATCCGTCTCTCAAGAATGTTCAGCTTGGCGAACAGGTCTTCGTCCACGGAACCCGAGAGGAAAAAATTCATCATCATCCTGAAATACTGGTCGTTGCGAGTGAAAAATTCTATGAAATCGCCAACCACTTGCCGGATTGCCCCGTCTGAGGACGTATCGATTTTCCTGTAGATCTCCTCGAACATCTCGTTCACGCCCCGGCAAAAAGCCTCAACAAAAAGGGACTGCTGATCAGGAAAGTGACGGTAGATAAGGGCGGGAGAAATCCCTGCCCGCTTGGCGATATCCCTCATGGTAACCCGATTGAACGGCTTGGTCGCAAATTCCTTTTCAGCCGCATCAACGATTATCTTCCTGCGGGCATCCTTCTCTTTCTCTTTCAATTTTGACAGGGTATTCATCCGCATGTCGCCGCCTTCCGATGAACGATAATGAAACGCAACAGCTATTATAAAATGTCAATAATTATCGGGAGCCAATATACTTGTGGCTGGCAGGCTGTTAGTCCGCATAACTGCCGGCAGCCCCGTGATGATTGCTATGGCCGCTCCTGCCGGATCAGTTCAGCACCCTTGAGAGCTCGGCATCAAGCTCCTCGAGATTGAATGGCTTGGCAAGGGATCCTGAAAACCCGTATTTTTTGTATTCAAGCATGACCGGGTCGTCAGCGTAGCCGCTGGTTACAATGGCCCGTATTGCGGGATCAACTTCCCGGATGGCTACCAGCGCCTTTTCTCCTCCATGCCCCCCGGGTATGACAAGGTCCAGAATGACCAGGTCAAACGGCCTGCCTGAATTCTTTGCTTCGCTGAAGCACCGAGCAGCCTCCGGCCCGTTGGCCGCCAGTACGACATCGTACCCGAGGTGGGCCAGCATTTTCCCGCCCAGATCGCGAATGATTTCCTCGTCATCCATAATGAGCACCCGCCCACCGCGATTATTGTTTTTCAGGGCCCGTGTCAGACGCATGGCGGCTTTTTTCCGTGAGGCCGGCAGATATATGGTAAAGGAAGTCCCCCTCCCAATTTTAGAATTCACTGTTATATGTCCGTCATGTTTCTTTATTATCGAGTACGAGATGGTCAGCCCGAGACCGGTGCCCGACTCCTTGGTGGAAAAATAAGGGTCGAAAATCCTCTTGAGAATATCGTCGGGTATGCCGGGCCCCTGGTCAGTTAGGCCTATGGCCACATAGTTGCCCTCTTTCAGCGGCAGTTCATCGCCGCTGCCAACAGTCCTGTTTTCGGCCTCGACGGATATCATCCCTCCGGAGGCCATCACCTGCCGCGCGTTCAGGATGATATTGTGTATGACCTGGCTGATCTGGCCCCTGTCGATATCGGCATCCCAGAGAGTCAGAGGTATGCGGAATTCGCATTTAATGTTTGATCCGCGCAGTACAAAATCAGCCGTGTCCACCAGGAGAGCCTGGATGGAGCTGGTTGTTTTGACCGGCGATCCGTTTTTCGAAAAACTCAGGAGCTGCTGCGTCAGGTTCTTTGCCATGAAGGCCGCCTTTTCAGCCTCTCCGAGGATATTGTAGCTCTCTTTGTCGTTACGGATATTCGTCCTGGCCAGCGAAATGTTCCCTACAATTGCCGTCAGGATATTATTAAAATCATGGGCTATGCCGCCCGCGAGAATCCCGAGTGAATCGATTTTACTGGCCCGCCGGAGCTCCTCCTCGGATTGCTTTCGCCTGGTGATATCTTGCGCAATTCCTCTGAATCCCATGATGGCGCCGCCGGGACCCCGGACCGGACGGCACTGCATTTCTATCCAGACATCCGTGCCGTCTTTCCGGACCATCCGCATTTCGTTGTTCATTGATATTTTTTCGATGAGCCGCAATCGGTTATCGGATGCCGTACCGTCCTCGGGGGCGAGCTTCATGGAATAGAGAAAGCGGTCGATGTCTTCCTGGTGGACGAATTCCAGGAGGTTCCTCCCGATAACCTCCTCCTGGTGGTATCCCGTAATCTTTTCTATAGCCGGGTTGATAAAAAGTATGATACCCTCAGGGTCGAGGTTGAGAACAATGACGTCAATGCTGTTGACCAGGCCCCGGTATTTCCGCTCGGAATCCATCAGGTTTGTTTCCTGCTTTTTACGGAACTCAATTTCTATCCTGAGCTTCTCATTGGCGCGCGCGAGATCGGCCGTCCGCTCGGCTACCCGCTTGCCCAGCTCGGAATGAGCCTTCTTCAGGCTCTCCTCTACAGCAACCCTCTGCGAGACGTCATGCGTGATCACGGTTATGTACATCGGCCTGCCGTATTCATCATAAATCATCTTGCCGATTACTTCGAAAGTGAACCACTCGCCGTTTTTGCCAAGCAGGCGGCACTGAATGCTGAATATTGGCGTGCCCTGCCTGGTTGCGGTATAGGACCTGACCACGCTCTTCAAGTCATCGGGTTGCACGTAGTCGATGATATTCTCGCCCGCGATTTCATCACTTTCGTATCCGAGAATGCGACTCATCGACTGGCTGGTGTAAAGAATGGTGCCGTCCGTGGCAAGAACATAGAATATATCGTTCGATATTTCAACAAGCGATTGGTAATAATCGATGCACCGAAGAAGGGTATCCTCCGATTTTTTGACATTCATGATGTCCTTGATTATCCCGAGCGTGCCGGTGAACTCCCGCCCCTCGCCTTCAACCTCGCTGTAATACGACCCGACCGCGATGACCCTGCATTGCGCGACAATGGCCAATCCCTTGTTCTTTACAATATCATAGTTCTTCGGCACAAGGCGCACCAGCAGGTCTTTCGTGATTCTCTTCCCCGTTCTCCGCTCGTCAAAAAGCTTGGGCGGGACGGAACCATCCGCTGATTCCAGCACGATGTTGTCCACAATGGTTTCACGCTGAACGTGCCCCAGGTCTTCGGGGTGAATCAGAACGCTGAAATGCTTGCATATCAATTCTGCGGGTTCGTACCCGAGGTTGCGTATCGAATTATTAATATAGACGATATTACCTTCCGCATCCAGCTTGTAAATGATATCAGGAATCATGTGTACAATAGATTCGTAGGGCCTGTTCACTGTTTCATCCCCCATACTATGCGACCATATAGTTTAATATTGGGTTCTATTGATACAATCGCTAATCAATTACCCTGGCAATTTTTTTGAATCAGACAGAATTCCTGAATGATACAAACTGGTAAAATCTGGATGAATCTAAAGAATTTTTCTGTATATATGGATTAATTATATACATAAAATGACTGAAAGGTCAAGAATTTATTGTTATTATTATCATGGAATATCAAGTTTTATGTTAAACGCACATAATGCTCCAGAAAATAAACAAATTGCACGATGTTTCTTTCTTTAAAACTGCGATTATGTTTTTTCACGCTTTTGCCCGCCAAGGTCCTGGTATCCGAATAAATCGAGTTGGAGGTCGCCTGTCCTCTTTCTCCCCGCCTGCTCCCGCTTCCCTTTCCTTATCAACGATTCCTCGAGACGGTCAAGGAGCGGGCTTCTCTCCTGTTTCAACACCCTGCCCCTGACCACCCTCTTTTTCGACCAGCTCAGGTATAGGTTCTGAATCGTTCTGGTGACGCCGACATAAAACAACCTCTCCTCCTCGGCCATTTCATCATCCCCCTTTTTCCCAAAAAGTTCGAATGGCATTATCCCCTTTTCACACGCGGGAATGAAGACGGTGTTGAATTCAAGCCCCTTGGCTGCGTGAATCGTCATCAGGGAGACGGCCTCCGCCCGGTCGTCCCTGTCGTCGGCGCCCTGCCGGAGCGCACAGGCGCGGAAAAATTTAGGGTACCCGCTGCCGAACCGCTCGGCGAACGCGGTAATTCTGCGGATGGCGTCCTCCGGCGACTCCTGGATCACCATGAGGAACTTGATGATGTCAGCCACGCTGTCACCCTTGTTCATCATACCCCGTATGTCGCCGGCGATCCCCTCCGAAACGCCTTCCGCCGCCGCGCCCGAGTCGATTTTTCTCAGCGATCGCACCACGGAACGGTACGGCTCATTACGGAGGAACGCATCGCTCCCTGCCACCTGATACGGTATTCCGTGATTGCGGAAGGCCTCCTGGATCGCCTCGAACAGGAATGCCGTTCGACAGAGCACCGCAAAATCAGCAAAACCGGCGCCCTCTTCCGCTGCATCGCCATCGCTGATGCCGCTGTCCATGGAAAAGCTCCTCACACCGCCCATCTTCTTCTCGATGGTTCTGGCAATCCAGTCCGCCTCGCTCCGGTCTGTTTCAACTTCATGGATTCGCACCTTAACGTCGCTCTCGCGACCCGCAATCGATCCCTCCCTCCCGAGTATCTGGGCCGCGGCGCGCAGGACCGGGTCAGGGCAGCGGAAGCTCCTGTCAAGCCGGATCGTCCGTGTCCCGGGATAATCCTCGACTATGCGCCTGATTAACCTGACATCGGAACCTCTGAATCCGTAAATCGCCTGGTCCGGATCGCCTATGATAAAGAGATTCGGCGATCCTCCGCCGGCGAGCTCTTTCAGGAAATCGTATTGCACGGCATTGATGTCCTGGAACTCGTCGACCAGTATCCAGCGGTACCGCCTGCGGTATGATTCGATAACATCCGGCCTTATCCTGAACAGAAGGAGCGGCAGATAGAGCAGATCGTCGAGATCGACGAAATTCCCCTTCAGGAGAAGCTCATTGTAACCGTTAAATAGATCCAGTATCCCGTCTGCCGTCCTCGATCCCAGTTTCACGGCCTGGATTTCCCGGACCGCCTTCCTGACCTCGCTCTCCGATCTGACGAATCCCGACACGATCTCCCGTATGTCTTCATCGTCCGCTATGATGAAATCAGGCGACCGTCCGAATTCCCCGCAATGTTCCCTTAGTATCCCCAGCCCGAAGGCGTGAAAGGTCTCTATCGTCAGGTCCCTGGGCTGAATCAGGCGCTGGATCCTGCCCCTCATCTCTTCGGCCGCCCGGTTCGAGAATGTCACGGCGCATATTGAAGACGGCGGCACGTGCTCATCCTTGACAAGGTGGGAGATCCTCCTGGTGAGAATTCCCGTTTTACCGGTTCCCGGACCGGCTATCACCATGCAGGGGCCCTCCCCGTGCTCAACGGCAGAGCGCTGCTCCACTGTCAGACCGATAGCCGCGGGAAGCCTGTCCGCCCGGCCCTCGGGCAGACCAGAGACCAGCAGCGGCGCGCCGGCAGGGGGCGCCGTCTCACCGAGCAACTTCCTGAACTCTGCAACATCGAAATGTATCGATGATTTCGCTCCGCACGACCGCTCGGGCGGTTCGCCGGTTCCGAAGAGGCTGCTCCCTGCGAACGACCTGGTCTCACCGGGCCTGAATACCTTGATCCTGCCAAATTCGCCGTCGTATCCCTCTTCAATGACGACATCGCAGCTCCTTAGGCGGCGAATGCCCTCGGCGAGGAACTCGCCGCCGGTCGCCTGTATCTCGTCGAAGGGCGCCTCCAGCAGGATGTAGAACTCCGAACCGATTCCGGCCAAGAGGCGGTGATATTCTTTCGAAACCTTTACCGATTTGGCGCTCTTCTGTTCGAGAAGTTCTGCCAGGAGGTCAACGAGCTGTGTTATCGAATGGAATACGGCTCCCTCGCTCTCGCCCGCCCTTTCCCGGTCGGCCAGCTCGGCAACCCGGTACATAACTCCCCTGGTCACCGGCTTCCCGCACTTGGGGCATATCCCCCTGTGGCGAAGCGTCTCGAGGGGATCCCACTTGATTCCGCACTTTCTGTGCCCGTCATAGTGGTATTTTCCTTCCTGGGGAAAAAATTCAATCGTACCGAGAAACCCTCCGCCGCCTTTCAGGGCAATGTGCACAGCGTCATAGGAAAGCTCGGCGTCGAACAGATTCGCCTCGCGGCCGAGCTTCTCGGGCGAATGTGCATCGGAATTGGAGACCAGGGTAAACCGGTCGAGAAAACTGCAGGCTCGGTTCATCGGCGGATCGCTCGACAGGCCGGTTTCCAGCGCAAATATATGTTGCGACAGATCGTCGTAGCATTCTTCAATGCTGTCAAAACCAGACTTTGATCCGAGCACGCTGAACCACGGCGTCCAGATATGGCATGGTATCAGGTAGGAGCGGTCCGAAGAGTCAAGGACCATTTCCAGCAGGATCTTGGAATCGAGTCCCAGGATCGGCCTTCCGTCAGAGCGTATATTCGCCATGCGGTCAAGCTTCGTCGTCACGTCACCGGCCGCCTTGAAATCCGGGAACACGCAGAGATTATGCACCTTACGGACGCGATCGTATTTTTGTAGATGTTGCTGACCGCGCCGGTCAGTATAAAATAAACTTCTCGGGGAACATTATCGCCCGACAGTAATCGGGACTCCTCAAGCCGGTACCTGTTTTTAAGCCTGTAGAATCCGTTGCCCGCGGGCTCGAGCTTTTCCCGCAACTCTTCCTGCCAGCCCGGATGGATGCAGTCGCCGGTGCCCAGAACATTGATCCCTTTCAGACGCGCCCAGTACTCAAGGTACTCGGGCACCAAGTTGCCACTCGTCGCCACGGAATGATGCGAATGGATATGGAAGTCGGCGATAAATTTCACGAACTCCTCCGGGACATGTCATCGTGAAAATGGATTATAACCTGTACATTAAAAGAACCTTTGTCAAACGCATTTCCATAAAACTCGCGTAAAAATTAGCCCCGCGTCTGTCACGGGGAAAGACCCTTGACAGACTCCGGCCGGTATGATACAGGATAGAATGAGGTATTATTATGATTATTGATACCGGAGATCCCTTTGCTTATAATCACGCTAATATCTACTCTGGCAATCTGTTTCTGCATCCACATCTTCTTTTTAATTAAATATATCCAGAGACACCAGGAAAAATTCCTCTGGCGGTTCATCAACGCGGTAGTCGTCAATATTTTCCTCGCGGCCGGTTGTATATTAATCGCCATCTTCAGGCCGGCGGAAATTGCCAATATGAACGTCACGCTACTGGTCTGGATCCTCGCGGGAATCATGATGGCGGCCATGCTTATATTCCAGATCTTGATATTTCACAGAATATACAAGAGATCCAAGCTGCCCGAGCATTATCACTATAACTTTTTCGGCAAAAAGGTGCTCCATTCGACCGTCGCGCACCCGGCGGAGGTCGGCCTTTTTTTCGCCTCTATCCCGTTCCTCCTCTTCGCCGGAGCCTACTTCATAGCGCGGCTGATCAAATTCTTTATCTGACCGCGCGATTACAGCTTCTATTTTTTTGAAAATATCTTTACAAATTACGCGGCAGGATGAAATGCTCAATCGATACGGACGAAGCCCGGCGCGGGGCACCCGCTTCCCGGTTAACGATCGGCCGTGCATCAATACAAGAACGCGGAGCTTACCATGAAACAGGCAATCATTGTCGGCGCGACAGGATTCGGCGGCCTCGGGCTCATTGAAATTCTCCTGCGCCATCCCCGCATGGCAATCAAGCAGCTGATGGCCCGCAAGGACGCAGGTAAATCGATAAGCGCCGTGTACCCGCATCTGCAGGGTTTTTGCGACCTGACGGTAGGCGCACCCGAGGACATTGACTACAGCGGCATCGATATCGCTTTTTTTTCGACGCCCGACCGCGCCGGAATGACGCTCATCCATGAATTCCACAGACGCAAGATTCCGGTGATCGATTTCAGCGGGGACTTCCGTTTCAGTACCGCAGAGGATTACGCCGTCTATGCAAAAAACCGAGGGCTGGACCCGGCCCACCTGGCTCCCGAGCTCCTCCCCGGGACCGTTTACGGCCTCCCTGAAAAATACGCCGAAAGCATACGATCGGCGCGCATCGTTGGAAATGGCGGGTGCTTTGCCATCTGCATGGAGCTCGGCCTCCTGCCGGCCGTGGAATCCGGCATCGTGACGTCTGGTACGATCTACTGCGACGGAAAATCGGGCGTATCCGGCGCCGGCAAGAGCTCAGGAGAAGCAAACCTCTATCCCCAGCGACACGAAAATGTCAACACCTATCGTGAAGGGAAGCACCAGCATCTTGTGGAAGTTGAAAATGTAATTAACACCGGCGGAAAATCGGGCTTTAAGATACTCTTCGTTCCCCAGGTACTCCCGCTCAACCGGGGCATCCTTGTAACCAGCTACATGGAGATCAGGCAGGGCCTTGATACGGCGGCCATCCTCAAGATTTACCGCGACTACTACCGTGGCAAACCGTTTGTTCTGATAACCGAGAGCTCTCCCGGCACGGCGGATGTGCGCGGCTCTAACCGCTGCGTGATCAGGCCGCTTGTGGATGAACGAACCGGCAGGCTTGTCGTAATATCGGTTATCGACAACCTGGTGAAGGGCCAGGCAGGCAACGCGATACAGACTGCGAATATCATGCTCGGATTTGATGAAACCGCCGGCTTGAATCTCCCCGCATTCTATCCATAATTTCATGCCACTCCCGAAAAGCGGTCGTGAAAACATCCTGTTTTTCGCTGCAGGGGCTCCCGGGGAGCGCGAGGGCCGGGAATTCTCCTAATATTTCTTGACAAACATTTAACGAATATAATTATATCATCCCTGTTAATTAACTTCCATATCTATATTTTCAGGAACCATGTCGACAACTATAACTAAAGGAATCATCGCCTCGCCCGGAATACGCATCGGCAAAGCCTATGTCTATCAGGGCGACAGCATCATAATACCCAAATACTCCATACCGGAAGAAGGTATAGAGGCGGAAATCGCTCGTTTCGGCAAGGCCGTTGAACAGACAAAGGATGAAATAAAAGCGATACAGGAGCAGATCGCCCAGAGCCTTTCCAAGGATATGGCCGATATTTTCACGAGCCATATAATGGTGCTCGAAGACCCCAAAATCGAGGAAAATGTCAGGACGACAATTGCCGGCAAACGGAGAAACGCCGAGTGGGCCATTAACGATATATCCCTCGAACTTATGAACAGCCTGTCGACCATCAAAGACGATTATCTCCGCGAACGCATCATCGACATTTCCGACATCAACAAACGGTTAATCGCGAACCTACAGAAAACGCGCTCATCATCCCTCATGGACATCAACGAGGAAGTTATCGTATTCGCTCCGGACCTGACACCGTCAGAGACGGCCCTCATGAACCGGGACCATATTCTGGCGTTCGTCACCGACAGGGGCGGCCGCACTTCGCACACGGCCATCATGGCCCGCGCGCTTGAGATTCCCGCCATAGTCGGCACCATTAACTGCACATCAATGGTGAAGACCGACGATCTGGTCGTGGTGGACGCGGTGCACGGCACCATCATTATCGATCCGACGCCGGAGGAGGTCGAGGAATTCCGCAAGTACGAAAAAGACTTCAGGGAGCTCGAGGAAGAGCTCGCCAAGCTGACGGGCCTCCCCTCAAAGACCCGCGACAAGGAGGAGATATTCATCTACGGGAACATCGAGATACCGGAAGAGATGAGCATCATCAAGGATCACGGAGCGCAGGGAATCGGCCTGTTCCGGTCTGAGTTCCTCTTCATGGACAAGTCGCTCCCCGACGAAGAGAAGCAGTTTCAGGAATACCGGCGCGTTGTGGAGTTCTTCAATCCCATGCCGGTGACCATTCGGACCATCGATGTGGGCGCCGACAAGGTCTACGCCTATACAAACCACTACCGGGAGCGCAACCCGTTCCTCGGGTGCCGGGCGATCAGGTTCAGCCTGGAGAACGAAGATCTCTTCCGCATCCAACTCCGGGCGATACTGCGGGCGAGCAATTTCGGAAAGGTAAACCTGATGTTTCCCATGATCACCACGATCGAGGAGTTCAAGAAAGCCAAGAATATCACCGCCGAGATCATGGAGGAACTCAGGAAAGAGAACACTCCCTTCGATGATAAAATCAAGATAGGCCTGATGATTGAGGTGCCATCCGCCGTTGTCTACGCAGATATACTCGGCAAATACGCCGACTTTTTCTCGGTGGGAACTAACGATCTCGTCCAATACACGCTTGCGGTCGACCGTATAAGCGAAAAGATCGCCTATCTTTACAATCCCCTCAACCTCTCGGTGCTCAGATTCTTGAAACAGGTCGTTGAGTCAGCAAAGTCCACGTCCACCAGCCTTTCCATCTGCGGGGAGATGGCGGGAGAGCCGCAATACACCATGGTGCTGCTCGGGCTCGGATTCCGCCACCTGTCGATGAGCCCCATTTACATGCACCAGGTAAAAAAGATCATCCGATCCGTGTCGATCAAGGAGTGCCGCGATCTGGTCAAATCGCTCCTTGCGCTCGAAGACACGGATGATATCGAAAAGCTGGTCCGGAAGAAATTCAAGGAAAAATTCGAACATTCATAATGAAGCTCTACCATGAACTTGCTCCCTATTACTTCTCGATAGAGAACAATCATCGCGACATCGTCCGGGACGTATCATTCATCGTCGACCTTATCCGCGGAAAAGAACATCCAACGCTCCTCGACCTCGGCTGCGGGACGGGCGAGCACGTCAGCCTCCTGTCCCAGCACGGTATTGAGTGCACGGGCATCGACATCAGCGAAGAGATGCTTGCAACGGCGCGCGCACGGTTTCCCGAAGGCATTGAATTCATCCTGTCGGACATGGCCGATATCGGATATGAGGACGCGTTCGACGTCGTTATTTCGCTCTTCGGTTCTTTCAACTACCTTCTGCACGATGCCGATATCCATTCGACGCTCCTGAAGATACGCAACGCGCTCAGGAATGATGGCGTCGGTCTGCTTGAAGTCTGGAACTCGCCGCCTATCGTGAAAATCGGGGAAAAAGAGGTCGGCCCGGTTTCCGAGACCTCCGTCGGGGACGCCCTTATAGCGAGGGAGCGTGGATTCAGGCTGAGAAACGAGGCGGCGCGAACGGTGGTCGAGGTCAATTACCGCTACCACATTACCAGGCCCGACGGCCGAAAAACGATCCGCGACCGCCATGTCATGAGGAGCTTCACCGCCGATGAGATCACCCGGTTTCTGACCGGGGCGGGCCTGACGGTTAAAAAGATCTATGCCAATTTTCTTTCCGAGCCGTACCAGGAAAACTCGAACAGGATGGTCGTCTTGTTCGATCGGATTTGACCGCGCCGATAATCTCCGGCGGCATGATAAAACGGCGGGGTCCGGAGACCCCGCCGTGCGGGTATTTCGTCGCTACATCGGGCCGGGTACCGTCGGCCCCGTATCGGTGCCGGCGATATCGACCTTCCAGTCATGCAGTGTCCCTTTCCATCGTTCGTAAAGTATCCTCGTCTTGTTCTCATCCTTAAAAAACCTCTCGGGATACTCAAGCGACAGGAAGAGGACCTCCTCCATGGTGCTGACGGGGTGGAAGATCATCTGCTCCTTCACGTGATCGGGAATCTTCTCAAGGTCCTTCTCGTTTTCCTGGGGAATTATAACGTGCCAGATGTCTGCCCTGTGGGCCGCCAGGATCTTCTCCTTCAGGCCGCCTATGGGAAGCACCTTGCCCCGAAGCGTTATTTCTCCCGTCATGGCTACGTCGCACCGAACGGGGATACCGGACAGGAGCGATCCTATGACCACCGCCATGGTTATGCCTGCGGACGGACCGTCTTTCGGTATCGCGCCCTCCGGCACGTGCAGGTGTATGTCGCGGTTGCGTACATTCTCATCTTGTATCTTGAAAAACTGCTGGTTAGCCTTTATAAAAGTGAGCGCGGCCTGGGCCGATTCCTGCATCACTTCGCCCAGTTTCCCGGTCAGCGTGAGTTTTCCCTTGCCCTTTATAAGCGAGGCCTCTATGTTCAGGATATCGCCGCCCACCTCGGTCCATGCCAGGCCGTTTGCCAGGCCGACTTCGTTGTTCTTCTCCTTTATGCCGTACTTGTACTTTATTGGTCCAAGATACTGCTGAAGGATCTTGTCGTCGATAACCCGCCCGTAGTCGTTTCCGTTGAGCACGACCTCGCGCGCCACCTTTCGGCAGACCTTTGCGATCACGCGCTCCAGGCTCCGGACTCCCGCCTCACGGGTATAGTGACGGATGGTGTACAGGATGGCGTCTTCCGAGTATTCGATGTTTTCCTTGCGCAGACCGTTTTCCTCGATTTGCTTGGCCAGCAGGAAATTCTTCGCAATATTAAGCTTCTCCGGCTCCGTGTAGCTTGATATCTCGATTATCTCCATCCGGTCGAGGAGCGGAGGGGGTATCTTGTGCTGGACGTTTGCCGTGGTGATGAACATGACCTGGCTCAAGTCGTAGTTCACCTCCATGTAATGATCAACGAACGAATTGTTCTGCTCCGGGTCGAGCACCTCCAGGAGGGCCGATGACGGGTCGCCCCTGAAGTCCATTGACATCTTGTCGACCTCGTCCAGAAGCACCAGGGGGTTTACCGTTCCGGCTTTTTTCATGAGCTGGATGATCCTGCCGGGAAGCGCGCCCACATAGGTGCGCCGATGTCCGCGGATTTCCGCCTCGTCGCGCACCCCGCCGAGTGACATCCGGACGAAGCGACGCCCCAGCGCGCGAGCGACCGACCGTCCGAGCGATGTCTTGCCGACGCCCGGCGGGCCCACGAAGCAAAGGATCGGACCCTTGAGCTTTTTAGAAAGCTGTCGTACCGCTATATATTCTATGATCCGCTCTTTCACGTCGTCGAGGCCGTAATGGTCCTCGTTCAGGATATTCATAGCATGCTCTATGTCGCGGTTATCCTTAGTTTTCTTGTGCCACGGAATGTCGCGAAGCCACTCTATGTAATTGCGCACAACCGCAGATTCCGCAGACATCGGCGGCATCTTCTCGAGCCGCTTGACCTCCTGCAGCGCCTTGGTGCGAGCCTCCTGGCTCATCTTGGCTTCTTCGATCGACTTTTTCAGCTCCTCGATCTCGTCGACCTCGCCCTCCCCCTGTCCGAGCTCCTTCTTGATGACCTTCATCTGCTCGTTGAGGTAATATTCCTTCTGGGTCTTTTCCATCTGCTTGCGCACCTGGCCCTGTATCTTCTTCTCGATATACATGACCTCTATCTCGCCGTTGATGAACTCAATGAGCTTGTGGACCCGCTCCTCCGGATTGCCTATGTCCAGGAGCGCCTGCTTGTAGGCTATCTTCATATCCACATGCGAGGAAATGATGTCCGAAAGATGCGAGAGGTCGTCGATGCTCTCGGCTGAGGTAAACGCCTCCTTGGGCACCTTTTTATTGAGCTTCACGTATTTCTCAAACGTTTCGAGCAGGGTCTTCTTGAGGGCGTGCAGGTCCGGACTCCCCTCGACCTCCCGTTCGATATCGCGTATCGCGGCCTCGATTGTTTCGCTGGTGTTGATAAACTCTGATAGGTATACCCGGGCAATCCCTTCGACCAGCACCTTGATGGTGCCGTCGGGCAGCTTGAGGAGCTGAAGTATCTCCGCGATTGACCCGACCTCGTACAGGTCTTCCTTTTCCGGGACGGAGACATGCGCATCACGCTGCGTCGCGAGTACAATAAGCCGATCGCCCTTCATGGCGTTATCGAGCGCCTTTACCGATTTTTCCCTTCCTACAAAGAGGGGTATAACCATGTGCGGAAATACAACAACGTCTCGAAGCGGCAGCAGCGGATAATTCTTACTGAAATCGATAGTCTTTCTCATTTCTCAGGCGGTTTTCTCCTCCTCCCGGTAGCTTATCTCCGGCCCCTTCTTCCCGGCGACCATGTCGCGCGTTATGACGAGCTTCGATATATTGTTCATCGACGGGATTTCGAACATAAGGTCGAGCATGAGCTTCTCAAGCACCGCCCTGAGGCCGCGGGCACCCGATTCCCTGGCCATCGACTGCGTCGCGATTTCGTCGATCGCCCCTTCCGTGAACTCCAGCTCGACGTCCTCGAACGAGAATATCTTCTTGTACTGCTTGATGAAGGCATTCATCGGCTCGGTGAGAATTCTGGTAAGGGCGTCCTTGCTCAGCTCGTCGAGAACGGCGACAACCGGCAGACGACCCACGAATTCGGGAATAAGGCCGTACTTGATGAGATCTTCAGGGATAAGGTGCTGCAGCGGATTTTTCGCCACATCGTCCTTTTTCGACTTGATATCCGCGCCGAATCCGAGGGTCTTGTTCCCGACACGATTCTCCACGAGCTTGTCAAGTCCCACGAAGGCCCCGCCGACGATGAACAGTATATTGATCGTGTTGATGGAGATGAACTCCTGGTGCGGATGCTTCCTTCCGCCCTGCGGCGGCACGTTGGCAACCGTACCCTCGATTATTTTCAAAAGAGCCTGCTGGACTCCCTCTCCCGACACGTCTCTGGTGATGGACGGATTGTCTGATTTCTTGGAGATCTTGTCGATCTCGTCGATATACACGATGCCGATCTCGGCCTTCTTCACGTCGCCGTCGGCGTTCTGTATCAATCTCAGAAGAATGTTCTCCACGTCTTCTCCGACATACCCGGCCTCGGTGAGCGAGGTCGCGTCGGCAATGGCGAACGGAACCTGGAGGATGCGGGCCAGGGTCTGCGCCAGGAGCGTCTTGCCCGAACCGGTTGGCCCGGCAACGAGGATGTTGCTCTTGTCGAGCTCGACATCGTTTTTCTTCAAATTTTTATTTGAATAGATCCTCTTGTAGTGATTGTACACCGCGACGGAGAGTACCTTCTTTGCCTCCTCCTGGTCGATCACATACTTATCGAGGATCTCTTTTATCTCCTTGGGCTTGGGAAGGTTGTGAAAGTCCTCCTCAAACGCCTTGCTCTTGTCCTCGGCCACTATCTCGTTGCAAAGCTCGATGCACTCATCGCAGATATATACGTCGGGTCCCGCGACAAGCTTCTTCACAATATCCTGGCTCTTGCCGCAAAACGAACAGTTTAACTTGACTGATTCTTCCTTCTTTTTTGAAGACATGGCATCTCCTCTCTACTTGCTTCGTTCAATTACCTTGTCTATGAGGCCGTATTCCATAGCTTCCTGGGAAGACATGAAATAGTCGCGGTCCACGTCACGCTCGATTTTGTCGACGCCCTTGCCGGTATGCTTCGCGTATATCTCGTTAAGCCGCTGTTTCACCTTGATGATTTCTTTCGCCTGTATCTCGATATCCGAGGCCTGGCCCTGAAATCCCCCGGCCGGCTGGTGTATCATAATACGGGAATTGGGTAGCGCAGAGCGCTTCCCCTTCGTGCCCGCTGATAGCAGAAGGGAGCCCATGGAGGCCGCCTGTCCGATGCAGATGGTCGCCACGTCCGGCTTGATGTACTGCATGGTGTCGTAAATCGCCAGGCCCGAGGTAACAATCCCTCCGGGCGAATTGATGTACAGGTAGATGTCCTTGTCCGGATCCTCGGCTTCGAGAAACAGCATCTGCGCTATTACGAGGCTGGAGATATGATCGTCTATGGACTCGCCGAGGAAAATGATCCGGTCTTTCAGGAGACGGGAATATATATCGTACGATCGTTCCCCCCGGCTGGTCTGCTCGATAACAAACGGAACTAAACTCATCGCAATGGCACCTCAGTGTGATGTTACTATCGTTCGGCGGCGCGGGACCTTTCACATCCGCGCATTTATAATATACAAAAAGGATTTTCAGAATACACTAAAATAATTCGTTCTCTGTTCGATCTCTTATTATTAATTTCGGCACAGAGCGGGCATCCCAAATACCATTTTTGCAGCGGCCGATAGTTCAATTAGACTAAAAATATAGTAAAATGTGACATATATCAAGCAATTAATTAAAGTATTGTTTAAAAAATGGGCATAGGGGCCGAATTCCTGCGCCCAGAGAACGTGAAACTATCTTCTGCCCCTCGTTCTCGTGAATTCCTCAAATGTGAGGGGTTTCAGCTTTTTAATTTTCGCGTTCTCGTAAATAAATTCCATGGCGCCGTCAAGAAGGAGCTCTGATTCAATATTTTCGCGGGAATTATTTTCTTCGATGATTTTCTCAATCTCTTCAACGGTCTTGTTGTTCCTCTTTGCGATGTTTTCCACCACTTCCCGGTAGCGGTTCTCGTCGACCTTGAGATCTTCCTTCTTCACGATCTCCGAGAGGGACAGCGTTGTCTTTATTGTCTGGCTCGCCTCGTCGCGCAGCTTGTTTCTGAACGCGTCTGGCTCGATACCCATGATCTTCGCGAACTCTTCCATATTATCCGAATAGTATCCAATGTTCTCCCTGGTCCTCTTGAAAAGGTTTTCCATCTCGCGAATGATCATCGATTCCGGCAGGTCGAAAGTGCTGTCTTCAACAATCTGTTTGAGTATCTGCGCCTTGGCGTCGCCCTTGGTCTTTTCGGCCACGTATTTCTCAAGGTACTCCCTGGTCTTCGCGGTGAACTCGATGACAGTGTCATGTCCCATCTTCTTCGCCAGCTCGTCGTCGAGGGCTGGAAGCGCCATGCTGCTTACCTCCTTGATTAGTACGTCATAGCACGCCTTCTGCCCAGCGAGGTCGGGGATGTAATAATCCTTCGGATATTTGACGTCAATTTCCTTCTTTTCGTTTTCCTTCATTCCTGTTATGTACTTGTCCAACGCGGATTCGTCCTTGCTCCGCCCCACGACAATCTGGTATTCCTTGGCCTCAACACTATCGCGCTCCGACTCGGCGACATCGTCGATGCGGCGCACCTGCATCTTCACCAGGTCTCCATTTTGCACCTCGCCGCCCTCCTCTTTTCTGGTTACGGTCGCGAAGCGCTCCCTGATTGCGTCGATCTCCGATTTCACATCATCGTCGTTGATCTCGCACGCCTGCTCGTCTGCGGAGAGGCCCTTGTATTTACCGATCTCGACCGTGGGCGGCACCTCAAAGACGGCCTTGAAGGTAAACGGTTCCTCACGGGAAATCTTTTCAAACTCATAGCGCGGGTAGGCGATAGGCGTCAGCTGTTTCTGCTCGACGGCCTCGAGGAACACCGTTCTCAGAAGATTTTCCGCCACCTCCTGGTCCGCCTCCTTCCTGAATCGGGCCTCCACCATGTGCAGGGGCGCCTTCCCCTTCCTGAAGCCGTCTATCTTTACGATGTTTTGGAGTTTGTTGAAAGCGTTTTTATATTCGGATTCGACCTTATCGAGCGGCACATCGATCTGCAGTTCCATGGTCGCGTTTTCAAGCTTCTTCTCAGTGATGTTCAACATTCTGCTCCTCTCGTCATGGACAGCGCCCTACGCGCTCTGTTCACCGGCGGCATGGCATCTATCGAAGTCTGATGACATCAACTATTTTTACGCCACGATATGAGTCAAACATTTTTTTACAATATGACAAGATCGTTTACTATCAGGGAAGCGATAACTGGCCGTTTTAAACAATAAGGCGGAGTCTTTTGACACCGCCTTCACTGAGCGGGAAACGGGATTTGAACCCGCGACCTCAACCTTGGCAATTTTATTAAAAGAGGTCGTCCCGGCGCTTTCTCGTTAAAATATAGTATTTTTGTTAAAAAAGTCAAGCATTTTTGTTGTGAAGTAGTAAATTTGTGTATAGTGTTTTAAGTAGTTTTTAAGCATTTCATTGCATAGTCGCATAACGGCCTTGTTATGTGATAAAGCCCACGGCCTCAATCCGGCCATTCTTGAGGTCGCGGGCTTGTACAGAAAAAAACCCATGACCTCAAGAATATCTGTGTTGAGGTCGCGGGCTTGTACAGAAAAAAACCCAT
>JAFGBT010000042.1 GCA_016933025.1 Spirochaetota bacterium | reverse complement strand
CGCGACAATAAACATCAACAGCCAGGGCGCGTCGCCGCAGACGGTGACGCTGGGCGCCGCTGGCACGACCACGGACGTGGATGTGGTGGTGACGGCTCAGAACGGCACGACGACGCTGACCTACACGCTGCACGTGGTCCGTCCGCCCGATGTCGGCACCGACAGTTCGCTATCTGCCCTTGGGGTATCGGATGGGACGCTGAGTCCGTCATTCGATCCGGGAACGCTGGCGTACAGCATAACGGTCGGGTACTGCACGAACACGCTGACGGTGACGCCGACGACGAACGACCCGATGGCGACCATAGACGAGGTTGAAGGTGATACCACGGCGCCGTATACGGTAGACACATCGGGCGCTTCCGGCACGATCAACATAATAGTGAGGGACGAGGCCGGAACAGGTACCACTGAATACACGATAGACTGGGCCAAGGCAAGCGCGCCGAACGTGAACCTGGCAGGCATGACGAACAACCTGCACAGGGCGTCCGGGACCGAGCCGAAAGTGCCATTCAACAAGGGTTACTTCGTGTACAGCTACACCGACAAGTACGATCAGGATGATTCGATAACCTATCCGTTCGATCCGGATCAGCTCGAGTGGACGATTGTGTCTCAGGGAGCGAATGAAGGAGGGGCGCACACCCAGGAGACCATTCACCTGGGAGCGACGCTTGCAGCTCCGAGCGAGGCGACCATGACTATCAATGGAACGCCATGCGCTTCCGGAAGCGCTGTTGACATCGTCGTGACAGCGGGCGGATACAACAACAACGGAAACGTACTTTCCGGAACTCAGCCGACCGCATGGGTGGGAACGGGCCAGCATAACATTCGGTCGATACAGATTGTGGTCACCGGTAATCCGCCGAACGATTGCGTGACAAAGACCTATACGGTGAATATAAGGCTCCTGAATATCTACGAGCAGTACTACGGCACGGTTCTGATGAACTCCGAGTACGAGCGGTTGTCTTGGGGCATACCGCCCGTGAGTTTGTCCAGTGTGACATGGACGAAGCACGGCGACCAGGGTTTTGGCGAAGGCGAAGGCACAATGGTATGGTCGATTGTGATTTCAGGTACCAGCGGTACAAGTACGCAGAACTTCACCAATTACAATCCTGGCAACCAGGCGCATTGCGATGGGATCGATCAGGACTTCCCGAGCGCTGACACGGCAGGAGTGGACTTCGACTATCGAGTGCCGTATTCAGACGGGGCGGCGCGTACCAATGGAGGCGTAACCGGGGGCATGGACATGAGCAAGAACGGGACGTTTACCAGCACCGGCTCAGGTCTGACTCTGACTCATCCGTCTGGCATGCCTCTGTGTACGTTCGTGGTGCACCTTGATATTCAGGGCGGGAACCCGGCGCAGAATGCAAACTCGTATTACGACGTCACGTACATGGGCATAACGAAACACCTGATGTGGAGGACAATCAGCTGGTCTACGGGACGTACGGCGATGCCATATGACCTGTACATGGGGGTCGGCAATGCCGCCAATAGCTGGTATCCTTCTGGTACGTATGCTCGGCCGTGGACAAATACGGATTTCCCGTCAGGGACTGCGGCACCGTAAGTTGCAGGAAGAAGATTGTTTTGATCAAGATTATGCGCGGCTCCCTGTCTGTGAACGACAGGGAGCCGCGATTATAATTACAAAAAAAATGTGTATGGAGAGTTTTTTATGAGAATGAGATGGGTAACAGCATGGTTTTTGGCGGTTTTCATCGCGGCAGGGACCGGGTTTACGGCCCTGGCCACGGAATTGAACCAGGAGGAGGGGGTCATGCCCCTGCACAGCGCGGAATACACGAGGACCCTCAACAGGTTCGCCTCGACCGACACTGACGCGGCCTTTTACAACCCCGCCGGCCTGGCGTTTATGAAGAGGAAGGGGCTGCATGGCCAGTTCAGTAGCAACACCCTGTACGTCAAGCGGATCAGCACGCAGAAGTACTGGGGATTGTATGCAAACCTGACCCCCTATGTTCCGTTCGCCCCTGTTCCTATTTCCGGCGGTATTATAGCAAAATTGGCAGATTCATACGTAAATCCGCTTTTTGGCGGACTCCCCAAGGAATACACCGCGAACATTATTGCGCCCTGTCTGCCGGCAGTTGACGTTGTGTACAACGGCGACAACTGGGCAGTCTACTTCGATCTCCATGTCACGCAGGCGGCCCCGGGCCTTACCTTTGAGCAGGGCCTGCCGGTCCTTGACTGGGGAGCCCTGGCGACTTTTGAGAGTGCTGCAGCGGTTTTTAATAATGTCGCTGTTCCCGGGCCTCTTGATACTGAAGCCAATTATATATTGAGAAATAATTACGCGCAGCGCACTGAGTATTACGTGGCGGGCACGGTCGGAGCCTCCTATGCTTTTATAGAACAGCTCGCGGCAGCACTGGGCGTGCGCTACATATACGCCATGGGGAACCAGAAGATAGGCGTGCAGAATGCCGGAACTGTAGGACAAATTGAGTTGTTGGGCGAAACAATTCTTCAGGAGAGTCCCTGGCTCATCGATACCGACCTCAAGGGACACGGCTTCGGCCTCATCCTTGGACTTCATGTCAAGCCGATAGAAATTATAGATATTGGCATAAAATATGAATACTATTTTCCCATGGTGTTGGACAAGCACACCAAAAAGTTCCAGGCGCCGGGGACCATCGTGTCGTCGGGACAGCTTAATATTTTTCTCGATGAATGGTGGAAGCTTCCCTGGTGGGAGAAGAAAGACCCGACTTCAGCATGGGAGACATTGGATGAAAATATCGGCAAGATGAATGCTGATACCTTTAAAAAAGTAGGCAAGAAGCTCAAGGTGACCTATCCGCAGACGCTTTCCATGGGATTCTCCATTAAGATAGTGGAGGGCCTGAGGGCTGAGACCTCGGGGGAGGTGACATTCAAGCCCTTCGTGGATCTGGGGGGCAGGCAGAGCAAGTGGAACCTCGGATACAAGGTGGGACAGTGCTTAGAGTGGTTCTTCGTCAAGCAGGCGGCCGTGAGCGTAGGCTATCTGTATAACGATTTTGGTATCGAGAAGTCGCGAAAACACGAAGTGAATTACAGGGGAAGGAACGAGGTGGATCCTCTTCTTTCGAGCCATTCGGTGGCCGGAGGGTTCAAGATTCTCCCGATCGACTGGCTCGATATCGATATCGGGGCCATGTACATGATATTCAAGAAAGAGAAGACAGATACCGCGGAATTTGTGACTGTGCAATTTCCGACATTACATTTCATCAGAAAGAAGTTCGACGAGAGAAGATGGAGCGTTGCCATCGGCCTGACCGCGCACCTATTCGGCGGAGACAAACTCAAGAAGGTTGATGAATACGGCATTTTGCTGAAAAAGTAGAAAACCATGCCGCGCGGCGCGCTCACAGAGCGCCGCGCGGCGCATAATATGGTCCGTGTGTGGAATGCGGACAAGTGTGAGAAAGATGTATGAGCCGACTCTTCGAAAGTGTTCATGTGGAAGCGCCGGTTTAGCCGGACATGGACGCCAAGGGAATCGAAAGGCCCGGCTCCGCGCGCCGCGGCGACGTGGACCCGGTCGCGAGCGGCGGGGGTACAATGCAGGACAACAACGGGTCGATCGTCAATCTTCTTCCTGACATCATTTACAGGATAGACGAAGACGGAAACTTCACATACCTGAACCGGGCGGTCAGGTGCCTCGGCTACGAACCGGAAGAGCTACTCTCCAGGCATTTCAGCACGATAATACACCCGGAAGACCTTGAGAACATTCAGCGCAGCCATGCCCTGAAAAAAATGGGAAACGGCGATGGCGGCTCATCAAAAACGCCGAAGCTTTTCGACGAGCGGCGCACCGGCAAGCGGATCACGCGTAACCTGTCGGTGCGGCTGGTGCCGAAGGAGAGCGCGGTGATGCCGGAGATGGACGAAATGCTGAGATCGACATTCGAGGTGATGTCGATCGGATCGTACGAGAACATGCTCGATAAAAAGAAGAGGAAATTCAGGGGGACACTCGGGGTAATCAGGCCGGCGGCCGTGAAGGAGGATTCGACCGAAAGCATGGAGCGGTCGGTACAGTATTACCGTACGCTGGTTGAAAACGCCAGCGACGTCGTTTCACTTATGGCCACTGACGGCACAATCCTCTTCGCGAGCCCCTCGGTCATGAGACTCCTCGGATACGATCCGGCGGAATTCGCCGGCACCGGTATATGGGACTACATCCACCCCGACGACGCGCGGATTGCGGAGGAACAGATAACCGGCGCGAGCGCGATAGACCCTGAGTTCGAATTCGACTGCCGGGTGCGCGACGCGGAAGGCGCGTGGCGGGTGATGCTGTCGAACGGAAGGATGGTTTTCGACGGGAGCGGGGAATCGCTCTGCATGATGATGAAATCGAGGGACATCACCGCCCAGCGGGAGTCCGAAGCCTCCCTCCAGCGCGCGTTCGAGTACATGGAGCACCGGGTTCTCGACAGGACCGCCGACCTGGTTCGGGTCAACAACCGGCTGAAGGCGGAGATAGAGAACCGAAAGAAGGAGGAGGCCAAGTTCTCCGAATCCGACAGCAAGTACCGCAACCTGGTCAACAGCATCGACGATATCGTCTTCAATATCGATTCGGACGGCGTGATACTTTACGTTAACCAGTCGGTGGAGAAGGTGGCCGGACACGATCCGCGAGAGATCATCGGGCACAACATTCTTGCGCACGTTCACCCGGATGACGCCGACGGCATGGCGGACGCCTTTGAGAAGGCCGCCTTGAGGGCAGGGGCGGAGCCCGCGGCCGACGGCGGATCGATCGACTGCCACGAATGCCGGATGATGAGGAAGGACGGATCTACCGTATGGATTGAGATGCGTTTCCGGCCGGTCATGGACGCCGAAGGGGCCGTTCAGGGATACCGGGGCATTGCGGTCGACATCACTAGGCGAAAGAAGAGCGAAGAGGAGCTCCTGCGGGCGAGTAAGATAGAAACGATGGGAATACTCGCGGGAGGACTGGCGCACGACTTCAACAACCTGCTGACATCGATACTCGGCTGTATAGCACTGGTGAAGCGCGGACTGGAAGACGAACCGGGCAACGAGGAGAAGATCCATTCACTCGGCTGCGCGGAAAGCGCCTCGCGGGCGGCGCGTGATCTGGCGCTTCAGCTCCTGGAATTCGCCAAGGGTGGAGCCCCGGTGATAAAAAGCACCTCTATCCGGAGCCTCCTGATGGACACGGCAAGCTTCGTGCTTAACGGCTCGCCGGTCAGGTGCGTCTTCTCCGTGCCGGAGAAGCTTTGCGACGCGGCAATCGACCGGGGGCAGATAAGCCAGGTGATCCACAACATTGTGCTGAACGCGAGGCAGTCAATGCCGTCAGGGGGAACCATATCCATCGCGGCGGAGGAGGTCCAGGTCAGACCGGAAAGCGAGGTGCCCCTGCGACCGGGCAAATACATCATGATATCCATAGTGGACAGCGGCAAGGGGATTCCGTCCGATATCATGCAGAATATATTCGATCCCTATTTTACAACCAAGGAATCGGGCACAGGCCTCGGCCTTTCGATATCGTATACGATAATAAAGAAGCACGGCGGGTACATAGCCGTGAAATCGGAGGAGGGGGTAGGCTCAATATTCACTATATATGTACCGGCGTCGAAAAAACGGCCCGGGAGGGGCCGGGGGAAGAACCAGGAGCGGTCGAAGAAGGGGCGTGTGCTGTTCGCTGATGACGATAGGGCGATACTCTCCGTCGGCGAGCGGTTCATAAGGAGCCTCGGATACGAGGTTGTTTGTGTCGACGGCGCCAAACATGCCCTTGACCGGTACGCGGCCGCTCGTGAACGGGGCGAGCCGTTCGATATCGTGATAATCGACATGTTTATGCCTGGCGAACAGCCGATACAGCGTACGATTGAGGAATTTAAAACGATAGATCCCGGCGCCAGGGTAATCGTGACCAGCGGATATGTAAAGGATCCGATAATGACCGAATGTGGCAGATACGGTTTTTCAGGCTCGCTGGCCAAGCCATTCAGCCTTGAAGAGCTTGAAGAGGAATTAGCGCGTGTATTAAGGCTGTAATAGCTGTTAGAAAATATAAACCCACCCGGACGGCATAAATACTTTATTATCTTACGTGAAAATTATTATACATTTTACCTGCCAGCATAGAGATCCCGCATAGAATTACTTTCCTTAATTGATTCATCAAAATCAGGTACCTGATTATGATGATAATCGGCGAATTCTTATCCGCGAAAAAAATCGATTGAACATGATGTCAGAAATTATGAAAAATCTGTCCGAATTCGACGGATTTCAAGGGTTGTTTGGTCAAATTCAATTCCAATTGTTTTTTGATGAGACAGAATCTTAAAAATCGAAGCATATTCACATCATAAATTTCCGACATCATGTTCAATTACAGCACAAGTCATGGCCGTTTCTTTCCTTTGCGGTCGTGATCCCTGAAATGACACTGTGTTTAACTGTTAAGAGCTATAGACAGGGAAGAATCAGAAAAAAAATTGAGAAGAATAATTATTACCAGGCAGGGGTTTGCGCAGTTTTTCATGATCGTTTATCAAGAAATAATACATCAAGGGCGGGTGATTACCCGCAGTATACATATAAACTAAAGAGGCAGTTAATGATTTTTCTATATAATAATTTTTTTTAACCAAATTTATGTTCCGACCAGACGGTCGGTAAGGGTCGGTAGTATTGAAAAAATCGGGGTCTTAAAATGAAATCACGATCCCTTTACTCAAATTCTTTCAGCCGTAGGAACTGGGTCTCCAGTTTTGCGGCGTTTTTATGTT
>JAFGBT010000041.1 GCA_016933025.1 Spirochaetota bacterium | reverse complement strand
TGAGTGACAGGATGTCACGAATGCAGCAGCGTACACGGATGTACAAGCTGCTGCCTCCCACGGGGAGAGGGGAGAAGGTATCATATACATGTTATTTATGACCCCCTCTGGGGGGGTGGGGGGCGTCGCAAGAGACTTTTGGGACACCCCCGACTCTATTACCACCATTTCTGCGTAAGATACTGTTCCGTAAAAATGTCAGTACGAAGATTTGTTGCTTCTTCAAATTTCAGTTCCGAGAAAATCAGCTGAGATTTCGTGCCTGTCTTTACGTTTCTCATTTCCAGCCCGGTCTCATAGTAAACTTTCTCGCCTTTGATGTTGTTTTTTACCAGAAAGGACATAAGATGCAGTTCCTTTGCTTTTATCATATTTTCATCATAAATATCTATTCTGAGGGTCAGGATCGTCTTTTTCTCAAGGAATGATACCCGTCTTCCGCACCCGAGATCGGACTTGACCCCGGCATTTATCGGAATGGATTCGACTTTGTAGCAGTCGAATGTTCTTCCCTTGAAGTTCACTTTTTCCTCGCCGATGTATTTATACTTCCAGTCAAGAAAGTTCGGCTTTGACGCTTCGGAATTGGTGAAATCACTCCCGAAGAAGCTCAGCTTTTTATCCGCGCCGGTCACCTTTTTGGCCTTCCTAATTCCCTTCAGGTAGACCCATTTGACATCGGCCCGGTTCTTGTAGTGGTACATCATGTACGAGTTCCCCTGGTCGTCGGCCGGCGCCATGAAATACGCGATGTATTTTTCGCAGAAGTTCGGTGTTCCCATACCCGTTGTATAGGTCCCCATGATGAGCTGTTTTTTGAATTTGATCGCGCCGCTGCTGTTGTAAATTTTAAGCGTGCCCTTGGCTTTGACCTTTTCAAAAACAGGACGGTCATCGTTTTTTTTCATTAATCGTGTTCCCATTTCCTTGGGCGTTTCCGTGAGAGCCGTCATTGAAAACGCACATACAAACAGGATCATTATACATAATTTTTGACGCGCCATACTATACCTCCATACGATGAATCTTTAATCAAGTAGATTTTTATGTCACCACCCTGCCGCGGCATGGCTGGTGACGTTACGATAAAAAGCAACAGTAAGGCTCCGCCCTGGTGGAAGATGATATACTGATGGCACGAGCACGCATGTACTGAATCGCGAGTCCCTACATTACGATAGAAGCCGGCGTCAGATTTCGGAAATTGTTGACCAGTATGCGGCCGTGTGTTATAGCGGGATGCCTCCGATTATCTTTTTATTTTATATGTTTAATCACCGGTGCCACGCTATTATGGCTGTTTTTAAAAATCAATATAATTTTTGTTAAAAAAATACAAAAGTGCAGGGATATAAGGTCCTTTATGGCGCCGGCAGTATATTGAGATTGACTTTTCGTCGAAGATGGTATAATACCATCATTGTCCGTATTGGGAATTTTTATCAAAACATTACCCGGGGAGGATGCCATGGTTGTTGACTGCCATTGCCATCTAGATGAACGAATGCTAAAAACCGACGAGCTCATTGAACGAATGGAACGGGCCGGTGTCGACAGGAATGCTATCATTGCCACGGTGGTCGATCCTCTGCCTGAGACCCCGCCGGTGCTGATCAACATGCTGCATTTTTTGCTAAGGCGCAGCTATCTCAGGGACATGGGGAAAATGTTCTGTGCCAATTTAACTGATGACGGCGGCATCAACATTCTCGGGAAAACGTATACCATTTATTCCGATCCCGACAATAAATCGGTTTTTGACGCCGTGAAGAGTTATCCCGACAAATTTTACGGGTGGGTGTTTGTCAATCCGCGCGGAAAAAACGACCCGATACAGGAGATACAAAAATGGATTGATACGCCCGGATGCGTTGGAATCAAGGCGCATCCTTTCTGGCACCGATATCCGCCTGCGGAACTTCTTCCCGTGGCCGAGATGGCCGTCAGGCTGAAAAAGCCGCTCCTCATACACGTCGGTTTTAAGGAACACGGGGATTTCATGATACTCAGCGACAGGTTTCCTGAACTGAAACTACTGCTCGCCCATGCCGGGTTTCCCTGTTACGGCGATACCTGGAAAATTATCAAGGAAAGAAAGAACATCTGCGTCGATCTCTCGGCAACCGCGTACGTTGGAGAAAAGATCGCTCGTGATGTTGTGGCGTACCTCGGCGCTGATCGATGTTTTTACGGCACCGACGGACCCTACGGGCCGTGTACGCCGGATGAAAAATATGATTACGGATATCTTAAAAGAAGAATTGAAAAGCTCTTCCCCGACGAGAAGACAAAAAGCATGATTCTCGGCGAAAATTTCATGCGTTTTGCCGGGATATAGAAGCATTATGAAGGGCCGGTGCCCGCGTGTTTTTCCAATTTTTTGTTGCAGAATATCATTATTCTGGTAGGGTATCCGGCGGCATTTGAATACCGTAACAAAAGGCAGTGACAGGCGTCAAATTGATATAATTGTGCGGCAATTCCCCGGCGTATTATGCTTGATCCAGAATAAAATCATACAATATGGGTAAAATATTGTAGCATTGTCGCAGTGATATATATGTTCCGTTGTTTGCGATAGAATTTCAGAAGAGAGGCCCGATTATGGACATTACACGTTCACTTCGAAGAACCGGATTTGTGGTTGCCGTCATGATGCCCTGCATGATGCTGTTACCCGATGTTTCATCAGGACGTTCCTCCCACAAGTACTCGGAGTACAGTCCGACAATATCCGCCGATGGGCGAACGATGATATACCAGGCTGATATCGAAAAACCGAAAAAATACAAAATTTACGCGAAACAAAAGGTCTTCAACAAATGGAGCAACCCTATTCCTCTTGACAATATTAACTCCAAGTATGCTGACGGCGGGTGCTTCATCACCTACGATCAGAACTATCTCATTTTTACATCGGACAGGAAGGGGGGACTCGGTAATTGCGATCTCTGGATATCCCAGCGTAAGGGAGATAAGTGGAGCGATCCTGTGAACATGGGTGTCCCGATCAATTCACCGGAATATGAGGGGTTTGCCTCGCTGTCTCCAGACGGCAACACCCTTTACTTCGTGAGGGAATGCCCGGAGAAGAAGAACTGCAGCGAAAAGCTGGGGATTTTTTACTCTCGCAGGGTCAACGACAGATGGACGGAGCCGAAGAAGCTGCCCTCACCCATCAATACCGAATACTGCGAGTTCGGCCCGGTGATTCTGGCGGACAATCTCACGCTCATTTTCAGCTCTACCCGGCCCGGCGGCTACGGCGGTTACGACCTGTATAAAACTGAAAGAACGGAGCGCGGGGGATGGAGCAGACCGGTCAATCTGGGGAACTTTATCAACACCAAGGGCGAGGACAGCCTCATCGCGATCCCGGCTTCCGGCGATATCATGTACTATACGAAGTCTGTCGGCGATGAGGACTCAAAGAAGGAAGGGGTCAGGAGAATCTATATGGTGCCGATCCCCGAGAACCTTCAGCAGACCAAGGTTGTCGTCGTCAAGGGGACCGTCTACGACAAGCGGAACACGCACAAGAAGCTGTTCGCCGAGATTACCATAACCGATATCAACAACGATGACCGGCCCATTACCATCCATAGCAACAAGGACGATGGAAAGTATATCGTTATCCTCAACAAGGGGAAAACATGCGACTTCTCCGTGAAAAGTCACGGCTACCTGTTTCATTCAAAGAAAATTGATCTCACGGATCTGCAGAAGTACCGGGAGATTAACGAGGATATTTTCCTGGAGCCGATCATGGTGGGCGCAAACATTATCCTTTTCAACATGTACTTCGAATTCAGGAGCTACAAGCTCATGAAAGAGTCAAAGTACGAGCTGAACCGCATAATCAAACTGCTTAAAGAGAACCCTACCATGAGGGTCGAGATAAGCGGCCATACCGACAACATAGGATCGGACCAGGCAAACAAGAAGCTCTCCATGCAGCGCGCGCAATCGGTGGTCAATTACCTGGTGAAGAACGGAATAAAGGATAACCGCCTTGTCCCCAAGGGGTATGGTAAAAACAAGCCGGTCGCGACCAACAAGACCGAGGAAGGGAGACAGGAGAACCGTCGTGTCGAGATAGAAGTTCTTTCGATATGACGGGAACGGCGAGGTCTTAAGACCTTGCCGTTTGTTTCAATTTGAAAATATCTTCTTCAGGAATTCCAGAACCCTGTTTTTTACCTCTTCCGATTCCTTGCCCCGTATGATCCCGTGGTGGTTTGCATAGATGCGGAACAGCTGTTTCTGCTCGGTGCCCAGGCGCTCGAATATTTCCAGACCGCTCACCGGATTCACCACCGGATCATTGGAGCCCTGGATGATAACCGCAGGGTCGGTCACGCGGGAGAGCTGGCCCTCCACTTCATTCATCAGTTTCCCCAGTTCGTCCACGCCTTTCACGGGATTTCTGAAATAATTAATGTGCTGGTTCTCCGGCGTGTTTGAGACGAATTCCATTTTGCCCCTGTTCACGCGGATGCTGGTGAGGAATTTGTTCCACATGACGACCGCCGACGAAAGCTTCGAAGAGATGTTCTGCAGCCTGAGCGGCGCGTTGATGGAAAATACCCCTTTGAATCTGCCTGGCTTGTTTGCCGTCTGAAGAAGGGCGAGTCCCGCCCCGGTGGAGAACCCTCCGATGACGAGCGACTTCATGCTGTTTTTCATAATGATGTAGGCGCGTCCCACCGAGTCGTACCATTTCGCCCAGTTTCTCGTCGCGAGGTCTTCCGGCGCGGTACCGTGGCCCCGGAGGCGGGGTCCGTACACGGAATATCCCTTGTTATACAGGAAGTCGGCAAGCGGCCTGATTTCTTCCGGGGCAGCCATGTAGCCGTGGACGAGAATCACCCCCTTTCTTCCGAAAAAATGTCTGAGGAAGAAGGGGCGCCCGATATTTTTTGGCTTTGACTCCCCCTTGATGAAAAATTGCTCATAATCTTTTTCGAACAGTTCCTGATCCAGGTCGATGAAACGTTTTCGTATCAAGCGCCTGATCCACCAGGCGGGCGGGAACATCAGTCGGTCGAGCTTCCTGGTCAGAGAGAGGAGCGGCTCGATTT
Organism: Spirochaetota bacterium; assembly: GCA_016933025.1. Lineage (GTDB taxonomy): Bacteria > Spirochaetota > UBA4802 > UBA4802 > UBA5550 > RBG-16-49-21. Next base: position 66,002 of record JAFGBT010000041.1, on the reverse strand, counting down.
CGTTTTTAAGCACTTCGACTATGTTGTCCTTCCGGATGGTGTGGAAATTATAGAGTTGCGTATATCGCTCGCGGTTTTTTTCTATAACTCCGTCCCGGAGGGTGATAAGCCCGTCCTTTTCGGCCGCCTTGATGAAGTTTGCGTACTTGTCATGGTAATCGTCGGTGAGGAGGTAAAACTGCTTCCTGTCGAGGCTGGTATGATAGTTGGTAATGCCGCTTTTTCTCAGCATGTCGACGGCCAGGAATGAACGGTTTTTGAAGTCGTTCTCGCTTATCCGTTTCTTTTTGTGTCGGGTAAGGATATAGGAGAACAGGTGGTCGTGGTTGACGGTGGTCATTTTGTAAATACCATCCATGTAGTCGAGCATCATCTTGAGGTCAAGCTTGCGGAATTCAGCCTGGTTCGCGATACCCTGCGTGGAAAGGTACGGGATGTCATCGGTCAGCATTTCCTCAACCTTCCCGCTTGAATGCAGGTATTCCCTGGCTGAAAGGGGTTTGCCGAAATTAATGTCAATATCGACGCCCTCCATGACCATGGTGCCTTCGACTTCAAGCTCTTCTCTGTACCGTTCGTCCATTCCCTTCACGAACCTGCCGACAAGCTTGTTAATGGCGTTATCGCGCGCCCTGACCGGATAGTAGGTAAGATTGATCGGAACGACGCAGGTCTCGCTCCGTATGATTTTATCAAGTGAGGAGATGTCAAACCCGTATTTGTCCGCGTACCCAGCTATCTTTGCGGTATCGCCCTTTTCCTTGAAGTGCCGCATCTTCTCGCGGATGAACTGCGAGAAGAGCGCTATCCGCGCCGCGCCGGTGTGGGGAGGCCGGCGTATGCCCGCGTTGTAAACCATGTACTTGCCCTTTTCAATAATCTTCTTGTCCTTTACCATCTGCCCCTCGGGGAAAATGATGACCGGGTGGATGTCGGTGAGCAGAGCGCCAATCAGTATCTCGTCGCGCTTCGGGTTGGCGGTGGAAACCGCCCCCAGCTTGTCTATGAACTCGCCCATCTTGCCGCCCATCAGCGATTCATGCGCCAGCGATATCGGGAATTTTTTTATTTTCTTGGTGATGATGTAGGGCATCAGAAATGTTTCCATCCTGGTGAAATGGTTTATCACGTAGAGTACCGGCTGGTCAGGCACCTGCTCCGCTCCATGCACCCGTATATCGGTGCCGGACGCCGTGAATATCGTGTCAAGCGTGATCTCGACGGTCTTAATCAGTGTGTTTGAGATGGCCATCTGCTTCTCCTGATATTCTGGTTTCTCGCGTCGGCGGCTTAATATTTCATCTCGCGGTAGTCCCGGAGAATTTGGGCATGATCAAAGGCCATAGGTGCCGGGAGGGCGTCGAGGCTGAACGCCCCGGCCTCGGCAGCGTCATCCGCCGCTGACGGCACTCCCCGGGCCTTGGCTATGAATACCGTGGAGATGGTATGAAGGCGCGGGTCGCGAGCCGGTTCGGAATAGGTGTGGAACTGGCGAACCAGCGTGACGGCCAGGGAGGTTTCCTCCAGGGCTTCCCGGACAGCCGCCGCCTCAAGGGTCTCGCCGTAGTCAACAAAGCCGCCGGGAATGGCCCACCCGTACGGCGGGTTTTTCCGTTTTATAAGCACGATCTTTTTGTCCCCTACGCCCGGGTGATCCTCTATCTCGATTATAATGTCGACCGTGGGCACGGGGTTTCTGTAGTGTTCCGCCATAGTGTTACAATGAGACCGGGTTCTGACAATTCCATCACGGCCGTGCTCCGCGCACGGCCGTGATGGAATTGTCGGGTATGATATTCGTAGAATGAAGGCCTGTTTTCAAGTAAAATATTGATCGGCGCATCATTTTATTATCACTGATAAAGATAAAAAAATTATCGCATTGCTGTTGACAGACAGTGTTTTTAATCCCATAATGTAAAGGCCGCATCGCACCGGCACGGGAAAAGAGTGATCGCACGGAGATATGCAGACTATTCATGGGATTGACACCTGCCGAAATACTGTCGTCAGCCGCCGGATTGGAGGATTTTCAGAAAAGCATATGTTCACTGAAGGGCGATTTCGCCTTTGAGCCTGAGGATATGCAGCAGCTGGGGAAAGTATACTTTATCCGCTTCCCGGACACGTCCGACGAGCGTAATATGGACAACATCCGCATGGGATACCGGATAGTGAGAATCTGCATTCTCGAAAAGGTTCTGAACGGGATCAGCAGCCGGTACCGAGACACCGTGCGCGAGATGCTCGATAATATATCAATGATGGAAGCGACGCTTCAAAAGATGATCGCGCTGGCAGGGGTCGAGGAGGTGAAGGGCGTCATTTCTGCCCTCGAGCGGAACCTCGACCGCATCCGGGGAGTGATCGATGAGCTTCCCCGCGGCATGATCAAGGAGCGATTTGTCGGCGGGATATCCAAATTTTACAATGGGATGTACCTCGTGAACGAGGCGATGAAGAGGCTGGGGCATGGCGAGTGACCTGAAGCCTGTCGTAACATGTTAAGAAGAGGCGACCGGGAGATGGATAATGCCGTCAAGCAGACAGGCAATAATTAAATTATTGAACTACCGGTAATGATTCCACCATTAAAACTGAAAAATGATGATGAAGGAAATCTTGCAGATTTTGGTGAGGCATCATTACAATCTGATGGGGAGACCATCCAATTAGCCAGTGGGAAATGGCACTATATTAAAAGATCGGTCCCATGGATTGTAGGGTGCTCCATTCTGGCGTACCTTGTCTGGAGTCTTGACTTTTATGCTTTTGTGGACGCGTTAGCCCGTGCGGATGTCACCCGGTATATACTGGTGCTGATCGTGTATGTATTGTTAAATTTCCTGGTCGATGCGCAGAATCTTTATGCACTGCTCAGCCTTTCCCATAACGGCATCCCGTTTCGCGACAGCATTACCATCAGGGGCGCTTCATATCTTCTAACGATCATTGATTACAACCTGGGCATGGGAAGCGTGGTGTATTACTTAAAGCAATATAAAAATATTTTGATCACGTTCGGCACCGGGCTCATGATTTATTCATCTTTTATCACCCACATATCCCTCAAGCTCACGGCCCTGTTGGGATATATATTCACATTGGATACGCCGTCTCCAATGCTCGATAAAATAGCGCTTATATGCGCCATATGGCTTGCGATTGATCTAATGTTCATCGTATTTTATAAATTTATACGCAGCAAGCCGTACTTTAAAAAGTTCAAAAAATTTACCTTTGTAAAAATTTTTATGGATAGTCCGATCAGGGCGTATACGCTCAATATAATGTATCGTTGCGTATTTTATTTTACCTCCATTCTGTTTTTCTTCTTTGCTGTAAAGGCATTTCAAATGGAGATACCCTTCATGGCCATGATGGCGTATGTTCCCGCAATTTTATTCGTCATCAGCATACCGATATCCGCCTTTGGCCTGGGCACTTCCCAGGCGGCGATGCTTTTTCTCTTTAAGAATTACGGTTCACCATCGCAGATTCTGGCGTTCAGCCTCGCCTATTCCGCCTCCATTATACTCGCGCGGGGCGTTGTCGGAGCGTATTACTATAGCATCATCACAAAACGTCTGTCGTATAAACCCAAGACCGGCATGACGCAGGAGAGCGTGCCATGAAAAAATGATTTTTCACATATTATTAATGAATCCTCAATGGCAGTTCGATGACATTTTTAAGTTTTATTATGGGAGAATTCATATAGTATGCGGATTATAAGGATAATGACTTATGCGTACAAAATTTAGCAGACCGGTTTTACCGGGTGAACATCAATGGCTGGCGGCGGATATGATAAATCCTCCGTTTGTGAATCAGATGGTGCTGGAAGGAACGGGAGCCATGGATCTTGATGAACTTACTGATGCCGTGGAACGGGCCTCGGCTGCGAATCCCGGATGCAGGTTGATACTGAAAGGTGTGTTGCGGAGATGCTACTGGATCGATTCAGGGTTGACTCCGCCGGTTCGCAGGATCAGCGGCGCGCTCTGGGACGGATATAGCCAGGAAAACGCACCATTTTTACATGACAGATTGCCGTTCAAGGGACCCACCTGTGAAGTTCTCTGGGTGGAGGGACCAAAGCCGCGCCTCATCTTTAGATCACACCACGGCGTCATGGATGGCCGCGGCACCTGGATGTGGGCGGAAGATGTCTTTCGGGCGTTGCGGGGAGAAGAGCCGCTGGGCGCATATTCAAGCATAACAAAGCTTGATATCATAACCGGCATCACCGATCGATCCAGGTGGTCTGATGCGATTAAATGTATTGCACCCACCGGGAAAAACCGGCCCGGCGTATCCGGAACAATGTGGCGGCGCATGAGCTTTACCGGGCAATTCCACAAGCTGATGGGAACAATGGCATGGGTTTTAGCGCAAAGCGCCTGGCAGTATGACGACGGCCGTGTGCGCTTCCTGGTATCCGTGGATCTGAGACCCAGAAAACCAGATATGCGCTCAACCGGCAACTTGAATGCAGGACTCTCTGTTGAGGTTACCAGAGCTTCAACACCTGATTCCATAAGACAGGAAATATTGAGCCAACTCGAAAATAAGAACGATTGCGTGCGTTTCAAGGAGGAAGGCCTCCTCGACATGATTCCCCTGAAAGTACTGGGACTCGTGTTAAAAATGATTAATAGATATAATCATGCCCATGGGCGGTACGATCTCACGGCCGTAATATCCAATCTGGGTACGGTCGATACCACAAAGTTTTGCGGCGGCGGATATCGCACGGATACGGTTTTTTTCATACCACCCAAGACAGAGTTGGTGCCGCTTTTCCTCACGTTAACTGGCTGTCCGGGACGGGAAGAAATATGCGTCACGATCCCCACTGGCTTTGGAAGCGAGAACCGATTTGAACGTTTATTGCATGATATCTGCCAGGCATTGGCCCCGCATGCTGTCCAGGAAAAACCATAGTATGGGAGCCTCTGAAAAAATCAAATTATGTTGTTCCATTGGGTGCGCGTTCACTGTGAATGTTAGATTTATTCATCTGCATACTAATCAGAAATCTGAATTTTAAGACGCTTGTAACCAATAAATAAGTTTTTATGCGGCATTCCAGAACTTTTTTTCTTGTCAGGGTGGATCTGATGTGCGATAGTAAGGGCCGGTGAAACAATGAAATTCAAAGATAATAAATCAAAAAAATATTCACGAAACCTTTCATCAACTGATCTGCTGTCCATAGCCCGAGACAGTGCCACGCCTTTTAATAACCAAATGGTATTTGAAGGCACCGGTGTCCTTGACCGGGGCAGGTGGGAGGCCGCTGCTGAAAGAGCCTCTGCCGCCAATCCGGGGAGCCGTCTGATACTGAAGGGACGTCCTCTTTTGCGCCGCTGGGTCGATTCGGGAAATACGCCCCGGGTGAGAGTGGTCGATGGCTCGCGCTGGACAGGGTACAGCAATGAGGGCGCGCCGTTCCTCATGGATCAGCTCTCGCCCGTACAGGGACCCACCTGTGAAGTGCTCCTTGTCCAGGGCGATCCTCTGCGGGTCGTTTTCAGGAGCAACCACGGGGTCATGGACGCACGGGGGACTTTGCTATGGGCAGAGGATATATTCCGAGCTCTTCGCGGGGAGGCTGTTCTTGGATCGACATCAACGCTGAATGACGAAGAATGCTGCAAAAATCTGCTGAAAATAAAGCCAAAAATGAAAATAAAAAAAACGCCTTCACGCAATATAACTCCCGGTGGAACCATGCAGGGTGACAGTCGTGATGTCGTGTGGCTCCGTAAAACCATCCAGGGACGTTACCGAAATTTACAATCTCAGGTCATATGCCTGGCTGCAAAGGAAGCATGGAAAAATTCGGAAGGCACTGCCGTCTTCTGCGTTTCAGTGGATCTCAGGCGCCACATGCCGCCTGAAACAATAATTACCGCGTTTCTTTCGGGCAGCATCTACCTGGAAGTCAAACCGGGGGACACCCCCGAAAAAATAACGGGGATGTTAAAAGACAAATTAAATGCGAAGCGCGAGATATCATATTCCCGAATGAACCGCCTGATGTTTCTTATGCCTCTTAAAGTCATAAATTATTTAATGGATAGAATCGGCAACTGGATGCACAGTACGGGCCATTATCTGGCTTCGGGACTGGTGGTGAATCTCGGATTGGTCCCTCTGGAGAAATATACGGGTGGAGGTTTTCATCCTGTATCTTTTTTTGGTATTCCAACGTATATTGATGTTATTCCCTTCTTTATGGGAACGATAGGAAGCGGGAAAAACATTGATGTCATCATTACGATGAATAAAGGGCTTGCAGACAACGGACGCATCGAAGAAATAATGGAGAGTATTACATCGCAGTTGGTGTCTGAATAAATCAGACCATGCATTTTGATTGACCTCGGCCCACACCATCGTGCCCACTGCGATCTTTGATGGCGCCGTATTTGACCAGCTCCCGGACACGCCTTCCATGACCTATCGGCTGCCTGGTAAAAAAATTTTTATTCAATATGAATTTTCATTGATTTTGATATGATTTTTTATTCTTTTATTAGTATATATAGCTATGAGGGTTGTTCGGTTGTTGTACGGGTGGTATTGGCTTATTAGTGGCGTAAACCATGAAATAATATGAATTTCCATTTATATCAAACCCTTTAAGACCCACCCCCTCCCCATTGTATACAGCCGAATGTATTTTAAAAACATGCTTTCTTGCGGGGAGTTGTCTTTCAATGAAAATCATTTTAATTGCGATTGGAAGTCACGGTGATGTCAATCCCTTCATCGGAATCGGCATGGCCCTGCAACAGAGGGGACATTCGATAACAATGCTGGCCAATCCGCATTTCGAGAAGAACATCAGGGGATCAGGGTTCGAATTTATTCCGGTCGGGACCCTGGATGAATACTACCGCACGATTGACAGGCTCTCAGGCCCCGAGATGAAAAGCGTTATCAATGACTACCTGTATATACGACCCATGAGACCGGTGTATGATTATCTTGCCAGTCATTATATAGAACATGAGACCATTGTCGTCAGCAACATATATTGCACGGGGGCCCGGCTGGCAAATGAGAAATTGGGTATTCCGATAATAAGCGTCAATCTTGTCCCCATGATGTTCGTCTCGTCTTACGATCCGCCGATTTTCACGTTTACCCGGTATCCCCGCTGGATACCGCGTTTCGTTTTTTCCCTGATGATCGAGGTGGCGCACTTCGTCATGGACCACGATCTTGTTCCCGCGATCAGTACATTCAGGAAAGAGATCGGCCTGCCGCCCCGCCTGAGGAGAGTGAACCGGTGGATGCTCTCGCCGGACAAGATCATCGGTCTTTTCCCTGAGTGGTACGGCAGGCCCCAGCCGGATTGGCCGCCAAACATCGACCTTGTAGGGTTTCCGCTGTTTGACGAGGGACACATTCAGAACGGCGGACTCCCGGCGGAACTCGAGGACTTCCTTTCCGCGGGGGCCCCTCCGATTATATTCACGCCGGGCACGCCGAATAAAAACAGGTACGCCTCGTTTTTCGAGAAAGCGATCGAGGCCACGAAAAAGATCGGCGCGCGTGCGATTTTTGTATCCCAGTTCAAGGAGCAGATCCCCCGGGACCTTCCGTCTCACGTCCGGTATTATCCATATCTGCCCTTCAGCCTTGTCTTTCCGCGGGCGTCGGCGGTCGTATTTCACGGCGGCATAGGCACCATCGCCCAGGCCATGCGCGCCGGAATACCCCAGCTCATTGCGCCGTGGGGCGTGGACCAGTTTGACAACGGGGCGAGGATCAAATCGCTTGGCCTGGGTGACATGATCAGCTCCCTGCGGTGCACCGTGGATTCGCTGGCGGAGAAGTTGCAGTACGTCGTCACCTCCCCGAAAATACAGAAACGGTGCGCGGAAGCATCCGCGAAAATAATAGAGGCCGATCCGATCAATAAGGCATGCAGCATTATTGAGGGATTCGGGGCGGCGTAAGCGGCCATGACTTTAAATTATATGAAAAGGCAATGTCAGTCGAGCTACTCCGTCGCAACATTAATAGTAAAGTCTATGGCAGATAATACTCAACTTTCCGACAGGCTCCACATAACATCAACTCCCATCCTTAACGGCGATTATGCCTCCAGCCGCGCCCTGATAGACCGTGCCGTCAGGCCCTATCGCCACGCCTCCAAAGGAATTGTTGTTCAGCACGCCCGTTCCGGTCAAGACCTGATAAATGATCTCGCCCGTGCGGAAATCGACTGCGGTGAGATACCAGGCCGTTATCAGGTTGTAGTCCAGGTTCTGCGTATAGGTGTATATGAGACCGTTGGCGGTGGAGAGCTTGGCAACCGTTGTGGACCGTATGTCCGCTGTCCAGACAACGTCATACCCCGAGCGGTCCTCTTTAATATCAATCCTGGTAAGTCCGGGCGCCAGGCCCCGGTAGTCTGACAGGAACCCGCCGGCGTTGTAAATATTTTCTACGATTATGCTGTTATTATATCCTATAACCGATACATCAACGGCGCTTTCACCGGGATCGAAAAGGGGCACCTTGCAAATAATCCTGTCGCCGGTATAATTTTTTTCACGGTTGAGCACCAGAAGGTTTACCTGCACATCGGCGTTGTCAGTAAAGGCGATAAGATCATTTCCCATGAGCGTGGGCGTGGTGCCGGAGCCCAGGGCGAACGTTCCGGGTTTGAGCTCTGTCCCGCGGTCGTAAGGAACGCGCCACGTGTAAAGGGGCAGGGCTGTCGCACGATCAATCTCGAACCTGTAGGCCGCGTCGCTTGTCAGGACAAATACTCCGTCACGGGCAACGGCAATGCCGTTTTCTATAAATTCGCCGCTCAGGGTAATACTATGAATTGATTGGTCTGCCTTGTCAATGTAGCCCACCACCGACTCCGAGGATACAAACCACATGTTCCCTTCCCAGTCATAGAGGGTGTCTATCAGAAATTGTTCGCCGGTGAGATACGGCCCGAGGTCGATGGATTTGCTAACCGTCCATTCGCCGTTTGTCATCTCAAGCTCCAGGAACAGATTGTCCTGGGTCCCCACTATTGCCCGGCCGTCCTTGTCAATGTGAAAGTAGCCGCCGTTTACGGATATGCCCTGGGCCCCCTCGCCGCCGGTGAACATGGTGTTGAAATCAAAGGGAATCGCGTAGCGATCGATGACCTCAAGGGTCTCAGGGTCTATACGGGTAATGCCCATGCCCAGAATTTCCAGGTCAAGGGATACGGCGGAGATCATGCCGGTATAATCAAACATTATGATGGGGCATATGCCGATAAAATTGCTTGTAACCACCGGGTTTATTCCCAGGGGGCCTGGGTAATCATCTACGTCTGAATTATATGAATCGGAATGTATTGAACTCACAGGCGACAACAGGGGGTGCTGCTCTACATTTTTGGTCGGTAATGGATTTGCTACAGCCGGAGAGCCTATAAAGTCTGGGACAATATTTATTCCAGGAGCATTCGGTATAGGCTGACCCCCGCAGAAGAGAAGCGTCATTGCAAGAGCCGGAATTAATATAAAAATATGCAGTTGTTGCTGTTTAATTAAAAACATATCACCCTCCGGGTTGCTGCAAGGTTTTGATGTTATCCCTTTATTTTTTATAAACATACACAAATTGAATGGCATTATCTGGCAAAAAAAAGGTTAAACAGAAATGGGCCGGAAATTTATTATATTTCAGTATTTTTCTTTTTATTAAAGACTCTTTCGACTACCCTCCCGCCGCATGCACTTGTGTCATTCAGTTGTGGAGCGCCATAAATTTTAACACCCCTGTCCGGCACTGTTTGCTTGCCAGGGTCCTTCCGGTGTGCCATACTTACTGCGGATGCTTTGACAGGTTTACACTGAGCTGAGTCGAAGTGCTCAGCACAAGTAAAAGGCCTTGTGTCGCATGACCCCTGGTAATACAAGGACCATTTTCATAGATGTTTACTCAGCCATCAGGATCACTCTACACCTCCTGCCGCCACGAAGGTCGGGAAGGCCTTGTTCGGGATCCAGATAGGAGGGATTATCATCGAGCAGAATGCCATCGGAGTACTTCCATGCTCCGGAAAGTCCCGGGCCGCCTTTTGTTTCTTCAGGTTTCCACCATCCATGGGGCACCCTTACAAGATCAGGGTGTATATCATCGCTTAACTTCGCCTTCATCTGCACTTTGCCCCAGTTGGTCTCTACGTATATCCAGGCGCCGTCCTCTATACCCGATTTTTGAGCGGTTTCCGTATTCAAGATCGCTAATGGTTCGGGATTTTTTTCACGCATTTTATCAACATGCCGCCCTGCCGAGTGAAAATATTCGTCTTCACGCAAACCGACGAAAAGTTGCAATGGGAACTCATCCATGGAAGATTCACCAGTATGTTCTATATCGGACCAATAAGGCAGCGGATCAAATCCGAGACCGGCGAGAACACTCGAATATAATTCGACTTTGCCGCTAGGGGTGGCGAAGCCCAATTTCCTGTGGGGGTATGGCGCAAAGGTATCTTTGTCCAGATATTTCTCAGCTCGCTGCTTGTCTCCGGCGCGCTCATACTTCTCCCATTTTTTTCTTTTACCACGCATTGCTGATATAGCCAGGGATTGCACTTTCCCGAGCAGGCCGAGCTTGTTCAGCGTTTTAAAAACCGGGGGCACAAATTTTACCGCCTTGGGCGGCACAGAGGGAACGTTGGGGAAAATGGCGGACAGCTGTTTCCATGTGAGGCCCGTACCCCGTACTCTGTAATCGTAGAGTTCCTCAAGATTCCTCCAGGGGAAGTGTTCCTTCATACCCATACGCACAGCGATTTCTCGCCAGAAGTAATAAACATCCTTACATTCACCAGGCGGCTCAACAGCTTTTTGGGATATCATATAACTGCTGACCCATTCCACGGCGCTGTATAAGGCCGGGCGCTCTAGAAAACTGTCGCCTGGAAGCACATAATCGGCCAATTGAGCGGTAGGTGTCATAAATATTTCATTGACTACCAGAAGCTCGAGGTTATTGAATGCTTCATAAATACCCCTCTGGTTGGTGAATTGCATGAGCGTGTTGTTTGCAACGGAGAAAAAAGCTTTTACCGGGTATGGATCGCCCTCGCGCATGGCCTTGAATACTGCGGGCGGATGGGCCATATATTGCCCCTTGCAGATATTAATGTACGGCCTGCCGAATACCCTGTTACGGGGTTCGTTGAGAGCCTTCTGGCCGCGGTACGTCATTACAGGGTGAGTCTCCGCGCCCAGTTGCAGGTCTTTCTTATTCTGGGGCAGCATCTCATGGAGTTCCATTTCCGACTCGGAAATTATCAATGGGTTCAGCGAAAAAATAACATCACCTCCCGGGACGTTCAGGTTTCCGGTCAATGCCCTTAAAATACCCTGGCAACGGAGCGCCGATGTGCTGTTCTTTTGCTGGTCTGTTACGACGGTCCAGGGAATGACTCCCGGTGTGTTCGCAGCATACATCCTGGCAGCTTCACGGATAAGGTCCGCGGAAACACCCGTGATTTTTTCTACGCGCTCAAGGGGAAACTCCTCCACTCGTTTTTTCAAATCATCAAAACCGACGCACCACTCGGAGACAAATTGCTTGTTGTACAATCCCTCGGAGATGATTACATTCAGCCATCCCAGCGACATCGCGGCGTCTGTGCCCGCCCTCAGTGGAAGGTGTAGATGTGCCATTTTGGCGCAATGGCTTTTACGCGGGTCCATAACGATCAACTTTGCGCCCCGGTCAAGAGCTGCCTTGAGCCGCATATATTCTCCTGCCCACACATTCGGTTTCGGGTTATGCCCGAAATAAACTATGCAGCGGGTTTGTTCAATATCTGCGAAAGGATATCCGCCACAGGTGATGCTGTTAACGGCGGCCGTATTACCCATGCAGAGGGAAGTTCCGCTGATATAATTCGGGCTTCCCAGAAGGTTCATGAAGCGTCGGGTTGCGCCGCTATTCACGTGGCAGTTATATTCCGAAGTGGCACAGGCAAATGATTCGGGACCGTACTCATCAACCACTTTTTTCAGTCGTTCCGCAATTTCGTCGAGCGCCTGCTCCCAGCTTATTTGGGTCCACTCATCCGAGCCCCTTTTTCCTTTCCTCTTCAACGGATAAAGGAGACGATGTTCATTATAAAACCACTCTTTGGCTCTGGCGGGTTTATTACAGAAGACGTTCGGCCAGAGCGGATGTTCCTTAAAACCGGTCAATCGATCTAACTTGCCGTCCTTGACATGGGCCTCCAGGGTGCAGGCCAGATCGCACATGCTGCACACTATAAATTTTTTTTCAATCATTATCAACAATCACCCTGCTTTTGATCTTTCTTTTTATCATCATTTCACACCATTCATCTTCCCCTATTATAGACATAGCCACAATCAGTATTGAAACAAATAACTTCTTTACTTATGATTTTCTCCCTGGCAAATTATTGATAAAATTTTTAAGTGATGGCATTTCTTTCGTCAAATCTTTTTCATTTGATAGAGAATTTCAGATCCGATATCATTCATTGTATCTCTTAAGAGAGCTACTTTTTTTCTAAATACTTACATAGATATACGTTGCAGGTCACTTGACCCGCATCACCTTCATTGCAAAAAGCGGATCGCGCCCGGCAATCGCCGCAAAGAACCACCCGTCCTGAGGGCTGAATTTGCCGCAGTCAAACATGAACGTATAGGTGCCGCGCGATTGTAATACCCTGACATTGTGACGTTTTTTGGATTGCCCCATCCACGAGGTGAATATTCCTCGCACCCTGGCCTTGCGCCGCAAACGTATGGAGCATTTAAAAAACGCTTCACATAGACGACCCGTGTATCGGGCTTGAGATCTGTAACGCCATATTTGCGAAAGCCTGCATAGTCGAGCCTTTTGCCGATTGGGATGTCCGGCAGATATGGCCTGGGAAAAAGTTGCCAGTAGGAATTGTCCGGGAAACGGTCCAGGATCATGTCGGACGGCCTGGTAAGCCACCTGTTGGAAGTCAGGTCGAAGGGATGCCAGCGCCCGTTAATCCGGACGGCATTCCAGCGGTGATTAGGCATGCCAAATTTTACTCTCCCTGTCCGGAACTTTTTGCTTGCCATAACCATCCTGTTGTACGATTATGAATTCACATAAGACCCATTACCTTACATAACAAGGACCTGTGGGAGGGGCAAATTCATTGATAATGAAATCACGTACTGCATACCTGGCCGATGTCGCGATTATCGGGGGCGGTATCGCGGGAATAGTGACCGCGCTCGAGCTTCTTGATAAAAATTTGACCGTGGCGGTACTTGATCGCGACGGGCCGGATAAATTCGGAGGCCAGGCCATCACCGCGTTTGGCGGAATGGCCCTGGTCGGCACGCCGCTGCAGAAACTGACCGGCATACAGGACTCGCCGGAGCTCGCGTTCGCGGACTGGTGCGATACCGCGGAGTTTACAGAGAACGATGAGCTCCCCAGGCAATGGGCGGAGATGTATTGTCATCGCAATCTTGGCGATGTATACCGGTGGATCAGGAAAAGAGGGGTGCACTTTCTGCCCTCCGTTCTCTGGCCGGAGCGGGGAGCGTACCGTCCCGGGAATTCCGTTCCTCGGTATCATATCATGTGGGGAACCGGTTATTATCTGATGAACCAGCTCATTGAAGAGCTGCGCGGCCATCCTCGCGCCGGGAAGGCGTCCCTGTATTTCTGGCACCGGGTGACATCAATCGACCGGTCGCGGGGAGTGATAGCCGGCTGCAGCGGCCTCGACATCGCATCCGGAAAGGAATTCACGGTGAAAGCCGGTGTTGTCGTCGTCGCCTCGGGGGGCATCGGCGGGAATGTCAAGCGTGTCAAGCGGATATGGCCGCCCGAACTGGGGAGGGCTCCGGCGGAGCTGCTAATCGGATCACATCCCTTCTGCGACGGGTCCTCGTACGATATGGCGGCACGTGCGGGGGGTACGGTGACAAACATAAGCAGCATGTGGAACTATCCGGAGGGAGTTCCCCATCCCTCTCCCCAGTATCCGATGCAGGGACTGCGGGTACTCGCCCCCAAGTCGGCCCTCTGGATGGACTACACCGGCAGGCGCATCGGGCCGGAGCCGCTGATAGGATACTTCGATACCCCCCATGTCGCGAAGATCATATGCAACATGAAGAAGCAGCACACCTGGCACATCATGAACTGGAAGATCGCCGTGAAGGAGCTGGCCCTTTCGGGAGCAGAGCATAATGAAATGATCCGTGACAGAAAAATTTTCGGGCTCGCAAAAACAGTGCTGCGCGGGAACGGCCCGCTAGTGGAGCGGATGATCAGAGAATCGGAGGATTTTATCGCGGCGGATTCCCTCCCCGAGCTGGTGGAGAAAATGAACGCCCTGGCAGGCAACCGAGATGTATCGCTGGCGGCGATGGAGCGTGACATCAGGCGCTATGACGACCAGATCGAGCGCGGCGTTGCCTTCCATAACGACGACCAGCTGCGGCGGATAGCGCACGCCCGCAACTGGAAGGGCGATAAGATGAGGACATGCAAATTCCAGAAAATAATTGATGCCCGGGCGATGCCCCTGATCGCGATTCGCTACCGGATGCTCACGAGAAAAAGCCTGGGCGGCATTCAGACAGATCTGCAGAGCAGGGCCGTGGACAAAAAGGGGAACCCGGTCACGGGACTTTATGCCGTGGGAGAAGCAGCCGGTTTCGGCGGCGGCGGCATTAATGGAAAGAGCTCCCTTGAAGGGACGTTTATATCCTGCTGTATATTGACCGGCCGTATTGCGGGAAGGTCAATCGCGGGTGAGTCAAATCCATGACGATATTGTGCGCGGATTGATATGCCTGAAACAGTATCACCTGGAAAGATCAGAGAGATTAAAGAGACGCAGCGGCTTTTCGATTACGTACCATGCAATGTGTATCGCCTCGGGATGATTGAGAACATGGTCGTCTACAGCTGTCCGTCCATACAATATCTTTTACGAATACTCTACTTTCTTCCGGATGAAATAACCTTGAGCGTCCTGAACGGCTGTTATTTCTTATTCCAGATCCGGGATCACGGCATGCATATTCCATCTACGCTCCTCAGGGAGAGGGATATAATCGTTTTTAATTCCTTTGACGGTCTGGAGGAGAAAACAATCCTTACGATCATGCTTCACGAGATAGCCCACTGCTACCTCAAGCACCAGGGGCCGAAGACCAATAGCGGAGGAAAACAGCGGGAGGCCGAGGCCAGAGAATGGGCCGACCGGATGTTGGCGCTGATAATGTGATCGGGCTCATTCCTTCTCTTGACCCGTGTCCGAGAATTGGAAATTTTTCCGTATAATGATCCTTACAGGAAGAGCAAAGCGATGCGGTAGACGATAAACGAGAGCACCCAGGCGGTGGCCATGGAGTATGCGATGTAGAAAAAGGTCATTTTAAGCTCGCCGGCTTCCCTGTGAAATACCGATGTCGCGGCAAGGCATGGCATGTAGAGCAGAACGAAAACTATCAGCGCCAGGGCCACGGCGGGATTGTATTCCGGATCGTTTCTCAGCCGTTCCTCGAGCGACGCGCTTTTTTCGCCCGGATGCTTCATGGAATACATTGTACCCATTGTGGAGACCACGACTTCCTTGGCCGCGAGGCCGGCGGTCAGCGCGACGCCGATGCGCCAGTTAAATCCGAGCGGCCGGATCGCCGGCTCGATGCATTTTCCGAAGACGCCTGCGGCGGAATGTTCCAGGAGTTTCGCGGACTTTTCGTTTTCCAGCGCGGTTATTGAAGCGCGCTTATACTCGTCTTCGAGCGATCTGTTTTTTTCGATCGCGTGTATTTTCCCGTTGTACTCATCCGCCACCACCCGGTTTACCGGGAAATTGATGGCCACCCAGATTATCAGGGATGCCGCGAGTATCAGGGTCCCCGCTTTTTTCAGGTACATCCAGGCCTTTATCCACATTTGCATGAGCACCGAGCCCGCCGTCGGAAACCGGTACACGGGCAGCTCCATGACAAAAGGCTCGGACCGCCCCCTGAATATCGTTGATTTCAGGAGCTTTGCTGACAGCACGGCCACCAGCACGCCGAAGAAATAGACCGCAAAAAGAATGTTCCCGGCGGCTTTACCCGGGAAAAAGGCGCCTATTAAAAGAACATACAGCGGCAGCTTCGCGCCGCAGCTCATAAAGGGTATTACCATCATGGTCGCAAGACGATCGCCGCGGTTTTTTAAGGTCCGGCACGCCATGAACGCGGGGACCGAACAGCCGAATCCCGTTACCATCGGGATGAACGATTTGCCGTGGAGGCCGATTTTATGGAACGCCTTGTCGATAACAAACGCGGCGCGCGCCATATAGCCGGTTGCCTCAAGAAATGAGAGCCCGAAAAATAACAGAAGAATATTCGGAATGAACACAAGCACCCCGCCGACGCCGGCGATTATTCCGTCGACAATTACCGAGCGAAGCATCTCCCCGGGTATCAATGCCTCTGCAGTGCCGCCAAGCCATGTGAAGAATGATTCTATCCAGCCCATCGGAATTTCACCGATCGTAAAGGTCAGCTGGAATATCAGCCACATGACGATGAAAAAGATCGGCAGGCCGAAGATCCTGTTGAGAACGACGGAGTCGATGATGTCGGTTACGGTCTTCTTTTCTTCTTCCCGTTCCGTCACCGTTTCCTTGAAAGCTCCCCGTACAAAGGCGTGCCGGTCCTCGGCGATCTTTTTCTGCAATCCTCCGCCGACCGCGTTTTCAAGGCTGTTCATGATTTCAGGGAGTTTCGATTCAAGACGTATCCATACCGGGCTGCCCCGGGCGATCCGGTGCATCGTTACATCATGCTCCAGCAGTTTGATCGCGGCAAGCCGTGGCGCCACCCTGGACATCAGGGAAATATCCGATTCCAAAAGTTCCTGGGTTTTCGCAATTGCATCCTCAACCTCGGGGCTGTATGTCAACTTGCCTTCTGGGGGGGTAATTTTCCCTTCATAAAGCCTGACGACATGATCAAGCAGGGAATCAATGCCTGTTTTTTTGACCGCGGATATGGGCACGATATGGCACCCGAGCAGTTTTTGCAGCATTTTGAAATCAATTGTTATTCCCCTCGCTCTCACTTCATCGTACATGTTGAGCGCCATTATTGTCTTCGGCTCGAATTCAAGAAGCTGAACGGAGAGATACAGGCTGCGGGCAAGGTTTGTGCCGTCGGCGACGTTCACTATCACATCCGCTTGGCCTGAACTTATAAAGTCCCGTGCCACGATTTCTTCGGGAGAATACGCGGTCAGGGAATAGGTGCCGGGGAGGTCGATAAAATTTATCAGGTACCCCCGATAGGCGATTTCAGCCTCGTATTTTTCCACGGTTACGCCGGGCCAGTTGCCGACTTTGAGGTTGGTACCGGCAATTGAATTGAAGAGCGACGTCTTGCCGGAATTCGGGTTTCCGGCAAACGCGACCGTAATTCGTTTATCGCCAGCCATTGCGCCTTCCTCTTCTCCGGCCCATGGGGATGCCGTCTCCTATTTCGCCGGTTTTTTCGACGATTATACAGGCCGCTTCCTTGATCCGGAGGGCCATCATGAAGCCGCGCAATTTGATTTCTATCGGGTCTCCCAGGGGCGCTTTCCGGATGACCTTGAACGGAGTGCCGGGAACAAGTCCCATATCAAGAAGCCTCTGTGCCACTTCGCCTTCAGCCTGCACAGAAATTATCAAGGCCTTGTCCCCGGCTTTTAGCTCTGACATCTTCATTACGAATCTCCTGTCGTGTTCACCTGCGGGAGTCCCTGCCTCTACGGCGT
The DNA here is from genome assembly GCA_016933025.1 of Spirochaetota bacterium. Lineage (GTDB taxonomy): Bacteria > Spirochaetota > UBA4802 > UBA4802 > UBA5550 > RBG-16-49-21. Next base: position 48,188 of record JAFGBT010000041.1, on the reverse strand, counting down.
GCACTTGCTGCAGAGACCCCTTATTTCCAGCCTGTGATCGGTCATTTTAAAATTGTATTTTTCCGCTATCTGTTTTTGACGTTGTTCTATGACATCGTCTCTGAATTCGATTATTTCGCCGCACTGTACGCATAGCATGTGATCGTGGTGACCGTGGCCTTGGGAAAATTCGTATATCCTTCTCCCGTCCTTCTGGATACTCTCCTTAACGAGCTCCGCCTTCACCAGAAGCGGAAGGGTGCGGTACACAGAGGCCCTGGAAATTTTACTGTCCTTTTTTTTGACGGCGGACAGTAGCTGCTCTGCGTCAAAATGACCCTTCATTGAGGCCGCGGTTTTTACGATATTATCCCTTCCCTGCGTCTTCTTAAGCGATTTTTCAGCAAGAAAATGATTGAAGAGTTCCGTTTTGTCCATGAGGGTCTCCGTATTGATATTGAGTCTCATTTGCAATATACACATATATCCCCGCAGCGTCAAGCGTTATTTGGCATTTCCGGCAACGTCCGGACCGAAAACGGGTAAATTTCCTCTTTCCCGCATTTCATACCGGTGGAGTGCGGCAGGAGGATGAGTGGAAGAAATTATTTGAGGTAGCGGTCAATACCCGCCGCCGCCATCCTGCCGTCCTGTATGGCGTGGACGACGAGCGACGCGCCGCGCGAGGAATCGCCGGCGGAGAAAATTCCGTCAACCGTGGTCATCCGGTTTTCATCGATTTTAATATTTCCGCGGGAATCAAGCCCGAGCCCGAGGTCGGCCACGAGCCCGGTGTGAAGCGGGTGCGTGAAGCCCATGGCGATGAGGACCAGATCCGCTTGAAGCTCGAAATCAGAGCCGGGTATCTCCGTCATCACCTCTCTCCCGTCCGATGCGGCGTTCCATTCGATCCGGGCCGCCAGGAGCTTTTTTACGGCCCCGCCTTCGCCGATGAATTGCTTTGTAGAAATGTTCCAGAGGCGTTCGCATCCCTCTTCGTGCGAGCTGGATGTCTTGAGCACCTTCGGCCAGAGGGGCCATGGCTCCCGGTCGGCCCTGTGCTCGGGCGGTTTGGGGAGAAGCTCGAGCTGTGTGATGGAGCGCGCGCCCTGCCGGTTGGCGGTGCCGACGCAGTCCGCGCCGGTGTCGCCCCCGCCGATGACCACCACGTTTTTGTCGTAGGCGCGGATGATCTCCCGGTCAGGGATGAGGTCGCCCCGCACCACCCGGTTCTGCTGGACCAGGTAATCGAGGGCGAAGTGTATACCCTTCAGCTGTCTTCCCTCAACGGGAAGGTCGCGGGGCACCCTGGCGCCTATCGCTACGCAGACCGCCTCGAAATTCTTCCGGATTTCCTCTGTCGGCACGTCCCCGCCGGCCGTAACGCCGGTTTTTATGATAATGCCTTCCTTCATTAGAAGATCGACCCTCCGGTCGATAATATTCTTGTTCAGTTTGAAGTCCGGAATTCCGTAGCGGAGATACCCGCCCACGCCGTCCGCGGACTCGAAGATGGTCACGGAGTGGCCCTTCCGGTTGAGCATATCGGCGCACGCGAGTCCGGCCGGACCGCCGCCGATGACCGCAACCTTTTTCCCGGTCCGATTCGCCGGTGGATTCGGTTTCACCAGGCCGAGGGCAAAGGCCTTTTCAATCACCGCCAGCTCGTTTTGCCTGATAGTGACCGCATCGTCGCCGATTGACAGCACGCACGAGGCCTCGCAGAGCGCCGGGCATACCCTTCCGGTGAATTCCGGAAAGTTGTTGGTCTCCTGTAAAATATCGTACGCTGCCTTCCACTCGCCGCGGAAGAGCATGTCCTGCCACTCGGGCATTATGTTGTCGACCGGGCAGGCCCAGTGGCAGAAGGGGACGCCGCAGTCCATGCAGCGAGAGGCCTGCGCGCGGCGGACCTCGTCCGGCAGCTGTTTTTCAACCTCGCTGTAGTCGTTGACCCGCTCTTCCACCGGCCGGTAACCGGCTTCCATGCGCTTCGTCGTTATGAACCCTTTTGGATCTCCCATCAGTATGTCGCTTCCAGTTGTTCTTCTTCACGTATGCGCTTCAGTTTTTCTTCAATGATCGATATCCTCATCTCGTCGATCGCCCGCTTGTACTCGAGCGGGAGCACCTTGACGAACTTCGGAAGGTATTCGTGCCACTTGAGCAGTATGTCCCTGGCCACGCCGCTTCCGGTGTGGTGCGCGTGCTTGTTAAGATATTCGATGATGAAGTCCTGGTCGTCAAAGTCCCGCACCGCCGAGAGGTTGACCAGCCCCTTGTTGCAGAAATATTCAAAGGTGCCGTCCCGGTCGAGCACGTAGGCGATCCCGCCGCTCATGCCTGCGGCGAAGTTTCGTCCCACCCCGCCGAGGATGATGATGCGGCCGCCGGTCATGTATTCGGCGCAGTGGTCACCCGTCCCCTCGACCACCGCGATCGCGCCGCTGTTTCTCACCGCGAAGCGCTCGCCTGCCACGCCGCGGATGAACGCCTCCCCGGAGGTGGCTCCATAGAGGACCGTGTTGCCGATGATGATGTTTTCCTCAGGGACAAACGCGCTCCCCGCCGGCGGCACCGCGATGAGCCGGCCGCCCGAGAGCCCCTTGCCGAAGTAGTCGTTTGCGTCCCCCTCGAGCCTGAAAGTAATGCCGCGCGCCAGGAAGGCGCCGAAGCTCTGGCCGGCGCTTCCCCGGAAGGTGCACTGGATCATGTCGTCCGGCAGTCCTTCCTCCCCGAAGATCGAGGAGAGCTCGTATGAAAGCATGGCGCCGGTCGACCGGTCCGTGTTGTTGATCGGCATCGTCGTCTGGACCGGCATTCGGCCGTACCTGCTGAGCGCCGGGCTGGACCTTTCGATGAGTTTTCTGTCCAGCACGTCATCAATCTTGTGAATCTGTGCCTGCACGCAATGGGAGGCGTTATCGCCTGTCCCTTCCGGAATGAAGAGAAGGGGGGACGGATCAATGGTCTTTGCCTTCCAGTGGTCGATGGTCCGCACCGACAGGAGGTCGCGGCGACCTACCAGATCGTCAAACTTCTTTATTCCGAGCGATGCCATGATCTCGCGCGCCTCGCGCGCCAGAAAGGTGAAATAATTAATCAGGTGATCCGGCCTGCCGGTGAACCGTTTTCTCATTTCCGGGTCCTGCGTGGCGATGCCGACCGGGCAGGTGTTCTGGTGGCATTTGCGCATCATCACACATCCGAGCGCGATGAGGGTGCCTGTGCCGAAGCCGAATTCCTCCGCACCCAGCATGGCCGCGATCACGATATCCCTGCCGGTCTTGAGCTGTCCGTCGGTCTGGAGCCGTACCCGGCCGCGCAGGTCGTTTCTGACAAGCGTCTCGTGCGTTTCGGCGAGCCCGATCTCCCAGGGGAGCCCCGCGTGCCTGATGGAGCTGATGGGGCTCGCGCCCGTGCCGCCCTCGAACCCGCTTATCAGTATATTGTCCGCGTGAGCCTTGGCGACCCCGGCCGCCACGGTGCCGACGCCGCTTTCGGAAACGAGCTTCACGCTGATGCGCGCCTTCGGATTGGCGTTTTTCAGGTCAAAGATGAGCTGTGCCAGGTCCTCAATGGAGTAGATGTCATGATGCGGGGGCGGCGAGATAAGCGTCACGCCCGGCGTACTGTGCCGCGTCTTCGCGATGAACCGGTCAACCTTGTAGCCGGGGAGCTGGCCGCCCTCTCCGGGCTTGGCCCCCTGGGCTATCTTGATCTGGAGCTCGTCCGCGTTGGCAAGGTAATTGCTGGTGACGCCGAACCGGCCCGAGGCCACCTGCTTGATGGCGCTGCGGGTCCAGGTGCCGTCGGACCGGACCGGGAATCGTTCCGGGTCCTCGCCCCCCTCCCCGGAGTTGCTCCGCCCCTGGAGGGCGTTCATGGCGGCCGCAATGGTTTCATGCGCCTCCTTCGATATGGAGCCGAAGGACATGGCCCCCGTGGTCAGTCTCTTCAGTATGTTTTTTTCCGGCTCAACTTCATCGAGCGGGACGGGCTCCTGTTTTTTGAAGTCGAAGAGCCCCCGGATGAAATGCGGCTTCCGGTTCTGTTCGTCCACCAGCTTTGAGAATTCCTTGAATCTCCCGTAATCGCCGGAGCGTACGGCCCACTGGAGGAGATGGATCGATTCCGGGTTCCAGGCGTGGCGCTCCCCTGTTTTTCTGTAGCGGTACATGCCGCGTGATTCCAGCAGAGGGGGGCGCTCGTTAAACGCCGTATCGTGCTGAATCAGCGCTTCCCGCTCCATTTCCCCGAAGCCGATGCCGCCGATGCGCGATTCCGTGCCGGTGAAGCAGGTGTCTATCAGCTCTTTTCCGAGTCCGATCGCCTCGAAGATCTGGGCGCCCCGGTAGCTCCTGAGCGTGGAAGTGCCCATCTTCGAGAGGACTTTGAGAAGGCCCTTGTTTACCGCCCGGATATAGTTGTCCTCGGCTTTCAGATAGCGAATGTCCGCGAGCATGCCGCCGCTCGCGAGGTTGTGGATGGTGGCGAAGGCGCCGTACGGGTTGACGGCGCTCGCGCCATACCCGAAGAGCAGGGCGAAGTGCATCACCTCGCGTGCCTCCGCGGTTTCTATGATGAGGCCGATACGCGTGCGCTTCTGCGTGCGGATGAGGTGATGATGGACGGCCGCGCAGGCGAGCAGGGAGGGGATCGGCGCATTGTCACGGTCCGCACCGCGGTCCGACAGGATGATGTAGGAGAATCCCTGGTCAATTTTTTCCTCAACGGCACCGCAGAGGAGATCGAGCGCCCGCTTCATGCTTCCCGGCGCGGTCTTTATCGAAAATGTCATGGGGAGCGTCACCGCCCTGAATTCAGGCCTGTCATTCTGACGGATTGTTTCAAGGTTCCGGTTGGTGAACAGGGGGCTTTTGAATTTGATCATCCGGCAGTGCTCGGGCGTTTCTTCAAGCAGGTTTTTCTGTTCGCCGATGTAGCTGGTGAGTGTCATGACCAGCTCCTCCCGTATCGGATCGATCGGAGGATTGGTCACCTGCGCGAAGCACTGCTTGAAGTAGTCGAACAGCAGCTGGGGCCTGTCTGAAAAAACCGCGGCCGGGGTGTCGGTGCCCATGGAGCCGGTCGGCTCCTGGCCCGTTTCCGCCATCGGTTTGATGATATCCTCTATGTCCTCACGGGTGTACCCGTGCATGAGGTGCAGATCATGGAGGACCGGTCCGTCGAGCGCGACCGGGACGTCCCCCCGCGCGTCAAGGTCCTCGAGGTTCACGCGGTTGAGCTGCACCCAGAGCCGATACGGCTTCCTGTTGTATATCGAGCGCTTGATCTCCTCGTCGGGTATAATGCGGCCCTCCAGCATGTCGACCAGGAGGATCTTGCCGGGCATGAGGCGTCCCTTGATAGATATTTTTTCCGCCGGGAAGGTCTGGACGCCGACCTCGGAGGCCATGACGATAAGGTCGTCAGTGGTGACGACGTAACGGGAGGGCCTGAGGCCGTTCCGGTCAAGAGTACCGCCCACGTACCTTCCGTCACAGAAGACCATGGACGCCGGCCCGTCCCAGGGCTCCATGAAGGTCGAATGATACTCGTAAAAATACTTCAGCTCCTCGGGGATCGGGTTTTTTTCGTTCCACGACTCCGGGATCAGCATCATGAGTGCGTGGGGGAGCGATCGCCCGGCGAAGTGGAGGAGTTCAAGGGCGTTGTCGAAGGAGGCGGAATCGCTCTTGCCCGGCTCGATGACCGGCAGAATTTTCTGGATTTCACTGCCGAAGACCGGCGAGGCGATGGATGATTCCCGCGCCGACATCCAGAAACGGTTTCCCCTGATTGTGTTGATTTCGCCGTTGTGCGCGAGGAGACGGAACGGCTGCGCCAGGTCCCATGACGGGAAGGTATTGGTGCTGAAGCGCGAGTGCACCAGGGCCGCGGCGCTCGCCATGCGCTGGTCTGAAAGGTCGCGGTAATAGCGCCGCACCTGGTTCGGCATGAGCATTCCCTTGTACACGATCGTCCTGCTCGACAGGGACGGTATATGGAAGAGGCCCTTCTCCTTCAGCGAGGAGTTCCTTATCTTTTTTTCGATGCTCTTCCTGATGATGTAGAGCCGGTACTCGAGGAGGCCCCGGTCGAGCCCTACCTTGCCCGCCACGAATATCTGCCTCATCGACGGCTCCGAGGCGCGCGAGATGTTTCCGAGCACCGAACTGTCGACGGCGATCTCGCGCCAGCCGATCGTTCGCATCCCCTCCTCGTCGACGGTCTTCTCGAGCTGTTCAACGCAGTACCCCGCCTCACCCGCATCGCGGGGCAGGAATACGATGCCGGTGCCGTAGAGCCCGGGGCCGGGGAGGGAGGGCAACGCGCCGCTGTAGAGCGCGTGGGGAATCTGAACCAGGATGCCCGCGCCGTCCCCGGTCCTGTTGTCGGCGCTTTCCGCGCCCCGGTGTTCCATGCGCTCCAGCACTTCGATGCCGCGCTGGACGATGTCGTGCGACTGGTTTCCCTTTATGTGTGCGACGAAGCCGATGCCGCACGAGTCGTGTTCGTGCGCGCCATCGTAAAGGCCCTGTATGGCGGTAACTGGCTTGGTCATTTATTGAATTCCACCTGCTTTCATGATCGTACAATCGATAACTGCTTCAACTATAGTTTTCTACGATTAATGTAAATATAATTTATGTAAAGTCATATTACATGAATGTTAAATTAATCGTTTCTAATTAAAAAATCAGTGCGTCTTAATCATTCATGCTGTATTATTATTGATGGATGCTGAACTTTTACGGACGAAAACAATCGGATCGTTGGAAGGAACCATGATCGGTACGGGCATTGACTATCTCGACAGAGTGACGGGCGGATTGAGGCTGGGGGATAATGTTGCGTGGGAATCCGCCGACGGCGCCACGGTGGAGCATTTTATCAGGAGTTTTTTCAAATCTTCCCCGGAATTCAAGGAGAATGTCATTTACATCAGCTTCAACTTTTCACCCAACACCATTCTCCGCCGTTATGAATACCTGTTCCGGAATGACAGGTCGATCCTTATCGACGCGTTCACGCACGGGAAAGGAAACAGCGACGGGGTATTCCTCGATTTCTACAAGGGCAACCGGGAGGGGCGTGACAGGATCATATGCGTGGATAAGCCGAGCGACATAGGATCTTTTGTCGGCATTCTGAACGAGGTTGAGAGGAAACATCGAGAGGGGTCGTTTTACATTTTCGACGGTCTTACCGGCATGAACGAGCTATGGAAGAATGAGGCCGCCGTTCTCGATTTTTTTGCCTTCACCTGCCCTAAGCTCTACGACCTGAACGCGCTGGCGTACTGGGTATTCCACCGGGAGGCGCACTCCCGCGAGTTTGTCGCCGGAATCATGCACATAACCCAGATAGTATTTTCAATCAGGGCGACCGATTCGGATTACTACGAACTGAAGGTTCAGAAATTGCAGGACCGGACTCCGCTCTTCGGGTCCCGGCCGAGTTATTTCAAGATTGACGGAAGCAGGGTTCTGTTTGAGGACGGGAAGGCGCCGGACCATTTTGAAATCGGGGAAAAGGTGAGGCTCCTGAGGAAGGAGGCACGTATGACGCAGGCAAGTCTTGCGACAAGCCTCAACATGACGCCGGGCGCCGTGTCACAGATTGAAAACGACATTATCACTCCGTCTCTGCAAACGCTGGTCCAGCTGTCGGCAATTTTCGGGAAGCCGGTCGATTACTTCATCGGTGCATCCGGCCTGGGCAAAACAGGACACGGCTACAGCGTGTTCGATAGAGGAGGCCGGGTTCAGATAGAGCACCGGGACGCCACTATATACCGGCTCATGGAATCAGAATACGCAGGCATGAAGCCGTATAGCGTGTCGCTGGAGCAAGGCAAATCGGTGAACGGGCCGCTTATGCTCCACAGGGGAAAGGAATTCATAACTGTGACGAGGGGCGCCCTTGAAGTGGAAATCAACGGCGAAACGATTCTCCTCGAGGAATGCGACTCGCTTTCCCTTACCGATTCGTTCGTTACCCGGTGGCGGAGCGCAGGCGGTACCGGGTGCGGGTTTCTCTATGTCCTGTTTTAGTGCATTATGCAGAGAGAATATGTCCCGGTTGCCGGTTTAAAAAATTGTGATTTCGAAGAATCCGGGCCCGGCATGACGGTTGTTTATCATGACACTGAAGCAGCCGGTCGCGATCAGAATTATCGCGGATTTTCTCATCAAGCGTAGATAAATTTAACGATGTCGTAACAAAAATGTAGCAAAAATAAATTGAATTATCAGAGGCGATAAAGCCCAAAAGAAAAATATTTCAGTACATTATATATCAGGACCGGGCATGAAATTATGACAGACGAGCGGACATGACAATGAAGACACTGATGAAAATCACGACCGGGTTGACCAGTCTGGACGATGTGTGCGACGGCCTCCGGCTCGGCGATAACGTCGTCTGGCAGGTCGATTCCCTGTATGATTACGAGCAGTTCGTGCTTCCCTTTGCCGCGAGCGCCATGAAGGACGGAAGAAGGCTGGTCTACATCCGTTTTGCCGAACACGAGCCGCTCCTCGCCCCTCATCAATACAGCCGTCAGTACGAGCTCGACCCTCAGCGGGGATTCGAGTATTTCACCTCCACCCTGCACGGCATTATCGCGGATGAAGCGGAAAAGGTATTTTATGTGTTCGACTGTCTGTCCGATCTCCAGTCCGCGTGGGCGACGGATTTCATGGTCGGCAATTTCTTCAGCGTGACCTGCCCGTTCCTTTTCAAGCTTGATACCATAGCCTTTTTCGCGATTATGCGGAACAATCACTCCTTTAGAACCGTGGCGCGGATCAGGGAGACGACCCAGCTCCTGATTGACGTCTACAATGCCGAAAGCAATTTTTATGTCCATCCGCTCAAGGTCTGGAACAGGTATACGCCGACCATGTTTTTTCCGCATTTGAAGAAGGGGGATACCTTCACGCCGATTATAAACAGCATAGAGGCGACGCAGCTTGTGAAGCACATACAGAAGCGGGGCCTCGAGAGCACCATCCGGATACTCGATTACTGGGACAGGACCTTCCTGAAGGTAGAGGACTTGGCGATGAGCGATGGGAACGACGAGGAAAAAGAGGCGATGGTGAAGCAGCTCTGCAGAATGCTGATCGGCCGCGACGAAAAGATATTGCGGCTTGCGCAGGAATACCTGGTCCTCGAGGATTTCCTCGAGATGAAGGACCACCTCACAGGTACCGGTTACATCGGCGGCAAGGCGGTCGGCATGCTGATCGCCCGGAAGATTTTGCTCGGAAAAAACAGGCAGAAATGGGAGAGGCTTCAGGAAGCGCATGATTCGTTCTATATCGGGTCAGACGTGTTCTACACTTATATCGTCCATAACGGATGGTGGGACCTGTTCATGAAGCACAAGACGGACGAGGGCTATTTCACGGCGGCAGAGGCCCTGCGCCAGGCGATACCGGGGGGCGAATTCCCGGACGAGATAAAGGAGGCCTTTCGCCAGATCAACGAGTATTTCGGCCAGTCGCCGATTATCGTCCGCTCCAGCAGCCTGCTGGAAGATGCGTACGGCAACGCGTTTGCCGGCAAATACGAGAGTCTTTTTCTGGTGAACCAGGGTTCTCCCGAGGACCGGTTCGAGGAGTTCGAGATGGCGGTCAAGTCGATTTTCGCGAGCGTTATGAGCGACGAGGCGCTTTCCTATCGGATGACCAAAGGCCTGCAGAAGAACGACGAGCAGATGGGCCTCCTGGTCATGCGGGTATCCGGCTCGTATCACGGGAATATATTTTTCCCCGACATGGCCGGGGTCGGGTTGTCGTACAACCACTATATCTGGAACGCCGAAATGCATCCCGAGTCGGGAATGCTGCGCCACGTGATCGGCCTCGGCACCCGGGCGGTCAACCGCGTTGAAGGCGATTACCCGGCGATTATCGCCCTCGACCATCCGCTCCTCAAGCCGCAGGCAGGAGTGGCCGACGCGAGAAAGTATTCACAAAGGAACATAGACGTACTCAATATCGCGGAAAACAGGCTTGAAACGGTCGATGCGTCCTTCTATTTCAATAGCTGCCGCGATGGAGTCAAAACGTGCGCCGGAGTGCGCGATAGTGAAACCGAAGAGAAGCTGCGGGAACGGGGTATGGCTGATGCGGAGTCGTGGCTGGTGAATTTTGACGACTTCATCATTAACACCCCCTTCGTGAAGGACATGCAGATGATCCTCAAGATACTCGAGGAGACTTACGAAAACCCCGTCGATATAGAATACACCCTGAATTTTACGGCCGACGGCAATTACCGGATAAACCTGCTCCAGTGCCGGCCGCAGCAGATACGATGGCGGGAGGAGACGACCGAGGTGCCTGTTGATGTTCCGGACGAGAGGATATTCTTCCGGGCGGAGAGCAATTTTTTCGGCGGGAATATCATGACGAATATCAAATGGATCATCTTCATCGATCCATTGAAATACAGCGACCTTCCCCTCACCGAGAAATACGATGTGGCACGCTGCATTGGCCGCATCAACAAGCTGATAGAGAAACCAAAAGAGGCCCCGGTCATGCTGGTCGGACCCGGGCGGTGGGGCACGACCACGCCCTCTCTCGGCGTGCCCGTGAAATATTTCGAGATCAACAACGTCTCCATCATCGTCGAGATCGCCTTCATGCGGGACGACCTCATCCCGGAGGTCTCATACGGGACCCATTTCTTCCAGGACCTTGTGGAGAACGACACCTATTATATCGCGATCGTTCCGGACCGTGAAAACCCGAATTTCAGCAGGGGGCTTCTTGACAGCTACCCGGATATTACCGCGCATATCATTCCCGACGACGCGGCGCATCACGGCGCAATCAGGATAATAGACGTCGACTATTCAATTCGTCTTATTGCAAATGTCCACCACCAGAAATTGTTGTGCTTCAAACATTCTTGATCTTCGGAACGGGGCACTCCCGCCGTTTCGCTAAAAATTTACATGGATGTAACATTTCCACATGCGCCGCTGTTACTATTAATCATTGACAATATCGGGTCCGGTCTTTTAGTTGAGCTAATATTAATTTTTATATCACTAAATATTGGGCATGATTATTTACTGTAAAGCCGGTTTATTTAGTCTAACTATTCATTTTGTTGATATGAGGCGTCTGTCAGGCGGCTTTGATTTCAAATTAAGGAGTAATGTATGTCGACAGTGATCAATGAAGTTATCGAAAAAGTTAAAAGAATGGATCCAGAGCAGAAGGAGTTCCACCAGGCGGTTGAGGAAGTCCTGACCACTCTCGAGCCGACGGTCAAGAAGCATCCGGAATTCGTAAAGGCGAAGATATACGAAAGGATAGTCGAGCCGGATCGCGTCATCATGTTCCGCGTTCCCTGGGTTGATGACAAGGGTGAAATCCACGTGAACAGGGGCTTCAGGGTCCAGTATAACAACGCGATAGGCCCCTACAAGGGCGGTCTGCGGTTCCACCCCTCGGTGAACCTCGGCATCATCAAGTTCCTCGGGTTCGAGCAGATCTTCAAGAACTCCCTTACCACGCTTCCCATGGGCGGCGCCAAGGGCGGGTCGGATTTCGACCCGAAGGGCAAATCAGACATGGAAGTGATGAAGTTCACCCAGTCGTTCATGCGCGAGTTGTTCCGCCATGTCGGTCCTGATTGCGACGTTCCGGCAGGGGACATCGGCGTTGGCGGAAGGGAAATAGGGTACCTGTACGGCTACTACAAGAAGATAGTAAACGAGCATACCGGCGTTTTGACCGGCAAGGGTCTCGATTACGGCGGAAGCCTGATACGTCCGGAAGCGACCGGGTACGGCGCCGTGTATTTTGCGGGCGAGATGCTCGCCACGCAGGGAAAGGATTACAACGACAAGGTCTGTGCCGTGAGCGGTTCCGGAAACGTGGCCCAGTACACCGTCGAGAAGGTAAACGCGCTGGGCGGGAAGGTCATTACCCTGAGCGATTCGAACGGCACCGTCGTTGATGAAAAAGGGATCGATAAGGAAAAGCTTGCGTATGTCATTGATCTGAAAGAGGTCAAGCGCGGAAGGATCAAGGAATATGCCGCCAAGTACAACGCCAAGTATTTCGAAGGCCTGAGCGTGTGGGACGTGATCAGGGAGCAGAACCTGAAAGTGGATTGTGCGTTCCCGTCCGCGACGCAGAACGAGATTAACGCCAAAAATGCGGAAGCCCTCGTCAAGAACGGCTGCTACTGTATCAGCGAGGGCGCGAACATGCCTTCGACGCCGGAAGCCATCAAGATATACCAGGAATATAATGTCCTCTACGGTCCCGGCAAGGCCGCAAACGCCGGCGGCGTTTCCACCTCCGGGCTCGAGATGACGCAGAACAGCATGAGGCTCTCGTGGAGCCGCGAGGAAGTGGACGCCAAGCTGCACGGCATCATGAAAAGCATCCACAAGGCGTGCCTCAACGCCTCGGAGGCGTACGGCAAAAAGGGAGACTATGTCATGGGCGCAAATATCGCCGGTTTCCTCAAAGTGGCAAAGTCAATGCTGGCGTACGGCGTCGTCTGATGCCGAAAGGCTGAATTAGCTGTGGCACGAAGGGGACATTCGATCTTTGCGGGTGTCCTCTTTTTTATTGAATGCCGGGCTGATCGTGGGTGATGGTCCGGGATAGTGCGCGACGGTATTTATATGGCGCAGATCGCTTCTTTTTGCTTGACGTTCGGATGAGATATGAAAAAGATGTGCAGGCCGTACGTATAAGGGGATGCTGACGTGCTGTTCTATGAGCTAAACTAGCCATGACAGGAGAAGGTTATGACCAGAAACAAGAAGCTCGCCGCATGGGTTGAAGAGATGGCCGCATTGACCACGCCGGACCGGGTTTACTGGTGCGACGGGTCGAAAGAGGAATATGATCGCGTGATGAAGATTGCGGTCGATGAAGGCGTGTCTATCCCGCTCAATGATAAAACGCTTCCAGGGTGCTATCACTTTCGGTCCGACCCGACGGATGTTGCCAGGGTCGAGAACCGAACCTATATCGCGTCGCGCACGCAGGATGAAGCAGGCCCCACCAACAACTGGATTGACCCCGTTGAACTGAAAAAAATAATGACGGACCTGTACCGCGGCTGCATGAAGGGACGTGTCATGTACGTAATCCCCTTCAGCATGGGACCGATCGGCTCGCCCATATCGAAGATAGGCGTCGAGATAACCGACTCGCCCTACGTTGTCACCAACATGCATATCATGACGCGCGTGGGAACCAGGGTGCTCGAAATTCTCGGGAAAGACGGCGATTTCATTCCCTGCATGCATTCGGTGGGCAAGCCCCTGGCGCCCGGCGAGACCGACAACGGCCTGTGGCCCTGCGCTCCCCTCGACAAGAAGTACATCTCGCATTTCCCGGAGGAGCATACTATCTGGTCGTTCGGATCGGGATATGGCGGCAACGCCCTCCTCGGCAAGAAATGCCTGGCTCTCAGGATAGCCTCGGTGATCGCGCGCGAGGAGGGATGGCTCGCCGAGCATATGCTGATCCTCGGCATCACCAGCCCCCAGGGCGAGAAGAGATACATCGCCGGCGCGTTCCCCTCGGCATGCGGCAAGACCAACCTGGCGATGCTCATCCCTACCGTGCCGGGATGGAAGGTCGAATGCGTAGGCGACGATATAGCCTGGATGAAGTTCGGCAAAGACGGGCGTCTTTACGCGATCAACCCTGAGGCCGGCTTTTTCGGCGTTGCACCCGGCACGTCCATGCAGTCGAACCCGAACGCCATGAAGACCATCGACCGCAACACCATATACACCAACGTGGGGCTCACCGCCGACAGAAACGTCTGGTGGGAGGGGATCGGCTACGGCGCGCCCGGAAAGCTCGTCGACTGGACCGGAAAAGAATGGGAGGAGGGAAAAACCGACAAGCCGGCGGCCCATCCCAACGCCCGGTTTACCGCGCCGGCACGTCAGTGCCCCGGTATCGACCCCTCATGGGAAGACCCGAACGGCGTGCCGATCAGCGCGTTCCTTTTCGGCGGACGGCGGCCGAGCACTATCCCGCTGGTACATCAGTCATTCAGCTGGAACCACGGCGTGTTCCTTGGCTCCATCGTCGGCTCTGAGGTAACAGCGGCCGCCCTTGACCTTGCCGCCGGAACCGTGCGCCGCGATCCCTTCGCCATGCTCCCGTTCTGCGGGTACCACATGGGCGACTACTTCAGGCACTGGATAGAGATCGGTAAGAAGGGGAGCGCTGGCGAGCTTCCCAAGATATTTTATGTCAACTGGTTCCGCAAGACCGCAGACGGCAAGTGGCTATGGCCAGGATACGGCGAGAACAGCCGCGTGCTCAAGTGGGTGTTCGAGCGCTGCGGCGGCGCGGGCGATGCCGTTGAGACGCCGATCGGGTATATGCCGACCGTCGGTGCAATAGACCGCGAGGGCCTTGCCGGCGTAAGCGACGATGACTTGAAAGAGCTCCTTGCGGTGGACCGCGAAGGATGGAAGAAAGAAATTGCCCTCATCAAGGAGCATTACGCCAAATTCGGCTCGCGCCTGCCGAAAGAGCTCACTGACGAGCTTGCCGCGCTGGAGAAGCGGCTTGCATGATATGCTGTATAATATAAGCCCCCCACCCCCCCCAAAGGGGGGCTTCCGGTCAGACTGGTAATATTATACATATCTAATTTGCAAATGTATTGATTTTTTCGACCCTCTGTGCAACTATTCGGTTCTGTTATTTTCCCGCACATATATATGAAGGAGGGATTGACATGCCAAAAAAACCGATGAAATCGAAATCATCTAAACAGAAAAAGGCGGCTTCGAAAAAAGCGGTCCACAAAAAACCGGCGGCCGGTAAGGCGACCCCAAAGAAAAAATCAAAAGCAGGCAAGACGTCGGGCAGGACAAAGGGCCTCAGGGATCAGATGATCAAGCAGATACACGCTATGGCGCTGACGCTCGAGGAGGACAGTCTGAAGAAACTTCTTCAAGATGCCGCGATTCTTGCGCATAACGAACGGGTGCTCAGCGACTTTATTGAGAGCAAGAACAAGCCCCGCGCGGAGGCGCCCCGGGTCTTCGCCGACATAGAGGAGGGGACGGACGGAACCTACTTCATAGTTATCCTGAAGGGCTACCGCCATATATTCAGTCTTGAGGAGATGCGCAATCTGGTTAAAGCCTGTCACGCGGCCGAGGGAGCGCCTCTGGAGGCCGGACCGAGGCTGTTTAACTGGATGGAACGGTGGCGACGCGACATCCTGCATAATTCCAAGATTGCGGATAACCACGACCAGGCGCTTCGGGCCCTGTGGGAGAAAATCGTGAACACCTACGCTCCCAGAGGATGAAAGAGCACCCGGGCGGCTGCGTTACCGTATAAGCCTGTTTTCCGTTACCGTAAAGGATGTTTCGATTATCGTATCGGGGAAAAAGACAGGAATGTTGACCCGGACGCGCACCGTCCCGCTTTCAGCGACCGGGACTTCGCCGAGGAGCGTGGTGTAGATTTCCATCCAAATATCCCGAAGCGGGAAATCGAGCTTTGCCATCGTTCCCTTGATGCAGACTGTTTCGAGAGAGCCGACGGCTATGTAAATTTCCCCCCTGAAATGGCGGGAGGTTTCTTTCCGGGGCGTCACCTCGACGCGGTAGCACGCCGTTCCCCTTATCCGCTTCGTCCCCGAGATCTTCACTTCGTATCGTTCGCGCCCCTTTTCGTCAAAGACGGGGTAGGCCGGGAGGCTCTTCCAGGTGCGGAGTTGCGAAGGTTTCATCTCCACGCCGTCCTTTTTATACGACAGTACCTCGATCTCCGGCTTGGCGTAGAAATATTCCTTTCGACGTAACACAATTTCGGAGGTGCTCCGGAGCGCATTCGTTGCCGGGTCGTATTCTTTCGTGGTTTCCCTGCGCAGCGACTCTACGCCCCTGTATTTTTTGTACAGCTCTATGCTCCTGGCATATACCTCGGCCAGCACGCTGTCGGATTTTACCGGGTCAACTGCGCGGCCTGCTCCTGTCGACGCGAGCGGCGCCAGGAGGAAGAGTGCCGCGGCCACGACCGGGATGTATGTTTTGATGTTCATGGATTCTTCCCGTTATTGCCGGACGATAGCCGAAACATTGTTCACGGGCCGTACTCTCTTCCGGGAGCGGCCGTCATTTTTTCAGATTGAAGGTTATAACCACAACGCCGTCGGAGAGCTTGGCGGTGTGCTCGGCACTCACCTTGTCGAAGACGTGTATCATCTTCTTGTTTTCCGGAAGCACGCTGGCATGCACTGCCTTCAGCCCCCGCTCTTTCGCTATCTTCACCAGATAGTCGGCCAGGAACGTGGCGATCCCCCTGCCCTGGAAGTCTTCGTCTACGATGAACGCGAGCTCGTAGCTTTTTTCCGATGGAAAATAGGAGTAACGCCCCTCGGCGATGATCTCTTCGGACCTGTTCCTGGTGATAACCCCGACGATTGAGAGCGTGTTGTTGTAGTCGATGTTCACATACTCCTGCATCTTTTCGTGGGGCATGACCGATACCCTGGCGAAATAGCGGAGATATTTCGCCTCGTCGGAAAACTGGTAGAAGAGCCGCCGCATCATATCCTCGTCCGAGGGCCTGATCGGCCTGAACTTCACCTCCAGGCCTTCCTTGAACGACTTCACGGTTGCAAGCTCCTCAGGGTAGTTTTTGGCGTTCTTGATCAGGTAGATCTGATCCTTGAACACATAGCCCTGTTTCTTCGCCTCTTCCAGCAGGTATTCTCGGTGGTCGGGATGGGCGATGTCGATCAGCGAAAGAACCCGCTCGCGGATCGACTTGCCGAAGAGGTTGGCGACGCCGTACTCGGTGACCACGTAGCGCGCGATTCCTAGGGTGGCCCGCACCCGCTCCCGGTCCTGTTCGTGGGATATCACAATGTTGCTCTTCCCGTCCGGGTCGACCGAACGAAGGGCGATGATGGTTTTCCCCCGCTTCGAGAGCGCCGCCGCCATGGCGAAAACGAACTTGCTCTCGTAACCGGTAAGGAGATTGTCCCCGGAGTGGAACACGACCGACTCGCCGGATATGTCTATCTTTTTCACGTTCATGATGCTGATCAGGTTCGGTATCCTCGATATGACCAGCGGGTTCGCGAGGCGGGGGATCGGATAGAATTCGAATATCGGGTTGCGGTTGACATAATCGTAGAGCTCCCGGGTGCCGTAGCAGAAGCTGGTGGTTACCTGGCCGCCCCGGTAACGGCTGCGGTTGTAGGGAACCGCGCCGGATTCCACCAGGTCTATTGCCCAGTCCGAGATCACGTTTGTGTATATGCCGAGCCCCTTTTTTGTCTTCAGGTGGGACGCGACCGCGTCGAACAGCCGACCGGCGTGAAGGGCGACGGTGGAGCCGTCTTCTATCAGATTTGAGATATGCCAGCCGATCTTCTCCTGCTGCCGGTCCCACATCTTCCAGGGCCGCTCGAGGATCGGCGTGTCGCTTTCGATGATGTGGTTGACCTGGTTCAGGTGTATCAAAGTCTCGCCGTAGGTTACCGGCATGTTTGGATTCACCTCCGCGATCACCACCGGCGCTTTTTCGACGGCGATGTTGGAGACGTCGACCGCCACGCCGAGGCTCATGAATCCGTTGGTGTCCGGGGGCGAGGCGGTAACGATGGCCACGTCGAGGCCGACGGCCCCGCTCCCGAGAAGGAGCGGTATCTCGATGAGATTGGCGGGGATGAAATCGACGTGCCCCTCGCCCAGTTCGCGGCTGATGCTTTCGCCGATATTGAAGGTCTTCAGGCGGAATTTGACTTCACGGTCCCGCTCTACCGATAGATAATCGCCGAGAGTGATGAGCTGTATGAGCTCCAGGTCCTGGACGTTGGGACTGTCGGATGTTATGATCTCGTTCACCGAACGCGCGGGTATGGCCGCGCCGCTGCTGAGGAATATCCTGTTTCCCGGCTTTATGATGTCCAGAAGGTCGTCGGCGTCGATAAGCTTCTGGCTGTATTCATTCTCTACCTTCATTGGGTTAATCCTGTATATGCGACGGTTGGGAAAAAACGGCAAATAATGAAAATCAGTATGGATACAGCCTTTTGTCAAGTACTAATAGCGCCCCGGCCAGTTGCGTCGCCGCGCGTATTGTCATGCCGGCATCCCGGAAATTTATTACGCGTCCTGTATTTTTTGTTGAAATTTTCAAACCGCGCCCGCATACTCTGTGGCTGACGAACTATCATGAAAAGCGCGGTGCGTCCTGACATTGGAAATTTCATTCATCAAAAATAGGAAAGAGGGCCAGAGGGTCATTTCCCACCCGTCACGGGGGGTCATGCGGAAGGCCACCGCCATCATAAAATCGGGCGGTGTTGTCGCATTTCCCACTGAGACCGTGTACGGCCTCGGCGCCGACGCGTTCAATCCGATCGCGGTGGCCCGTATCTTCGAGGTCAAGAACCGCCCCCTGTTCGATCCGCTTATCGTGCACATCGCCAATCTCTCTCAGATGGGAGATCTCGCTTCCGCCGTCGACCGGCGCGCCGGCAGGCTTGCCGGGAGGTTCTGGCCCGGCCCGCTGACCCTGGTACTGCCGAAGCGAGAGGGGGTGCCGGGTATCGTCACGGCCGGTCTCGACACGGTGGCGATACGGATGCCCGACCATCTCATTGCCCTTGATCTGATCAAGCGGTCCGGATGTCCGATCGCCGCGCCGAGCGCGAACCGATTCGGCTACATCAGTCCGACAAAGGCGGCTCACGTTCTCGAACAGCTGGGGGACCGTGTAGACATGATTATCGATGGCGGCGACTGCAGCGTCGGCGTCGAATCCACTATCGTGAAGCTGACGGAAGAGCGCAGCGTCATACTGCGGCCCGGCGGCGTGCCGGTCGAGGAGATCGAGGCGCTCATCGGCCATGTCGAGATGGGGGCGGCGTCCGCGGCCGGCCCCGAGGCGCCCGGCCAGCTTCCCGTTCATTATTCACCGTCGATACCGGTACACCTCGCCGACAGAGGCCGCGACATCGACTTCTCCCGCTCCGACGCCGGGTTTCTCCTTTTCAGGCGGCCCGATCGTGAATTCCCGGTCGATCGGACGGAGATCCTCTCGACCGAGGGCGACCTGAAGGAGGCCGCGGCGAACCTCTTCTCGGCGCTTCACCGTCTTGACAAGATGGGTATTCGCCTTATAGTCGCGGAGGCGGTGCCCGAGAGCGGCCTGGGTATCGCCATCATGGATCGGCTCAGGAAGGCGGCACGTAAGGAAGCCCAGGGCGAGGAATATTCGGAGTGACGGCACCGTGTTGAAATATCCGCTCTTCATAGTCTTCGAGGGAATTGACGGGTCGGGAAAATCGACCCAGTGCGATCTTCTGTTTCGGCATGCAGGTTCCACCGGCGTACCCGCCGTGCGGCTGGCAGAGCCGACCGAGGGGGAGTGGGGCATAAAAATAAGGGAGATGCTCAAGGGCAGCGAGATGGCGCCGGCCGAGGAGCAGCTCCGCCTTTTTCTCCTGGATCGCCAGCACGACGCCGAGACAAACATTCGACCGTCGATGAAGAACGGTACTACCGTGATCATGGACCGCTATTACTATTCCAATGCCGCATATCAGGGTGCTGCCGGACTGTCTCCCCGGCATATCATGGAAGAGAACAGAAGAATGGGGTTCCCGGAGCCCGATCGGGTCTATTTTATCGACATTACTCCGGAAGAGGCGGTGCGCCGCGTCTCAGGCAGGCGGACAAAAAAGGAGGAGGTATTCGAGAAAGAATTTTTTCTCAAGCGGGTGCGCGATATATTTTTCTCTCTAGCGGAAGATAGTTTCCTGATAATTGACGGGAGCGCGGGGATAGAGGAGATTTTCGGGATAATACGGAATGATTTCGACGAACTCGTCAGAAGCCGTTGACATTTATTTGATTGACAAATTATAATAATTCCTGCATGATTTTTTCACGATGTTCAGCGCCCCGGCCCCGCAGGGTGAGCGCGACAAAGCCTTCCGGAACTGGAGATCCGACATGAATATTTTGTTGATCAATAATACCCCGTCTTTTTATTCCGCTATAAACGGCTCTCTCAAGGGGACGAAATCGAAAATCATAATCTCCTCCGGCATGGACGTCTCCCTTGCGGAGATTCAGAAGCAAAACGTCCAGATGGCCATCATCAACTGGTCGCGGGCCGATTTCGACGCAGCCGGCCTGTGCAGGCAGATACGGAAGCTGAAGACGGGAAGGTTCGTGTTCCTGCTGGTGGTTGCTGCACGCGAGCGGGATGGATCGCTTGAGAAAATCATCGAAGCGGGCGCAAATGATTTCGTATTCAAACCCTTTGGCAAGGGCGAGATACGGTCGCGTATAAAGATTGCCGATCGCGTTATTAAACTTGAAGAGGAGATCCTCCGGAACAAGAAAAAGGTATTGAAGCTGGTCAAGGAAGACCCGGTTACCGGTCTTTTTAATCGCCGTTCCCTCCTCGATGAAGTTCTGAAAGAGATGGGGAGGGCGTCACGCGAGATGAAGTACATGTCGGCTCTTATCGCAAGCATAACGAATTTCAGGGAGCTTGCCGAAATTCACGGGCAGGCCGCTATGGACGAGGTTCTTGACGAGTTCGGCAGGCGGATGAAGACGTCCTGCCGCCCGTATGACAAGCTGGGGCGCTACACGGTTTCGGATTTTCTCCTGTTTTTCCCGGATTCGGGACGTAACAGCGCTGAAAAGGTGGCCAAGCGGATCATATCCTCAATAGTGAAAAAGCCGATTTACGTGAAAAATATGAGGATGGACCTCTCCCTCGCAATAGGAATATCGGAGCTCGATCCCGGACAGATCTCCAAGAACAACACCGTTGACAGCAATCTTCTAAATGACCTGATCCTGGATTCACTCATTAAAAAGTCGGAAATGGCCGTAAAACGTGCCATGAGAATGGGTATAAATAAAATCGAGATTTTTATAGAATAATACCGCGTGCATCCCGCCGATCATTGCCGGCAACCGGGAATTCGGGCCGCGCGTCCCTTTACAGTAGAGTTTTAATTATTAGGATTGACCGAGGAGAAAAAAATTGGCGGGGTTTGTGGCCCCGCCTTTAAGAAGAAGTTATTTCTTCTTTTTTGCAGTCTTTTTCTTCGCTGCTTTCTTCACGGTTTTCTTCTTAGCGCTTTTTTTTGTTCCCACGTTTTTTACTCCTTTTTTATTTAAATTTTTAGCGCCCTTGTTACGGGGAGCCTTTTTGTGAGATATATGTGCTGCTTTCGCAACAGACTCCTTGGTTGTTCTTTTTTTCTGTTTTTTCCCCGATTTTTTTACGGTTTTAACCGGTCTTTTTTAGTGATAATCCTTATAATCCACTGCGCGACCGTCTTTAAAACCTTTGCGTTTTGTTTTTCATTCATGGTTTCATGGTAGAGGCCGTCGAAGAGGTGCAGTTCCTTCTGCGTTGACGACGAGCTCTTGAACACCGCTTCGCTTCCGCGGTAATCGACGATCTTGTCGTCTTTGCCGTGGAAAACGAAAAGAGGCATCCGGAGCTCGGGGGCCCTGACGAGGCACTCCTGCCCCGATGCGACGAACTCGATATACCATCGCGCCGACACCTTGCCATGCACGAGACGGTCGTTTTCGTACGCGTCAACGACATCCGCGTCGTGGCTGAGGAGCTTCGCATCCAGGCCCGTCGCCATGGTAAAGGCAGGCGCATATCGAGAGAAGACCTTCCCGAAGCTTTTCTTCCACCCGGCGACCTCAACGGATGCAATGAAACCCGCCGAGGAGAGCACGAGGGCGTTGATATCTTCGGAATAGGTCATCGCGTATTTGCATGCGATGACGCCGCCCATGCTATGGCCGAGCAAGACGAGCGGCATGTTGCTGTTTTCTTCTTTGATGAGGTCGATGAATAGCTTTAAGTCGTAGACGTAGTCCATGAAGGAGTCGACATGACCGCGCTTGCCGCCCGATTTTCCGTGTCCGCGGTGATCAAGCGCATATATGGACGTCCTGCTTCCCTTGAGTTGCTTAATGATGTTGAAGTATCTTCCAGAATGTTCGCCGACGCCGTGTGAGATGACAAGAATGCCCTTTGGATTTTCCACGCTCCAGCTCTGGAAGAAAATCTCCGTACCGCCTTTTCCGATGAATGTTCCTGTGCTATGCGAGTACGAACTCATTAATCCTCTCTTGATTTTTCCACCTGTGAACATTATACGATATCAATTTACTCTTGTCGAGAAAAAAATTGTTTTAAACGCCCACTAAAATTATTTTTTGTCTCACCGCTTTTACTCCCTCCGGCGCGGACATCACCTTCAACGCGGACCTGCATCCCGCGATATTCGACCGGCAACGAAATTTCTTTTGCGACGTATAAGGCGCGGCACATCGCATCGCTTGCGTTTGCCGGAGCTCGACATCCGTCAGCATAAAACAGGGAATGCGCGCTTGAAAAATATTTTGCGCGCTCACGATTGCCGATGAGGGAAAATCCGAGCGAGATATCGCGCACCAGTCCGCAGCTCTCGGGGCCCGTTGCGCCCAATGAAAGGGCCGCGCAAAGCATTTTGAGCCCCTCCTTCGCCGTCCAGCGCCGCCTGACGAGCCTTCTTCCATTTTTTACAAGCTCATCGTAGTCCCCTTCTTTTGCTTCCACGGTGAAAGGCGCGGAGAGAATCATACTGCTCTGGTGTCGGAGGTTCCTGAAATGGAAGCGGAGCCGGTGAAAACCGGGATAGAGCTGCTTCCCGTAGTTGACGCGGAAGGAATTATCCGAGCATTTTTTATATCCGACCGGCACTCCGTCAAGGGTGATGCGGAGCGATCTGTCTTCTATACCGGAAAGCTCGTTGCCGCTACGTGTATTGATCGTTATAACGGGCTTCCGGTCGCGTATGAGGTTGAGTGGACGGCCGGATTTATCGACAGGACATGAAAAATGTACTTCCGCTGCCGGTGTTCCCCACTTGAAATACATTGATATCGCGTTACAATAAGCTTCCGCCTCCTTTTCGAGGTACAGCGGGTCCTGCAGCCTGATTGAATGCTTAATGTCCGAGTAAAAACCGGCTACGCCGATTGCTGCCGGACAGAGGTTCCGGGTCTCTCTTAAAATTTCTGAGCCGCCCTCGCTGAACAGGGCGAAATCGGAAATAACGGTCCCTTTACAGTCGGCGATGGCGTTGAGTTCGCCGATGAGAAGGCGGGCGAAGTCATAGCTCGCCGGCTGGACGTCCCGCGAGCCCCATATCAGCACGCAGGGATGGTTCACCGGGTCTTCAGTGCGCAACGACGCCGCGTGACGTATGCTGACGAGAAGGTCCGGGCCGAAGTCGCGCGCCATCCTCGCACGCTCGCGGTCCGGCCTGCCGGAATATCCCGTGCGGCTCAGTTCAACTCTTGCGCCGGCTGTCCTCAGCATGTCAGACATGATTCGGGCGACATCGAGATTGACTTCGGCCTCCGATACGCTGTTCGGGCCGACGCGAAAGCGGTCACCGCAGTCCCCGGTGCCGCGGCCGGGATCGATGAATATCTTCTTATTTACTAGCCAGTGATGGTCGGAAAAATTCGGGGAGTCGGCGTGGGGATAGTAATAGCCCTGGCACGCCAGTATCGGGATCCCGAGCATTATCGGGAGAAAAAGCTGGTTAGAGTACCTGAATCGGGCCATTGGCTCTTCCCTCGATAAATTGCCTGACATGGGGTTCGTCCGTGCCTTTCAGCTCATCGGGCGGACCCGTGTATATGATTTTACCGTCATAGAGCATGGCTATGCGGTCACCCAGCCGGTAGGCCGACCGCATGTCATGGGTAACGACGATGGATGTGATTCCAAAAGAATCACGCATCTTTTTTATCAGCCTGTCAACTGCGCCGCCGGTTATCGGGTCGACACCGGTGGTCGGTTCGTCGTAGAGCATGATTTCAGGACGCATGGCGATGGAGCGCGCAAGACCGACACGCTTCTGCATACCGCCGGAGAGTTCGGAAACCCGACGTGACTCTATGGCCCTGAGCCCGACGTTTTCCAGCATTTCCGGCACGATTTTTTTGATCTGATCTTCCGGGAGATTTTTTCTCCTCAATCCGAATGCGACATTGTCGAAGATGTTCAGGGAATCGAAGAGGGCCGCTCCCTGGAAGAGGACTCCGTATTTGGAAAGTATCTTCATTCTTGTTTCAGAATCGGCGTCGGTGAATTCTTCTCCGTCCACGAAAATTTTTCCGCTGTCAGGTGTGAGTATGCCGATGAGATTTTTCAGAATAACGGATTTGCCGACGCCGCTGATGCCGATGATGCAGAGGATCTCGCTCTCACGCACTGTGAGATCAATCCCGTCGAGGACGATCTTCGGCCCGAACGACTTGTGGAGATCCTGTATGACTATCTTTTCTTTCATTTTTTTACTGCTTTGTGAAAAAGATAACACATATCAAAAAAATGTCAATAATTTTATGGATTATGTCGCTAAAAGTTTCAAAAATCTTTTTCCAAAAAATCTCGACGCACAGTCGTCCGCATCACATGAATGACGACGAGACGATACGCTGAATTTATTTCTTGAATTTTTTTTCTCCGGTGAGTAGATACAGTGCGTCGTGTAATTCGCGCGATCGCGCAGACGCAGATAGTTTTGCAATCAGCAGGTTATGATTTTACTGCAAGAGCCACGGTACAGCATGTTCAGTCCCTGCGCGTACTTCCCGGAGCGGATGTGGCGCTTCGTCTACCTGTACGCGGATGAAGTCAGCGGAGAAGAACTGGACGGCCTGCTTGAAATAGGATTCAGAAAATTCGGAAATTATTTTTTCCGGCCGCACTGCGAAACGTGCTGGGGGTGCATTCCGCTGCGCATCCTCGTCAGTGAGTTCAGGCTCACGAAGAGCCAACGCCGCGTGGCGAGAATCTGTTCGGATATTGAGGTCCGCTTCGCCGACCTGGAATACCGGGACGAGATATTCGAGATATATCGTGAGCATTCGTTGAGTCGTTTCGGCAGGGAAAGCGACAGGGATGAGTTTCTGGCGTCGTTTTATGCGCGGTCATGTCCCGGAATCCAGTCTGAATACTACCTCGACGGAAGGCTGATAGCCGCGGGTTTCATCGATCGTTCAAAAGAATCCCTGAGCTCGGTCTACTTTGTCTTTAATACGGCATACGAGCGTTACCGGCTTGGCACCTACAGTGTTATCAAAGAAGTGGAACATGCGGCCTCCCTTGGCCTGTCTTACTACTACCTCGGATATTATATTGAAAAAAATCACAGCATGGCGTACAAGGGACACTTTCATCCGCATGAAACAATGGACTGGCCGACGCTTCAGTGGCGCAGGGAAGGCGAGGGGGCCCTCTGACTGAAGGCGGGGCCACGAGAAACAGCATTCAGCCGGATGACCCCGTATTCACAGAATGAAAATATTTAACCAATTGTGTGACAAAATCGTTGATTTATTGTATAATTAATATACAGCCGTACATGATTATGGAGGATCAGAATGCCTGACAATTCAGGTGCCGGGTATCAGTTCGACGAGGACCTGAGCCTGAAGACCGAAAAGAAGCTCGACGAGCCGAAGATGTACCGTGTCGTTCTGCACAACGACCATTACACCACCATGGATTTTGTCGTCGAAGTGCTCATGAAGGTCTTTCACATGCCAGCGTCAAAAGCGGTACAGGTGATGCTGGATGTCCATAAAAAGGGGGCGGGTATGTGCGGGGTTTACACCCTGGATATCGCCCTCACCAAGGTGAACCAGGTCCACCAGTTGGCGCGCGTGCGGGAATTCCCGCTCAAATGCTCATATGAGGAAGCATGATGGAAATCAACCAGGATTTGAATAATATACTGATGGCGGCGTTTCAGGAGGCCAGGGTACGGAAGCACGAGTACCTGACCCCCGAGCATATCCTATACGCGACACTTCACCATGAGACGGGTAAAGATATCATCAGTGGAAGCGGCGGGGATGTGAAAAAGCTTATCGGCAGGATCGAGGAGTTTTTCGGCAAGCACATGACCACCGTCGATCAGGATGAGCCGGTTCAATCCGAAGCCTTCAAGAGCGTGCTCGAGCGGGCCATCTGGCATACCACCTCGGCTCAGAAAAACGAGCTTGAGATCAGCGATGTGCTGGTCTCGATATTCGACGAATCGGAGTCGTTTGCCGCTTTTTACCTTCAGGAGGACGGCATAACCCGGTACAGCCTGCTCAATTTCATATCGCACGGGGTATCCGAGTACCCGCCGGATGCCGGTGTCGAACGTGAATACGGCGACGGCGGCGAGGAGTCGCCGGACGTAAAAGAGAAGACCAGGACCAGAAAAAATGCCGTGGAGTCATTCACCACCGAGCTGACGGCGCGCGCCCATGCCGGCGAGCTGGATCCCCTGATCGGCAGGAAGGACATCATCGAGCGGACGGTGCAGGTGCTCTGCCGCCGCATCAAGAACAACCCGATCCATGTGGGCGATCCCGGCGTCGGCAAGACAGCCATCACCGAGGGGCTCGCGCAGTTTATCGCGCGCGGCGATGTGCCGCGGCCGCTCCGCGACGCGAAGATCTATTCGCTCGACATGGGCTCGCTTATCGCAGGCACCCGCTTCCGCGGCGATTTCGAGGAGCGAATGAAGAAGGTGATAGCCGAGCTGCAGGGGATGAAGAACGTTATCCTCTTCATCGACGAGATACACACGGTGGTCGGTGCGGGCGCGGTCTCGGGCGGGTCCATGGACGCGTCGAACATGCTGAAGCCGTTGCTGTCGCACGGCAAGGTGAAGTGCATCGGCACCACGACCTACGAGGAGTTCAAAAAATATTTCGACAAAGACCGGGCGCTGTCGCGGCGCTTCCAGAAGATCGAGATCCCGGAGACCTCGCAGGAGGAGACCAACGAGATTCTTCTCGGCCTGAGGGAGCGGTACGAGCTGTATCATAACGTGAAATACACTAATGAGGCCCTTCGGGCGGCGGTCGAGCTTTCCGCCAAATACATCAACGACCGGTTTTTGCCCGACAAGGCGATCGACGTGATCGACGAGGCGGGCGCCTTCTCGCGCATGTATCGCGAAAACGACGACGAGGAGCTCTCCATAACGGTGCAGGACGTCGAGAAGATCGTGGCGAAAATGGCAAAGATCCCGGAAAAGAGCGTGTCGTCGTCGGAGACGAGCAGGCTCAGGGACATCGAGGTCGAGCTGAAGAAGCAGATCTTCGGCCAGGACGGCGCGATCGAGCACGTGTGTCAGGCGATCAAGCGGAGCCGCGCCGGCTTCGGCAACCCGGACCGGCCCATCGCCTCGTTCCTGTTCGTCGGGCCCACGGGCGTGGGCAAGACCGAGCTCGCGCGCCAGCTCGCGGCGGTCCTCGGCGTGAAGCTCCACCGATACGACATGAGCGAGTACCAGGAGAAGCACACGGTGGCGCGCCTCATCGGGGCGCCCCCGGGCTACGTCGGGTACGAGGAGGGCGGGCTCCTGACTGAAGGGATACGGAAGACGCCGTACGCGGTGCTCCTCCTGGATGAGATAGAAAAGGCCCATCAGGATATTTTCAACACCCTCCTTCAAGTCATGGACTACGCCACCCTGACGGACAACACCGGCAAGAAGGCGGACTTCCGAAACGTCATCATCATCATGACCTCGAACGCCGGCGCGCGGGAGATCGGGAAGGCGCAGGTCGGCTTCGACGAGCGGACGGTCTCCGAGTCGGCGATCAAGGACGCGGTCGACCGGATTTTCTCGCCGGAGTTCCGCAACCGCCTCGACGCGGTCGTGAAGTTCGGCGACCTCGACATGGAGATCATCGTACAGATTGTGAAGAAGAACGTCAATCTGTTCCGCCAGCAGCTCGCGGACAAGCACGTCACACTCGAGGTCACGGACGAGTGCTACCGGTGGCTCGGCATGAAGGGTTATTCTCCGAAGTTCGGCGCGCGGGAGATCGATCGTCTGGTCCAGGACAAGATCAAGAAATTCTTCGTGGACGAGGTGCTCTTCGGCAGGCTTGCACAAGGCGGCACCGCCGTAGCAGAAATCGTCAATGATGACGTGGCGATCAGGGTACAGGAAGGGTAATTCTCACCGCTTTAAATATTCCACTGACTAGTAAGGCCATATCCGGAGAGGCCCGCCGGCCGCAAACCCCGGCCCACAGCCGGGGAGGGGAGCCCTTCCAGAATGGTCATGAACCATGTCCTGAAAACCCGGGATCCTGAATAATTAATTCGCTTAACCTCCCTGTATGATTTATGTTCCGGAGGACGTCAACAAGGGATACAGCATGATCAATTTGCCGGTCTATATATTTCCGGGGGACTTCAATAAACATGCGCACCAGGCGGCGATCGGCGTGGAATACAAAATCAGGTGACGACGTAAGTAGATAGCAATTACGAGAGGCTTTTCTCGCCCGAGTTTTTCCGGTGTCGCAAATACGGGAAAGACGCGGGCGAGATATTTTTATTTCCTGATCCAAAAACGCGATTATCAAAGGCATTCCTTCTATCTGCCGACGTGCGGAACTATAACATCCTGTTTTGAGAAAAGAATTGAGCACATAACAGGTACACCTGAAATCTTCCTTTTGTTTGCTGTTATATTCTTGACTCACCTTGATTTTATTCCATAATTTATATAATAATGGCATTTATAAAGCGTCAGGCATGTCCTGATGCCAAATCCCGCATACACGCGGGCCTATAATAAATAAATGATATGGGGGGCGTTGGTAAATGAAAAATAAAAATAAATTGCTGAAAAAGCAGATCTCTTTAACCCGGCGCGATTTCTTACGGTTCTCAAGTCTGGCTTTTGGCGGGGCCGCGGCAGGCATGTTTTTATCTTCCTGCTCAGGGTCCGGCACTATCCCGGCTGAAGATGAATCCTGTATCAAGTCAATGGCGACATTGACGGATTACAAACCCGAAGTATCCAGCATCTGGATCCCGAAAGGCGAACATGAAAATTATTATCCGCAATTTCAGGATCTAATAAACAGCGCGACTGACTTTTCCTGGCTGAAGCCGGGCGACACGGTTTTACTCAAAATTGCATTGAACTCCGGGAATCCATATCCAATGACAACAGACCCCTGGCTTGTCAGGTGCATGGTACGGCTGCTGATGGAAAAAGGCGTTTCCAATATACTGGCAGGAGATCAGAGCGGCGCCGAGCACGTTGTATGGACCGCTACGTCACGAAGGGGGTCCAGCCGCGAGCTCTGCGAGAATGCCGGGATTTACGACGCAATAGTCGATTCCGGAGCCGCGCCCTGTTTCTTTGAGGAAAGGATAGACCAGGTAGGTTACGAGAATGCATATATTGCCCAGACGCCGATGGGCACACACCACTGGAACAATCCGATCTACGTGTCATCAATACTCGCTGATGTCGACCACATCATATATCTTCCGAGGGTTGCGTCCCATATAATTGCCGGGAGCACGATGGGAATGAAAATACCGATAGGTTTTTTGAGAGACGACAGCAGACTCGATCTTCATCAGGGGGGCGAAAACTTTTACGCCATGTATGAAGAAATCAACGAAGTTCCTCTGATAAAAAACAGGCTCCGGCTCATCGTAAGCTCTGGAAGGCAGGTGCTGCGTTCAGACGGGCCGGACACGGGAAATGTGGTCGAGCCGGATTACGGGATGGTACTGGCGACACAAGATATTCTGGCCCATGACCTGCTGGGAAGCGCGTGGCTCGAATCCCATGACCACATCAGGTCGGAAATCATACCGGCCACTCCCACGCTTGCAAATAATTTCCTCATAACGTACAGCTTCCAGGAAGTTGAGGGAGTTGAAGATCCGGCGCCGGATGTCCCGGAGATAGCAAAACCGGCCATTTACTGCCACCCCTCCATCCAGAATTATCTGGATAGAATCGGGGGGCGGCCGGGACAGATTGTCTGGAACCAGCTCAATTCACAGCCGGATACTGCGCTGGTCAATAATATAAATGGGATGATAAATCCCGTGTAAAATTTAAATAGTATACTTATGGAGAAAACCATGTTACGAAAAATATTAATATCATTCTTTATTGTATCTG
Organism: Spirochaetota bacterium; assembly: GCA_016933025.1. GTDB lineage: Bacteria > Spirochaetota > UBA4802 > UBA4802 > UBA5550 > RBG-16-49-21. Next base: position 18,155 of record JAFGBT010000041.1, on the reverse strand, counting down.
CGGCGGCATGCATCGGCTGTTCAAATTCGAGCGACCCGGGCACGGGTACCGGACCGGACGTCACCGACATTGACGGCGATGGAATTGTCGACAGCATTGACAACTGTATCTATGTGGCCAACAAGTCACAGCAGGACAGTGATGGCGATGGCATCGGGGACGCCTGCCCGTGCCCGATGTCGGCGGGCGGTCCTGTGGTCATGGCAATGCAGATGAATGGCGAATTCCAGGGATATTCAACCAATGTGTTCTTTGAACAGTGCGAACCGGACCAGAATGCGATACACAGTCTGCAGACCTTAAAGGAATCCACTCTGGATATGGTGTATGGTGATTACCAGCCCGATTCGTTTCTGACGTACGGAATGACGCCGATCATCGGCGGTGAAATCGTTTACACGGATGTAACGGGATACCTGATCACGGCAGAAGTCGGCGGCTGGTTCCCGGTAGACTTTTTCGGCATGGAAGCCGAGTTTCCATCGGCCCTCATAGACGGCGATTTCATGGCAGGACTCACTTTTCCGGATATATCCCCGAATAAAATTGTCTTTCTTCACGCCGGCGACGACTATGACAGCGCGTTTATGGGACTGTATATAACAGATTTGAACAGCCTGATGGACGCCCTGCCGGTACTCTCAAACATGCTTCAAAATGCGGAATTTTCGGGGAACAGCCAGATGGACATCGTTGGAACGATGTTAGAACCGTTAGTATCTATATTCAGCGATCATCTGGCTCAAAATATGCTGGGGGCACTGCTGGATCTCGGTATATCCAAAGGAATTATCGACGCGGTCGATGCATATCTACCGCCATTGGTTGTGATCATGCCCTATGACATGATGATGGATTATATAAGTCCGGTACACAGGTAAATTGTCATTCAATTTACTCCACATGATTTACAACGCGGGCTGCAGAAAATATATTGAAGCACGCGGGAGGAATGACGTTACCGGGGAAATCGAGAAGGCGCGGTCGATTGACCGCGCCTTTGTAATATTCAAAGCTACACGAGTTCCCTGACCAGGATCGCGATCATGGAGACAGCAAGCGCGAGTTTCATCAACGTGCCGGCGAGAAATCCTACAAACGATCCGAACGCCGCTTTCAGAGCGTTCTCCCTGTTCTTGTTCCCTATCATTTCGCCGATGTAGGCGCCGCAAAAAGGGCCGCCGATAATGCCGATAAGACCAAGCGGACCTACGGATATAAAAAATGTCCCTATTATCAGTCCTATGATGCTGCCCCAGGTGCCGTATTTCGAGCCGCCGAACCGTTTGGTGCCCCACGCGGGGACAAGATAATCCATCAGCACGACGACGCCCGTGATGATCCCCAGAATCACCAGCGTGAATAGTTCGAATTCAGCAAACCTGCTGAGATGGGCGAGAATCAATCCGGCAAAATTGAGCGTGGGACCGGGAATTGCAGGAAGAAAGCAGCCGATCACTCCGATGATCATCAGGATTATAGTCATGCTAATCAGAAAGTAGTCCATGGATTTTCCCGTATAGTTTTTATTTTAATTTGCATTCTCAATAATTACCTGTCCACGTAAAAACGATCCGGTTACATAAATAATTTTTTATTATGGAATGTGTTCCGAGTCGCTGCCTGAGATCGGGATACGAGTGGAATTGGCGCGCCTGAATCGACAGCCGGTGATAAAAAATGAGACGCTTAGGCCTACCAGCCGCCTGATGCGCCTCCTCCTCCGGAGCTTCCGCCGCCCCCTGAAAATCCTCCGGAGCTGCCGGATGAGCTCCACCCGCCTGACGAGGAGCTCCCGCCGGAGGTGACGGTGAAACCGCCGATGGTTGCGCTGCCCTTGTTCTTTAAATCATTGCGCGCCTTTTTGTACCATTCGCTGCGCCTGATGGCGAGCTTTACGACGGGGAAGGCGACCAGGTAGGTGACCAGCAGGGTAATGGCGCCTCTGGCGCCGACCACGATGATGGGAAACATCGCCCAGAAGGGGATCAGGAATACGTAGAGGAACCACCCCATGCCGGGTGTCAGAACGCCGATGATCGTGAACAGGCCGATGATGCCGAATATAAAGCATCCGATAAGGATGCGTTCAACAATGCCGAGATCGGGTCCTTCGAAGAATGAGCCTGATTCTTCGGACGAGCTTTCGGAGCCGTCGGGGATTGCGGCCGCCGGGTCCTCAAGCAGGGTGATGATCGCCAGCACGCCGCCGGTCACGCCGCCGTCGTAGTCGTTCACCTTGAAACGGGGGGCCATTATATTGTCGATGATGCGTCCGGACTTCAGATCGGTAAGCGCGCCCTCGAGACCGTAGCCGACCTCGATGCGCATGCGCCTGTCGCCGGAAGCGATGATGACCAGGACGCCGTTGTCCTTCCCTTTTTGGCCGAGGCGCCACGCATCGAATACGCGCGTGGCGAACTCCTCAATGCTTTCGCCGTCCAGCGTCGGCACCGTGAGCACCGCAACCTGGTTCGTGGTGCGGTCTTCATGGGCTTTGAGCAGCGTGCCTACGTGCTCCCTCGTCGCCTTGCTCAGAATGCCGGCCCTGTCAGTGACCCGGCCCTCAAGTCGGGGCACCGGTATGGCGGCCGTGAGGGGCGCGCATATCAGGAGCGCGATAAGGAGCGGGGCCAGGGGATGTCCGGTATGCCTTCCCTCCATCAGTCTTCTCCTTCCTGCTGTACGACTTCGTCATTCAGCTCGTTGGCCGATTTCTTTCCGGGGCCGGGCCCCGCGCGGAGGAGTTCAGTCTCAAGCGCGGAGAGGCCGCGGGCTACTGCATCGAACCATTTTTTCCGGCGGAGGAGGGGGGTCATTTCATCGATAACCGCCTGCAGCGACTCACGATCGAGGCGCTGCGCGGCGCCGGTATCCGGGAGAATGAAGACCCTGCGCTCGAACAGACTTACCAGGAGAAGGATGCCTGTCCGGGAGCCGGTGCGGAAGAGCTCCCGTTCGAGAAAAAATGCCCGCGCGTACTGTTCGATTTCCGTTTCGGCGCGGAGGCGGTCGAGGAAAATACGGCCAAAGGCCGGCCACACTACCGAGAGAAGCGAGGCCGCGGCCCCGGCGCCAAAGATGAATAGAAAAAAACGCCGGATGCTCCATGTATCATTCCATGCCGGCCATACGACTGTCTGGATCAGGAGGAGAATCGCGCTCACCGCCGCGGCCATGGCGAAGGCCTTCCAGGGTATCTCGGGATAGCTGTCACACTTGCCCACCACCGCCGCCACGAACTCCATGCCGGTGCGCTCTTCAAGTTTCCTGATGAGTTTGCTCAATCTATCTGATTCTTCTTTATTTACATACATCGATTTTTCCCGGTGGATGTATACTATACAGTGCCCGGTAATTAGCAAGAAGTAATTGACTCATTTCTCCGTAAACGCTCCGGCAAAGTCAACAACGCAAAGGTATCTGTATTTCGGATGGCTTCCGCACGATACTCCCGCTACCCCGAATAGTTTCTGGAAAATGGCCTTCCGGTGGCCCCTGTCCGGGACTCCGTCGTCCACGATCAGGCTCCTGACGATGTCCCGCGCGTTATTGTAGCCGTAATTGATGTTTTCTCCCGCCGCCATGTCCCACCTGCCGTGCCTCCTCATCCTGTCGGCCGGCGAGCTTCCGTCCCTCCCGTAATGACCGGTGGCGCCGGATCTCGACTGGTCCGCCACGTGGTCCTGTGCCGCACGGCTCATTCCCGGGGACGCCAGGAGGGGCGGGAGGGATTCCCTTGTTTTCAGATACTCGATCGCGTCCCAGACCGGCTCGGCTCCCTCGATCGTCCGTATCGTTATTTTACCCGGCACCATGTAGTTTTTTCCGTGATAATGCGCGATTGTAGTTCCCAGGTAATCCGCATACTCCCTCGGGTGGGCCCTGACCATGTTGATTTCGAGCAGCACCTCCCGTTCGATGTCCGTGAGGAATTTAAGGTTGCGCGCGCCACTGTTCGGCTTCGGGATTGCCGCGCAGTCGCCGGCCAGGCACGATTCCACAAGGGAGCTCCACCGGCTGTCGCCCGTGGCTGAGGATGATCCGGGCTTCTGTGTGGAGGAACACGCGGCCGTGACGGTTATTGCGATAATCAAAAAGTAGAAATGTCGTTTCATGAAAATCAGCGGACCTCCGTATATGCAGGTCTTCAGCGAAGAAATTTCATCGCGTCTTGGGATGACCTGTCCGGTATCTCCTCCATGGGAATGTGGCCGGCCCCCTCGTATGAGATGAACTTTGCTGACGGCAGATCCTTCTTCCAGCTCTCCACCCAGGTATAGGGTATCCATTCGTCCTTGGTGCCCCACATGACCATGACCGGGACCCTGATATTCGGGATGTCGCTGGAAAGGCCCGGGACGTTGTTCATCCTCACCATCTCGGCGAACACGTCGACATACGCGGCCTTGTTTCCCTCCCTCATGGCAAAATCAAAATAACGCTGCTGGATCTCCGGGGTCACCTTCGACTTGTCGCCGTACACCTGCTTGACGGCCGAGTTAAGCATGGAACGCGGCATCATCGAGCGTGCGATCGACTGTATGGCCGGGCTGCTCGCAAAGCTCAGGAGAGCGGGCAGCTTCTGGTTATAGCCGACTGAGTCGATAAGGATCATTTTCTTTATCTTGTGCGGGTACTTGAGCGCGTAGTTCCAGGCGATATAGCCGCCCAGGGAGTTGCCGACGATGCTGAACTGCCGTATGCCGAGCCGGTCCATGAGCAAGTCGACAAAATCTACCGCTATCTCCTTCCTGTAATATCTCTTGTCCGGGGCCGGGCCGGTCATGCCGAACCCGGGAATGTCGATCCTGATGATGCGGAACCTTCCCTTCATCCGCCGGACCCAGCCGTCCCAGGTCTCCAGGGATGCGCACACGCCGTGGAGCAGCAGCACCGGCTGTCCCTGCCCTTCGTCCCGGTACCGGACCGTTATATCCAGGCCCTTCTGTATAAGCAGCGGATCGATGCTGTTTCCGTATCTCTTCGCGATTTCCCCGGGCGTTGCCGTAAGGCGAAGGTACCGGTCCTCTGCGGTCCCGTACTTTTTTTTCAGTTCATCGGGAGATATTGAAATGGCGCCCATGGAGGCGCAGCCTGCAAGAGTGAAGGCCATGCAGCACATCGCGATCGATCGTATTGCTTTTTTCATGTCATCCTCCGGTGTGTGGCATGGCGCCATGCGGGATTGCGCCGCGTCCCGGCCCGTCACTTGCTCAGCAGTGAGGCGACGAACCCGAACGACTGCTGTATGCTCCCGATCGTCTTCGCGTCGTCAAGGCTCCTGATGGCGTCCCAGTTCGCCTGTATGTCCTCGGCGGTCACGGTCTTTAGCCCGTCGCCGATCATGACCCCCTTCGCGCACATGACCGCGGTGCGGCTGTACCACCCGCCCATGCAGTTGAAGATCATACCGGTCTCCTCGTTCTGCTCGGAGGAGAGCCACATCACGATCGGCGCGATGTGTTCCGGCTTCAGTTTTTCGAAGAGGGGCGGGGGAAGTATCTTTTCGGTCATGCGGGAGGCCGCGTTGGGTGCGATGGCGTTCAGCTTGATGTTGTACTTCGCGTTCTCGAGCACCAGGGTGTTCATGAATCCGATCATCCCCATCTTTGCCGCCGCGTAGTTGGCCTGCCCGAAGTTGCCGTAGAGCCCCACGCCGGATGATGTGAAGATGACGCGGCCGTAGTTCTTTTCCTTCATGGCCGCGAGGGCCGGCCTGGTGACGTTGTAGGCGCCTTTCAGGTGGACCGCCAGCACGATGTCCCACTCCTCCTCGGTCAGCTTCGGGAGGCTGTGGTCGCGCACGATCCCCGCGTTGTTCACCAGGATGTCCGCGGACCCGAACGCGTCCAGCGCGGTCTTCACGATGTTCTCTCCCCCCTGCACGGTCGAGACGGAATCGTAGTTGGCCGCAGCCTGGCCGCCGGCCTTCTTTATCTCGTCGACCACGAGGTCGGCCGCGTTGTGGCTGCTGCCCGACCCGTCCAGCGCGCTGCCCAGGTCGTTCACGACTACTTTCGCGCCCCGTTTCGCGAACTCAAGGGCGTATGATTTCCCGAGACCGGCGCCGGCCCCGGTTACTATCGCGACACGGTTGTCGAATCGAATTTCTGACATGGCTCTCTCCTTTTGAGGGTATCATTGCTGTAAAAACAGAGATGAAGAAATATTCATAAATAACGTAATTTCTGTCAAGACGGATTAGAACACGGATGGAGCTGTCCCTGAAGTCTTTCGCGACGCCCCCAGAGAGGGGCTTGTCATTCATGATTATAAACGTCCACCTTCGGGCGTTGCACTGAGCCTGTCGAAGTGGGATTTATGAAGCTTGTGAGACAACCCATTATTTCGGCGGCAAATACTCGCGGTGGATATTGGACATTGACGCGAACAGGTTCTTTTTCGCCTTCCGGTTTATTTTCGAAAGCTCGCCGACGATCCGCTTCATGTCCGCCCGCCGGGTCTCTTCGGCGTGCGGGCACTGCGCCCGCTCAACCGGAAAGCCGCGGATGCGCGCGTACCGCTCGATCTCCTTCTCGGTCAGGAGTATGAGCGGCCTGATGATATCGAACTCGCCGCCGAACATGGAGAGCTTGGGAGGCATGGAGCTGATCGAGCTGTTATAGGTCATGTTCAAAAGGAGCGTCTCGAGGGCGTCGTCCATGTGGTGGCCGAGTGCCAGACGCCGGCAGCCGAGCTCTTTGGCGAGCCGGAAGAGTTCCCTGCGGCGGTGCCAGGCGCACACGAAACAGACGGTCTTTTTCGGGTCCCGCGCGAGGTCTACCTCGATAGCGTGAACACGAAATTCAACGCAAAGCTCTTCGCAGAGACGCTCATAATAGTCCCGCTCGAGGGGGGGCGTGATGTTTTTGACATTGATATGAATGGCGCAGATGTCGTAGTGGATCGGAATCCAGCTGCGGCGCAGGGAAAGCGCCTCCAGCAGAACAACAGAGTCCTTTCCGCCCGACAGGCCGACCGCGATTTTCTCGCCGGCGCAGATCAGGCCGTACCGATTGATCGCACGACCAACGGTTTTCTGCACCCGCAGGAGATATCGTTCTTCCTTTTTGCCGTCTGTCGATGAGCCGCCCGCTGATATGCCGGTATTGTTCGATGTTTTCAAAGCATGCCTTTTTGTCATACCCCGCCAGCTCTAGATATCCTTTGCCGGAGATGGGCTTTGCGCCCGGGCAGTCTTTTCGAGCCGGGCAGACAGCAATCATACTATGGAACCGGTTATGCCGTGTCAATCATTATGCCTCGCCGATTACGGAGCGCTCGGACATGAAAATATTTTTATTTGTATATTAAGTTGTAATTAGTTCGGCGTCGTGTCCGGTTTCCGGAAAAAAATTAATAAAAGTTATTGAAGAAGTTTAATCGGTTCCATATTATTGCTCCTGACAGTAATCTTTTTTAACAGGTGGGTTACATGGCCAACGGCTTGATAGTTGATGATTCAAAATTCATGCGAAAGATACTCAGGGAGTCTCTCGAGAGCGGGGGACATACCGTCATTGCCGAGGCCGACAACGGAACAGAGGGGGTCGACAAGTACAAGACCCTGAAGCCTGATTTTGTCACTATGGATATAACCATGGGAGGGCTCGACGGCATGAAGGCCGTCCGGGCGATAAGCGAATATGATCCCCAGGCGCGGATCATCATCATCTCCGCGCTGAATGAAAAGACGATCAAGATGAATGATAATGGCATTATGGCATCCGCCTATATTCAGAAGCCCTTTGAACGTGATAGTCTCCTGAACACCATCAAGGGACTGCTGGCGTAGCCTGCCGGAACCTGCGTCCTGTTTCACCATGAGCGGAAATTATATTAAACTCTATGCCGCCGCCGCGCCGGCGGATTCAGCCTATCTGCTCGCCGACGGGAGCGTTATCTTCTACATTTCGAACGCAGACAAGTACGCGATCACCGGTAAAAACCTGATTGTCGGTTCAACAGAGATCATCATGGAGCGCCTGACCGGCACGAAGAGCGGCCGCGTGGAGACCGCCGTGGCGGAAGGCGGCAGCACGATCAAGAAGATCCCCGCGGACAGGCTCATAGCCGGCATGAAGACCTATTCGTTCGGGCTGAACGCCTCAATGGTGCTCGCCAGGCAGGTGCACCTCACCGGCCAGATACTGCGGAAGAACATCAACGACCTTGAGGGCGAGGGGAAGAAGATCCGCGAGTTCTGCACGGCCTATTACGCCATACTGGTCCGGTTGAAGGAGGAGTATGATAAGCGGAGGCTCCCCTGGCTGAAGGGGCTGATAGACGAATTCGGGGAGACGCTCACCTGCAAGAAAGGCGAGGCCTACTTCAAATCAGCGGAGCCGGCGCGGATAACCACCGTGGAGGCGCTGTCCGACAGGGACGTCGAGTACCAGCGGGGCTCGGTCATCTGCCAGGAGAACATGCCTGGCGACGAGATGTATATCCTCAAGAGCGGGTCTGTCGACGTCAGTGCCGGGGGCGTCCACATCAGTACGATCAACGAGTCAGGGACGGTCATAGGCGAGTCCGCGCTCCTGCTGGGACAGAGCAGAAACGCCACCCTGACGGCGAAGAACACTGTGGTCATGACCAGGATACGGAAAGAAGATTTAAAAGACGTGGCCGAGAAGCAGGATGATTTCCTCACCAGCATCGCAATGACGCTGGCGAAGCGGCACTACTTTAACATTTCCCGCATTGAGAACGTGAACAGGTCGCTCGCAGAGCAGGCTATTGACCGTGAGATCTCGGGGACCGATGACACCCAGGCGATAATGTCCCGCCGGGCATTCAAGGACCTGAATAAGCTAAGGGACAGCGTGGAGGAAATGGTCCGCGAGAAGAAGGTGGATTTTCTCAACGATCTTATCGAGCGGATGTGACGCGCGGCGGTATTACCAGTTAAGCGATTTCAGCCAGCTCATCTCAGCCTTCAAATGGTGCTCCAGGTAGGTGAAGATTTCGTGATATGACAGCTCGCCGGAGCGGGGCTTTTCGTCTTCGATCTTTTTCTTGATCGCATCCAGCTTTTCCCTCAGCATCGACAGGCGCTGCTCGATGAACTGCTTTTTCTGGTCGTCGGTCAGGTAATTGATGAACATCAGCACGATGTCTATATCGAAGTGAATAAGGGTCTTGTCGAAGTACTGCTTCAGCAGCTTCTTGTAGTGCTTCTTTCCGTTCGGCATGATTTCGTAGATGTAGCGTTCCGGGTTGCCGCTGTCCTTCTCGGTCCCGACCCGCTTGACCCATCCGTTGTCCACGGCCTTCTTGATCGCGTAATAGATCGAGCCGAACTTAATGTCCACGTAGTCTTCCAACCGCTCGACGATCTTTTTCTTTATTTCATAACCGTAGAGGTTTTCTTCCATTAAAAGACCGAGGATGGTGATCTCGATTTTCATATACCCCCCCCCTTGTAAAGAGATGATCTCAAAAAAGGGCAGATCAGTAGTATAAAATAGGGTATTTTGAAAATCAATATTAATATTAATATATCAAAAAAAAATGTATAATTTTTGGTAAATTAATATATAAATTTATTCAATTAATCCCATATTTAATGAATGTTTGATTATTTCTCCTGATGGAAGGGGGCAGAGAGATTGAATGGCGGTTTTTCACCCCCCTGCCTCCCTGATTGGGAAAGGGATTGTGATTTCCGCTATTTTACTATTGCATAAATGCCACCCCGATAATTATGTGGCATAAGGAATGTACGATTTTTGTCCGGAGACAATAATGATATTACAGAAGACAAAGCAGAGGCTTGCGTCCGGCGAGCCGCTCAGACTGGTTGCGCTGGGCGATTCCCTGACCCAGGGATGGATGGTGCGGAAGGGATACGTTGATTTCCTGGCCGAGATGATAACCCGGCACTATCCGAAAAGCGATGTTACCATTATGAACCGCGGAATCCCGGGCGACACGGCCGAGGGCGGGCTCTACCGTCTCCGGGACGACGTGCTCGATGCAGACCCTGACCTGGTGCTTATCCAGTTCGCCCTGAACGACGCATACACGGGCGTGCCGGCGGACCGGTTCAAGAATACCGTGAAAACCATCATATACCAGATACGGGCCGACACCGACGCCGAGGTTCTTCTCATCACCTCGGTCCCCATCATGCACGAATCAGAGGACAGGGTGGCCGGGGAGTTTTACGCCCGGATTGAGGCGCTCGCGAGAGAGGAGGGCCTGCCCGTCGCGCGAGTGCACGCCTACTGGAAGAGGAAGGTGGGCGAGGGCGCGGATTTCGCCTCGCTGGTCCAGGGCGACGGGGTCCACCCCAATCTCGAGGGTCACCGAATCATGGCCGAGGCCGTGTTCGAGGAGTTCAAGTAAAATCAGTCATGGACTACAAAAAGGAGCTGAAAAAAATCGGCAAGGGGCGAAAGCGGTACCGTCCGGTCCTGACCATGCTCGCGCGCATGCACGAGCGATGGCTGCCTTCCGACGAGCCCGTCGAGCTTATCAACCGGGAGGATGTCCTCGTCATCCTCGAGCTCATCGACATCGGCTACCTAGACACGGACGCCCTCATAGTCAGGACCCGTTTCGAGGACGTGGTGAGCCTAAAGTACACGGGCGGGTATCCCTTCACGGATGGCGGGGACGAGTTCATCAGGCGGAACAGGAATTTTTTTGAGAAAGTGGCCGATAGATTTCGAAGAAGTTAATAAGATATTTTAATGTGGAGGGCGCGGAGAGCGCAGAGATACATTAATTATATAGTGCTAAAAGGTCATTGTATTATCGGCGCCAGTTTTTCCCATATATCATCGAGAAACAAAAATGGTACCGGTACCGCGGTCGGCTCTTCTCCCATACGTACAATCACCAGGTTCTTTGAGGGGACGATGCTCAGGTATTGACCGTCTCTGCCGATTGCGCAAACCATATCGTCCGGAGCATTGGGAACAAGGCTTACCGGAAATACGGCCTGTGTCTCGGGGGCCATAAATGACTCCTTGCCGTTGAGCCACCAGAGATACCCGTAGCTCAGATTCAGGCTTTGCGATGTATTGACCATATCATCAAGGAATTCCGAATGCTGTATTATAACATTGTTTTTCCAGACGCCGTTGTTTAATATAAGCAGCCCGAACCTGGCCATGGAACGGGGCGTGCTAAAGTATACATGATCATCGCCGTCCCAGAACCAGAACCCGTCCATCCCGATTTTATCGCGAAGAGAGCTGTTGAAATAATCGTTAAAAACGAGTCCTGAAGCGTTTTCAAAAACCTGTTCAAGCAGCGTGTACGGCCCGTTGTGATACGCCCAGCGCGTTCCCGCGTCCGCCTTATATACGAGGTCCGCCGGCAAAGTGCTGTGACTGTTCGCGACTTCATCGTCAAGCCCTGTTGTCATTGTCAGCTGGTGCCTGACGGTTATGAGTTCCTCTTGTTCCGCGGTCAGCGATGTCCATCCTGTTCCAAGATAATCAGAAGTTTTATCAGAGATGGAAAGATACCCGTCCTCAACAGCTTTCCCTATGACGAATGTTGTAAGTGTTTTTCCGGCCGAGGCCCAGTACCACATCGTGTTCATGTCAAAAGGGGCGGTATCCAGAATGTTATTTCCAAAGTACTCCTCCATCACAATATATCCGTTTTTCAACACAATGAATCCTCTCGTGCCGTTGTCTTCCAAAAGGGTGAGAAGTTCCGGTATTGCCGATGTGTCCCAGCCCAGGGAATCCGGAGTTTTGGTTTTCCATTCCGAAGTGCCAGACGGAGGAAAATACAATGTGCCGCAGGGAATATATATAAAGTTGTTTTTAGATTCACCTTTGCATGAAAAGGATGTCACTGCGAGAATCGAGAGCAGGAGTATTATTTTTTTTAGCTGACTATTCATTAATTTCATAGGGATCCGCGTCTCTTGAGGATGATCATAATCACATGGGATTTTGGACCCCCAACCAGCCGGGCCCGGGAGACGGAATGATTTTTATCTTATGAAAGTATAACCAATCTGGAGCACTGTGGCAAGTAAAAAGTTCTGGAGAAACGAAATGATTTTTTCATGGTTATTGGATTGAGACAAATTACTGGATAAATGATTAACGAACCTATGAGTTACAGCTTTACCGATAGTCCAATGCCGAATCCGAATCTGTTTCGCTTTGTCAAATCGAAGAGATTGATATACTGCGGTGGCAGGAACAGAGCCATGTCATTGCGCGTATGGAACAATTTCGCGACAGATGTGTTTGTGACATAGCGTCCGATGAACGTGAGAAATGAAACAAGGGCGAGGCCGCCGAAAGTTCCCCCAATTATATAAGAAGTATTATTTTGTTTTTCGGCTTTTTTTAATCTATAGCTGATGCTCGTTTTTTCGAAAAGAAGTGAATCTATAGACCACAAACGATCTCTTTCAAGGGGGTCAAAACCTATTTGATAATCATAATAAATAAAAGAGTTGATCATGAATTTATTCTTCACCTTGCGAAGACCGGATGTATAGTCATTTTGAATGCTTGCAACAGAAAAGACAATAGCTGAAATAAGACCAGAGCCGAGTGAGAACCATGCAAAGGGGTCTTTAATCGGTTCGTACGCTGGTGAATTATTGATATACTGGCCGGCAAAGGTTAAAAATGAAATGAGAGCGAAACCGCCCGTCACACCGGCTGCTGTATTATACGTATTTCTCTTTGCTTCATCTTCTTTTAGTCTAGGCTTTTTCAAGCTTTTATCAAGAATGAATGTACTTCCACCAATCCAGATTATATCACCCGCTCCTATATTTGGAATAAAAATCATTTGTTTATTCAATTGAGCAATTTCTTTTTTTAAATTACAATATTTGATGTTCCCGTATATAAATAGAGTTCCCGAGACAAGCCCTGCTCCCAGCGACATCCACGCAAAGGGATCTTTCAGCGGCTTGTACGATGATACATTATAACGGCGCGAAGGGCTCAGATTCTGCACTGGCTCCGGTTCATACATATGGGTTCCGGTGATCCTGTATGTCAACTTGTCGCAGAAGCGCTCGATCATATAGAATTCGTCTTCTTTTGACAGTGCCCGCTCCTTTTCAGCAAATTCCGCAATTCCTTTATCCACATCCACAATACGTCCGGTTACTGCGATATTGCCTCCGAAATGCATGACAGTGCCCACCAGGATCTTTCGGGCGCTGAGTAGCCTGCCTGCCTGCACTGCGCAGTTCACCTCGGTGCACCCGGTCATCTGGAATCCCTGCTCTTTCAATATTTTATCCATCTGAGTGCGCTCAAGCACGATATATTGATTCGAGTTAACCATTTCATTGCGAATCAGTTCGGAGATTTTCAACGCTTCAGAAGCCGCCACGTCTCTAGGTAAAAAGTCTAATATGGCGATGGTCAATTTTTTAGCCCCTAATACCGGCATACTTAATACAATTACCGTAATGCATATAAGCGATAATCTTTTCATATATCGAACCTTGGAATTATAAATTTACAGTCGCATAGTGCCGGAAAGGCATCTTTATATTTCTGTGACAAGCACAAAGTTATTGACAAGCTGCTTAACTTTTCAGATGGCTTCATAATCATTGTAAACTATGGCATATGCGCAACGATCGCTTTTTTGCAGTTAATAACAACAGCAGTTATAATAAATTTCAAGAAAAAAATATTAATTTTTTATTTGAAAATTTTTCTCTCCGGCGACCCGGTAAACACCCAAGCTGGTAACCAAACCCTCACAAGAAAATGATCCACATTTTAATAATAAAATACTTGATGGTAATCGCACCCCTCTTAAATAATGTTGTATTCTTCTAAAATAAGCGAGCAACCAATGGAAGACAGATCACACTATCAGTCATTGTTCGAGCCCCGGGCGATCGCGTTTATCGGCGCGTCAACCACCCCGACGAAATGGGGGTTCAACATCCTCCACCATCTCTACAAGGGCGGGTACGCCGGCGGGATTTACCCGGTGAATCCGCAGGGGGGGACCTGGTTCGGCAGGGAGATATATAAAGGCCTGGCCGATGTCCCGCGCCCTGTCGACCTGGCGGTAATTGTCGTCCCCAAGGAACGAGTGCCGGGTACCATGCGCGATTGTGCCGCAGTCGGGATACGGGCCGCCGTGGTCATCACGGCCGGCTTCAGCGAGACGGACGCGGAGGGAGCAGCCCTGGAGCGCGAGGTCGTTTCCATCGCGCGGGAAAGCGGCATACGCATCGTGGGCCCGAACACCATGGGCGTCTTCAGTGCCTCTCCGTCCCCGGTGCAGGCGGTCATGATGTCCACGGCGATCAAGCCTGGCGGCGTGGCCATTGTCTCGCAGAGCGGCAACCTGGGGACCTCCATGACATATAGATTCAACCGACGCGAGATCGGCATAAGCCGTCTTATAAGCTCGGGCAACGAGGCCGACCTGAAGGTCGAGGATTTCCTGGAGTATCTTGAGACCGACGAGCGCACGAAGGTCATCTGCCTGTACGTGGAGGGACTGCGGCAGGGCCGCCGTTTTCTGGAGGCCGCCCGGCACGTTGCCCTCAAAAAACCTGTAATTTTACTGAAGGGCGGCACCGGTACCGTCGGCGCCGGCGCTGCCATGTCGCACACCGGGGCGCTGGCCGGCAGTTTCGCGGTCTTCCGCTCCATGTGCCGCCAGGCCAACATCATCCCGGCAGCGACCATCGACGACATGGTTGACGTCGCCGGCCTCATGCTGTCCCAGCCCGAGTTCACCGGCAAGCGTATCGGCATTGTCACACAGGGCGGCGGATGGGGCGTCATTTCGGCGGACCTATGCGAGGAGGCGGGTCTCGAGCTTCCTCCCCTGGAGGAGCGCGTCGTGGCCATGCTCGACAGGTTCCTGCCGCCCTTCTGGAGCAGGCGCAATCCCATCGACCTGGTGGCGCCCGGGAAGGTGTCGATGGTCACCGACGCCATCGAGACCCTGATGAAGCACACGGACCTGGACGCGATACTCCTCCTGGGGCTCGGCTACATGACCGCGCGGGCGCGGCGGTGGCTCGACTCCCCCGTGCTTCCAATCGAGGCCATGGAGCGGCCCGCCCGGACCATGATCGACGCAGAAATGGAGCTCCTTGAACTGGTGGTGAAGCAGATCAGGGAGTTCAACAAGCCGATCATTCCGGTTATCGACCTGGTCGCCTTTGACGAGCCTGCCGATGGAAACATCGTGAAGCACCTGGACCGGGAAGGTGTCATGTCCTATCCCTCACCCGAGCAGGCCATACGAGCCATCGCAGGCGCGCAGGAGTATTTCAGGAAAAGGAAATCGCGGGCGTAACGATAATCGCGCATCCGGGGAATGCTGAAAGGCACATGCACAGTTCTGTGATCTAATTTTTTTTTCACACACTCTCTCTTCTATTCAATATTTTTAATAAAGCAATTGATTTTTTTCCTTCATTTACCTATTGTAGCCAGAGTGATTAAACATATAAAATACATTACATATGGAGGATATATGACGATGCACGCATATCTTCGCGACGTGTCCTGACGGCACATTCCCGGAAAACGAAAATCATTCAACAATCTCACTCAAAGGCCGCCTGACCGCGCCCGGACGAGGGAGATGAGGGAAACAGCGGCGCCGGTTTCCTGCATCATATGCGAGGATCGGCATACCCATGCCGCCAACAATCATTATATGGAGAATATCATGAACTATACTCGTATCCTATTATCATTTCTGTTTGTTCTTGCAGGCGCACAGGCTGCGGTTCCGGAAACGCCCGAGGAGATGGGGACAAGACTGCTCAAGCTCAGCGACGACCGCCCCGTTTTCGAACGCGTTAAGAACAAAATCACCCTCAATATATACAGCGCTTCCGGCGAGCTCAAGTTCAGGAAATCGATGATCATGGGCGCCTACACGGAAAACATGGGAAAACCCAACCAGTGCGAGAAGTACATCTCCTACTTCCTGTCCCCTGCGGACGATATGGGCAATTCCTATCTTTCCTACAACTATAAGAACGCGCCGGACGAGAAATACCTGTATCTCAAGGGCATCCGCAAGGTGAAGCGGGTCACGGGGGCGGACCAGAAGCTTTCATTCTTCGGAAGCGACTTCACCAACGGTGACGTGGGCAAGCCCAGCTTCGACGATTGGAAGTACCGCTATATTGGCGAGGAAAAGGTGGAATTCAGGGGAAAAAAGTGGGATTGCCATGTGGTGGCATGCAAGCCGAGAAGCCTTAAAATCAGGATGAACCTCGGCTACAGCAGGCGCGTCATATTTATTGAAAAGAAGACGATGCTTACCCTGAAGATGGACTACTACGACGAGCTCGGCATAAACAGCAAACAGCTTCGGCTTATCTCATTCACGATAGCGCCCAACGTGAAGGGCCAGAGGGTGTACTACGAGACCGGGATTGAGATGAAAAATTTAAAGAAGGGAACGAGGACCGAATTGCTGATGAGCGAAACGAAATTCGAGAGGGCGACGAACATACGTCCGGAAATGTTCACCACCGAGTACCTGACCAGGAAGTGGTGGTAGGATGAGCGGCATGTGCTCGTCTGACAGGGGGGTCATTGTGTGGGCCCCCTGTCAGATATCCTCTCCGTACGGCGGTCGTCACCCTTCGACGAAGCCTGCCCCGAGGTTGTCGAGGGGCTCAGTTTGACATGTCATGCCGAGCGTAGTCGAGGCACACTTCGACGAAGCCCGTGGCGAGCCCTTCGGCGAGCTCAGGATAAACTTTGTCGAATGGCTCACCATGACCCGCCGCGGTCCGCGGCAGATACCTGTCCTTCGTGGCGTGAAAAATCATCCAGGTACAACCCTGTTCCGCTGCTCTCCCAGCTTCACGATTTCATCCGGGCTCGAGATTGTCGCGGATATCGTATCACCCGGTTCCAGGTATTTTTTATTTCCATTTCTTTCCTTATCCAGAAATATCTCGATCCGTTTTGACTGCGGAATGCCTATTATTTCCGCGATCCTCTGTCTTATCCTCGGCGGCTGGGAGAGCGCCACGCCGCGGGGCGTCCCGGTGGCCACGACATCGCCCGGCCGCAGGTCGAATTTCTCGCGCAGGCAGTTTATGAGTTCATGTATTTTAAATATCATGTTTCCGCTGCGGCCGGTCTGTGATTTGTTCGGATACGCGTCCCCGTTTTTCGTGAAGACCTGGAGCGAGAGGTCCAGGTCGTAAAGCCTTTTGACGACCGCGTCGTCGATCGTCTGGAGAACGGGGCCGAGGGGAGCGAATGTCCTGTAGCTTTTGCCGAGAAACCACTGGCCGACCGACAGCTGTACATCCCTGGCGGATATATCGTTTAGTATCGTTATTCCAATGATGAACTCGCCAAGATTGTCGGGCGTCACGACATCGTGCGCGTTGATTGTTCGCCCTATTATTACCGCAAGCTCGATCTCGTAATCAAGAAGCGTCACGCTCTTCGGGTAGATGATGTCGTCGTACGCGCCGCACATCGCCCCGTTTGACTTGGTGAAAAAAACCGGGCTTTTTGGCACCGGCATTCTTGTCTCAAGGGCGTGGTCGAGATAATTCAGCCCCGCGCAATAGATATGCACCTGCCCGTCCGTGGGCGGAAGCGGATTGATCCCCTCAAGCGGTATATCAGCGTTAAAGGAACTGCTGTTATTACTGATAGCCTGGAAGAGGTCTGAAACGGAATGGAGGTCTTTAATCGGGCTTATCGTTCCATCCTTCACTATTCCAAATTCCGGATAGGTGAAGTCCGGTCGCTTGAATTTGATTAAACGCATGGATTTCTTGCTCATCGGCCGGTCCCCTAAAAATGATTTCCATCTTGGATTTTGCTCCACCATCAAGTGCGGCGCAGGAGGTGGAATGGGTCTTATCTGAACTGATAATCGCACAACAGGATGGCCCTGGCAAGCAAAAAGTTCCGGGCAGGAGTGTTAAAATTTCGCGCGGCGCGAGAAAAAGTGGAAAAATCATGATGAAGGCCGTTGAAACCACGAATAGACACGAATGAACATTAATGAACACTAATTTGTATCTACAGAATTATTCTTTCACATTCCAATTTTGATTTCTTAAAATTCAGGATTAATCCTAATTTCAAACCGGTCAGCCCGAGATAATTTATAACATGACCTCTCTCATGATTTGTAATTGCTTCTATTGTCTTTATTTCAATAATAATTGTATTATGGGC
>JAFGBT010000040.1 GCA_016933025.1 Spirochaetota bacterium | reverse complement strand
GTCAGGGAGCAATCCGAAACCGAGGCGCTTATTGATATCGACTACTGCCCCTGGTATGAAAACCTCAGGCGCTCGGGTAGAGAGAACCTCGTGAGGTGCGATGTCGTGGACAAAACCATATTCCCCGAATGGATACGATCCTTCAATCCCGGCCTGACATTTGAACTGTCCCGGTCCATCCCGGAGGGGCACGACAGGTGCGAGTGGAGAATACGCATTAGCGAGGGAAGATAGCGGCATTATCGTGCAGGCCTGCGCATCATAACGGTAACGCCTGTTAATCATATGTATTCTGTTTTTTACAATTTTCCCAAAAAAATCGGAATACTGCTTTACAAGCGGGCGGAACACGTGCTATGTAACTAAAATATTTTTAATAAACCCAAGGAGACACCCATGAAAAAATTCGGTAAATTGGCTGTTGTTGCGCTCGCGATCAGCGCTCTTGTTCTGGGCGTATACGGCTGCAAAAAAGCCGAAGACGCCGGGAAAGACGCGGAAACCTCTGTTGAAGAAGCCAAGGAAAAGGTAGAAGAGGCGGGCAAAACATTAGAGAAATCCGCTGAAGACGTAAAAGACATAATGAAATAATAGTGACGGGCCACAAAAAAAATTAACATGGACACGGCACCATGCGTGCCCATAATTAATTTTTTCCAGGATCGTACTCCTTTAAGCCACTAGCTAAAAACGCGCGGACGAACACCGCGCGTTTTTTTACCAAAAACTTCTCTGCCGGCATATGCGGCCCGTTCAAACCGAATGACCAATCGTACAGCAGATTCAGGCAGTCAATTATAATCATGAATTGTTTTTGATGAGACAGGAGGCTGAAAAAACATCTATATTCCAGCCTATATGCCGGTCCCATCAATCCGGATAATACCGTAGCGGCCTACTGCCCTGAAGGAGGATCATGCCGCCCCTGTACTCAATGAAACGATGCATAGCCGTCGCATCACTGTGTATGTTGATGTCCGGGTGCTACTGGGGCATACCACCGGCCGACGACGGGTGGAGCACGGAGGCGCCGGAACTGCACGGCATGGATTCAACGAGAGAATTCTGGGCGGCAATCGAGCCGGTCTTGCCGAAATAAATTTTTTATAACCTCCTCCAAAAATTTGAGGGGAGCGGCGTAATGCCGCTCCCTTTTTTCATGGCCGCGACCCTGCCAAAATATACGATTCGCGGTACGTACACCGGAACCCAGTCCCGAAGTCCCCGATGAATGCAACTCGTTGCCGGACGCCGTGACGAAAGTCAGGCATAATCTTCCTTGACAGAATAGTATCAATAAGAGAATATTCCTTTGTGTTGCCTCAACTCCGGTATTGCAACTGCACAGCATGGTTCAACCGCAAGGGGGGATTGTATGACAAAGTCGCGGGTCGCCCTGACAATCGGTATAATTGTATTCATTTCATTTTCCTTTACATCGGCCTGCAAAAGGGGGGAGTCTGACACAACCAGATTTGCATTTTTATCCGGCAAAGTCACTGCAAACTCGGTCGCGGCAAAGGTGGGGGACCCGATTGCATTGAATGACACCATAGCCACAGGGGACAAATCCCTGGCCGTACTCAGCCTGGGCGCAACCGCACAAATCACGCTCTATGAAAACTCCCGGGTTGTTTTGAAAGAATGCGACCTTTCGAACAACAGGATAGTCCTCGGCCTGACAGACGGGTTATTGTTCAACAAGATTCTAAAAAAATGCTCATATTACAGAGTATCAACACCGACAAGCACCGCGTCGGTGCGCGGGACCACCTTCACGGTTTCTGTCGATAAAAACTCGGGGAAAACAATCGTCCGCGTATTGAGCGGCTCACTGGGAATATCCAAAAGCGAACTACCCTCAGGCGAAAAGGTATTGATAGAAAAAGAAATCACCGTTAACGCGGGATATAAAATTGAAGTGATCCCTTCGGCCGAGGTAAAAGAGGCCGCCATGGATGAGCAGGAAAAAGCGGAGGCAGGAAGCCTTGATCCCTCAAATTTTATTGACACAAAACAGGAAGAAGGAAAGACCTCAAAGCACAAGGCGGACGTGACTCCCGCAAAAAAGGATCCCGCGTCCCTGTCCTACGATGAAAAATTACTGGAAATAAAGATAACAAACAATGGCAAGCTTGACGTAATTACCCTCAACGACGGGAGAAAAATCCTCGGGATGATCATTGAGCGAGGGCCGATGTACAGGATTAAAACCCCGGGAGGCATCGTTTCAGTCATGCAGGACGAGATAGCATCACAAACCATCACATATTAAGGGGACAACCATGAGACGGTATGCATTCACTCTATTATTTTTCGCAGCAGCCTGTTTATTTATTCGTTGCCAATCCTTTCCGGTTAAACAGGATATGACGAGCACAAAAAAGACCATCCAGGCAGCATACAAAAATAAAGGGCCGATAGTGGTAGGATTCAAAAATGGCGATGCGGGCATTTATACAGTAACAAAATATAACACAGATGAAGATTCATGGTCATATTCCCTGGAGCTTTTGGATGTAAAAGGCGGCAGCGACAAAAAAATATCGGTGATGTCTTCTGATTTAGGATTTGCATTCCCCTTCAATCCGCAAAAAAAGGGGACGCTTATATATACCGGCGGCAACACCATCCCGATCGAATGCGTTATCAAGGGCGTTAAATCATCAATAATAGAGACATCATCAGATGATAAATTCGAAATCAAGCTGGTTGACGGCAGCCAGATTGTCGGCGAGGTCGCCGGGATCAACCTTAAAACGGGAGAGCTCCTCGTGAAAACAAGAGTCAAGCTCTTCAATCTGCCGCCAGACGTTATCGAATCAATAATAACCCCGAAGCTCGAAGTCAACGTGATACTAATCGACGGTTCCCAGCGCAAGGGAACATTGATTAAAGACGACGCGGACGGCATTGTCATCAAAACCATCCTCGGTGAGGAGACATATCCCCGGCACAAGGTCCACAAGATCGTGTACCAGAAATAGAAATTCATGACATGCAGAATAAAAAAATTGCTCGGGGTGCAGCTGCTGATCTTTTTTGCCCTCGGCAATCAAGCCGCCTCGGCAGACCCTATTCCAGTCGACGACAACCTCTCGCGAAACCCGATCGGAGCCTACCTGGAATACCTGGAAGATACCGGTAAAAAGCTCAGCATCCAGGATATCGTCTCTCCGAACGCCGCCCCGCGCCACGGATGGAAACAATCGCCCCAAAAAGCGATCAGCCTCGGGTATACGAAATCCGCCTACTGGGTCCGTTTTTCCGCGGCGAACAGGAGCCGTCGCGACATCAGCCTCCTCCTGATGCAGGAATATCCGCTCATTGGGCGCATCACCCTGTACGAGCCGGCTGGATACAATACCTTCCGGACAACGGAGACCGGGGCGGAGTATGAATTTTCAAAAAGACCCCTGCGCCACAGGACCTTTGTCTTCCCGATGACCCTGAAAGCGGGCGAATCAAAGACCTGCTATATGCGGTTTGAAACAGACGGCTCGATGAGCATCGTGCTCACCATGTTCTCTCCGGCCGAATTTCAACTCTGGGCGGAATATGAGGCCATCCTGCTATGGCTGTTCTGCGGTATTTTTCTCGTCATGATCGTATACAACTTCTTCTTGTTTCTATCAGTGCGGGACCCGAGCTATCTGTATTATATACTCTTCCTGGCCTCTTTTCTCCTCATGGCCATGTCTCTCAATGGAACGGCGTCGCAGTACCTCTGGCCCCGGTCCCTCTGGTGGGGCATCTACTGCCGGCCGATCCTGCTCGGACTTATAGTCGGCACGTTCGTCCAGTTCCTTCGCAATTTCACCCGCATGAAGGAAAACTTCCCGATTATCAACCGCGTTTGCATAGCGCTGGTGGTCGCGAATATCGCGGCCTCGGCCTCAACGCCTCTTCTCAACAATTACCAGCTCAGCATGTCGGGGAGCGTTGTCCTGGCCGCTATCAGCATCAGCATCGGCCTTGTCTTCCTGATCTACATGACGGTTATAAAAAAATCGAGGCAGTCCCTCTTTGTGCTCGTCGCATACGCGCTCTTTTTCATATGCACCATGTTCTACCTTCTCAAATCCATGGGGCTGCTGGCGGATAATTTTATAACCAACTGGAGCATGCATTTAGGGGCCGTCATGTTCCTCGTATTATTGTCGTTCGGTCTCGCCGACCGGATCAACGTGATGAGAAACGAGCTCAGAAGTCTTACCCTGAGCCTCGAGGACAAGGTCACGCACAGGACCGAGGAGCTCCACTCCGCCATGGAGGAGCTGGAGGCCTCCAACCAGCAGCTCGCCACAGCCCGGGACGAGCTGTGGGGAGAAATGCAGCTCGCGAAAAAGATACAGACCATTCTCCTCCCGACCAGGCCGGCAATATCCGGCTATCAGATAACCGCCTATATGTCCCTCGCGCAGATGGTGGGCGGTGATTACTACGACGTCATAAACCTTGACGGCACCGACTGGATCGTGATCGGCGACGTGTCGGGCCACGGCGTCCCGGCAGGACTCATCATGATGATGGTGCAGACCGCCATCCACACGGTGCTCGTCTGCGAGCCCGACCTGAAACCGAACGTGCTTCTCGCGCGCGTCAACATGGTCATCACGCAGAATATAAAGCTACTGGGCGAGGACAAGTACATGACAATAACCGTTATCGCCTGCATTACCGACGGAGTATTCTATCATTCAGGCCTCCACCAGGACATAATGATATACCGGGCCGCGACCGAAAAGGTGGAGCTCGTTAAAACCGACGGGATGTGGCTCGGCATCATGGACGATATCGAGGGAGTGGTCAAGAACAGCAATTTTAAAATGAATGTAAACGACACGATGCTGCTCTTCACCGACGGCATCACCGAGGCCTGGGTAAAGGGTTCCGTGCGGGATAGGCGGGACGCGGAGAGCGACATGTTTGGTGACGAGCGTCTCATGGAAATCATGGCGAAGATGGGCGGCAGATCATGCGTTGAGATAAAAAACGAGATTCTTCAGAAGCTCCAGGATTATATCCTGAACGACGATATTACCATGATTGTTTTAAAAAGGCTAACATAACACCGTGCCGCCTGCCATAAAAAACGGGTCTGGCCCAAAGCTGCCTCGATACGAATTTCGCAGCGCTTATCGAGTGATTTTGACGTTGAAAAGCGGTAAAATCGTATCGAGATAAGCGTCATGCAACTGCGAAATTCACTCGGCAATCGCTTTGGGGACGGCCCCGTTCAGAAAATTCGGTACGCATAACAATTCAAAACACGACCGTCTGGTCGTCCCCGACCGAAAACCTGGCGCTGCAGTCCGGGCACTGATACGACCCGCTCTTCTTCACGATGATGAGAGACCTGCACTTCTTGCATTCAACGATAAGCGAGCTGAAATCGGACGCCGGCGATGACGGTGACTTCATTGTCTCCCTCCCCATCACGCTGAACTCGGTGTTGCAGTGGGGGCAGATGTAATCGCCGTCATGATACACGCGGTTGGGCGACTTGCAGTTGCGGCATTCAATAACCATGCCGCCCTCAGGAGATTCTGCGGGCGCCTCCGCCGGTTTCGGTGCCGGTGCCACTTCCGGCGCCGGCGCTGGCGCGGCGGGCTCCTCCTCGGGGGCAGGCTTTACCGCGGCAGGCGCCGGTCCCGGCTCCAACTCTTCGGTGATGCCCTTCTCCCGCAGCTCCATCTGGCGGTCCATAATCTGCAGGGCATCCGCGCGCGAATCGGCGATGCGGAACACCTTGTCAAAGCCGAGGAGACGGTAGAGGGTCATTATTTCATTTGAAAGATTGAAGATGACGAAAAATCCGTTGGCCTCAGATATCTTCCTCTGTAAGAACAGGAGAAGGCCGATTCCCTCGGAGCTGACGTATTCCATCCTGCCCGCGTCAAAGAGGATGAACACGATGCTCTTTCCCAGGAGCTGGTTTATGTAATCCTCAAAGTCAGGGCTCGTGTAACTGTCGAGCGGGCCCTCGATGTCGACGACGGCCACTCGGTTGTCCAGGATCTCCGCATGATTGATAACCACGATGCTACTCCTCTTCCAGAACCGGAATTGCCTCTCTGATTTTTTTTGCCGGATGGAACGGCGTGGCGGGAACGTAAGAATACGCCCCTCCCTCGCCCCGGTGGACGCTCAGGAGCTCGACAAAAACCGGCTCGTCTCCGTAGGCGGCCGTTTCCCCGTACGGGGTCATGTCGTAAAACCGGTCCGCATGCGCAGCCGACGCCCCCATGCCGGCCCACGCGAGTGCCCTCTTCTGGATGCTCCGGTACCTGAAAAATATCAAAAGCGATACCAGGAACGAAACTGCGAGTGCTGTCAGCAGTGATGCCGATAGAATCCGGCCGCTCCGTTCAAGATGGCCCCTGATGAACGAATATATGCTGTCCTTGCCGATGATGATGCAGACTGCGCCGACCGGCTTCTTCTTGCGATACACGGCCCTGCTCGCAAGCCAGCCGGTGGAATCTATGTCATGATATAAATAGGTCTTGATGAGCTCGCGGTACCGGCGGTCAAAGGGGACCCTCTTTGAGGGAATACCGTACTCGGTGTAGAGCACGTCTCTGCTGGCGCGGTATGCCGGGAGGAGGACGAGGTCCATGGTATAGACCGCCTCGACGTTCGCCTTCCTGAACTTCTGCTCAACGGCCGGATCGGAGTGGGCCGCGAGCCGGCCGTTCTTCAGGATAAAGAAAGCCTCATTGATGACGCGCTTGTCCAGTTTCTCCCGGAAAAGTCCCTTCAGCCTGTCGTATTTTTTCGTCCGGTAACAGAGCTCAGCCATGGTGCCGAATGACTCGGCGAGGGGAGTGATATAGGTCCTGGTGTTCGATTCTATGGATGCGATTCCGCTCCTGCCGGCGTAATAAAAATAAGCAAGACTCACGCCAGCCGCGATCAGCGATTCTATCGCCAGCAGAATAAAGAAGATCCCGACCGGGAATATCCTTTTTTTCATCGCACGCGCAACTGCCGGTCCGGGCGTTCCATATGAGCCGGGGGTATCGACCTCGAGTATGTCAGGGTCACTCACGCCGCTATTTCGTTGTTCTTCAGCCATAATTTTTACGTCTTTTTCTACAATAATAATATCGGTGAGCGGGAGTCGATTTTCAATAAAAAAAGCTTGTCAAGCCTCCGCCTGTCTTCAAACAGTTTATAGAGCATCATAATGTCATAATTCTCTATTTCACTCTGGAAAGATCTATGTTTCTTGTCAATTATATGAAATTGTGTAAGAACAGGGAACGATCATTCACTTATCTTGAAATATTACAGAATACGTGAATATAATGCAGAACAATATTGAGACAGGCGCGGAATTACTGGAAGTCTGGGACTGGGAAAACGGCCTTCCTACCGGAGAACCTGTGGCCCGGGACATGGCCCATCGGGAAGGAGTCCCCCATGAAGCGGTCCACCTCTGGATCGTGCGCTCGCGCGGCAATCAGTCTGAGATACTCTTCCAACAACGAGCGCCGCACAAGGAAAACTATCCGGACTGCCTGGACATTACGGTAGGGGGACATGTCCCCTATGGATTCGGCGGGAATAAGGTCTCCAAGGAGGCCCGCGAGGAGATAGGGATCACGCCGGCGGAAAAGGACCTCGCGGACCTTGGCTGGTTCCGCTACGAGGAGAAAAATAACGGGCTCTTCCAGAGGGAATTTCAGCATATCTTCTTGCTCCGGGACGGCCGGGAGCTTGACCGCTACCGCTTCCGGGACGGCGAAGTAACGGGCATATTCGCGGTGCGCATCGACGACCTGAAAAAAATCATGGCCGGCAATATACTCATCGAAATAAGCGGCTATAACGGGAGGGACGCCGTACGGAAATCCGTCTCCCGAAGAGACTTCCACCCACAGCTCCTGCACCCATCAATGAGCGTGTACATGCGGGTCATTCTGAAGGCCGCGGAGGAGCTTGCGGCAACCGGCCGCGTCGAGACCAGGATGCCGGACCTGTAAACGCCAAGGTCTCCTGGTCGTGTCCAAAAAACAACCGATGAAAGAAATATCATACAACGAATCGCGTTCCATCCCCGACAGCGTGTACATCGATGTCCGCTCCCCAGGCGAGTTCAGGGACGACCATGTCCCCGGCTCGGTAAACATCGCCCTCTTTGACAACGAGGAGCGCAAGGAGGTCGGCACCATTTACCGGATGGCCGGCAGGGACGAAGCCGTGATGCGCGGGACGGAGATCGTCGGCGACAAGCTGAAAGAACTGGTCGGCTCGTTTCTCGCCTACGGGGATAAAAATATTATCGTACTCTGCGCGCGCGGCGGCATGCGTTCAACCTCTCTCGCCTCCCTGCTCGATACCCTCGGGCTGAAGGTCTATAAACTCCGCAACGGGTATAAAGGATACCGGCAGTACGTCATAGAGCGGATGGAGTCGCTCTCGCTGTCTGCGCCGCTCTTCGTCCTCCAGGGACTCACCGGCGCGGGCAAGACCGAGATCATCAGGATGGCTCCAACGGCCATCGACCTCGAAGAGATGGCCGGCCACCGGAGCTCCGTGTTCGGAGGCATCGGCCTCGCCCAGGAAACCCAGAAGATGTTCGAGAGCCGTATCATCGGGAGAATACAGGAGCTCGAGACTGCCCCCTATTGCCTCATCGAAGGTGAATCAAGGAAAATTGGCAACCTTCATCTCCCCGATCCCCTCTATGGACTCATGATGCGCGCACCCGCCATATACATAGACACCCCCCTGGAGCGTAGAGTTGACATCATATTCAGCGAATATCATTCCCACTGCGATAACACAAACATTCCGACGATAGTCCGGAGCCTTGAGTCGAAACTCGGACGGAAAAACGCCGACCTCCTCATCAATCTATATACCGGTGGACATATACGGGAATTTATCCGCGTTATGCTCGAAAAGTATTACGATCCGCTCTACCGGCACAGTCTCGACCGTAAAAATTACATCGCTATAATTGAAAATCGCGATACCGGCGAGACGGTATTGAAGGTGCATGAAGCCATCGAGAGCTTCCTGGCACATAATTAAAAGCTTGCGGCGCGATTATCGCCCCGCTCCCGCAGTTCTGTAAAAAACGTTGATAATGCACAAAAAAATAATTTAACTTTATTGACAATTATAGGGTTGAATTTCATTAATCACTAATTATAATCGGGATACTGTTCTGCCCCCGGGGGGGGGTGTGCCGGCCATAGAGCAATCTATCATTAAAATTTGTTTACTTGTATATTTTTTTTAATACATTTACAGTATAGAGAAAAAATTCCCGCGAGGAACTGTCATAATGAGAAGCACTTCATTGTTGATCATCACGATTTCGCTGATTCTCTCCGGCTGCGGCGGCACCCAGTACCGGGATGCGACTAAGGACAGGGGCTCGATGGAATGGGGCCCCAGAGAAATCAAGACAACCGTCAACAAGATGGTAACCTCGCTCCATAATTACCTGAAAAGCGAATGGAACCAGCCCGCTCTTATCCGGGTCCAGAGGATAAAGAACGACACATCCGAGCATATTGACACGAAAATGCTTGTCGATGAAATCGTCACCGCACTTATTCAGATGAGGATACAGTTCATCGAGGAATCTTATACAAAAGAAGCGGTTGAAGAAATGGAGAAGGGAATGACGGGGCTGGTCGATCCGGACAGCGCCGTGCCGGCCGGCAACCTGAAGTCCCCGAACTTTTTTCTCTTTGGCAACATTAACGAAAACGTGAGATACGTGGGCGGCAAGAAAGTCCAGTACCTAACCGTGACACTGACAATGAAAGAGTTGAAGACGGGACTTTCGAGATGGCAGGACCGTCAGGAATTTCTAAAAGCGACGGCAACCGACCCGATTGACTTCTGAGCGGACCGAGGCGTCATTCTATGAACAGAACCATATCAGCCGCAGTCGCCTTTTTAACAGCGTTAACGGCTTTCGCCTGCGTGAGGGATTATCGCGAGGTCATCAACGCGCCGGAGGAAAAGTTTTATAAGGGGCAGGAATATGAAGCCGCGAGAATGCTTCTCCCCTATATAAACAAGGCCGGGAAAGACCAGCTCCTGTTCATGATGGAGGCCGGTTACCTTCTCCACATGGCCGGCAAATACGAGGACAGCAACAGGGTACTTCTCAAGGCGGCCAAGATTGCCCAGGTGATGCCCATCAGTATTTCCCAGGAAGTGGGAGCACTCCTTGCCGACCAGACCGTGAAGAATTACCGGGGTGAAGACTTCGAGAAGGTCCTGATCCACATGTACCTGGGCATCAATTACCTGATGCTGGGCGAGCATGACGAGGCCGCGGTCGAATTCAAGGCGGTCAACAATGAACTGCAGAAGATCAAAACCGAAAAGGGGCAGGATCGGTACAAACAGAACATCATGGCGAAATACCTGACCGCGATAGCCCACGAGCTGCGTGCTGACATGACCGGCAGCGAAGATGACCGCGAATACGCCGAGGTGGAATACCGACAAATTCTCAAGCTGAGGCCGGGCCTTGCGATGGCCCAGAGGGACCTGTTTCAGGTGCGGCGCTCGAAAAAAGATAATACCGGAGAGCTCGTCGTGATCTTTCAGGGAGGCCGCAGTCCCATCAAGGTGTCCAGGGGCAAGCTCCTTGAGGACCCGGCAATGAACTCGGCGGTCAACCTGGCGATAGGCGGCCAGAACCTCGCGAAGGGCGTGACTGCGGCGTCCATCATGACGGCCATTGCTATCGCGGAAAATCCTATTCCGAAATTCAAAATCAGGACGAACAAAACAAAGTGCATCACCGTCTCCGTCATGGGGAGGGACGTTGCGACCGAGACCCTGGAAAATATTGAATACACCGCCATGAAAAACATGGAAGACGACTACGAAAGACTCAGGGGCAAGGTGGCCGCTTCCATTGTCACTAAGGCCATCGTGTCATTAGCGGCAGGTCTGGCCGCGCAGGAAACAACGCGGAGCCTCTCGGACGGCAATAGCGGGCTCTCCTCGCTGGTTGGAATGCTGGTTGGTGCAGGAACCGGCACGGCGCTCTTCGCCACGATAAAACCCGACCTGAGGTGCTGGCACACGCTCCCGGCGACCCTCCAGCTCGGTAGAATTCGTCTGGCGCCCGGTAAATACACGGCACGGATCCAGTATATCGGCTATAACGGCGCCGTCAATGAAACAAAACACCTGAATTTCAATATCAAAAAGAAGGGCAAGCATTTTATCAATATACGGACCCTGGATTGACCATACATGGACGTTGATTACAAAAAGAAGATGGATGAACAGCTCTCGTCTGCTTCGGAGTACGCCATATTCGAATCGCTGAAGCATCCCGTGTCGATCATCAGCAAGGACAGCCAGATCCTCTATGGCAACAGGGCATACTACGAATTCTTTCAGACCGGCGACAAGGACATCAGGCTTGACTGGGAACACCCGTTTTTCCCCGAGTATCGGAAGCGAATCGCCCAGTCGTACCTTGCAGCGCTGCACGGTACGGAAAAGCGGTGCTTCGCGATAGTTAACTCCCCGAGCGGGAACCATCTCCCGGTGGAAATTTATCTCTTCCCGATGTTCAGCGGAGGCGCCGTGTCGTCTATCCTGTCACTCATGATAATCGTGGACGACCGTCTCCTTTCGTTCGACCGGTCAACGCTATCCATCATATCAGAGGAAAATTTCCAGTACGACAACCTTCATTTCGAGTTCTCGCCCATGCCGATCGTGCGCGTGAGCGACGAGATGCAGATAGTAAAGTGCAGCCATTCCCTCGAGGGTTTCATCGGATACAGCGCCGACGAAATCCTGAACGAGAAGGCGATCACTCTTGACGGGCTGTTCTCGTCAGATTCCGACAAGGTAAAAAAGGCCATCGGCAACCTCCTGACCGGGGAGACCACCTTCCGCCGGATCGGAGAGGTCAAGATCGCCGGCCGCGACGGTGAAATAAAAATCGCAAACCTCACCATGTATCCCATCGTGGAAGACAAGGAGATAACCGCGGTGGAGATCATCATGGAGGATATCACCAAGATCAAGGAGCTGAAGGACAAGATCAACGCGGTCAACCGGATCCGGCTGCTTACCGACATCACGAAGGGCTTCCTCCACTCGCTCAACAACACCATCAACGTCCTCCTGAGCAAAACGCAGCTCCTGCTTCAGATCACCGAAAAGGACTCCGTCATTGAAGGAATCCAGATGATGGAGGAGTCGGCCCTTGAGATCGCCAGCCAGGTGAAAAGGGTTCAGAACTTCATAGGGAGTGCGCAGGAAACGGGAGAGGAAATGGCCGAACCGCTGGTCGAGATAGTGGAGGATGCGATCGAATTTTCCAAGATGCAGTTCAAGGTCTACGACTTCGATAACACGAAAAGCATACGAGTCGATAAAAAATATTTCTCCAGCGTATACGTCAGCACCAACACGCGGCTGCTGCGCGAGATCATCACGTCAATCATACTCAAAGTGTCCGCCTCGATACAGAAGTCGGGGACTATTGTCATCACGCTGAGACAGAACCATGATCTCCACCTCACGGTTGAAGCGGAGAAAGACAAGGCTGCAGCGCTTCCTCCGGCCGCTCCGTTTTTCGTCAACATCTTCTCCGGCATCGATATTCGCCAGGTGGCCGAAATCATCAACCTGAAAATACTCGAGGAGGAATCGCCGGAATCCTACGCCATCAAGGCGATCTTTCCGTCACGGATGCTCTCTGACCGGGACAAACGGGAGAGCGAGACGCCCGAATACAAACTCCGCGATCTTGACATCATCATCGTCGAGGACGAGATACCGCTCCAGAAGATACTCTTCGAGCTCTTCGATAAAATGGGAAACCGCGTTTTCATCTGCGACGACGGGAGAAAGGCGATCGAGGAATTCAAGATGAGGCCGTACGATATCGTTATCACGGACTACGGGATCCCGGGAATCACCGGCATTGAGCTCTCGGCGCGCATCAAGGAAATCAAAGAAGACACCTTAACGATATTGCTGTCGGGATGGATGCTCGACAACCCGAAGGCATACCGCAATGTGGTGGATTTATTCCTTCCAAAACCCTTCAAGCTAGACGTTCTGCTGAAAAAGATATCGAAGATAATAAGCGAAAAGCGGAAATAAGCATGACATAGAGTACTGCTGCGGGCGATTTCATCCGACGCTCAGGCGCGGTTTCTCAACCGCGCCTTCTATATTTCCGCGTCCATCCTCTTCATGTCTTCAACCTTGCCGAGAACAACCAGTATGTCGTTCTCCTCGAGGACTTCGGCGGGCTGCGGATTGAAGATCATCTCCCCATTGTGTTTTTTTATCAGCACGATAATGACACCGTATTCCTTCCGGAGACCGCTCTCGATCAGATTTTTCCCGGCCATCCGCGATTTGGGCCTGACCCTGCACTCCTCCATCTGCAGCCCCAGGTTGCTGTCCGTTACCGCGATATCGATGAAATCGACCACCGTCGGCCGGACCAGAACCTGGGCCATCCTTTTCCCGCCAATGAGATAGGGCGAAACCACCCGCGAGGCCCCGGCATGCTTCAACTTCACCTCGTTTTTCTCGTCTGAAGCCCTCGCGAGAATAAAAATATCGGACCGCAAGCCTTTCGCCGTAAGGGTTATGAATACATTGTCAGCGTCGGAGCCCACGGCGGTCACGATTCCCCTCGCCTTCATGATTCCCGCCTTCATGAGCGTCTCTTCCACGGCAGCGTCAAGGGCAAGGTACAATATCCTTTCGGCCTCCAGGCGTTCGATGGACGCGAGATTGTTTTCTATCACCACGAATTTTATGCCGTGTTCACGAAGTTCCTTGCAGACCAGGCTCCCGATCCTGCCGTATCCGCATATGATGTAATGGTCATTCAATTCGGAAATTTGCTTTTCCACTTTCCTTCTCCCGAATGTTTTTTTAAGCTCCCCCTCGACAAAAAACCTGACGAGCGTCCCAATTGTGTAGGCGGCAATGGTGATCCCGCAGCTTATGATCATCATCGTGAGAATCCGGCCGGCTCCCGAAAGAGGTTTCACCTCCTGGAATCCGACGGTTGAGATGGTTATAACGGTCATATAGAGGGATTCGAAATAGGACATGCCCTCGACAAAATGAAATCCGAGGACACCGAATACTATGGTGCCAAGAAGCAGGGTAAATGAAATTCTCAGATTTTTCAAAAAATTCCCCGGGGTTCAGCAGCGCCGGGCTCACGCCTGAGGCGTGGGGCCGGTACGCTGTTATTTAATTTTTATCTTCATTTCGGAAACGATTTCTCCGCTCCCCTTTTTGTCCCACACCCGGACCTTCCAGGTATACGATTTTCCTTTCGCCATCGGCCTGCCGGTTGTCAGTGTAATCGACAACTTCGAGGCGTTCTCGGGGTCCATGCCATCCGACGTGTAATTATCAAAAAGGTCCCTGAACTCTCCGATCGTCTCGCCGCCCTGCTCGATAACAGTCATTGACGCGCCGGGGAACAGCCTTCCGCCATGCCGCTCGAACCCCTTGACGTCTGTGTACACCAGCACAATTTTCGAGCCAAGCGCCACCTCGTCCGATGTCAGCCTCGAATCGCCGGCATTCACCAGTGCGTCGCCGTAACTTAGCCCGGTATTGGTAATGGACATGCCGGTCACGGGATCGTTGACAGTTCCGAATTTCGTTTTGCAGCCGCCCGCGAGTAGAACAAGGGCCACTGCAATCGCCCCCCGCTTTAATGCCATACCCCTTCCCTGATTCAGTTTTTATCCGCCACTACCCGTTCATCAGCCACTCTTCTATAAGGACCGCCAATTTCGCCCTGTCAATATATTTTTCAGGGGCGGACCGGCCCCCGGTTTATCATTGACACGCGCTTTTTCAATGGCATGATGTGACTCAAGCCATGACACGGTATTCAATAATTATTCGCTCGGCGACAAAAATCGCGGCGCTCCTGGTGCCGCTTTTTGCCCCCCTGTCTTGCCTCCCCAGGCAGGGATTGGTACAAATGATCATGCCGGCCGGCCGGCCTGACACTGAAATAATCGGGACGGCATCCGCGCTGATAAGGAACATCTATTGCGATATCAGGGTCGACCCTGTCGACAGCGCTCTCTGGCGACGTCTCCTCTCCAGCTCCGCCTACGCCGGCGCGGCGCTGCCAGGCGCGCGTCAGCGCATACCACCCGTCACGGCCTTCCTCGTCACGGTTAAAAGCACCGTGCGCTCCCCTCTCAGAATGGAAAACACGCTTATCCGCCACGGCGCAACCGAGGCGGGCGCGATCACGGCCGAAGAAATGAAAGCCCGCTTTTCGTCGGCATCCTATTCACGCCTCCGCTTTGACAACATGTCCGCGTTCAGGAGGATACTGAATGAAAACGATCCGCCGGACACCCTGGACTACGACCGTGATACCATATCCCTCAGGCTTGACTTCATTCCACCGAACGACTCGGTCCTGAAAATAATCGTCTTTGAAAGAATCCCGGCTGAAGTCAGAAAATTCAAGCTTCGCTTCATTATCAACGCGATGGGAATCAATAAAACTATTGATTTCGATTTTATACGGCGCGAATACAGGACAACGGACAGGGAATACATCAGGATAAAAGAAAAGACCGGGGAAAATTATTTATATGGCGAATAATAAAACATCCCTGCGCCTGTTTTTTGCCCTGCCTGCAGAAGGGGCACGGGAGTTACTCATTCCGGTGCATGAACGCCTGCAAGAATTCGGCAGGGAGATCAAGACCGTTTCGCCGGAAAACTTCCACATCACCCTGAAGTTCCTGGGAGAAACAGGCGCGGAGATATCCCGCGGCCTCCTCGATGATTTTAAGCGGATCGACCCCGGCATTCCACCCCAGGCGTTCATCCTGAGGGGGCTCGGGACCTTCCCGGATGAGAGAAGGGCACGGGTCATCTGGTGCGGCCTCGACATGGACACGGACGGCATCCTGCGGCTGCAGAAAATTGTGGAGGAGCTCTGTAAAAATTACGGCTTTAAAAAAGAAGACAGGCCTTTCAAGCCGCACCTCACTCTGGCACGCGTCAGGGACAGGATGAAAATGCCGCCATCTCTCGCCGAATACGTACGGGCCAATACCCGGACCCCGTACGGTGAATCGAGTTTTAACCGCATCGTCCTGTTCAGATCGGAACTCAGGCGCGAAGGCCCCCTGTATACGGCTCTTACTGAAATTAAATTCAAATAAAGAAGGCGTGGTTGCGAAACCGCGCCTTCTTGTGTATCACCCCCGGTACGAATCGAACGTACGCACATGGCTCCGGAGGCCACTGCTCTATCCACTGAGCTACGGGGGCCTTCATCTATTCTGCATGATAAAAAGAAATAAGCAGGCAAACGTGTCAATGACTAAATTAAAATTAATGGGTCGGTTCATCCGGACTCCTCAATTTGTTCTTGACCCGAGTGAATGAAGGCCTGATGTATACAGCATGTCCCGATTGATAGAAAAACCGATACCCGTTTCAGACGGCCATTATATGCTGAAGGTGGAGATCGGCTCGCCGCTCCCCCTGCCCGGCCAGTTCGTATCAATACGGGTTTCGGAGGGAAGCGAACCGCTCCTCAGGCGACCCTTCTCGATCTTCAACCATGAGGGCGGGGTGGCGTCCCTTATTGTTAAAGTCGTGGGGACGGGAACGGAACTCCTGTCGCGCCGCGGCCCCGGAGCCATAGACCTCATCGGCCCGCTCGGGTCCGGGTTTACCATAGCCCGGGACAAAAAAATATTTATTGCCGGCGGCGGTGTGGGAAACGCCCCCCTCTATTTTCTTGCACGCGCCCTGTCCGAATCTCACTGTGATGTCACATACCTGTATGGAGCGCGTTCGGAAAAGTATATATACCTGGAAAATCAGTTCCGCCGGAACGCAGGCCATTTCATCCTCGCCACCGACGACGGATCGTCCGGAACGAAGGGCTCGGTCGCCGATATCGCAGCGCAAATCCTGCCGGGCGGACAGTATGACATGATTTATACCTGCGGCCCGGCCGCCATGATGGAAAAAATCACCTCCCTGGCAGGAGAGACACCGGTGGAAGTATCAGTAGAAAATTATTTCGGGTGCAGCATCGGACTCTGCTCCGGATGCACCATCGAGACATCCGGAGGGATGAAACGCGCCTGCGTTGACGGCCCGGTGTTCAAAGGCGGTGATATCCGCTGGAAATCCATGCCAGACTGAAGCTTTCCCGCCCGGCCCCGGCAGTACCTGCCGCGCTTCGCCCTGTAAGTCATCCGGGCAATTAGTTCTTGACCGCTATCATCTCCCTGTTATTATACGCACTGTTACAACACTCCATCAATTGGAAGTTGCCATGAAAGTACCAAGCTCACTCGTCTCACTCACCACCAGGGCCGTATCGGAATCGATGGACGTCAATATCATGACGAACATTGCAAAGGATGTCATAGACGGCTACGACCTGTACCGCCAGACCGGTTTCCGGGAGAGCATGGTCGTTCCCCAGGGCACTGCGGCGCGCCAGATCGTATCCGACATAGTGAAATCCGGTCGGTACCTGACCCTTATCAATCTTCTCATACAAATGCATACCGTGGGCTACAAGGGACGTATCTATCAGATCTCACACCTCAAAGAAATCATGCGGGAGATAAACGATAGCGGCTTCATCTACGACATGGAAAACAAAATGTTTATCGAAAACCCCGCAGTGCGGCGCACGCGCAACTGGGGGGCCCTGATAGAAGACCAGGAATACATCCTTTCATTTCTCCGGCTCGACATCGTGGGAAATTCGCAACTGGTGAGGAAATACCCGGACAACATAATACAGGCAACATACACGGATCTTCGGAAAATCGTTGAGAAGTCGATAAGCAGGAGAAACGGGCGAATATGGAACTGGGAGGGCGACGGCGGTCTGATCGCCTTCTACTTCGGCAATAAAAACCTGATGGCGACTCTGAGCGGCATGGAAATAATAAACGAGCTGTTCATCTACAACTGCCTTCATTGCAGGCTGCCCGAGCCGGTGAACGTTCGCGTCGCCGCCAATGCCGGATACTGTGTCTACACCCAGGACCTTGAAGAACTGATGAAAAACGACTCAATAAAAGAAACGATCCAGATTGAATCAAAATTTACGCAGCCCAATTCCATGACCATAAGCAACACGGTCAGCTCAAAGCTGGACGCTTCTATCCTTGAAGGCTTTAAAACGGTACCCGTGGACAGCCGAACGAAATATTACGCCTACAGTATAATGCTGGAGAAATAAATGAAGATACATGTATTTTCAAACGGGAAAACCATCAGTAAAAACTTCGGAGGGCTCATTAAAGCCAAGAAGAACGAACTGAAAATATCTCCACCGGGCGAGCTGAAAAAATCATTAAAGGGCCTGCCGGCCGGGTCGCTGGTATACGCCGACGTTTCTTCGTTCAAAAAAACGGAGGTTCCCGCATTACTGAAACTATTGGCTAAAAACGAGAAGCTGCTCTACGGCATCATTGATCCGGCGGGAACGATCGCCGACATTGCCGAACTCTTCCACAACGGGGCCTGTGATTACCTTGACGCGGGAATGCTGAAAAAGGGGGTTCAGCAAAAACGCCTGGATCAAATCATGAGATTCAAAAACATCGAGGCTCCGGATCGAGCGGCCAAAGCCGCCAAGAAAAACTACATCCTGTCAGGCAACGACTGGAAAGGCGTCCAGAAAGGCAAAGAATACACGTTCACCTTCATGTTTATCGAACTGGACAACAAGAGCGACCTCAAGGCCATGGGGCCCGAGCAGTTCAAAAAAGTTACCGCTACGTTCCGACAGTACATCGAGGAATCTGTCGCCCCACTGAAGGGAAAAATCTGGATATGGATGGATTTCGGCGGGCTCGTCATCTTCCCCTTTGACGGGAAGAACTACTCGGCGATCGAGGCTGCCATGAAAGCTATCATCAACAGAAAACTGATGAGCGCCGAGCTCATTTACCACGATATTAATCTTTCCTATCGCATCGCCCTGCATATCGGCAATACCGTGTACCAGAGCTCGGGCGAAACGGGGGAGATCGTTTCCGATACGATCAACTCGATCTTCCATCTTGGCCAGAAATTCGCCGAGCCGGGAGGGCTCTACATGACCGATGACATTTTCATCCTTACGCCTTCCGGAATGATGAACTTCTTCGTGCCGGCCGGGGAATACGAGGGAAGGAATATATTTAAGATGCGACGGATTATATAGTCTCCACTCCGATCACTTGAACAGCGGCGCCAGCTTCTTGAACTCTTCCGTGCCCGCCTTTTCCATTACGATAAACGATATGGTTTCCGTCGGATAGACGGCCGCCCCCGCCCGCGCAAGCGCCCCAAGCGACTGCTTCCAGTCGTGCTTTCTCCGCGACGCCACGGCGTCACTTGCAACCACCACCGCATACCCCTTCCCCAAGAGGCTGAGGGCGGTCTGGAATACGCAGACATGGGTCTCGATACCGGCGAGCACGAATGTTTTTTTGCCGGTTGCGGCTATTGTTTTTCCAAGCACATCGTCCTTCGTGCAGTCAAAATGAAGCTTCTCTAAAATTTCGTCCGTCAGTTTTTCACGCAGGGGAGAAATAGTTGGGCCGAGACCCTTTCGGTACTGCTCGGAAACGATGACAGGGATTCCGAAAACCTTCGCCGTCTCGATGAGGATGCCCGCGTTTCTCACGACGCTGACGGCGATATCTTCTTTCATGGCGGCCAGAAGTTTTTCCTGTATATCGATCACGATAAGCGCCGCATCATTGGGTTTCAGTATAAATCTATCAAAACTCATACCCGCCCTCCTTCATCCCGTTATTCCAGGAAATCATCGTCAATATGGTCAATTATTGATCCCGGTTTCTTCTTTTTCATCTGCCTGATGATCGCCTCTTTCTGCTCCCTTGATATGTTATCTTTAGGCGCCTTCGTGGGGACTCCCGCCCCACCCAGGATGCCCGAACAGGTGTCGCAGGTTTTTTCCGGAACCGTGCCGGGAACAAACACTTCATCGATGGTTTCCCTGCAATCGACCGATGGCAGCAACCCGGATTTCTCGCATACCTCATGCGTCAGAAGCGCCGTGTACGCGGGGAAGTCCAAGACTGGCTCGTCTTTCATGGCGTCGCGCATATAGTCGCCCCATATGGGCGCCGCCACGGCCCCGCCCGACTGGTTTAATCCGAGAGATAGCCCCATCTTGTCGTATCCGACCCAGATGCCGGTCGTAAGCTGCGGGGTAAAGCCGACGAACCAGGCATCCTTGTAGCTGTTAGTGGTCCCGGTCTTGCCGGCGGCGGGCCTTCCCGGCGACGCAGCGCCTCCGGTCCCGCCAGTGATGACGCTCTGCATCATGCTTATGAGAACCTGTGCCGTTTCAGGTTTGAGGATCTGGATTGAACCCTCCTTTTGCTTTGCCGCCATGAGTTTCGTCACCTCTTCCTCCCTGTTTTCCAGGACGGTCCCGTCGCGATCCTTAACAAAACGTATGGCGTAGGGAATCACGTCCCTCCCCCCGTTCGCTATTATGCCGTAGGCAGTGGCCAGCTCCAGGGGACTCACTTCCATTGAGCCGAGAGCAATGGAAAAATTTCTCGGTATCCGGGCTTTTACATCAGATTTATTTATTTTAAGCAGCTTTGCGAGATATTTCATCACGTATTGTATGCCGAGCTGCTGGGCAATTCTTATGGATACAACATTGATCGAAAGGGCGAGCGCCTTGCGGAGTCGGATAAACCCCGAATATTCTCCCTCATAATTTTCCGGCAGCCAGTCCCCTCCCTCGGCATCGAGAAATACCACCGGCGAATCCATCACCGTGGTCGCCGCAGTGAATTCGCCGCTTTCGATTGCCGCGGCGTATATAAGCGGCTTGATTGCCGATCCCGGCTGACGTCGGGATTGTCTCACGCGGTTCAACTGGTTGATTGTGGTAAACTCGCTCCCGCCGACCATGGCCTCGATATAGCCGTTACGATGGTCTATCGAAATCAGGCAGCCCTCCACTTTCTGCAAATTTTTGTCCTCGAGATATGTTTTTTTGTATTTATCAAGAAACGTGCTGATATCCTGGAGGCCCACCAGGCTGTTTATGCCGTCGAGCTCTTCGATTATTTCGTTGCGAATAAAATTATTGATCTTCTCCAGCTGGCGGGAGCCCTTTTTCTTGAATCGCGAAATGTCGAACAGCATGGAAAAAAGCTCAATCGTGTCACCGCACTGTTCCACGAAAAAGTCTTCCTTCTTGAATGCCAATTTAGCCGATTCGGCTGTCTGCCGTTCAAGCCTCCGCTTCAGTATCTCCTGGGCCGCCAGCTGTTTTTTCAGATCAAGTGTTGTGTATACCAGGAGCCCTTTTTCGTACACCTTCTCGGTCCCGTATTTTTTCACCAAATCCCTGCGCACATATTCGGTGAACCAGGGGGCCTTATTGGTGCGGGCGCTCATCGTTGTCATGGTAGGCGCAAGCCCGCTCAGGTAATCCAGGTAATCAGGCCAAAAATCGAGATAAGCCTGCTCCGCCTGCTTTACAGTGATATATCCCATTTCAACCATTTTGGCGAGCACGATCTTATGGCGCTGCATGGACCTCTTCGGATGGCGAATCGGCGAAAATTGATTCGGCGCGGACGGAAGGGTTGCCAGGAGGGCGCACTCGGCCAAGTTCAGGTCCCATACATGTTTGTCAAAATAGAGCCGGGAAGCTGCCTCGACGCCGTAGGTGCCGTGCCCGAGAAAGATCTGGTTCAGATACAGGCTCAGGATTTCATCCTTAGTATAGTTGAATTCCATCATTATCGCGATAAAGGCATCCTTGATCTTCCTGTAAATACTACGTTTCCTTGTTGTCAAAAGCACCTTGGCAAGCTGTTGGGTAATGGTGCTTCCTCCCTGCCTGATCCTCCCTGAAAATATGTTGATAAAAAAGGCCCGTACGATGCCTTTCGGATTTACTCCCCAGTGATCATAGAATTCATTGTCCTCTATGGCGATAAAAGCATTGCGAAGGTCTTCCGGTATCTTTTTAATCGGCACCACATCACGCTTCTGAGTAAAAAGCTCCGATATGAGAACATTGTTCTTATCATAAATCTTTGTTGTCACGTTTGGCTTGAAGGTGGCCAGTGACCGCACCCTTCCGAAATCAATGGCGAGTATTATGCCAAAGGCAAGCACCACACCGACGCAGATACCGGCTATCAGCGCCGGAGACCTGCGGGCTCTGCCTATCAGCGCACGAACAATATCTATGGTTCCTCCAATGATACGATCTATAGCTCCGGCATACGCATAGGTGGAGAGAGAGTAGCGTTTCACCTTTCTGATAGCGGGGGATGTAAAGATCGGGCTGTTGCCGGGGGCCTTCCGGGGAAAGAGCTTCATGAGTTTATCGATGAAGGGGATCTTCACATCCTTTACCGTGCCGATTAAACCCCGGATTTTCCCGTTCAATGAGGAAATTACAACACCTGCCCTACTTTTTATAGGGGACATTCTGGATTGAGAAAAAATCGCCCGATCCCTCGAAAATCTTGTCTTCATGCCGCTGTATTTCGCCATAAGGGCCCTCTTGTCCGATGCTAAAATCATTCCCTCATGCTATTATTTCAACAAGAAAAACACCCCTTCCTCATTTTTGCTTTATTTGTATGATAGGGGACGGCCCCCGGTCCACTATTGCATATTGTTGAGGCCTCATTCTTTTATCCCTGCAATGGACGATAATATCATGTATATTATGTATCTCGATGCTATATTTTTTAATAATTCTCGATAAATATTATATTCAGTAAAATACGATAAATGACGAATATCAATCAGGAAAAATAGAAATTTTTCATGCTGTCAAGGATGATGGCAGGAAATTTCAAGGAGGAAAAATATGATTATAAACCACAACATTGCGGCGATTTTTTCCCACCGTAT